>NZ_CP016604.1:0-1200000 GCF_009684715.1 Otariodibacter oris | reverse complement strand
GGAATGCCAACGGTTAAGCCCGTAATTGATAATGTCGTTGAACAAAGTATTTCTGCTGAAGCAGGACTTAAACCTAATTTTGAAATAACCAATATAAATGGAAAGGATACTCAAAATTGGGAAGATGTTGCTTTGATATTGATTGGACAAATAGGCTCATCAAAAGTTGAAGTGAAAGGTAGAGATTTAAATCTTTTCAGTCAGCAAGAAGATCAAACGTTTATTTTAAATTTGAGCCACTGGAATGTGGATAGTAATAAAGAAAATCCGTTGACGTCACTAGGTATTAGACCTAAAGGTGCTAGTGTTGAACCTATCATTGAAAAGGTAGTCGAAAATTCTGCATCAGATAAATCTGGCTTAAAATCGGGCGACAAAATTATTAGTGTGAATCAAAAAATATTTGATTGGCATTATTTATTGAGTGAGACTCAACAAGGTAATGAACTTGAATTTATTATTGAAAGAAATAATCAGCAGTATAAATTTTTGGTTACACCAGAAATGTCTAAATCGGATAATCGGTATTTAATAGGTATTGCACCAAGAGTCAAACCACTAGAAGATCAGTATCGAACTTATTTAAAGTATGATATTCTTACAGCACTTGGAAAAAGTTTTGCTAAAGTAACTTCATTAGTTGAGACAATTTTTCAGTTTATTATTAATTTAATAACGGGCGATCTTTCTATTCAGAATATAGGTGGACCTATTTCTATGGCAAAAGGTGCCGGAACAACTGCAGAAATTGGTATTATTTACTATTTAGGGTTTATGGCTTTGATTAGTGTTAATTTGGGGATCATGAATTTATTTCCTATTTTACCCTTAGATGGAGGTCAGCTATTGATACTTTCAGGCGAGCTAATTAGAGGTAAACCTTTGCCAGAGAAATTCCAATCCATATTTCAACAAATAGGATTTATGTTAGTTATCAGTCTAATGGGATTTGCTTTGTTTAATGACTTAATTCACTTCTAACCATATGTAGGTGGTTAGATACTATATAATTTATATGACTAGGGTTTGTTCAATGAAAAAACTATTACTTTCAACGTTGATTATGGCTAATGGTATGGCTGTAGCTTCACCATTTGTTGTTCAAGATATTCGTGTTGATGGAATTCAGCCTGACATAGGCACTTCAATTATTTCTTCTTTACCTATAAAGATTGGACAGAGAGCAACAGATGACGATATAGCTAACGTTGTTAGACAGCTTTTTTTGCAGAAGCGTTTTCAAGATGTGAGTGCTAACCGTGAGGGTAATACTTTAGTAATTAAGGTTGTAGAATTTCCTGTGATTAATAACGTTTCTATTAATGGAAATTCTGCTATTCCTAGAGAACCACTAGAAGAAAATTTAAAAGCTAATTTAATTAGCAGAGGGGAAGTGTTTGACTCAGAAAAATTGGAGAGTTTCAAAGAGGCACTAACTGATCATTATCATTCAATTGGAAGATATAATGCACAAATTGATTCTGAAATAATTAAGGCTGAATCAGGAAGTGTTGATATCAAACTTGATATCAAAGAAGGTGATGTTTCTTATGTTAAAACGGTAACTTTTGAAGGTAATAATGATTTTGATTCAGATGAATTATTAGATCAATTAGATATTCAGCCAGATGTGAAATGGTGGAATATATTTTCTAGTGGTAAGTTTGAGCAACCTGTTTATAATCAAGATATGGAAAATTTACGTAACTTTTATATGAATAGAGGTTATGCAAAATTTAGTATTGAAAATTCAGATGCTTCATTTAGTGATGATAAAAAAGAAGTTTTCTTAACGTACAAAATTAATGAAGGACAGCAGTATAGAGTGAGTGAAATTAGAATTATTGGTGATACAGCCAAAATGGATAATGAACTCAATGAGCTGTTAGTGGATTTTGAACCAGGTCAACAATTTCGTCGTGATGATCTAGCTAAAATTGAGGAGAATATTAAAACTGTTTTAGGTGATAGTGGTTTTGCTTCTGCTAAAGTGGATACTTATCCAATATTTGATGATGAGAATAAAACTGTTCGTATTAATTATGTTGTTGAAGCAGGTAAACGAATTTATGTGAGAAGAATTCGCTTTGAAGGTAATACAGTGACAGCAGATTCGACTTTACGTAGAGAAATGAGACAGCAAGAAGGTGCTTGGTTATCCACTAGTTTGGCTGAACTCAGTAAATTACGCTTAGATCGAACAGGGTTTTATGAAAGTGTTGAAGTAAGTTACCCTAAAGTCAACCAATCTGACGATCAAGTTGATTTAGTGTATAAAGTTAAGGAACGAAATACAGGAAGTATTAATTTTGGTATTGGCTATGGTACAGAAAGTGGATTAAGCTATCAAGCTGGAATTAAACAAGATAATTTCTTAGGTATGGGATCAACCATTAGTTTGAATGGATCACGCAACGATTATGGTACTACACTTAGCTTAGGCTATACAGAACCTTATTTTACAAAAGATGGAGTTAGTCTAGGTGGAAATATTTTCTATGAAGATTATGATAATTCAAGAAATGACAATGTTTCTAGTTATAAGCGCCAAACTTATGGTGTAAGTGGAACATTAGGATTCCCAGTTGATGAAAATAATTCATATTATCTAGGATTGGGTTATACACACGATAAGATAAAAAATGCACAACGTGAGTTCAGTAGAGATTTATATGTAAGATCACTTGGTATTGATATCCCTCCAAGTAGTGAGGCATATAAGAGAATTAAAGCTGATGACTTTGATTTCTCATTTGGTTGGAATTATAACAGTTTAGATAGAGGGTATTTACCTACAGAAGGAACTATTGCTAATATTGGTGGAAAAATCACAATACCAGGATCAGACAACAAATATTATAAGTTAAGTGCTGGATTTAAAAATTATTATCCACTCAATAGAGATCATAGTTGGATAATTCAGACTAGTGCAGACGTTGCTTATGCTAATGGAATTGGTGGAAAACGCCTACCGTTTTATCAAAATTATACTGCTGGAGGTATAGGATCTTTACGTGGATTTGGATATGGAGCTATTGGACCAAAAGCTATTTATTTAGGTGAGAATGGTAATGGTGATCCGATATTTAATCGATTAAGTGAAGATGTTATTGGTGGTAATGCTATGGCTACAGCTAGTTTAGAATTAATAACACCAACTCCGTTTGTAGATGAGAAGTATCAAAGTAATGTAAGAACTTCAATTTTTATTGATGCCGCTAGTGTTTGGAATACTAAATGGAAAAAGAATCCAATTTTGGGGAATCAGCAATATAATTTTTCCAATATAGAGGATTTTAAAGATTATAAGCGTATTAGAGCATCGATTGGTATTGCATTTCAGTGGAATTCACCTATCGGACCATTATTATTTTCATATGCTAAGCCAATTAAGAAATATAAAGGTGACGAGATTGAGCAGTTTCAATTTAGTATCGGCGGTTCTTTCTAATTTAACTATGTTTAACTTTGCGCAGATTTCAATTATTTAGAGGTCTGCACTTTTACTATATTTAAAGGATTTTTAATGAAAAATTTATTTAAAACAGCAACTATAACAACAGTTATGGCTTTATCTATTAATGTAGCTCATGCAGATGAAAAAATTGGTTTCGCTGATCCAAATTATTTATTGCAGAATCATCCATTAATGGTTGAATTAAATGCTAAAGTAGATAGTTTTATGCAAGAAACCAAAGAAAAGTTTCAACCAGAAGAAAATGAGTTAACTAAAGAAGAAGAATCATTAATTGCGGAAAGAGATAAAATTGATGCAGATGCTAGTAAACTTAGAGAAGAGCAGACTTCAGTTGAAAAATCATTAAAAAAGAAAGTTGATGCTTTGGAGAAAGATGCTCCAAGATTACGTTCGAAAGATATACAAGCCCGTCAAAAAGTAATAAATGATGAAAGTAAAGCTTTTCAAGATAAAGTTGAAGCCTTGCAAAAAAGGGAAGCTGAATTTTCTAAAAAGGCTGAAGCATTTCAGATAAAGGTTTCTGATTTACAAACAAAATTAGCTGAAGAGCAAGAAAAGGCTAATGCAATGATTTCTAGAGAGGATCAGCAAAAAGCTGTTGATGATATAAATAATACTATTAAATCTATTGCTGATTCTAAAGGCTATACTTTGGTTTTATTACCTTCAGCAGCTCTATATGCTAAGAACGAGAGCGTAGATATTACAGAAGAAATTTTAGCAGAGATAAAGAAACATACGCCAGCTAAAGCTCAGGGAAAATAAAATGAATCTGTTCCGTTTAGGTGAATTAGTATCACAGGTCAATGGGTCTTTGAGAGGAGACCCTGAATTGATGATTATGGGAATCGCTCCTTTAGATAGAGCAACTGTAAATCAGATTACTTTTGTATCTAGTGCAAAATATCGATCTCAATTAGCTAAAACACAAGCAGGAGCAATAATCGTTTCAGAATCTGATGTCGAATATTGTTTAGATACCCAAAATTTAGTTGTTGTAAGAAATCCTTATTTAGCCTATGCATTATTAGCACAATATATGGATACTACACCTTTGCCAGCAGACAATATTTCTGTATCAGCTAGTATAGCTAGTGATGTAATACTTGGAAAAAATGTCTATATTGGTCCTAATGCTGTTATTGAAAGTGGGGTGAAATTAGGTGATGGCGTTGTTATTGGTGCAGGGTGCTTTATAGGAAAAAATACTACAATAGGTAATCGAACAAAATTATGGGCAAATGTTACAGTATATCATGAAGTGGAAATTGGAGCTGATTGCTTGATCCAATCATCTGCTGTAATTGGTGGTGATGGATTTGGTTATGCTAATGATAATGGTAAATGGATAAAAATACCACAACTCGGGAATGTTATTATTGGCAATAATGTTGAAATTGGAGCTTGTACATGTATCGATAGAGGAGCTTTGGATTCAACTATTATTGAAGATAATGTAATAATTGATAATTTATGTCAGATTGCTCACAATGTTACTATCGGCTATGGTACAGCCGTTGCTGGTGGAGTGATTATGGCAGGAAGTTTAACTGTTGGAAAGTTTTGCCAAATTGGTGGAGCAAGTGTAATTAACGGTCATATGGAAATTTGTGATGGTGCGATTATTACAGGAATGGGAATGGTAATGAGACCTATTACTGAAAAAGGAATTTATTCATCAGGTATTCCTTTGCAACCAAATAAAGAATGGCGGAAAACGGCTACTTTAACGATGAATATTGATGGTATGAATAAGCGTTTAAAATCAGTAGAGAAACAGTTAGCAGAAAAGTGTAATAAATAATAATTAAAAGAGGATTGGTGTAAAAATGGAAAATAAAGAAGAAAAAGTTATAATCGACGTTCGTGAAATTAAGGAAATTCTGCCACACCGTTACCCTTTTTTACTTATTGATAGGGTAATTGAATATAAAGAAGGGGAGTGGTTAAAGGCTGTTAAAAATATTACTTTTAATGAACCTTGTTTCACTGGACATTTCCCTTCTGATCCTATTTTTCCTGGTGTTTTAATATTAGAAGCGATGGCTCAGGCAACAGGGGTGCTTGCTATTAAGAGTTATGGCAAATTAAAGGAAAATGAATTGTATTATTTCGCAGCGGTTGATAGTGCCAAATTTAAAAATCCTGTAGTACCTGGTGATCAAATGATTATTGAAGTACATTTTATCAAAGAGCGTAGAGGTATTAGTGTATTTACAGGTAAAGCTTTTGTTGACGGGCGATTAGTTTGTGAAGCTGATTTAAAATGTGCTCGCAAATAAGATTAATTCTAAATTAGAGAATATTACTATGCAATTTATAGATCCTTCTGCGAAAATTAGTCCTCTTGCTGTTGTTGAAGATGGTGCGATAGTAGGTAAGAATGTTGAAATTGGTCCATTCTGTGTTATAGGGAAAAATGTTAGAATTGGTAATGGTACTCGCATTCACTCTCATGTAGTAATTCAAGGAGATACTGAAATTGGAGAAGATAACCATATTTTTCAATTTGCAAGTATTGGTGAAATTAATCAAGATCTAAAATACAATGGAGAGCCTACAAAAACAATCATTGGGAATCGCAATAGAATTCGAGAAAGTGTAACTATCCATCGAGGCACAGAACAAGGTGGAGGATTGACTAGAATAGGTGATGATAATTTATTTATGATAAATTGCCATATTGCTCATGATTGTAAAATTGGGCATCGTTGTATCATAGCAAATAATGGAACATTAGCAGGGCATGTCACATTAGATGATTTTGTGATTGTTGGTGGTATGTCTGCTATTCATCAATTTGTTGTTATTGGTTCTCATGTTATGTTGGGAGGTGGATCAATGGTTAGTCAGGATGTACCACCTTATGTTATGGCTCAAGGAAACCATGCTCATCCATTTGGTGTTAATCTAGAAGGGTTAAAACGTAGGGGTTTTGAAAAAGCAACAATGCATGCAATTCGTAATGTTTATAAGTTAATTTATCGAAGTGGTAAGACATTAGAGGAAGCTATGCCAGAGATTGAGCATTATGCTAAAACTGAGGCTGCAATAAGTTTGTTTCTTGATTTTTTCAAACGCTCGACTAGAGGTATTATTAGATAGTATAAAAGTAAAAATACCACGTGGCTAATTCTACTAAGGATTAGCCATAAGTATGATAAAAAATATATGGAATTTTAATTGTTTTCTATCATTATTCCCTATTCTTTTTATTTTTTGTATAAATTATCTATACTATTTTTGTCCTTTTCATACTTAATCCACATATTTTCAAAGTTAATAAATATCGTGTAAAAATTTACTTCCATAATAACTTCTTATATTTATATATCATAAGGCTTATGTCTCCCTTCATTCAGTATGTTCATTTAGTAAAGTTTAATAAATAATTAAAAGATATAAACTAATATAAAATCTATTCTCCGATATTGAAATTATTTAGGTAAAGCTGATTTTATTTTTAGATAATAATATTTATTAGTCAGTTATTTATGAATCTATTTCATTCAGGGATAATAAAATCAAATTTATATTTAATTTTTAGGGAGTGAAAATATTTTATTAAGGTTAGAGTATTTATAATGCTTAATATTAGTCTTTACAGTACATTTAGGAATAATCTAATAGTGAAAAATGGGAATTTCTTTCGTATGAATTAAATAAATCAATCAATTAATCTTGTAGTATAAGGTTTTAACTTACTTTTTTAACTATATAATAGAGTTAAAGACATTAATTTAAGTAGAGTTTATTTATAGAGGGTAAGTGATAATGTAATTATATAATATAAAAATCGACTCTATAGCCCTATTATTATGATGAGTATGAGCAAAAAGCCTTATATCCTATATAAACTAGATACCGATGAAACTAAAACAAACCGAAAAACTTTATTATATTACTGAAATGTGAATTTCGGTTTGTTCTTTATTTAAGCGGTAGAGTCTAAAATTATAAAGACGTAGAATAAATCAACTTTGCTTTATATTATTTTAATGAACTCATTAGGACTTCTGCTTTATCTGTTTTTTCCCAAGGAAAGTGTTCGCGACCAAAATGCCCGTATGCTGCAGTTTCACGGTAAATCGGTTGGATGAGATCTAACATTTTGATTAATCCGTAAGGGCGTAAATCAAAATGTTCTCTGACTAATTTAACAAGTTCTTCGTTACTTATTTTTCCTGTACCAAACGTTTCCACCATGATTGATGTAGGATCGGCAACACCAATAGCATAAGATAATTGAATTTCACAACGGTCAGCTAATCCCGCTGCAACGATATTCTTAGCCACATAGCGAGCGGCATAAGCTGCAGAGCGGTCAACTTTAGATGGATCTTTACCAGAGAATGCACCACCGCCATGACGAGCTGCTCCACCATAAGTATCAACAATAATTTTACGCCCCGTTAGTCCACAGTCACCCATTGGTCCACCAATCACAAAACGACCAGTTGGATTAATAAAATATTTTGTCTCTTTATTTAACCATTCACTTGGCAAAATTGGCTTGATGATTTCTTCCATAACGCCTTCATAGATTTCTTTTTGTGAAACACTTTCCGCATGTTGGGTAGAAAGAACTACTGCATCAATACCTTTAATTTTGTTATCTTCATAAACAAAGGTTAATTGGCTTTTTGCATCTGGACGTAACCAGTTCAATTTACCACTTTTACGTACTTTTGCTTGTTGTTCCATTAAGCGATGAGCATAAGTAATTGGTGCAGGCATTAGAACGTCAGTTTCATTGGTTGCGTAACCGAACATAATACCTTGGTCACCAGCCCCTTGAGCTAATGGATCTTCACGGTCAACGCCTTGATTGATATCAGGAGATTGTTTACCTATCGCATTTAATACTGCACAAGAACTAGCATCAAATCCCATATCAGAATGAGTGTAGCCAATATCACTAATTACTTGGCGAGTAAGATTTTCAATATCAACCCATGCAGAAGTGGTAATTTCACCACCCACTAATGCCATACCTGTTTTAACATAGGTTTCACAAGCCACACGTGCTCTAGGGTCTTGTTTTAATATTTCATCAAGTACTGCATCTGAAATTTGATCTGCAATTTTATCTGGATGTCCTTCTGAAACGGATTCGGACGTAAATAGATTGATCGTCATTAATTTATCCTTAATTGATTTATAAATGAGTAATATACAAGCGGTGACTTTATGTAAAAATTTTGCAATATCTCACCGCTTGCATTGTATTTTGTTAATTTTGCCATCTAGACGTCTATAATACTTTTTTTATTAAGAAATCTCAAACTATTTTACACAGATTACACCTATTTTATATTCGTGATATTATGTGGTTATTGATTGAATAGAGTGTGATTAGTCTTTTATATGCAATTTTATGCTTTAATGAATTCTCCATGGGTTAAATTAACTCAATACTGGCTCGTAAAATTATTAGCGGTTTTAGCGGTTTTTATCGGTATTGATTATTTTGCGACAGAGTTGGTTACCATTGCATTTAGTAATGAGGGATTTTCTGCTTATTATGAGCATACTATCCTTGAGTTGCTTTTACCTATTGGTTCTATTGTTGATGCTCAAACAAGTCATCTTTCTCCTCTTTCTTTTGTCATGCGATCAACTTTTATTACGCATGGATATTTGTTCTTATTCATCTATTTGATCGCAGTGAATCAAATGATTAAAGGATTTAGACTCATAGGAAGTATGGCTGCGATCTTTTTTTCATTAGGGATGATTTTGATATATTCAGCCCAAGGTGGTAACTATACGGAAGGTGGTTTGCAAAATTTAGGGGTAAGTATTACCTTCTTATTAGGCAATATCATGATGATAGCAACAGGAATTGGCATTAGCGTCCCATTTTTACGTAAATTCAAATGGTTTAGTTTAATTGCAGGTATGGTGGGTATGATTGCTATTGTTGTTACGATGTTTGGGTTTACGACTTTTTTAGCCATTTTTGAGCGTATTAGTTTTTATCTTATTGCTATTTGGGATATTGCCGCTGGCTTTGTTATTTTGAGATATATGAGAGCATGAAAAAATCAATTCCTTTTATTCATAGATACCAACAACTTATTGCAATTCCGACTATTAGTAGTTTGCAACCAGAATATGATTTAACCAATAAGCCTTTAATTGATTTGTTAGCCACTTGGCTAGATGATTTAGGATTTCAGATTGAGATTTTGCCCGTTGAAGGTAGTAGAGGTAAATATAATTTGTTAGCAACTTATGGTGAAGGCGAGGGTGGTTTATTATTTGCGGGGCATACCGATACCGTACCTTTTGATGAGGGAAGATGGACGTTTGATCCTTTTGCCTTAACAGAAAAAGAAGGGAAGTTCTATGGTTTAGGTACAGCTGATATGAAAGGCTTTTTTGCTTTTGTGATTGATACACTTAGCCAAATTGATTTAAAAAAATTGAACAAGCCGATCCGTATTCTTGCTACCGCAGATGAAGAAACTACAATGCTGGGAGCGAGGGTCTTTTCTCAACAAGCAACGATTAAACCTGATTGTGCAATCATCGGGGAACCGACTTCATTAAAACCTATTCGAGCCCATAAAGGTCATATTGGCGAATCCATTAATATTATTGGGCGTTCTGGACATGCAAGTGATCCTAAGCAAGGTGTGAATGCCATTGAGATCATGCATAAAGCTGTAGGGCATTTATTAGAGTTAAAATCAGAATTACAGAATAATTACCACAATTCACTATTTAAAATACCTTATCCAACAATGAATTTAGGCAATATTCATGGCGGAGATGCGATCAATCGTATTTGTGCCTGTTGTGAATTACAGTTAGAAATTCGACCGCTACCTAATATGTCTGTTGCTGATTTACAAGGTTTACTGTATCAAAGCCTCACACCATTGATTGAAGAATTTGGTGATAATATTCAAATCAAGCATCTTCATGGTGGAATACCTGGCTATGAATGTGAACACTCCGAACAGATTGTACAGGTGGTTGAAACGTTATTAGGCGAAAAGTGTGATGCGGTAAACTATTGTACCGAAGCGCCTTTTATCCAAAACATTTGTCCAACTCTAGTGTTAGGACCAGGTTCGATTGAGCAAGCACACCAACCCAATGAATTTTTAGAAACAAAATTTATTGATCCGACAATCAAATTACTCACAAAATTAATTCATCATTTTTGCTAATTCAAATTTGCATAACTTTTCGAGTAACTAACCGCTTGTCATGCGTGGTTAGTTTATTCCTTATATTCTTCTTGAATACGTTGACGGAAACGGCTTGCCATTAAATGATAAAATGGTCGAGGATTAAATTGTCTAGAAATAATCGAAGAAACCAAACTACAAATCAATAGCCAGAAAAGCACAGGTTGAGCCCCAGTCATTTCCATAACAACTACACTTGCAGTTACGGGGGATTGTGTCGCACCAGCAAGGAAGCCAGCCATACACAATAGCACTAAGAGGCGTTGATCGACTAACTCATCTGTTAATGACCAAATTTGAACTCCAATACCAGCCCCTGTCGTTAATGACGGAGTAAAAATACCGCCTGCAATTCCCGTCCAATAGGTCGCAACGGTAGAAAATAATTTTAATAAACCCAAATTACTGTCGGTATCTGAGCCAGTAAGAGCCAAAGATGCAACTTCATAGCCTGTCCCATAAGTTTGTCCTTGAGTATAAGTTCCGATAGCCGCTAGTAATAATCCAAGGAAGAAAGCAATAATAATAGGATGACGACGAATCCCCCCCCTAATCGCCGCGGGAGAAATCCCCGCCAAGCCTTTTGCCAGTAAGCGTGCAAATATGCCGCCAAGTACCCCACAAACAACGGCACAGAGAGCAACCCATAAGAACATATAAGGCACAGAGGTTTCGCCTTGATATTCAGGGAAATAAGGGTTGTTCCCTTGTATCGCAACAAGTATGAAACCAGAAGTAAGTACACCAAGTAAGACTTTACGCTCCCAACGCAATAATATGCCTCGCCCTAACTCTTCAATAGCAAAAATTACTCCCGATAGAGGGGCGTTAAATGCAGCCGCCAATCCTCCTGCTGCACCTGTTGCCATTAATTCATTAGTTGTGAGTCCAGTAAAAGCAAAACCTTGTTTTCGACATAAATTTCCCCATGCAAGCATAGCCGCAGCCCCTACTTGTACGGAAGGGCCTTCACGTCCAACAGAGCCACCTAATAACATAGCAATGAAGGTTAACGGAATCTTCCACAGTGTTTGCCAAAAAGATAATAATTGATTTTTACTTTTACCATGGGGAAGACTAAGAGAAGCGATAACTTGTGGGATCCCACTCCCTGCAACATAAGGAGTATATTTCGCAGTAAACCATGCAAGAAAGGCTAAACCTAAGGGTAATGCTATCCAAACTGCTAAGGGATATTGAGTTGTCCAATATGCATTGAGTTCCAATCCTAAATCTGCCAATGTAGCAAATCCATATGAGAGAAGAGAAACAATAGCTGCACCGATAAGTAGGCAGATAAATTCACGTGTTTTATAAGAAAGACGGTGGGTTTGTCGCAATTTTTTCCGTACAAAATGGCGACATTTTGTTTTTAAATTCAACATGGTGATAATGTACAAAATCAAATTGTACGAAATTATAGCGGATATATGAAAAAGTTTCGACAGATTTACTGGCGACCTTTTGTAAAATATATTTAGAAAGTTACCTCTTAAGCACATAATTCTTAAAATAGTAGATTAGATACAGATCCAAAAAGTAAATATTGATGAAGGAGATAAAACATACGTGTTATAATCAGCGCACGTTATTAATAATAAGAGGAAAAAATTATGAGTATTATTGCATTTGCAGGAAGTAATAGTTCAGTTTCGATCAATCACGCTTTAGTGAATTATGTAGCTAATAAATTAGGGAAAGATATCGAGGTTATTCGTTTAACAGATTACGATACCCCTGTATATAGCTTTGATATTGAACAAAAAGAGGGGATTCCTGCTGCAACTCAAAAATTAGCTGAGAAATTAGCTACTGCGGATAAATTAATTATTAGTGTTGCAGAACACAATGGTAATTTAACAGCATTTTTTAAAAATCAATTAGATTGGTTGTCTCGTCATAATCGTAATTTTTTAGCAGACAAAAAAGTAATGTTATTAAGTACTTCTCCAGGTAAAGGTGCGGGTGCTCATGCGTTAGCAATAGCTAAATCAACATTACCATTTTTTGGTGCAGAAGTTGTTTCAGGTTACAGTATTGCTAGCTTCAATGAGGTTTTCAAAGAAGGGAAACTTTCTGATGAAGTAGCGAAACCATTATTAAGTGAAGTTGAGAAATTTCTTGGATAAGAATTAAAATATTTCGTATCTTAAATAAAAAGGCTATTTAGTTTTAATCACTAAATAGCCTTTTTTATAGACAGTGATAGGAATAATTATCCTTTAAAACCTCTTGGCATTAATGGTGATGGTGTACGCTCTAATTCCGAATTCACTTTTCCAAATCGAGGGTGATTATTGTTCCAATCTTCTATAGCTTGTTCCAAATCAGCCTTATTGTCTGCCACAAAGTTCCACCACATCAGCACCTTATTCTTCAATGGTTCTCCCCCTAATAGCATAAAGCGAGTTCCCTTATTGGCTTTAACGATAATATTGTCGACTTTTTCTATTTCTTCATTATCAAAATGTACAAGTTCAGTTTTATTGTAAGTTTCCCCATCAATAATTAACTCACCGTCAATAATAAGAATACCGTATTGCATTCCTTTTTCTATGGTTAAGGTTATTTCATCATCTTCCACAAGATTAACGTCTAAACCGACTAATTTTGAATATTGTTTGGTTGGGGCTGTATAAACTGTACCAGTAGGACTCGTATAACTACCTGTAGTTAGCGTAAATTCAGCTTTATTTTCTGTCCAATGTGGTAATTCAGGATAATAATCAAAACTTGCTTCAATGTCTTGATCAGTAGGTAGAGCAATCCATAATTGCACCATATTGAGGTTACGTTCATAATCTTCATGTGTTTCTTTTAGAGCAAAAACACTTTGTTCAGTATGACTAATCCCTCTATTTGGTCCTGTACCTGCTGTCATTAGATTGACTTGATTTGAATCAATAGTTTTTTCATTGCCTAAACTATCTTTATGAAGCACTTCACCTTCTATCATCCAAGTAAATGTTTGTAGGTTAGTATGAGGATGAGGTCCAACTTGCATGCCTCTATCGCCTCTCTTAAAAGTAGTCGGTCCAGCATGATCTAAAAAACACCATGCACCAATCGTTTTAATGCCAATATTCGGTAAAGTACGGGTAAGCGGTATACCCCCAACATCTTTAATTTTAGGACTTAATCTCGTTATTTTCATATTATTCCCCCATTATGAAATATATTAATTTTGTAGTGTAGAAATGTTAATTACACAAGATGAGAGCGATTCTACTACACCAAGTAGGTTTTGTATATTGAACGTATAGAATGGGGAACTTATGTAATATTGATTAATATGGGCGAATAAGATTAGAAATTTATAATAAAAAAAGCCTTTCAACAATGAAAGGCTTTTCTTTAAGAATTTGGTTAATGGTGCCAGTGGCCGGACTCGAACCGGCACGCTTTTAAGGGCGGCGGATTTTGAATCCGCTACGTCTACCAATTTCGTCACACTGGCAATCAAATACGGGCGTGATTATAGAAAGACTAAGCGTTTTATGCAAGTGGAAAGATGCTAAAAATCATTGATTGATTTTATTTTCAGCATCTATGCTGTAAAAATGCCAACCACAATCGAAATAAAAATCCCCATGCCGACATAGTGATTGTTTAAAAAGGCTTTAAAACAATTCTCACGATCTCTATTTTTGGTTAGTTTACATTGGTAAATAAATAGCGTAGTAGTAATTACCAGTGCTACAAAGTAGAACACACCAAAATGGCGTAAATAGCCAAATGTAATGAGAAGAAATAGTGCAAATAATTGTAGCAAAGCAACTATTTTATTATCGTATTGTGCAAATAAGATAGCGGTTGATTTCACTCCAATACGAAGATCATCATCTCTATCCACCATCGCATACTGAGTATCATAAGCCACTGTCCAAGCTAAATTTGCAAAAAAGAGTAGCCAACATTCTAATGGCAATGATTGATTAATTGCCCCAAATGCCATTGGAATAGACCAGCCAAATGCCATACCCAGTACAAATTGAGGTAAATGTGTATAACGCTTCATAAATGGATAAATCATAGCAAGTAATGCGGCGATAACTGATAATCCAATCGTGTATAGATTAAGTTGCAACACAAGGATAAAAGCAATAACTAAAAGAAATATAAATAAGATTTTAGCCTCTTTGGCAGTAGCTCTTCCCGTTGCAAGTGGTCTTTGCGATGTTCTTTTTACACTACCATCTATATTGCGATCAGCATAATCATTGATAACGCAACCCGCTGCTCTCATTACAATAACACCGAGTACAAAAATCACTAGAATGGATAAAGGAGGAAAGCCATTAGCTGCGGTAAATAATGCCCATAGTGTTGGCCATAGCAATAACAATGTGCCAATCGGTTTATCTAATCGCATTAATTGTGCATAGGCGATCAATTTATCTTGAGTAAAATGTGCTTTCATTTAAAGATCGTTACAAATGTGGACATTAACATCACTATGATTTAGGTAATGCTGTAATTCTGCGGGTAATGCTTTATCTGTAACTAAATGATGAATTTCTTTTAGATCACCTAAACGTACAATAGCATTACGTTTAAATTTAGAGTGATCGGTCACTAATATTACATTTCTTGCATTACGCATTAATGCTCGTTTTACTTGAACCTCATGATAATCGTAATCCATCATTGATCCATCAAGCTCAACGGCACTGATTCCTAATATACAATAATCTAAACGGAATTGATTAATAAAATTCACTGTAGCTTCACCAATAATACCGCCATCCGAGCGAAGTTCTCCGCCCGCAATAGTGACTTGGCAATCATCCTTTTGTAATAATATGTGAGCAGCATTCAGATTATTAGTGACAACCCTTAGATCTTTATGTGACATCAGAGCAAATGCGACTGCTTCTGGTGTTGTGCCTATATCAATAAATAATGAGGATCCATTAGGGATCATGTTAGCAACAGCTTGCCCAATACAATTTTTTTGAGAAGAGAAAAATTGTTTCCGTTCTGAATAATCACTGTTTTCTGAATTAGACGGCGATGCGGCTCCACCATGATGACGACGAATCAGATTTTTTTCAGCCAATTCATTAAGATCTCGACGAATAGTCTGTGAGCTGACATTGAGCTCAGCAACTAATTCTTCCGTGCTGACATAGCCTAGCTGGCTTACTAATTCAATAATTTTATGATGGCGAATAGATTGTTTCATAAAATTCTCTTTAGAATTTGCATAAGTTTAATGATAACTGACCGCTTGTGTAAGCGGCCAGATCACGTGAATAATTTACAGTTTATCAACTAATTCCACAGCATAGCCAATATAACTAGCCGGTGTCATCTGTTTTAAACGATCTTTTTCTTCACTTGGTAAATCTAAATTATTAATAAATTGACGCATAGCTTCACCATCAACACGCTTACCGCGAGTAAGTTCTTTTAATTTCTCATACGGTTTTTCAATACCATATCGACGCATCACAGTTTGAATTGGTTCTGCTAAGACTTCCCAGTTTTGATCTAATTCATCAAGTAAATGTTGTTGATTAACTTCTAATTTACTGATGCCTTTTAAAGTGGAAGCATAAGCAATCAATGTATAGCCTAAACCAACACCCAAGTTTCTTAATACTGTAGAATCGGTTAAATCACGTTGCCAACGAGAGATTGGTAATTTCGCACCAAGGTGAGCCATTACCGCATTCGCTAATCCTAAATTACCTTCAGAATTTTCAAAATCAATTGGGTTGACTTTATGTGGCATTGTTGATGAGCCAATTTCACCGGCAATTGTACGTTGTTTGAAGTGATTTAATGCAATATAGCCCCACATATCACGATCGAAGTCGATCACAATCGTATTGAAACGTGCTACACAATCGAAGAATTCTGCGATGTAGTCATGGGGTTCAATTTGAGTTGTGTATGGATTCCAAGTCACTCCCAGAGACTCAATAAATTCTTGGCTAAATGTATGCCAGTCAATTTCAGGGTAAGCGGATAAATGAGCATTATAGTTACCTACCGCACCATTGATTTTTGCAAGAATGTCGAGATTTTCGAGCTGTTTATATTGGCGTTGTAAACGATAGACCACGTTTGCCATTTCTTTACCCACAGTTGTTGGGCTTGCTGGTTGTCCGTGTGTACGAGAAAGTAATGGAATATCTCTATAACGTTCTGCTAATTCTTTAATTGCATTAATCAATTTCTTCCATTCAGGTAAAAGCACTTCTTCACGAGCTGTTTTTAACATTAAAGCATGTGACGTATTGTTGATGTCTTCAGAAGTGCAAGCAAAATGAATAAATTCACTGACTTTTGCTAATTCTGGTAACGCTTCGCTTTTTTCTTTTAAGAAATATTCGACCGCTTTTACATCGTGATTAGTTGTGCGTTCAATGGTTTTAATTCTCTCTGCATCTTCAAGAGAAAAATTAGCAACAATTTGATCAAGATAAGCGAGAGCTTCTTTCGATAAGCTAGCCACTTCTTTAATTTGAGCATGGCTTGCTAATTTTTGTAACCAACGAACTTCAACCGTGACTCGAAATTTCAGTAATCCAAATTCACTGAAAATAGGGCGAAGTGCAGTCGCTTTATCTTGATAGCGACCATCAATAGGGGATAATGCAGTTAACGCATTAAGTTGCATAGAAATTTCTCCAATTTATTATAACGAGGAATATAAAGACTGTGCTGTAGCTAAAATTTTCTTACGAGAGAAAAAAAGTTGCCATCGAGAGCCTCCCACTTGTTGCCATAGGATTCCGGCACGGATACCTGCTAACAGTGAGGCTCTTATACTGTTTTGAATATGAGGTTGAGAAAGATAATTAGGTACACCTAGTACTTTTATTCTAGCACCAAGGGGGCTAATACATTCACTGTATATATTTGCCATATTGGCAATCATTTGTTCATTGAGCAGATCACCATCATTCTCATAAAAGGTTCTTTGGTGGATAAGTGTTTCAAGACGTTTTGCAAGTTCTTGTTTAGCCTGTGGGTTTTTCGATAACTTTTGACTTAATGCCAACACGCCCACCCAATAACGCCCAATTTCAGTATCAATTTTACCTTGGCTTCCACCAAATTGAGATAAGATAGTTTCAAATCCCAGCTTCAAGTGGTTTAGGTTATTATCATAAACATCTAAGGTTGTTTCTGGTTGAGTGGCTAGTAAAGAACTAAAAGAATATTTAAGATATTCCTCAGAGGTATAGCCATTATGCGCTAATTGCTGAACCAAGCTTGCAGTTTGACAAACACCCGCTAGGGCAATACTGATATCTTGATAATTCACCATTTTGTATTTACAAATAAAACTTTAACTTGATGTTAAATATAGCATTTTTTAAGTGGGTTTTGAATGCTTTTATTTTATTACTTATTTTTCTCTTGTTTTTCCAAAATACGCCCTCATAATGTAGAAATTAGATTTTTCGGAGAGTACATAAAATGGCAAAAAAGAAAAAAACAATTGAATTACCACTACTACCATTGAGAGATGTGGTGGTCTTTCCATTTATGGTTATGCCTTTATTTGTTGGGCGTGATAAATCTATTCAAGCATTGCGTTCCGCAATGGAAAGTAATAAACAACTTTTTTTAGTTACGCAGAAAGATCCCAATAAAGAAGATCCAACAATGGATGATGTGTACAGTGTAGGTGTCATTGCTAATATCATTCAAATGCTCAACTTGCCAGATGGTACAGTTAAAGTTTTAGTTGAAGGTCAAGTCAGAGGGAAGATTGATCACGCTCATGATGATGAGAATGGTTTTTGGGCAGGTGTAGAGCCACTTATTTCAGAATATCAAGATGAAAGCGATGAACTCAAAGCGATAGCTAAAACAACGTTAAGTGAATTTGAAAATTATGTTAAGGCAAATAAAAAGGTTCCAGCGGAAATCTTACCTAAGTTACAAAAAATTACTTTAGAAGATCGTTTGGCTGATACGATGGCAGCAAATTTAGTTGCATCAGTAAAACAAAAACAGCTTTTATTGGAAGAACCCAATTTAATTGCACGATTTGAAGCTTTACTTGTTGCTATGGCAACAGAAATGGATACGCTGGAAATGGAAGGGCGTATTCGTAGCCGTGTTAAGCAACAAATGGAAAAAAATCAACGTGATTACTATTTGAATGAACAAATTAAAGCAATTCAAAAAGAGTTGGGGCATGGTGAAGATCAAGAGCAGAGTGAATTAGATAAACTTAAAGAGAAGATTCAAGCGGCTAAATTACCGAAAGAAGTTCAAGAGAAAGTGGACGGTGAGTTTAATAAATTAAAAGCTATGCCACAAAGTTCATCGGAGGCAACGGTTGTTCGCGGTTATATTGATTGGATCTTACAAATGCCATGGCACAAGCGGTCAGCAGTTAAGAAAGATTTGCAAAAAGCCCAAGAAATTTTAGATAAAGACCATTATGGGTTAGAACGTGTGAAAGAGCGTATTTTAGAATATCTTGCAGTACAAACACGTTTAAATAAATTGAAAGGGCCAATTTTATGCTTAGTTGGACCTCCAGGTGTAGGTAAAACTTCATTGGGTCAATCTATTGCGAATGCGACAGGACGTAAATATGTGCGTATGGCATTAGGTGGTGTACGTGATGAAGCTGAAATCCGTGGTCACCGTCGTACTTACATCGGTTCAATGCCTGGTCAATTAATGATGAAGATGGCAAAAGTTGGTGTGCGTAATCCGCTATTTTTACTCGATGAAATCGATAAAATGGCACAAGATATGCGTGGCGATCCAGCATCTGCATTATTAGAAGTTTTAGACCCAGAACAAAATAAAGCCTTTAATGACCATTATTTAGAAGTGGATTATGATTTATCTGATGTGATGTTTGTTGCAACATCAAATTCAATGAATATTCCACCTGCATTACTTGATCGTATGGAAGTTATTCGTCTTTCTGGTTACACCGAAGATGAAAAAATGAATATTGCGAAAGAACATTTGTTAGCAAAACAAAAGGAAAATAACGGCATTAAAGATAACGAGTTAGTGATTGAAGATAGTGCAATCCTTGGCATTATTCGTTATTACACTCGTGAAGCTGGCGTACGTAATTTAGAGCGTGAAATTGCGAAAATTTGCCGTAAGGCAGTAAAAGCCTTGGTGTTAGATAAGAAATTAAAATCTATCACTGTTTCAGGTGACAATTTGAAAGAATATTTAGGTGTTCAGCGTTTTGATTACGGTAAAATGGATAGTCAAAATCGTGTTGGTGAAGTCACAGGATTAGCGTGGACTGAAGTCGGTGGTGATTTATTGACGATCGAAACAGCATCTGTTGTGGGTAAAGGTAAATTCTCTTATACCGGTTCTTTAGGCGATGTGATGAAAGAATCTATCCAAGCGGCCATGACAGTGGTTCGAGCAAGATCTGAAAAATTAGGAATTGCGACTGACTTCTATGAAAAACGTGACATCCACATTCACGTACCTGAAGGAGCAACGCCTAAAGATGGTCCAAGTGCAGGGATTGCGATGTGCACGGCATTAGTTTCTAGCTTAACAGGTAATCCAGTACGAGCAGATGTTGCAATGACTGGGGAAATTACTTTACGTGGTAAAGTGTTGCCAATAGGTGGGTTAAAAGAGAAATTACTTGCTGCACACCGTGGTGGTATCAAAACTGTGATTATTCCAAAAGAAAATGAAAAAGATCTTGAAGAAATCCCAGAAAATGCAAAACAAGCATTAGATATTCATCCTGTTGAAACAATTGATGAAGTATTGGCGATTGCATTAGAAAATCCACCAGCAGGCATTGATGTTGTTGGACATTCAACGAAAGCAATTAAAGTCAAAAAGACTAAATCAACACCTGCAATTCAGTAATTGTAAGTTGTAAATACAATCAGCCCTTAGGTAAGATATCTAAGGGCTGATTCTTTATGTAAGAGAAATTTTCTTACACTTGATAATTATCTAAGGAATGCGGGTATTTTGCTTTCATATTCTGCAATTTTTGCCTCATGTTGTAAGGTAAGTCCAATATTATCTAATCCATTAAGTAGGCAATGACGACGGAAACTATCGATTTCAAAATGATAGGTTTTTCCATTTGCAGTTACAGTTTGTGTTTCTAAATCAACGGTAATTTGAGCACCATCCTGATTGGTTACAAATTGAAATAATTCATCGACTTCTTGTTCGCTTAAACGAATAGGGAGAAGTTGGTTATTTAAACTATTACCATAAAAGATATCAGCAAAGCTTGGGGCAATGATTACTCGGATTCCATAATCATCTAATGCCCAAGGAGCGTGTTCACGCGAAGAACCGCAACCAAAATTCTCTCGTGCGAGTAAAATACTTGCACCTTGATAACGAGGGTAGTTGAGGGTAAATTCAGGGTTAGGTTGCTTACCTTCATCGTCTAAAAAACGCCATTCATGAAATAAATGTTTGCCAAATCCTGTACGAGTGACTTTTTGTAAAAATTGTTTTGGGATTATCGCATCAGTATCTACATTTGAAGCATCAAGAGGAACAGTTATTCCTGTGTGTTGTTTAAATTCTCTAGTCATATATTCTTCCTGTTGTCTAATTCAGGTGAGTTTCGTTTTTGCAAAAATAGTGATTGAACTCACCGCTTGTTAGATGAAATCTAGTTACTGTAAGTCTAATTGTCTAACGTCTACAAATTTTCCAAAGATGGCAGCAGCGGCAGCCATTGCTGGACTGACTAAGTGCGTGCGGCCTCCACGTCCTTGACGTCCTTCAAAATTTCGGTTACTTGTTGATGCACAACGCTCACCACTTTTTAAGCGGTCGTTATTCATTGCAAGGCACATAGAGCAACCTGGTTGACGCCATTCAAATCCTGCATTGATAAAGATTTTATCAAGTCCTTCTTTTTCAGCTTGATCTTTGACTAATCCAGAGCCTGGAACAACTAAAGCTTGAACGCCCGTTGCCACTTTTCTACCTTTGGCAATGGCTGCAGCGGCACGCAGATCTTCTATACGAGAATTGGTACAAGAACCAATAAATACTTTATCAATAGTGACATCAGTTAATTTAGTACTTGGCGATAAATCCATGTAGGCTAGAGCTTTTTCTGCTGATTGACGTTCTATTGGATCGGCAATATGTTCAGGGTTTGGAATATAATCATTGACACTAATCACTTGCCCTGGATTTGTTCCCCAAGTGATTTGAGGTTGAATTTCACTTGCCTCTAAAGTGATTACAGTATCAAATTCGGCACCTTCATCTGTATGTAATGTTTTCCAATAAGCGACGGCATCATCCCAATCTTTACCTTTTGGAGAGGATGGAAGATCTTTTAAATAAGCGAAAGTGGTTTCATCGGGTGCAATAATGCCTGATTTCGCACCCAATTCGATTGCCATATTACATACTGTCATTCTGCCTTCCATAGATAAATCGGTAATGGCTTCTCCGCAGAATTCAACAACGTGGCCTGTACCACCCGACATGGTTGTTTTACCAATGATTGCAAGCACAATATCTTTTGCTGTTATGCCCGGTTTTACTTTACCTTTTACCTCAATTTTCATTTTTTTAGCACGAGCTTGTTTGACTGTTTGAGTTGCAAGTACGTGTTCAACTTCAGATGTCCCAATCCCAAATGCTAATGCACCAAATGCACCATGAGTTGCTGTATGCGAATCGCCGCAAACAATCGTCATACCGGGTAAGGTTAGCCCTTGTTCTGGCCCCATAACATGGACGATACCTTGATTAATATGATTAATATCGTAAAGCTGAATACCAAATTCTTCCGTATTTTTAGCCAATTCAACCATCTGAAGTTTCCCCATTTCTCCAGAACCATCTAATTTTCGGCTATCGGTCGGTACATTATGATCCATTGTGGCAACAGTTTTGCTTGGTTGTCTTACTGCTCGCCCCATTGCTCTAAGTCCATCAAATGCTTGTGGTGAGGTAACTTCATGAACAAGGTGACGATTAATATAGAGTAGTGGTGTTTCACCTTCCGCTTCATGAACAATATGGGCATCAAATAATTTTTCATATAACGTCTTTTTCATAGGTTTCTCCACTCAAATTTAAATTTTTATAAGACTAGCAAGCGGTCAAAAATCTCTAAAAAACAGAGATTATCAGACCGCTTGTGTAAGATATGAAATGAATATATAAGGTATCCAAATGAAAGTAAATCCTGTTTTTTGATAAAAATTATGCATAATATTCTATTTAAAATAAAATAAATGGGCTTTTTTTAGTTATTTTAAGAATATTATTCTTTTTTTTATCCATGAATAATGGATTTACACTGGATTATTTTAATCTTTTAGATAATTATATGATCATAAAAATTTTCATTTTTTTAACATTATTCTTCAGATTTTTTATAGGATAAGAAATAGTAAACTGCTGAAGCACATAATGAACACGTGGCCATGGTGTAGAGCATTGGGCGTTCAGTCGTTAATGGAATATGAGATAAACCAGAACTTATAATAGAAGCTATACCAAATCTTGCAGTACCTGCAACTGCATTTGCGGTACCTGCCATTTGAGGATAACGATCTAATATTGCTGCGGATGCATTACTGTTAATTGTTGATACCATACCAACAAAGAAAGCGATACCAAGTGCCATTGGCCAAAAACCAAGTTGAAATGTCGCACAAATGATTAACCAAATAGCCCCAATAAATTGTAGTGTTAGACCGAGTTTAAGCATATTTTCAGATCCAAATCTTGTCACCACTCGGCCATTGATGAAGGTCATAGTGATTAGCACACCAATATTTAGAAAGAAGAAATAACCAAAGTTTTCTTGTGGTATGCCATATATGCCAATATAAACTAATGAGCCTGAAGTTAAGAAACAGAACATCCCTGAAAATGATAAGCCACCCACCATAACATAGCCTAAAGTTGGTTTATGTAATACCACCTTAACAAAATTTTGGATGGTAAGTTTAAAACTAAGCGGTTCTCTATTTTCTGGAGCAAGAGTTTCTGGCACATTTTTAGTAAAAAGAATAACAGAAATTAATCCCATTGCAGATAGTATGTAGAAGATAAAATGCCAGTGGAACCACTTTGTTAGATATCCTCCAATAATTGGAGCAAGCAAGGGTGCTAACATAGTAATAATCATAATACTAGACATAATTCTAGCGAATTGGTTACGAGTAAATAAATCTCTGACTAATGCTCCAACAACAACTGTAGGCGCTGCAGCAAAACTACCTTGAACAAGACGAAAGATATAAAAGGTAATAAGATCTGTTGTTTGCGTTAAGGCAAAAGCCATGGCAGATGATCCCAATAGCCCTATTATAATAATTGGCTTTCGCCCAAAGCTATCTGCCATAGGGCCCCAGAATAATTGACCAAGTGAGAATCCTAGAGTGAATATAGCTAATGTAATTTGGATATTTTCTTGGGAAACTTGCAAAGTTTTTGCGATTTCTAAAAATGATGGGAGGTACATATCTATGGCCAAAGGTGGAAGCATAGACAACAGTCCAATTATGATGATAAATAATTTATTTATTGTTATTGATTGATTCATTAAAAACTCTCCATTTCTTGTTGTGTTAGTGGACGCAAATCACCCTCTTCAAGGTTTTCATCAAGTACCACTTCACCAATTCTCCAACGGTGTAATCCAATGACTTTATTACCAAGAGCTGCAAACATCCTTTTTACTTGATGATATCGACCTTCGCTAATCGTTAAATTAACATTGTAATCATCAATAATTTCTAATGATGCTGGTTTTGTGAGTGTTTTTTCACCTCGTAATAAAATACCTTGGGATAATAATTGAGCGTAATTAGATTCAACGGGATCTGCTAATGTGACAAGATAGGTTTTATCACATAGATATTTGGGTGATGTAATTCGGTGTGACCATTGTCCATCATCCGTCAATAATACTAAACCCGTAGTATCTACATCTAAGCGACCAGCACAGTGCAATCGAGTTGTAAGAGGGTGGTCAAAAAACTCAAAAACAGTCGGATAATTGCCTTCTTCATGAGTACAAACATAATTTTGTGGCTTATAGAGCATAAAATATTGTCCAACCTCTACCCATGTTAATTTTTCACCATCAAAATAAATTTCATCTTCAGGGGTGATTTTTTTAGTACCACTTTTTTCGATAAAATTATTGACCATAACTAAGCCAGATTTGAGTGCTTTGCTTGCTTGAGAGCGTGTGAGTCCGGTATTTTCTGCAATAAATTTATCTAAACGCATATGCTAATCTTGAATTAAAAATAAGAGTGATGTAATTATATCCTTTTATCGCAAAGAAGTTGTAAATTTTTGAAAGCTTCTTAGGTTATTTACACATATCCTTATATAATACGCAGCAATTCATTCTTTTTTGGATATGCTGTGGATATCAATATTAATTTTGCCATTTACTTGCAATTCTTTATTGGATTAGTTGCTATTGTAAACCCATTTGGGATCTTACCAGTGTTTTTCAGTATGACCTCCCATCAATACGAAGCTGAACGTAACCGTACAAATCTAGTCACTTCAATTTCAGTTGGCATAATTTTGCTAGTTAGTCTTTATTTTGGGAAAGTTATTTTAGACATTTTTAGTATTTCATTACATTCATTCCGTATTGCGGGTGGTTTTTTAATTGTAACTATTGCAATGACGATGATTAGTGGAAAACTTGGGGAACACAAACAAAACAAAGAAGAAAAAAATGCGGATCCAACAGAATATGAAAATATTGCAGTTGTTCCATTAGCTATGCCCATTTTAGCAGGGCCTGGGGCAATTGGATCAACGATTGTATGGGGAACGCAATACAGTTCATGGATTGATTACGTCGGTTTTACTATTTCAATAGTCGTTTTCTCTTCTATGTGTTACATATTATTTCGATTTTCTGGGACATTAATGAAAAAATTGGGTAAAACTGGGTCAAATATTGTTACACGTATTATGGGACTAATTTTAATGGCATTAGGCATTGAAATTATAGTGGCTGGATTAACTAATCTTTTTCCAGTGCTTACCTCAATAAAATAATTATGAAAAAATACATGAAAAAGTTATCACGTTTTATAAAATTTATCAGTTATCTGACCGCTTGTGTACTATTAATAGTAGGATGCGATCAACAGCCTATGCCACAAACAAAGGTAAAAATTGAGGAAAAAATCCCAACGGAGTTGAGTAGAGCGATTTATTCTGCATATCTACAGTTAGATCCTCATTTTGTTAAGGTATCTGCGGATGCTGCCCCCGTAAGAGATTTATTTGTTGGACTCATGCGTTTTGATTCTAAGGGCAACATCGTTAATGGTGTAGCCGATCGTTATGAAACTCAGGATAGTAAAAGCTGGATATTTATACTCCGAGATGATGCTAAATGGTCAAATGGTGAGCCTGTTACGGCTAATGATTTTGTTGATAGCTGGAAACGCTTACTTGACCCAATAGAATCATCACCATTATCCTATTATCTTGTTTATATGGGGTTAGAAAATGCTAAAGAGATTCTTGAAGGGAGTAAACCCTTAGGGGATTTAGGGATTCATGCATTGAACTCTCGCACATTACAAATTGATTTAAAAGAACCAAACCGACAGTTGCTTAAAATGTTAGCTCATGTAGCACTTTTACCTACATATCATGGAAAAAGACCTGAAGATTTTAGTGAAATTATTGTTAATGGTGATTATGAGATTATATCTAAAGATAAAAATGAGGTAACTCTACACTCTAGAGAGGAAGGAAATGCATTTAAATCAGTCAAATATCAATTGATTAGTACAGCACAAAATCCAGATAGATTTGATATTGTTGAAAATCCTCTGAGTAGTTATAAACGTAATATCATTAACTTACCTCAATTATGTACCTATTTTTATGAATTTAACTTTAGTGATCCAAATTTGAGTAAAAAAGAAATTCGGCAAGCTATTCGGGCAATGGTTTCTTCCTCAGATGTTAGTAATGGATTTGGCATACCTAATTATCTAGCTTTGCCTTCAACAATGGCAAGTGAGATTGGGTATCAGTTGTCTACGGAGAGTGCTGAGCAATTTTTTGAGCAATTAGGTATTAAAGATAAGAAACCTCTAAATATTAAGATTACTTTTGATGATCAGGGACGACATAAAGAAATTGCTAATCGCATTGCTAGAACATTAGGACAATCTGATCTTTTTAGAGTCAGCCTTGATCCAGTACCATGGGAAAGATTATTAAGAAAACGAAGAAATAAAGATTTTCAGTTAATTCGTTCGGGATGGTGTGCTGATTATAGTGATCCAGTATTATTTCTTAATCAATTTCATTCTACGAGTTTGGACAATAAGAGTGGATATTCAAATCCAGTAGTAGATGAAAAACTAGAGAAACTTAGAAATGAATCATTAACAATTGAGCAACGAGATAACTTAATTTTAGAAATTACTCAACAGTTGGAGAAAGATGTTGCACTTTTGCCTCTTTTTCAATACCAAAGACGAGTTTCAGTTGCACCAGATATTGTTGGCATTGATAAAGATAATTCAAGTGAAGTAATTTATAGTAAAGATCTATATAGGAATAAGGAAAAAGGATGAATCAAATTAGTGAACAGCAATTAGCTGAAATTACAAAGATTTTTCAAAATTTTAAACATGAAACTTTGCAAAAAGATTTAATCACATTAAATACATTAAAAAAAGCTGAGTTAGTTAATGGCGTTTTACGCGTAGAATTAGCGATGCCATTTGCCTGGAATACTGCTTTTAAGCAATTCAAACAAGATATTGAAGAAAAAATAAAGAAAGTGGTCAATGCTGATCGAATTAAGTGGGTAATCAATTATAAAATTGCCACATTAAAAAGAGCGAACAATCATCCTGCTGTAAATGGTGTAAAAAATATTATTGCAGTGACTTCAGGAAAAGGTGGCGTAGGGAAGTCAACTACTGCGGTTAATTTAGCTTTAGCCTTAAAAGCACAAGGGGCAAGAGTGGGGATTCTTGATGCAGATATTTATGGGCCATCTATTCCCCATATGCTAGGTGCAGCAGATCAACGACCAACCTCACCAGATAATCAGCACATGACTCCCATCGAAGTACATGGGATTTTTTCTAACTCAATTGGCTATTTAATGGATGCTAATAATGCAACAATTTGGCGTGGACCAATGGCAAGTAGTGCATTAAGTCAATTATTACAAGAAACATGGTGGCCAGATTTAGATTACTTGGTGATTGATATGCCACCAGGTACAGGGGATATTCAGTTAACTCTCTCCCAACAAATTCCAGTGACGGGTGCTGTTGTTGTTACTACGCCACAAGATATTGCTTTATTGGATGCAATTAAAGGTATCTCAATGTTTGAACGAGTTTCAGTACCTGTATTAGGTATTATTGAAAATATGAGTGTATATATTTGTTCTAATTGTGGGCATCATGAAAATATTTTTGGTACAGGAGGGGCAGCAAAAGTTGCTGAGAAATATAATACCCAAGTGCTAGGTCAATTACCATTGCATATTAAGCTTCGTGAAGATCTGGATAAAGGCATTCCAACGGTTGTTGCAGATCCAAATCATGAAATTAGTCAATTCTATTTGGATTTAGCGGCTAAAGTGGCTTCTGAATTATATTGGCAGGGTAGTGTGATTCCTTCTGAGATTATGATTAGAGAAGTAAAATAATTTACTATTTAGCCATGCAACTAAATAATGAAAAAGACTGATTATTTCAATAATCAGTCTTTTTGTTTTTTTGGACTAGAATATTACATTCTAATTAGAATACATATTCAAGATCTAATCTAAAGTTTCTACCTGGAGCAGTAAAACGATTTAGTCCTAAACCATCACTTTTTCGTACTCTATTTGTCGTTCCGAAAGAACGAATAGAGCGAGCAGAATCCCATGTAATATATTTTTTATTGGTAATATTATAAGCACCAAATCTTACAGTTAAATCTTCGATTGGTCTCACAAATCCAATAAAATCAAGCGTGGTATAGCTCTTGCTTAACCAATGAGAAGATGAATCTGAGACTTCTTTTCCATTGATGGGATCACCAAGGGCTTGTTCATTACGCCAGAACATATTATAAGTATCTTTCGCTTTTTTGGCTGAAGCATGAGTTACATAAATATCACCACCAAATTTACCACTAGGGCTAGCATACCCAATGCTATATACCGCAGTAGTAGGCTGAATAGCGTTCATTGGTACTCTGCCATCGTTTTCAGTAAGTACTTTACCTTTTTGTTTTGTAAATTTCCAACCAACAGTAAAGCCTTCTAAATTACTGTATACATCACCCAATGATAATAGTGAATTAACCTCAAAACCTTTGACACTTGCATTTTGTCTGTTTACATTTTGGTAAATATCAAAATCTAAGGCACTGTTTGCATTTATATTTACACGTTGTACACCAACATATCTTAGATCTAAGAAGTTGTCATAATCTGTTTTAAATCCACTAAGAGTAATAAAGCTATTATTTTTATGGAATGTAAATGCAATTTCTTTTGTTTTAGCAATTTCTGGCTCTAAATCTACATTTGGTTTAATCGTAAAATCAGGATGTCTAAATGTAAAATATAACTCTTCATGAGTTGGAGCTCTGAATCCTCTAGAATATTTAGCTTGAACTTTTAAGAAATCTAAAGGATCAAGATTCATACCAAAAGAATAGGAGTTGCTATTAAACTTTTTCTTCTGAGAGAAATATTGAATATTAGCTTCAGCGTTTTTATCATTTGCCTCTTTTATTCTATTATATTCTGCTAAATCTCTTAGATAATTAGGATCATTTTGACTTTGATAAGTCCACCATCTTGGCTCCTCAGGTAATGTTTCAAGAGGAATAAATAAGCCTTCTACCATTCCATCTGGAATTTTAGGACTTATACCTGGTTTATAGTTAGGTTTATATTTGATTTTGTCGAATCTATAGCCAAAATCAATACCAAATACACTATTGAATTGAATTTCATCAGCTATGTATAAAGCACCTTCTTTACTTTTGACTGGCACCAAGAATGATGTTTCTCCTTCACTTACTGGACATGAAAGAGCATTCCCTGCAACACCAGGTGCTGAACAGTCTGGGGCATAAGTCTCAGCCCACCATTGAGGATTGGTTGCATCATAACCCTGTCTATTAACCATTCTCTTTTTAGTTTCAGCATATGATCCACCATAGGAGATCTCGTGTTCTGTATTCTTTATGCTAAGATATTTAGTGAAATCAAGGTTGATTTGTTTTGTATCTGTGTCTAAATCTCTTTCTTTCCAATCTCTCTCAAGGAATCCTTTAGATGCTGGAAGAACAGCAAAAATATCTCGTGTTGCAAAATCAACATTTCTTTCTAAAAAAGAGCTATATTGGGTATAAGTAGCAGATAATTTTTTATACTTTTTATTATTAAACTCTTCATCGGTTACATCCACATTATAGGTTCTATGCTCTATAATAGGATCCCAATTGTCATCAAATCCATCTATTGAAGTGTCGAAAGACACTCTATCCTTAGTGAGATCGATATTATGTTTTTCATAATAGATATCCTGACCAGTTCTACCCGCAGTTTGTTGGGGGCTCAAGTAGGTTGTAATGTTACTATTACAATCAAAAATTGTACAATCGAAATAATATTCATTGACTGGTGTTAGGCTATATCCTGCATTATGTAAGTTACCTTGGCTATCTTGTAGTGAAGTTAAACCCGCAGTACTTGCTGCTGTTTTAACAATATCAACAATGCCTCCATTACTATCAACAACATTAGCGCTATCTACTTTTAAGCCTATGGGATTAGCGATCTCTTGGCAATAATCTCCTCGGCAATATTCTTCAGTTCTTGCCCTATTTTTAATTTTCTGATCGGAGAATGTCACTTTCATACTATCCCACAGTGGTGTCTGGGAATAGTTTTCAAAAGTTATTGCATAATTTTTTCTAGTTGATTTATCATCAGTGTAACGTTGACCAACAACATCAGTAAAATTATCACGTCCAAAGTCACTTGCTGATCTTGGTGTGAGATTATATGAATAGTCATGACCTCTAGCTTTATTTGTATAACCATCAAAAGTAAAACTTAATCGGTTTTCTTCATTAGGTTGGAAACCTAACTTTACTAAAGTACTTTCTTTTTGGATATGGTAGGGATCTGCTTTTTCTCTTTCCTGACCAAAGACAGCATTATCATAATGACTATAATCAAAGTTTTTTAATTGATGTTGGTTTCGTTTTGTATAAACAGCAAGAACATCAAACCACTTATACCTTCCCGCTAAGGTTTGTGAGTGATAGGCTTGTTTATTTGCATCAGCTAACCCACCTTTTATACTATAGAAGAAATCTCTATCAATTAATAAATCTCTAGCATCTTTTGTTTCATATACTACAGAACCACCTAAAGCTCCAGACCCCACCTTTACTGAGTTAGCACCTTTATTGATAGTAACTTGTTTTAATGTTTCCATTTCAACACTATTTCGTGTGTTGTTAAAATTACCATATCCTTCAAAGAGTTCTTTGAAACCTTGTGAGGAAAGTGCTTCAGCCTGATGTAAACCATCAACTGTAATAGCAACACGGTTTTCATCAACACCACGAATTGCAAAACCACTTGAACCAAATCTACCTGTTTCTACAACTGTAATACCCGTATCATAGCGTACAAGATCTCGGCTATTTTGAACTTGTTGTTTTTCTAAGGTTCTTGATGTTTTTACTGTTTCAGCAACCTTTTTATTAGGAGTATTCACCCCATCTTGTCCAGGTGTTACTGTAATAGTATCCAATTCAGATACCTCATCATTTTCTGCGGCTAAAGCAATACTGCCACAGTAGCTAAATAAAGCTAGTGTAATTAACGAAAATCGTGCGGTTTTATGATCTAAAACTGACATGAAGTCTCTCCAAAGAAGAAAAAGATATGGGTGAATTGTGTAAGAACCCACCCGCATAAATGCAATTAGTAATGATTATTAATTGTAAGCTAAAGAGGGTTAGTTTTCAATGGAAAGTAGAGGTTGTCAGGAAAGTATTTAGAATAGAAAAATATCCTAATACTTTTTTAGTGAAATAATCTTAGCTTCTTCTAAACGTAAAGTGTAAGCAAATTCAAATAGCGTTTTTCTATCAGCAGGCAGTTTTAACGTAAAGGAATTATCATTAGTGAGCGATCTAGCATCCAACTCAAGTGTTGTGATCCATACATCGCAATTGGGTTTAAACGTGAGTTTAAATCCGCCATTAGAGAAATCAGAAATTGAATCTTCTTTATTTTGTTCTAGAGCCTCAAAGCAAAGGCATTGATTTTTCTCCGCAACTGTTCCACCTAAGCGATTACTTGTGGTATCAACATCTTCAAATAAGCCTTTGATATCATTTTCTGATGGAAATCCGACCGCACTTGCTTCAATGGATTTAAAAATATTGGCTAAATCTGTATTGAGATTTTCATTTTCCTTAGCAGTTTTGACGACATTTTCAAATAATTGGCTTGGTAAGATAAAAAAGCCTTTATCTTCCACTGTATTTGGTCGGAAGTCTTGTTCAGCCTCTGCATCACTGAGTTTTGCATAATCAAAGGTTAAATCGCCCGCTTCCTGCTCTGCCGAATTAAAAAACTCCGTCATATTTTCTGAAATAAAGCGATAAAACAGAATACCTAGTATATATTGTTTAAAATCCTAACTATCTACTGCTCCACGCACATCATCTGCAATTGCCCATATTTTTCGATGCAACTCTGCACGTTGTGTTGCTTCACTGTTTATTTTTGAAGATTTATTATCCATTTTTTATATTTACCTTGTTATTTTTATTTAATATAGTTTATTCACCTGAGTTTAATTGATTGTATTTTATATAAAAATAGGTGATAAACAGAGACCATAACTGAAGTTATGGTCTTTAATTGTTTTATACTTTTATTTTTAGGAATATCAAACTATAGAGATAAGTATAATCAAAGATATTCATTAAATACTTTTTTTATATTAATCACTTTATCTATAATTTCTTCTATTAGAAGTTCATAATTATCATGATTATCAAAATCTAACCCTTTGATATAGTAAATAATTCTAGATGCTTTCTTGTTATCTAGTCTTTGCCAATCCATATTAAATCCAAGTTCATGATGAATATCTTCAGATGAACTATATAGCTTGTCAAAAAGTTCTTTATTATTATTTATATATATCTCTATGCCTATACTGTTTATCTTGTTTACTAATGTTATTGATATATGTGCTTCACTTGTGCCAAGAGCAACATCATACCAGTGATCTGTAGTTGCTTTTCTAACATTAAATGGTCTATTTTTTGAAATTAAAATTTCATTAAATTGATTCCAAAAAATTAATCTTTCTATTTGTGATTTATTCTGTTTACCACTTTCAGTACTAGCTTTGGTAGATTTTGAAAAGTTATTAGGTTTTTCCACTATTTCAAATTTTGGTGCTAGAAGTGAATCACCAATTTTATAAGCATGAATCTCGATTAGGAAAAAAGATATATCTTTTGTGGTTTTATTATTAAGCCATTCTATTGCACTTCTATGTTCTTCCCTTGCTTCTTTTACAATCCAAATTACTACATCAGTATCTAAACCAGATGCATAAGTAATAATTTTACCAAGATGCTCATGATTTGTTGCTTCTAATTGATTTTCTATTATTACTTTAATACCCGTAGTTTCATCTTTAGCCACCAAATCGCATCTATAAGCACCAACAAAAACCTCTTTAGTTATATCTGTAAGGGTTAGCCCAATCTCATTATTAAGTAATTCAATATTTTCGTCTTTAGATAACCAATCTGAAAAATCGTACTGTTCATGTTTCCATAATTCTCTGACTTCTAGTTCTTGTAATTTTCCAATTTTCATTTTTTACACCATATAAATATGTTATATCTCTTATCTATTAAAAAAATTCATCTGACAGTTTTACTGTCAGATGAATTTTATTTATATTATTCCCACTCAATCATATCTTTTAAGTTTAACTTATTGATATTTAATGATAATTTTATCTACTAAAATAGATTGTACCGTCAAAAATACCGACAAATAAAAATGATAGTATTGATTGTAAAATAAACTATTTTCCTTGTTTAAAAATCCAAAATTTCTTTTTATGCAAAGTATGCACCTTGTGCATCGTAATCAATATTATAGCCTTCATTTTTCTAGATTAGCTTACAAAGAATCCCTTATTGATTGGTTTAAGCTAAATACCTAAGATTCCCCTTTATTTTTCTTTTTTTCAGATATATATATTCTCATTTGCTCTATAGATTCTTTTAATTGGTTTGGAGTAAATCGAGTATTTAGATTATTTTCGGGATGATGAATCTGGTGCCTAATATAATCTGTTAAACATATTTTTTGCGGTCCATCAGGGTTCACTGGACTCCCATCTCTATTTTGTTTATGATATGACATTTTGGATTTATTAGCTCTATATTCTTGTAGCCAACCTTGTAGTTCAATATGTCCATATAATTCATTGTGATATTCTTCAGTTATTTCTTCAAAAGCTAAGTAATTTACTTCATTTAATGATGGATAATTTAATTGTTTAGGAGATACATTTATGATTTTTTTGTCTTCATTAGTATTTTTTAGTAGTCTAAGATTTTCAAAATCTAGTTGTTTTACTATGTTAGAGCTATGAGTGGTTAGTAATATTTGTGTTTTGTCTTGATTTGAAAGCTCTTTAAGGGCTTTAATTAATTTATGCTGATTACTTGTATGTTGTGATGTTTCTGGCTCTTCAATAGCATAAATAACATTAGCATTTTCATTATTTTCTGCACGTCTTTCTGCTTCAGCTCTAAAAAAATTTAGTAAAATTAATCTCCTAACTCCACTTCCTCTTTTATTAATTGGAATATTTTCGTCTCCTGAAATAGAAACGTTTTTGAAAACATCTTGCCATTTTAAATCTTCTGATGATGGAATAATTGGATTTAGCGTATTGGCTATTTCTGGATCCATTTCTCTAATCTTCTGTAGGGTTCTAGATGAGACTTCCTCTATCTTATTTCTAACTATATCTGCAATTTCAGCCAAGCTAGTTTGCAAACTTTCATCATTAACTATTTGCTTTACTGCTTCTTTAAGTGGATCTTGCACTTCATTATCGTTATCACTATTTTTTCTGTCAGATTGAAATAAAGAATAAACAGGTAAATATATAGCTAATTTATCCCAAATTTTTCTAGCATCTTCTTTAGTGACATCAATTTCAATATCTTCAAGTTGCAGATCATTTAAATATTTTTGCCACAATCCCTTTCTCATAGAAGAGTTTATATTAAAATCAGCATTTGAAATATCTTCATCTTGCATCAATTTTTTCAGTTCGGTGTTTTTCTTTAGTAATAAATCAGAACATTTAGGATTATTTGGATGTTTTGCTTTTAAATAGACTTTATGGGAACCACCATTTTTATATTTTTTGATAATTTCTAGTTTTTCTTGTGAGTTAAGTAAGTATTCATCTTTAAGTGTTGTTTCAACAGAGGAATCTATAATAATTTTTTCTGGAAGATCATCAAAACAAACAGTAATAATTGTTTCAAAATCTCCAGATTCTACAGCCTTTTTATTTACATCATTTTTATCTATCTTAATGATTCCTTTACCATTATTAAAAAAAATGTCTAGAGCCTCAAGTATAGTGGATTTTCCAACATCATTTTTACCTACAATTGCAGTTAGGTTGTCAAAATTTACTACTATTTCTTTTTCGTATCCCCTGAAGTTTTTTATTTTTATATAACTTATTTTCATATTATTTCACTCCTAGTAATAAAAACTATTTGTTAACATATAACTTTATACAATGAGTATTTTCGAACTTTTATTTGATAAAAAGTACACTAAATTCTTCGATATCCTTAAAGTGTACATTGGTTTGAAAACCTTGTTTTCTCTTGGTTCTTGTGTAGTCAAATGTACACTTATTCTGCCTAAGCCCTTGTTCCATAGCTTTGGCGAACAGAGGCAATGTAATTTTATAGGACAAGTTGTTTGCTTTCAAGAAAGCTAGATAAGCCGAATATAGAGTATCTTTCCAATTTTTGCTATTGGCATTTCCGACAAAAAGTCCATTTGTATCAGCAGTTGTTTTGAAATGACTACAAAACTCTACAATGGGATCTGAAAATTGGTTGATTTTTAAGGATTCGCTACTTTTTTTGTGGTCTAGTAGAATCTCTCTAGCTATTAAGGGATTATCTGAAAATTTTGATAATAGTTGTTGGATTATACTTGGGATTTCAGTTTTAATTTTTTGATAGAGTTGTAAATCTCGTTCGTTATCAGGGACTACACGAGAAAGATGGATAATAATTCTTCTACGCTCTATACCACCACTTCGATCAATAAATTTAGTAGGTTCATTATTGACTATAATCACAACAGCTTTGCAAGTAATGCTAATAGGGTCTTTATATTTAGGTTCTACTCGAATTAAATCTCCTCCAGTAATTGCTTTCAGACCAGAGCCTATCATCTTATAGCTAGGTTGATCAGGGCAGATGATGAGTAATTTATCTTTAATAGGATAACGTTCCTTTGGGTTATCAAGATTATTTAAATTGAGAGAGATAACATTATCTAATCCTATGATTTCCATGCAAATATTAGTAAGAATTGATTTTCCTGTTGCACCATTTCCTGTTATTTCCATAAATAATTGCCAGTCATAACGATTGCTTAAAACCATATACAGTAAAGCTAATAAAACGTTTTTTTTCTTTTCGCTATTATTACTAACGAAATTAAGCCATTTATCAAAATTAGGTGTATGTTTTTGAGTGTTTTTATAATGAAAGGGGATAATAGACAATAGCCAATGAGTAGGGCTATGTTCCGATACTTCACCAGTTGATCGATCAATCACAGCATCTAAAAATCCCATTAATTCAGGCTTTGGATTTTGCATTAAAGGTACATCATAACGTAATAAAGCTACATAATTATCAAGCTGTTTTTTGGTGTACTTAGCGTTAATGCTCTTGAGAAATTTAATGAGATTAGCAGTTAATAGATAATCATCAATTGGTTTCCAAATATCTTTCTCATAATAATAAAATTGTTTTGTTTCTTTATTATAAGCATAGCTTTCTTCACAGTATTCAAGAAAATGTTTCGATACATCAGATTCATTAAGTTGTATAGTTCTATCTAGTTCAGCGAATGTAACGGCTTGATTATTTCGAATACGCTCAAGATAATTAGTTAAATTTTCTTTGAGTGAAAGGGCATTATCAAATAGCAGTAATGTTGATACTCTTGATAACATTGCAATACTTTGGCAAATTAGTGCAATATGAGTACCACTTAATTCTCCAAGTTGAATAATTCTTGCAGATCGCTTTTCTTTTCTCACAATTTGTAAATTGGGTAATTTTTCTAATTGTTCATCCCCTAAAATAACGAACTTCTTATCATTTTTTAATGATAGCCAATTAATGATCGTTTCATGGTAACCTTTATCCCAAGCTAAAGTTCCAGCCAATATAATTGTTTCATCAAAAGGAGCTTTAGATTGATGTGAGAAGTAGGGAGCTTTTTGAATATTCATATTAGCCCCTCTCTGATTTTTTGGTTTCAATCCAAGAAAGAATTTCGTTAAGAGAGTAGCGTACTGCATTTTCTCCTATCTTAATTGATTTAGGAAAATCTCCCGCTTTGGATAGTCGCCAAATTGATGTACTCGATAACCCTGTAAGTTTAGATACTTCTGATTTACGAATAAATCGATCTGTTGGTTGCATTGGTTGTTTCATAGAATCTCCTACTAGTGTTTGAATTAAATTGCAACTGCAAGAAATCCTAGAAAAATTTGTATAAAATGTCTTTTCAAAAAGGTAAATTCCACTTTTGAAAAATTTAACCTATTGATATTTAAAGTTTATTTTTTACTGCATCATTTGACATAGCAAACCACTTATTAATGGTTGTTTTTCCTATATTAATTTCATCTCTTAAATTTTCAGATATAAATACACTCATAGAATCCCTAGTGAAGCCTTCTTTTTCTGCAAATGCTAACATTCCATTGATAACTTTTAATAACTTTTTAGGAGATGGCAAATTTTTAAATTCATATTCAAGATTTTTTTGATACAGTTTTAGAAGAACGTCAATCATATATCTTAAAAGCCAAACAATTGCTAACAATAGAATGGAAAGAAGTAAATATTGTTTAATTGATGTATCTAATGTAAACCAATAGATGCAGAGTAAAGAGGATGTAATATAAAATGAAATTGTTAGTAGTAAGCCTATCTTTCCTGTGTTTGAAAAATTCTCGCAATTTAATAATGAGATTGGTTTTAATGAAGCTTTAGCATATAACTCAGCGATTTGTTTTTTACTAGTGTATGAATATGGGGTGGTCATATAAAACTCCTATTTTTTAAATTAGCTAAGAAGGGCAAGTACACACAGAGCTAGCTCTGTGGACTTGCAAGGGAATTCCCTTGACCTTTTTAGATAAATTTATATGGTAAGTGTGGATTGTGATACAATTGTACATTATAGAATTTTTATAGGTAAAAAATGATTAAAAAATATATGATTGACTTATTCTCTGGATGTGGAGGATTATCATTTGGATTCGAACAAGCTGGATTTGAGTGTATAGTTGGAGTAGATATTGAACAATCTGCGTTAGATTCTTTTTCTCACAACCATATGCATGCAAAAGCACTAAAGCTAGACTTATCGAAACAAGAAAGTTTGGATATTATAATCGATGCATTAGGTAGAAAAAAAATAGAATTGATAGTAGCAGGACCACCTTGCCAAGGTTTTTCATTAACTGGTAAAAGAGAAGAAAATGATAATAGAAATAAATTATTTTATTCTGTTTTTAAATTAGCAGAAAGAATTAATCCTAGGTTTATTGTTATTGAAAATGTGCCAGGCATTGCAACTTTGTATAAAGGAAGAGCAAAAGAGGCCATTATGAATGAATTTAAACGATTAGGCTATTCTGTATCAGAAAAATTACTTTATGCCCCTGATTATGGTATTCCACAAATTCGTAAAAGAATGTTTTTTGTGGGTACTAAAAGTAGAGAACCATTTGAGTTTCCACCTCCTACACATGCAGAAAAAGATTATGTAACTTGTGAACAAGCTATAGGAGATTTACCTAGTTTGGAAAACATGTTAGGAACTGAAGTAGCAGAATATACTAAACCAGCTCAAAGTAGTTATCAGAAGATGATGAGAAGGAAATCATTAAAATTATTAAATCACGTAGCCACTAAACATACTGATTTGGTTGTTTCTGTAATCAAGCAAGTTCCAGAAGGTGGTAATTATAAAGATCTTCCTCCTGGGGTTGGGGAATCGAGAAAATTTAATGAAGCTTGGACTCGTTATCATAGTCAAAAGCCATCAAGGACTATTGATACGGGCCATAGAAATCATTTTCATTATTGTTGGAATAGAATTCCTACAGCCCGAGAAAATGCGAGATTACAATCATTTCCAGATCATTTTGAATTTAAAGGAACAAAAACTCAGCAATATAGACAAATTGGTAATGCTGTTCCTCCATTATTAGGTTTTGTTATTGGTAAAAAGCTATTAGAAAAAAAATAATATGTTAAATACTATTGAATTATTTGCAGGTTGTGGGGGATTATTAGATGGTTTTGAGCAAACACAAAAATATAATTGCCTAGCAGCCGTTGAATGGCAAAAGCCACAAGTTAATACATTAATTAATCGATTAGAAAACAAGTATCAAATAGAGGATGCTAAATCAAGGGTGTTATATTTCGATATTCAGAGGACAACAGAATTAATACATGGATGGAATGATAATATTTTTGGTGATTCACTAGGTCTAGATTCTATTATAAATAAAAGAAAAGTTGATATTATTACTGGAGGCCCTCCCTGCCAGGCTTATTCTATTGCAGGTCGAGCTAGGGATGTTAATAATATGAAGAACGACTATAGGAATTTTTTATTTGAATCTTACATTGCTGTTGTAGCTCATTATCGTCCAAAGCTAATTATTTTTGAGAATGTAGAAGGCATTTTATCAGCTATTCCAACGGGTGAGAAAATTACTACTTTAATTCAAAAAAGTTTGCGAAATATAGGTTATGAAATTATTGACAATATGAAGGAAAATGCACTTTTAGATCTCTCAGAGTTTGGTATTCCACAAAATAGAAAACGGGTAATTATTATTGGAATAAGAAAAGATACTGACTTTATTGATTATCAGAGTGAATTAAATTATTTTTATAAATTATTAAATAAAAGAAAAATAATAACAAAATTGACTGTTAGAAATGCAATAGGAGATCTTCCACCAATATATCCACTTAAAAATCCTGAAAAAAGAGTAGCATATAATAATAATTCTGAAATTAATGGACATATTTCAAGATTCCATAGCCAAAGAGATCAAGATATTTTTTATGAGTTAGCAAAAGATATAGAAAATGGCACATTTAGATATTCTAAAGTTGATGCATTGATTAAGTTTTATTATGAAAAGACAGGAAAGGAAACTAGCGTACATAAATATTATGTATTGAGATGGGATGAGCAAAGTAACACGATTCCTGCACATCTAAAAAAAGATGGTTTAAGGCATATTCATCCAGATGCTTTACAAAAGCGTTCTATTACCGTTAGAGAGGCCGCTAGACTACAAACTTTTGATGATGACTTCTTTTTTAATGAATCAATGGTTGCTAATTTTGAGATGATTGGTAACGCAGTTCCTCCTAAATTTGCGAAGATTTTAGCTGAGACTGTATATGATTTTCATCAATACTTAATTAGAAAAGAGAGTTGATGCTTTTCATAGTAGATAAAATCTTGAGGAGTAGGTCAATACTAAAAAACTTTATGATTTACTGAATGGGCATAGTAGACAAAAGTGAGATAGAGCCTTGTACTATAAGGGCTTAACCCACTTTTTTCCCACACTTTTGTCTACTATGCCTCATAATTCCACAATTCATAAATATGGTACCAACAGCTCGATGAAAAATATCATTGCTCAATAAGAACCATTCAACGATATATTGATAAAGATCCAAAAGCTGAATTAACCTTGCCTAGAAGTACTCAATTAAATCTATTAATGGATGTGACTTTCTTTGGACGAGAATTGGGTATTTTAGTTTTACTCAATAGCCTAACTAATCGGGTTGTTTATCACCAAGTAGTTAAATTACCCATTCTTTTGTCTACTATGCTAATATTTTGATTAGTTTAAACAGAAAAATCGGCAAAATATATTCCATTCTCAACTAAAGATAATGTGATTGTATTTCGTCCGTATGTCCTTAATGTTTCAATAGTAATTTCTTCTTCTAAGGATACATTTAATCGTTTTCGTAAATATCGGCCTAGGATACTTTTAGCCGAAATACGTTTACCATTGTGATAAATTGGGGTTTGGCTACTATAAGAGGCTATTTGCTTTGGATACTTTAAGCCATTAAAATCTTGATTTCCTTCCAAAGATGCTTCCATGATAACTCCATCATCCCATATGATTTCAATAGGATCAGAGTTACGTCGTCTTGATGATTCAGAAATATAGCTATCTTCAAAAGAAGGAATTAAATTTTGATTTTCTTGTAATAACTTTTGAGGAATTCTAATATAAGCATCTCCTTTTGATACATGCCCATTTGACAATCCCCAGTTTAACCCACTTTTAGGCGGAACAATATTTTTTTGCTCATCATATAGTGGAATATCATATTTGAATTTTAAATTGTATTGTTGGTTTTTATCATTTACTGCATATGTATATTCTGTAGATTGTGAGTTGTCAGATATTTTTGGGGTTGTCGTAGAATTCTGTTTGATCAATGTTAAGTATTCATTTAATGGCTCAAAAGTATCACTAGAGGCATCAGCTAAAGATTCTCTAAAATTAGTGCATAATCCGTTACGTGAAAAATTGGCAGAACCAATTAAAACTGAAATTATTTCATTTTTTTTCTTCCATAAATATATTTTAGAATGGATATCTAATGTAGAAAAATAAAGATCAATATTTTTATTTTGTGAGCTTATGTGATTTAATGATTCCCATAGGTTTGGATTTATGCCCTTAGAATACATTCCTCCAATGACAGTAACTCTTAGGGGTAATTCTTTTAATCTTTGCATTGGAGTTGGTCCAATATATCCTGAGATAATAACCAACTCATCAGGTTTTGGTAGATGAAGATGTTTGTTAAAGATAATCTCTTCCAAATTGGTGTAGTAAAGCATATGTATTATCAAGTACAAGGATATTTTTTGAAATGTACCAATAAAATTAAAAACATGCAAGTAAAGTTATATGCTTTTATGTATTAGTTTTTGAAATATGAATCTCATATATATTTTCAATAATACCTAATTCACTGAAATCAATGATATTATTTTTTGGAGAATAACGATATTTTTTATTCTGATTAGTAAAAAAGGCTATTCTATATCGTTTTTTACTAAAAATATCTTGAAAAAAACAATTTAAACTATTTTTCTTTCCCCATGTTTTAAACATTAATTTTAGATTATGTATTCCAATAGGAATATCTCTACTATAACTTTCAGGTTCTAGTCCCAAATCTACAGCGTCATAATAATCAATAGCTCGAGTATCACCTATATCAATATATTCTTCATTTTCAATGAGTTCTATTAAATTGCTCATACATTTCTCCTATATAATGATCTTGAACGCTGGCTTTAGTTTTTGCTGTTTAATAGCTGATTTAATCGTAAGTTCTGATTCTGTAATTCGTTGTTGAGCTGTATTAATTGTTCGTTTTGATTGCGTAATTCTAAATTCAGTAATCTGAATTGATCGTTTTCTATCAATAATCTGTTCAAGTCGATCTCTAGTTGTGCTAAGTAATCGTTTAATGCATCGCTGAATTCGTTTTGCATGGGCAATTCCTAATCCTTGTAAATCTCTAAAATATAATTTCCATTTTGGCTTTGGAATATTCTCCCTTGTTCTTGTGGGATTTTTAATTGAATAATTCTCTCGTTCTCGAATAGGCTTAATTTCGAAAGATCTTTGAGTTGTAGTCGGTTGTACATCATTTCGTATTGTTGTAATTTCGCTTGAGTGGAATCTATTTTGTTGTTTAGATAAAGTAGTGTCACTATGAGTACAATCGGTAGAGCTAAGCAAACTATGCTGATAATCAAAAGAGGGCGAATTAACAAGCGATTCAATTTTTCGATATTTTTTCTGATTAAATTTAACTCGTCGTTGAAGTAATTGTTCAAATACTTTTTGTGCTTGTTTAACTCGTTCTCCAGTTCTTGATTGATATAGTGCTGTTTCTCGTTTAAATTCTTCTGCAAATTTGCCGTCAAACTCTCTATGTTCATATATTGCTCCTGAAAGACGGATATTTTTCTTCAATGCAGGGTGACTAATTGAAATGGATTTTTCTGTTGTTCTTTCAATCTTAAAGCCACTTTGTTCTAATAATTCGATAATATCTTCTCTAGATGAAATTTGTTGCTCAGTAATACCATTAGCGATAAGATTTGTTAAATCTTCTTTAATTTGTGACTGTTTCATATCTGAGCTAAATTCAAACTTGCAGAGTTGTTTTTTTCTAGGATCATGTGGATCACTTAGTTTATAGTGAGCATTTTGTAACTGAATCCAACTATCAAATAAATTTTTATCACTTTTGTGAAAATATGGTTGATAACGTTTACCAGAAATGAGTTCTACATTGGGTATAAAGAAATTAAGTTCCAACCTACCTTTATCACGATGCTCAATCCAACTGATATTAAATTGTTCATTATGAAGCCCAGCAAAAACCATATTTTCAAATTTTTCCATTAATTCTAATTTAGATTGATGAGGTAAATTATCTTCTTCAAAAGATAAACATCCTACGGTGTATTTATTAGCAAAAGTTAGACTTTGTGCTACTTCTAAAGAAAGTTCAGGATTACCTTTTAGAATAGTCGCAAGTTCACGATTTCTTTCCTTACCAAGTAAATAGTCAATACTTGCCTTTGCACTACCTTTACCTTTATTTTTGAAGATCTTTATCAGCATATTGTGCTTCTAGTAAGTTATCTAAATTTGAGCGAATAAGAGCTAATTCAGATAAAACTTTAATGATATCAATTCTATTTTGGATAGCATTTTGTACATTAATGTACTTAGCAATCTGATTGAGATTGCCATTTAATCTACCCAACCATGAGATTAAATTTTTATCTATTCTACAATGATGTTTACTAGAGGATTTTTCATTTAAGCAAGTTTCACGAATCCAAGTTGCAAGGTGAGGACGAGTTGAATTATGTAGTAGTTGAATATATTCTTCTTCCGTTACTCTAATAATTATCTGCTTAGTACGTTTATTTTGTTGTTCGATCATCGTATTTTCTCATGGTTTTAGTCATTATAGCCATCATAGCAATAAATTAAAATACATATAACATATTGATTTTTAAATTGAAATTAATTGAAATGGTTAGGGTTAATTAGAAAATAAAAATTTTTGTGAAGGGTTTTGAATAAGAGATGAATATTTCTTATTAGTAACTTATTGTTTTACTTATTGGATGAATAAGGTGAATATTTATTTAGAAAGTAAATTTTAAGATAAAATAAAAAAAACAAGGTGGGGATTACCCACCAATAATTATAAATCCTTTCCGCTAATCCAAGTATCGATCATATCAGCCCATTTTTGCATCATATCCTTACGTTGTTTAGCATATTCTGCTTTATTGTAAACAGCTCTAACTCCTTGTTGCTCATGAGCTAAAGATTTTTCAATCCAATCAGTATTAAATCCTTTTTCATTAAGTAAGGTTGAAGCAGTTCTTCGAAGATCATGAACTGTAAACGGATCAAATTCAATTCCCTTGTTATTCATTATAGATACGGTTTCATTTACAACTCTATTTAGGGAAGATAATGCAATAGGTTTTAAACGGCTAGTACGAGATGGAATAATAAATTCTGAATCTTCGCAATAGAGTTTAAATGCAGTCAAAATTTCTATAGCTTGAGTTGATAAATATACATTATGGGCTCTACGAGCTTTCATCCTTTCACTAGGTATAGTCCAAATATTACGAGTAAAATCAAATTCATTCCATTTAGCATTAACAAACTCACTTTTTCTTACCATAGTATATAGAATAAAAAGTACTCCTTTTCTTAGGGTAAAGTAACGTTCGGTTTTATTTAATTCTTTGAAAAATAAATGAATCTCTCTAGGTGTTAGAGTCCTTTCTCTAGGGCGAAAAGTTGCAATTGATGAATTAGAAATTTTCTCCGCTGGATTTATAAAATTATGACCTTTTCCAATAGCAAATTTGTATACTGCACTAAATAAATCACGAACAAAAATAGCAGTAGAGGGAGCTCCTCGCTCTTTTATTATTTGGCAATGATTACGTATTTCTTCGGTAGAAATTTCAGTCATCAATTTTTTTGCAAAATAAGGTGCAATTTCTCGCTGATAGGTAGCGTTTCGTAAATCTCTTGTACTTTCTGCAAAATTAGTTTCTTGGATATAGCGTATAGCAAAATCTTCAAAACGTTCAGCATTTTGAATAGCATTTTTTAATTTACGCTTTTCTCCAGCAGGGGAAATTCCTTTAGCAACTAATTTTCTTGCTTCAATTAATTTTTCACGAGCTTGTGATAGTGTTAAGCCATCTATCCCATATTTTCCGATAGATAATGTTTCCCTACGTCCATTGATACGATAATCATAGCGAAACATTATTGTTCCAGCTTTTGATATGGCAACATATAAGCCATCACGATCAGGAACTTTATAAAGCTTTTCTTTTGCTTTGAGCGATTTTATTTTGCTATCAGTAAGCATAATACGATTCTCCAATACCGTCATAATCTTGACGGTATTTTTGATCTTAATGGAATGGGTGTCAAACAATACCGTCCATAATACCGTCAGGAAATGGAACTAGGTAGAAAAGGGGAGAATAGCGTTGAAATAAATAAAGCCTTGATAATCAAGGCTTTTATGTTTGTTTGAAATGTTAAGAAATTATCTGAAACAGTGAGTTTTTATTCCCACTCAATCGTCGCAGGCGGCTTTCCGCTTACGTCATAAACCACTCTCGATATACCATCTACTTCATTGATAATACGATTTGAGATTTTACCGAGTAGGTCGTAAGGTAAATGCGCCCAGTGTGCAGTCATAAAGTCGATAGTTTCAACTGCACGGAGGGAAACAACCCAATCATATTTACGACCATCGCCCATTACGCCCACAGATTTTACTGGAAGGAATACGGTGAAGGCTTGGCTCACTTTATAGTACCAACCTGAGTTGTATAACTCTTCGATAAAGATTGCATCGGCTTTACGTAATAAATTGCAGTATTCTTTTTTGATTTCACCTAATACACGTACACCTAAGCCTGGACCAGGGAATGGGTGGCGGTTAAGCATTTCAGCCGGTAAGCCTAAGGCTAAACCAATTTTACGCACTTCGTCTTTGAATAGTTCGCGTAAAGGTTCAACTAAGCCAAGTTTCATATAATCAGGTAATCCACCTACGTTATGGTGCGATTTGATTACGTGCGCTTTACCTGTTTTACTTGCCGCTGATTCGATGACATCAGGGTAGATTGTACCTTGTGCTAACCATTTCACGCTTGTGAGTTTTTTCGATTCATCATCAAATACATCCACAAACACTTTACCAATGATTTTACGTTTCGCTTCAGGTTCATCTGTGCCTTTTAATGCATCAAGGAAACGATCTTCTGCGTTTACACGGATAATATTTAAACCGAATTTATCGCCAAACATTTCCATTACTTGATCGCCTTCGTTTAAACGTAATAGACCGTTATCAACAAATACACAGTGGAGTTTTTTACCGATGGCACGGTGTAAAAGTAGGGCAGTTACAGAAGAATCGACACCACCAGATAAGCCTAAAATCACTTCATCATCGCCGACTTGTGCTTTGATACGAGCAACCGCATCTTCGATAATGTTTTCTGCTGTCCAGTTGGTTTCACAACCACAAATATTGACCACAAAGTTGGTTAATAACGCTAAACCACTTTTCGTGTGGGTAACTTCTGGGTGGAATTGTACACCGTAGAAATGGCGACTTTCATCAGACATCGCAGCAATCGGGCAAGTTGGAGTAACGCCAGTTACTTGGAAATTTTCTGGTAAGCGAGTAACTTTATCACCGTGGCTCATCCACACATCTAATTTTGGTGTAGAAGCGGTGAGATCATCATTTAATTTTGCAAATAATGAATCATTTGACTTTAATTCAACGGCAGCATAGCCAAATTCACGGTGATTAGAGCTTTCAGTTAGACCACCTAATTGCATTGCCATTGTTTGCATTCCGTAGCAGATACCCAATACAGGTACATTTGCTTGGAATACGTATTCAGGCGCTCTCGGGCTATCATCTTCTGTGGTACTTTCTGGACCACCAGAAAGAATGATACCTGTTGGGTTAAATTCACGAATTTGTTCTTCGGTAACGTCCCAAGCCCAAAGTTCGCAGTAAACACCGATCTCACGTACACGACGTGCGATAAGTTGAGTATATTGTGAACCGAAGTCTAAAATTAAAATCTTGTGATTATGAATGTTGTTCATTGTTTTCTCTTCTATTGTTTGTTACCACATGCTCTAGTTTCTAAAGCTTGTAATCCATGATCTTTTATAAATAAAAATGCTGCTTCTCTGCACTCAGAGGCAAATAATTCACTAAATTGTTTAGTCGGTTTACCTGATGCCAATAGTGCTTCTTCTTCCTCTGAAATACGTTTTTCTTCGTGAATGATCCAATGATTTTTTTCTAGAGAACGCATTACACTTTCTTTTGATTGCCCTTCATAAATATCAGGTACTCCCGATGAAGACCAATCATTTGCACAGGCAAAAAGCATAAAAGTAGAAGATAACAGTAGTGTGAGTTTTTTCATTACCTCTCCATGTTAAATAAATAGAATCTATCGATTAAACCAATCTACAAAATCAAAGTGATCATAATATCGCTTACCACTTAATCCTGTGTATTCAAATAGATCTCCCACCATGCCATTTTGTTCAAATCCAGCAATATAAAATGCACTTTTTAATTCTGGATAATGTTGATGAGTGAAAACTATTTTATGGTTAAATGGAAGATTGTCGAATTCTATCAAATCTTGATAAGTGCAACCATCACGATCTGTCATCACAACGAATAAATTTTCTAAATTCATACGCTTAGTCCGAATTTCCCATTTCTGTTTAGCCTCTTGCTCTGAGTGATAGTGCATAAAATGAATAGTTAAATCATTTAATTTGGCGACAGGGTAACGTTTTTCTGTGGTGATGAATTGCAGAGATTGATGTTGATAATATTCAATATGTTTTAAATATTGGATAAAATCTTTTGCCGTTAAATATAAATTGATAAAAGGGGAGTTAAATTTTTGATTGAGATCATGTAATACAAATCCCCCAATACAATTGCTCGACAGTAAAGTTGGGTTTTGTGCTTTTAATCGTTTTCTATTTTGGGTATTGAGCCCTTGTCTTAGATAGCTATTAATCTTATCGGTGACTTGTTTTCGTGAAACCATGATAGATCCTTTGGAAAATAATATTGAAAACTGACCGCTTGTTAATTAAATACACAAATTGGCTTAGCCGTTGCTGAACGGGTATATTTCAAGTTGATACTAGGAATGATCTCATCATTAATAAATATTTGTTTTGCCCTTAACGTATTGCTAGTGAGACTGCTAATACTAAATTTAGCAAAGGGTGATTGGTTATCTTCTGAGAGATAAAAGTTTGTATTATTGATTTTAGTCAGAGAGTAGTTTTCGATAGCATTTAGTGTATAACTTTTGTCACTTTCGTTACAATTGTAATCATAAATATCAACAGTACCATTTTTATTAAATTTCACTGAACGATATAGATTATCGACAGGCGACATTGCCCAATATCCATCATATAGATTTGAGGATAGATTTGAAGATTGGCTGCAACTAGCAATAACTAGAGGAATTAAAATTAAAAGTATTGGTTTCATAAAAAAATTTTCCCCTAATAGTATTCACTCTTAGGGGAAATCCATATTAGCTCATACGATAGTTTGGCGCTTCTTTCGTGATAGTCACATCATGAACGTGACTTTCCTTGATACCTGCACCACTGATTTTTACAAATTGTGCTTTTGTACGAAGATCTTCGATTGTCGGACAACCTGTTAAACCCATACAAGAGCGTAAGCCACCCATTTGTTGATGGATGATTTCTTTTAAGAAACCTTTGTAAGGAATACGACCTTCAATACCTTCTGGTACTAATTTATCTGCAGCATTATCAGATTGGAAGTAACGGTCTGATGAGCCTTTAGACATTGCACCTAATGAGCCCATACCACGATAAGATTTAAATGCACGACCTTGGAATAGCTCAATTTCGCCAGGTGCTTCTTCTGTACCAGCAAACATTGATCCTACCATTACACAAGATGCACCAGCTGCTAATGCTTTAGCAATGTCACCAGAGTAACGAATACCACCATCGGCAATAACAGGTATACCTCGATCTTTTAATGCTTCTGCCGCATCAGAAATTGCGGTGATTTGTGGAACACCCACACCAGTAACGATACGCGTTGTACAAATTGAACCTGGTCCAATACCTACTTTAACTGCACTTGCGCCTGCATCAGCTAACGCAATAGCACCTTCTGCGGTAGCAATATTACCTGCAACAATTGGTAAGTTAGGGTATTTTGCACGTGTTTCACGTACACGTTGTAAAACACCTTCTGAATGTCCGTGTGAAGAGTCAATTAATAACACATCAACGCCTGCTTTTACTAAAGCCTCGATACGTTCTTCATTACCTGGACCAGCACCAACAGCCGCGCCAACACGTAAGCGACCAAATTCATCTTTACATGCGTTTGGTTTACTTTCTGCTTTTTTGTAGTCTTTAAGGGTAATCATACCTTTTAATTTGAAATCGTCATCGATAACAAGTACTTTTTCAACACGATTTTCATGCATTAAGCGGAAGATTTCATCACGTTCAGCACCTTCTTTAACAGTGACTAGACGTGATTTTGGGGTCATAAATTCAGACACTGTTTTATTCATATCAGAGATAAAACGGGTATCACGTCCTGTTATGATACCGACTAGATTATTTTCCTCATCAACAACAGGGTAGCCAGCAAAACCATTTTTTGTGACTAATTGAGACAGTTCTTTTAGTGTTAGGTTTGGTGACACTGTAACGGGTTCTGAAACAATCCCACTTTCAAATTTTTTCACTTTACGCACACGATCTGCTTGGCGTTCAATGGTCATATTTTTGTGAATAAAACCAATGCCACCTTCTTGAGCTAAAGAAATAGCCAGTTTTGTTTCTGTAACTGTATCCATCGCCGCTGAAAGCATTGGGATATTTAAACGGATTTCTTTGGTAAGTTGGGTTGAAAGATTGGCTGTATTTGGTAGCACAGTAGAATGTGCAGGGAGAAGAAGTACATCATCAAATGTAAGTGCTTCTTTGACTACTCGTAACATTGCAATAGTTCCTTAGTTAAAATTTAAAATATAAAGCTGGAAAAATTGCGAGGGGATTATACAGAGTGTTACTAGATTTGTAAATTTACAAGCGGTGAGTTTTAGATGTTTTTTGATAAATTTTTCTAAAACTGACCGCTTATTACGATATTATTTATACAATTTTATGGTAGAGCTCTTGGTACTGCTTAGCGATTTTTGCCCATCCAAAATCTTGGGCTAAGGCATTCTGACGAATACTTGACCAAAGTTTTTGTTTCTTCCATAGCTTGATGGCTTTTAAGATTGCATCTAAGAAATCTTCAGGATTGGGCTCTTTAAAAACAAAACCTGTTGCAGTACGGTTTTCTATTGATTCCTTATTGCTATTATTGACTGTATCAGCGAGTCCACCTGTTTTTCGTACAAGAGGAAGTGTGCCGTATTTTAAGCCATAAAGTTGAGTTAAACCACATGGTTCAAATCGGCTAGGAACTAAAATTACATCTCCACCCGCAATAATTTGGTGTGATAAGGCTTCATCATAACCAATTTTAACCCCGATTTGATTTGGATATTTTTCTTGAGCATTTCTCAATGCTTGTTCTAAATCAGGCGAGCCACTTCCTAGTACAATTAATTGCACAGGGTATTGCATGATGGTATCAATATTTGCAAGCAAGAAATCAGCTCCTTTTTGTTCTGTCAATCGTGTGACCATAACTAAAAGTAGAGACTCTTTTTCTTCAGGTAAATTAAAGTAACGTTGTAATTCAGCCTTATTTTTTGCTTTCCCTTGCATGTAGCCTGAGTGGTAATTTGCAATAATATTTTTATCTGTTTCAGGATTCCAAACATCCCCATCTACGCCATTTAAAATGCCTTGTAAGCTACCTTCTGCTTGGCGTGTTTGTAATAATCCATGCAACCCACCACCAGCAATTTCTTCCGTAATTTCTTGAGCATAGGTTGGGCTTACTGTTGTGACTTTATCAGCATAATATAAACCCGCTTTTAAATAAGAGATTTCGCCGTAAAATTCGAGACCTTCTGTATTGAAGAAAGACCAAGGTAGTGCAATTTCACTGAGGTGATGAGCTTGGAAACGACCTGAATAAGCAATATTGTGAATAGTAAAAACACTTTTAACAGGGCTATTCCAGCTTTTTAAATAGGCACAAGCTAGTCCAGCTTGCCAGTCATGAGCATGTAGAACATCAGCTCGTCCCCACCAATTATCAAGGCCTTCGGAAAGTTGAGCGCCTAGATAGCTCAGTAACGCAAAACGTTTATAGTTATCCATATAGTCATGATAATTTTCATCATAGTAGGGTAATGGACGGTTAAATAACTCAGGTGCATCAATAACATAAACACCTAATCCATTAAAATACGCGAATCTCAATGTGACAACGCCAGCAAATGTACCCAATGTGACAACTTCAGAGGTTTCTCCTAGCTTTTCTGCAACCTGAGGATAGTAGGGGAGAAGCACTCGTACATCATTACCTTCAGCTTGTTGTGCATAAGGTAATGCCCCAATGACGTCAGCAAGTCCACCTGTTTTGATAAGCGGATACATTTCTGAGCAAACATGTAAAATTTTCATTTAGATTAACCTGTTTGATATATCGAAAAACATAGGGGCGTAACGTAATATACATAATGCCGTTACGCCCTAAAATTACCTAAGGAGAATTTATTTTGCTAATTTATCTAACATTTTTTGACAAACTAGTACAATACCGCCTTTACTAATGCGGAAGTATTTCGCATCATCTTCTGGATTGACTCCAATTTGTAATCCATCAGGAATTTCACAGTGACGATCAATTACCGCACGTTTAATGACACAATTTTTCCCGATAGTGACTTGTGGCAAGATAACAGATTCTGAAACAACACTATCTTCGCCAACCTTAACTTCATGGAATAAAACAGAATTACTAATTTCAGCATCAGTGATTACACAACCACCCGCAATTAAAGAGTTATCTAATGTTCTGGTACGCTCTTTTTTATAGAAGAATCTTGCAGGTGCAGTTTGTTGTGGACGTCCGTGAATTGGCCATGATTTATCATAAAGATCTAATTGTGGTTTTTCACTGACTAAATCCATATGTGCAGACCAATAGCTATCAATAGTACCGACGTCTCGCCAGTAAATAGTACCTGTTGCATTGCGACCTTCACTAGAACGTTCAAATGGGTGTGCATAGATCACACCTTGTTCTACCGCTTTAGGAATAATATCTTTACCAAAATCGTGAGTCGTATTTGGATTACTGACTTCTTTATCTAACATTTCATATAAGTAATCTGCATCAAATACATAGATTCCCATGGATGCAAGTGATGAATTTGGTTTATCAGGCATTGCAGGAGGATCGGCAGGTTTTTCTACGAAAGCTTTCACTTGTAGTTTTTCATTCACAGCCATTACACCAAATTCGCTAGCTTGACTACGAGGCACTTCAATACAACCTACGGTACATTTAGCTCCAGAATCAACGTGATCTTCTAGCATTCTGTTGTAGTTCATTTTATAAATATGGTCGCCCGCAAGAATAATGACATATTTTGGACGATAGTGTCTCTTCATTATTTCCATATTTTGATAAACCGCATCAGCCGTTCCACGATACCATGTTGTCTCATCAATTTGTTGGCGGGCAGGTAACATATCAATGTATTGATTACGTTCATAAGGTAAGAATGACCAACCACGTTGTAAATGACGAAGTAGTGAATGGGCTGCGTACTGCGTAATAACGCCTACTTTCAGGAGATTTGAGTTAATACAGTTTGATAGTGCGAAATCAATAATACGGCGACTACCACCAAAATATACAGCTGGTTTTGCACGTGTATCTGTTAGTTCATATAAACGAGATCCTCTTCCTCCAGCTAAAATCAACACGAGAGTTTGTGAGGTTAAATTACGTTTATTATCTGTATATGTTTCTTGTGTTAGCATAATTGTCTCCAAATTGAATTAGTAAATGACATTCCTTTGAAGTACGCATACTCCCATATTTGAGAAAGTAACTGCTGGCGTATCAGTCATCAGAGTAATATTTTCTGTACCTAACAGAACGCTCCATTTTCCTTCAGGTAGTAAAAATGCTGTGGATGCTCGATTTACGTTAATTAAAATTAGCCAATCCTTATCGAGCAATATTTGTAAACCTTTATTATCAGGGTTATGCCAATCATCTGATTGGATCAAAGTAGAATCTGCTTTTAACCATTGAACAGAGTCTGAACCCCACCACTTATCTTGATTAGATAGTGATGGAATTTGCTTTCTTATTTTGATTAATTGTGTTGTAAATTGAATTAAATCTTGATCAGCTTTCTGCCAATTAATCCATGTTATTTCATTATCTTGACAATAACTATTGTTATTGCCTTTTTGGCTATGACCTAATTCATCGCCTGCGAGAATCATTGGGATACCATGTGATAAAAGTAAGGTAGTCAGTAATATTTTTTTACTTTGTATTCTTGCCTTAATAATATCGGGATCAGAGCTTTCACCTTCTACACCATGGTTATAGCTGATATTATCATTATGACCATCTCGATTTTCTTCGCCATTGTCCCAATTATGCTTTTCGTTATAACTGACTAGATCATGTAGCGTAAATCCATCGTGCGCAGTAATAAAATTGATGTTATTTAACGGTAAACGATTGTGAGCAAAGATATCATCGCTACCTGCAAATCTGCGAACAAATGTGCCTAAGTCACCGCTTGTAGCTAAGATAAAACGACGCATATCATCACGATATTGTCCATTCCACTCTGCAAAAGGTTTTGGAAATGCGCCCAGTTGATAGCCACCTAAACCAATATCCCAAGGCTCTGCAATGAGTTTCACATTAGAGAGCTCAGCATTACTGGTAATTGCTGTGAAAAATGCGGCTTTGTCAGAAAAACTCGGCGTTCTGCCTAAAATAGGCGCTAAATCAAAACGAAAACCATCAACGTGGCATTCTTTTACCCAGTAAGTGAGACAATCAATAACCCAACGTAATACCATTGGATCATCATTGATGTTGACACTATGCCCACACCCAGTCCAGTTGTAGTAATCTTTATTTTCATTTAGCCAGTAATATGCTTGGTTATCTATTCCTCGTTGGCAAAGAGTAGGTCCGCCTATACCCGCTTCAGCTGTATGGTTAAATACAATATCTAATATCACTTCAATACCTGCTTTATGTAGACTTTTAACCATATTTTTAAATTCAGCAAGTGGGTTCGTTTTATCACTCGCTAAGGTTGGATCTATCGCAAAATGTCCTAAAGTATTATATCCCCAGTAATTAGACAGTCCTAATTTTTGTAAATGAGGCTCATCTACATGGTGGGCAACAGGTAGAAGTTCAACAGCCGTAATCCCTAAATTTTTCAAATATTCAATGGATGATTTATGGGCTAAACCCGCGAAAGTACCTACAATATTTTCAGGAATATTAGGATTTTTTTTGCTAAATCCCTTGACGTGGGCTTCATAGATAATTGTATCAGACCATGTTACTTGAGGAGATTGGTCATTTTCCCAATCAAAAGCGCGATTAGTTACAATTGATTTAGGGGCTAACAGTGCATTATCTCTATCATCATCCCATGAAAACCAAATATCTCCCTCTTTAGTGGATAGATCGGGCATGCCTTCAATAGTATAAGAATAAGGATCAATCAATAATTTTTGTGTATTGAATAAATTCCCTTGAGATATATCGCTTATTCCATCAACTCTGAATCCGTAACGAATGCCCTCTTCTAAATCTGTTACAAAAATATGCCAAATATCATTATTTTTATCATGTAACATTGGAATACGAATTTCTTTATCATCAATAAACAAACAAAGATCGACAGCTGTTGCACGACGAGAAAAGAGTGAAAAATTAACCCCTTTTTTGCCATTAAATTCTGTGATTAAGCTTCCTAAAGGAAATGATCGTCCTGAAAAATACTGCATGATACTACCTAGTTTATTCCTTAATAATAAATATAGTTGAAAGTGGTGGTAATGTTAAATTAAGTGAATAAGGCTTATTGTGTGAAGGTATTTCATCACAGTTAATATAGCCAAAATTTCCTACATTACTTCCCATGTAATACATAGAATCTGAGTTAAGAATCTCTTTGTATTGCCCTTGTCGGTGTACGCCAATTCGATAATTTTCACGAGGATTAGGCGTAAAATTACTGACGACAATGATGCTTTGCCCATTTTTTGCTTTTCTTTCAAAAGCAAATATAGATTGATCAGCATCATCTACCACTAGCCATTCAAATCCTTCTGGTGAATAATCTAATTCGTAAAGAGCTGGATTTTGTGTATATAGGCGGTTAAGATCTTTTATCCAACTGAGCATTCCTTTGTGTCCGTTACTCTCGTTATCATCAGAAAGTAAGAACCAATCAAGACTTTCTTCATAATTCCATTCTCTGCGTTGAGCAAATTCATTGCCCATAAAGAGTAGTTTCTTACCTGGATAAGCCCACATATAACCATAGTAAGCTCGTAAATTAGCAAATTTTTGCCAATCATCTCCAGGCATTTTTTCGATAAGTGAACCTTTACCATGAACGACTTCATCGTGAGAGAGTGGTAACATAAATTTTTCGCTGTATTGGTAAACCATACCGAAGGTCATCAAATTATGATGATATTTTCTATAAATTGGATCAGTTCTCATATATCGAAGGGTGTCATTCATCCAACCCATATTCCATTTATAGTCAAAGGCGAGACCATGATGTTCTACAGGATGAGTAACACCGGGGAAAGAGGTAGATTCTTCTGCAATAGTGATACTACCCATTCCTTCTTTTTTGAGCATGGTATTAGTTTTGCGTAAAAACTCTAAGGCCTCTAAATTTTCTCTACCACCATATTGATTTGGGATCCATTGACCTTCTGCGCGTGAATAATCACGATAAATCATTGAAGCAACCGCATCGACACGTAAAGCATCAATACCAAAGCGTTCAACCCAATAGAGCGCATTACCTGATAGGTAGTTATGCACTTCATTTCGCCCATAATTGAAAATTAAGGTATTCCAATCTTGGTGATATCCCTCTTTAGGATCAGCATGTTCATACAAATGAGTACCATCAAAATAACCTAAACCATGTTCATCCGTTGGGAAATGGCCGACAACCCAATCTAAAATTACATTGATGCCTGCTTCATGGGCTTTACTGATCAAGAAACGTAAGTCGTCAGGCGAACCAAAACGACTTGTTGGCGCATAAATCCCTGTTGGTTGATAGCCCCAAGAACCATCAAATGGGAATTCTGAAATAGGTAATAATTCAATGTGGGTGAATCCCATATCTTTTACATAAGGAATCAATTCATCTGCAATTTCTTGGTAATTAAGCCAATAGTTGTTTTCTAAATTACGGCGCCAAGATCCTAAATGGACTTCATAAATTGAAATGGGTTGGTCTGGTGCATTGGCTTTACGTCTTGTTTCATCAGGTTCAACAATAGCTGGTAAACCAGAGGCAACGGAGGCAGTATCTGGACGGAATTGCGCAGAAAACGCATAAGGATCTGATTTTAAACGTAATTGTCCGTTATTATCTAAAATCTCAAATTTATACAACGTATTTTTATGTGCATTTGGAATAAAAATATCCCAAATTCCCGTATTAGGATGAAATCTCATTGGATGACGTCTGCCATCCCAAAAATTAAAATCACCTACAACAGAAACACGTTTAGCATTCGGAGCCCAAAGGGTAAAATGAATACCTCCCACCTCATTTTGAGTAACTAGATGTGCCCCTAATTTTTCGTAAGGGCGAATATGTGTGCCTTCTGAGATTAACCAACTATCAAAATCGGTGATATGAGATTGAAAACGATAAGGATCTTCAATATCAATAGTTGTATGAGCATATTCAACTAATAAGCGGTAAGATAAATCCGTTTTTTTTCCAATTAATTCAGTAACAAAGACAGAACGTTCATCAATTTTTTCCATTTTTTTTATAGGATGAGCATTCTGATCAATTACAGTAACGGATATTGCTTCGGGTAAATAGCTTCTAATGATAACTCCAGTGTCAGTAGAGTGAATACCTAAGTAAGCAAAGGGATCTCGACAAGTTCCTGAATTAAGTTGTTCAATAAAGAGGGAGTCTTGATTAGACAGGGATAGTTTTTTTGAATCTTTCATTTGCTCTCCTTAACTGCATAGCATTGAAAGGAAGACTATTATCTGAACAAGAATCTATCAGAAATCCTTTTGTAATACAAATTTAAAATTAAAATATTTGACATTGATCACAAAGTAAAAATTCCAATATAATCAATGAATTAATTATATTTTTAATCATTGTATCATTAAAATTTTTTTAGAAGATGAATTTTTGTAAAGTTATGTCAGTACTAAGATGGCTTTTAAATTTCTATGGTCTAGTAATACATAATGCGATCTTTTTTTAGTCATTCAAACAGTTAGCCTCAAATTATCGTTTGACAGACGCAGTAATTTTCGTAAAATGCACACCGTTCAAAACAACATATCATTTGCGGGAATAGCTCAGTTGGTAGAGCACGACCTTGCCAAGGTCGGGGTCGCGAGTTCGAGCCTCGTTTCCCGCTCCATTTTTTTATGGCGTGTTAGCAAAGCGGTTATGCACTGGATTGCAAATCCATGTAGCTCGGTTCGACTCCGGGACACGCCTCCATTTAATGCTTCACAAAAAATCTTGGATTATCATAGTATCCACGAGTAAACTACTCTTATTTAGTAAATTTTTATATCTAATTTCTCCTCTTTTAGACACTATGCAAAATAATATTTTAACCATTACACAATTAAATTATTCCGTAAAACAACTATTAGAATCTCAATTAGGCTATGTATGGCTTGTTGGGGAAATTTCCAATTTTAGCCAACCCATTTCAGGACATTGGTATCTAACTCTTAAAGATGAGCAGTCTCAAGTACGTTGTGCGATGTTCCGAATGAAAAATCAACGTGTGAATTTTAAACCACAAAATGGTATGCAAGTCTTAGTGAGAGCAAATGTGAGCCTATATGAGCCGAGAGGGGATTATCAGGTTATTATTGAATCGATGCAGCCTGCAGGAGATGGGCTTCTTCAACAACAATTTGAACAGCTTAAAATGAAATTGGCTGGTGAAGGACTATTTTCTCACGATCATAAAAAGCCAATTCCTCCGCATATTAAAACTGTCGGTGTTGTGACATCACAAAGTGGTGCAGCATTGCAAGATATTTTGAATATTCTTAAACGTCGAGATCCTAGTTTACAAGTAATCATTTATCCCACTTTAGTGCAAGGAAAAGATGCGGCTCAAGATATTACTCAAATGATTAATTTGGCGAATTTAAGAAAAGAGTGCGATGTGTTAATTGTCGGGCGAGGTGGCGGATCCCTTGAGGATTTATGGTGTTTTAATGAGGAAATTGTTGCGAGAGCAATATATGAATCCACTTTACCGATAATCAGTGCAGTCGGACACGAAACGGATGTTACCATTGCAGATTTTGTGGCAGATTTAAGGGCTCCAACCCCTTCAGCTGCTGCTGAATTAGTCAGCAGAGATAGACAAGAGTTGGTGCGACAGCTACAAAATCAATTTGATCGTGTCAATTTAGCTTTTGATCGCTTATGGTCAGTAAAAACTAAGCATTTTACTTACCTCAAAACACGCTTAGCGGCACAACATCCGCAACGTCATTTATCCAGACAAAAACAGCAAATCGAAGCCTTGAACCAACGTATTATTCAACAAATGCAACAGGTGTTCGTCCGTAAGGAAAATCAATGGAAAATGATGCAACACCGAGTAAACAAAAATCCATTGCCACATAAAATTAGCCAAAAGCAGTATGATATTGTGAAATTACAGCAAAAATTAAATTATCTGATGGATAAAAAACTGGTACATAATCAACGTGAATTTCAACAACTCTGTATTCAATTAGAAAGTTTAAGTCCGCTAAAAGTCTTTTCACGAGGTTACTCCATGACACAAGATCAGTCAGGAAAAGCTCTTGTTTCTACTCAAGGTTTGAAAGTTGATGATGTGATTTCTACACGTTTGGCGGACGGTCAGATAACCAGTAAGATCCTATCTGTTGAAAATTAAACAATAAGATATAGATACAGGAATGGTGGAATAAGGCAGATCATTAATGATCTGCCTTTTCTTTTGCGATGCTTATCGAAAAAACAATGCGGTAATCTACCTATCTTTTAAGCTAGATTTATACTAAGCCAACTATGAATAGCTCAAAAATGAATTTAGATCGATTTTGTTACTTTTTCTGCCTGGCATCGCTACCCATTATCTTTTTACCGAGTGAATATTTATATTTAGGAATAGTGTGGGGAGTAACTTGTGGTTTATGGGGATTCATTCGGCAGGATAAAGCCTATATTGGTTTAGGTATTGCTATTATTGCGGTCTATATTCAGATTTTTTTGGCTTTTCAAACGGCAAATAGCGTGCAGGTTAGGAAGTCTAATGAAGAAATTTACGTTTCAAGAATATTAAAGCAACAAGATTATCAAACAGCAATTATTACTCATCAAGATGGAAAGAAAAGCTATGCAAAATGGCAAACTAAAGAACCTTTGGTATTGGGCGGAGTTTACCAAGCGAGGCTCATTATTAGACCTATTTCATCTCGGTTAAATTTAGGTAATTTTGATAAACAGCGTTGGTATTTTTCACTCGGTATCCAACAAGTAGTAACCATTAAACAAGCTGAGAAAATTAGGGTAGAGCAAACCTTTCGTGATTATTGGTTGGATAATGTTAAAGGGCAATTATCATCCGCCAAAATGCAAGGGATTTTACTGGCGATTTCCTTTGGGGAGCGAGCTTGGTTAGATGCTCAACATTGGCGGACTTTTCAACAAACCGGGACCGCTCATCTAATAGCAATTTCTGGATTACATATTGCGTTAGTGATGGGATTCGGCTTTTTTCTCACTCGAGCAATTTATTGGCTTGGACTTAGAGTGGGTGTATTACAAGCGGTAAGATCATCTTACTATATTGCAATTTTAATTGGTGTATTCTTTGCGTTTATATACAGTTTCTTAGCAGGCTTTTCTGCCCCAACAGTAAGGGCTTTGGTTGCGATTATCTTTGTTGTAGTCTGGCGATATTATCGAAGGCATTATACGCCGTGGCAATATTGGTGGCGGTGCGTGAGCTTGTTAATCTTACTTAATCCGCTCTCATTGATTTCAGACAGCTTTTGGCTTTCAATCCTCGCAGTGTTGGGATTGATTATTTGGTATCAATTTTTTCCACTACAGAGTTGGTGGTGGGTTGCTTATGACAAAATTAAATTACCTATCTTAAGATGGATTATTGCCTTATTTCATTTGCAGATTGGGATTTTGTTAGTGTTTACGCCAATTCAAATTTTCTTTTTTCAAGGTGTTTCAGCAACTGCATTTCTTGCTAATATCCTTACAGTTCCGATCTATTCATTTCTGATTATGCCGATAATGCTATTCAGCTTGGTGACCGATAATCTTTTGCATAGTTGGGTTATTGCAGACAGTTTGATTAGCTGGAATATGCAGATATTAGAAGGCTTATCATTTGCTTGGCAAGATCTCAGCTATCAACAACAGTGGTTTATCTTTAGCATTGATATGGCGTTATTATTTGCCCTTTTCGGTGTACAAAATTTTTTGCAAAAGTGGCTTTGGATGTCACCGCTTGTGGCAGTGAGTTTATCTTCTTTATGGTTTATTCCAGCCATTGTTTCCCCATTTCCAAAGGTAAAATGGATTAATTTTGATGTGGGGCAAGGGTTAGCGATGGCATTGATTTATAAAGAGGATCATCAATCAAAGGCGATTGTTTATGATACAGGGGCAAAGTGGCGGGGTGGTTCTATGGCTAAGTTAGAAATGTTACCTTACTTTATTCGGAATGGTATTGACGTTGAGGCGATTTTTATTAGTCATCAGGACAATGATCACGCAGGCGGTGTGAATGATTTAATGGAACACTATCCCAATGCGAAATTAATTGTGTCTGATGAATATCCCGATTTTCGACAAAACTTAGATTATTGTTTAGCGGATAAACAGTGGCAATTTGGCAATATTGAGTTTAAGGCAATATATCCCACCAGAATTGTGCAACGAGCGAAAAATCAAGATTCTTGTGTTTTGATGGTCAATGTTGGCTCTGAAAAGATATTACTCACGGGCGATATCGGTATTCAGCAAGAGCGGTTATTTTCTTCTCAATTAGAGCAAGCTACATTTTTACAGGTGGGACATCATGGCAGTAAAACCAACACAAGTAATACCTTATTGGCTAAGATTAAACCTCAATTTGCATTTATTTCAGCGGGGCGGTGGAATTCTTGGGGATTACCTAATAAGCAAGTTGTACGGCGATTAATAGATCAAGATGTTACGATCTTTAATACAGCAAAAGAAGGGATGAGTAGTGTTTCTTTTTACGAGAATAAATATAGGATAAATACTGCAAGAAATGAATGGAGTCCTTGGTATCAGGAATATTTAGGTACGCCATAGTCTATTTTACTATGGCGTATGTTTTTTTTGATTATGGTCTATCGTTTAATGCATTCGGATTTTTAGTGATAAACATTGCATCACCATAGCTAAAGAAACGATATTTTTCTTCCACAGCGTGCTGATATGCATTCATACAATGACGATAGCCTGCAAAAGCAGAAACTAGCATAATAAGCGTTGATTCAGGTAGATGGAAATTTGTTACTAAGGCATCAACGATATTGAATTTTTTGCCAGGGTAGAGAAAAATCGAAGTATCCGAATAAAATGGCACAATAATATCTTTACCTTCTTTTTCGGCTGCTTGTGCTGCACTTTCAATTGATCTCACAGAAGTCGTACCCACACAAATGACGCGTTTGCCTTTGGCTTTAGTCGCTTTGATTTTTTCCACAACTTCAGGGCTTACTTCGGCATATTCCGAGTGCATTTTGTGATCTTCAATAGTCTCGACACGTACTGGTTGGAAAGTACCAGCGCCAACGTGTAATGTGACAAAAGCGGTATCGACGCCTTTTTGTTTTAATTTTTCTAGCATCACATTATCAAAATGTAGCCCAGCAGTTGGTGCAGCAACAGCTCCTAATACTTTACTATATACAGTTTGATAGCGTTCTTGATCAGTTTCTTCATCAGGGCGATCAATATAAGGTGGTAGAGGGATATGACCTGCATTTTGGAGTAGATCAAATAAGGGTTTATCAGCCTCAAATTGTAATTCGAACAAAGCATCGTGACGGGCAATCATGATGGCTTTAAGCCCATTTCCTTCGCCTAATTTATCTTCCCCTAAAATAATTTCACTATCAATTTTAGGTGCTTTTGAAGAGCGAATATGAGCAAGACAACGTTTTTCGTCTAATACTCTTTCAATAAGCACTTCTAATTTACCACCACTGGCTTTTTTGCCATATAAGCGAGCGGGAATCACTCGAGTATTGTTAAATATCAGTAAATCGCCTTCATTAATATGAGAAAGTAAATCAGTAAATTTTTGATCTTGATACTCACCAGTTTCTCCATTTAAGTAGAGTAGGCGACTAGCTGAACGCTCTTTAGTTGGATAACGAGCAATAAGTTCATCAGGAAGATCAAAATGGAAATCTGTTACAAGCAAAATAAATCCTTTATATAAATATTTTAATTAATGGTTGTATAGGGAACACATTATAGTAGTTCTTCGTCAGCAAAATTGTCTTTTGTCGCGGAAATTGCTTTCAAAACCGCTTTTACTAAGGTTGCTAATGGAATAGCGAAGAATACGCCCCAAAATCCCCATAATCCACCAAAAATCAATACTGAAACAATAATGGTAAGGGGATGGAGATTAACAGCTTCTGAGAATAAGAATGGAACAAGTAAATTTCCATCAAGCAATTGGCTAATTACAAAAGCTAGCAGTACATAATAGAAATCAGGCGATAAGCCAAATTGGAAAAGGGCGACTAATGCCACAGGAATTGCAACCAACACTGCTCCGATATAAGGCACCAGAACAGAGAGTCCCACTGCTGCTGACAATAGAAGAGGGTAACGTAGATGAAAAAATAAGAATAAAATATAGGTAACTACACCAACAATGAGAATTTCTAAAAATTTCCCACGAATATAATTGGCAATTTGTTGTTGCATTTCACCCCAAACACGCATTGCTAGGTGCCTATTTTGGGGCAAAAATCTTTCTACATCTTGAATGAAAATGGTTTTGTCTTTTAGTAAGAAGAAAACCATCAATGGAACAAGAAAGGCGTAAATACCTAATCCAACTAAACTTACGATAGAGTTTAGTGAAAATGCTAAAAGAGAATCTCCAAATCCTACAATTTTTGATCTTAATGCTGTCATCATTGAGTCAAGAGTTACATAATCAATAAGCTCTGGATAATGCTCTGGAAGAGCTAAGAGCCATTCATTAAGTAGGTTAAACATACTTGGTAAATCTTTTAAGAAAGTGACCGCTTGATTCCATAGAGCTGGAAGAATGACAACAAATAGAAAAATAGAAACAGAAACAAACCCGCCTAAAACGAGGATTAAGCTGAGTAGGCGAGGTAATTTTAACGTATTGGTAAAGAAACGAATTGGCCACTCAAGTAAATAAGCGAAAACAATCGCAATTAAAAGTGGCATGAGTATTTGATTAAAAAAATAGAGTGTTCCAAATCCAATCAATAATATCGCGACTAAAACAGCTGTTTGAGGATCGTTAAATTTTTGTCTATACCAATTCTGAAATATTTCAATCATACTAATTTATTCTCAGGTAATCTAAAGATTTGAAACACATTATATTTATTGTTTTAACCACATTATTTTTGGCTACATAGCACAATGAAACCAAGTTTATTTTCAGGATCATTAAAGGTCTGAAATAATTTTTTAAGATGTTCTCTGTTTTCTGCTTTGAGTGCATTACCCACAATTTTTATTGTACCAACTACGCCTTCATCTTGAATCCAGTCTTTTGGAGAAAGCAAGTTTAACTCTCCAGTAAAAGTTTCTATATTACGGAATTTTTGATCTAGGAACAAAGATTTCCATGCTGATTTTGATAGCGGGCTAACTTCCGCATCAATCGCTTCACAAAGTTGTGATACCACTGTTTCAGCTTCATTTTCTTCCACATTTAATAAAACATCATGAGTTAAAAGTAATCCGTTTGGTTTGAGTACACGATAATATTCACTGACTACTTCTTTTTTATCTTCATTCGATAGCATGGTTAACATTGCCTCATTAATAACAACGTCAAAGTGGTTATCTGGGAAAGGTAATGTACTTGGCGAAGCATTTTGTACTTCAATTAATTCACTGACTTTATTTTCTGCAATATTTTTGCGTGCTTTATCTAACATTGAGTCATCAACATCAGTACTGATGATATGACAACCATAATTTTTAGCAATAGTGATAGACATATTTGCAGTATGGCAAGCGACTTCGAGGACTTTTTTATTCTTATTGAAGTCACCATTGGCGATAAGCCAATCTGTTGCAATTTTTCCACCAGGGCGTAAACGCACTTTTCCTAGACGAGCTAAGAAGTGTTGTTTAATTTCTTCTTTTTTCATTATTAACCACCTTAATTTTGGCAAAACAGGATAACGTTCTGACCACTTGAATCGTTTGAGGTTCAGAGCGCTAAGCTTCCCAATTATAGCCTCTTTTTATTGTTTCTTATATACTATATAACATATTTCCATTGAATAATTGCTACTTTTCCGAATTGGTGCTTGTGAGCTTGTAAAGTAAGCAATTTTAAGTGGGATTTAATCGTGGATTGATAGTGATTGACATAATAAAAAAACCCATTATATGGCATTGTGTTAGATGCAATAAAATGGGGATTTTTAATAAGGTGTTATCGGTACAATTTTTACAAATTAGTTGGTTTAACTGACCGCTTATATGATATGCCTATTAAGTTACAAGCAGTTCTTGTCTCCTCGAGATAAACTAATTACTCCAGATCGTACTATCTCGATAATCGTTGTTTCTGCTTTTACCGCCTCAATAAAGGCATTGAGTTTTTCACTTGTTCCTGAGAGCTGGATTGTATATTGTTTAGGCGTAATATCAACAATTTGTCCTCTAAAAATATCTACCATCCGTTTAAGCTCATCACGAGTGCTACCAGAAGCATGTGCTTTAATTAATAGAACTTCTCGTTCGACATGTTCATGATGACTTAAATTCATCACTTTAAAGACATCAACAAGTTTATGTAATTGTTTTTCGATTTGCTCTAAAACGGCTTCATCCCCTTTTGCAACGATTGTCATGCGGGATAAACTGCCGTCATCCGTTGGGGCAACAGTTAAGCTTTCGATATTGAATCCTCGTTGAGAAAACAGCCCTACAACACGAGATAAAGCACCGGATTCATTTTCTAATAATACTGATAATGTTCTACGCATCTGTTCTCTCCGTTTTATTAAGCATCATATCTTTCATTGAACCGCCACGAATTTGCATTGGGTAAACGTGTTCGGTTTCATCAACTAGCACATCAACAAAGACCAGTTTATCTTTAATTGAGAAAGCTTCTTTAAGCTTATCTTCTAGCTCTTCAGGTTTGGTAATTTGAATACCAACATGCCCATAAGCCTCTGCCAATTTCACAAAATCAGGTAATGAATTCATATAAGATTGAGAATGACGACCTGCGTAAATAATATCTTGCCACTGTTTTACCATCCCTAAAAATCTATTGTTAAGATTAACAATCACCACAGGTGTATCATATTGTTTCGCAGTAGAAAGCTCTTGAATATTCATTTGAATACTGCCATCGCCCGTTACGCATACTACGGTTTCTTTTGGATAGGCAAATTTCACCCCAATCGCAGCAGGTAAGCCGAATCCCATCGTACCTAATCCACCAGAATTGATCCAACGACGAGGTTTATCAAAAGGGTAGTATAATGCGGCAAACATTTGGTGTTGCCCTACATCAGATGCAATATAAGCATCACCTTTAGTCAATTTATAGATGGTTTGAATTACTTCTTGAGGTTTGATTACCTCTCCTTTCTCAAAACGCAAGCACTGACGATCTCTCCAAGGCTGAATTTCATCCCACCAAGCGGTCAGATCTGATTGGCTTTTTAACAAATTCTCATCATCTAATAAGGCTAAGAATTCCTCAAAAACATTTTTCGCACTACCGACTATTGGAATATAAGCAGGCACTGTTTTGGAAATTGAGGTTGGATCCACATCAATATGAATCACTCTTGCATTTGGACAATATTTCTCAAGATTATTTGTTGTCCGATCATCAAAACGCACACCAACCCCAATAATCAAGTCACTCTCATGCATCGTAGTATTGGCTTCATAAGTTCCATGCATACCAAGCATGCCTAAAAATTGTTTGTCTGTACTTGGATAAGCACCAAGACCCATTAGGGAACTTGTTACAGGTAGGTTTAGTTTTTGGGCAAATTCAGTCACTTGTGCACTTGCTTCCCCAATAACAACTCCGCCCCCCACATATAGCACAGGTTTTTTCGCCACTAAAATCGCTTTTAAGGCTTTTTTTATCTGTCCTTTATGACCTTGTACCGTTGGATTATAAGATCGTAATTTAATCTCTTTAGGGTAGTGATAATTAAATTTATTCGCTGGATTCACCACATCTTTCGGTAAATCAATTACGACAGGTCCGGGTCTGCCTGTTGATGCAATATAAAAGGCTTTTTTGATGATTTCAGGAATATCTTCTGCATTTTTGACTAAGAAACTGTGTTTTACAACAGGACGTGAAATTCCCACCATATCACATTCCTGAAATGCGTCTGAACCAATTAAACTAGATGGTACTTGCCCAGAAAACACCACAAGAGGAATAGAATCAGAATAGGCAGTTGCAATACCTGTAATGGCATTTGTTGCGCCTGGTCCCGATGTAACTAACACACATCCCACTTTACCTGTCGCTCGAGCATAGCCATCTGCCATATGTACAGCACCTTGTTCATGACGCACTAACACATGTTTTATCCCACCTAACGTGTGAATTGCATCATAGACATCAAGAACAGAACCACCCGGGTAACCAAAAACGTACTCAACGCCTTCATCACGCAAGGATTGCACTACCATTTCTGCACCAGAAAGTTTTTTCATTAAATCCTCCACTCATACCACATTATTATTTAACGTTTTATTTACAATCTTGTTTTGGATTCTGCAAGAAAAATTTCATATTGTCTAGTCTCTGCAATTTAATTTTTTTGGTATTTTTTGGATTAATATATTGTATATTTTAAATATTTAGCATTTAATTTTAAATAATATTATATTTATACTCTTTTAATTTAATTTTAATATATTTTATAAAATATTTATTTTTATAAAAATTTTTGTTTTAAGGACGAATTAAGAGTTCATAAATTCTGAAAAATTAGACATGTGTCACAAAATCAATTTTGGGTTTCAGGTAAAATGTCAAAAATTTTTAGTGTATGTAAATAATTATTGAGGATAAGACTATGGACGAACAATTACGCCAAGCTGCTTTAGATTTTCACGAATTTCCAGTTCCAGGAAAAATTGAGGTTGCGCCAACTAAATCACTAGCAACACAGCGAGATCTTGCTTTGGCTTATTCACCAGGGGTAGCGGAACCTTGCTTAGAAATTAAAGCTGATCCTTTAGCCGCCTATAAATATACAGCAAAAGGAAATTTAGTCGCAGTTATTTCTAATGGTTCTGCAGTTTTGGGATTAGGAAATATCGGTGCTTTAGCGGGTAAGCCTGTAATGGAAGGTAAAGGAGTATTGTTTAAGAAGTTTGCCGGAGTGGATGTATTTGATATTGAAGTTGATGAAAAAGATCCTGACAAACTTGTTGATATCATCGCAGCGCTAGAACCAACATTTGGTGGTGTCAACCTTGAAGATATCAAAGCGCCAGAATGTTTTTATATTGAAAAGAAATTACGCGAAAAAATGAAGATTCCTGTATTCCATGATGACCAACATGGTACAGCGATTATCAGTGCGGCAGCTGTTATTAATGCATTAAGAGTGATTGATAAGAAAATTGAAGACGTACGTTTAGTTGCATCAGGTGCGGGTGCGGCATCCATTGCATGTTTAAATTTATTATTATCTTTAGGCATGAAACGTGAAAATATCGTCGTGTGCGATTCAAAAGGGGTGATCTATAAAGATCGTGATGATCGTATGGACGAAACCAAAAAATTCTACGCGATTGAAGATAATGGATGGAGAACCTTAGGCGATGCAATTCCAAATGCAGATATTTTCTTAGGTTGCTCAGCAGCAGGGGCTTTAACACCAGAAATGGTTAAGACGATGGCTGCTCATCCTCTCATTCTTGCCTTAGCTAACCCAGATCCAGAAATTACGCCACCGGAAGCAAAAGCTGCACGCCCTGATGCGATTATTTGTACAGGTCGTTCTGACTATCCAAACCAAGTAAATAACGTACTTTGTTTCCCATTCATCTTTAGAGGGGCATTGGATGTTGGTGCAACCACAATTAATGAAGAGATGAAACGTGCGGCAGTTTACGCTATCGCTGATTTAGCGTTAGAAGAACAAAGTGACGTTGTAACGTCTGCTTATGGTGGTGAAGGTACAGAATTTGGACCTGAATATATTATTCCACGCCCATTTGATCCACGTTTAATTGTTCGTATTGCACCAGCAGTTGCAAAAGCCGCTGTTGAATCAGGTGTGGCAACTCGACCAATCACAGATTGGGATGCTTATGCAGATAAATTGACTCAGTTCGTTTACAAAACAAGCCTATTTATGCGTCCAATCTTCAGCCAAGCTAAAGCAAATAAACAACGTATTGTATTAGCAGAAGGTGAAGATGCTCGTGTTTTACACGCAACACAAGATATTGTATCTATGGGCTTGGCATATCCAATTTTAATTGGACGTCCTGCTGTTATTACTTCACGTATTAAAAAACTAGGACTAAGAATTGAAGCTGGTGTTGATTTTGAAATTGTAAACAATGAACAAGACGAACGTCATGAGCAATTATGGAAACGCTATTATCAATTAATGAGCCGTAAAGGTGTCACAGTAGAAATAGCTAAACGTGTAACCACTTCTAATACTACAACTATCGCCTCATTACTTGTTGAAATGGGATACGCAGATGGTATGGTGTGTGGTTTATTTGGCACATATAGCCGTCACTTAGACACTATTTTAGATGTTATCGGCTTAAAAGAAGGTGTGAAAGTACCTGCTGCATTAAATAGTTTAGTATTACCAATGGGTAATGTATTTATGACAGATACTTATGTAAATGCAAATCCTACTGCAGAAGAACTTGCAGAAATTGCACTCATGGCTGCAGAAGAAGTTAAACGCTTTGGTATTGAACCTGCTGTCGCGTTAGTTTCACACTCTAATTTTGGCTCATCTAATTCATTAGGTGCGCCAAAAATGCGTGAAGTGCTTGAAATTGTGAAACAGCGTGATCCAAGCTTAATGATTGATGGTGAAATGCATGGCGATTTAGCATTATCTGAAAAATTACGTAACGAATACATGCCAGAAAGTACCTTAAAAGGTTCAGCAAATCTACTCATTATGCCAAATGTTGAATCGGCTCGTATCAGCTATAATTTATTACGTGCGACAACAACAGCAATCACTGTTGGTCCAATTTTAATGGGGGTTAAAAAATCGGCTCATATATTGACACCAGTAGCATCTGTGCGTCGTATTATTAATATGGTGGCATTTGCAGCAGTAGAAGCTCAATCAATAAAATAAGTTAGCTTTTCTTAATTGCTAAAAAATAATATCTGCACCTTAATCGATTTGTTCTAACTGATTGATAAGGTGCAGATTTTGTATCTGATATAGAACTATAAATTAAAGTGAGGTTATGATGAAAAAGGTCTTGATGGTATCGGCTTGTATATTAATGAGTGGGTGTACAGGATTTGCTCAAAAGTATGTAGAGATTTCGGACAGCTTAGGATTAACACCAGATTATGCTAAACCTATCGAACAAGAACAATCTACAAAGTCTTTTAATACTCCTCAAGTCCCCCCTAATACACCAGAGGGTGAATTTGAAACGACAAGTTCGAACGGGCTAGTCTTTAAAAGCTATGTTGAGAACGGAAAATTTAACAGATATGCTGATGTGTATTACCCTAATGGACAATTGCAATCTCATACTGTACTAAAAGATGGATTAGTTGATGGATGGTCTTATGGCTATACGCCACAAGGAAAATTGATGAGTAGAATTTTGTATGAAAAAGGTAAGATCATTAAGCAAGAAAAGGTTGAATAAAAAATACCGAAACTAGCCTTGACATACAAGCGGTGAGTTGTTGCTGAAATTTTGCAAAAATAAAAGCGGAACTCACCGCTTTGTTGTAAGTTTATCTTTTTCAGTGCGATAAAAAGTGGGATCCTAAGGGTATAAAAGATAATCCATCACTACCAATTCTAATTAAGCCAAATAAAAATTAAGGAGTTATGAAATGAAGCGTTTTTTTATTTTAGTAATATCTTTTTTTGTACTAAGTGGTTGTATGACTAGTAGAGATCCTCTTGTTTGGTTTTGGAATAATGGGTTTAAAATGTCTGATAAGGAAAGAGAAGCTTATCACACTTGTCATGATGAAGCTCATAAATTGTATGATTACAAAACTCAATCAGAGTTATGGTATGAAGTTGTTTATAAGTGTCTAGAAGAAAAAGGCTATTAAAGAAATTAAAAATCCTTATTTTGATGATTTTGATAAAAAGTGGGATCCTAAGGGTATAAAAGATAATCCATCACTACCAATTCTAATTAAGCCAAATAAAAATTAAGGAGTTATGAAATGAAGCGTTTTTTTATTTTAGTAATATCTTGTTCTGTATTAAGTGGTTGTATAACGGGTAAAGATCCTTTGATGTGGTTTTGGGAGCATGGGTTTAAAATGTCTGATAAGGAAAGGGAAGTTTATAGAACTTGTCGTAAAGAAGCTAGTAAATTTTATAATGGGGAAACTCAAGGAGAATTATGGGCTGAATTTGCTCGTAACTGCAGAAAAGAAAAAGGCTATTAAAGAAATTAAAAATCCTTATTTTGATGATTATTCCAATAAATAGAGAAAAGAGAAAACTGATGATCTAAATGAGAAGAATCTTTCATTACCCGTGTTAGTCAATCCAACAATTAAAGAGGAGTAAATGATGAAAATAATGAAAATGATCGCTGTATTAGCTTTAATGATACCGTTATCAGGCTGCATGGATACTTTTACTAGGTTTTGGAATAATACTGGTTTTGAATTATCTGGCAAAGAAAAGGAGATTTATGATATTTGTTTTGAAGAAGTCGAAAAACAAATGAGACCTGATCCAAATAAATGGGTAGGGGATAAGGAACAACGAGAATGGGATACTGAATTTGCTAACCGATTAGGACAGTGTACCTATAAAAGAGAAAGGGCTAAATAAAAGTTATATTTCATTACCCGTATTAGTCAATCCCAAAAACTTAAAGGGAGAAGGAAGATAATTTGTTATTAAACAAGCGGTGAGTTGATGCTGAAATTTTGCAAAAATAAGAGCGGAACTTACCGCTTTGTTGTTGTATTAATTTGAATGCAATCAAATAGTTTAGTGAATAAATTGACCTTAGGGCGAGTAGAGAAAAGCTATGTAGATAGTGCGGCAGAATTATTTGGCAAGGGTCAAGTATCTTACACCGCCGCCCCTGCCGATGTTGTTGCTACGGGGATAGGTTTACCATGGGTTGCAGGGCGATATGGTATCGGGATTGGTAATTCAGATTCCACCTCTGAGAAGAAATGGTATATCCCAATAATTGATATGGTTAAAGGTGATCATACAATGATATATGCTAGGGATGAACGAGCTGAAAGATTTCTTCTTGGAAATAGTGAAAACTTTAAGAAGTTGAAAGATCATCATCAAGATAGATGGGGTAGATTTGAGCCAAAGACAAAAACAATTCAATTTAATAATCATAAAGTGGAGAAATTGCAATGAAGAACTGGCTATTAATATTCTTAATTGTAGGGCTTACTGGGTGTCGGTTAATTTTTGTAGGTCCGGAACCTCTAGGGCATCAATGGAAAAAGGATGGGGTTTATCTTCAGGGAAAAAATTTTAGAAAGTGTTATGATAGAGCAGAAAATGCAATGACTGAAAGAGAAAAATATTTGGATAATGCTTATTCTGAGAGGGAGCTAACTCCTGAAGAAATGAAAGAGTGGGATTTAGCCATGGATAGATTTAGTAAAATACATTATGGCTGTGCTTATGAACTAGGCTACCGCTTTAAGCCTGATTTAGGTTGGTGTTGGGAAGGTAGTTTTAATATGAGAATGTGTGATAAATATAAAAAATACCGAAACTAGCCTTGATAAATAAGCGGTGAGTTGTTGCTGAAATTTTGCAAAAATAAAAGCGGAACTCACCGCTTTGTTGTAGGTGAGGGGTAGAGGTGGAAATATAAATCAGGAAAAATGTTTAAGATAGGAGGGGATTAATGAAACTTGTTAACTCCAAGAAGTTTTTCTTTGCACTATTTATTATATTGGGTATTAATTTATATGGGTTGGTTAGTGGTGATTTGTTTAATCGGAACTCTATAGAGAAAGAAACCAGACATATTTACAATGCGATAACTGAAGAAATCGAATTAATGAATGGTAAGTATGAACAATTTGGTGGACGAGTTAATTCAGGATTTATTTTGAAGTCTGATTTTTTACAATCTCATCGTTATGATAAAGAAAACATAATAAAAAAAATAGAAAAATTAGGATTTACTATTGATGAAAAAAAATCCCAGGATAATTCTTACGTTTTTTGTAAAGGTGAAAGTGGTTTTTTAGTTAGTGGAGATCGGGAACTGACCATAGATTATAACTATAAAATGTTTTATTGCTCTAATTGAATATCTTACCTTATGAAATGAATGTGCATTAGTAAGTGGTATTGGTTCTGCCAGTAGTTATGGTGTGGCTAAAGCAATCAAAAGTCCATTGGATAAGTATTTTAACCCACATAGTAATAAATATTCATTTGTTCCAATTAATATAGAGGCACAATATAATTTTCCTGAGGTGGAAAAAATGAAAAAAGTATGGATTAAAATATTTTTGTTTCTAGTTGTTATGTGTACTTTTGCAATGGCTATCAGTGCTATCTTGGCAGAAGTTTTATGGAATTAGTATTTTCTTTGAAAATGATAGTCTCTTATAGTGTATTATTATTTATTGCAGTTTACTTAGAGCATCGTTTGTCTAAGAAAAAGAATTGTAGGTAATGCTGGTGGATAGTTAATTAATAGAGCTTTTCAGTATATTTATATGAATGAGGTAAAATTTGATGAAAAATAAAAAGCTTTATTTTTATGTGTTTTTTATCGTATTTGCTGGATATTCTGTTTGTGGAATTTTGGCTTTTTTACTTGCAAAGATTTTATATAATTTAAATCATAATATATTTTTATTTGATATTAATTTTATGGATATATTTAACTATACGGAATTGTTGGCAAAAATGGTTGTGAGTATGTCTGTGATTTATTTGTTAGGTGTTTTTATTTATATTAAAATGAAAAAATAATATTGATTTTATAATGATAAAAAATACAGCATATTTTTTAAAATCTTTAAATTTTAAGGAAAATACCTTGCTTTAGGTGAAGAATTTAATAGAAAAATATAAGTGTTCTACTGTAAGAGGATAAAATGAAAAAAGTATGGGTTAAAATATTTCTTATTTTAATGCTGATGTGGATATTTATAGCAATCTTCACATTTTTTTGGACTAGAATATCGTGGAATATTCATCATAACATACCCTTTTGGGATATAGATTATAGTCAACTATTTAGCAAAGATTATTTAATATTCTCTTTTAAAATGATTGCACTTTATACTGTATTAATGTTTGTTACAGTTTACTTAGTGCATCGTTTGTCTAAGAAAAAGAATTGGCGGTAGATTTTTATATTTAAAAGCCATTAAACAAAGTGCGGTAGTATTTTTAAAAGTTTCAAAACTTACAGAAAATCAACTGCACTTTTTATTATTTTTATCCAACCCTAACCATTGTCAGCCAACAAGCGACAGGTAAGTTTGAAACGGTTTACAATATCAAAGTTGAACAGTTTAGCACTTACCATATAGGGCATTTAGGTGTTTGGGTACATAATGCGAATTGTTGTGATTTTACGAATAAATATGGCAATATCGAACAAAAGCTCAGAGTCGGTGGTTGGGTTGATGAAAAAACGGGTAAAGTGAATTATTTAGATCCATCGGATGGTGTATATAAATTATTGCCTGATGGTGTAAAAGTTTCAATCGACCATATTCTGCCTCAATCGGCGTTTAAAAGGATACCGGGCTTTAATAAATTACCTAGAGAGGTGAAGAAAGCATTGATTAATGATCCAAGTAATTTACAGCCGACACCACTACATATTAATATTTCAAAAGGAGCGAAAGTTGGAGATAAGATATTGGAATGGGAAAAAGTTAAGTCAACAGGAGAACTAATCTCACTAAAATATAGACAAAAAATAAAGACAAGGCAAGATCAAATAATAGATATGGTAACAGAAGAAGTTAAAAAAAGAGGGTTATAAAATGAAATTTGTTAATGAGCAGGAACTGCGTAAGCTTTTTACAACAATTTATTATGATATGAATGATATACCCTATGAGTCTTTATCTTTAACTAAACTTAATAGAAAATTTAATGATTATAATTTTTTTCAATATGGGGATTTATTTGAGTATATTATTGCACCATTCAAAGATACGCAACCGTTATCTTATGAGTATTTAATACAAGGACAATTTTTTTATGGGGTTGATAAATCAAATGATCCTTTTCCTTTTGGAACTGATTTTACTCAATTAGGAATTGTAGTAAATGATAGAGCCTATTTTATTTATTATGATCCTTATTCTTATGCTGAAAATAATCAACAATACTCAACTATTCCATTAGCAATATTAAACTCTTGGCTATATCGGAGTAGGCGATGGGGTATTATAGAAGAGACTGTGCATGGTATTTATAAAAGCACGCTTCCTTCAACATTATTAATGCCATTACATTCATTGATTGCTGGTTTTGAAGATAAGAAAGGGTATGCGTTACCCAAATATGTGGATTTTTTAGAGGCGAAATTCAATCATTCATTTAGACAAGAATATGATACAGATGATTTTCTTGATGATGAAAAGTATTTTGAGTTACGCTGTTTACTCGATACCCGCCCAAATGAAAGTTGGGATAAAAGTGGTTTTCAGCTTTTTGTCTCTTCCCATAATCAGGAAAGAAATGTGTATCTTGTTCCCCAAGCGGATGTATTGAAAATCAAAAAACTGAGCAACCCCGCAGAAGCCATCGACCACTACGCCACCCACCTTTTCGCCAAAAAAGAGGGGGAATTTGACTTTATGCAATACGCCGAGGATTTCTAACCCTCTATTGCAACAACACAAGCGGTAAGATTTCATTCAAAATTTGCAAAAAATAAGAGGAAACTTACCGCTTGTAGTTTCTAATAAACGCAGGGAATCTTCACCTTAAAACGACAGAAGGAGATATTGATATTCTCGGCTCCACACTCAAAGGTAAGCAAGTAATACCCAAAAGAACAGCTACATTAACGGAGAACAGGTTACGATAAAAACCGGCGAAGATGCGAACTTTAAAGGAGGGGTAGTGAATGCCGAGCAATTAAAGGCGGAGATTGGTAACAATCCTAATGGCACATGCGGTATTGGGTGCAATAGAAGCACAGGTTACAGGCAACCACGCTCTTGCAGGTGCGGCGGGAGCGGTTGCGGGTGAGTTGAGTGCGAAAATCATAACAGAAAAACTCTACAACAAAACCCCAGACAAACTGACAGAATCTGAAAAACAAACTGTTGCGACCCTAAGCCAAATCGCAGGGGGATTAACGGGTGGTTTAGTTGGCGATAGCACAGGCAGTGGTATCAGTTCCGCAGGGATTGCGACAAGGGCGGTGGAGAATAATTTTCTTAGCAATGCAGAAGATGAAAGACTTTTTAACCTATCTAAAACATATAATGAACGAGGATGGTTATCTTCTCAGGAACAAAATGAGGTTGTAAATTTGCTACTAAAAGATTATTTGATCGATAAAAATATTATGAAGTATCAATCTGATCCGAGTAGTCTAACGGAACAGCAACGACGAGATTTAGACCTAGAGTTGCATAAAATTGCACACTCTTATGGTTTCCCAGTTGAGACGTTATATAATCTTGATTTTTCACACAGGATAACTCGAGATGATCGCAATTTGCTCTCTTATTTGAAAACTCAAGGAGCAATAAAAAATTCCTTTACCGTGAAATTAGGAGAGTCACTTTATGATGGATTGAATTTGATGACGTTGGCATATGGTGGATTGAATGCCCCTAAAGTGATTGCAGAAACGGGAAGTATCTTAAAGGCAATGAATTCAGCAGTTTCTGGTTCAACTAAAATTGCCATTGGTGTTGGAGCAACAGGAAGCGTGACTTCTCAATTATTAACGGAGGGGAAAATAGATCCAAAAGTATTAGCCCTAGATGTAGGAACAGCTTATATAACTAAGGATAAAGGACTTGCTATGGTGGTAGGTGTGAACGTGTTATCAGGTGGGTTAAGTGCGTATGTAACAGATAATTCAGTTTATGATGGTGCATTAGCAAGTGGTATTGGTTCTACCATTGGTTATGGTGTGGGTAAAAATAAGTTTTGCAATGAGTATAATTTATTTAGTTGGAGTGTATTTATTTTATAAAAATAGAAGGTGATTATTTTATAACTGAAAGTTATTAATATAAAAGTGCGGTAGTTTTTAAAAGTTTCAAAACTTACAGAAAATCAACCGCACTTTTTGTTATTTTAGCCAACCCTCACCATTGTCAGCCAACAAGCGACAGGTAAGTTTGAAACGGTTTACAATATCAAAGTTGAAAAGTTTAGCACTTACCATATAGGGCATTTAGATGTTTGGGTACATAATGCAAATTGTTGTGATTTTGCTAATCGTAAATATGGCAATATAGAGCAAAAATTAAGAGCGGGAGGTTGGGTTGATCCTAAACCTTAAAAACTTACTAATGCACAGTCAAGGTAATACCATATACAGTACCTTGGGAGATAAAAATAGATTAAAAAGAATCAAAGTGTGGTTTGATTTAGATTTAAACATAAATCAGTTGTGATAATGTTAAATAAGATAAGCGATTAGATCTAATAAGTTTTTACATATAACTAAATTGTACTCGATATAGCTAAGTCGTATTTTTATTTTTTATCTATTAGGGGTAATCTTTCAAAGATTTCAGATAACTTAAAAGGAAATATGTGATGAGTACATTTCAAATTCATACTTATGAAACAGCGCCAGAAGATGTAAAGGAAGCATTAAAGGCAGTTAAAAATGCAAACGGGTTTGTGCCTAACTTAATTGGGATTTTAGCGAATGCACCAACTGCATTAGAAACATACCGTACTGTTGGCGGAATTAATGGAAGAAATAGTCTAACAGCAGAAGAAAGGGAAGTCGTGCAAATTACTGCAGCAGTGGTAAATGGTTGTGGCTTTTGCGTAGCAGGGCATACGAAGATTGCATTAAAATTACTAGATATGCCTAAAGATGTAGTAGAAGCAATTCGTGCAACAACTTGTATTGAAAATGATCTTAAATTAGATACATTGGCTCGCTTTACTTTGACAGTGATGTTACAAAAAGCAAAATTATCTGAAGCACAATTAAAAGCTTTCTTTGATGCAGGGTACACTCAACAAAATGCAATTGATGTCATCCTTGGTGTAAGTTTAGCAACCTTATGTAACTATGTTAATAATATCGCTAATACGCCAATTAATCCTGAGTTACTGGATTTTGCTTAATGAGTGATATAAATTGATTTAAAACTAAAAAAGCACAGTGATATAATGGATATGGCTGTGCTTTTTTTATATTTATAATTGAGAATAAAAACCAAAACTGTTCTATTTTTAAAAGAACAATTGGTTAGAATAGTAAGATAGAATTTGGGGTAAACTATTCAATGATTGGTACAATACGAGATGCGGAAGCCCCTTTATCACCGTTAGTAAATTCAAATTGGACTTTTTGTCCCATTTTGAGTGAGCGGTAGCCTTCACCTTCAATTACTGAAAAGTGAGCAAAAATATCGCCTTCAAATACATCTGATGTAATAAAGCCAAATCCTTTCGCATTGTTAAACCATTTTACGACGCCAATTTCCATTGTAATATCTCCGTTATTGTTTATACGCCGTTGATCTTAATAAAAAAAATAAGATTCTCAATTGGCAATATTTAAAATATAGACATTGATCACAAAATTTTTAATAAAAAGTTTAAAATATCGATGTTTCTAACTGTAATGCACCATCTGTTACCACAATTTTTTCTGCAAATTTTTTGATGAGTAACTCTTTGGCTCTACTTTCATCAAGTGTATAGACTGGCGTAGAGTTTAATATTGAAGATAAACCGTCAATGATAAAAGGCATGAAATACTGTAAATCATCTTGATATTTGTCAGGCGAAATTTTCCAGTTTTTTAAGTTAATATCTTTTAGGAATAATTCGCCTTTATTTGGATCGTAGTAAGGCATTGTGGCAATATTAAGATCAATTTTTACGGGATACTGCTTTCTCTTTATTTTTAACAAGCCATCAACAGTTCCTGAGACTTCTACATTTTTATCTGAAGTTCTTCCAATTTGAGTACTGAGATCGTGTAGGTCATAATCAAGTTCAAATATCCTATGAATACCAACAGAATCTTTAAGTGTGACTTTCTTATCTAACTCATTACCTAGATAACTATTGATTTCTTCTTCAGTAATATTAATGTTTGCATGGCAGGTTGTTATGAAAAAGAAGGTAAATAAGAGATATTGTGATAATTTTTTCATAAACTTTCCTTTAAAATTGATCTGATATACTTAAAACAAGTAGAATGGCGATTGAATAGTAGTGAATGTATATCAGTTTTCAATGAAAAGGAATAAGGAATGAAGAAATTTTTGGTCTTAATAATGGCAATTACTCTAGCAGGATGTGCTATTGGTGGGAGTGTTAATGCAGGTGGCGGATCCAATGGTGTCGGGGTTGGGTTCGGTTTGGGAACAGGCATTCGCTTTTAGTTGATTCAGTCGAAATGAACTTTTTATACTGAACTTGTCCAACCAGTTATTCCAAATTAAAAGGGTACATAATGAATAAATTTTTCAAAAAGGCACTCATTGGCTTGTCTTGTTTATCAGTAACATCGTGGGTATTTGCTGATGCTCAATCAGTACAAGAATTGCAAAAACGCTTAGAGTCCGTCACTCAATATAGTGCTGATTTTCAGCAAACAGTACGTTCTAGTAAAGGTGCCGTTGTGCAACAAGGTTCAGGTACGTTTCAAGTGAAGCGTCCTAATCTATTTAGAATGGATACAAAAGCACCACAAGAAAATTTAATTGTTTCTGATGGAAAAACGGTTTGGTTTTATGATCCTTTTGTGTCACAAGTTACTGCAAATTGGGTAGGTGATGCGGTGAATAATACGCCTTTTGTTTTGTTAACAAGCAATGATAAAAATCATTGGAATGAGTACAATGTTGAGCAAAATGTAGATAGTTTTACGTTAAAGCCAAAGTCAAAAAGTAATATTAAGCAATTTGATATTCGTATTGATAGTACTGGACTATTAAAAGGCTTTAGTACTATTGAGAATGATGGGCAGAGTAATCTTTATATCTTGAGAAATATTACAACAGCAACTTTACCAACAAATTTATTTAAATTTGATGTACCTAAAGGTGCGGAATTAGATGATCAACGTACAGGTAAATAGAAAAATAGTAAACAAGCGGTGAGATGCAGACAATAATCTGCATGTCATCATTTATTTTTATTTTAAAGCGAATGATTATGAAAGCACTTTATCAACAAAGAGATCCAAAAGAATGGCAGAGATTTATTGATTTGCTGAAACAATCCGTTGTGGAAGATCGTGTGGAAGAGTTACTATCAATGTTATTAACAACTGATGAGCGAAGCTCATTAGGATTACGAGTACAAATAATTGATGCATTGTTAAATGGGCAAGACTCTCAAAGAGAGATCCAACAGCAACTCAATACCAGTGCAGCAACTATAACTCGAGGTTCAAATATGTTAAAAACAATTGAGCCAGAAATTCGTGATTGGATAAGTAATAAGTTAAATGGTGAAGGTTAGTTTTAGTTTAACAAAATGGTGTTTGCGTAAATATTTTATTCCTTCCTCAAAAATAAAAACAATAAAAGGCTGGTTATGGTTTTTTATTAGTCGAATAGTGGTATTATTTAGCAGTTTTTATTTCTTACTCACTTTGCTGTTTTCTTTAGTTCCTATTCCATTTTCTGCCTATATGCTCGAGAAACAAATTGAGCATATCGGTAGCTCTGATTATCAACAAAATTACGAATGGGTACGTGCGGATAAGATTGCATGGCAGATGAAGATGGCGGCGATTGCAGGGGAAGATCAAAAATTTGATCAGCACTATGGTGTAGATTGGGATTCAATCAAAAGTGTCGTGACTGGAAGCATATTTGGGGATGCTAAGTTAAGAGGAGCATCAACCATTTCACAACAGACGGTCAAAAATCTCTATCTCTGGCATGGCACAAGTTGGATCAGAAAAGGCATCGAATTGCCTTTGACTTTATTGATTGAAACACTGTGGAGTAAGGAACGAATACTTGAGGTTTATCTTAATATTGCAGAATTTGGTGAAGGAATTTTTGGTGTAGAAGCCGCTGCCAAGCACTATTTCCATAAAAGTGCGTCATCACTTAATTTATCTGAAGCTTCGCTACTTGCAGCATCATTGCCTAATCCTCTTATTTTTAAGGTATCAAATCCAAATGCGCAAATGCGTAAAAAGCAACAATGGATAATTTCTCAAATTAGAAATTTAGGTGGTCGCCAATATTTAGAAAAATTATAATCGATGATAAAAACCGATGGAAAACCTATGTGACGACTGATTAAATGAGTTATTAACAAAGGATATAAAAATGAACAGTAAACAAACAGTTGAGACTATTTTATCTCATCGTTCTATTCGTAAATTTACTAATCAACCTATCTCAGAAGAAGTTTTCAATACGCTGATTGATTCAGGGCGTAGGGCATCGAGTTCAAATCATCTTCAAGCGGTATCTATTGTTCGTGTAACCGATCCTAAAATTCGTCAGGGTATTAAAGAAGCATCGGGTATGACTTACGTTGAAGAATGTGCGGAATTTCTAGTATTTTGCATTGATTTTCAAAAACATCATCAGCTTAATCCTGATGCTCAGCTAGATTGGGCTGAAGTCACAATAATTGGTGCAGTTGATGCTGGAATTATGGCTCAAAATGTGCTGTTGGCTGCTGAATCGCTAGATCTAGGTGGGGTTTATATTGGTGCATTAAGAAATAACATTGAACAAGTATCAGAGCTTTTACAATTACCTGAATATTGTGCCCCTTTAGTTGGATTATGTCTAGGATATCCAGATCAAGACCCAGGATTAAAACCACGAGTACCTAAAGAGTTAATGCTTTATGAAAATAGCTATCCTGAATTAGATAAAACCGCAGTAGATAGTTATAATAAAGAATTATTTGATTATTATGAAAAACGTTCAGGAAAAGGATTACACTGGCAAGATGGTATTAAAAAAGCACTAGAACAACCAGTTCGTCCGAATGTATTGCCATATTTACAAAAACAAGGTTTATTGAAACGATGAAATTATTGATGCTTTGCCGTGAACCTCGGCTATACAGTTGCCAACGGCTAAAGCAAGAAAGTGAACAGTTAGGATTTGAAATGGATATTTTGGATCCTAACCGTTTTTCGTTACACCTCTTGAAAGGGCAGTTTCAATGTTATTATCAGCTTGGTGAAAGTTATGATAAAAACCGCCCTTTACCTCAATTAGTCGATCACTATTCCGCTATTATCCCCAGATTTGGCACAACCAGTACTGAAATGGGGTGTTATGTGTTATCACATTTTGAAGCACAACAAATTCCAGTGCTAAATTCATCACAATCCTTTAAATTTGCTCGGGATAAATGGCAAAGTTTGCAATTGTTGGCAGCAGCTAATTTACCCGTCCCCGACACTGCTTTTACGGGTGACTTATTTTCCAATACACAAGCGGTTAAATCATTCACGCCAAGTACAATTATTAAAACCTTGGCAGGCTCACAGGGCGTTGGTGTGATGCTGTCAGAAAATGAGCGAAGTACGGTAAGTTTATTAGATACTTTGCGTGGAGCAAAAGTAAAATCGCTCTTACAAAAATATATCAAAGAAGCAAGCGGACAAGATATTCGAGCTTTTGTGATTGGCGATAAAGTGGTAGCAACCATGGTAAGATTTGGTGCAAGCGGTGAGTTCCGTGCCAATATTCATCAAGGTGGCCACGCAGAAATTATTGAATTAACGGAGCAAGAGCAAGAAATTGCGATAAAAGCAACTAAAATACTAGGGTTAGATGTAGCGGGTGTTGATCTCATTCGATCACAAACTGGCACGATGATTCTTGAAGTAAATGCAAGTCCAGGGCTAGAAATGATTGAGAAAGTGAGTGGAGTGAATATCGCAAAATTAATGATCCAGAATTTATGCAAAAAAATCGCATAATCTAACCGCTTACCTTTCCTATTTGAAGCTGATTAAGTTACAATATAGCCATTTTTGATCAATCATGGTAATTGACTTGCTTATGCATAACGAATTAGTTCAAACCCTTCCAGAACTTATCTCATGGACGAAAGAACGTGAATTTTCCCTTTCATTGCCAACTGACCGCCTTTCCTTTTTGTTAGCCATTTCACTTTATAATAATGACAGATTGGATAGTGAGTTATTAGAAAGCGATTTGCTTGATTTGTTTCGCTATGTTTCTGAAGGATTTGAACAGTCTGAAGCAACACTTATTCAGCGTGCTAATAACGCAATCAACGATTTGGTTAAACAGCGATTTTTAAACCGATTTAGCAGTGAATTTACTGAAGGGCTAGCTATTTACCGCCTTACACCATTAGGTGTCGGGGTTGCGAGTTACTATATTCGCCAACGTGAATTTTCAACATTACGATTATCACTTCAACTTTCCATTGTCGCAAACGAGATTCAGCGTGCATCAGCCTCCGCAGAAGAGGATGGTGATGAACATTTTTGGCGACAACAAGTTTTTGCCCCATTAAAATATTCCGTAGCAGAAATTTTCGATAGCATCGATCTTTCTCAACGTATGATGGATGAAAATCAGCAACAGATCCGTGAACGTATTGCTGCATTACTGAGTCAAAATTGGCACGAAGCGATAGCAACTTGTCAGCAATTATTAGATGAAACGTCAGTTAATTTACGAGAGTTACAAGACACCTTAAATGCTGCTGGCGATAAATTGCAAGCACAATTATTGCGTATTCAAAGTTGTTTGATTGGACGCCGCGATTTGGATTTTATCGACGTAGTGGTCATTAATTTACAAAACAAGCTAGATCGCATTATTAGCTGGGGACAACAAGCCATTGATTTATGGATTGGTTATGATCGCCACGTGCATAAATTTATCCGTACTGCAATAGATATGGATAAAAATCGCGTATTCGGGCAACGTTTACGACAATCCATTCAAGATTATTTTGATGCACCTTGGATGCTTTATACTGCTAAAGCCGATAGCTTATTAGACTTGCGTGATGATGAAAGCGAGTTGAATGATGCTGAGGCTGTTGGTGAATTACCAAGCGAATTAGAATATGAATCACTTTCTGATGTGCAAGAGCAAATTATTGCCATTATGCAAGCCCACCTTATTCCTTACCGTGAAGAAGGTAAGCCAATTGATTTAAGCTTAATTTTAAAAGAGCAACTTGCGAAATATCCACTTTCTCGTCATTTTGATGTAGCAAGAATTATTGTTGATCAAGCGGTTAAATTGGGTATGGCAAGTGATGATAACCAAGCGGTTTACCCAAATTGGAAAGCCATTAATGACAATGGTGCCGAAGTTCAGGCGAATGTAATCGATCAATATAAAGTATAAGCGGTCAGATTTGAGTAAAATTTTACCAAAACAAGCGAATGTATAACGAATACTGAAAATACAGCATACAGACTGAGAAATAACTATGACAGAAACCCAAGATCTTATCCCAACGAAATTAGCACAAGCGATTGCTAATCCTATTTTCCCTGCACTAGATAGCCAGTTACGTTCAGGGAGACATATTGGCATTGAAGCGTTGGATGAACACGCTTTTTTAATGGATTATCAAGCTGAATTAGAGCTTTTTTACCGTCGTTATCACGTTGAATTAATTCGTGCACCAGAAGGGTTTTATTATTTACGTCCTCGTGCATCAACGTTGATTCCTCGCAGTATGATGAGTGAAATGGAAATGCTAGTGGGAAAAGTGCTTTGTTATCTCTATCTTAGTCCAGAACGTTTGGCACAACAGGGTATTTTTAGTTATGACGAAGTCTATCAAGAATTATTGAGCTTGGCGGATGAAACAAAATTATTAAAAGCGGTCAATCCTCGTTCTAGCGGTTCGGATTTAGATAAGGCGAAATTGCAAGAAAAAGTGGGGGGGGCGTTACGTCGTTTACAACGTATTGGCATGATTAGTCGAGTAGGTGATCAGAACAGCAAAAAATTTATTATTTCAGAGTCAGTATTCCGTTTTGGTGCAGATGTCCGTTCAGGAGAAGATCCAAGGGAAGCACAACGTCGTTTATTGCAACTTGGGGAAGCAACCACTCCAATGGATTTACAAGACATAGAAGTAGAAGATGAAATTGAACAAGATTCTGATGATGAAACTGAATTAATGGGTGAGGAAGAATAATGGAAAATAGCGTATCGCAAACTGTTGCACCAATCACACCGCTTACTCGTGCGGAGGCGATTGTCCGTGGGAAATTTAGCTCATTAACACTAATTAACTGGAATGGTTTTTTTGCTCGTACCTTTGATTTAGACGAATTGGTTACGACCTTATCAGGTGGTAATGGGGCAGGGAAGTCCACCACAATGGCGGGCTTTGTGACTGCACTTATTCCCGATTTAAGCTTGCTAAACTTCCGTAATACCACCGAAGCGGGTTCCACTTCAAGCTCAAGAGATAAAGGACTATACGGCAAATTAAAAGCAGGTGTTTGTTATGCCGTATTAGAAAGCGAAAATTCCCGTGGAGAACGCATTATTTCAGGTGTGCGATTACAACAAATTGCAGGACGAGATAAGAAAGTCGATATTAAGTCTTTTTCCTTGCAAAATATTCCAAAAACGCAGTCGATTATCAGTATCTTAACGGAACAGGTTGGCGATAGAAATGCCCGTGTTTTAGCATTAAATGACTTAAAAGAAAAATTTGAAGAGTCAGAGGTTACTTTCAAACAATACAATGCGATTACCGATTATCACAGTTTCTTATTTGATTTAGGCGTATTGCCAAAACGTTTACGCTCTTCTTCAGATCGTAGCAAATTCTATAAATTAATTGAAGCCTCATTATATGGTGGGATTTCAAGTGTAATTACTAAATCTTTGCGTGACTATTTGTTACCGGAAAATACAGGTGTGCAACAAGCTTTCCAAGATATGGAATCAGCATTGCGTGAAAACCGTATGACATTAGAAGCGATCAAATTAACTCAATCTGATCGTGATATGTTTAGAAAGTTAATTACGGAATCGACCAATTATGTGTCCGCAGATTATATGCGTCACGCAAATGAGCGACAGGGTAACGTTAAAGATGCTGTAGAAAAACGTCAAGAATGGTATCAAGCGAAATCTAAGCTAACCACAGAGCAACAACGATTAGTCGAGTTTAGCAAAGAGGCGGAAGATTTATCTCAATCCGAATCACAATTAGAGACAGAATATAATCAGGCGACCGATCATCTTAATCTTGTATCGAATGCAATGCGTCATCAAGAAAAGGTTGAACGTTACCAAATTGATATTGAAGAGTTATCTGAAAAATTAGAAGAGCAACAAATTGCGGTGGAAGAAGTTCACGAGCAAGTGGAATATGCCCAAGAAAAAGCGGATTCATCGGATGAATTAGTTGAAGATTTGCGTACACAAATGGCAGATTATCAGCAAGCGTTAGATGCCCAACAAACTAGAGCCTTACAGTATCAGCAAGCAGTCCAAGCCTTAGAAAAAGCGAAACAATTATGTGGTTTACCACAGCTTGATTTACATAATGTGGAAGATTACCACGCGGAATTTTCTGCTCAAGCAGATGAGATCACAGATACAGTATTCGATTTAGAGCAACGCCTTTCTGTATCGGATATGGCGAAAAGTCAATTTGATAAGGCGTACGATTTAGTTTGCAAAATTTCAGGTGGAACAGACCGCTTGCAAGCGTGGGATGAGGCAAAAGCATTATTAGATTCTTACCCAAATCAAAAAGCACAGGTTCAACAAGCGGTGACTTTACGTCAAAAATTAGCAGAATTAGAGCAACGTTTGCATCAACAACAAAATGCAGAGCGTTTATTTAATGAGTTTGCTCAGAAATCGCAATCAACGATTACGCTTGATAATGTGGCAGATCTTGATAGTTATTATGAAGAGCAACAAATTCGCTTAGAAGATTTAGAGGGCGAATTATCAGAACTTGTTGAAATGCGTTCAACCCATCGTCAGCAACGTGATCAACTGGCTAAACAATATCAACAATTAGCTCAATCTGCACCTGCGTGGCATACGGCTCAATCAGCATTGGCTCGTTTACAAGAGCAATGTGGCGAAACCTTTGAAGCAAGCCAAGCTGTAATGCAATTTATGCAAAATACGTTAAGTAAAGAGCGAGAGGCGACATTAGCTCGAGATAAATTAGCCAGAAAAGAGCAAAGTTTAGATGAGCAAATTTCCCGCTTAAGTCAACCAGATGGGGCAGAAGATATTCGCTTAAATCCTTTAGCCGAAAAGTTAGGCGGTGTGCTGTTATCTGAATTGTATGAAGATGTATCTTTAGAAGATGCACCTTACTTCTCCGCCTTATATGGCGAAGCTCGTCACGCTATTGTGGTGCGGGATTTAGAGTCAGTTAAACAGCAACTTGCTGATTTAGATGATTGCCCTGATGATCTCTATTTAATCGAGGGAGATCCGAATTCATTTGATGATAATGTATTTGATGCAGAAGAAGTCGCTGATGGGGTTGTGGTACAGGTATCAAATCGTCAATGGCGTTATTCTAAATTCCCAGAAGTACCATTATTTGGCCGTGCATCTCGTGAGCAACAGCTTGAAAAATTAAAAATCGAGCGTGATGAAACGTCTGAACAACACGCAGAAAAAGCTTTTGATGTGCAGAAATGCCAACGTTTATATCAACATTTAAGTCAATTTGTTGGTACACATTTATCCCTTGCATTTCAGCCTGATCCTGAATTAGCAATGCAAGAAATCACTCAACAACAAGCAGAAATTGAGCGTGACTTAGCCCAAGCAAGCGGGCAAGAACAACAAATTCGCCATCAGTTAGATAATGTCAAAGCTGAATTGCAATTATTGAATAAATTGTTACCACAAGTCAGCTTATTGGCGGATGATTCGTTAGCCGATAAAGTTGAAATTTATCGTGAGCAATTATTAGAAGCACAAGAAGATGAACAATATATTCGTCAATTTGGGCAATATTTAGCACAACTTGAGCCAATTGCGGTGGCGTTAAAGAGCGATCCAACTCAATTTGACCAATTACAAGCGGATTACAAGCGGTCAGTTGAGCAACAAAAATTGCTAAAACAGAAAGTATTTAGCCTTGCAGATGTAATGAATCGTCGTTTGCACTTTAGCTATGAAGATAGTGTTGGTGCAGAGGGTTCAGCATTAAATGAAAAACTCCGTCAGCAATTAGCAAATGCACAAGCTGATCGTGAGAAAGCCCGTGAGCAATTACGCCAATCTCAAGCAAAATTAGCGGAATATAATCAAGTTTTAACGGTATTACGCAGTACTTACGACACCAAAAATCAATTATTGCAAGAGTTACTGCACGAAATGGATGAATACGGTATTCGTAATGATCCAGAGGCAGTAGAGCGAGCAACTATTCGTCGTGATGAGGCACAACAACGCTTAAATCAACAACGTACACGTCGTAGCTATGTTGAAAAACAAGTAGCTGTAATTCAAGCCGAAATGGACGGAATGCTTAAAGCAGTGCGTAAAGCAGAACGTGATTACCATACTCAACGTGAAATTGTGGTGCAAGCAAAACAAAGTTGGTGTTTAGTGTTGAAAATGTCACGGGATAGTGATGTCGAAAAACGCTTAAATCGTCGTGAGTTAGCCTATCTTTCTAGCGAAGAATTACGCTCTATTTCTGATAAAGCGTTGGGTGCGTTGCGTCAAGCGGTTGCGGATAATGAATATTTACGTGATACCTTACGTTTGTCCGAAGATAGTCGTAAACCAGAGCATAAAGTTGCGTTCTTTATTTCCGTCTATCAACACCTACGTGAGCGTATTCGTCAAGATATTATCAAAACAGATGATCCGATTGATGCGATTGAGCAAATGGAAATTGAGTTATCTCGTTTAACGAATGAATTAACGAGCCGTGAGAAGAAATTGGCGATCAGTGCGGAAAGTGTGGCAAATATTTTACGCAAAACTATTCAGCGTGAGCAAAACCGTATTCTACAACTTAACCAAGGACTACAAAATATCGCCTTTGGTCAAGTAAAAGGGGTGCGTTTAGTGGTGAATATTCGTGATACTCACGCAATTTTACTTAATGCCTTATCGAGTGAACGTGAGCAACATAGCGATCTTTTCGAGAATCAACAATTAAGTTTCTCTGAGGCATTAGCGATGTTGTATAAACGTGTCAATCCACATATTGAAATGGGACAACGTACGCCACAAACCATTGGTGAGGAATTGTTAGATTACCGCAATTACCTTGACCTTGAAGTCGAAACCTACCGTGGTGCAGATGGTTGGATGCGAGCAGAAAGTAGCTCACTTTCAACAGGGGAAGCAATCGGTACGGGTATGTCTATCTTATTGATGGTTGTACAAAGCTGGGAAGAAGAATCTCGCCGTTTACGTGCGAAAGATATTTTACCTTGTCGTTTACTCTTCTTAGATGAGGCGGCTCGTTTAGATGCGATGTCAATCAATACATTATTTGAATTGTGTGAACGTTTAGATATGCAATTATTGATTGCAGCCCCTGAAAACATTAGCCCAGAACGAGGAACAACCTATAAATTGGTGCGTAAAATTGCTAATAACCAAGAGTATGTACACGTTGTTGGATTAAAAGGATTTGGGGAACATTAAACACATCCCTATTTGTTGATTACTAAGATTAATTTTGTAACATAGATAACCGGTTGATATATAAGCAGTCTTATAAATTTAGATATTCTGACTGCTGTATAATCGACCGGTTAATTTATTAGAAGTGAGAAAAATTTTATTTAGATCATATTTAAGTGACTTCTCATTTGTGATTTTATTTTCTAGGACTATGATCCTTTCCGCTCAATATGGGGCTTTCTTTATTACAATAAAATCATTATTTGTGAGGATGTATTTTTATGGATAATCTTACGTCAAAACGTTTTGCACTTACTTGGATCTTAAATCTCTTTGGGACAGCAGTTGGAGCAGGAGTACTATTTCTTCCAATCAATGCCGGTATGGGTGGCTTTTTTCCGTTAATTATCATGACACTTTTAGTCGGCCCAATGACCTATTTAGCTCACCGAGGATTAGCTCGCTTTGTTTTATCATCTTATCAAACTGGTAGTGATATTACCCAAGTGGTTAAAGAGCATTTTGGTGATGGAGCAGGAAAATTAATTACGCTATTGTATTTTTTTGCCATTTTCCCAATTTTGTTGATTTATGGTGTAGGGATTACCAATACGGTTTCCTCTTTTATCGAGAATCAGTTACACTTTACCCCGCCACCAAGAATTGTCTTATCATTTATATTAATTGCAATCATGATTAGTGTGATGTTATTAAATGAAAGAACGATGTTAAAAATTACAACACTTTTAGTTTATCCTCTTGTGGCAATTTTATTTGGTTTATCTTTATATTTAATTCCACATTGGAATGGGGCAATTTTAAACCAAATGCCGAATAGTGATAATTTTGCTCTGACACTATGGCTAACGATTCCGGTATTGGTCTTTTCTTTCAATCATTCTCCCGCAATTTCGTCTTTTGCTTTATCACAACAGCGTTTTTATCAAGAAGCAAATAAAGTGGATGTAGAAAGTAGCCGAGTGTTACGTTCAACGGCAATGATTCTTGTATTGTTCGTGATGTTTTTTGTGTTTAGTTGTGTACTCACGCTGACACCTGATGAATTACAAGAAGCGAAAGTCCAAAATATTTCGATTTTATCTTATTTAGCGAATAAATTTGATAATCCGATTATTTCTTACTTTGGGCCTTTTGTCGCATTTCTTGCTATCGGTAGCTCTTTCTTCGGGCATTATTTGGGTGCGAGAGAAGGATTGGTCGGTCTTATCAATCAAATGAGAACAGATCCAATTGAGCCTGCAAAATGTAAAAAAATCACAGCGGTGGTTTTCTTCATTATTTTATGGATTGTGGCAACCTTAAACCCAAGTATTCTTGGTTTTATCGAAAGTCTAGGTGGACCAATTATTGCCATGATTCTTTTTATTATGCCAATGTATGCAATTCATAAGATCCCAGCACTACAACAATTTAGAGGGAAATGGAGCAATGTATTTGTGGTAATCATGGGTTGTATTGCCATTTCTGCAACAGTCTATGGATTATTTTAAAGAGATAATATTTCGTTTTATTTATTGGTTATGTAGGTTTTATGATTAGTGTATTTGATATGTTTAAAGTGGGAATTGGACCGTCGAGTTCTCATACCGTTGGTCCAATGAAAGCAGCTAAGCTGTTTGTCGATCAATTAATTAATCGCAAATTATTAGCTCAAACTGACCGCTTGCAAGTTGATGTTTATGGCTCTCTCGCCTTAACAGGTAGAGGACATAGTACAGATATTGCCATTGTTATGGGGCTTATGGGAGATTTGCCTGATAATGTAGATATTGAACGTATTGAAATCGTGATCGCTGAAGTTAAAGCGGATAAAACACTCGTTGTCGCGGAAGCATTTTCTGCTCATAGCAAAAAGATCGCATTCGATTTTTTCAACGATATGCCATTTCACTATGATTTTTTACCTCGTCATGAAAATGGGTTGATTCTTCGAGCATTCAATAACGATTCGCTCTTATTTGAACAAACGTATTATTCAATCGGCGGTGGTTTTATTGTTTCAGAAGATGAATTCGATCTGACCAAGCAGGAAAGTGTAGAGGTTCCATTTCCTTATAAAAGCTCAGCAGATTTACTAAAACACTGTAAAAATCAGGGCTTACCGTTATCTAGCTTAGTTTGGAAGAATGAACTTGCGATCCATTCTAAAATGGAAATACAAGACTACCTTGCTAAAGTGTGGCAAACGATGGATGAATGTATTGAGCGAGGTATGCACACAGAAGGGCTGTTACCCGGTCCATTGAAAGTGGTTCGCCGAGCAGCTGCATTACGTCGCACACTGCAAGCATCGAGTAAATTAAATAGCGATCCGATGCAAATTATTGATTGGGTCAATTTATTTGCTTTAGCGGTCAATGAAGAAAATGCAGCGGGCGGGAGAGTAGTTACCGCTCCAACAAATGGAGCTTGTGGCATTGTGCCTGCTGTATTGGCGTATTATCGGCAGTTTGTTGGCGAGTTAACGCCTGAAACGGTCGAGCGATATTTATTAACGGCTAGTGTAATCGGCTCATTGTATAAAATGAACGCCTCAATTTCTGGAGCAGAAGTGGGGTGTCAAGGTGAAGTGGGTGTTGCATGTTCTATGGCGGCGGCAGGGCTAACTGAAATTATGGGCGGTACACCAGAACAAGTTTGTGCAGCAGCTGAAATTGGAATGGAACATAATTTAGGATTGACTTGTGATCCTGTTGGCGGGCAAGTGCAAGTCCCTTGTATTGAACGGAACGCTATTGCATCAGTTAAGGCAATTAATGCGTGCAGAATGGCGTTACGTTTATCTTCAGAACCTCGTGTTACTTTGGATAAAGTCATTGAAACCATGTATGAAACAGGACGTGATATGAATGCTAAATATCGTGAAACCTCAACAGGTGGGCTTGCGATTAAAATCGTGCCTTGTGATTAATTATCCCTAAGTATTCAAAAAACACTGAATTGATAGACAAGAGAATGGCGACAAGGGATAATGTCGCCATTTTTTATTATTAATGGATCTTTGTGAAACTCACTTTACCTCCCCTAAGCCTTTATATTCATATTCCGTGGTGTGTGCAAAAATGCCCATATTGCGATTTTAATTCGCACGCTCAAAAAGGTATTATTCCTGAAACCGACTATATACAACACCTATTAAATGATTTGAAACAGGATTTGAGTTCGCATAAAGATGCGATTCAAGATCGTAAATTACATTCCATTTTCATTGGCGGAGGCACACCAAGCTTATTTTCAGCAGAGGGTATTGCTTATTTGTTAGAGAATATTCAGCAATATATTGCGTTTGAAGAAAATATTGAAATTACCTTAGAAGCTAATCCTGGTACGGCGGAGGCAGAGCGTTTTATTGGTTATGCACAAGGTGGTGTGAATCGTATTTCAATGGGCGTGCAGAGTTTTGAGCCTGAAAAATTATTAAAATTAGGGCGAATTCATGATAATAATGAAGCGGTACAAGCGGTCGGTTTTGCTAAAAATGCTGCAAAAAATGGTTTAACCAGTTTTAATATTGATTTAATGCATGGTTTACCTAACCAATCTGTGAAACAAGCTTTGGCAGATTTAGAACGCGGGATTGAATTATCTCCGCCTCATTTGTCGTGGTATCAATTGACAATCGAACCGAATACGATGTTCTATTATCGCCAGCCTACATTGCCAGACGATGATGATTTATGGGATATATTTGAACAAGGTCATCAATTATTGATCAAAGCAGGTTATGAACAGTACGAAACTTCAGCCTATGCTAAAAAAGGCTATCAATGCCGACATAATCTCAATTATTGGCGGTTTGGCGATTATTTAGCGATTGGTTGTGGGGCTCACGGAAAAATTAGCTACCCTGATGGAAATATTTACCGCTTTAGTAAAACAAAACACCCGAAAGGCTATATGCGAGGGGAGTATTTGTATCAGCAAGATCCGATTGAACTCGCAGATCGCCCTTTTGAATATTTTATGAATCGTTTTAGATTGTTAGAAGCTGTGCCTAAACAACAATTTGAAGCTTATACGGGGCTGAATGAGCAAATCGTGCGGACAACAATGGATTGGGCTTTATCTGAAAATTACATTACAGAAACAGCGAGCCATTGGCAAATTACTCAGCATGGCAAGTTATTTTTAAACACATTACTAGAGGGCTTTTTAGATTAGGTTATGGAATTAACAGATCAAGAAATGCTACGTTATAACCGTCAAATCATGCTAAAAAGCGTTGATTTTGAGGGGCAAGAAAGACTGAAAGAGAGTCGAGTATTAATTATCGGACTTGGAGGGTTAGGCTCCTCCGCCTCACAATATTTAGCAAGTGGTGGAGTGGGGCATTTAACTTTAGTCGATTTTGATACGGTTTCGGTATCTAATTTGCAACGTCAAATATTATATACGGACGAGATGGTGGGTTTATCTAAAGTAGAATCAGCCAAGCAACGTTTATCACAACTAAACCCGTATATTGAAATTGAAACGATAGATAAAAAGCTGTCTCAATCGGAGTTGAGTACACTTATTCCGCAATATGATGCCGTTGTGGATTGTACGGATAATGTCGAAATTCGTAATCAATTAAATCAAGCGTGTTTTTCCGCTAAAAAGCCATTAATTTCAGGTTCGGCGATTAGGTTTGAAGGACAAGTTTCTGTCTTTCTTTATCAAGAAAATGAACCGTGTTATCAATGTTTAAGCCAATTATTTGGTGATAATGTTCTCAGTTGTGTAGAGGCGGGCGTTATTGCGCCGATTGTGGGAGTGATTGGCAGTTTGCAAGCTTTAGAAACGATCAAAGTTTTATTGAATATAGGGAAAACTTTATCGGGTAAATTGCTTGTGATTGATGGATTGAATTTCTCGGTAAGAGAAATGGCATTACCTAAACAGTCAAATTGTGCAATTTGCAGTAAATAAATGAGGAAAAAATCACTCGTAAAATTAAAGAATTGCAAAGATTAGCTTTAACCCTTTGACGAGAAATTTAATTTCACTTAAGATTCACACCGTTTTGTTCCTCTTTAGTTCAGTCGGTAGAACGGCGGACTGTTAATCCGTATGTCGCTGGTTCAAGTCCAGCAAGAGGAGCCACTTTATTTCCTCCTTTACTTTTGATCTTGTTTTATTTGTCTCCTTTGATAAGACATTAATTCATACCTCCAGAATTAGATCAAAAGATTTACCCCTCAAGAGTTTTGAGGGGTTTTTTTCAGTTTTTTATAGAGGGTCTAGCACCTAAAGTATGGCAAATTGCGTAACTTAATTCAGAGCGATTTAATGTATAGAAGTGAAAATCTTTTACACCTTCTTTTGACAGAATTTTCACCATATCAATTGCAATACTCGCACCGAGTAAATTACGAGTAGTTTGATCGTCATCTAATCCTTCATACAATTTATTCATCCAACTTGGAATTTTCACATTGGTAATTTTTGACATTTTTACTAATTGTTTAAAATTAGAAACGGGTAAAATACCTGGCACAATTTCAACATCAATGCCAACAGTTGCACAGCGGTCACGGAATCTAAGATAGCTATCAATATCAAAGAAAAATTGAGTAATCGCACGACTTGCTCCTGCATCAATTTTCTTCTTAAGATTGAGTAAGTCCGCTTGTGCTGATTTTGCTTCAGGATGAACTTCTGGATAAGCGGCAACTGAAATATCAAAATCAGCGACTTCTTTCAATAAACTGACTAAATCAGAGGCATAAAAAGGTTTTTTCGCATAACCTGCAGGTTCATCACCTCTTAGTGCAACAATATGACGTACTCCACTTTCCCAATAATCTTTTGCAATTTCTCTTAGTTCATCAGGTGTTGCATCAATACCTGTAAGGTGTGGTGCAACCGTAATGCCTGTTTCCTTTTGAATATTTTTAACGATATTGTGTGTGCGATCACGCTCACCTGAATTGGCTCCATAAGTCACAGATAAAAATTTAGGCTTAAGTACTTTTAAACGATTAACAGATTCCCAGAGTAAAGATTCCATTTTTTCATTTTTAGGAGGAAAAAATTCAAATGAAATATTAATTTTCCCGTTCAGATCAGCAATGCTTTGATTTAAAAGATCAATTTCTTTTGCATAGCTCATATAGACTCCTTACTTTATTTTGATTTTTATTGTCTTTGCATATTGTTTGGATATTTAGATGTTTAAACATCTAGATGTTTAGATGTCTATTAATCTATTCTAATGTGTATTTTATGTCAATAGGGTAATTTGCATTAGATTGTAAAATTTAATACGTACTAAATATGTAATATTTGACTTAACCCGCAAAAATTATGTAAACAATTTGTAAAATTATTGGTAAGATAGGCAAGATTATTTTTTAGGTAAATTGCATGATGTATCGCAAATTTGTCCATTTTACTTTTACTTTGAGGAGCCATCTAATGCAACATAAAGTCCAAAAATCCACATCAGGTCAAGCCATTACTCTAAATAGTGATGGTTCATTGCTTGTTCCTAATAATCCTATTATTCCTTTTATTGAAGGGGATGGAATCGGGGTAGATGTCACTCCTGCAATGAGGGATGTTATTGATGCAGCAGTTAAAAAAGCTTACAAAGATAAACGTAAAATAGAGTGGCTTGAGATCTATGCAGGGGAAAAAGCCAATAAAATCTATGGTGACAATACATGGTTACCAGATGAAACACTTGCCTTAATTAAGGAATACCATATTGCAATTAAAGGTCCTTTGATGACCCCAGTTGGTGGCGGTATTCGTTCATTAAATGTGGCGATGCGTCAAGGGTTAGATTTATACAATTGCTTACGTCCTATTCGTTACTATGAAGGTACACCAAGCCCAGTAAAACATCCTGAATTGGTTGATATGGTGATTTTCCGTGAGAATTCAGAAGATATTTACGCAGGGGTTGAATGGGTCGCAGGTTCAGCAGAAGCAGATAAAGTCATTGAATTTTTACAAAAAGAAATGGGTGTGACAAAAATTCGCTTCACAGAAGATTGCGGTATTGGCATTAAACCCGTATCTAAGCAAGGTACACAACGCTTAGTCAGAGCAGCGTTGCAATATGTGATTGATAATGATCGCGACTCTTTAACTTTAGTGCATAAAGGTAATATCATGAAATTTACTGAAGGTGCATTTAAAGAGTGGGGATATCAAGTTGCTAAAGAATTTGGGGCTGAACCTATTAATAATGGACCGTGGCACAAGTTAATTAATCCAAAAACAGGTAAAGAAATTATCGTTAAAGATAGTATTGCAGATGCCTTTTTACAAGAGATCTTATTGCACCCAACAAATTATGATGTGATTGCAACACTTAATTTGAATGGAGACTACATATCCGATGCACTGGCAGCACAAGTGGGCGGCATAGGTATTTCACCAGGTGCAAATATTGGTTCAGAAGCGGCAATATTTGAGGCAACACATGGAACAGCACCAAATATTGCAGGACAAAATAAAGCTAACCCAGGCTCAATTATTTTAAGTGGTGAAATGATGTTACGTCACTTAGGATGGTTGGAAGCTGCTGATTTAGTGGTTAATGCAGTATCAAAAACGATTGCTAATAAAACAGTAACTTTTGATTTTGCAGAAACATTAGAAGGCGCCCAGTTAAGATCAACTTCTGAATTTGCACAAGATATAATCAATAATATGTAGTAAACTATTCATTGATTGATATTAATATTGGAATGGAGGCCATCTTTAGTATAAAGATGGCTTTTTGTTAACAAAAATTGTGATATTGTTAACAAAATGTAAAATATTATTTATTTTGTTTTTGTCTATTTTTATTTCCTCGGCTATTATGAGTATATTGTAGCTGTATCTATTTTATTTTTTGAGTGGAGTTTTTATGTCTTTTTTAGATGATTATCGTAAACATGTTGAAGAACGTGCAGAGCAAGGAGTGGTTCCATTACCATTGAATGCGGAGCAAACATCTCAACTGATTGAATTGTTGAAGAATCCAGTCTCTGGTGAGGAAGATTTTATTTTAGAGTTATTTGAAACTCGAGTTCCTGCTGGAGTGGATGAAGCTGCTTATATAAAGGCGGCATTTCTTGCTGCAATCGCTTCCGATCAGGCTACATCACCACTTATCTCCAAATCTCACGCAATTAAATTATTAGGTACAATGCAAGGTGGTTATAATATTGAACCTCTTTTAAATGCACTTGATGATGAAGAAGTCGCTCCGCTCGCAGTAGATGCACTATCAAAAACATTACTTATGTTTGATAGCTTTCATGATGTGGTTGAAAAATCAAAAGCGGGAAATCGCTTTGCTAAGGAAATTTTAACCTCATGGGCTAATGCTGAATGGTTCCTATCTCGTCCTAAATTAGAAGAAAAAATAACATTAACTGTTTTTAAAGTGACGGGTGAAACAAATACTGATGATTTATCTCCAGCTCAAGATGCTTGGTCTCGTCCAGATATCCCTCTACACGCTTTAGCCATGCTAAAAAATGAAAGAGAAGGGATTGTTCCTGATGAACCTGGCGTAGTTGGACCAATGAAACAAATTGAACAGCTAAAAGAAAAAGGTTTCCCTCTTGTTTATGTAGGGGATGTCGTTGGAACAGGCTCCTCACGTAAATCGGCAACGAACTCTGTACTTTGGTTAATGGGTGATGATATTCCATATATCCCAAATAAGAGAGCTGGTGGATTTGTGTTAGGCGGTAAGATCGCACCAATCTTTTTCAATACGATGGAAGATGCAGGTTCATTACCTATTGAAGTTGATGTCGATAAGTTAAATATGGGGGATGTCATTGATTTATATCCTTATTCAGGCAAAGTGTGCAAACATGATTCTGATGAAGTATTAGCTGAATTCAAATTAAAGACTGCAGTTTTACTTGATGAAGTGAGAGCAGGTGGACGAATTCCTCTTATCATTGGTCGAGGATTGACTCACAAGGCTAGAGTAGAACTAGGATTGCCAGAAAGTGAGGTATTTGTTAAACCTCAAGTGGCTATTGACACAGGTAAAGGCTACACACTAGCACAAAAAATGGTAGGGCGTGCTTGTGGTGTTGAAGGGATTCGTGCAGGTCAATATTGTGAACCAAGAATGACAAGTGTGGGTTCACAAGATACCACAGGCCCTATGACCAGAGATGAACTTAAAGATTTAGCATGTTTAGGATTCTCATCAGACCTTGTTATGCAATCTTTCTGTCATACAGCGGCTTATCCAAAACCAGTTGATGTTGTGACACATCACACCCTTCCTGATTTTATTATGAATCGTGGCGGTATTTCTTTACGTCCAGGTGATGGTGTTATCCATTCTTGGCTAAACCGTATGTTATTACCAGATACGGTGGGGACAGGTGGGGATTCTCATACTCGTTTCCCAATTGGAATTTCTTTCCCTGCTGGTTCAGGACTTGTTGCTTTCGCAGCAGCAACGGGGGTTATGCCTCTTGATATGCCAGAATCTGTATTAGTTCGTTTTAAAGGTGAAATGCAACCAGGTATTACGTTACGTGATTTAGTCCACGCCATTCCTTACTATGCGATTCAAGAGGGTTTATTAACGGTTGAAAAATCAGGTAAGAAAAATATTTTCTCAGGTCGTATTTTAGAAATTGAAGGATTAGAGCATCTTAAAGTTGAGCAAGCCTTTGAGCTTTCTGATGCATCAGCGGAACGTTCTGCAGCAGCGTGTACGATAAAACTTGATAAAGAACCAATCATTGAGTACTTAAATTCAAATATTGTTTTATTGAAATGGATGATTGCTGAAGGATATGGCGATGCTAGAACATTAGAACGTCGTATTAAAGCAATGGAAGAATGGGTCGCTAATCCAGAATTAATGGAAGCAGATAAAGATGCGGAATATGCAGCTGTTATAGAAATTGATCTAAATGATATTAAAGAACCTATCGTGTGTGCACCAAATGATCCTGATGACGCGAGAAAATTATCAGAAGTACAAGGCGATACTGTTGATGAAGTATTCATAGGATCTTGTATGACCAATATTGGACATTTCCGTGCAGCAGGGAAATTATTGCAAAAAAATCAAGATGTAATCCCAACTCGTTTATGGATTGTTCCACCAACAAAAATGGATGCATCATTATTAATTGAAGAAGGATACTACAATATTTATGGTAAAAATGGTGCAAGAGTAGAAGTACCTGGGTGCTCTTTATGTATGGGTAACCAAGCAAGAGTTGCTGACGGTGCCACAGTGGTTTCGACTTCAACGAGAAACTTCCCAAATCGTATGGGTAAAGGTGCGTTTGTTTATCTTGCCTCAGCAGAGCTTGCATCTGTCTGTGCTATCTTAGGTAAGTTACCAACACCAGAAGAATATCTAGATTTTGTTGTGAAAGGGTTAGGTGATGATAAAGATGATACTTATCGTTACATGAACTTTAATGAAATCAATAGCTATGTGGAAAAAGCAGATGATGTAATTTTTCAAACTTCAGTATAGGAAAAATTGAACTGTAATATTATTTTAATTAAAAAATTATAACTAAAAGGGGATTGATATGCCAAAACTACATCCAACATTAAAAGCTGAGTTACATTTGAGCGATGGGCGCACATTTGAATTGCCTGTGTATCAAAGTAATTTAGGCTACGATGCTATCGGTGTTGAATCTTTGCAAAAAGAAAAATTATTTACCTATGATCAAGGCCTTACATCAACAGCATTATGTGAATCTAGTATTACTTATATCGATGGTAATCAAGGCATCTTGTTACATAGAGGCTATCCTATTGATGAGTTAGCTATGCAAAAGAGCTATTTAGATGTTTGTTACTTATTGTTAGAAGGAGAGTTGCCAACCCCAGAGCAATTAGATACATTTAAAAAAGAAATCTCTTCTCATTATATGGTTAATGAACAGTTTACTCGTTTATTCCAAGGATTCCGTCGAGATTCACATCCAATGGCAATTATGTGTGCTGCAAGTAGTGCTTTGGCTGCCTTTTATCACGATATGTTAGATGATACAGAAGAATCTCGTGAGAAAACAGCTGTACGCTTATTAGCAAAAATGCCAACATTGGCGGCAATGTGTTATAAATATAATATTGGCCGCCCGTTTATGTATCCTCAGAATAACTTATCTTATGCGGGAAATTTCTTATATATGATGTTTGCAACACCTTGTGAACCATATGAAGTTAATCCTGTTCTTGAAAAAGCTATGGATCGTATTTTTACATTACATGCGGATCATGAGCAAAATGCTTCAACATCATCTGTACGTAGTGTGGCATCTTCTGGACCAAATCCTTTTGCTTGTATTGCAGCTGGGATTGCATCACTTTGGGGGCCAGCTCACGGTGGGGCTAATGAAGCTTGTATTAAAATACTTGAAGAAATTGGTACTGTTGATCGTATTCCAGAATACATTGCTAGAGCTAAAGATAAAAATGATCCATTCCGTTTAATGGGATTTGGTCATCGAGTTTATAAAAACTACGATCCTAGAGCAAAAGTAATGAGAGAAACTTGTCATGAAGTATTAGGTGAACTTGGTATAAATACACCATTACTTGAAGTCGCAATGGAATTAGAGCGTATAGCATTAAGTGATCCGTACTTTATTGAAAGAAAATTGTATCCAAATGTAGATTTCTATTCAGGTATTATTCTGCAAGCAATAGGTATTCCAACATCTATGTTTACAGTAATATTTGCTCTCGCAAGAACAGTAGGGTGGATTGCTAACTGGAAAGAAATGCATCATGAAACAGATAGTTTGAAAATTGTACGTCCTCGTCAGATTTATACTGGACATAAAGAACGTCATATAGAAAAAGCTTAATTAGAAAAAAGGAGATAGATTACTTATCTCCTTTTTATTTTTTGATAAAAAATTGTTTATTATGCGGGATTATTTATATCGATAAATTCTACATTTATATTATATTCATCTGAGAGCCATTCGCCCAATGCTTTAATTCCACCTCGTTCGGTTGCATGGTGGCCACAAGCAAAATAATAAATTCCTTGCTCCCTTGCTGAATGAGTAGTTTGTTCAGAAATTTCACCGCTAATAAATGCATCGATACCTTTACTTGCTGCGAGGTCAATATATCCTTGTCCGCCACCAGTACAAATACCAACAGTTTTTATCAATTTGGAAGGATATTGATCAATAAATTCATCACATAAAATAACTTGATGTTTTAATAAGGATGTTAATTTTAGCTTTAAATCATGTGCAGAAATTGGACTCTCTAGCTCACCATAGACAGGGATAGAATAAGGTTTATCTTCAAGCCCTTGCAAATTAGTTACCCCAATACATTTTGCTAATTGTGCATTATTACCTAATTCCGGATGTACATCCAAAGGTAAATGATAGCCAAACAAGTTAATATCATGTGTTAATAATTCTTTGATTCTTCGCCCTTTCATTCCTCTAATACATGGATTCTCATTTTTCCAGAAATAGCCATGATGAACCAATATAGCATCAGCATTTCGTTCAATAGCTGCTTGTATTAAAGGGAGTGAGGCTGTTACGCCAGTAACAATCTTTCTTATTTCTGATTTCCCTTCAACTTGTAATCCATTTGGTGCATAATCAGAAATCATAGAACTACTTAATTTTTCATTTAAAATGCATTCCAGTTCTAGGTTTGTTAATATCATGACATTCCTTAATTATAGTAGTTAGTCAAACCATAGAGGCAACTCTATTTTTATTCTAAGTCCTCCAAGATGGCTTTTTTCTGCAATAACAGAGCCAGAATGTTGATTTACAGCATTAGAAACTATAGCCAACCCTAATCCAGTTCCCCCTGTTTGCCTTGCTCTATCTTCTTGTACTCTAGCAAAAGGTCTAAAGATCTCTTCGTATTGATCTTCAGGTACACCTATTCCATCATCATCAACTGTAATAATAAGCCAATTTTTTTCAATATATATTTTGACGGCAATTAAGGTCTGTGCATATTTTTGCGCATTTCTAATCACATTTTCTACCGCACTAGAAAGTGCAGAGAGATTACCATTAATATAGTATTGGGATGATTCACTAATATCTATATCTGTAGAAAAGCTTAACTTATTTTGCTCTATTTCAAATTTTGCGTCTTCAAACACATCTTCCCAAATTTTATTAATTTGAAAAATCTCTCTATTAATGTGTTGATTTAATTGATTTCTAGATAAGGAGAGTAAATCATGTATCATGGTATCTAATTTCTGAATTTCATTACTAATTCGAGTCAGTTCATTAGATTCCCCATTTCTCAGTCTCAATAAAGATACTGCTAATTGCATTCTCGTTAATGGGGTTTTTAATTCATGAGAAATATCAGAGAGCAAACGTTGCTGATACGTTGTCAGTTCTTGTAGAGATCTTATCATCTTATTAAAACTGTTTCCCACTAATCTGAGCTCATGAATTCCTTCATTTTCTAATTTAGGATTAACAACTAAATTGCCTCTAGCAACTGCATCAGCTGATAAACGTAAAGCTTTCACTGGTTTTGCCATTCTCATTGATAACCATAATAAGAGAGGTAGTGACATGAGCAGTAGTAAAATCAGCATTAAAAGAGGGGAATCAAAAATTCGATCAAATACCTTATCAATAAAAGAAATTTGTTCATCCGTCTGTATAATAAAATACTGATAATAGCTTCGGCTACTTGATTCTATAACAAATGGTCCATAAATTTCTAAAGAGTCAAATCGACGTTGTAATGGTTTTTCGGGATCTTGGGCTTCTAAAATAAAGGCATATAATATATTTAAATCTGAATTACTTACGCCACTTATTTTTTGAGTAATTGGGTCAAAAAGTATAACATCAAATCCATTAATTGTAGAAACCGTCAGATTTCTTCTGAATAACTCATCTAAATTGTATTCTAATTGAGTATTAATACTCTCATTTTGAAAAAATACTAATTCTCTTTTTTCAATAGGATTAAATACTCGAGCATCAAAGTTTGGTAAGATAAGTGCAATACCTATCATAAGAGAAACAATTACAACAAAAGATACAAAAATTTGATAAACAAAATAAGTATGTAATGTTTTAATTTTATTCCAAAATTTAATCATATCATTTAATCTAATCATTAAAAGAATAGTTTCTCTAATGATAAGAAACTACCTTTTCATTTATTTTTCGGTAACAAGAAGATATCCTCTTCCTCTCAGAGTTTTAAACCAAGGTAGATTATCATCACGCTCTGGTAATTTTTTGCGTAAATTTGAAATGTGCATATCAATTGCTCGATCATAAGGAGTTAAACGTTTTCCTAAAATTTCTAAGCTCAGTAACTCTCTAGATAGAATTTGACCAGGATGACTTATTAATATTTGTAATAAAGCAAATTCTGTACCAGTTAAATCTAAATCTTCACCATTATATATGGCTTGCTGTCTTCCAGGATGAAGTTCCACTCCACCGAATTGTAATTTTTTTTGTTCTTTTTCTTCTATTTCTGATAAATGGTCAGTTAATCCCTCAACAGAACCAGTACGACGTAAAATAGCTTTAATTCGAGCAACTAATTCTCGATCATTAAATGGCTTAGGTAAATAGTCATCTGCGCCAAGTTCTAGACCTAATACACGATCAATTTCATCATCTCTAGCACTTAACATAAGAACAGGGAGAGTATATTTTTGACGAACTCTTTTTAAAGTTTCAATCCCATTTAGCACTGGCATCATGACATCTAATAATATAATATCATAACTTTCTGATTCCAATTTATTTAGTGCTTCTTGTCCATTATGTACAACTTGAATATAAAATCCTTCTAGTGATAATAATTCAGCAAGGAGTTCTGTTAATTCTATATCATCATCAACAAGTAAAATTTTAGATGTCGGCATTTTTTCCATTTGATTCTATCCTAGTTGTTGCTTTATAAATTGTAAAAATCATGCTTACTTTACATAAATTTGCTTATTTATTCCATAGTTTTTATTCTATTCCATAAAATATCTAATTCTGCAAGTGAGGTAGTATTCAAATTTTTTCCTTCTGATTTCAAGATCTTTTCAATTTTCTTAAAACGATTTTCAAATTTGATATTGGCATTGCGTAAACTCGTTTCAGCATCAAAATTATAATGTCTACAAAGATTTACAGTTGCAAAAAGCAAATCACCTAATTCTTCATTTAATTTTTCAGGTAATAAATCTTTTCGATTCATTTCTTCTTGTACTTCTGCTAATTCTTCTTGGACCTTATCAAAAACATCTTGCGGTTTTTCCCAATCAAATCCTACGTTAGCACAACGTTTTTGTATTTTTTGTGCTCTTGTTAAAGCAGGGAGAGCAAAAGGAAGATCATCAAGAATAGATTCTTGTTCTTTCCTTTTAGCTTCATTGGATTTTTGCTGTTCCCAATGCTTTAGTGCTTCTTCGCTATTTTTTGCTGATTCATTTCCAAATACATGGGGATGTCGATAAATCAATTTATCATGGATATCATTAAGGACATCCTGGAATGTAAATGAACCTTCTTCTTTAGCTAATTGGCTAAGAAATACGACTTGTAGCAATAAATCGCCCAATTCCTCGCGTAGAGATGAGCGATCTTGAGTGTGAATAGCTTCAGCGACTTCATAGGTTTCTTCTAAAAGATGAGGAAGCATTGAGTCAAAATTTTGTTTGATGTCCCAAGGACAGCCTGATACGGGATCTCTCAGCTTAGCTACAACATTTTGGAATTGTTCAATCGTTATCATAATAATCTCCTTAAATCTGTTATTTTATTCTCTCTTTACCGATGGAGATTGTCCAATAATTTATAAAGTGAGTTTTATTTTTCATGCTATAATTTATCAAAATTTTAATTATTTTTTACCCAGATTTAGTAGGAGATTAAAATGGATTTAGCTTATCTTCAAAAATTACCAGATAGTGAATTTATAGAAAGACGCCAACGTGTATTTGAACAAATGCAAGATAACTCTGCATTAATTGTTTTTACAGAAACAGAAAAGCGTCGCAATAGTGATAATGAATATTTATTCCGCCCCGATAGTTACTTTTGGTATCTGACGGGATTTGCAGAACCTAAATCAGTCTTATTATTGATTAAAGCAGCAGAAAAAAATGAAAGTATTATTTTCTTACGTGAGAAAAATCCTGAAATGGAAACATGGCATGGACGTCGTTTAGGTACTATTGCAGCCCCACAGCAATTAAATATTGATGAAGCATATAATATTGATGATATCGATGCTATTTTTGCAAAAAAATTGAGAGATCTTACCGCTTGTTATTATGCAAAAGGTTTGCAAGAGTGGGGGGATAAGATTGTATCTAAAACATTCAGTATTGATTGGGATAATGTAATTGATTGGCAACCAATGCTCTCTGAAATGCGTTTGTTTAAATCCAAAAATGAAATTGCGTTAATGCAACAAGCAGGGCAGATTTCTGCTCTAGGGCATATTCGAGCAATGAAACAAACTCGTCCTAATCGCTATGAAATGGAAATTGAAGGGGAGTTACAATACGAATTTTCTCGCTTTGGGGCTAGATTCCCTGCTTATAATCACATTGTAGCAGGGGGGCATAATGGTTGTATTTTACATTACACAGAAAATGATCAAGTATTAAAAGATGGTGATTTGTTACTGATTGACTCAGGAGCAGAATTTGCTATGTATGCAGGCGATATTTCTAGAACATTCCCCGTAAATGGAAAATTCTCACCCGCTCAACGTGAAATATATCAGATCGTTTTGGATTCAATGAAAGCCGCCATAGAGTTACTCGTTCCTAACAGTTCAATTAAAATTGCTAATGAAAAAGTCTGTCGCATTATGGTAGAAGGCTTAGTTCGCTTGGGTGTATTAAAAGGTGATGTTGAACAGTTGTTAGCAGATAAAGCCTATCGTCAGTTTTACATGCACGGTTTAGGACATTGGTTAGGATTGGATGTACACGATGTCGGAAATTACGGTACTGAAAGAGACAGACCATTAGAGCCTGGTATGGTTCTTACTGTTGAACCAGGGCTTTATATTTCACCTGATGCGGATGTGCCAGAACAATATAAAGGGATTGGTGTTAGAATAGAAGATAATTTATTAATTACAGAATATGGTAATAAAAATTTGACGACTGCTGTGCCAAAAGAAATGGATGAAATTGAAGCAATAATGGCTCAATCGGCTTAAGATTAAAAATAAGTGGTGTGAATAGTTTCACACCATTTTTTTATTTATTTAAGAATCTTCAATCCGTGTCTTTTTTTCGCTAGAATGCAAGGGTTATGATCAAAAAAGGGAAATATCATGAATTCAGTTTTTAACTTTAGTGCAGGTCCTGCAATGATGCCAAAAGCGGTATTAGAACAGGCACAACAAGAATTATTAAATTGGCAAGATCAGCAAACTTCTGTGATGGAAATTAGTCACCGCAGTAAACTATTTATGGAACTAGTAACACAAGCGGATAAAGATTTTCGTCAGTTATACAATATTCCTGATAATTACAAAATTCTATTTTTACAAGGTGGTGCTAGAGGGCAATTTTCTGCGATCCCAATGAATCTTATTGGTGAAAAAGGCAAAGCATTATATCTAAATAGTGGGCATTGGTCTGCAACAGCAGCTAAAGAGGCGCGTTTATTCTGTGACGTGGATGAATTAAATATATTAGAAGATGGCGATACGCTTAAAATTAAATCGCTCGATTTTACAGGTATTGCCGATCAATATGATTATGTTCATTATTGCCCAAATGAAACAATTAGCGGTGTTGAGATTTTTGATGTGCCAGAAGTAGGTAATACGGTACTAGTCGCAGATATGTCTTCAACTATCCTTTCTCGTCAAATCGATATTTCAAAATTTGGTATCATTTACGCAGGCGCGCAAAAGAATCTAGGTCCTGCTGGAATTACCATCGTAATCATTCGTGAAGATTTAATTGGTCGAGCAAGAAAAGCAACGCCATCTATTTGGAATTACGAAACTCAAGCTAAAAGTGATTCAATGATCAACACACCTCCTACTTTTGCGTGGTATCTTTGCTCCCTTGTGTTCAAATATTTATTAAAACAAGGCGGTGTAAAAGCAATTGAAAAAGTGAATCAAGCCAAAGCAAAATTATTGTATGACTATTTAGATCAAAGTGATTTTTACCGCAATACTGTAGCAAAAGAAAATCGTTCATTAATGAATGTGACTTTTACGACAGGCAACGATGAATTAAATGCAAAATTTGTTGCAGAAGCGACCGCTTGTGGCTTACAAGCATTAAAAGGGCATAAAGTATTGGGCGGAATGCGTGCATCAATCTATAATGCAATGCCAATCGAAGGTGTTAAAGCTTTGATTGCTTTTATGCAAAAATTTGAACAAGACAATAAGTAATTAACACAAGTAATTGATACTTACTTTTTAATCATTCTTTTAAAGCATTTCTCTTAAGGAGCTAAAGATGAAACGATCTCTTTCTATTGAATTCTCTCGTGTAACTGAAGCGGCTGCACTAGCCGCATTTGCATGGCTAGGGCGGGGGAATAAAAATGCTGCTGATGATGCAGCTGTTAAGGCTATGCGTTTGATATTGAATCAGATGGAAATTCGAGGTGAAGTCGTTATCGGCGAAGGTGAAATTGATGAAGCTCCGATGTTGTATATCGGGGAAAAAATTGGCTTATCTCGCCCAGAAGATGAAGAAATTACGATTGCTGTAGATCCTATTGATGGTACAAGAATGACAGCTTTAGGACAAGCAAATGCACTTTCTGTTTTGGCTGCAGGTGGGAAAGAAACCTTTTTAAAAGCCCCTGATATGTATATGGAAAAAATGGTGGTAGGTAACGAAGCCAAAGGAATGATTGATTTAAATCTATCCCTTGAGCAAAATCTTCGTCGCGTTGCATCAAAAAAAGGAAAACTACTTTCTCAACTTACCATGGCTATCCTTGATAAGCCTAGACACGGTAAAATTATTGCAGAGATGCAACAATTAGGTGTGCGAGTAATTGCAATTCCTGATGGCGATGTGGCGGCTGCTGTACAATGCTGTTTACCTGAAGCTGAACTAGATATGTTATATGGTATTGGTGGTGCGCCAGAGGGCATTGTTGCAGCAGCTGCTGTGAGAGCATTAGGCGGAGATATGCAAGCTAAGCTCATTCCTCGTAACCAAGTAAAAGGCAATACATTAGAAAACTTTGCCTTTGCTGAAAAAGAAATTTCTCGTTGTGAAGCGTTGAATGTACCTATTAATGCAGTTTTAAAATTAGAAGATTTGGTTCGAGATGATAACCTTGTTTTCTCAGCAACAGGTATAACAACAGGTGATTTGCTCAATGGCATTAAACGAAAAGGAAATTTGGCAACGACTGAAACATTATTAATTAGAGGGCGTTCACGAACTATTCGCAAAATTCAGTCTTCTCACTATTTAGATAGAAAAGATGCAGATTTATATCGTTTAATGAATATCTAATAATCTAGAGTAAATAGTATGCCTAAAAAAAGGACATTTGATTCTAAATACTAAAAAATGCCTTGCAATCTTTTTGGGATTCACTATAATACACCACATCAGACGCGGGGTGGAGCAGCTTGGTAGCTCGTCGGGCTCATAACCCGAAGGTCGTTGGTTCAAATCCGGCCCCCGCAACCAGTTTTAAGGCTCATCGTTATGTTTATAACGGTGAGTTTTGTTTTATAAGTACTTTGTGATTTAAAAATGCTTATCTAAACAAACCGCTTGGAAGCCCCTCGACTGCGTTGTTGATTGGGGCTTTTTTGTGGCTGATAGTCAGCTTTGTTGTTTTAAGAGGGCTTTTAATAAAGGCCCTTTTTTATATCCGTTAGGTGGAGGTTTTTTTGGCAACACTAGAACAAAAATTACAGGAACTTGTACAAGATTCTATTGATGCAATGGGATTTGAACTTGTTGGCATTGAATGTCAACGCGCAGGTCGTTTTTTGACGGTTCGATTATATATTGATAAAGAAAGTGGCGTTACTATTGATGATTGTAGTGATGTGAGTCGTCAGGTAAGTGCAATTTTTGATGTCGAAGATCCTATCACTGACAAATATAATCTTGAGGTTTCTTCCCCTGGATTAGATCGTCCATTATTTACTGTGGCACATTATGAACGCTTTATTGGACGAGATGTAGTGATACATCTACGAATTCCAATGCTTGATCGCCGTAAATGGCAGGGTAATTTAGTGTCAGTAGAAGGCGATTTAATTACATTAAATGTAGAAGGAAATCTACAACAATTTGCTTTTGGCAATATTCAAAAAGCGAATTTAGTGCCAGTATTCAATTTTTAAGGAAATCACAGAAAAATGAGTAAAGAACTTTTATTAGCCGCAGAGGCGGTCTCAAATGAAAAACTATTGCCAAAAGATGCTATTTTTGAAGCATTAGAAACTGCATTGGCTATTTCAACTAAGAAAAAAGCAGCAGCGGAAAGAGAAGATCGTAAACTAAGTAATGGTATAGATATTGATGTGCGTGTTGTTATTGATCGTAAAACAGGCGAGTTTAGAACTTTCCGTCGTTGGCTTGTTGTAGAGAAAGTACAAAATCAAACAAAGGAAATTACGCTTGAAGCCGCACAGTTTGAAGATCCAAGTATTCAATTAGGTGATTTTATTGAAGATGAAATTGAATCTATTGAATTCGATCGCATTACGATGCAAACAGCACGCCAAGTCATCACAACAAAAATCAGAGAAGCAGAAAGACATAAAGTCGTCGAGCAATTCCGCTCTCAATTAGATAGTATGATTTCTGCAACAGTAAAAAAAGTCTCTCGTGAACAAATTATCTTAGACTTAGGTAATCAAGCAGAAGCAGTTATTGTACGTGAAGATATGTTACCACGTGAGAATTTCCGTCCAGGTGATCGTGTGCGTGGTGTCTTATATCAAATTAAACCAGAGTCTAAAGGCCCACAATTATTCGTAACTCGTGCAAAACCTCAAATGCTTGAAGAACTATTCAAATTAGAAGTCCCTGAAATTGGCGAAGAGCTAATTGAAATTAAAGGTGCTTCACGTGATCCGGGTTCTCGTGCAAAAATTGCAGTGAAAAGCAATGATAAACGTATTGACCCAGTAGGTGCTTGTGTGGGTATGCGTGGTGCACGTGTGCAAGCTATCACTAACGAATTAGGTGGTGAGCGTATTGATATCGTATTGTGGGATGATAATCCTGTTCAATTCGTGATTAATGCAATGGCACCAGCAGATGTAAGTTCAATCGTCGTTGATGAAGATAATCACTCAATGGATATCGCCGTTGAGTCAACTTCACTTGCTCAAGCAATTGGACGTAACGGCCAAAATGTTCGTCTTGCAACCCAATTAACAGGTTGGGCATTAAATGTAATGTCGACAGATGAGTTAAACCAAAAACATCAAGCGGAAGACAATAAAATTATTGATTTATTTGTGAATAGCTTGGAAATTGATGAAGAATTTGCGCAGATCCTGATTGATGAAGGTTTCACAAGTTTAGAAGAATTAGCTTATGTACCAGTTGAAGAACTGACAGCAATCGATGGTTTAGAAGATGAAGATCTTGTTGAAGAGTTACAATCTCGCGCTAAAAATGTATTGACTGCAAAAGCATTAGCAGAAGAAGAAGCTTTAAAACAAGCACAAATTGAAGATAAATTACTAAACCTTGAAGGTATGGATCGTCACATTGCCTTTAAATTAGCAGAAAAACAAATTACCACCCTTGAAGAACTTGCAGAACAAGGGGTTGATGATTTAGCTGATATCGAAGAATTATCTGCTGAAAAAGCAGGTGAATTGATTATGGCTGCACGTCAAATTTGCTGGTTTAGCTAAATGGAAGGAGAACAAATAATGAGCGACAACGAAAATACTAAAACACCTAAAAAACTTAGCTTACAGCGTAGAACAAAAACAACGGTAAGTGCAACAACTTCTAATGGTAAAGCGAAAGAAGTGCAAGTAGAAGTCCGTAAATCTCGTAAAGTTGACACTGAGGCAGCTAAAAAAGCAGCAGAAGCCGCTAAATTAAAAGCTGAAAAAGAAGCGGCAGAAAAAGCTGCAAAAGAGAAAGCAGAACAAGCGGCAAAAGTTGCTGAAGAGAAAAAAGCGGCTGAAGCAATTAAACAAGAAGAAACGAAAAAAGTAGTTCACCAGCCACCAGTAATGCCTAACAAACAAGCCAAGCCAGTTCAAAAAGCTGAAAAAGCAGCTAAAGTAGAAAAAGTGGTTGATGCAGAAAAAGAAGCAAAACGCAAAGAAGAAGCTGAACTTCGTCGTAAACAAGAAGAATTAGCCCGTCAGAAAGTTGAAGAAGAAGCGAAAAAAGCAGCTGAGGAAGCTAGACGTTTAGCAGAATTAACAAGCAGTGAAACTGAAGATACTCCAGCAGATGATTCAGTTGAAGATGATCGTTTTACCTCAACTTATGCATTAGAAGCAGAACGTGATTCTGAACGTCGCAGTGAAAACCGTGGACGCAAACAGACCAAGGCGAAAAAAGGCCGTGATGATGAATCAAGTAAATCTGAACGTGAAGCAAATCGCCGTAATCAAAAAGGCGGAATGGGTAAAGGTAAACATGGTAAGAAGAAAGGTAGTGCATTACAACAAGCCTTTACTAAACCAGCTCAAGCCGTAAACCGTGATGTTGTGATTGGTGAAACGATTACTGTTGCAGAATTAGCGAATAAAATGGCAGTTAAAGCAACTGAAATCATCAAGACTATGATGAAAATGGGTGAAATGGTTACGATTAACCAAGTGATTGACCAAGAAACTGCACAGCTTGTTGCAGAGGAAATGGGACATAAAGTTATTCTACGTAAAGAGAATGAACTTGAAGAATCAGTATTAGAAGATCGTGATGTTAATGCAGAAAAAGTAACCCGTGCGCCAGTTGTAACCATTATGGGACACGTTGACCATGGTAAAACGTCATTACTTGACTATATTCGTAAAGCTAAAGTTGCAGATGGCGAAGCGGGTGGTATTACACAGCATATCGGTGCTTACCACGTAGAAACAGAAGAAGGTAAAGTAATTACTTTCTTAGATACTCCAGGACATGCTGCATTTACTTCAATGCGTGCTCGTGGTGCGAAATCGACTGATATCGTTGTACTTGTTGTTGCTGCTGATGATGGCGTAATGCCACAAACAATTGAAGCGGTTCAGCATGCTAAAGCAGCAGGCGCACCAATTGTTGTTGCAGTGAACAAAATTGATAAACCAGAAGCAAACCCTGATCGTGTAGAGCAAGAATTACTTCAATACGAAGTGGTTTCTGAAAAATTCGGTGGTGACGTGTTATTCGTTCCAGTCTCTGCGAAAAAAGGTTTAGGTATTGATGAATTACTTGAAGCGATTTTACTTCAAGCAGACGTTCTTGAATTAACCGCAGTGAAAGATGGTATGGCATCAGGGGTCGTAATTGAATCATACTTAGATAAAGGTCGTGGTCCAGTTGCAACTATCCTTGTTCAATCAGGTACCTTAAATCGTGGCGATATTGTGCTTTGTGGCTTTGAATATGGTCGTGTTCGTGCAATGCGTGATGAAAACGGAAAAGAAATTCAAGAGGCAGGTCCTTCAATTCCTGTTGAGGTACTTGGTCTTTCAGGCGTACCAGCCGCAGGGGATGAAGCAACCGTTGTTCGTGACGAGAAAAAAGCACGTGAAGTAGCATTATATCGTCAAGGAAAATTCCGTGATGTGAAATTAGCACGTCAGCAAAAAGCGAAATTGGAAAATATGTTTACCAATATGGCAGAAGGCGATGTCGCAGAATTGAACGTTATCGTTAAAGCTGACGTACAAGGTTCTGTGGAAGCAATTAGCCAAGCGTTAAATGAACTTTCAACAGATGAAGTGAAAGTGAAAGTTGTCGGTTCTGGTGTAGGTGGTATCACTGAAACTGATGCAACACTTGCAGCAGCATCTAATGCTATTGTACTTGGATTTAACGTTCGTGCGGATGCGTCAGCTCGTCGTATTATTGAAAGTGAACATATTGATTTACGTTATTATTCAATCATTTATGAATTGTTAAATGAAATCAAAGCTGCAATGAGCGGTATGTTACAACCAGAATTCAAACAAGAAATCATTGGTTTAGCAGAAGTACGTGATGTATTCCGCCACCCTAAATTTGGGGCGATTGCAGGTTGTATGGTAACAGAAGGTATTGTTAAACGTAACAATCCAATCCGTGTATTACGTGATAATGTGGTTATCTTTGAAGGCGAATTAGAATCTCTTCGTCGCTTTAAAGATGACGTAGCAGAAGTGCGTAACGGTATGGAATGTGGTATCGGCGTGAAAAACTACAACGATGTAAAAGTGGGCGACCAAATTGAAGTCTTTGAAGTTGTTGAAGTAAAACGTACTATCTAATTATCATTTAGATCGAATAAGCGGTCAGTTTCTTATAAAAATTTGCAAAAATTGAAAGAAAACTGACCGCTTTTTTAGCTAAATTAGGTTTAATTTAATACTGAGTTTATGGTGTTTAGATTAAACTTAATTTTGTTAGTACTTAAAGTGAGTATTGAAAATATAGGAAAAAAGAATGGCAAGAGAATTTAAACGTAGTGATCGTGTTGCTCAAGAATTACAAAAAGAAATCGCGATTATTTTACAAAGAGAAGTAAAAGATCCACGCATTGGCATGGTAACAGTTTCTGATGTTGAGTTAAGCCGAGATTTGGCTTACGCAAAAGTATTTGTAACTTTCTTATTTGATGAAGATGAAAGTGCAGTCACTCGTGGATTAGAGGGACTGAATAAAGCATCTGGGTATATTAGAACCTTAGTGGGTAAAGCAATGCGTTTACGCATTGTGCCAGAACTTCGTTTCTTCTACGATCAATCTCTCGTGGAAGGGATGAGAATGTCTAGCCTTGTTACCAATGTGATCCGTCAAGATCAAGCTCGTCATCATGATGATGAGGAATAATTGTGGCAAGACCAAAGAAAAAAGGCCGTGATATCCACGGTATATTTTTATTAGACAAGCCCGAAGGGGAAAGCTCTAATAATGTAATGCAAAGAGTAAAGCGTTTATTTCAAGCCAATAAAGCAGGGCATACGGGGGCTTTAGATCCTCTAGCAACAGGCATGTTGCCGATTTGCTTGGGGGAGGCAACGAAGTTCTCTCAATTCTTACTGGATTCAGATAAACGTTACATTGTCACTGCCAAGTTAGGTGAAAGAACTGATACCTCAGATGCGGAAGGGCAACTTGTTGAAACACGTGATGTCAATGTCACACAAGAACAAATTTTAGTAGCATTACCTCAATTTCAAGGTGATATTTTACAAGTACCGACGATGTTTTCTGCATTAAAGCACCAAGGCAAACCTTTGTATGAATATGCAAGAGCAGGCATTACTGTTAAACGAGAAGCTCGTCCCATTACTATATTTGAGTTGAAATTCATTGAGTATCAATCGCCATACTTAACTTTAGAAGTACATTGTTCAAAAGGGACTTATATTCGTACCCTTGTTGATGATTTAGGAGAAGTGCTAGGTTGTGGAGCTCATGTAACAATGCTTAGACGTATTGCGGTCGCTGATTATCCAACAGAGAGAATGGTCACGCTAGACGAATTGCAAATGTTAGCAGAGAACCAACCGCTTGCAGAATTAGATAGTTATTTATTACCAATGGATTCTGCGGTTTCTCGACTTCCTGAATTATCATTAACTGCGGAACAAACAAAAGCAGTCGGTTTTGGACAACGGGTTAAATTTGACAATTCATTAAATATTTATGGATTAGTGCGTCTTTTTTCAGATCAAGCACAATTTCTCGGTGTAGCGGAAATTGATAGTAATAATGTTATTCGCCCAAATAGAATGGTTAATTTAGCTTAATACATTGTTTAAATTGATAAATTTTAAAAATCCCTTTATCAGTTTGCATTATTGCACATGGTAAAGGGATTTTTTATTGTAAATCATGGAATTTATTGTCTCATTAATGTACTACATATTTATGATATCAAACTGAATATTCATTCTATTTAGTTATAATTATTGATAGAATGAGAACAAATTTAATACAACAATAAATACTAAAAGTAAAGGAAATAGGAATATGAAAAAATTATCATGTCTGGCTCTTGCTTGTATAAGCCTTGTGGCTTGTTCAAATACACAGCCTGCTTATGTTGAAGTACCATTAGATGCAAATTATACAAAATCTCGCGATTTTAGTAATTTTAATGATTATGTTCTTTTCTTAAAGAAAAAAGCGGCGGGGGAAGGCGTATCTGAGGATATACTTAAATCGACATTAAATATTCAATATATTCCTAAAGCTGTTGAGCTTGATCAGAAACAAGCAGCAAGAAGACGTGATCCAAATACACCACCTCCACCGCCCAATCCCAATGGCGTTACTAATTATCTCAATAAAGTTCTTAATCAAACAAAAGTGAATATGGCTGTAAATCGTTGGTGGGAATATCAACCTCAATTGACTAGAGCAAGCCAAAATTATGGCGTACAGAAAGAGTACATTATGGCACTTTGGGGAATGGAAAGTAGTTTTGGGCGCTATCAAGGTTCATATGATGTGTTGTCTGTTTTAGCGACATTATCATTTGATGGTCGTAGAGAAAAATTATTCACTCAAGAATTTGTTAATGCGATGAAAATGTTAGAAAGTGGGTATATCTCTCGCCCTGAAATGAAAGGCTCTTGGGCGGGCGCTATGGGGCAAACGCAATTTATGCCAACCTCTTACTTAAACTATGCAGTTGATGGTGATCAGGATGGGAAAAAAGATATTTGGAATAATGAATATGATGCCTTTTCTTCCATTGCATCTTATCTATCTACAGTAGGTTGGGATAAGAATTTACCTTGGGGTATAGAAGTTAAATTATCCCATCCCATTGATTTATCATTTTCTGGTCTAGAGGATAAAAATGCAAAAACATTGGCTGAATGGCAAGCTTTAGGTGTTTATTTAGCTTATCCAAATGCAACCGCAGTAACTAAAATGAATAAGTTAAATAAAGATAGATTATGGTTAGTAAGACCTGATAAAGAAGTTGGAAGAGCATTTTTGGTATCCAATAATTATCGTACTTTACTGGATTGGAATCGTTCAAATAATTTTGCTGTCAGTATTGGTAAATTTGCAGATCGAATTTTAGAAGGAGTTCAATAGGTCTTTCTAGCTCTTTATTACAAAAAATAAACAAGCGGTAACTTCTGTCAAAATTTTGCAAAATAATTGAAGGAAATTACCGCTTAGTATGTTTTAATTATTTAAAATTAAAGTACTTGTACGATACATTCACACAGACGATCGATATTATCATCAGTGATACCTGCAACGTTGATACGACCAGAGCGAACGATATAGATACCAAATTCTTCTTTTAAGCGATCAACTTGTTCTGGGGTTAAGCCACTGAATGAGAACATACCATTTTGAGCAATGATAAAGTCAAAGTTTTGTGTTGCCCCTTTTTCTTTTAAAAGTTGAACAAATTTAGTACGCATTGATTTGATGCGATCACGCATTTCAGCTAATTCAGCAATCCAATCTGCACGTAATTTATCATCAGCTAAAACAGTCGCAACAGCACTTGCACCGTGAGATGATGGGTTAGAGTAGAGTACACGAATAATTGTTTTAACGTGACTGAATGCATTGTTTGCCACTTCTGCATTATCTGCAACAAGCGTGAAAGCGCCAACACGTTCATTGTATAAACCGAAGTTTTTAGAGAATGAACTTGATACCAATAATTCACGGTGATTTTTAGCAAAAGTACGTAAACCAAAAGCATCTTCCTCTAAACCGTTCGCAAAGCCTTGATAAGCAAAGTCGAATAATGGTAACCAGCCTTTTTCTGCTGACATTTTGGCTAAAGTTTCCCATTGTTCTGGTGTTGGATCGATGCCGGTAGGATTATGGCAACAACCATGTAATAGAACAACGTCACCTTCTTCAGCTTTGCTAAGATCAGCAATTAAATTATCCCAATCCAATGCTTTGGTCTCTTTGTTGTAATAACGATATTCTTTGATATTCATGCCTACAGCATTAAAAATAGCATTGTGATTTGGCCAAGTTGGCGTAGAAATCCATACATTTTTAGCATTGGTTTGACGTTTAACAAATTCAGCAGCAATACGTAATGCACCTGTACCACCTAAACTTTGGGCGGTTTTTGCGCGCCCAGAGGTTATTATTTCTGCAGTTTCGCCAAACAGCAATGCCTGCGTTTGTTTATTAAAATCAGCTCGACCATCAATAGTCAAATAATTTTTAGTGTTTTCTTCTGCTAATAGACGAGTTTCAGCTTCTTTAATTGCTTTTACGATTGGTGTTTGACCTTTTGCATCTTTATATACCCCAATACCTAAATTAATTTTATTTGCTCGAGTATCTGCTTTAAAGGCTTCACCTAAACCTAAAATTGGGTCTGCTGGAGCTGCTTGGATATGACTAAACATTGCCATTGAATTTTCCTCTTCTGTGTTGTGTTGCAAAAAATGTTGAATTTATACGTCTAAATGCCTTTTTTATCAAGTCTTAAGCGGTCAGTTAGGTAAGAAAATTTGTAAGTTATTACATTTCTCGTCCGAGTAGTCGCTTTTTTGTGGTTTGAGCATACCCAATTTTTTCATTTTATGGTTTAATAGCTGTAATTTTCTCAACACAAATAAAGGTGTAAAAATGAGTTGGATTGAAAGAATATTAGGAAAAACCTCTACATCATCTTCAAGTGGGAAATCAAAAATTCCAGAAGGTGTTTGGACAAAATGTACCAGTTGTGAGCAGGTTTTATATAGTGAAGACCTGAAACGTAATATGTATGTTTGTCCTAAGTGTGGTCATCATATGCGTATTGATCCTCGAGTTCGTTTGCTCAGTTTATTAGATGAAGATTCAGCTGAAGAAATGGCAACAGAATTAGAGCCACAAGATATTTTAAAATTTAAAGATTTAAAAAAATATAAGGATCGTCTAGTTGCAGCACAAAAGCAAACAGGCGAAAAAGATGCCTTTATCGTAATGTATGGCAAACTCTATGATATGCCTGTTGTTGTTGCTTCATTCAATTTTAATTTTATGGGTGGATCAATGGGTTCTGTTGTGGGAGCGAAGTTCGTTCGAGCGGCAGAAAGAGCATTAGAAGAGAATATTCCATTTATTTGTTTCTCTGCATCAGGCGGGGCTCGTATGCAAGAAGCTTTACTTTCATTAATGCAAATGGCAAAAACAAGTGCAATACTTGCAAAAATGAGAGAGAAGGGTGTACCTTATATTTCTGTACTTACCGATCCAACACTAGGTGGTGTTTCTGCAAGTTTAGCCATGCTTGGTGATATCAATATTGCTGAACCAAAAGCATTAATTGGTTTTGCCGGCCCACGTGTTATTGAACAAACCGTTCGTGAAAAATTGCCTGAAGGATTCCAACGTAGCGAGTTTATATTAGAAAAAGGGGCAATTGATATGATCGTGAATCGTAAAGATATGAGAGATACGTTGTCACGCTTAGTTGCTAAAATTACTGGTAAACCGACACCATTTCGTACAGGCGAATTAATCGAGCCAGAAGAAATTGTGCCAGATGAAGTTATTACCGCAGAAGAAAGTGCATAATGATTCAATTAGTTACACCTAAAGCCACGGATTCTTTGGAAACGTGGCTTTCCTATTTAGAAAAAAGCCATTTTAAACCTATTGATATGGGGTTGGAACGTATTCGTGATGTGGCTCAACACTTAGATATTTTAAAGCCTGCCCCTTATGTGATTACGGTTGCGGGGACTAATGGTAAAGGTTCCACTTGTAAATTTATTGAAACTGCTTTATTGAAAGCAGGATTGCGAGTTGGGGTTTATAGTTCACCACATTTACTGGTTTACAATGAACGGATTCGGATTCAAGGCAATTCTGTTTCAGATGAAGATCTAATTAGTACATTCAATGAAATAGAACAAAATAAGTCACAATCATTAACGTATTTTGAATTTGGTACACTTGCCGCATTTCATCTTTTTAAACAGCATCAAGTAGATGTTGCAATCCTTGAAGTTGGCTTAGGGGGACGATTAGATGCAACCAATATTGTCGATGCTGATTTTGCGGTAATTACCTCTATTGATATCGATCATGTTGAATTTTTAGGTGATAACCGTGAGGATATTGGTCGAGAAAAAGCCGGCATTTTTCGTGAAAATATTCCAGTGGTTATTGGTGAGCCTGATTGCCCTCAAAGTATATTAGAGCAAGCGAGTATCCTCAATTGTCGTGTTTCACAGCGAGATGTGGATTGGTCTTATTCAATTAAGCAAGATGAGCTATATTGGCAATCAAAGGCTCAACAAGTCATTTTACCTATGCCACATATTCCAATACCTAATACAGCTACTGCATTAACCGTATTAACTCAATTACCATTTGATATCAGCGATGAAATCTTACAAGAAACCGCAAAAATAGCTGCAATGCCTGGGCGTTTTCAACAGTTACAAGATCAGGATTTTGCAAAATTTTCCCATAACCGACCGCTTGCAAAGGTCATTGTAGATGTTGGGCATAATCCACATGCAGCTCGCTATCTCGCGGCACAATTAACCCATTTAAAATCTCACAAAAAACATATCTATGCCGTATTTAGTGCTTTAGTCGATAAAGATATCTCTGGCATTGTTAAACCATTAACAGATATCATTGATGAATGGCATTGTGCGGGACTAACAGGGTATCGCGGTCAATCGGGTACAGATGTTTATAACAAACTGATACATGAACTACCTTCAGCTAAAGCTTATCAATATGAAAGAGTAGAGGATGCGAGTTTAGTACTCTTTGAAAAAACGACAGAAAATGATGCGATTATTGTATTTGGCTCATTCCATACAGTTGCTGATTTTATGCTATGGATTAATCATTAATTTAAACATAGTTAAAAAGAGGAATAAAAAATGGGATTATTATCTAAATAATCCCATTTTTATGTGTGAATAGCGAATAAGTGATTAAGATTTTAATAGCCCAGATGAACCTTCTGAATAATCTTTAGGCTCTTCTTTTGTGATTTCCTCAGATTTTTCATCTTCCTGTTTGAAAAATTCAATCTTATGATTGACTTCTTCTGGTAATAACGTTTGAGAGCTTTGTGCTAAATGAGTATAGAGTTTTTTATAATCTTCAGCTAATGTAGAAAGTAGGTTAGCTGACTCTTGGAAATGTTGTTCAAGTTGAGCTTTATGCTCTTCCTGTGACGCTCTTGCCTCTTTTAACTCTTTTTGCAATACATGCTGTTTTTTTACATTGCCATTTGTTGCTCTAAGAATAACTGCACCTATAATTGCTCCCACAACAAATGCTGCTACAACTGCAATCCAAATATCACTTGACCATTGTTCCATAATCATCTCCTACCTATGAACAAAATATACATTTATGTTCTACCATGTTATATCCCTAATGAGAAGATAAAATACAAATAATTTGCTAACTTTCTTTAAAATATACTTATTCTTCACAAAACTCATAAAAAGTTTTAGATTTTTTTAGTGTAAATCTGTATAATGTTGGCACCCTGTTTTTGTTTGGTTTTCCCACCATTCAAGTTTGGTCAGATTTTGACTCGAAGGGGTCGGATTCTACCGTATTAGGTAATATCCTGAAAGGATATTGGGTTTAAACAATTCAAATTGGTATTTAATTAATGAAAACTTTTGTAGCAAAACCAGAAACAGTTAAACGTGACTGGTATGTAGTAGATGCGACAGGTAAAACGTTAGGTCGTTTAGCTACTGAATTAGCGCGCCGTCTTCGTGGTAAACACAAAGCAGAATATACTCCTCACGTAGATACTGGTGATTACATCATCGTTATCAACGCAGAGAAAGTTGCGGTAACAGGTAAAAAAGAAACTGACAAAATCTACTACTGGCACACTGGCTATGTAGGTGGTATCAAAGATGCTACTTTCAAAGAAATGATTGCTCGTCGTCCAGAAGCAGTGATTGAAATCGCGGTTAAAGGTATGTTGCCAAAAGGCCCATTAGGTCGTGCAATGTTCCGTAAATTAAAAGTGTATGCAGGTAGTGAACACAACCACGCTGCACAACAACCTCAAGTTTTAGATATTTAATCACGGAGCATAACAATGACAGCAGCAAATCAAAACTACGGCACAGGTCGCCGCAAAAGCTCTTCAGCTCGTGTATTTATCAAACCGGGCAGTGGTAACATTATGATTAACCAACGTTCTTTAGAAGTTTACTTCGGTCGTGAAACTGCTCGTATGGTGGTTCGTCAACCTTTAGAATTAGTTGAGTTAACTGATAAATTAGATTTATACATCACAGTTAAAGGTGGTGGTATTTCTGGTCAAGCAGGTGCGATCCGTCACGGTATCACACGTGCATTGATGGAATACGACGAATCTTTACGTCCAGCATTACGTGCTGCGGGCTTTGTTACCCGTGATGCTCGTCGCGTTGAACGTAAAAAAGTGGGTTTACACAAAGCACGTCGTCGTCCACAATACTCAAAACGTTAATACGACAGTATTACAACAAAGGCAGGAATTATCCTGCCTTTTTCTATTTGTTCTATATATCTAATCGAGGATCTTATGCTCGCTATTATCTCTCCTGCTAAAACGCTTGATTATAAAACTCAAATTGAAGGCTTTGCATTTTCTCAGCCTGAACTGACCGCTTATAGCCAAAAATTAATTAATATTTGCAAGCAAATGACACCCGCTGAAGTATCTTCTTTAATGTCGATTAGTGATAAATTAGCCAGTTTGAATGTGGCTCGTTTTGCTCAATGGCAATTAGAGCATAATGAACAAAATGCTAAAGCAGCTTTATTTGCATTCAAGGGAGATGTTTATACAGGATTGGATGCAGAGAGTCTTACTCATGAGCAAGTAGAATATGCGCAAAGTCACTTGAGAATGTTATCGGGTTTATATGGGTTGCTTAGACCACTTGATCTGATGCAACCTTATCGCTTGGAAATGGGCACAAAATTAGCTAACGAAAAAGGCAAAGATTTATATCATTTTTGGGGCGATATTATTACTCAACATTTACAACAAGCGATAGATCAACAAGAAGATAATGTTTTGGTTAATTTAGCTTCTGATGAATATTTTAATTCTGTCAACACTCACTCATTACAGGCAAAAATTATCAAGCCAGTTTTCTTGGATCAGAAAAATGGAAAATTCAAAGTAATCAGCTTTTATGCTAAAAAAGCTCGAGGCATGATGGTGCGTTTTATCTTAGAAAACCAACCAACAAAAATAGAGCAGTTAAAAGCATTTAATTTGGGTGGATATTGGTTCGATGAAGATAATTCCACAGATACCGAATTTGTATTTAAACGTGAGGAACAATAATAGTGCGTAGGCTATTACACCACACATTCGGCTTATTGATTATTTTATTTGTTGCAGGTTGTACTTCCCATCTTGCAGAATTCAGCTTGCCTAAAGAAATTCAGTTTCAAGATAAGACTTTTCAGCAAGTTACCCATAATCAATTAGATGAAATGCAACAATCGCTGTATCTAGAAAGTCATAGCACAAAAGATCCTGATAATTGGCAGGAAGGTTTTTTACTCTTTGTCGATAAAAATAGTGAAGGAAAGACATTACAAGATCGCTTAGTATTGCGACAAAACATTTTCAAACAACAAGATAAAACGATTGCCTCACTCAGCATTGAGCAGGGTGAGTTGCGTAGCCAAGTTATTTACCCACCGACAGAGCGTTTTAATGATATTCAGTTAGAGGTGTCTCGTGGGCAAAATTCACAATGTGGATTTAGCCAAATGCAGTTTTCTAACAAGCGGTCCGTTTCAAGCAATAATTTGCAAAATTTAGCGACGTATCAGACCGAATTAATCAGCCTTGCAGAACAACTAGCTGTAATGCCTTGGGTTATTGAGTGTAAATAAATGGAAAAAGATTATACAAAACAAGTTAATCGGGCGGCGACTTTAGCCATTACCGTTGCGTCGATCCTTATCATCGTTAAAGCATTTGCATGGTGGAAAACCGAGTCTATGGCAATTCTTGCAGCGATGACGGATTCACTTGTGGATTTATTTGCCTCTTTAACCAATATGGCAATTTTGCGCTTTGCGTTACGTCCTGCTGATGAAAATCATACTTTTGGGCATGGTAAAGCGGAATCACTTGCCGCCTTGATACAAAGTGCCTTTATTACAGGTTCTGCGGCTTTCTTACTTTTGCAAGGAATACAACGTTTTACTTCGCCACAATTTGTGAAGAGTAGCGAATTAGGTATTGTCATTAGTATTATTTCTGTATTGCTCACAGCTGTGCTAGTGATATACCAAAGGAAAGTGGTAAGAGAAACCAGTAGTCCTGCCATTCAAGCTGATTGTTTGCATTACCAAACTGATTTATATATGAATACAGCCATTCTTGTGGCGATGGTATTGAATTTGAACGGATTCATCTATGCCGATGCAATATTTGCGATTGGAATTGCATTTTATATCTTGTATAACGCAGGGAAAATGCTATGGAAAGCGATGCAATCTTTATTAGATCAAGCCCTTCCACAAGAAGAAGTAGATAAAGTTTGGAATATTGCATTAGAACACCCTGGAATTATCAGTATCCATGATGTAAAAACCCGTAGAGCTGGGGCAATTCGTTTTTTCCAATTGCATTTGGAATTGGATGATAATTTACCATTGATTGTTGCTCATGAGATCACCGATGGGCTTGAGCAAAAACTGCTAGATGCTTTTCCGATGTCAGATGTTATTATTCATCAAGAGCCAACAAGTGTAGTGAAAAAAGAGCAGGCTCTCCAAAAACAAGCACAGGAATAATATGTATCAAGCAATTGCACATTTCAGCTATCAAAATTTCAAACATGACCCTGTCACGCTAATTGATTGTGTATTAGAAGAATGGCGCATTAATGGACAAGTTATTGGGCGAGAAATGGGAGTTACCCATCACCAATCGGATACTTATTCTAAATTTGAAGTCAATTTAGCCATCCCCGACCAAGATAGTTTGCTACCTCAGTGGAATAGTGAAGAAGTTAATGAGATGCTTGAACAAGCTAAAGAATTTGGTGTGGTGTTCGAGTATTTTGAGCTCGTTGGACGAGATTATAATGCGGTTGAAAGCAGTGATCATCCTGCTGATTTTTATATTCTCTATACAACCCATTTAGAAAGTTGCTCGCCTATTTATAATGGCTATGATTTTTGTCCTACACCATTATATAGAGTTGATTTAGGTCATGATCTTTATCAATCAATTATTCATTGGCAAGAAAATTGGCAAGCTTGCGATCAATTACAAATGAATGGGGGAGTGTTAGAGCAGCAAGCACTTGCTGAAATTTCGAATCATGATAGTGAATTAAGCTTACAGGGTAGGGCGTTAGCCCAACAAATCGAAGAACAGAGTAAGATTCCAACCTATTATTATCTCTATCGATTAGGTAAAGATGTGGAATTAGAACAAAATAGACGTTGCCCAAGTTGTAATGATGAATGGAAATTAGCTGAACCCTTACACGATATCTTCTATTTTAAGTGTGATAAGTGTCGATTAATTTCAAATTTAAGTTGGGAAATACAGTAAAAAAACGTCCTAGCTTTTTGCTAAGACGTCATAGAATGGATCAAATTAAGCGGTATGTTGCTCATAAGCTTGTAATGTATTTTTCATTAGCATAGCTACGGTCATTGGCCCGACACCACCAGGCACAGGAGTAATGAAGCTTGCTTTCTCTTTTGCGATATCAAATTCTACGTCGCCAATTAATTTGCCATCAATTCGGTTAATACCAACATCAATTACAACAGATCCTTCTTTTACCCAATCCCCTGGAATAAATTTAGGTTTACCGACAGCAACGACTAAAATATCCGCTTGGCGTACATGTTTTTCTAAATCCTCAGTAAAACGATGGGTAACAGTCACTGTGCAACCTGCTAACAGTAATTCTAATGCCATTGGTCTGCCGACGATATTCGATGCCCCTACAATCACTGCATGTTTACCATGTAAATCAACATTGGTTGTATCTAATAACTTAATAATGCCATAAGGCGTACATGCTCTCAGTGTTGGAATACGTTGGCATAAACGCCCCACATTATAAGGATGAAATCCATCAACATCTTTATCAGGCTGAATTGCTTCAATCACTTTAGTGCTATCAATATGCTTAGGTAAAGGCAATTGTACAAGAATACCATCAACTGCATCATCTTGATTAAGCTGCTGAATAAGCGCTAGTAAATCACTTTCTGAGGTTTCTTGTGGTAAATCATAGGACTTTGACTCAATCCCAATTTCAGCACAGCTTTTTCTTTTACTATTTACATAGACTTGAGAAGCTGGATCTGCCCCAACCAGGATTACTGCTAATCCAGGAGCTCTCTTGCCTTGTGATTGATAATCTAAAATTTGAGATGCAACTTCCTGTTTAATTTGTTTAGAAAGGGTAGTGCCAGAAATAATTTGTGCTGTCATATAAACTCCCAAAAGTAATAGTAGGGTTATTTTCTCAAAAAAATGACACTTTGATAAGGAATAATCTCGATAATGCTCAAAGAACCAACATTTAATTTGAAGAAAGACGAAAGCTATTGACGACAGAGAGAAAAAAACTATAATTAGCACCATCTTACGTCGGCGAGTAGCGCAGCTTGGTAGCGCAACTGGTTTGGGACCAGTGGGTCGTAGGTTCAAATCCTATCTCGCCGACCACTTCAAAAAGCATTCAATGCGCCCTTAGCTCAGCTGGATAGAGCAACGGCCTTCTAAGCCGTAGGTCATTGGTTCGAATCCAATAGGGCGTGCCATTAAATACCTTTAAAATCAACATGTTATGAGTTAAGTAACAAGCTTTAATTTTGAGTTTTTATCAAAACGTGACGAAATCGTGACACAAAATTCAACTTTGTTTGCGTGAGACAGCAAATGGTCGGCGTTAAGATGTGCGTATTTTTTACCATTTCTAATGTTTCCCATCCGCCTAACTTTTTAAGTGTGAATAGGATGGGGGATAGCTTGAATATGCCAACTTTTGCTAAGATTTGATTTAAAAGACTTTTTATCTAATCAAGGGTAATCTGCAAATTATTTTTCAAGTTTAGGAAAAAATTTTTCTAATATTCTAGAGATAACAGAATTTTCTATTGGGCTAGATTTAACCTGTTTATCAAACAAATTAACAGGATTTTCACCTAAATTAGCAACTGATAATTCTAATAAAAGTTTTTTGATATCTGGATCATCTGATTCATCTACTTTTCTTTGATATCCTTCAAAAGCTAATGCAACGGATGCTTTATGTGCATATTCTTCTTGTATTCTTACTAAATGAGCATTTCTTTGTGAGTTGACCCACACAAGCCAAATCAAAGGACTTATTACTGGTAATCTAGATAGGAAACGACCATAATCAAAACCAATATCCCATTCATAAACTAGAATTACACATAGAATAAGAGACATCAATAATAGCCCAAAATTTCTCCAGTTGGCACTATTTTTTAGAGAAGGATCTAATTCTTCTTTTCTTTCCAAAAATGATTGAGCCATACTAGCTCTATTAGCATCTCCAAGAATTTTATGTATTTTTACTTGTTCATCAGATAAATTCTTTCTTAACTTAATTAGTTCATTTTGCTCTGTTTGCATCTGTTCAGTTAATTTTTGATATTCCTTGCCAATATTGCTTATTAATTCTGAATACTTATCAACTTCTTCATCATATTTTGATGCTATATGACTTATTTCATTTTTGATTTTGGAAACATCTTCTTCTGATTTTCTAACATTACTTAAAGTATTTGAAATATTCGCTGCATCTGCGGTTGCATTACCCAAAGAAGTCTTAATATCATTTTGAAAATCATTAAATTTGTTTTCGTATGTGCTCAAATTAAGTCTAAAAGATTTATCTAATTCCTCAAGTTCATTTTTAAACTCATGAAGTTCAGTTTCAAGTTCATGAAGTTGAGCAGATTGCGTCTTTATGTCATCTAGAATTTCACTTACATCAAGAGTAGTCATACCATCAGGCAGTTTCACATCTAACATATATTTACCTCATTTACCTTATGATTTATATGTAATACGCGGGAGAATATAATAATTCCAGATAATGTCAATTTACACATTGTCCAATTATCGCCTGATGTACAAGAATAATTCAATTTAACATAATATAGATTATGCGAAGTTATTACTAAAGTAAATATTGGGCGTTTGAGTTATCCTAAATACGCTAAATACCGTTTATATAGCTCATCACCAAACCGCTTTCGCCATCCGGATAATAATTCTGGCATCGTATGATTTGTTTTATAAACGTTATGCCATTTGAATAATTGTTCTAATTGTCGCTTACTGCAAAATACTTCTATCGGTAAACTTTCAGGTTTAATCGTTGCTGCGCTTTTCTTTAAGAATTGCATATCTTTTTTATAATTAGGCACATCCATTAATCGACTGACTCTGGCCGGATAATCTTCTTCAGGAATTTGTTTAGCTTGTTCAACAATCAGTAATAATTTTTTACCATAAATTCTTACTTCGTTTGGGTGCATAAATTCGAGTAATTGAGCGGTATGTTTAGGCTGATCTTTTGCAATTTTCCATAAAGATGCTTCTTTTACGATGAAATTTAACGCTAAATCACGTTTTTTGGCTTCTTCAACACGCCATTTTTCTAATACTTGCAAAATAGCTAATTGCTGAGGTTCTAATTGCCAAGCATTGCCAATACGTTTATATGCTTTTTCTGGTAAGATTTCTTTTTGACGTTTAATTTTTAACTTGTCACATTCTTCATTAACAGCTTCTTGCCACTCTGTTTCTTTTAATTGTTCCATTATTTTTTGATAAATAGGCAACAAGAACCATACATCCGCTGCAGCATACTGGAGCTGTTTTTCACTCAATGGTCTAGCTAGCCAGTCTGTTCTTGATACGGACTTATCTAATTGAATATGACAATAATTTTCTACGAGCTTAGAAAATCCAATCGATGATCCCAATCCTAAAAATGCACTCATAATTTGTGTATCAAGCATTGGTTGAGGCATTTGTTTGAAATAATGGTAAAAAATATCCAAATCCTCACCACTTGCATGCAATACTTTGATAATGTTTGTATTTTTTAATAAATCAATGATGGGTTGGAAATGAGAAAGATGAGAGGGATCAATAAGATAAACTTGTTCACCATCAAATAACTGTAATAGTCCCAGTTTGGGATAATAAGAACGAATGCGGACAAACTCTGTATCTAATGCAATCACTTTATGCTTTTGGATACTTTGATATGCATTGTGTAAACTTTCATCAGAATCTACCCATACAAAATTAATTTTATTATCCATTTTCTCTTATTGCCCTTATTTTTAGTATTTTTTTTGTTTTAAAAAATAATTTTGTGAAGTTTCTCTCAGAATCTATTTAAATTCGTTGCTATTTTACTAGAAGATTCCAAAATACAGAAATTATCTTATGGAGTTGTAATTATAAAGGATAAAAAATATGAAAGTTTCATCCTCAGAAGAAAAATATCACCACCTTGGACGAGTTTATCAACTCATTGATCAATTTGAACTCATTTCTCGTAGAGATATTGCTAAGTTAGCAGGATACGCACCAGCTTCTATTACAGGTATAACGAAGAAGCTGATTGATAATAAGTTTATTTTAGAGCGAACTGCTCAGAATGTGACTAGTCGTGGTCGTCCTGCTGTTGGATTATCAGTTTCTCCTTTCCATTGGCAACTATTGTGCCTTATCATTTCTACCAATAAAGTCGCTATTTCGTTATGTGAGCTTTCTGGTGAAGTTATTTATAAACACGACTACCCTATCTCATTGAATGGTAATATTGATAATGATGTCGAAAATGCCATTAGCCATTTTTTATCTCATTATCCTGTCGAAAATAAACGGTTAATTGCAGTCTCTACAAGTGTAAAAGGTAAAGTTGACAAGCTTAAATCAGTAATTACACAATTAGATAATGAGCAAGTTGAATGCCATTTATTCCAGATTATTAGCAAGTTAGTATCTAATAAACCTATTTTTATCAATGAGCACTTCCAATTATGGCTATTATCAGAATCTATATTAGGTAGCTTACTTCGTAGCGATAATGTCATTTTTCTTCAATTAGATGAATTCATTAATCTCAGTGTGTTATTGCGTGGTGAGCTTCTACATCGTGATGAGCATAAAAGAATGAATATAGATCGTATGCTTATGCCTAAATTTGGAGAAGTCAGCGAAGTGATTAGCCAAGATTTAGATGAGATGCGCCGGTACCAGTTAATTAATCAGATAGGCTTTTCTGCATTAGAAAAAGCTATCGATCACTATCTACCTAATACATTGCCTGATTTAAATTCAAAAATTGAATGGTTTTGTGAATTAGCAGATAAAGACGATACTAAAGCGCTTTTGATTCTTAAGCATATTACTGATAATTTAACTTACATGTTGCATAACCTAATTGCTCTTTTTTCTATTGAAAAAATTATGTTGTGCTCCCCTCTTGTTGGTATCCAAAAATCATTATTCAATAAATTGAAAGATGATATCACTACTCAATTGTTGAAAGATGGTATTACAGTGGATATTGTTACTAGTCAATATGATCGGGATAGTCCTATGATTCCTGCATCAGCAATTAAATCGGCAATTTATACAGGAAATTTGATTCAAAACATAATTCAATTGTAAAAAATTTGTTAGACTCCTTGCCGTTTTTTAATTTTATAGAGAGTCTACAATATGCCGGCTTTATTTATTACAGGTACTGATACCAGTGTAGGAAAAACAATTATTACTCGAGCGTTATTACAGACGCTCTCACAATTTGATATTCCTGTAGTGGGATATAAACCGATAGCTTGTGGAGGAGATGATTCACTTCCAACAGAGCCGAATATGGATGATTATGCTAGTGAAGATAATCAAGATGTCCTCATTATCCAAGATAGCAGTTCCATTCCTGTCGAATATAGAGAAATAAATAGTTATACTTTTGTTCATTCTAGTACTCCTATTTTTGCAGCTTTAGATGCTGTACGCCATATTTCTGAACAAAAGCTTGATGATGATTTACAACGATTAGCAGAGAAGTATACTAATGTACTCGTTGAAGGTACTTATGGTTGGTTAACACCTATAAATAAGGAGCTTAGTTTTGCTGATTGGGCTGAGAAAAATGATATGCCTGTTATTTTAGTTGTTGGAATAAAGGAAGGTTGCGTCAATCATGCTCTGCTTACAGCAGATTCAATCAAGCAAAAAGGTGGTCGATTAGTTGGATGGATAGCCAACAGAATCAATCCTGGACTAAGACATTATTCAGAATTAATTGAATTATTAAGTCGACGCATAGATGCCCCTCTTCTTGGTCAACTTCCCTATATTGGACATCCTGAACGAAAAGAACTTACACAATTTATTCAGAATCCAGAGCCATTGATACAATTCTTTACAAAATAGAATAGCGTACTACACAACTTACTGTAAGTGGATTTAGAGAGGCAAATAATGTATGATTCGCCTCTCTAAATTTTTGTGATCTATTTCACAGTTTTATAAAAAATCTTACTCACAAGTACATTTTTACATGAGTTTAGATTAGTATGTTCGACGTTAATTAATTGCTAATATTTTGTTGACAAAAATAACCAAATTTTCAACAGTTTTATCAGTATAAATTACAGCTATTATAAATATAAAAGAGGTATGCATGATTATTTCATCAGCTAATGATTATCGAAAAGCAGCAAAACGAAAAGTTCCACCATTTATGTTTCACTATGCAGATGGTGGTTCATATAACGAACTAACTTTAGAAAAGAATGTAACAGATTTAAGTAATATCGCATTAAGACAGCGTGTACTTAAAGACATGTCCGAATTAGATACCGAAATTGAATTATTTGGCGAAAAACTTTCTCTTCCGGCGATCCTTGCCCCTGTAGGTGCATTAGGTATGTATGCACGCCGAGGTGAAGTTCAAGCAGCAAAAGCCGCTGATAATAAAGGAATTCCTTTTACATTATCTACTGTTTCTATTTGTGCAATTGAAGAAGTTGCGCCTCAAATTAACAGACCTATGTGGTTCCAGCTTTATGTATTAAAAGACCGTGGTTTCATGAAGAATGCATTAGAAAGAGCTAAAGCTGCAGGGTGTACTACACTAGTCTTCACCGTTGATATGCCAACACCTGGTGCAAGATATCGTGACATGCACTCTGGAATGAGTGGTCCTCTTAAAGAAATTCGTCGTGTTATCCAAGGGGCTACACATCCTTTCTGGGCATGGGATGTAGGTATTAAAGGTAAACCTCACACTTTAGGTAATGTTTCTCATTACATGGGTAAACAAGTGGGATTAGATGACTACATTGGATGGTTAGGTGAAAACTTTGACCCATCAATCTCTTGGAAAGATTTAGAATGGATCCGTGAATTTTGGGATGGTCCAATGGTAATTAAAGGCATTCTTGATCCTGAAGATGCAAAAGATGCGGTTAGATTTGGTGCTGATGGTATTGTGGTATCTAACCATGGTGGACGCCAATTAGATGGTGTTTTATCTAGTGCTAAAGCTCTTCCACCAATTGCTGATGCAGTTAAAGGCGATATTAAAATCCTTGCTGACTCAGGTGTTCGTAACGGATTGGATATCGTACGCATGATTGCATTGGGTGCAGATGCTTGTATGCTAGGACGCTCTTTCGTTTATGCTCTTGGTGCAAATGGTCAAGCTGGTGTTGAAAATATGCTTGATATCTTCAAAAAAGAAATGAAAGTTGCGATGACTTTAACAAGTAACAAAAGCGTTGCTGATATCACACCTGAAGCATTAGTTGGTTACACTCAAAAACCATAATTAATTCATCTAGATTAATTTTAGGGAATAATGAAAATTATTCCCTATTTTTTATAGTAAAAAACACTTCCTTGCCAGTATCCCAATTCATTCATATCTCTATAATCTATTGGTGTATAAAATATTTTTAGTAAAATGTAAACGTTTTATTTACAATTTATTGACAAAATAAGTTTATTTCAATAACTTTACTGATAAAAATTATGACTGTTTTAATATAAAAGAGGTAAATATGATTATTTCATCAGCTAATGATTATCGAGAAGCAGCAAAAAGAAGAGTTCCTCCATTTTTATTTCACTATGCGGATGGCGGCTCTTATGAAGAGAAAACCTTACAAAATAATGTATCAGATCTAAGTAATATTGCACTTAGACAGCGCGTACTTAAAGATATGTCTCAATTAAATACAACAACTGAATTATTCGGTGAAGACCTTGCAATTCCAGCTGTACTAGCACCAGTCGGTGCATTAGGTATGCATGCACGACGTGGTGAAGTTCAAGCAGCAAAGGCCGCAGATAACAAAGGTATCCCTTTTACTTTATCCACTGTATCAATATGCTCGATTGAAGAGGTCGCTCCTCAAATTAATAGACCTATGTGGTTTCAGCTTTATGTACTAAAAGATCGCGGTTTTATGAAAAGTGTATTAGAAAGGGCTAAAGCTGCAGGTTGTTCAACTCTAGTCTTTACTGTTGATTTACCTGTACCTGGCGCAAGATATCGTGATATGCATACAGGAATGACAGGGCCTTATAAAGAAATTCGTCGTATTATTCAAGGAGTAACGCACCCATTTTGGGCATGGGATGTGGGGATTATGGGAAAACCACACTCATTAGGAAATATTTCCCATTATATGAATAAACAAATAGGATTAGATAATTATATGGAATGGTTATCAGAAAACTTTGATTCATCAATCTCTTGGAAAGATTTAGAGTGGATCCGTGAATTCTGGGATGGTCCTATGATAGTTAAAGGAATACTTGATCCTGAAGATGCAAAAGATGCTGTAAGATTTGGTGCGGATGGTATTGTCGTTTCTAATCATGGTGGTCGTCAACTTGATGGGGTTTTATCAAGTGCTAAAGCTCTTCCATCTATTGCTGATGCAGTGAAAAGCGATCTTAAAATCTTAGCAGATTCAGGCGTACGTAATGGATTAGATATTGTCCGTATGATTGCTTTAGGAGCAGATGCCTGCATGCTAGGTCGAGCTTTTGTTTATGCACTTGGTGCTAATGGACAAGCTGGTGTTGAGAATATGCTAGATATCTTCAAAAAAGAGATGCAAGTAGCAATGACATTAACAAGCAACAAAAGTGTTGCTGATATCACCTCTGAAGCATTAGTTGATTTTAGCAAACTATAATTTAATATTACCTGAGTATCTTAGGGAATACTTTGGAAGTATTCCCTAATTTTTTACATCATCCCTACTCTACTTTCCTTTTATAGCTTAAAGATGAAGGAATAATATTGAGAGAAATATAGTTAATAAAAAACAATCCGATTTTGCAAATTAATGACAAAATCGGACCGCTTGTTTTTTTAAATCAATAATGACTTTGCTATACAGTATAGAAAATAGGAATAATGAAGAATGCTACTAATGCTGCAATAATACCGTAAACGATCATTGGTACTACAGTTTTCTTAATGATTACACCTTCTTTATTATCAATATTCAGTACTGAGCTTACTGCAACGATATTATTAATACATACCATGTTACCCATTGCACCACCAACAGATTGTAATGCTAATACCAATGTTGCAGATAAACCTGTTATTTCAGCTGTTGATAATTGAACACTACCAAATGTTAAGTTGGATACAGTGTTTGATCCAGAGAAGAAAGCACCAACTGCACCAAGGTAAGAGGCAAATAATGTCCAGTATTCTCCAGTTGCTGCTGCGAAACTTCTACCAATGATTTTAACCATTGAATCATCACCACCCACTAGCATTAAGTTAACCATAATTAATGCGCCAACAAGTGCGAAGAATGGATTTTTAGTTTGTTTGAAACTACCAACAAAAACATCTTTTACTTTGCTTCCAGAAACTGCAAATACAGGAATTGCTATTAATACTGTCACAACAAATGGAATAAATGCAGGTACATATAAGAATTTATAGCTTGCTCCAGTAGTTGTACCGAAGATATTTTTTAAACTAAAGATAAGGCTTTGACTGACATCAAATAGACCTAATGAACCAAGTTGTACACTGAACCAAGAGGTTGCGTCATTCATCATAGCTTTAAATGGTAATTGTTGAAGACGAGTTACAATCAAGATAACAATCAATAATCCTGTCGGGAATAAGGCTTTAGTCACTTCGCCTCTTGTTACTGAATCAGCATCTAATGTATCTTCAACTTTTGCTAAACCTATACCTTTATTGGCAACAAATACAGAAACAAGTAGACCAATAGCACCCCCAATTAATGATGGGAATTCATAGTTTACTTGAGCTAAGAAGAAATATGGAACCACACATGCAAAAATACTGATATAAACGAAAAGTAAGTTTTTACGAATATCTTCCCATGAAACAATTAAGCGTAATCCCATAATTGGAATAATTAATGCCGCAAATGCGTGGATAACTGCTGTCATTGAGCCGATTTCAAGAATTTGAGCATCACCTAGATTTAATGCTCCGAATCCAAACCAAGTTGGCGTACCTACTGCACCAAATGATACTGGTACAGAGTTCATGACTAATGCAAGCATTGCAACTTTTAATGGATTAAAACCTAAACCTACTAAAATTGGAGCTGCAATAGCTGCTGGAGTACCGAAACCACTTGCTCCTTCAATCATAAATGCAAATGCCCAACCAATAATCATGATTTGCGCAACAGGGTTAGGATTGATTGTACCTAACCATTTACGTAAAGTATTTGTAACACCTGAGACTTCAGAGAAACGATTGAAAAGAATTGCACCAAAAATTACGGTAATTGGAGTTTGAACTGCGATAACCGCGGAAGCGATATTTGCACTGACTGTGGTGATATCAGTACCAAAGAAAATTAATTGAATGATAAGAACAACAACTGCAATCCAAGGTAATGCAACATAGGAAGGTAATGCATTACGTTTCACCATAAGGTAAATTAGTAAAGCAATTGGAAAAATACTAAGAAAAAGAGCCATTCAGCACTCCATATACAAATAAAAAAGAAAAGACCGAAGTCACGACTGAGGGTGACATTCTATTGATAATTAACAAATATGAAAGCAGATTGTTATATTTTTGTGAATGTATTCACAATTTCATTGTTTGCATGCTTAAAAAACACTCTTCTTATCTCAGGTTTTAGAATTCTTTTTTTCTAGAAAAAATCATAAAATGGCAAACATGATCATTTTTTTCATCAATCTTAGAAAATTCTTCTTTCTCCAATTTCCAATCATTTTCCTTAAACTCAAAAAATGTATCACCATCAATATTGGCTTGAATTTCAGTGATGTAAAGTTTGGTTGCTAAGGGCATTGCTTGTTTAAATAACTCTCCTCCACCTATAATCATGATCTCATCAACATTTGCAAAACTTTTGGCTAATTCAACCGCTTGTTCTAACGTTTTGGCTGTATATGCTCCTTCAATATCGAAATCAGAACGAGATAAGATAATATTAGGACGATTAGGTAAGAGTCTTCCTATTGATTGATAAGTTTTTCTTCCCATAATCACGGGCTTACCTAACGTATTCTTTTTAAACCACGCTAAATCGGCTGGTAAATGCCAAGGCATTGCATTATTTTTACCAATGACATGATTCAATGTTCTCGCAACAATCAAACTTATTTGCATACTTGCTATTCTCCTTTTAAATACCGAGATTTTAGCAGATAATAGAAGAATACTTTTATTTATTTTATTTACAGTTATGTCTAAAACAATCGTTATTAAACTCGGAACAAGTACCCTAACACATGGCTCAAAAAATTTAAGTCGCCCTCACATGTTAGAGATAGTGAAACAAGTTTCAGATCTTCATCAACAAGGTTTCAGAATTATCCTTGTTTCTTCTGGTGCTGTTGCTGCGGGAAGAGAATATTTGAATCATCGAGAATTACCTAAAACGCTTGCGAATAAACAACTTTTAGCGGCAGTAGGACAAAGCCAACTAATTCAAGTATGGGAAAATCTGTTTTCTATTTATGGCATTAAAATTGGTCAAATGCTATTAACTCGTGCAGATATTGAAAATAAAGAGCATTTTTTAAATGCACGAGATACGCTTAACGCCCTACTCACTCAACAAATTATTCCTATCATTAATGAAAATGATGCGGTAGCGACTGCTGAATTTCGAATCGGCGATAATGATAATTTATCGGCTCTAGTTGCAATACTTGCACAAGCAGAGCAACTTATTCTGTTAACCGATCAAGAAGGCTTATTTGATAGTGACCCTCGCAAGAATCCTAATGCGAAACGCATTGCCACAGTTGAAAAAATCACGCCAGAAATAAGACAAATGGCAGGTGGTAGCGGAACAACGCTTGGCACGGGAGGAATGAGTACTAAAATTATTGCTGCCGATATTGCTACCCGCTCAGGAGTAGAAACAGTGATTGCATCAGGTGAAAAACATAATGTGATTGCAAACGTTGCTCAAGGTGCAGAAATTGGCACAAGATTTATCGCTCAATCAGATAAATTGGAAGGAAAAAAACAATGGTTGTTTGGCGCTCCACCTGCAGGCTCACTTTATATTGATGAAGGAGCTAGTGCTGCTTTGATTTCTGAACATAAATCTTTATTACCAGCAGGGATTAAACAAATTGAAGGAAAGTTTGCACGTGGTGAAGTCGTCAAAGTGATCGATGGAAAAGGCAATGTTATCGCACTTGGTATCTCTCGCTACAATAGCGAAGCCTTATCCCTAATTAAAGGGAAAAAATCAAGTGAAATAGAAGCGACACTTGGCTATGAGTTTGGTTCGGTGGTGTTACATAGAAATGAAATGGTTGTGTATAGATGATAGATTTAACCTTTGATGTAATCGCCCTACTCTTTTTGGCCTCTTTTGTTGCTGGAACGATAGATTCTATTGCAGGAGGAGGCGGGTTAATTACCATACCAGCTTTACTTGCAGCAGGTGTACCACCTACACTGACATTAGGTACAAATAAATTGCAATCTTGTGGAGGCTCTTTTGCGTCCTCATTCTATTTTGTCAGAAAAAAGGCTGTTAATCTTAAAGAAATTCGCTTCTTAATTTTGATGACCTTTATCGGTGCTACTTTGGGCACAATCTTTGTTCAACTCATTAATGTTGATGATCTCAAAATTATTTTGCCCTTTCTAGTACTCATTATTGGAATTTATTTCCTCCTTAGCCCCCAACTTGGCGATGAAGATAGCAAACAGCGTATTAGTTATCTGTTATTTGGATGTACTGCGGCTGTCAGTATTGGGTTTTATGATGGGATGTTTGGCCCCGCAACAGGCTCTTTTCTCACTTTAGCTTTTACCGTACTCCTTGGGTTTAATTTAACCAAAAGCGTTGCACATGCTAGGGTTCTCAATTTTACCTCTAATATTGCAGCACTTATTTTCTTCGCCCTTGGTGGCGCAATTATTTGGAAAATTGGATTCATCATGATGATTGCTCAATTTTTAGGGGGAAATGTAGGAGCTAGACTTGTCGTAACCAAAGGAAAGAAAATTATCAAACCAATTATCGTGACAATGTCACTTATCATGACGTTCAAAATGTTAATGGATCAAGGATATTTTTAATGAATAAAGCAAAACGTATAGAAATTTTAACTCGACTACGAGATCAAAATCCGCATCCAACAACAGAACTAAATTATAACAATCCTTTTGAGTTACTCATTGCTGTTATTTTATCTGCACAAGCGACTGATGTGGGCGTAAATAAAGCCACTGCAAAACTCTATCCTGTGGCAAATACCCCTCAAGCAATTTTAGATCTTGGCGTAGACGGTTTAAAATCTTATATAAAAACGATTGGACTGTATAATAGTAAAGCTGAAAACATCATAAAAACTTGTCGAGATTTGATTGAAAAGCATAGTGGCGAAGTACCTCAAACTCGTGAGGAATTAGAAGCCTTAGCAGGTGTCGGTCGAAAAACCGCAAATGTCGTGTTAAATACTGCCTTCGGGCAACCTACTATTGCCGTTGATACTCATATTTTCCGCGTATCTAATCGTACGAACTTTGCTCCTGGCAAAGATGTAGTAAAGGTTGAAGAAAAACTACTGAAAGTCGTTCCAGATGAATTTAAGGTCGATGTGCATCACTGGCTAATCTTACATGGTCGCTATACCTGTGTCGCCCGCAAGCCTCGCTGTGGCTCTTGTATTATAGAGGATCTATGTGAATATAAAGAGAAAACGGACGTATAACCTTATATTAAATAAACAAGCGGTAAGATTTATCGAAAATCTTACCGCTTTTCAGATCATTTTAGCTTAATAAATTAAATTTATTGAGAAGCACCAAAGGCTCCACCCCAAGTATTTCTATCATCTTTGAAAATACCGCCAAGTTCTTTTGCATTGTTACCAAAGAACTTACCTTCAACTTTTGCATCTGTCGCAAAATCTCTTGAAACCAAATCACCAGTGAAGCTATTCCCTGATATTTTTGCAGTCATTGATAAAGGCGCTAAGCCACTACTACTTTCACCTTCAAGATTTCCAGATAAGGTCTTATTTCCAAAATTAACGCTAAATTTACCTGTCCCATATAACAAATCATCATCATCAAAACGAGGTTCTTGATCAGCATTAATTACAAAATATCCCTGATAGCTAGCACTTCCTTCCATTGGCATTGTTTTAGTTGGATTACCGTGGTAATAAATATAATCTTTATCACTATTATCAGCATCTAAAACACCAAAACGAACATCACTATATCTTCCACAACAGTTAGCGGAATCATTCTGTCTAAACCAACTTCCAGCAGAAATGCCTTGATCTTGATATGAAACTCGTAATCTTTGTCCATCAATGACTAACACATTTAGATTCGATGCATCAGTTATATCTTTATGTAAAACAGTTACGCGATCATCTTCACCAGAAATTACATAAGCCGCTCCAACAGCATTAGTAGACTGTGTAGTAGAACCTGAGTTAGTAGTGCCTGAGTTCGTAGTACCTGAGTTCGTAGTACCTGAGTTCGTAGTGCCTGAGTTCGTAGTACCTGAGTTTGTAGTACCTGAGTTCGTAGTACCTGAGTTTGTAGTACCTGAGTTTGTAGTACCTGAGTTTGTAGTACCTGAGTTCGTAGTACCTGAATTGATACTAGGAGTATTAGCACCAGTAGGAGCACTGTCATTATGACTGCTACCACCGCTACTACAAGCTACTAATATAGAACATGCTACTATACTTAAACTAAATTTGATTGTATTTTTCATGGTTTACTCCCAGTAAAAGTGATGCATAATTGCAACGCGATTGTACAAAAAGCAATGAATAAAACAAATATTTATTGCCTTTTCTTTGATTAAGATCTATTTCTTTCTATCCATTTTCCATCGATATAATCCACTATCCATTTTGTCGCTTTGCCATTTTTTTCGGAAGTGACATATTGTCGTTTTTCTTTACGACTGAAACGAATAATTGCTTCATTTCCTTCAGGATCTTTTATCGGTGCATCGGCTAAATATTGCAGTTTTTCAGGTAGTCGGTCACGATATTGCGCTAACTCTACTACTTTTGCTGCTCTACTTTCGCGTGATTTAGGGAAATTATGAGCAGACATAAATACTCCACTCGCACCATCACGTAACACAAAATACGCATCGGATTTTTCCGTTTTTAATTCAGGGAACGGAACTGGCTCTTCTCTTGGTGGTGCAACTTCACCATTTTTAAGTATTTTCCTAGTATTATCACAATTCGTACAAGCCATATATTTTCCGAAGCGCCCCAATTTAAGATGCATATCTGCACCACATTTATCGCATTCGACCACAGGCCCATCATAGCCTTTAATTTTAAATGAACCTTCTTCTATCAGATAACCATCACAATTTGGGTTATTTCCGCAGATATGAATTTTTCTTTCTGGGTCAATTAAATAACTATCCATTGCCGTATTACATTTAGGGCAACGTTTACGATGTAATAATGCATTCGTTTCTGAATTTTCATCCAAAACATTCAATAACTCAGATTCTGGAATTAAATTAATCGTTGTTTTACAACGTTCTTTAGGTGGCAATGCATAGCCTGTACACCCAAGAAATACACCAGTACTCGCTGTACGGATAGCCATTTTTCGTCCACAAGTTGGGCAAAGAATATCTGTCTCAACAAGATTATTCGGACGCATTCCACCTTCAAGTTCATCTAGTTCGGCGGTAGTCAATTTCTCCGAAAAATCATTAAAGAAGCTATCTAATTCATCTTTCCAATTTGTACTACCCGATGCAATTTTATCCAGCGTATCTTCCATATTGGCAGTGAAATCATAGTTCATCAACTCACGGAAGGATTCGTTTAAACGATCTGTGACGATCTCTCCCATTTTTTCCGCATAGAAACGACGATTTTCAACGCGAACATAGCCTCTATCTTGAATGGTTGAAATGATAGCTGCATAAGTTGAAGGACGACCAATTCCTCGTTTTTCCAACTCTTTAACAAGAGCAGCTTCGGAATAACGAGCAGGTGGTTTTGTAAAATGCTGACTTGGAATCACTTCATTCAATGATAATGTTTCATTTAAACTCACTTCAGGTAATTCTTGATCCTCAGCACTTTTACTTTGTATTGGTAATACTTTTGTCCAACCATCAAAACGTAATACTCTACCCTTTGTTTTTAACGAGTAATCGCCTGCAGTTACCGTTAAGCTTGTTGAATCGTATTCAGCAGGTGGCATTTGACAAGCTAAGAATTGACGCCAAATAAGGTCATATAAACGTTCGGCATCTTTTTCCATTCCTTTTAAATCAGATTGTTTAACCAGAATATCTGATGGACGAATCGCTTCGTGGGCTTCTTGAGCTTTTTCTTTGCTTGAATAGAAATTAGGTTTGGCAGGCAAATACTGATTACCAAATTCTTTTTCGATATAACCTCTCGCCATGACTAACGCATCTTGGCTAAGATTGGTTGAGTCAGTACGCATATAAGTGATATAACCCGCCTCATATAAGCGTTGAGCGAGCATCATTGTCTTTTTAACACTAAAACCTAGTCGAGTACTTGCTGTTTGTTGTAATGTCGAAGTAATAAAGGGGGGCTTCGCTTTTGATGATGTTGGTTTTTTCTCAATATCGCTGACAATAAATGCAGAATTTTGTAACGAAGTGACCGCTTGTATTGCTTGCTCTTGGTTCTTCGCTGTGAATTTTTTCCCTTTGAAATGCGTTAAATCAAGGGATAATGCTCCCGATTGAGCAGTGACTTTAGTCATCACTTCCCAAAACTCTTCAGGTTTAAACGCTTTAATCTCTCTTTCGCGTTCAACGAGTAATTTTACCGCAACAGATTGGACTCGCCCTGCTGATAATCCTCTTGCTACTTTTTTCCAAAGCAACGGAGACACCATAAAGCCTACAACACGATCTAAAAATCGACGAGTTTGTTGTGCATTAACACGATCTAAATTAAGTTGTTCTGGTTTTTCAAATGCTTGTTTTATTGCATTTTTAGTGATTTCGTTAAACACCACTCGGCTAAAACGTTCATCATCTCCGCCAATCACTTCTTTTAAATGCCATGCGATTGCTTCCCCTTCTCTATCCAAATCGGTTGCGAGATAGATATGATCCGCTTTTTTAGCTAATGACTTAAGTTCAGAAACAACCTTTTCTTTTCCTGGTAAAATTTGATAATTCGCTTTCCAATCATGATAAGGATCAATCCCCATTCTCTTAACCAAGGCTGTTCTTTCTTTTTCAGATTTAATTTTTGCTTTCTGTTCCGTACTCATTCCTTTAGTTGAGATAGATTTAGCTTTTTCTGATTTATCTCCTCCACTGGTTGGTAAATCTCTAATATGCCCTACACTGGATTTAACAACAAAATCAGTACCTAAATATTTATTTATTGTTTTTGCTTTGGCTGGTGACTCAACTATAACTAATGATTTGCCCATTTATCCACCTAAAATAAAGAAACAATAAGATAATGATCTAATAAATTGTTTCTTTATAGTTTATATTTAATCAATTTTAAAATAGAATATATATACAGTAGCAAGGCTTTCTAAAAAAAACAATATAAAGGATGTAAAATGGATAAACTCAATGCAATTAACCTATTTTGTCGAGTAATTGAAACACAGAGTTTTACTCAAGCTGCACAACAGGAAAAGATATCACTTGCGATGGCAAGTAAATTAGTTGCACAGCTTGAAGAGCATTTAAATGTAAGATTATTACAACGTACTACTCGAAAAATAACACCAACCGAGGCTGGCTTGTTATTTTACCAACGTTGTCAACCCATATTAACAGAGTTAAGAGATGCAGAATCTTGCATATCTGATACAGCATCAAGTCTACATGGTACATTAAGAATTTCTGTACCAATGGATTTCAGTTCTCGCTTTATTGCGCCTAACTTAGGCAGTTTTGTAGAAACTTACCCTAATATTAAATTGGATATTGAATTTACTGATCGTCGAGTTGATGTGATCGCTGAAGGCTACGATCTTGTTTTAAGAATTGGAAAACTTGAAGATAGTTCCCTTGTAGCTAAACGAATTGCGCAAGCAGAACATGTCATCGTAGCATCTCCTACTTATTTAGAAACTTATGGTACACCAACATCAACAGACGAATTAGAAGAGCACCAATGCCTGATGTACGGAGAGCAAAATTTCTGGCAATTTAATGAAAATGGTACAAATGTAAAATGTAAATTGGACGGAATAATCCATAGCAATAATGGACATTCTTTAGTGAAAATGGCTAAATCCAATCTAGGTATCATTAATATACCTAAATTCCTTGTTAAAGATGAATTGATGACTGGAGAACTCATTTCAATATTACCTCATCTCAAACAAGAAAAGCTTGATATCAGCCTACTTTACCCTCATAGACGTTATTTGTCTCCAAAGGTAAAAGTTGCTATTGAATTTTTATCAAAATTAATGGATGAACAACGTGCTTATTTATAACAAGTTATAATAAATCATATTACTCAGATATATCTTGTACTATTACCGGAGCAAAATCGGATTTTTTAAGAAAATTTTGCTCTCTAAAATTGATTGGATAGTGGCACGCAAATTCATGTTGTTTGAATTTTCGTAACGGTGGCTTAGTAATACATTTTCTTTGAGCAAATGGACATCTTGGACCAAGTCTACAACCAATGGGCATATCTTGTAGCATCGGAATTGTGCCTTTTAAGGTATTTAACTTACTTTTAAAAGGATAAGGTTGAGAAAAATCAGGCACACTATGTAGCAACACTGATGTATAAGGATGAAATGGAGTCTCTAAAATTGTTTCTTTATCTGCAATCTCTACTGTTTGCCCACAATACAATATATTATAAGAATCAACCCACTTTTGAATACTTAAAATATCATTACTTGCCAAAATAATTGAAGTCCCCAAGTTTTTATTCATACTGGAAAGTAGACGATAAATCTGTAATTGTGTCGTGGCTTCCATTGTGTTTGTCGGTTCATCTGCTACTAATAAACGAGGTTGATTAGCTACCGCCATGGCAATAATCACTTTTTGTGCTTCACCCTCAGTTAAATCACAAGGGTAACTCTTCATGATATCTTTATGATCTTTAATCCCTACTCGATGTAAAAGTTCAATGGCTTTTTTCTTTTTCCAGCCAAACCATTTCCACCATTTTCCTTTAAAGCGAATAGTCTGAATAAGTTGCTTACCTATGGTTCTACTTGGATCAAGGGATGAAAGAGGATCTTGAAAAATCATTGAAATATCATCACCAATTTTTTTTCTTCTCTGTGAAGGCGATAATTTTAATAATTCGATCTCTTTAAAGCGAAAACGATCAGCCGTAACAATCCACTCTTCCTTAACCAAACCACAAATAACTTTAGCAATCAGACTCTTTCCTGAACCAGATTCACCAATCAACCCACAAATTTCACCCTCATCAAGCGTTAGATTGACATTATCAATCATCTTAACACGCCCTTTAGGCGTATCAATTTCAATACTTAAGTGACGAATATCTAATAATGCCATAACAATTAATACCGATATTTTTTTAATACACGAACAAGGCCATTACCTAACATGGTAACGATAAATATAACAAAGGTAATTGCTAAACCAGGTAAAATAACCGCCCATGGTGCAATATAAATAAGTTCAAAAGAGTCTCTTATCATTGCTCCCCACTCTGGTGTAGGACTTTTAGCACCTAAAGAGATAAAGCTCAGTGCACTAATATCCAATGTAGCAATAACAAAAATATGGGATAACTCTTTGATTACAGTAACGGTTAAGTTCGGGAAAATAACATCTTTGATAAGATCCCAACGTTTCGCCCCATCTAGCCTTAATGTCACCACGTATTCCCGCTCTAATTCATGTTGTGAGGTTTGGTAAAGCTTATGAATAAAATGAGGTAACATGGCAAGAAAAATAGCCAAGCATGCATTAGTTAAACTAGGCTCTAACAATGTCGCAATAATAATGGCGATCAGCAAAATAGGTGTAACCAAAAATGTATCAAATAAATGACTAAGTAGAAAAACAGATCGACTTTTCTTTGTTACTGCAAATACGCCAATAATGCCCCCTAATACACCAACAGAGAGCGTAATTAATAATGCTGAACCAGCTGTATAATAAAAACCATGTAGAATACGGCTAAAGATATCTCTACCAAGATCATCTGTTCCCATAAAATGAGCAATCTCACCACCATTATTCCAGGAAGGTGGTAACAATTCTAAGCCAATAAATTCTTTATTTGTATCATAAGGAGCAATCAGATGCCCAAGTAAGATTAAGACCAGCAATAATACAAAAAAATAGACACTCGTTAATGCTAATGCATCTTTACGTAATAACCTAAAGAATTGATTAACATGTTCTGTTTCTCTAAATTGTTCAGGATCTTTATTTAACATACCAATCCTTCTTCTGTGAAGGGTCTAATAAGGTTGCGACGATACTTGCAAGTAAATCGACAAGCAACACAAATATCCCAATAGTAATGACACCAACAGAAATAGCATGATAATCTTGAATCATAAGCGCATTGATCATCCAACGCCCTATTCCTCCCCAACTAATCACATTTTCAATTAACATCGCAAAAGCAAAAGTTAAGGTAATATTGCGAATAATCGTTGGAAGAAGAGGTAAAAGCGTATTTCTGAGAATATGATTTTTCCAAATTTTGAATGATGACCACCCTCTAGCTTGCGCTATTTTGATATAATTTTGTTGCAATATATACAAGGTTCTTTGTTCAATAATTCTAATCATTTCCAATGTTGCTGGCACGGCTAAAACGATGGTTGGTAAGGCTAAATGCTGTAATGCACTTTGCATCATTTTTAATTTATAAGGCGATTCTGCCAGTAAAATATCAATAAAAGTCACCCCAGTAATTGCTTCAACATAGTATATAGGATGAATCTCACCTATAGCGGAGATCTCCCATTGATTCAACGAAGCATATGAAAGCATTAAGATTGCGAACCAAAATACAGGTAAAGCCAAACTTAAGGAAGCTACTGTTGAAAGAATTTTACCTACAGGATTTTTATATAATGTCGCTGATAGAAAACCCAAAGGTACACCAACAATTAAAGATAGAATTAAAACGGCAATACATAAGGAAATTGTCGCAGGGAAGACATCTAATATTTGCTTAACTAAAGGTTCCCCAGTCGTCTGACTAATCCCCCAGTCCCCCTGTAATAAATTGGTAACATAATCGATATAAGTGGAAAAATCACTCTCAAACAAATTATTCAAGGGATCTCTTAATAAGATGTTGTAACTAATGATAGAAAGAATGACTAACGTAATAAATGTGAGAAATAACTTTCTTAATGCAGCAAGTAACATTATTCATTCCCCACATTATATTTTAATTTCAACTTAGCTAAATTTACATGTCCAAATCGACTAATCGAAAGGTTGTCAATTTTATCCGTTGTTACAACAATCCTATCTACACTCACTAACGGCAATACAGGCATTTCTTTTTCGAGTAGATCTTGTGCAAATTCATACAATCCATTTTTAGCATCGCCATCGGGTAAAGATTTTGCTGAATCAAGTAAAGCATCAAACGCTGGACTACACCAATTAGATAAATTCGTAATAGAATTGACTGATTGGCAACTTAAAATTGGTCTAAAGAAGTCATCTGCCTGAAAATTATTCGCTAACCACCCATCAAGAATTAAATCGTAATCCGCGGTATTATTTGCAATTTGTTGTACTAAATAAGCACGACTCACTTTTCTAATATTTAACCTAATTCCAACCTTTGCCAAATCGGAACGAATAAGTTCCGCCATTTTCACTGGATGAGAATTGTAAACTTTCTTTTCATCAACTACCCATAAACTAAAGCGGTCACTTTTACGTAATTTTTTACTGATCGGTTCAGGCTGATAAGGATAACTCTTACTATTTATTTGATGAGAAATAGCATAAGGCAACACACTGTCTGCAATTTTAGCTGTATCATAAAATAACGTTTTTAGCAGCCTTTTACGATTAATTGATTCAGCTATCTTTCTTCGAAGCAGAGCATTTTTCATCGTTTCTCGCTCAGTATTAAACGCTAAAAAAGCCAAATTTGCCCCTTCATTTTCAATGATACGACTTTTCTGTTTTTTTAAAATAGGCATCTGGCTAGGCTCAGGAAAAGCGAGAATATCACACTCACCATTCAAAAATTTAGCCATCCTACCAGTACTTGAACTAGCAAAGTCAACAACCATATTAGTAATTTCAGGCTGCTCTCTCCAATAATAAGAATTAGCCTTTAATCGAGCAAAATCATTTTGAGCGTAATTTTCTAATTGATAAGATCCAGTCCCAACAGGTAAGCGAGCTAGTTGTTGTAAATTATCATCAGCATTCAATTGCAGAGCGTATTCTTTAGATAAAATAACAGCATGCTGACTCGATAGATGCTCTAGAATAGTAGGACTCTTCTGCCATAATTCAATTTGTACCGTATTGTCATCAATTATCGAAACAGCTTTTATTGACTCTTCCAATCTAACACTTTCAAAATAGGGAAAATAAGTACGCTCCGCAATTTCATGGTTAATATGATAACGGCGTAACGTTTCCTGTTGTTCCTCACTTAATTCGGGTAACTCAAATTCCTTATTCATCATGCGATTTAAAGAAAAGACTACATCCTCAGCATTCATTTTTCGTGTTGGTGTAAACCAATTAGTATGCTGAAACTCAACATCTTTACGTAAATGGAATGTAATCAATAATCCATCTTCACTCACTTCAAATCGTTCTGCGAGGGAAGGAATAAGTCGATTCTCATTAGGATCAAACTCGATCAATTTGTCGTAAATATGTTCTGTAACGACATTGACATTACTGCCAACTTCCGCACGCTGAGGATTAAAAGACCCGTTCCAAGTATCTGTACAATATATTGCACTACTATTCAATAATGGTTCTGGGATCCGAGGTGCTGCTAAAACGGTATTGGGTACATAACCTAATGTTGCAAAACTTACTGCTAAACTCACCGCTTGATAAACTAATTTCATTCTTTATTGATCTCATATTGACGTAATTTATTCGCAATAGCGGTATGTGATACGCCCAATCTCTGTGCCAATTTACGTGTACTTGGATACTCTGCATAAAATTTGCGGAGTAATGAAGCTTCAAAGTGACTTACCATTTCATCCAGTGACATATTCTCCGTTGACGCCAATGATAAAAATGTAGATTCATCTTGTGGTAATACCAATTCATCTATACGCAATGAGCCATTACTTAAAGTACAAGCTCGATAAAGCACATTATACAACTCACGAAGGTTTCCTGCCCAATAGTGATTCCGTAAATGATGGATAAATTCATCTGTATAAACAGGGGTAACAATTCCCAACTGTAAACTAATTTGTGTAACAAAATAAGCAACCAATGGGACAAAATCTTCTTTTCTATCACGTAATGGTGGTAAATTCAAAGATAATACATTTAAACGATGATATAGATCTTCTCGAACTTTCCCTTCTTCCACCAATTGATGAAGTGGAATTTGAGAAGTACAAATCACCCGTACATCGACCTGAATTTCTCGATCTTCTCCTACACGGCGAAAAACACCATCATTCAAAAACCGCAATAATTTAGCCTGCATATCTAAAGATAAATCAGAGACATTATCAAGCAAAACTGTCCCCCCATTCGCATATTCAAAAAAGCCTATACTCTCTGAACCTGCACGATGATAACCAAACATTTCACTTTCAGCCTCATTTTCAGGTAATCCCGAACAATTAATTGCTACAAATTTATGATCACGCCTAAAGCTAAATTGATGGCATGCCTTAGCAAAAACATCCTTTCCTGTGCCAGTTTCCCCTTGAATTAACAGCGGTGCATTTAGCATGGCAAACTTTTTAGCCTGCTCTACCACTTTCTTCATTTTTTGGCTTTGAGCAATGATCGCATCAAAATCACTATTTTGATTCGCCATGAATTGACGTAAATCTAATTGCATTGATTGCTGAGATTGTAGCGAAACAACATACCCTAAAGGATGATTTTTATCAGTTTCCCATAACTCGATCGGCAGTAAATCAATCCGCCAGACTTGATTATCAAATTGAATAGGATGAGAAATAGGCTGAATGGTATTACGCTGAGCCTGAACACCTTGTTCAAGAAAAGTGCTATACCATTTTGTTTTATTCAGATTAACGATAATATTATTCAATGCCAAATTTTCGAGTGAGACACATTTATCTTGTTTTTTCTTAGGTAGTGTTGCTTTGTAATATGGCAGTAATAGTTGGTAGGCCTGCTGATTCGCAAACTCAATATTGCCTGCTAAATCTAAAGATAATACAGGATTAGGTAATGCTTCAAGCACCGCTTGTAATTCAAGATTTTTACGTTCCTGTGGCAAATAATTAATCAATTCAACTTTCTTAATTCCAGCAATTTTTTTTATTGAATTTAATAATGGCCTCTGTAATACTTCATCTACAGATTCTGTTTTAACATAAACAATACCTTTATCTTCTAACCTTTGTAATTCAATCCCTTCAAGATTAACTTTCTTCTCGACCAATAAACTCAAAATATCTTGAGCAACGCCGATACGCTCAATACACTCTATCGCTAATCTCATTATCTCATTCCTTTGTTAACTCAATAGGCAATAACCCTATCCCAACTATTTATAATAGATAGATCATACTCTGAATAAAAAATTTTGGAAACTTTAGTTTACAAAGCTATGCAAAATTTATCAACAAGCAAGAAATGTAATAAAAGAAGTAAAGCTGATATCTGATCAAAATAGCAAAAAACGATAAGTTTCAATTTAATTTTTATAAAATTTTAGTACCAACTCTCAGCCTTATATTTCTTATAATTATTCTTTTTTATGTCTAACTCTTTAAATGAAAATCATATCTGACCGCTTACTACTTTTATTCTATTTCATGGTAAAATGAAAAAACAATCATTAAGAGATGTACCTAACAATGAATAAAATTGAACGTTTATTTGCCAATAATCATGCTTGGGCAACCCAAATGAAAGATGAGCAATCTGATTTCTTTAAACAGTTGTCTGAACATCAAAAACCCAATTATCTTTGGATTGGCTGTTCTGATAGCCGAGTGCCAGCTGAAAAGCTAACGGGGCTAGAACCGGGGGAATTATTTGTGCATCGCAATGTGGCAAATCTTGTAATTCATACAGATCTAAACTGTTTATCGGTTGTACAATATGCCGTCGAAGTGCTTGAAATAGAACATATTATTATTTGTGGACACACAAATTGCGGAGGGATTAAAGCCGCTATTGGCACAGAAGATTTTGGTTTAATTAATAACTGGTTACTGCATATTAAAGATTTATGGTTTAAACATAGTCACCTATTAGGCAAACTATCTTACGATCAACGAGCCGATATGCTGACTCGTATTAATGTTGCAGAGCAAGTTTATAACCTTGGACGTTCTTCTATTATTGATTCCGCATGGAAGAAAGGAAAATCTGTATCAATTCATGGTTGGGTCTATGATGTGAATGATGGTTTTTTAATTGACCAAGGTGTTATTGCCAATAGCCGTGAAACGCTTGAGATCACTTATCGCCAAGCTATTGCAAAACTTCTTACAGAAGCTGATGAAATTTGTGCTCAAAATGAGATAGAACAAGCCAAGACAGAATAATAAGTAAAATAAAAATAGCGGTAGTTTTGACTACCGCTATTGGTTTACTGTGCCGTTTATTTTAACTGTGCAAATGCCTGAAGTAGATCAGCTTTAATGTCTTCTATGTGCTCTAATCCTACCGAGAAACGTAGTAATTTATTATCAATTCCCCGTGCTATACGCTCTTTTTCTGGAATATCCATATGCGTTTGCGTAGCTGGGTAAGTAATAAAACTTTCCGTTCCCCCTAAACTTTCAGCAAAGGTAATGAGTTTGATACTTTTTAAGAAAGTATTGACCCAAGTTTCCTCTCTTAATCGGAAGGACAGCATACCCCCTTTACCTGAATACAGCACATCCTGTATTTGAGGTTGTTCAGCAAGAAATTTAGCCAGTGCCGTTGCGTTTTCTTGATGACGTTCTACACGTAATGCCAAGGTTTTTAAGCCACGAATAATGAGATAAGAATCAAATGGCGAAAGCACTGCGCCTGCCCCATTTTGCATATAGTATAAACGTTCGCAAAGTGCTTTACCTTTGGCAACCACCACCCCTGCAAGCACATCATTATGCCCTGATAGGTATTTAGTCGCACTGTGAATCACAATATCTGCACCTAAATCGATCGGTTTAAATAAAACGGGAGTTAAGAATGTATTATCAACGATCAATAGCAAGTTATGCTTTTTCGCAATTTTCGCGATTGATTCCACATCACACTCTTCCATTAATGGATTTGATGGCGTTTCCACAAAAATTGCTTTGGTGTTTGGTGTAATGGCTTTTTCGATCGCAGAAAGATCCGCCGTATTCACATAAACAGGTTTAACTGCATGATTATGCTTATGGCTAAAATCAAGTAAGCGGTAAGTACCACCATACACATCACTGGAAATAATCCATTCATCTGGTGCGCTAAAGAGTGACATAATCAATTGAATGGCAGCCATACCTGATGCACAAGCAAAGCCCGCATCACCATGCTCTAATTTTGCGATTCCTTCTTCTAAAACGGATCGAGTTGGGTTTTTCGTACGCGTATAGTCAAACCCTGTCGATTCACCTATTCCATGATGCCCATAAGCCGTTGATAAATAAATAGGTGTTGCGACTGCCCCGGTTCTAGGATCAGTTTTGTTGCCTAACTGCACGAGAGTCGTTTCAATATTGTCGTAATCATTATTTGTGTTGTGTTGCATAATTATTCCTTATTTTTATTATGGTAAAACTTTTTTGGAATCTGACCGCTTGTACTACTTATTATAAGTTATTGAGGTCTAATACATCGGTCATATCAAATAATCCTGTTTGCTTGCTTTCGAGCCATTTTGCTGCTCTTACTGCCCCTTTAGCAAAAGTCATTCGGCTTGATGCTTTATGAGAAATTTCGACACGCTCACCTTCATCGGCAAACCATACGCTATGTTCACCCACTACATCGCCTGCACGAATGGTAGAAAAGCCGATTTCATCACGTTTGCGTTCGCCAGTAATCCCCTCACGAGCAAATACGCCGTGTGTTTTTAAATCACGACCTAAAGTTTTTGCAATATGCTCACCCATTGATAATGCTGTACCCGAAGGAGCATCAACTTTATGACGATGGTGTGCCTCAATCACCTCAATATCGCTATAATCGCCCATCACTTTTGCCGCTTTTTCCAGAAGTTTAAAAACGAGATTAACGCCCACGCTGTAATTAGAGGCAAATACAATGGCAATTTTTTCTGATGCAGATTGAATCGCTTGTTTACCCGCCTCATCAAAACCTGTAGTACCAATGACCATTGCTTTATGATGGACTTTACAAATCGCAATATGAGCTAAAGTACCTTCTGGACGAGTAAAATCAATCAATAAATCAAACTGATTAATTTGGCTTTCTAGGTCATCACTGACTTTAACACCAATTTGCCCAACGCCCGCTAATTCGCCCGCATCAGAACCTACAAGCGATGAACCTTTTCGCTCAAAAGCTGCACCTAATTCTACTCCATCAGCCTGAACTACTGCTTGAATTAATTGGCGTCCCATACGACCGCCTGCACCGACAATCCCAATTCTCAATGTCATATAATCCTTCCTATTGTGTACTTATCTATCTAACTATATGAAAGCGGTAAGATCGGATTATAATTTTGCAATTTTTCATCAATAACTTACCGCTTGTCTATTTAACTACTTAACTGTGTCTATTTTCGTTTGTTCCTACTACATTTTTGCTAATAACAGCAATATGTACGGTAATTTCCTCACGATCATGATAAAGGTGTTTTGCTTGAATCTTAAACCAAAAGCCGTGCTTAGTTAATTCTTCTTCCAAGTAAGCTAAACATAATTTCACTTCTTGGTAGCGTTTTTTCATCGGCAATTTAAGGTTAAAGATCGTTTCTCGACACCACCCATTGATAAGCCACTTAGCAATCAGCTTACTGATTCGTATAGGTTGCTCAACCATATCACACACTAACCAATCGATTTTTGTGCGTTTAGGTGGATGGAATTTAAACCCATCTTCAGGGCAATGCTCTATTCTGCCTGTGTCGTGTAAACTTGCCGCCATTTTTCCGTGATCGACCGCATAGACAAACAGCCCTCGTTTAACTAATTGATAAGTCCAACCACCTGGGCAAGCGCCAAGATCTACTCCGATCATTTGATCACTTAACCGCTTCTTCTCTTCATTTTCAGGAATAAAGGTCAAAATCGCTTCTTCTAACTTTAAAGTAGAACGGCTTGGTGCATCTGCTGGGAATTTTAATCGCTGAATCCCCATAAAAAATGGCGATTGATTGCTATTGTAAGCATAACCCACATAGCATTTCCCCGAACCAATAAAAAGAATGTGTAAGGTAATACTATTTTTTACCGTTTCTCTCGTTTTTAGCCATTCTTGCTTTTTCAATTGATTACGCAAAGGCACGGTAAATTTTCGACAAAACGTTAATAACTCTTTTGCCTCATTAGTATCGGGTGTTTCCACCAGCACATCGCTACTCAATTTTGGATCAATTTGTTTATACACCTCAAGAATCGGTGTAATTCGATCATTTTCAGGGAGATCTTGCAATAAATCAGAAACCACCATCATTTGACGAACAAAAATCAACTGCGTTAATTTAAGTTCTTTAGCCAGTCTATCCGCATCACCTTTTTGGTAACATTCAAAAATAACAAAACCGCTATTCTCTTTTAGATTTGCAAATCCGAATACGCCTAAATCTGCGGCTTTATCTGAAATTTCACCTGCAACTTCTTTTTCAAATCCTGAACGGCATAATAATGCAAGTTTATTCATTTATTGTTTTTTTCCTTTAAAACTAATAAACATCAAAGCAGCCCAACCCACTAAAAAGGCTGTGCCGCCGATAGGCGTTAGCCAAACCAAAGCTTTACTTGCTCCAAATGCCAACAGATACAAACTTCCACTAAAAAGCAAGATACCTAGCGTCCAACTACCGCCTATTATCGTAAAAGCTTTTGCTCGGCAAGCGGGTGGATTTTGAGTCTGATTTGCAATTTGGAATAAACCTAATCCAACCAATGCAATTGTATGAAACATTTGATACTTCAATCCTGTATCAATCCACTCTAATGCTTTTTCATCTAAAATTGAAGCTAGCCCATGTGCAGCAAAAGCACCTAAAGCAATACTTAAAAAACCACTTAATGCTCCAATAAATAACCATTTATTTTTCATTTTTTCCTCTGTTAAATAGACTAATTATGATGAGCAATAATATAGCAACCCACACTATACATATCAAAGCATATTATATGCGTTCGCCTATAAATTTCAGATAATCGAACGAATCTTACCGCTTGTTCCCTTGATATATCAACCAACAACCTCTACAATGAAGCACTTTATAGACTCCGAGCTTGTCTTCCTAAGTCAAATTCTCCAGAAAATGATATGGAAACAATGCCAGAATCCGCTAACTAATCAAAAGAGGATTCCATGGATAGCTGAGAAATTAACTGTCCACTCGTATTTAGAAAGGTGTCAAATGCAAACTATCCCGATTAAAAATATCGGTGATGATCTCTCTTCTGGGCTTATTGATCGCTTTCAGCGTCAATATGTTTACCTAAGGCTATCAATTACTGATGTTTGCAACTTTCGTTGCAATTATTGCTTACCCAATGGCTATCAACCGCCAACACATAAGCAAACATTCTTAAATGTTGATGAAATTCAGCGTTTGGTCACAACGTTCTCCAACCTGGGTACAGAAAAAGTGCGTATCACAGGTGGCGAGCCGACCTTACGCAAAGATTTTTTAGATATTGCCCACACTATTTCCCAAACTCAAGGTATCCGCCAAGTTGCTTTAACGACTAATGGTTACCGTATGCAACGTGATGTCGAAGCGTGGCGAGAGGCCGGAATTAGCCATATTAATGTGAGCGTAGATAGCCTTGACCCCCGCCAATTTCATTTAATTACTGGCGAAAATAAACTCTCTTCTATACTTAATGGAATTGATCGTGCCTTTGAAGTTGGCTATGAAAAAATCAAAGTCAATGCGGTATTAATGAAACAATATACTGTCAGCGGTTTTAATGACTTCTTACGTTGGATCAAAGATCGTCCAATTCAAATGCGATTTATTGAATTGATGGAAACGGGTGAAATGGACAGTTTCTTTCATTCTCAGCATTTATCAGGCAAAACCATGCTCAAGCGATTACTCAACGAAGGTTGGACGCTTAAGCAAAAAGCCTTATCCGATGGTCCCGCAAAAGTTCTCTCTCATCCTGACTATATGGGCGAAATTGGCTTGATTATGCCTTATGAAAAGAATTTCTGTGCAAGTTGTAATCGCCTGCGTGTTTCTGCATTGGGGAAATTACACCTCTGCTTATTTGGCGAAGAAGGTGTGGATATTCGAGATTTATTACAATCGAATGAACAACAATTACAACTTGAAACTCGTTTAAAATCCGCATTACAAGGAAAACGAGAACACCACTATTTACACCTAGGCGACAGTGGTGTCCGTCAGCATCTTGCTAGCATTGGTGGATAACAATTTATTACATATTATTAAGAGAAAAAATGACAACATTTACACATATCAATCAAAATGGCGAAGCCAATATGGTGGACGTTTCGGGCAAGCAAGAAACAGTAAGAGAAGCACGTGCCGAGGCTTTTGTCACAATGAATCCTGAAACTTTGCAAATGATTGTATCGGGCAATCATCATAAAGGCGACGTTTTCGCTACTGCCCGCATTGCGGGCATTCAAGCTGCAAAACGCACTTGGGATCTCATTCCACTCTGCCACCCTTTACTGCTTTCAAAAGTCGAAGTACAACTAGAAGCATTGCCCGAAACAAACCAAGTACGTATTGAATCTTTATGTAAATTAACTGGTAAAACAGGGGTAGAAATGGAGGCACTAACAGCCGCAAGCGTTGCCGCTCTTACCATCTATGATATGTGCAAAGCTGTTCAAAAAGATATGGTTATTGGACCCGTCCGCCTATTAAGCAAAAGCGGTGGAAAATCTGGCGATTTTTCTGTTTAGTTAATTTAAGATCGCAATTTTTAAATCGCAGAGAGTATATTTAAAATGACCATATTACCTCTTGTTTATGACAATATATTCCCTTTAAATGAACAGTTCAAAACAGTAAAAGACTATTTTGAATATTTTATATTTTGTGCAAATACATATGTTTTGGATCAACCTTTACGTGAATCTAAAGAGAGAAAAGAATGGCTTAAGCATTATCCTGATATTTCTAATTTTCCAAAAACATTAAAGTATATAGAAAACGAAAACTCAGTATCTCTAAGTGAAGTTGAGAATGAATTATCTTCTATTTCTTTGTATCTTTCTAAAGGGGAAATCTTATTTCATTCAGGACAAATCCCTGAAGGTATTAACTTACAAATAGGAGAAGAGTTTCAGTTAAAAAATATTTTTTCCGCAACGTTAGACCCTTATATAGCTAACGCTCACGATAGCAATGATGATACATACTGGTACATAACCATTAATAGTGACAATATTCGTTGTTTTCCCGTTCCTGATCGAGAAGATGATAGTACTGAATATGAAGTAATTATTTTAGATTCACCAAAAGTAAAAATAACCAATATTAAAAAAGGTATAAGAAACTCAAAATGGGATAAGTCTCCTCCTACTGAATATCAAGATATAGAAAAAACGATTGTTTATGTGGAATTTACTTTATAGCTTAAATCTAACTACCTACAAAATCAAAAAACGGAGCAATGGCTCCGTTTTTATTTCTGTATAGAATACTTACGTAATTTCATGATTATCTTATTGGGTGAATGCCAATACAAGACACAAGCGGTCAGTTCTTAGTTATTTTTTGCAAAATTTAACTATAAGCTGACCGCTTATTTTTCTCTATGATCTGGATTAGAAAATATTATTTAAAGAAATCCCAATCCCAAAACGCTGAATATTTTTATTATAATCAATTAATGATTCACCATATCCACCATAATATTGGGTATATAAGCGAATATATCGAGTGATTGGGTAACTGTAAGTTACTTCTGCACCACCACGACCATATTTAGGATTATAATGCCCCTTTACTTTGATTTGATGTTTGTTATAACGATAGCCAACAGTTAAATCGAAGTGTCCACGATATTTTGTGATATCTGGATTATCATCATCTTCTGATTTTTCTGGAATACGCCACCAAGGTTTTAATTCTACAATCCAGTTTCCTTTACTTACTAATGCTCTAGTGTAAAGTCTATTCCAACTGCGAGATCTATTCTCATCTTCACCTCGCCCATTAGACTCGTGGTTCCAACCTGTTTCAATATCATTTAGCGTCCAGCCGAATGGTAACTGGTACTTTGTATCCCAAGCTAAAAATAATTGTGGCTCGTAGTTACTTTCGCGGAAAGGCGATGATTCCCCTGAATTTGAGAACTGGAACCATGAACGTTGCGTATAGGATGCAGCCAATACAGAATTTTCACTTAAAATGCCACGCCATAAAGGTAAAGCTAAACTAATTTGGAATTTAATTTCATCATGCTTAGCACGATCTCTATTGTAATTAATATTTTTATTAAATACGCTTTCCATTAGGTAGTTTTGACCATATGCCATTAACCCAATAAAATCATCCGAACGTTTTGTTAAAAGCATTTGTGTTCTGCTTTTATAAGGAAAATCTATAGGGGCATTAATATCTTCCTCCCCATCAGTAGCAAAGGTTGGCAAGCTCAGCGAAAGTATTGCTGGGATCACAGAAAAAGTAACAACTCGATTCACAATATAACTCCAATATATAATTTGGGACGTATTTAACCATTTTTCTATTATATTTTCATCCTTTTTATTACCTAACGAAATGAAAGACTTTGTGATAAAATATCTGCCAAACTCACAATGGTTAATTTCTATTTTATGATTAAAGTGCTTTTTTTTGCTCAAACCCGAGAATTAGTGAATACAGATAGCCTAGAGCTTGAGGCTAATTTCTCTACTGCCGAACAACTTCGTGAACATCTTTCCCAAAAAGGAAATAAATGGGCGTTGGCCTTAGAATCAGGGAAATTATTGGTTGCAATCAATCAGACAATATCTCCTCTGAGTGCAGAAATTAAAGATGGCGATGAAGTGGCATTTTTCCCGCCTGTGACTGGGGGTTAAATGAAGCAAGATCTCATTCAAGTTCAACACGAAGTATTCGATCAAAACAAAATTTATCACTGGCTCAGTGAACATCACTCTGTCGGTGCAACCACCATTTTTGTGGGAAAAGTGAGAGAAATGAATTTAGGTGATAATGTTTCTGGCTTATTTTTAGAACATTACCCTGCGATGACAGAAAAATCACTTCGTGACATTGTCACGGAAGCAAGAAGCCGTTGGGATTTACAACGTGTTGCGGTCATTCATCGTATCGGGCAATTAAATACAGGTGATGAAATTGTGCTAGTTGGGGTAAGTTCTGCTCATCGAGGTGATGCTTATCATGCCAATGAATTTATTATGGATTACCTCAAAACCAAAGCCCCTTTCTGGAAAAGAGAAAAAACCTCAGAAGGCGAACGCTGGATTGAAGGGCGAGAAAGCGATCAACATGCCGCCGAAAAATGGTAAAAATAACTAAAAATAACATAGTGGATTGTTAAATGAGTTTATTAATTGATTTACAAATTGCAACGGAAAATGACAACGACTTGCCTTCTGAGGCACAATTTACACATTGGGTAAAACAAGCCTTAAGTCACGAATCACAAACAGAAGACTTTCCTGATACTGAAATGACGATTCGGATCGTCGATGAAGCAGAAAGCCATGAGTTAAATCTTACTTATCGTGGTAAAGATAAGCCAACTAACGTACTTTCTTTTCCTTTTGAAGTGCCAGAGGGAATTGAACTCCCTTTACTTGGTGATTTAGTTATTTGCCGCCAAGTTGTCGAAAATGAGGCTAAAGAGCAAGAAATCTCCCTTGAATCCCATTGGGCACATCTTGCGATTCATGGCACTTTGCATTTGTTAGGCTATGATCATATAAATGATGAAGATGCAGAAGAAATGGAAGGTTTAGAAACACAAATTATGCAATCTCTCGGCTATGAAGATCCCTATATTTCTGAAAAATAGATGAGAACGCTATCAATTATTACGGATCCTAATTTTTCTACCACAGAGGCTATTTCCACCTCTGTGCCTTATTTATCCCACAGTAAACTCGTCGATAATTCATTAAATGTCCCCTTCTCTAATGCTAAAAGGCTACTTGGACAGGAATTTACATTTGCGATCTATGATATGCGGACAGAGCAAGGCATCTGCCTTCATTTAGAAGCCTTAGCCATTATTGCGGGGACTATTCAAGAAGATGGAACGCTTTATGTTATTTGTCCGCACTGGCACAATTTAACCACTACACCCGATATTGATTCTCTGCGTTGGAATAATCAGCAATTAATTGCAACACCCCATTTTTATCACTATTTTCAGGATTTAGTTAAACTATTTAATTTTGAAGTTCGGGTATCAAAATTTAACTTAGATCTCAAAAATAATAGTGACAACGTCACTGTTATAGATAAAAGTTTAACTAAAGATCAGCAAATTATTTATGATAACTTACCGCTTGATCCTGCTACTGTTCATCTTATTACTGCCCCTCGTGGACGAGGAAAGTCCACATTAGCAGGCAAATTAGCTCAATATTTATCTACAAATAACAATGTTATTATCACAGCTCGTAGCCGTTCCGTCTTACCTAATTTTTGGAAAGGGATTGAAAATGACAATATTCAATTTTATGCGCCCGATAAACTGATTGAGTTAATTGAATATGAACAAGTCTCTCAAAATACTTGGTTATTTATTGATGAGGCAGCGAGCTTACCAATACCGATGCTAGCCAAACTTTGCCACTACTTTGCTAAAGTGATGTTAACAACCACAACGCAAAATTATGAAGGAACAGGAAGAGGATTTTCACTCAAACTACTCTCTCAACTCAATCAACGTTATCGTCATTGGCAATTAACTGAACCGTTACGATGGGGAGAAAACGATCCGCTAGAACGCTTTATCAATCAATTATTGTTATTGGATGATGATCTCTATTTTATTGATAAACTTATGCCAAGCCATCATGATGCTTATAAAGAAAAATTGCCGTTTTATTCGCTACTTGCACAAGCCCATTACAAAACAACCCCAACGGATCTTCGTCGATTATTTGATGGTTCTGCTCAAACTTTTTATCAAATTAAAGAAGAAAACCAACTCATTGCAGGCTGTTGGTTAGTTAATGAGGGCGGATTAGATCAAGATCTTGCAGAAGCGATTTGGCGAGGGGAAAGACGCCCTCAAGGTAATCTTGTCGCTCAATATCTCTGTTTTCAAGCCAATTTACCCGAGGCTTGTACGCTTCATTCGGTACGCATTTCGAGGATTGCCGTCGATCCTATTTATCAAAATCAAGGTTATGGTAAGCGGTTAGTTCAACAAGTTATTTCGCAAATATCACCTAATATTGATTTTATTTCTGTGAGCTTTGGTATGAGTCAAGCATTACTCAATTTTTGGCAAGATTGTGGCTTTGAATTGATTCAAATCACCCCAACACCCGAAGCAAGTAGTGGCTATCATAGTGCGATGATGATTTACCCTCTTTCTGAAAAAGGTAAATTATTGCAACGAACTGCCCGCTTACAATTTAAACGCGATTATCCAATCGTCACTGATTTACCAATAGTCAAAAATTGTGATACCTATACTCTTACTACGGCAGATTGGCAAAATATTAAAGGCTTTGCGACTGCCAATAGAACACTAATTGCCTGTTATGCAAGTTTAAAACGTCTATACTGGTACTATCCCAAAGGCTTTTCCTTATTTAGAGAATTGATTAATTATACGCCAAAAAAATTAATTAAATTTAACAAGCTCATATTGTTAGAACTTCGCCGCCAAGTCTCTCTTGTTATTCTTCAATATAAAAAATAAATAGCATAATTATTACAAATTTGTGAATAAGATCACGTTTTTTATGCGGATTTTGGCGTAAAATTCCGCTCGCTTTCAATGTGATAGCTAATTTTGATTTAATAAAAAATCCAGTAGGAGCCAATTATGAAAAAAACAGTTTTAAGTACACTTGCTTTAGCTGTGGGATTAGGTGCTATGACGACAGCCGCACAAGCAGCTGATCGCATTGGTGTAACAATTTACAAATACGATGATAATTTCATGTCATTAATGCGTAAAGAGATTGAAAAAGAAGCAGATCTACATAAAAATGATGTAGAACTATTAATGAATGACTCTCAAAACTCTCAATCTATCCAAAATGACCAAGTTGATGTACTTATTTCAAAAGGTGTTAAAGTTTTAGCAATCAACCTAGTTGACCCAGCTTCTGCACCAACCATCGTTGGTAAAGCAAAACGTGATGATATCCCTGTAATTTTCTTCAATAAAGATCCTGGCGAAAAAACTATTGGTAGCTATGATCAAGCTTACTATGTAGGTACAAACCCTCAAGAATCAGGTATCATTCAAGGTGACTTAATTGCAAAAGCTTGGAAAGCAAATCCAGCTTATGATTTAAACAAAGATGGTAAAATCCAATTTGTGTTATTAAAAGGTGAGCCAGGTCACCCTGATGCAGAAGCTCGTACAAAATATGTAGTTGATCAATTAAATTCTTTAGGTATTCAAACTGAAGAATTGTTCAACGATACAGCAATGTGGGATGCTGCAATGGCAAAAGATAAAACTGATGCTTGGTTATCAAGCTCTAAAGCAAAAGATATCGAAGTTATTATTGCCAATAACGATGGTATGGCAATGGGTGCTTTAGAAGCAACTAAAGCTCATGGTAGAGATTTGCCTATCTTTGGTGTAGATGCATTACCTGAAGTATTGCAACTTATCCAAAAAGGAGAAATTGCTGGTACCGTATTAAATGATGGCGTTAGCCAAGGTAAAGCAATCGTTCAATTATCTAATAATTTAGCAAAAGGTAAACCTGCTACTGAAGGAACTCAATGGCAATTAGAAAATCGTGTTGTGCGTATTCCTTATGTCGGCGTAGATAAAGATAATCTTTCTGAATTCTTAGAATAAAATGTAGTTGTAGGGGGGAGAAGAACTACTCTCCCCTTTTTTATGAGGTTAGATATGACAGAACAAACTATGCAAGATGGTCAAGTATTGCTAACAATGACCGATGTAAGTAAGTCTTTTCCTGGAGTGAAGGCCTTAGATCATGCAAACCTTACCGTTAAATCGCACTCTGTACACGCTCTTATGGGTGAAAATGGTGCAGGTAAATCAACACTTCTCAAATGTTTATTTGGAATCTACGCAAAAGACGAGGGTGAAATTCTATTTTTGGGTAAACCTATTGATTTTAAAACTTCAAAAGAAGCGTTAGAAAATGGTATTTCAATGGTTCACCAAGAGTTAAACCTTGTACGTCAACGTAGTGTAATGGATAATTTGTGGTTAGGTCGCTATCCTTTAAAAGGGATATTTGTGGATCATGCCAAAATGTATCGCGATACAAAAGCAATCTTTGATGAACTTGATATTAATATAGATCCTAAGGATAAGGTTGCTAATCTTTCTGTTTCTCAAATGCAGATGATTGAGATTGCTAAAGCATTCTCATACAATGCTAAAATAGTTATCATGGATGAACCAACATCTTCCCTCTCAGAAAAAGAAGTTGATCATCTATTTAAAATTATCCATAAACTTAAAGAACGTGGTTGTGGAATTATTTATATTTCACACAAAATGGATGAGATTTTTAAGATCTGTGACGAAGTCACTATTTTACGTGATGGAAAATGGATTAATACCGTTGCAGTTAAAGATACCACCATGGATCAAATCGTAGCTATGATGGTAGGTCGAGAACTCACTCAACGCTTCCCTCCGAAAACAAACACACCAAAAGAAGTGATTTTAGAAGTTGAACATCTAACTGCACTAAATCAACCTTCTATTCAAGATATTAGCTTTGAATTGCGTAAAGGCGAAATTTTAGGCATTGCAGGACTTGTTGGTGCTAAACGTACTGATATTGTTGAAACAATTTTTGGTGTTCGCGATCGGAAAAGTGGCACAATAAAATTACATGGCAAAGAAGTCAAAAATAATACTGCATTAGAAGCTATAAATAATGGATTTGCATTAGTAACGGAAGAACGCCGTTCTACTGGTATTTATGCTAATCTTAACATTGAATTTAACTCACTCATTTCTAATATGAAATCATATATGTCTTCATTCGGATTGCTCAGCAATAAAAAAATGAAAAGTGATACACAGTGGGTAATTGATTCAATGAATGTAAAAACACCATCCCATAAAACAAATATTGGTTCACTTTCTGGTGGTAACCAACAAAAGGTTGTTATTGGGCGTTGGTTGCTTACTCAGCCTGAAATTCTAATGCTTGATGAGCCAACTCGAGGTATTGATATTGGTGCGAAATTCGAAATTTATCAGCTAATTATGCAATTAGCCCAAAAAGACAAAGGTATTATTATGATTTCTTCTGAGATGCCTGAGTTATTAGGGGTAACAGATCGTATTTTAGTGATGAGTAACGGAAAAGTCGCAGGTATTGTTGAAACTGCAAAAACTTCTCAAGAAGAGATTTTACAACTTGCTGCAAAATATTTGTAAGTATAGAAGGAAAGTATTATGTCCACGCTAGCAAAAAATAAATCATTAGATTTTTTAAAACAAAATGCGATTTATTTCGTATTATTAATTTTACTTGTGGTGATTATTGCACAAGATCCAAGTTTCTTAAGTTTAAGAAACTTCAGTAATATTTTAACTCAATCTTCTGTTCGTTTAATTATTGCTCTTGGAGTTGCAGGTTTACTTGTAACTCAAGGTACTGACTTATCCGCAGGTCGTCAAGTTGGTTTAGCTGCGGTTATTTCGGCAACTTTATTACAATCAATGGATAATATGAACCGAGTCTTCCCAGATTTGGCTCAAATTCCAATTCCAGTGGTTATTTTGATTGTTGCTGCTGTTGGTGCAGTATTGGGATTACTCAATGGTATTATCATTGCTTACCTCAACGTAACACCATTTATTGCAACAATGGGAACAATGATCATCGTTTATGGTATTAACTCACTTTACTACGATGCTGTAGGTTCCTCACCAATTGCGGGCTTTAACGAAAGCTTCTCTGAATTTACTCAAGGATTCTTCAGATTAGGTTCCTTTAACTTATCCTATATTACTATTTATGCCGCTATTGCCGCAGTGGTAGTATGGATTATGTGGAATAAAACACGCTTTGGTAAAAACATCTTCGCTATCGGTGGAAACCCTGAAGCAGCGAAAGTATCTGGTGTAAACGTATCTAAAAACCTTGTGGTAATTTATATGATCGCGGGTGCATTCTATGGCTTTGGCGGTATGTTAGAAGCAGGTCGTATCGGTAGTGCAACTAACAACTTAGGGTTCTTATATGAATTAGATGCTATCGCAGCTTGTGTGGTTGGTGGTGTATCTTTTGCTGGTGGTGTAGGTACTGTAATCGGGGTAATCACAGGGGTATTAATCTTCACTGTTATTAACTACGGTTTAACATATATCGGTGTAAACCCATACTGGCAATATATCATTAAAGGTAGCATTATCGTCTTTGCCGTTGCAATTGACTCTCTCAAATACGCGAAGAAAAAATAATTTACACTTATTCAATCAGCCCCTCATTTCGAGGGGCTTTTTTATGGACTTATCAATTTTAAATTTCCCTCTTTTTGCTTTACAGATATAATAAGACATCTATTTATCCTCAAATTTCTGAGCTATGTTACCGCTTACACCACAACCACCTTTGCAACCGCAAATTAATCGAAAACTCCTTTCTTCTGCATCTGCGGCATTTTTGATGGTTATTTTTATGACGGGACTTGCTGGAGCGCTACGAATCCCAGCATTGAGTGTATATCTACATAAAGAAGTGACCAATGATCCTATGATGGTGGGCTTGTTTTATTCAATAAACTCTTTAGTTTCTATGATATTAAGCCAAATTGTTGCACATTACTCAGATAAAAATCCTAATCGCAAAAAAATCATTGCTGTAAGCTGTCTTATGCAAATGTTAGGCTGCCTACTTTTTGCTTTTAATCGTGATTATTATGTTCTACTGATTTTAGGCACGCTTATTTTAGGGCTTGGTTCATCTGTAACGTCCCAATTATTTGCCCTATCCCGTGAATACAGCAAAAGTCAAAAACGCGACAGTACAATGTTTAATACGGTATTAAGAGCCCAATTATCACTTGCTTGGATTGTTGGCCCTCCTCTTGCTTATTTTCTCTCGGATCAGTTTGGTTTCACTTTTATGTATAGTGTAGCTGCCACAATTTTTGCCATTTCAATTATTATTGTATTGTTGATGTTGCCACAAGCGGTCACTTCCTCTCCGCAAAATGCAAATAATGATCAATCATTGCGGGAAGAAGGCATTACCAGTAATCGTAATTCGATTATTCTCCTTTCATTAGTTTGCCTATTAGTGTGGACATGTAATAGTATGATGTTTATTAATATGCCCATCTACCTTAATACGGATTTAGGACTTTCAGATCGATTAACTGGTGTATTGATGGGAATGGCGGCAGGTATCGAAATTCCTGTTATGTTGATTGCAGGCTATTGTACAAATTGGATGAGCCGAAAGACATTAATGATCATCGGAATTGTTGCAGGAATGTGCTACTACATGGCACTATCTTTTGTACAAACTGAATTCCAGCTTATCGCAATCCAACTACTTAATGGACTCTTTGTTGGAATCTTAGCATCCATTGGTATGCTTTATTTCCAAGACTTAATGCCCTATAAAATGGGAACTGCTACCACCTTATATAATAATACAGGGATAGGTAGCTGGATTACGGCAGGTCCAATTGCTGGCTTTATGGCATCTCAATTTGGTTACCATAGTACTTGGTATCTTGCTATTGGACTGTGCTTTATCGCATTGATTCTTATGTTATTTGTTCGCAAAATCTAATGACGACGAGTGTTAGATAAAATGCTATAATAGACAATAATATTATATATATCGGACGCATTACTTTGCGTCCCTTTTTTTGAAAACAGCAATAATCTATGAATTCAGAAATCAACTACGAAGGCGTTGAACAAATGCCAATTAAGCGTTTTACTGAAGACGCTTATCTCAACTACTCAATGTACGTTATTATGGATCGTGCCCTACCTTTCATTGGGGATGGCTTAAAGCCAGTACAACGCCGTATCATTTATGCCATGTCCGAACTGGGCTTAAACGCTTCTGCAAAATATAAAAAATCTGCCAGAACAGTTGGGGACGTACTCGGTAAATTCCATCCTCACGGCGACAGTGCTTGTTATGAAGCAATGGTATTAATGGCACAACCCTTCTCATACCGCTATCCACTCATTGATGGTCAAGGAAACTGGGGAGCGCCAGATGATCCAAAATCATTTGCGGCAATGCGTTATACCGAGTCTAAACTCTCTAAAATGTCGGAAATGCTGTTAGGTGAATTAGGACAAGGCACCGTTGATTATCAACCGAATTTTGATGGTTCTCTGGATGAACCTAAATATTTACCCGCTCGATTACCCCATATTCTATTAAATGGTACAACAGGTATCGCAGTAGGTATGGCAACGGATATTCCGCCACATAATATCAATGAACTTGCTCAAGCATTGGTAAAACTTTTGGATGAACCGACCGCTTCTCTAACTGACTTATTGAGTATCGTACAGGGTCCAGACTACCCAACGGATGCAGAAATCATTACGCCAAAAGCCGATATTTCCAAAATCTACGAGCAAGGCAAAGGCTCAATTAAAATGCGTGCTGTATGGAAAAAAGAAGATGGGCAAATCATCATTACTTCCCTCCCCCATCAAGCTTCGCCATCAAAAGTCATTGAGCAAATTGCGACACAAATGCGTAATAAAAAACTACCGATGGTGGATGATATTCGTGATGAGTCAGATCACGAAAACCCAATTCGTATTGTGTTAGATCCTCGTTCAAATCGTATTGATTTTGATGCTTTAATGGCACATCTATTTGCAACCACAGATTTAGAAAAAAGCTATCGAGTCAATATGAATATGATTGGCTTGGATGGCAAACCTGCAGTCAAAAATCTACTGACAATTTTAACCGAATGGCTAACTTTCCGTAAAACCACTGTTACTCGTCGTTTAAATTATCGTTTAGATAAGATCTTAGCACGTTTGCATATTTTAGAAGGTTTATTAGTTGCTTATCTTAATATTGATGAAGTGATTGAAATCATCCGCAATGAAGATAATCCTAAAGCGGAATTAATAAAGCGTTTTAATTTAAGTGATACGCAAGCAGAAGCGATTTTAAATCTTCGCTTACGCCACTTAGCTAAATTAGAAGAACACGAATTACAAGCGGAACAACAAAAACTTACTGAAGAAAAAGAACATTTACAAGGCATTTTAGGTTCAGAACGCAGGCTCAACACCTTAATTAAAAAAGAGATCCAAGCTGACGCAAAAACTTTTGCAAGCCCTCGTCGTTCGCCTATCGTAGAACGTGAAGAAGCAAAAGCAATCTCCGAAAGTGATTTAACCCCAGCGGAACCTGTCACAGTCATCTTGTCAGAAAAAGGTTGGGTGCGTTGTGCTAAAGGCCACGATATTGACGTGAAGAACCTCAGCTATAAAGCAGGGGATAATTATTTATCTCACGCTCAAGGTAAGAGTAATCAACCAGTGATCTTTATTGATAGTTCAGGAAGAAGCTATGCAGTAGATCCTCTCTCATTGCCTTCTGCCCGTTCACAAGGCGAACCAATTACGGGGAAAATCAATTTACCCGAAGGGGCAACGGTTGAATATGTATTAATGGGGGAAGAAAATCAAAAAGTCTTAATGGCATCGGATTCAGGTTATGGCTTTATTTGTCAATTTGAAGATTTAGTTTCCCGTAATAAAGCAGGTAAAGCGGTCATTTCCTTAACAGAAAATGCAAAAGTATTGCCTCCACAATTACTTACTCAAACCGAAGATAATCTCCTTGTTGCAATGAGTAATGTCGGCAGAATGCTTGTGTTCCCTGTATCCGACTTACCAACCTTATCAAAAGGCAAGGGAAATAAAATCATTAATATTTCATCGGCAGCCGCTAAAGCTGGTGATGAATTGCTCTCTCGCTTACTGATTATTCAACCAACAAGCTCTTTAGTCTTTACTTCTGGTAAACGTAAGATTACGTTAAAACCAAGTGATATTGAAAAATATCGTGGCGAACGTGCAAGAAAAGGCTCTCAACTTGTAAGAGGCTTAAATGCGAAGACTGAAGTGGAAATTGTGAACTAAAATAAACAAATCTATTTCCATTACCAAAACAAAAACCACCTTATTAAAGGTGGTTTTGACTTATCTTATTTTGTTATTTTAGCGTACTATTTATGACGCATTGCAGGGAATAAGATCACATCACGAATAGATGGTGCATTAGCATAAATCATTGCTAAACGGTCAATACCTAAACCTTCACCTGCTGTTGGTGGTAAACCGTGTTCAAGTGCAACAACAAAGTCATCATCATAGAACATTGCTTCATCATCACCGGCTTCTTTTGCTGCCACTTGTGCATGGAAACGCTCAGCTTGGTCTTCTGCATCATTTAATTCTGAGAAACCATTTCCGATTTCACGTCCGCCGATAAATAATTCAAAACGATCCGTTACTTCTGGATTTTCATCATTACGACGTGCTAATGGCGAAATTTCTGCTGGGTGCGCCATTAAGAATGTCGGTTGAATTAATTTATGCTCTGCCACTTCTTCAAAAATAGCGTTCACTACTGAACCTAATCCCCACGATTTTTGAATTTCGATATGTAAGCCTTTCGCAATTGCCACTGCTTTATCAAAATCATGTAAATCTTCAAGAGTAATACCATTGCCGTGTTTTACGATCGCATCGTGCATTGTAATACGCTCAAATGGTTTGCCGAAATCAAATACGTATTCACCATAAGGTACGTCCGTTGTGCCTAGAATATCTAAGGCTAAACGGCGTAATAATTCTTCCGTGTTATCCATTAGATCGTGATAATCTGCATACGCTTGGTAGTACTCAATCATCGTAAATTCAGGGTTGTGACGAACAGACACCCCTTCATTACGGAAGTTACGGTTCAATTCAAATACACGCTCAAAACCACCTACAACTAAACGCTTTAAGTAAAGTTCTGGTGCAATACGTAAGTACATATCCACGTCAAGTGCGTTGTGGTGTGTAATAAATGGTTTAGCCGCTGCCCCACCTGGAATGACTTGCAACATTGGTGTTTCAACTTCGATAAATCCTTTTTCTAAGAAGAACTGACGAATACCTGATACGACTTTAGAACGAATCATAAATGTGCGACGAGAATCATCATTTGCGATTAAATCTAAATAACGTTGACGGTAACGAATTTCTTGATCCGTTAAACCCTTATGTTTGTCTGGTAATGGACGAAGTGATTTCGTTAATAATTGTAACTCACTCACACGAACTGTTAATTCACCCGTTTTAGTTTTAAATAATGTCCCTTTTGCACCAACAATATCACCTAAATCAAGCATTGCGATTGTGCTTGCATATTCACCTTCAGGTAGGCTATCACGAGCAACATAAAGTTGGATTTTACTACTCACATCTTGAATAGTAATAAAAGTCACTTTCCCCATTGAGCGACGTAACATAATACGTCCAGCCACAACAGCTTTGATTTCTTTTTCTTTTAAAGCTTCACCATCTTCATCATCATAGTCTTTATGTAGATCAGCAGCTAAGTTCTCACGACGGAAAGTATTTGGGAATGGGTTGCCTTTTTGGCGTAATTGATTCAATTTTTCACGACGAGCTAACATTTCGCCATTTAGATCAACTTCTTGGTTTTCTTGTTCAGACATTGTATTACCTTAAAATTTTTAAAATGAATTCGGTTCTATAAAGTGGGGAATTATAAGCGATTTTGAGGAAATTGGGTAGGAAGCAAGCGGTAACTTTAGCAGATAATTTTGCAAAAAATACCCCGAAAGCTCGGGGTATTTAAAATTCAGTAGTAAAACTAGATATCTAGGTTCGCATACAACGCATTGCTTTCAATGAAATCGCGACGCGGTTCAACGTCATCGCCCATTAATGTGGTAAATAATTTATCTGCAGCAATCGCATCGGTAATTGTCACTTGCAACATTTTTCTTGCCACTGGATCCATGGTTGTTTCCCACAATTGTTCAGGATTCATCTCACCTAACCCTTTATAACGTTGAACTGTTAAGCCTTTACGAGATTCTTTTACTAACCACTCAATTGCTTCCTCAAAGTTTTCGATTGGTTGTTTACGTTCGCCACGCATTACGTAAGCTGTTGGCTCAAGTAACCCAATAAGTTGCTGACCTAATTTAGTGATACGCCCATATTCATTACTATTGATAAAGTTGAAATCTAGGTGATAGGTTGTATCAATACCATGAGTGGTTACAATAATTTGCGGTTCATAAATAGAACGTTCGGTATTGTAATGTGTGCCAGCCTCATAGCTACTTCCACCCGTTTCATTTTCTACCAATTTTTCAACAAGTTGATTACACCAAGCGGCTACATCTGCTTCATTTTTTGCAAAATCCAAGGACAATGCAGGTTGATAAATTAATTCATTTAAAATTGGCATTGGATAACGACGGACTAAACGCTCAAATAATTTTTTCACACCATTAAATTCAGAAATTAAATTCTCTAGTGCGACGCCATTCATTGCGGGCGCAGTTTCACTCACATACAACGCTGCACCATCTAAGGCTAAAGCTAATTCGTATTGAGTCATTTCATCGTTATCTTGAATATATTTCTCTTGTTTACCTTTTTTTACTTTATAAAGTGGTGGTTGAGCAATATAAACATAACCACGCTCGATCAATTCTGGCATTTGACGATAGAAGAAAGTCAATAACAAGGTACGAATATGCGCACCATCAACATCCGCATCGGTCATAATAATGATTTTGTGATAACGTAATTTTTCAATGTTATATTCATCTCGTCCGATACCCGCCCCAAGTGCAGTGATTAAAGTCGCTACTTCTTGAGAAGAAAGCATTTTGTCAAAACGGGCTTTTTCTACGTTTAGAATTTTACCTTTAAGCGGTAAAATCGCTTGGTTTTTACGATCACGCCCTTGTTTTGCTGAACCGCCCGCAGAGTCACCCTCCACTAAGTACAATTCAGATAATGCAGGATCTTTTTCTTGGCAATCGGCTAATTTGCCCGGTAAGCCACCAAGATCTAATGCACCTTTACGACGAGTCATTTCACGCGCTTTACGAGCAGCATCTCTTGCTCTTGCTGCATCAATAATCTTGGTCACAATGTTTTGTGCATCATTCGGATTTTCAATTAAGTACTCTTGTAAAGCTTCATTCATTGAGCTTTCTACCGCTGAACGCACTTCGGAAGAGACTAATTTATCTTTAGTTTGTGATGAGAATTTTGGATCAGGCACTTTTACAGAAATTACCGCAACCAAGCCTTCACGAGCATCATCCCCAGACGCATCAATTTTTGCATCGGCTTTCTTGACCTTACCGCTTGAATCCATATAGTTTTTCAATGCACGAGTTAATGCACCACGGAAACCCGCTAAGTGAGTACCACCATCACGTTGTGGAATATTATTGGTAAAACAATAGACATTTTCATTGTAATTGTTATTCCACTGCATTGAAATTTCGACACCAATGCCATCTTTTTCTGTCGATAAATAGAATGGGGTTGGGTGAATTGGGGTTTTACCTTCATTTAAAAACTCAACATAAGCTCGAATTCCCCCTTCATAGTGGAAATGCTCGAATTTATCATCCCGTTCATCAATAAGTTTGATTGATACGCCAGAATTTAAAAATGAAAGCTCACGCAAGCGTTTAGATAAAATTGCGTATTCAAAATCGGTTTTATTTTTGAAAATATCATGGCTTGGCCAAAAGCGTACTAAAGTACCTGTTTTTTCCGTCTCACCAATCACAGTCAATGGCGCATCAGGCTCACCTAAGCTATAAAACTGCTCATGAACTTTCCCTTCACGGCGAATAGTTAATTGTAGTTTTGATGATAACGCATTAACCACAGAAACACCTACTCCGTGCAGACCACCTGATACCTTATAGGAATTATCATCAAATTTACCACCTGCATGAAGTACGGTCATAATGACTTCAGCCGCTGATACGCCTTCTTCAGGGTGAATACCAACGGGAATACCACGCCCATCATCTTGCACAGATACAGAATTATCCGAATGAATTGTTACAACGATATCATTACAATAACCCGCTAATGCTTCATCAATGGCGTTATCGACCACTTCGAAGACCATATGATGCAGTCCAGTTCCATCATCTGTATCTCCAATATACATACCTGGGCGTTTACGCACAGCATCCAGTCCACGTAAGACTTTAATGCTAGAAGAATCATAGCTATTTGTTGGTTGTTGTTCTGACATTATCATTCCTATTATCTTAAAATATAGTCTTAAAAACAGACTACGGTAAATTACCGAAAATTAGTGAATATTATAGCAGAAAAATAGAAGAAAGTGACCGCTTGTTAGCTGACAAGCGGTGGTTTTTTAGGGATTATTTGCAATAATTACAGCACGTTTAGGGGCAGGATATCCTTCAATGGTTTTAGCATGATCATTTGGGTCTAGAAAATCTATCAATGACTCATTTTCTAACCATTCTGTTTTACGTTGTTCTTCCAATGTTGTCACGGCTTCATCAACACAGCGTACATTTTTAAACCCAACTTTTTCTAGCCAGTTAATTAATGCTGGCACTGAAGGAATAAAATAGACATTCTTCATTTTCGCATAACGATCAGCTGGCACAAGCACATCATTTACATCACCATCAATCACTAGGGTTTCTAACACTAACTCTCCACCTTTTACTAGCTGATTTTTTAATTGGGAAAGATGATCTAATGGCGATTTACGATGGTATAACACCCCCATTGAGAAAACTGTATCGAAAGCTTGCAAAGGTTGCATTTGCTCAATACCGAGTGGAATTAAATTGGCTCGACGATCATTATTTAATAATTTACGCACCGCTTCAAATTGGCATAAGAAAAGTTCAGTAGGATCAATACCCACAACAAGTTTTGCTCCTTCACCAACCATTCGCCACATATGATATCCACTACCGCACCCCACATCTAAAATGGTTCTATCTTTGAGTGGTGATAAATGCGGTAACACTCTGTCCCATTTAAAGTCAGATCGCCATTCACAATCAATATGAACACCATACAGATGATAAGGTCCTTTTCTCCAAGGCATTAATTGCTTAAGGTGATGCACCATTCGCTGTTGTTCACCTGATGACAATGGCTGATCTAATATGGATTCCACTCGATCTTTTAAATTAAGGGTTGCAGAATAGCTTGGCAAAAAATCAATCAGTTTTACCCATTTGGCATATTCGCCGTGAGTTTGTTTTTCCCATTGTTTTAATTGTAAAGGTAGCGTTTCTAACCAACTAGAAAGAGACGTTGTAGAAATTTGCTGATAAAAAGGGCGAAAGTCAATCATGAAAATTTTAATTTTTGAATTGTGTAAACAAGGGGAAAGATTCTAATGTAAATCGCTAGATTCTGCAAAAGGGATAAAGAATAATCGGCATAAAAAAGCTAGATAAAAAAAGGCTAGATAAAATCTAGCCAAAAATATTTATGAATAAAATTTCCTTTGTTATACAACCGTTTCACCAACATCCTGATGAACATCACCGAAACTGTTGTCATCCTACCAGTTTAAATAACTCAAATCAATAATTTATTTACGTTTAAATAAATTAATTTACCAAAATCAAAAAATAAATAAAATAAACTTACAAATTATTTTAGTAGTTCAAAACAAAAATGTATAACAGAAAGCCCACTATCCATTATTTTAAAATATTTAAATGACTGATAATAAATATTCTTACTTAATATGCTTAGAGTAAAATGATCAATTAATTATCTCTATTTGTCTGTTTTTATATCGGTTTGCACCTTTGTTTTTTTAATTCTTGTATTCATTAATATTACATACTATAATCCTGAACATTGCACATTATAGTGTAACTCTATGGGAGTATTTTTGGTTCCTCGCAATGGTATTCAGTTTACTTGGTCAGGTTCGGAAGAAAGCAGCCAGAATTGAAATTACTGTGTGCCGAGGTTTTGCTGGGAATACTCCCACCCTTCTTTTCATATCATCTAATAGTTAATACATTTATCAATAGCATCAAGAATAAAATTACTCACACTGATCAAATGAAGCAATGTAACAAACTCACGCCGACTTAATTATTGAAAATAAACAGAACAAAAATAAAATACAAACAGATTATTTTGGTAGAAGTGAAAAAACTCAGGTGTGGTTGCGGGGGCTGGATTTGAACCAACGACCTTCGGGTTATGAGCCCGACGAGCTACCAAGCTGCTCCACCCCGCGTCTGATAAATTCATAATACGAATTTTTAGTGAGTATTCAAGTAATAATTTACTATTACAATTCGTTTGTCCTAAACAAATACAATAATGAATCAAAAACACACCATTATGCTTTCTTTTTGCACTTCGAGAAATTATCGCTATCGAACGATTATCTTTTTTGCTATCCTCACTGACTAATTTTTATTTTATTGCTGACTTGCTAGGAATTGAACTATGACTTGGAAAAAAAACAAAAAATTTTTACTTACAACTGCTATCGCATTATTAATCGCAGGTTGTTCAACAAACACTACTCAAAAACATACAAAAGTATATTCATCTGATACACAAAAATTAGGCGCGATTTTCCAAAACCGCCAATTCGTTTCGCCACAATATCCATATTATGCAACAGCAACAATCGGTGCTAATGGAAGAATAGTCAATCCAAGAGAATTCCTGCAACAATTAAATTACGCGAGATCCTATTCATCCACAATAACAAGTCGCTTTGCAAGTACTTATGGAAAAATCACTAACTGGCTTAATCAGAGTGGAAATATCAATGATCTTCCTCGATATGGTATCCAAACAAATCAAATGCGAGGGGAAGATGGATTCCAAAATGTATTAATGACAGGTTACTATGTTCCTGTTATTCAAGCTCGTCTTACTAGACAAGGTGAATTTGTGCACCCTATTTATGCAATACCCAAAGGACCGAAAAAATATACTCGAGCTGAAATTTATAATGGTGCATTATATGGTAAAGGCTTAGAATTAGCTTATACAAACTCAATGCTTGATAATTTTTTAATGGAAGTGCAAGGAAGTGGATTTGTTGATCTCGGTGGTGGAAATCTTCGTCATTTTGCCTATGGTGATAAAAACGGATATGGCTACACCAGTGTAGGGCGTTTGCTTGTTGAAGATGGAGAAATTCCAAAAGAACAAATGTCCGTACAAGCGATTCGTGAATGGGGAGCTAAAAATCCATATCGTTTACAAGCATTATTAGAACGTAATCGCTCATTTGTTTATTTTAGATATGATCAAACTTTAGATGTTAAAGGCTCAGCAGGTGTTCCTCTTGTTCCTTTAGCCTCTGTTGCATCAGATAAAAGCATTGTTCCAACTGGAAGTGTTTTATTAGTAGAAATGCCACTCATTGATAACCAAGGAAATTGGACGGGTAACCATGAATTGAGATTAATGGTTGCATTAGATGTTGGTGGTGCCGTAAAAGGTCAACATTTTGATTTATACCAAGGCATTGGAGATAAAGCAGGACACACCGCTGGTCTATTAAAACATTATGGACGAGTTTGGATCTTGAATTAATTTTAAATAAAAATTAGTTCTATCTAAAAATAGAAAACTAGCGATTAAAATCTTTTAATCGCTAGTTTTCTTATCAAGTTTTATCAAGTGATAAAAGCTAACTATGCTTACTTTGCATAAATGCGACAACATGCTCTGTTGCCGGTGAATTGAGTAATTCCTCAAAAGTACCTACTTGTTCAATTCTACCTTGCTCCAGTAACACAACATGATCACTGACTCTTTCTGCTTCATCTAAATCATGAGTGACAAATACAATAGTTTTAGGCCATTTTGTTTGCAATTCTAAAACTAAATTTTGTAGCCCTGCCCTTGTAATAGGATCTAAAGCGGAGAAAGGTTCATCCATAAGTAAAATAGGTGTATCACAAGCAAACGCTCGAGCAATGCCAATACGCTGTTTCATCCCTCCAGAGAGATCCTGAGGATAACTTTGTGCATTTTCAGCCAAGCCGACTTCATTTAACCAATATAACGCTGTTTCACGTCGTTCTTTAGCCCCGATTCCTTTCACTTTTAGCCCATATTCAATATTTTCAATTACATTCAAATGAGGTAATAACCCAAAGTGTTGAAAGACCATACTGACACAATTTTGTCTAAATTTTTGCAATTCTTTCGTACTTAGCTCGATAAGATTTTTACCGTCAGCCCATACTTCACCCGAAGTTGGATCAAGTAATCGATTAATGTGGCGAAGTAATGTGGATTTACCTGAACCAGATAATCCCATAATACAGCTGATTTTTTGGTTAGGTAAACTCATTGAGACATTATCCAATGCGACTTTTTTGCCATACATTTTAGTCACATTTTTAAATTCAATATTACTCACTTCTTACCTCCATATCCCTGTGTTACACGATCCACAATAATCGCTAAAATAACTATCGCACCACCTGCTTGTAATCCTTGCCCCACATTTAAGGTTTGAATCGCTTGTAAAATAATTTGCCCTAAACCCGATGCACCAATCATAGAAGCAAGTACAACCATCGCTAACGACATCATCACGGTTTGATTAATTCCAGCCATAATTTGCGGTTTTGCGAGAGGTAAAGTGATCCATTTCAACATCTGCCAACGGCTACTACCGAATGCCTTTCCTGTTTCAATTAATTCTTTATCGATCTGCTGAATACCAAGTACGGTCAATCGAATTAAAGGTACGATGGCATAAATCATACAGGCAAATACCGCAGGAACTTCGCCGATACCAAATAGCATCAATACTGGAATTAAATAAACAAAACTTGGCATGGTTTGCATAATGTCGAGTAATGGCAAGATTACCCGATAAATTTTTGAATAGCGTGCTAATAAAATCCCTAAAGGAATACCGACTATAACAGTCAAACCAATCGAAACTAGCATGAGCGAAACGGTCTGCATAGCCGCAGACCACAACCCAAAAGAACCAATCAGAAATAATCCTAACGCACTAAGAATAGTAAAATGCCATTTTCGTGTCGAATGCCACACAATCACCGCAATTAATCCAATAAATAGCCATGCGGGAATTTGAGCAAAAAAATACCCCACTGGATTTAATACATATTGCTGAAGATAATGACTGACTTGGCGGAATAAATCCCCATGATTTTGCACAAAGATTTTTAGCCATTGGTTAAATGGCGTTTGTACCGACCATTCAGGGAAAAATCCAGAAGAGGCTTGAGGCATAAAGGATGATTTTAATTGTTCTGCCACTTGAGGATTAACCCAAGACTCCCATCTTTTTGCATTTTTTTGGAGGAAAATGACCGCTTGTTCTGCACCTGTGCGACGCTGTTCTGTCATTTCAAGGATTTGTTGATTTAACTCTTTAGGCTCTAACTGTACTTTTTCAAGGAAATCAACTAAATCAGGATAATCTTGAGTAAATTTTTCAGATACTGCGACTGCAAGTTTAGACACAGGGAACCCAGATACACAATCTGTATCGCTATCTGCCTTTAATAATTCAGCCCAACAAGTCGCATTATGTGCGGGGAACTCTAAAGGAACGAAATCATACTTAGCCATTAATCCAGTCGGTTGCCAGTAATAAAATAATATCGGTTTTTTCTGCTCATAATAAGATGATATTTCACTATCTAAAGCAGCACCTGTGCCTGGGTGAGTATTATTAAATTGTTGGTCTAATCCTAAATTGTGTAATAAATGTGTATTGAATACTTCACACGTCCACCCCGTTGGGCAATTCAAAAAACGAGAATGTTCGGGATCATTGGGATCAGTAAACAAAAAAGAAAATTGAGGTAAGTCTCTAACATGTTTTAATTGTGGATATTGTTCCCGAGTATAACTAGGAATATACCAACCTTGAGTCGCACCACCTTTTAAGGTATCACCCACAACCTTAACTTGACCATCTGTAATGGCTTTTTGCATAACTTCTGAGCGACCAGCCCAGACTTCGCCGATAATTTGGATATCGTCCTGAATAAGTGCATTTTCAAGTGCAACACCTGCTCCAGAAACTTCCTGAGTGGGATAACCATATCCTTTCTCAATAATTGTTTGTAATAATGCTGTTGTAAATTGACCACTTTCCCAAGTTAACCCACCAAATTTGATAGGTTCTTCAGCGGCATAACTAAATGGTGAGATTAAAAACAAAAGGAATAACTTACTCAGAATTTTTTTCACAGATTTTCTCTTACTTTCATATAGTATCTATACCCAAAGGTATAGGTAACTTTTTAATATTTAGGTCTTATTATAATACCTTAACTATTTTATGCACATAAAATGTTCTGTTGTAGATAATAAAAAAAGCCTGTATTCTAATTTTAAAAACTAAAATACAGACTTATTCAATAATTACAAAAAACTAACTACAAGTTACCGCTTACTGCAACTAAGCGTAAACAGGTAAACGTTTACAAATCGCTAAGACTTTTTCTTTAGTCTTCGCAATCACATCTTCATGATTGTCTTGATTAATGCTATCTAAAACATCACACATCCAACCTGCTAATTCTACTACATCTGCTTCAGTAAATCCACGACGTGTTACTGACGGCGTACCAACACGAATACCTGAAGTCACAAACGGTTTTTGTGGATCATTAGGCACTGCATTTTTATTTACAGTAATGTTTGCGCGACCAAGGGCTGCATCTGCGGCTTTTCCTGTTAAACCTTTTGAAACGAGATCAACAAGGAATAAATGGTTTTCTGTACCATTTGATACCACATTAAAGCCACGTTGTTTAAATACTTCGACCATTGCTTTCGCATTTTTAACAACTTGTGCTTGATACACTTTAAATTCTGGCTCTAATGCTTCTTTAAAACATACCGCTTTTGCTGCGATCACATGAACAAGTGGACCACCTTGACCTGCTGGGAAAACAGCACTTTGTAATTTTTTATACAAATCTTCATCTTTCGCATTAGAAAGAATTAATCCACCACGTGGGCCCGCTAAAGTTTTATGGGTTGTTGTTGTAACAACATGAGCATGATCCATTGGACTTGGATACACACCCGCTGCAATTAAACCTGCAACATGCGCCATATCAACAAATAAATATGCACCAACCTCATCAGCAATTTCACGTAGTTTTGCCCAATCAACAATTTGAGAATAAGCAGAGAATCCACCTACGATCATTTTCGGTTTACATTCTAATGCTTTTTGGCGAATATCTTCATAATCTAATACGCCATCATTAGTAATACCATACTGTACGGCGTTATAAATTTTACCAGAGAAACTCACTGAGGCACCATGAGTCAAGTGACCACCGTGTGCAAGGCTCATACCTAAAATGGTATCGTGAGGTTGTAATAAAGCCATATATACTGCAGCGTTTGCTTGTGAACCAGAGTGTGGTTGCACGTTTACATAGTCTGCACCAAATAACTCTTTTGCACGATCAATTGCAAGTTGCTCAACAATATCAGCATATTCGCATCCACCGTAATAACGTTTACCTGGATAACCTTCAGCATATTTGTTAGTAAATTGAGAGCCTTGAGCTTCCATAACTCTTGGGCTTGTGTAGTTCTCAGAGGCAATTAATTCAATATGCTCTTCTTGACGACGATTCTCATCTTGAATGGCTTGCCATAAAATTGGATCATAATCAGCGATATTCATATCACGTCTTAACATTGAGATTCTCCTATAGGTAATCGTTTGCGTAACTAAAAAACTTTTTCATTTTACGCATTTTTATTTCACTCGGGTAGTCTTTTTCACAAAAATATCCTTACCAATGGAGATAAGTGAATCACAACTATACAATAGTATTTTAAAGGCATGAAAAAACCGAGACTTACATTTGTAATGTCTCGGTTTTAGAATTTTTTAGCTAGATAGTGCTAGATTAGATTACAACAACATCAATTGCTGCTGGACCACGATCTGAATCTTGTACAGTATATTCTACTTTATCACCTTCATTTAAGGTTCTGAAGTTTGTACCAACAATACCAGAAAAGTGAACAAATAAATCTTTGCTATTATCAGATGGAGTGATAAAACCAAAACCTTTATCTGCGTTGAACCATTTTACTGTGCCTTGTAATTTAGACATATTGTCTTCCTTCTTATTAAAAATTAAATCTGTTAGCTTGAAAAAGCCGTAACGCTAAGAAATTGAATAGAAATTGGTATTAATTAGAACTTTCAAGAAACAAATTTAAAACTTGTAGTACAGGAAGTGCAATAAATAACGAACTTATATAACCAGCTCTTTAGCTTGATCACATTAAAACATATAAACCGATCAAATACAAGTAATTAAAAATATTTAATACTTATAATATAAAAAAATCTCCATTTTAATTAATTAAAATGGAGATTTAATATTACTAATAAACAATAATTGTTATTAGTAATAAAATAAATTAAATAACAACCACATCAATAGCTGCTGGACCGCGGTCAGAATTTTGTACCGTGTATTCTACACGGTCACCTTCATTTAAAGTTCTGAAATTTGTACCTATGATACCAGAAAAATGAACAAATAAATCTTTGCTATTATCAGACGGAGTGATAAAACCAAAACCTTTATCCGCGTTGAACCATTTTACTAAACCTTGTAACTTAGACATATTGTCTTCCTTATATAAAAAATTAAATTTGCGTACTATTAACAGTAAGCGATAACGCTAAGAATTTGAATTTAAATAGAGATAGATATTAATAGAACTTTCAAGAAACAAATTTAAAACTTGTGATAAAAGGAAGTGCAATAAATAACGAACTTATATAACCAGCTCTTTAGCTTGGATAGCATTAGAACACACTAATTCAAGTAAAGCAAACTATTTATTAATTATATTTTTAATTTAGAAACAACTTGCTTTATTTCAAATATTTTTAATCAAGGATGTTTTGTATCTATTAAAGTACTACTTTCTAAATTTTCCACATCCAATACGTTAACTTCAGCAATCACTGCTGGATAAAAATGAACATGCGCTTTATTGTGAGTTAATGTACTGACTAAATCAAAAACTAAAGGTAAATGAGAAATAATCAACACGTTTTGGATATTTTGTTCAGTATACAAAAACTCAAGATAGTCTATAACATCATCAACGTCACCTGATGGAGTAATCCCTTGCCAATTTTCAACTTGCTCATTTCCAAAGAAAGATTGTGAAGTTACCGCTTGCATACCTGCGAATACTTCAGAAAAAGTTTGCTGAGCTCTTAAATAAGGGCTCACAATCACTTTATCTAATTTAACTTGTTGACTTTGTAATCTTGTTGCTAACCATTTTCCTTGACTAAATGCCATATCATGTCCTTTATTAGTCAATGAACGTTGTTGATCTGTTTGAGCATTAAAGCCCGCTTCACTATGTCGCATTATCCAAATATTCATCATGTAATTTCCAATTATTAATTGTTTCAAGATTGACAAATTGAGCGTATAATGCACTTCATTTTTGTTGGTTTCAAGCCACTTATTACTAAAATTGAAAGAATTTAATCATTTTCAACTATCAAACTATTACTAAATACAAAATGGAGTAAATAAATAATGTCTCGTAAACTCAGAAGAACCAAAATTGTTTGCACAATGGGTCCAGCAACGGATCGTGGCAATACACTAGAAAAAGTGATTGCTGCGGGTGCAAATATGGTTCGAATGAACTTTTCTCATGGTGTACCAGAAGATCATATCGGTCGTGCCGAAAAAGTCCGTGAAATCGCAAAACGTTTAGGTAAACATGTTGCTATTTTGGGAGACTTACAAGGACCTAAAATTCGTGTTTCTACTTTCAAAGAAGGTAAAATTTTCTTAAATATCGGTGATCAATTTACTCTAGATGCAAACTTACCAAAAGGTGAAGGTACTCAGGAAGCCGTTGGATTAGATTATAAAAATCTACCAAATGACGTAGTGCCTGGTGATATCCTTTTACTTGATGATGGTAATGTACAGTTAAAAGTCACTTCAATTGATGGTGCAAAAGTTTTCACCGAAGTCACTGTTGGTGGTCCTTTATCAAATAATAAAGGAATCAATAAATTAGGTGGTGGATTATCAGCTCCTGCATTAACAGAAAAAGACAGAGAAGATATCAAATTAGCCGCTAAAATTGGCGTGGATTACCTTGCTGTTTCATTCCCTCAATCTAGTAAAGACCTAGATCTTGCTCGTCAATTAGCAAGAGAAGCAGGATTAGAAACTAAAATTGTTGCAAAAGTAGAACGTGCTGAAACTGTTGCAACTGAAGAAGCGATGAATGATATTATTCTTGGTGCGGATGTTATCATGGTTGCACGTGGTGACCTTGGTGTTGAAATTGGTGATGCTGCTCTTGTCGGTGTACAGAAAAAATTAATCCGCCGTTCACGTCGTTTAAATCGTGTTGTGATTACTGCGACACAAATGATGGAATCAATGATCAAAAAACCAATGCCAACTCGTGCTGAAGTAATGGACGTTGCAAATGCAGTATTAGATGGTACAGATGCAGTAATGCTTTCAGGTGAAACTGCAAATGGTGACTACCCGGTTGAAACAGTAAAATCAATGGCTGAAGTTTGTTTAGGTGCAGAAAAAATGCCAAGCATTAATGTTTCTCGTCATCGTATGGATAATAATTTTGCTACGGTTGAAGAAGCAACGGCAATGTCTGCAATGTATACAGCTAACCATACAGATAAAGTTAGTGCAATTATTGCATTAACACAATCAGGCGAAACAGCAAAACTAATGAGCCGTATTAGTTCTGGCTTACCAATTTTCGCTTTATCTCGCAATGAACAAGCACTTAATCGTAGTGCGTTATATCGTGGTGTTACACCTGTATTCTACGATCATGACAGCCGTACTATCGAAGGTGCAAAAAAAGCAATTAATGAATTAAAAGAACAGGGCTATTTAATGGCTGGTGATATGGTTCTCTTAACTCATGGTGATGAATTAAAAGAAGGTGGCACAAATACGTGTCGCATACTTACAGTAGACTAACCTTTTTAGCTATTTGATTTAGTGTAATAAACGAAATCCATACTTGATTGTATAAGAGTACAAAAAGTATGGATTTTTTTATATACTCATACTTATTTTTCTATCTTATCCATTATGCTAACTATACTTTCTAATCTCAAAACAGAAGGATTCATTTCTGAGCTAAATTATCAATTTGCTAAAATGATTGATACCAAGCAAAAACAGTATAATTATTCTATTCAGCAACAAGATCTAGCGATTTTCTTAAGTGCATTGGTTTCATTCAATGTCATGCAAGGGCATAGCTGTATTGATTTAAGCTCATCTCTTACATCAAATCCTTTTGAATTATTATTTAATGCTAATGGGAGAAAATATTATGAAGAAATTTTACAAAAAATTGAATTAATCTCACCGCTTGAATGGCAAGTTTTATTAAAAGATCATATTGCCTTTAGTCATACTCCATCACATATTGCACCATTAATATTTCAAAATAATAAACTCTATTTCTACCGCTATTGGCAAGCCGAATATCGTATTGCAAATTATTTGAAACAAAAAATATCATTTATCACTCACAGTCATGATACTGAATTGGATAAACAAATTCTTTCGACCTTATTTGACGATAATGAAAAGACAAAATGGCAAAAAATTGCAGTAGCAACAGCACTAAATCAAACGTTCAGTTTAATTTCTGGTGGTCCAGGAACAGGAAAAACTCGGACAGTTGCTTCTTTACTTGCGGCATTACAGATCAAACAACTCAAGCAAAATCTGCCATTACTCAAAATAGCACTCGTTGCTCCGACAGGAAAAGCCGCGGCTAGACTAAAAGAGTCCATTACAGCAAATTTATCTGAAATTTCTATACCAGAATCTATAAAATCAGCCGTACCAATTCAAGCATCAACAATTCATCGACTTATTGGTATTAATCCTAACAGTGATAAACCTTTTCATAATGAAGAAAATCCACTCCATATTGATTTAATCGTCATTGATGAAGCATCGATGATTGATCTTTTTATTATGGAAAAACTACTCTATTCATTAAAATCTTCTACTCGTATTGTTATGTTGGGTGATAAAGACCAACTTGCCTCCGTTGAGGTCGGAAATATAATGGGAGAATTAGGACAATTTATTGATTGGGGATATAGTCAAACTCACTGTAATTACTTAGAAAAAACAACAGGATATAGAATTAAACAACAAAGAGAAAATGTGCTTCCAATTTGTGATTCACTTTGTCATTTAAAGTATAGTTTTCGTTTTTCTGATAGTTCAGGTATAGGGCAATTAGCTGCACAAATTAATGCTCAACAAGCGGTCAGTTCTTGGCAAATAATTGCAAATAAAACCTATTCAGACTTAAATTTAGTGAACTACCCTGAAAGTGATACAACTCAAGATAAAATCGATTGGATCAGCAAATCGATAAATCTTGTTGTTTCATCAGCTATATCACATTATAAAACCTATTTATCTCTTGTCACAAAAAGAGAAAACAAACCTACTACTGTTTCAGTAGAATCAATTTTTACTGCATTTCAAGCTGTTCGATTTCTTTCAGCCCTGCGAATTAGTGAATTAGGATCAGAAAAATTAAATCAATCTATCGCAAATGGCTTACTTCACGCTAAACTCGTGGATTTTAGGAATCATAATGCACATTATACAGGTAAGCCTATTTTAATTACCCAAAATTCGCCACAACAGCACCTTTATAGTGGTGATATTGGTATCATTCTCCCTAATGAAAATGGAGAATTGCGTGTCTATTTTGAAACAAAAATAAATGAAGAGTATTTAAATATCTCACCTAGTCGATTACCTAGTCATGAGCCAGCTTATGTTATGACTGTTCATAAATCACAAGGATCTGAATTTAAGCATACATTCCTAATTATGCCATTATCTTATTCTCCAGTAATCAGTAAAGAGTTACTCTACACCGCTGTTACTCGAGCTAAAGAAAACTTCACCTTATTTAGTCATCAAAAGACTTGGGAGCAAGGTGTAAAAACAAAAACACAACACCAAAGCGGATTAATGGAACAATTATTACAACTTTATCAGTATTTTTGATCTTTATGTAATAAACCTAAATTCTTGCGACAAAAAAGAGTAGAATGCTACTTTATTCCTTTATTATTAAGCTATGAACCCACTACAAAACAAAAAACAATTACTGAAACAAAACTTTTCATCGGGATTAGTCGTATTCCTGATTGCATTACCACTTTGCTTAGGCATTGCCGTTGCATCTGGCGCACCTCCTCTCTCTGGTATATTATCAGGCATCCTTGGTGGCATACTTATCGGTGTATTAAGCTCTTCTCATATTAGCGTTTCTGGACCTGCGGCTGGATTAGCCGCTATTGTACTTAATGCTATTACTGAATTAGGTTCTTTTGAACTCTTTTTATGTGCGGGGATCGTCGCAGGTGTGGCACAATTATTATTAGGCATCATCAAAGCAGGGAGTTTAACTAACTATATTCCGATTGCGGTTATAGAAGGTATGCTTGCGGGGATTGGGATTATGATTATTCTTAAACAAATCCCTTATGCTTTTGGGAATGAAAGTTTTCCTGATTTTATGAATATTTCAACAATGGAAATTCATTTTGGTGCGTTTATCATTGCTATTCTCTCACTGGCTGTCATGATCGGTTGGGATGCTATTCCTAAACTGCGCAATATTAAATTACTTCCCTCAGCATTAATTGCTGTGATTATTAGTGTCATCGTCAATGATATTTTTGTCTATTTTGATAGTCCACTCGCTGTTCCAGCAGTGCATCTAGTACAAATTCCAATTCCTCATACGCTTCTTGAAGCAGAAAATTTAATTCGCTTTCCTGATTTTTCAGGCTTTCTAAATAGCATTGTATGGGTAACAGGGATCACTATTGCGATTGTGGCATCAGTTGAAACTCTGCTTTCTATCGAGGCATCCGATAGATTAGATAAGCACCGTCGAATTACTGACACAAATAAAGAATTAAGAGTGCAAGGTTTTGGTAATATTATCGCTGCACTAGTAGGTGCATTACCTTTAACTGCCGTTATCATTCGCTCATCAGCTAATGCAAACGCAGGTGCGACACATAAACTCTCAGCAATAGTTCATGGTATCTTATTTCTTGTTTGTGCATTAACGATTCCATCGTTACTCAACCAGATTCCTCTCGCAAGCTTAGCTGCAATCTTACTTATCATTGGATATAAATTAACTCGCTTAAGTACCTACGCTCGTTATTGGAAAAAAGGAATCTACCAATTTATTCCTTTCGTTGCCACCGTACTTGCCGTTGTCTTTTTTGATTTACTCAAGGGCGTTGGATTAGGTCTAGTGATCAGCTTAATCTTTATATTGCATGGCAATATGAAACGCTCCTACTATCTAAGTAGAGAAGAACTTGCAGATGCAGATGAAATTATTTTAGAGCTTGGGGAAGAAGTTTCTTTTCTAAATAAAGCGGCATTGAAGAAAACGTTGAAAAATATTCAACCTAATTCAAAAATTACTATCAATGCAGAAAGAGCAATCTATATTGCTAGCGATATTTTAGAATTACTTGAAGATTTCACTAATGTTTATGCTCAAGAAAACAATATTCAGGTGAAACTAAGGGGCTTTAAATATGACTACGAGAACCAAGAAGGCATTGCTCATACAAATGTTAGAGTAGAACACCGAAGTAGAATATAATTAATAAAAATAAAAGGTCACATCCAAAAATGTGACCTTTTTTATAAATTGAATCTCTTTTTATATTATTGAACAAATCCATCAAAGGTTAGTTCATACTTATCATCGTCTCTAGTGTATAAAACATAACGAGGGAATTTTTCACCTACTAATTTTTTTATTGTAAAAAACTTATCATCAGCTCTAAATTTATAGGTGATTTGATCAACATCTTTTCCGTTCAACTTTACTTTTGCCTGAGACTTATCAAGATTCACATTTTCAGAAGGATATAATTTTTTCCCATTTGTTGTCTGAAAACTACTTGGTAGCTTATCATAATAACTCAATTGAAAAACTAAACTAAACAAATCAAAAGTAGGTAAAGATAAACTCTCTTTTTTTAACGGTTCTTTTACCTTTCCGTACTGAATACTATTACTACCTAATTCCACTATGGCATAATTTTTACCATTACGTACATCCTTATAACTATCTAAACTCAGGCGACTATTATTATCACGCCCTTGAGCAATAAACTGTATTTTATATAGTGGAATGTTAATTCTTGATTCAATTTTATACTTACCCGCATTATTGTTAAAATGAACATAGGCAGGCATTAAATAATTTGTACTGTATTTTAAATTTAGGTCATCTGCTACCGCATTTACAATATATCCCACAGAACTAACCGCTAGCAATGCTAGCCTATAAAATAATTTCATTATTTCTCCTCTAAGGTGATTTTTTCAAATAGACGCAATATTGCACTATTATCTCTTAATTGCTCTGCTTCCTCCACCCTCATTTTTGTTAAATGTGGTGAAAAATAGTTAATAAAATCATACATATAATTTCTTAAAAACATTCCTCTACGAAATGCAATTTGTGTCATGCTTGATTGAAACAAATGACTTGCATCAATAGCAACTAGATCTACGTCATCTTTGGTATATGCCATTGAGGCCATAATACCTACGCCTAGCCCCAACCGCACATAGGTTTTAATGACATCCGCATCTGTTGCTGTAAACACAATATTGGGTAATATTCCTACTTTATTGAATGCATGATCGAGATCAGAACGTCCTGTAAATCCAAATGTGTAAGTAATAAGATTATATTTACCCAACTCTTCGACCGTTAATTTTTGATTTTGTTTCGCTAATGGATGATCGGGCTTTACAATAACCGAACGATTCCATAAATAACAAGGTAATAACACTGCACTTTCAAATAAGTACTGGGCCTCAGTAGTAATGGCTATATCCACTTCACCTAACATCAGTGCATCATAAATCTGATTAGGAGATCCCTGATGCAAGTGCAAATTCACTTCTGGATATTGAGCCTTAAATTTTTCAATAATACTAGGTAGAACATATCTAGCTTGGGTATTGGTTGTAGCAATTCTGAGTGATCCTTTATTTGGATGCGTTTCTTCTTCCGCTACAGCTCTTATACCTTGAGTTTTCAATAATAATTCTCTTGCAATAGAAATAATTTGCGCACCCGTTGGAGTTAAACCTTTAATATGCTTACCATTTCTTTCAAAGATATTAATTCCAAGTTCACTTTCTAATAATCTAACTTGTTTACTCACTCCAGGTTGAGAAGTATAAAGAACCTCTGCCGCCTCTGTAATATTAAAATTCTGGTTTACAATTTCAACAATATAACGTAGTTGTTGTAGTTTCATCTGTATGCTCTTTTTGCTAATTATGGTTATATCTAACCGCTTATAATCTTTATTAAATCGGAGAATAATTTAATTTCATGGGTTGGGATAATCGCTGTATTATTATTTTCTTCTGCATGATTGAACCAACAAGTATCAATTCCTACATTTATTCCTCCCTGAACATCAGAAGCTAACGTATCTCCGACCATTAAAACTCTTTCTTTTTCAACATCACCCATCTGTGAAAAGGCAAACTCAAAAATTTTTGGTGAGGGCTTTGCCTCACCCACCATTTCAGAAACAACAACAAGATCAAAATATTTATCCATTTTGGTATTCATTAATCTTTTTTGCTGAAGAGCATTAAATCCATTAGTAATAATCCCCATTTTAACGCGACCATATAGCTTATCTAATGTACTTTTAACACCGTCAAGTGGATGACTAAGTAGTGCCATTTCTTCCATTAGTTGACTATTCAGTATTAATGGTTCTATTCCTGTCTGTTTTGACAATTTTTCAAAACGAATTCGTTGAATATCCTTAGCTTCAATTTCATTATTTTGATATGCAACCCATAAAGGCTTATTGATAGCTTGAAACTCAGCATAATCCTCAGGCGTAAAATCAATATTATATTTCAATAACATTGATTTTAATCCTAAAAATGAATTAAACGAAAACAACGTTTCATCCGCATCAAATAAAATCCATTGATATTTCATCTATTATCCTTCTATCTTCTAAAAAATAAAAAGCGAGTAATATTCATTACTCGCTTTAAAGAACTACAAATTTCTAGCTACAAATTACCAGAAAACACGTAACCCTATACCAAAGTTAGTTTCACGAGGTTTCTCCTCAACTTGACCTTTTGTTATTTTAGCAGTTGAATACCCAGCTTCTACATAAGTCATAATTTGTTTATGAGGTTTATAAGATGTACCTAACATGAATCTATGTCTTTGAGATCTTTCTTTTACTGAATCACCTGAATCTTTAACTTCGTTGTATAATAATCCATAGTTACCATATACTGCAACATTAGGAAGGACATTGTAAAGACCACCGACACGGAAACCATTTACAACATTCTTTTCAGAACCTTTTTTACCAAATTGGCCGGTATAATCTAAAGCGAATTCGAAATCATTGATTTCATACTTAGCACTTGCACCCCATGCATCACGAGTATGTTTTTTATAAGCATAAGGACCCACAACATCTGATTTATAGTTATCACGCGTATAACCGGCAGCAAGTGTTGCTGCTTGACCATCAGCAACATCAAATGAGTAAATAATACCAGCACCATAACCTGATTTTAACACATACTCTTTATCTGCTGTAGGATCTACAACTTCACCATCTTTACCACGTTCTTCAGCAAAACGATAATCGAAGCCAACTTGTAAACCTTCAATTCCTTTGTAATCGTAACGAATAACAGATCTACCTGAATCAGTTAACGCTGTATCAAATACACCGTATGCATTATCATAACCAGCTTGGTGGATATCATCTCCAATAGTAACTTGACGACCGAAAGTTACTTCACCATATGTTTTACTACCTAACCCAACATAAGCACGGTTAGTATATAAATCACCAAATTGGTCAGTACCTGATGCTCTATTGCCACCATTAAAGCGGAACTCTAAACGTCCGAATCCATAAAAATCATCATTGATGTCATGACGCATTTTCAATTCAAAACGAGAACCATCATTATGTAAATTAGTATGAGCTCTCTTTTCATCTTGTTTAACACCGCCAACTTTTGTATATTCACGATGATTATCTAAACGCATACGAATAGAACCACCAAAATCTACTTTTGTACCATCTGCTTCATAAATAGTTAAAGCTGAAGCTGAAGTTGCAAATGCGGTTACTGCTAACGCTACTAGTGTTTTTTTCATAGTGTTCACCTTAAAAAATTATTTTAGTTTCGCTAGATTATCCTAGTTAAGGTCATTTGGATAATCACCAAATCCATCATCCACCCCTTATGCAAACTTTGAGCGAAATCTGATTTCTTGCGTATAGTGTCAGAATAAGTATAAAGTGTCAATATATTACACCACATTCAACACCCGAAAAATATAATTTAAAAACAATCAGTTACACTCAACTCACTCAAAAGCGAGTAAATTTCCCATATTTACCGAGTATTACTCCAATCAAGAAATACATATAACTCATTGATTTTAAATTAATTTTAATAAAATAAAAAAGTTCATTAGAAATGTGACATATCTCACATTTTTACAAATTAATTCCATATTTGATGAAATAAACAACAAAAAATCATTATTGAAAGTTACTTAAAGTTACATATAATGTACAAATTTCAAATCATTAGCCGTTATGAATAAATTTGTAAAATCTATTGAAGATAAATGTTCTATTTTCGAAGCATTCCATTCATATGAAATTGTCATTTCATCTATGTATTTTTCAAAGAGTAAAGGTAATGTGATAAGTTTTGTGAATGAAATAAAACTCACGGCTAAACTTGCTACACAACAAAATAGTTTAGAATATGCAGAATATTATGCACAAAAGCTGATATCTCAATTTGTTGAATTAAAAACAGCTACGGACAAACTCTTACCTCAACAAAATATCTCATATCCTAAATTTATCTCTCATTATCGCGTTAATAAAAAACTTACTAATTTATCTTCTGACGAAAAATTACAAGAATATCAAAAGGCTCTAAGAGCACTTAATGAAAAATTAAGCTGGCTCATTGAACAAAACTATTTATGTACAGATAATAAGCAAAGACAAATTTATCAAGAGAAAATTTATGAAACAGAATATAGAAAACAAAAATGTATGGATGCAATTAATACATTAAGATAAGTGAAAGTAGGTTTTAGAATACCTACTTTTCTAATTTTACGATTATTGTCCAGAGATTTTCATACTTTCAAGTAAAATTGAACCTGTCTGAATATTTGAACGTTCTTCAATATCATTACTCACTGCAATAATATTTTTATACATATCTTGTAATTGGCCTGCAATAGTAATTTCAGCAACTGGATAACAAATTTTCCCATTTTCTACCCAAAATCCAGCAGCACCTCGAGAATATTCACCTGTCACGCCATTAATTGCACTACCTAACATTTCAGTGACCAATAAACCTGTATTCATTTCTCTTAGCAAAGTTTCCACTCCACCAAGACGATTTGATTTGACTTGCCAGTTATGGATACCTCCTGCATGCCCTGTCGTTTGCATGCCTAATTTTCTTGCGCTATAACTGGTCAGTAAATAGGTTTGTAAAATTCCATTCTCAATAATACGTCTATCTTGTGTTTTGACACCCTCACTATCAAATGGTGATGAAGCAAGTTGTTTTAATAAGTGAGGATGTTCACTGATTTCAAACCATTCAGGTAAGATTTTTTCACCTAACTTATCAACTAAAAAGCTAGACTTGCGATATAACGCCCCTCCACTGATCGCGCCTGCCAAATGTCCAATCAGCCCCGTAGCAACATCATTATAGAAAATAACAGGCACTTCACGCGTCGATAATTTTTGTGGGTTTAATCGTTTTACTGTCTTTTGTGCCGATTTTTCTCCAACCCATTGAGCTGAATCTAAACGATCAAATTCTCTAGAAATCGTATACTCGTAATCTCGCTCTAGATGTTCCCCATGTGCTGCAATAACACTGCAAGATAAAGAATATCGACTGGATAAATAACTTTGTAACATACCATGTGTGTTCCCATAAACACGAATGCCACTGTGTGAATTGAATGTTGCCCCTTCACTATTTACAATTCGCTGATCATAATTTAAGGCATAATGCTCTGCTTCTATGGCTAATTGTACCGCCTGATCAACATCGATCTCTGCTTGATGATACAAATCTAAATCGGGTACATCAAATGCCATTAATTCTTTATCTGCTAGGCCACTACATTCATCTTCTGACGTATATTTTGCAATTGCTAATGCAGATTCGACCGCTTGTTGAATTGATTTTACTTGTAAATCGGATGTTGATGCATTGCCCTTTTTCTTACCTAAGTAAACAGAAATACCTAAGGAGCCATCATTATTAAATTCAATATTTTCTGTTTGCTCTAATCGGGTAGAAACGGATAATCCCGCAACCTTTGTTACCCCGACTTCTGCTGTTGCCCCAGCTTTTTCTGAAAGGGATAATGCCAATTTAACAGCCTCTTTTAATTGTTGCTCTTGTTGTTGTAATTCTTCTTTTGTAATTAAGCTCATAAATAATTCCTGAATACCAGTAAAATCAATATATTATGTCAAACATTTGACCTAATTCACATTTAATAATAGAATGCAAAGATGAAAAATCATAGCAGAAAAGCCTATCCTTTGCGATAGGCTTTTTAACTCAGTAATCTCAGGAAATTAATATCAATATGGCTAAAAAAAAGCGGCATGAAGAAATAGATTGGACAGATGAAGACGAAGAAATCATCTGGGTCAGTAAAAGTGAAATAAAACGTGATGCAGAGCAACTAAAAAAACTAGGTGATAGTTTAGTCAATCTCACGTCAGCTAACCTTGCTAAAATTCCACTTGATGATAATTTGAAAGAAGCTATTGAACTGGCTCAACGCTTACGTTTAGAAGCCCGTCGTCGCCAAATTCAATATATTGGTAAATTATTAAGAAATATTGATCCTGAACCAATTCAAGAAGCTTTAGATAAGGTAGAAAATCGTCATCAACAACAATTAGCTCTATTGCAAAAATTAGAAGTAACTCGAGATCAACTGATTGAGCAAGGTGATTCTGCCTTAAATACATTGTTGGAAGAATACCCAACTCTTGATCGCCAACATTTAAGAAATTTAATTCGTGGAGCCAATAAAGAAAAAGAATTAAATAAGCCACCTAAAAATTATCGTGAAATTTTTCAATACTTAAAATCTACTATTTTGGAATAGAGAAATACAATGAAAAGTTTATTTTTTGCCCATATTGCTTCTGCCTATTTAAGTTTAATTTTATTACTTATTCGTGGCTTACTGTCAGTGAAAGAAATCAATTGGAGACGGTATAAATTATTACGAATAGCCCCTCATATTATCGATACTTTATTACTTATCAGTGGTATTGGTATTTTTCTCGTATTTGGATTCTCAATTTTACAAGTATGGATTTGGTTAAAATTAGTATTTATATTGCTTTACATAACTTTTTCTATACTGGCCCTCAAACAAGCAAATTTTTCCATCACATACTTCATTCTTGCTATTACTAGCTTTTTATTAGTAGTAGTTACAACATTATTTAAATGAACGTTATAAAAAAAGCCCTTATTTAAATAAGGGCTTTTTTACTCAATTTAAATTTCTTTATACACGTTTAAAATCTAAATGTAAGAGTTTAGGTTTAGTCGGATGACGTTGTATTGCCTGAACCTTAACCTTTTCTTCTTTTTCAGAAAGAACTATTGTTAAAACTTCACTATAAAACTCATCGTTGATTTGTGCATTATTCACCTTATCGTGATCTAAAATGATTGATACAGGCTCAGCATTACCACCATAAATAATTGCTGGTACCTGACCATTGTGGCGCAGGCGGCGGCTCGCACCCTTACCTTGCGCTAAACGAGCTTCAGCTTCAAACTTGAATGACATTATTAAATTCTCATATAAAAATTGGAACAATTTAGTTCCGTTAATATAAAAATAGCAGGCGACCCAGCTATTCCCTAAAATTTTACGGCAAAAAGCCGAGCGGTAATTCTAATATTAAAGTAGAAAAAATCCAACTACTTTTCAATATATTTTTGACTATTTTGTCATCACGAGCATATTGATGAAATTATTTGCCAATATCGTACGAAGTTATTGTAGAATGTGACACATTTTTACACATTTACTAAATTAGGAGTAGTTAATAATGGGCAATTATTTATCAGAGTCATATTTGAGTCCAGAAAATATACAAAATGTAAAAAATGCCATTTTATATAAATTAGTTTTTGCACTCGGTGTTGAGCCTAGAGAAGCGAGTAATCGAAACTGGTTAAATGCGGCACTTCGTGTTGTTAGAGACCTTTCTACAGAATCATGGTTACAAAGTCGTCGTGGGCAAGCAGCGAATATGAGTCGCCGAGTCTATTATTTATCAATGGAATTTTTGATGGGTAGAACCTTTAGTAATGCCATGATCTCTGAGGGTGTTTATGAGGTTATTCGTGCGGCATTAGATGAATTAGGTCACAAACTAGAAGATATTATTGATGAAGAAGGTGATCCAGGATTAGGAAATGGTGGTTTAGGTCGTTTAGCTGCTTGCTATCTAGATAGCTTGGCTACCATGAAAATACCTGCTATTGGATATGGTATCCAATATGAATATGGTATGTTCCGCCAAGAAATAAGAAATGGGGAACAAGTTGAATATCCAGACTATTGGATGGATAAAGAGTTTGCTTGGCCCTATATTCGTTCTAGTAAACGTTTTCCAATTCGCTTTGGAGGAAGAACATGGCAAGAAGGGAAAAAAACACATTGGCAAGCTGAAGAAGAAATTATTGCACAAGCCCACGATCAACTTATCCCTGGATTTGGTACATCATCCACTAATAGCTTAAGACTCTGGTCTGCACATGCAGGAGATAAAGTTTTTGGATTAGCTGATTTTAATCGTGGTGATTATTTCTCTGCAATGGTTCAACAAAACAGTTCTGAGAATGTCTCAAGAGTGCTTTATCCCGATGATTCTACTTACAATGGTAGAGAACTTCGTTTACGTCAAGAATATTTCCTTTGTTCTGCATCAGTACAAGATATTATTCGTCGCCATGAACTTGAATCAGGTTCATGCTTAAATCTAGCAGAAAAAGTAGCGATTCACTTAAATGATACCCATCCGACCCTAGCTATTCCTGAATTAATGCGCATATTAATTGATGAAAAAGGATATAGCTGGGAACAATCTTGGAATATCACACGTAAAACTTTCTTCTATACAAACCATACATTAATGGCTGAAGCATTAGAAACATGGCCTGTCGAAATGGTGGCAAGAATTTTACCTCGTCATTTACAAATTATTTTTGAAATAAATGAATGGTTTCTCAAAAAAGTCAGTGAAAAATTCCCAGAGGATAATGATCTGATTCGTCGAGTATCTATTATTGATGAAAACGGCGATCGCAGAATTCGTATGGCATGGTTAGCCGTTATTGCCTCAGGAAAAGTCAATGGTGTTGCAAAAATCCATTCAGATTTAATGGTAGAGTCTATTTTTGCTGACTTTGCTAAAATTTTCCCAGATCGTTTTACCAACGTGACAAATGGTGTAACACCTCGTCGTTGGATTCAAATAGCTAACCCAGGTCTTGCTTCTATCTTAGATAAATATGTTGGTAAAGATTGGAGAACAGATTTAAGCCAATTAGATAAACTAAATCAGTTTGTAGATGATGAAGATTTGCAAGAGCAAATTTCAGCAGTCAAAATAGAAAACAAAAGAAAATTGGCTCGTTACATTGAAAGTACTCAAGGTATCAAATTAAATCCAGAGGCAATTTTTGATGTGCAAATTAAGCGTATTCACCAATACAAACGCCAACAATTAAATGTTCTCCATATTGTTGCCTTATATAACAGAATATTGAAGAACCCAAGTGCGAATTGGCAACCTCGAGTCTTTATTTTTGCTGGAAAAGCGGCTAGTGCATATTATGCAGCTAAAAAAGTTATTCGCTTAATCAACGATGTCGCTGCCGTTATCAATAATGATTCAAGAATTAACGATCTTATTAAAGTTGTTTTCATACCAAATTATAGCGTTACTCTTGCTCAAATGATTATTCCTGCTGCGGATATCTCAGAACAAATTTCTCTTGCTGGAACAGAAGCGTCTGGAACTTCAAACATGAAATTTGCACTCAATGGAGCTTTAACTATTGGTACCCTTGATGGTGCAAACGTAGAAATTTTAGATTGTGTAGGCCAAGAAAATATTTTCATCTTTGGTAATACAGTGGAACAAGTAGAAGAGTTACGAAAAAATGGATATTCTCCATATACGTTCTATGAAACAGATACAGAGCTGAATGAAGCTATTTTACAAATTCTAAATGGTAAATTTTCTCCTGAAGAACCGTATCGCTATCAAGACATTATCTTGGATTCAGGAGATTACTACCAAGCGTGTGCTGATTTCCGCAGTTATATTGACACTCAAGATAAAGTGGCACAATATTTTGGTGATAAAACAGCATGGACTCGTTCAGCTATTATTAATATTGCCAATATGGGATATTTTTCATCAGATCGTTCTGTTCTTGATTATGCTAAGAATATTTGGAATATTGAGCCAACAAGTGATAAACAACTTTCGGAACAACCAAAAATATTGGATATAATCAAAGACTCTAATAAAGTTATAAACCTGAAATAATAAAATAATAAAAAAGACTGAGATTTAAATCTCAGTCTTTTTTGCTAGTACATCAAATATAATACTGATTATTAAACTAATTAATCATTATTCTTCAGAAGATAAACTTACCGCTGCAGTAAATAATACGTCTGTTGAAGAGTTTAATGCAGTTTCAGCTGAATCCTGAATAACACCGATAATAAATCCAACACCAATAACCTGTGCTGCAATATCATTTGGAATACTGAATAAACTACATGCAAGTGGGATTAATAATAATGAACCACCCGCAACACCATATGCACCACAAGCACACACTGAAGCTACGATACTTAATAGTAATGCAGTCCAGAAATCAGGCACAATCCCTTGTGTATAAGCTGCTGCTAAAGTTAATACAGTGATTGTGATTGCAGCACCCGCCATATTGATCGTTGCACCAAGAGGAATAGAGACAGAGTAAATTTCCTCTTTTAAGCCTAAACGTTTTGCAAGGTTCATATTTACAGGAATATTTGCCGCAGAACTACGAGTAAAGAATGCTGTTACACCACTTTCACGTAAACAAGTTAATGTAAGTGGGTAAGGATTACGACGTAATTTCCAATATACAAGTAAAGGGTTTAATACGAATGCTACAATTAACATCGCTCCTAATAAAACAAATAATAGGCGAACATAACCAGCAAAGGCATCAATACCATTAGTTGCGATAGTTTCAGCAACTAAACCGAAAACCCCAATAGGTGCAAAAGCAATCACAACTCTAACCACAAAAGAAACAGCATCAGCCATATCGCTCAATAATACTTTAGTACTATCCGCACCGTGACGTAATGCGATTCCTAATCCAATTGACCATGCAAGAATACCAATAAAGTTACCATCAGTAATTGCACCTAGCGGATTATCCACTAAATTAAAAATTACTGCTTTTAATACTTGCCCAACACCTTCTGGTGGTGCTAATCCGCCTGGACTTGCAACAAGTTCTAATGTTGTTGGGAATGCATAACTTAAGACAACTGCGGTTAATGCAGCTAAGAATGTACCGATAAGGTAAAGAACAATGATTGGTTTTAATCGACCATTACTCCCCACTTGTTTATTTGCAATCGCTGACAATACAAGGGTAAATACTAAAATTGGTGCAATTGCTCTTAATGACTTAACAAAGAACTGACCTAGTACTCCAAAATTAGTTGCAAGATCAGGAGATACAAGCGCAATAATTACGCCAAGTACTAAACCAATGACAATCCGTAATACCAAATTGCCGCCAAGAATTTTAGAAGAGAGAGAAGAATTACTCATAAAGTTTCCTATAAAAATGAAAAGAATAAATAAATTTCATGTATTTTATTAAAATATGTATGGATAGTATCTAAAAACGAGCAAAATGTGAATAGTTGATGACAATTAGAATTAAAAAATTTACATTTCCACAAAAATTTTATAGCTATTGTTTTATTTAGATAAATTTATTGATTATTCATAGTCAAAAACTATAAAATGCGTTCATTATTTATGATGTTTTATCAAAATATTACAATTCATATTGTCTTGTCATAAATCTAAAAGGTACCTATGAAGCCCGCTAACAAAGCAAGTTTCCAACGAGTGATTAATGCAACCCAGTACTCATTAAAAGGACTTAAAAGTGCTTACATCAATGAAGCAGCATTTCGTCAAGAGATTTGGCTTTCTTGTATATTAATTCCTTTAGGCTTTTTTCTAGGTCAAACCCCTGTGGAAAAAATCTTACTGGTGGGTAGCATATTACTTATCCTTATTACTGAGTTGTTAAATAGTGCGATAGAATCTGTTGTTGATCGTATTGGATCTGAATTTCATGAACTATCAGGTCGAGCCAAAGATATCGCCTCAGCGGCTGTTTTTATGAGTATGATTTTGGCTGGGATGACGTGGTTCATGATTTATTTTTTTTAAACGCAATACAATAACTATCTAATGAATATATCAGACCTAAAAGAACAGCTCGATGCATTAAATACCGAACAAAAAACAGCATTTAACACCGTTGATGTGATGACACTACTCCACCAACGAAGTCATTTTTATGATCAGCTACTTCAAACGCTATGGAAACATTTTTCATTAGATAAACAGAGCGATCTTGCACTTATCGCGGTTGGAGGATATGGTCGCCAAGAAATGTTTCCTCTCTCCGATCTTGATATTCTCGTTATCAGTGAACGCCCTATTGATAAAACAACCCAAGATAAAATCACTCAATTATTTAATATTTTATGGGATTGCAATTTACAGTTAGGATCCGCAATTCGCTCCATCCAACAATGTATTGAGATTGGGCTTAATGAACTGTCCGTTGCAACCAATATGTTTGAAAGTCGATTCTTAGTGGGGAATAAATCGTTATGGGAACAATTAATTTCTCGCTTATATCAAGATGATTTCTGGGCGGTTCTCGCATTTTTCCAAGCAAAAATAGAAGAAAAACAAACTCGCTACGAGAGATATCACAATACCAGTTATAACCTTGAGCCTGATTTAAAACATAGCCCGGGGGGATTACGCGATCTGCATTTACTTTCTTGGATCATGCTTAGACAATATGGCGTGCAATCCCTAGATGCACTTTATTCAAAGGGTATTCTTTTTCAAAAGGAATATGAAGAATTAAAAGAGGCGCAGCAAATTCTTTTTCAGATGCGTTTCGGATTACACCTCCAACTTAAACGCTATGACAATCGTTTACGCTTTGATCGTCAGTTAGCATTGAGCGAACAATTAGGTTATCAAGGAGAAGGAAATCATCCCGTAGAAATGATGATGAAAGCCTATTTCCAAGCGACTCAATCTATCTCCCAACTGAGTCAGCTAATTCTTGATAATTTTAACCAAGACGTACTCAATCCTTTGCAAAATAAAGGGACAAAGTTACCGCTTGATGAATTATTCTTTTTACGAGATAACCAAATCAGTTGTTATAGCCCAAGGAATTTATCGCAAGCACCTGAAAAAATTTTAGATCTTTTCTATTATTTAACCAAATACCCTGAAGCCTCTGTTGCCATAACAACCTTACGCCATTTACGTCTTACAATAAAAAATATTGAAACACCATTATGTGAAAATCCAAAAGCAAGACACCGCTTTATTCAGATCTTTACACAACCTCACTGTATTCAACGGGCAATTCTGCCTATGCACCGTTTTGGCGTACTTTCGATATACCTTCCACAGTGGAAAAATATCCGTGGATTGATGCAATTTGATATGTTTCATCTTTATACCGTTGATGAACATATCGTTCGTGTTATGCAAAAATTAGAGAGTTTTCTCGATCAAACTAACAGCGAAAAGCATCCGTTATGTTGTGAAATCTTTCCAATACTCGAAAAACGTCCGCTACTCTATCTCGCGGCTTTATTCCACGATATTGCGAAAGGTCGCAATGGTGATCATTCTAAACTCGGTGCGGAAGATATACTTCAATTTGCACACTTACATGAATTTAGTGAGGAAGATGGTCGTTATATGGCATGGTTAGTCGAGCAACATTTAGCAATGTCTATTACAGCTCAACGACGTGATATTCATGATCCTGTGGTAATCAAAAATTTTGCAAATCTTGTCAATAATCCGACCGCTTTATCTGCTCTAACTTGCTTAACTGTTGCGGATATTTGTGCAACAAATGAAACGCTATGGAATGATTGGAAACGATCATTAATTCGTAAGCTCTATCAATTTACCCTTGAGCAACTTAATTTAGGCAAAGAGGAATCCATCGACTATCATCAATTAGCTCTTGAGAATCGTAATCAAACCCTACAACAACTTAATTTTTCTGAAATTCAACAGCAAAAACTCAATGAATTTTGGGATAGCTGTCCTGAAAGTTATTTTGTTCGCCATAATCCAACGCAATTAATTTGGCACGCTACATCATTTATTCATAATGATACTCTGCCCTTGGTGTTAGTGAGTAATCAGTACGCACGGAGTGCAACGGAAATTTTTATTTATACACAAGAAAAACCGTATATCTTTGCTCGTGTTGCACAAATGATGAGTCAGAAAAAAGTGACTGTTCATGATGCTCAGATTTTAACGAGTGATAATGGATTTATCTTAGACAGCTTTATCATTTCCGAACAGAATGGTAAAGCACTCAGTAAGGATCGGCTTAAGCAAATTCAACTGGCTTTGAGCAAAACCTTACAACATACTGAATCTAAACCCATAAAAATTGTCAAAAAGCCAATAAAGCATCGTTCATTCAAACGTAAAACAATGATTCGCTTTTTAGATGAATTAAATCCATCTCAAACTGCGTTTGAATTATTTACACTGGATCGGGAAGGATTACTGGCTCAAATAGGATATATTTTCCAACAATTACAATTAAACCTAATTAATGCCAAAATTACGACGATTGGTGAGCGTGTTGAGGATTTTTTTGTTGTGACAACCTCACAAAATCACGCATTATCCGAAGAACAAAAACAGCAACTAAAACAAGCTATAATAGCTGAATTAACAAATTAACCATCTCAAAAGGATAATTATGAAAACGACTACCAAAATTTTATCATTGGCAGGATTACTTGTCTTAGCTGGCTGTAACTCTATTTACGATACCCCTTCAGAAGCAAGTAAACCTATGGTGACAATTCCCCATTCGGATCCCCAATGGCAACAGCACCTATCACAATTGCAAAAAATCAATGGTTATTCTACTAGCGGACAATTTGGCTATATCTCGCCAGAAGATCGTTTTTCATCACACTTTGATTGGCAATATCACTCGCCTTATCAGTTTAACTTAGTCATGTCTTCTAATCTTTCAAGTAAGTCACTGAAATTACAACGTACCCAACAAGGAATGACAGTTTCTGACAGCGAAGGCAATACACGCACTGAGTCGGATGTTGCGAAATTAATGGAAGAAATGATTGGCGTATCTTTTCCTATTGACCATTTTGCTTATTGGGTAAAAGGTCAACCCGAAGAAAATATGCCTTATGTGGTCAATGAAAAACGTCAGCTTGCTCAATTTACTTATCAAATTAATGGCGTAACGTGGAACGTGAATTTTGTGGAATATCATGAAGATCGTGTTCCAAACCTACCAAAACTTATTTCATTAGATAATGGAACACAAACCCTAAAAATTCGTATTGATGAATGGACATATTAATATGAGCAATATTCTTACATTTCCTAGCCCAGCAAAACTTAATTTATTTTTATATATTACAGGCAAGCGGTCAGATGGCTATCATGAATTGCAAACGCTATTTCAATTTTTAGATTTTGGGGATGATATCCATTTTGAAATTACTCAAGAATCTCAAATTGAACTGCTTGATCAACTAGACTCTGTACCGGCTGAACAAAATCTGATTTATAAAGCAGCAAAATTATTACAGCAACATACTGCTTGTACATTAGGTGCAAAAATTGGCATCACAAAAAGGCTCCCTATGGGAGGTGGTGTAGGCGGAGGATCATCCAATGCTGCAACAACCCTCGTTGTGCTTAACCAATTATGGAATACCCAACTCTCCTTAGAAACTCTCGCTGAGATCGGCTTAAAATTGGGTGCAGACGTACCTATTTTCGTGAGAGGCCATGCTGCATTTGCAGAAGGTGTAGGAGAAAAATTAACATTTTGCAATCCACCAGAAAAATGGTTTGTAGTGCTAAAACCTAATGTATCTATTTCAACAGCCCTTATTTTTAGCCAACCTACTTTACCTCGTAATACACCAAAAAGAGAATTAAGTGAACTTTTATCCATAAATTGGGAAAACGATTGCGAAAAAGTTGTTCGAGATCAGTATTCAGAGGTTGAAGAACTCCTTGCTTGGTTGGTACAATACGCACCGTTTCGTTTAACGGGTACTGGCGCTTGTGTCTTTGCCGAGTTTGAAAGTGAAGAAGACGCTTGCCAAGTTTTTGCTAAAAAGCCAGATAATATACAAGGCTTTGTAGCAAAAGGACAAAATGTGTCACCCTTACACCAAAAACTAAACTTATTTCCCTAATTTAACCCAGAGGTTTCCCCAATGCCTGATATTAAACTCTTCGCAGGAAATGCTACACCAGAATTAGCAAAACGAATTGCTGAACGTCTTTATACTAACCTTAGCGATGCAACAGTTGGTCGTTTTAGCGATGGTGAGATTCAAGTACAAATTAATGAAAATGTGCGTGGCGGAGATATTTTTATTGTGCAATCAACTTGTGCGCCCACCAATGATAATCTGATGGAGTTAATTGTAATGGTCGATGCGTTAAGACGTGCATCTGCAGGTCGTATTACCGCAGTTATTCCTTACTTTGGCTATGCTCGACAAGATCGCCGTGTTCGTTCCGCTCGTGTTCCTATCACGGCTAAAGTTGTTGCAGATTTTCTTTCTAGTGTCGGTGTTGACCGTGTGTTGACTTGCGATCTGCATGCAGAACAAATTCAAGGTTTCTTTGATGTACCAGTGGATAATGTATTCGGTTCGCCGATTTTACTTGATGATATTTTAAAGAAATCTGACTTAGTCAATCCAATCGTTGTTTCTCCAGATATCGGTGGTGTGGTTCGTGCTCGTGCGGTAGCAAAACTACTCAACGACACTGATATGGCAATTATTGATAAACGTCGCCCTAGAGCGAATGTTTCTCAAGTTATGCACATCATTGGTGATGTTGCAGAACGTGATTGTATCCTTGTGGATGATATGATCGATACGGGAGGTACATTAGTAAAAGCGGCAGAAGCATTAAAAGAAAGAGGGGCTCGTCGTGTATTTGCTTACGCAACACACGCAGTGTTCTCCGGCACTGCTGCAAAAAATCTTGCGAATACTGCACTAGATGAAGTGGTTGTTACCGATTCTATTCCACTTTCAGCTGAAATTAGAGCATCAAATAAAGTTCGAGTATTAACTGTTTCAGGCATGTTGGCAGAAGCTATTCGCCGAATTAGTAATGAAGAATCTATCTCAGCAATGTTTAATCATTAATAGAAAAAAGCCCATTGTTGGGCTTTTTTATTGGCTTTAATTTATGTCATTCTCTTATACAAGCAGATAGATTTAGGAGTTTTTTGCAAATGCATTATTCCCTCATTCGAAAAGCACTATTTTCTCTCGATCCAGAGCAAGCTCATCAATTTTCAATTCAAGCATTGAAATGTCTAGGAAAATTCCCTTCTCTATGTAGCATCCCAGAAAATAAAGTAAAGGTAATGGGGTTAACCTTTCCCAACCCTATTGGTTTAGCTGCTGGAGCAGATAAAAATGGAGAAGCCATTGATGGATTTGCCAAACTTGGCTTTGGATTCATCGAGGTTGGCACAGTAACCCCTGTCGCTCAAGATGGTAATCCTCGCCCTCGTCAATTTCGCCTATTAGAAGCGGAAGGCATTATTAATCGTAATGGATTCAATAACCTTGGTGTCGATGTTTTAATTGAGAATGTCAAAAAAGCTAAATATCGTGGAATCTTAGGCATTAATATTGGAAAAAACGCAATAACACCTATAGAAAAAAGTATTGATGATTACCAAATCTGCCTTCGTAAAGTTTATCAACATGCAAGTTATATTACCGTTAATATATCCTCGCCTAATACAAAGAACCTCCGTTCATTGCAGTATGGTGAAGCATTAGATTCGTTATTACAAACTCTCAAATCAGAGCAAGCAGAATTAGCCAAAAGACAAGGTATTTATAAACCTTTAGTTTTAAAAGTTGCACCCGATCTTACTCAATCAGAAATAGAATCTGTTGCTGAAAGTTTGCTTAACTATAAGATAGACGGACTTATTGCGGGAAATACCACGCTCTCTCGTGATACAGTTGCGGGGTTAAAATATGCCAATGAATCAGGCGGATTAAGTGGAAAACCATTGCATAAATTGAGTACAAATTTAATTCATCAATTCCAAAAAGCATTACAAGGTAGCATTCCAATTATTGGTAGCGGTGGAATTCATTCTGTATCATCAGGGCAAGAAAAGATCGATGCAGGTGCAAGTCTATTACAGCTCTACTCTGCAATGGTTTATCAAGGACCTAAGCTGATTAAAGAATTGGCTACTCATATCCAGCCTTAGATAAATGCCATTGGTCTATAATCTAGCAAGTAAAGGAAATTTAAAAGGATGAAGAAATGATTGAATCAATATTAGAAACAATAAATATCATTACTTATTTTGCAATGATTATCTCTTTCGCTCTTATAATTTATTTCGCATACCATAGCGAGCAAGAACCGTATTTATACCACTCTTTAATTGGGCTTTTGATTTATCATCTTTTGTTGTTTGTATTATCTAACCAGTTAGCAATTCTCAGCTTATCGAGTATTGGTTTAATTATTATTTGGAAACTTATCAAAGCGTACGGTAATAAAATCACAAAAGAATACAACCTTGAGAACTTAGATAACTTACTCAGTAATATAACTCAAGAGGATTTAGATAAATGGGAACAGGAACAACAAGAAAAATATAAAATACGGAAAGCGGAAATCGAAGAAATTAGAAGAAAACATAACGAACACGCAGAAGAAATGCTAAGTACACTTACTCAAGAAGATTTTGAGAAGTGGCAAGAGGAACAGCGTAAGCGTTAATCTACGCCCATGCTGATCCTTGACAGTATTACCATATAAAATTAATTAGTCTTGATCGATTCGACTCGATATGGCACTTTGCTGATTTTTATATTTAGCATCTTTACGCATATTATAAGGTCTTTCTGCATTACCACTTAAAATCTCAAAGCTTAAGGCACCAATTGCCATATTAGGTCTTAATGCAAGTGGTAATTTTCCAGCATTGAAAAACTCTAACACGATTTTTCCTTCCCAACCGGGATCGATTCTATGTGCGGTAATATGCACCATTAATCCCAAACGAGCTAACGATGATCGACCATCCAGCCACCCGATAATATTTGCGGGCAATTTAACTGTTTCTAAAGTGGTCGCCAGTGCAAGTTCGCCTGGATGCAAGAAAAAAGCCTCTCCTTTATTGATGATAATTTCATCACTCATTACGCTCTCTAATTGAGCACTCATCTCTTCACGAGTCCCACTTAAATCAATATATGGCGTGGCATGCTCTCGGAAAACACGGAAAGAATTACCCAAACGAACATCTATCGTGGCCCCATTAATTTTATCGTTACTTGGACGAGGTGTTAGACTAATTAATCCCTCATCCAAGTAACGCTCAATATCCGTATCACAAAGACGCATATTTTCCTCTACTTGTGATGTTTAAGTAATTGTTTGATCTGTGCCTTTAATATGTTAATCGCGATACGATTTTTTCCACCTTTAGGCACAATAATATCAGCATATTGCTTAGACGGCTGCACAAACTGTAAGAACATAGGACGAACAGTTTTACTGTATTGTGAAACTACAGATTCTAATGTTCTTCCACGTTCTTGCATGTCTCGATTTAATCGGCGAATGAAGCAAATATCAAGTGGCGCATCCACGAAAATTGATACATCAATTTCATTTCTAATATGCTCATCCGTAAGTAATAATATTCCTTCCAAAATAATTACTTTTTTAGGGGAGAAATGAATTACACTTTGTTTTCTATTATGTTCTGTATAATCATATTCAGGAATATCAACAGGCTGTCCTTTTTTCAATGCTTGAAGGTGAGTTACAAGTAAAGCATGATCCATTGAGTTGGGATGATCGTAATTTGTTTTCACCCTTTCTTCCATAGCTAAATGGCTTTGATCTCGATAATAAGAATCTTCTGAAATAATCCCAATATCATCCTTGCCAAGTTCTTCCTTTAATTCTTGATAAATAGTCGAAGCAATCAGACTTTTGCCCGAAGCTGATGCTCCAGCAATAGCAATAACAATGCAAGTTTCGCACTCACTTGAATTTGACATAAAAACTTCCTTAAGCAGATGAAATGAATTTCCTTGATTATACAATAAAATATTAGTAAAACCGATTCAAAATTCAGCGTAAATACATTCATTTATCAGCCCTTAAGTATCAATAACTCAAAAGTAAACGTTTTACATAATAATTTCGATAAAAATGTTATAAAAATGTAAAAAATAAGACTTGTGTCACAGTTTTATTCGATAAGAATAGGCATAATATGCACATCATATGTGAAATTAGGAAATCCATAAGGTTTATCCTGATGATTTATACTTTTATTGCTATTAAGCATATATAATGGCAATGGAATTATTTGTAAATAAACTACTTAATAAGGTTAGGTCCTATATGCAACATAAAACTTTTGACGAATTACTTTCTTCCACTGCATTAGGGGGAGCTAATCAATCTTATGTTGAAGAAATCTACGAACAATATCTAGAAGATCCAGAAAGTGTTGATAGAAGTTGGCAGGAGATCTTTTCTCAACTACCGAATAACAACATTCAAGAACAACCTCATTCTATTGTAAGAGATTACTTTCGTCGATTAGCTAAAGAAAGTCACTCTCAATCCGTTACTGTAATTGATCCAGAAGCTAGTGCAAAATTAGTTAAGATTTTGCAGTTTATTAATGCTTATCGTTTTCGTGGTCACCTTGAAGCAGACTTGGATCCTTTGGATTATTACCGTTGGAAAACCTCTCAAGTACCGGAGTTAGATTACCACTATCACGGCTTTACCGATGCAGACTTAGATGAAACTTTTAATATTGGTCGCTATGTATACAATAAAGAAACCATAAAATTAAGAGAATTAGCCGATGCACTTAAGGAAACTTATTGTGGAAGCATTGGACTTGAATTTATGCATGTCCAAGATATGGAGCAAAAAAATTGGCTTCAAGCTAAAATGGAAAGTGTGCTAGATAAACCTCTTTTTTCACGTGAAGAAAAAATTACTTTATTAAAAGAACTGACAGCAGCCGATGGTCTTGAACGCTATTTAGGTGCTAAATTCCCTGGTGCTAAACGATTTTCTCTTGAAGGAAGTGATGCTTTCATTCCAATGATGAAAGAAATTGTACGTCACGCAGGTAAGCAAGGTATTACTGATGTAGTAATGGGTATGGCACACCGTGGACGTTTAAATCTTTTAGTGAATCTGCTAGGTAAAAAACCAATAGAATTATTTGATGAATTTGCGGGTAAACATGCCAATGTAAATCGTACTGGGGACGTGAAATATCACCAAGGATTTTCTTCTGATTTTGCAGTAGATGATAAACGTGTACATTTAGCCTTATCATTTAACCCTTCACATTTAGAAATCGTTAACCCTGTTGTTATTGGTTCTGTCCGTGCTCGACAAACAAGAAGTCTTGATACAGCACGTGATCGTGTATTAGCCGTGACTGTCCATGGGGATTCAGCTGTTGCGGGGCAAGGTGTAGTGCAAGAAACCTTAAATATGGCGAATGCCCGTGGTTATACCGTTGGGGGAACCATCCGAATTGTTATCAATAACCAAATTGGTTTCACAACTTCTAACCCTAATGATACCCGATCAACAGAATACTGTACGGATATCGCTAAAATGATTCAAGCACCAATTATTCATGTAAATGGCGATGACCCAGAAGCTGTGGCATTTGCTTCTCGCATGGCTGTTGAATATCGCAACCTATTTAAACGTGATATTTTCATTGATCTTATTTCTTACCGTCGTCATGGACATAATGAAGCAGATGAACCATTAGCAACACAACCAATGATGTATGGCATCATCAAAAAGCATCCTACACCACGTAGAGTCTATGCTGAACGTTTAATTGCCGAAGGCGTTATTACGGCAGATGAAGAAACTGAAATGGTCAATCTTTATCGTGATGCACTTGATAATGGGGATCGTGTTGTACCTGAATGGCGAGAAATGGATACTGCTAAAATGGATTGGTTAAAATACCTTGATTCAGATTGGACAGAACCTTACGAAAGCAAATTCCCACAAGACAGATTCCTAACATTAGCTAAACGTGTCTGTGAATATCCCGAAACAGTGGTTCCACACTCTAGAGTGAAGAAAATTTATAGCGATAGACGTGAGATGACCGAAGGCAATAAATTGCTTGATTGGGGGATGGCAGAAACAATGGCTTACGCTACTCTACTTGACGATGGCGTTCATGTAAGAATTTCTGGCGAAGATGCTGGACGTGGAACCTTCTTTCATCGCCACGCAGTCGTACATAATCAAACTGATGGTACAGGCTATGTTCCTCTAACTCACTTACACGCAAATCAAGGCCGTTTTGAAGTATGGGATTCTGTATTATCCGAAGAAGCTGTTCTCGCTTTTGAATATGGCTATGCAACCACAGATCCAAAAACACTCACTATTTGGGAAGCCCAATTTGGTGACTTTGCTAATGGCGCACAAATTGTTATCGACCAATTCATCAGTTCAGGTGAACAAAAATGGGGAAGAATGTGTGGGCTAGTTATGCTACTCCCTCATGGCTATGAAGGACAAGGTCCAGAACACTCTTCTGCACGTTTAGAACGTTATCTACAACTTTGTGCAGAACAGAATATGCAAGTCTGCGTGCCATCTACGCCAGCACAGGTTTATCACATGTTACGTCGCCAAGCTATCCGTAAAGTTCGTCGACCACTCATCGCGATTTCACCTAAATCATTATTACGTCATCCTCTTGCGGTTTCATCATTAGATGAATTAATTAATGGACATTTCCAAAATGTGATTGGAGAAGTGGATGATTTAGATCCGAAAGAGGTAAAACGTGTCGTAATGTGTTCAGGAAAAGTCTATTACGATTTATTAGAACAACGTCGAGCCAATGAACAAAAAGATGTAGCGATCATTCGTATTGAACAGCTTTATCCTTATCCTCATGATGAAATCAAAGGTATTTTAGCTCAATATCAACATGTAACTGATTTTGTATGGTGCCAAGAAGAACCTCAAAACCAAGGTGCATGGTATTGTAGTAAGCATAATTTTGAGGCATCAATTCCTGAAAATGCTAAACTCAAATATGCGGGAAGAGAAGCTTCTGCTTCACCTGCTGTAGGTTATATGTCACTACATACCAAACAACAAAAACAACTAGTTGCAGACGCACTAACTCTATAATTACAAGCGGTCAGATTATTACTATTTTTTGTAAAATCTGACAGCAATTTAAGAAGGAAACAAAAAATGACTATTGAAATTCTTGTCCCAGATCTTCCAGAATCTGTTGCCGATGCAACTGTTGCAACTTGGCATAAAAAAGTGGGTGACCCTATTAAACGCGATGATGTTATCGTTGAAATTGAAACAGATAAGGTTGTGTTAGAAGTACCTGCCATGAGTGATGGGGTACTGACAGAAATTCAACAAGATACTGGAGCAACGGTAACTAGCAAACAAGTGCTAGGTATTCTATCAATTGCTCAAGCTGGGGATTTTAGTAAAGAAACATTAACGCCTGCTAATCAAGCAACACCAGCAGATCGCCAAACTGCATCACTAGAGCCAGATAATAGTGCTTCAGATGTTGTTAGCCCAAGTGTGCGTCGCCTACTTGCAGAACATGATATTTCAGTAAATGATGTTCAAGGCACAGGCGTAGGTGGTCGTGTTACTCGCGAGGATGTAGAGCAAGCAATTGCAAAACGAACTAATCAACAGGTTGCAGACAAAGTAGAAAATACAATTAGCACGGTTGCTTATTCTGCTCGTAGTGAAAAACGAGTACCGATGACTCGATTACGCAAACGTGTTGCAGAACGTTTATTAGAAGCGAAAAATACGACAGCAATGTTAACCACATTCAATGAAGTTGATATGAAACCAATCATGACATTGCGTAAACAATATGGTGAAAAATTTGAAAAACAACATGATGTACGTCTTGGATTCATGTCTTTCTACATTAAAGCCGTAGTCGAAGCATTAAAACGTTATCCGGAAGTTAATGCCTCTATTGATGGCGAAGATATCGTTTACCACAACTACTTTGATATTAGTATCGCTGTTTCTACACCTAGAGGACTTGTTACGCCAGTCTTAAGAGATTGTGACAAATTAAGTATGGCTGATATTGAAAAACAAATTAAAGTATTAGCTGAAAAAGGTCGTGATGGTAAATTAACAGTAGAAGATCTTACTGGTGGTAACTTTACTATCACTAATGGTGGTGTATTTGGTTCACTCATGTCAACGCCAATTATTAACCCTCCTCAAAGTGCAATTTTAGGTATGCATGCGATTAAAGATCGTCCTGTTGCGATTGATGGTCAAGTTGTTATTCGTCCGATGATGTATCTCGCACTCAGCTATGATCACCGCTTAATTGATGGTCGTGAATCAGTTGGCTTCCTTGTAACAATTAAAGATTTACTTGAAGACCCAACACGTTTATTACTTGAAATTTAATTATAAAAGGGCTACTAGTTTACAAGCTTGTAGCCCCTTATTTAAACACTTTGTGCTCTACATGAGTATCTATCCTTTATAACACACCTTTTACAAGGGGAACCTTATTTATGAATTTACACGAATATCAAGCTAAGCAAATTTTTGCTGAATATAACTTACCAGTGGGAAAAGGTTATGCGTGTAAAAATGCTGATGAAGCAACGGAAGCTATCCACAAGTTAGGTGGAAATGTTTGGGTTGCTAAATGCCAAGTACATGCGGGAGGACGAGGAAAAGCTGGTGGCGTAAAACTCGTTCATAGTGAAGCTGAAGTACGCGCTTTTGCAGATCAATGGTTAGGCAAACGCCTTGTTACTTTCCAAACAGATGCCCAAGGACAGCCTGTTAATCAAATTTATATAGAGGAAGGCTCAAGTATTGCTAAAGAACTCTATTTAGGTGCTGTAATTGATCGTACATCTCAACGTGTTGTATTTATGGTATCAACTGAAGGTGGTGTGAATATTGAAGAAGTTGCAGAAAAAACACCAGAATTATTGCATAAAGTTGCTGTTGATCCATTAACAGGTGGAATGCCTTACCAAGCGAGAGAGCTTGCATTCAAACTTGGATTAAAAGGTAATCAAATCAAACAATTTGCTCATATCTTTACTCAAATGTCGAAAATGTTTGTTGATAAAGATTTAGCGCTTTTAGAAGTAAACCCGCTTGTTATCACTAAAGAAGATAATTTACTTTGCTTAGATGCAAAAATCGTCATTGATAATAATGCACTCTATCGTCACCCTGAATTAGTGGCTATGCAAGATCCTAGTCAAGAGGATCCTCGTGAGGCTTTAGCTGAATCGCATCAATTAAATTACGTAGCATTAGAAGGTAATATCGGCTGTATGGTAAATGGTGCAGGTCTTGCTATGGGTACAATGGACATAGTGAAACTCCATGGTGGAATGCCAGCTAACTTCTTAGACGTTGGAGGTGGTGCAACGAAAGAACGTGTTGCAGAAGCATTTAAAATTATCTTATCGGATAAAACAGTAAAATCTGTACTAGTAAATATCTTTGGTGGAATCGTTCGTTGTGATTTAATTGCAGATGGTGTTATTGCTGCAGTCAATGAAGTTGGTGTAAGTATTCCTGTTGTTGTAAGACTTGAAGGTAATAATGCAGAATTAGGTAGAGAAATTCTAGCGAATAGCGGATTAAATATCATTGCAGCAAAAACACTAACTGATGCAGCTATCCAAGCTGTAAAAGCAGCGGAGGAAAAATAATGTCTATTTTAATTAATAAAGATACGAAAGTAATATGCCAAGGTTTTACTGGTGGACAAGGTACCTTCCACTCTGAACAAGCTCTTGATTATGGCACACAATTAGTGGGCGGTGTTTCTCCAGGAAAAGGTGGAACAATACATTTAGGGCTACCGGTATTCAATACAGTTAGAGATGCTGTAGAATCTACTGGTGCAACAGCGAGTGTAATTTATGTTCCTGCTCCAGGCTGTAAAGATGCAATTTTAGAAGCTATTGATGCTGGTATTCAATTGATCATCTGTATTACAGAAGGAATTCCAACTCTCGATATGCTACAAGTTAAAGAAAGATTAAATTCGACCGGCGTTCGCATGATTGGACCTAACTGTCCTGGTGTTATTACTCCTGATGAATGTAAAATTGGCATCATGCCAGGTCATATTCATAGAAAAGGAAAAATTGGTATTGTATCTCGTTCTGGTACACTTACCTATGAAGCAGTAAAACAAACAACAGATGAAGGATTTGGTCAATCAACTTGTGTTGGGATTGGTGGCGATCCAATTCCTGGTTCAAGTTTCATTGATATTCTTAAATTATTCCAAGAAGATCCAAAAACAGAAGCAATTGTAATGATTGGCGAAATTGGTGGAAGTGCAGAAGAAGAAGCTGCAGCATTTATCAAAGCAAATGTCACTAAACCGGTTGTTAGCTATATCGCTGGAGTGACTGCTCCTAAAGGTAAACGTATGGGACATGCAGGAGCAATTATTAGTGGAGGTAAAGGTACTGCTGATGAGAAATTTGCAGCCCTTGAATCTGCGGGCGTAAAAACTGTAAGAAGTTTAGCTGATATTGGTTCAGCTTTAAGAGAACTTCTTTCATAAAAATTCCTTTTAATACAAAAATCGCTAGTAAGATTCAATTTTACTAGCGATTTTCTTTTATTGAGTAGAGTATTTTATACTTTGATTTATAACTATCAATTTAAATTAATTTTGCTTGCTTGAGTGCATCCATTATTCTTGAATGATAAGCTTCTGATAAAGTGGTCAGTGGTAAACGTAAATTCGGTTGTCCTATTAATCCTAACTTATAAGCAGCCCATTTAACTGGAATTGGATTGGCTTCGACAAATAGATCTCTATGCAAAGAAATTAAACGTTGATTAATTTCTTCTGCTTCAGCAAAATTGCCATCTAATGCTAGTTCACACATTTTCGCCATATCTTCTGCAGCTAGATTATTTGTAACAGATATGACACCTTGGCCACCTAATTTCATAGATTCTAGACCAGTAGCATCATCCCCACTTAAAATAATAAAATCCTCACCTGCTAGTCTTTTGATATCAGGAATACGACTTAAATCACCCGTTGCTTCTTTTATACCAATAATATTCGGTATCTTCGATAAACGCCCCACTGTCTCTGGTTTTAAATCACAACCTGTTCGACTTGGCACATTATATAGAATCTGTGGTAGTGAAGTACTTTCAGCAATTGCTTTGAAATGTTGATATAGCCCCTCTTGAGTTGGTTTATTATAATAAGGAACAACGGTTAAACACCCTACCACCCCACTATCAGCAACTAACTTAGTTATCACAATAGCTTCACTTGTTGAATTAGAACCAGTCCCTGCAATAATAGGAATTCTACCATCTGCATACTCAACTGTCTTTTTTATAACTTTAATATGTTCGTCTGTACTTAATGTAGTCGATTCTCCAGTTGTTCCAACAGACACAATTGCATGAGTACCTGACTTAATATGAAACTCTACCAAATTTTTTAATTCACTAAAATTTATTTCACCATCTGTCATGGGAGTAATAAGAGCCACCATACTCCCTGAAAATAAAGGTCTTGTCATTGCCTACTCCTGTATAATAAGAACACTAATAGCTTGCAAAATTAATTTAAAATATGCAAGACTTTTTTTATTATAATCACTAATATTTTTTTAATTAGAGTCATATTTTAATTCCGTCTTCATAAGCCATCATCACTAAAGTTCTCCAACGTTCATGACCTTTATCATCTTTACCCATATTCGCAATATTAGGAAGTCTTCCCCAAGATATAAATCCATGTTTATCCATCATTTTCAAACTTATTGTATTTAGCTCAAAAACATACGCTACTAAAATATTGATATTCTTACTTAACATTTGGGACTTCATATATTCGATAATCTGAGATCCATAACCTCTTCCATGAACAGGTGGATCAAGATATATACTAATTTCTGAAGCATGTGCAAAAGCTGGTCTATCATAAAATGGGGAGAAACTAAACCATCCCACAACCTCATTTTTCTCTTCTACAACCCATAGAGGATATTTTTCACTATTAAGATGAAACTCAAACCATGCCTTGCGACTTTCAGTTGTGGCTAGAAGCAAATCACCAGTAATTTGATATGTGAGAATAGCTTTATTATAGATTGCTAAAATACTTTCAAAATCTTGTCGTTGTGCTAAACGAATTCTCATATCAATGCCCAGCTTATAACTCAATTAGTTGGGATAATGCTAAAGAAATACTATCTTCATTATTGGAGCCTATTACGTTCTTAGCTTGTTTTTGAATTTCTGACTCAGAATTTCCCATAGCAATTCCCATGCCTACATACTTCAACATGCTTACATCATTAAAATTATCACCAAATGCAATTACATTTTCTGGATTAATATTTTCTAATTTTAATAATTCAGCTAGACATTTTCCTTTACTATTACCACTTGCTGTAATATCAACACGATCAACCCATGACCACTCTGGACTAAATTGATCAAGCGGTAAGTTATCTATATAGTTTTGCATTTTTGAAGCATTTGGATCACTTATCAATATTTTCCAAATTATTGTTTTTCCATCTAAATAATCATCAAAATGTTTAACTTGGTGAATATCTGGTTTTGCATCCATTGGGCAAGTTTCAACCCATTTTAGCAATTTTTCAAAATGTGGATTAAGTACCTCAAATGTCATAGCATCTCGAGTGTACATTGCAATATGAAATCCCTGTTCCCTAGAGGAATTGACTAGTAAAGTTGCTTGTTCCTTAGTAAGAGGATTTGAAGCAAGTATCTCATCATGATAAAAATCATAAAGATAAGTTCCATTACAACAAACAACAGGAGTATCCAGTTCCAATTCTTTGTAATAAGGGCGCACCGCTGTATGATGTCTACCAGTAACAATAAAAACTTTAATACCTTTTTCTATAGCTTTTTTAATTGCTATCTTACTTGACTCTAAAATAGTGGATTGGCTAGTAAGTAAAGTACCGTCAAGATCAAATGCAATTGCTTCATAAGTCATAATATTCTCCATATAATTTATTCTAGAATAATAAAAAAGGGTGATATAAATATCACCCTTATTCTACTATTCTAATTTAGAATCAGTAAATTATTGATTACCATCATATGCAGGTGTTTGATAAAGTGGTGCTGGACCATTAGGACCTGCAACATTACCACCTTCACTTTGTGTAAGAACACCACCATTAGCAGTTACTTCTACACGACGGTTTGGACGTAAACAATCACGAAGAGCTTGACCATTTTCACCCTCACATGCTTTAACTTGGTTTGCTTCACCATACCCAATAGCATTAATCTGTGCTGTTACGCCCTGCTGTATCAATCTAGCTTTAACTGTATTTGCTCTACGTTGAGATAGATTTAAGTTATAAGCATCTGAACCCAATGGATCTGTATAACCAGCCACTTTAACTTGTTGTGCTCTTGATGCTTTGAGTTGTTCAGCAACGCTATCCACAACTTCTCTACCTTTCGCTGTCAATACATCTTTATCAAAATCGAACAAGAAATCACCACTTAAATTGTATGATGCATTACCATTACATCCATTTGGATACCAAAAAAAGCTTTGAGCATTCATATTAGTATCAAATAATACTTTAAATTGGCAAACCTTATGTACACCATTTTCGCGGTAATTAAATACATAATCCCACTCACGAACGCCATATAAGCCTTCCGAGAAATGTGGACGACCAATCAAATAATAAAGTTGATCTTTGTTCATTCCCTTTTCAATTTGGCGAACATTTTCCCAATTAGGCCAAGAACCGAATTGAGATCCATCATGATTGAATTTTGATTCCGAAATCTTAGGGAATACTGGACTATCTGTAGTACCTTCATTAGATACATTACTCAAATTACCACAAGCAGCTAAAGCTAAAGCTAAGCTTGTTAATAATAAACCTCGGGAAACAGTTGTCTTTTTCATTATAAAGGATCCTTGTAAATATTTTGTTAATTGTAAATGACTTTTGAGTCAAAAAACCCATAAGAGCTTTTACCATTCTACAATACTTAATTAGTTTATTCTAGCCTTTTATACATATTTTGTACAATATAATTCCTCAACCAAAAGTTGTAAACTTTCTTCCCCCCTAAACTCATTGATAGTAAGTTTATAAACTATATTTGCTTTCTTCAATGACATATCCGGATAATTGCTACGATCAATATTAAACCAAATTGCATCTAAACATTTACCATACTTTGTTTCCAATATTAATTTTAAATGATTTTGCCCAACTATCCGTTGTTGAAGAATTTTAAATTCACCTTCAAACATAGGTTCAGGAAAATATTGTCCCCATGGACCTGATTTTTGTAATAATTCAGCTGTATCCAAGGTTAATTCATCCTCCCTCAACTCGCCATCTGTATAGATTACACCTTGTAATTGTTCTATCTCAATAAAATCCTGAACTACCTGATTAAAATAATGTTGAAATTGAAGTAGATTTTCTTCTTTGATTGTCAAACCTGCAGCCATTGCATGTCCACCAAATTTCACAATCAAATTTGGGTAGTTTGAATTCACTCTTTCCAATACATCACGAATATGCACACCTGATATAGAGCGAGCCGAACCTCTTAACAAGAGATCTCCATCTTTTGCAAACACAATTGCAGGTCTATGAAATTGGTCCTTTAATCTTGAGGCTAGAATACCAATAACTCCTTGGTGCCAATCTTCTTGATATACAACAATACATTGAGCTTGAGAAGAATCTTTCAAATGAGGTAACTTTGCACAAATAGCTAATGCCTCAGTCTTCATATCCTGTTCAAATTCTTTTCTAGTTTGGTTTAAACTATCCAATTCCAAAGCTAATTGTCGTGCTGTATTAATATCATCACAAATCAATAATTCTACGCCTAACGACATATTTTCTAATCGCCCAGCAGCATTGAGCCTAGGAGCGATAGAAAACCCTAAATCGCTCGCTTGTAATTTACCCAAATTACGTTTAGATATTTCAACTAAGGCCTTAATCCCTACTCGACAAACACCAGCTCGAATTCTATTTAATCCTTGAAAAACTAAAATTCTGTTATTATGATCAAGGGGTACAACATCTGCCACTGTACCCAATGCAACTAAATCAAGTAATTCAGTAATATTAGGTTCAAAATCTTTAAATACTCCATTTTTTCTAAATTTTATACGTAATGCGACCATAACATAGAAAGCAACACCTACTCCTGCAAGTGCTTTAGATGGAAAAGTACAATCATCAAGATTCGGATTTACAATGGCATCCGCATTTGGAAGATAATCCGCAGGTAAATGGTGATCGGTCACAATTACACAGACATTGTTAGATTTAAGCAATTCAATACCTTCAACTGAAGAAACACCATTATCTACAGTAAGTACGACGTCGGAACCTTTTTCAAGAAGTAATTCTGCAATATCAAGACTCAAACCATAACCTTGAGAAATTCGATCAGGAATAAGATAATCAACTTTTTTGAAACCAAATTGCCGTAATGCTAATAATACTAATGCCGTACTCGTCGCTCCATCTGTATCAAAATCCCCAACAATAGTAATATGCTTATTATCTAAGTAACTTTGATAAAGTAGTTCTACTGCTATATCAATATTAGAAAGAGATTGAGGATTTAGCATTCCTTTTAAAGACAAATTAAGCTCATCCGGAGAAGATATCTCCCTTGCTTGATAAATTCGATTGAGCAGAGGATTATCTGATAACATTTTTGTGGTTTTCAAGGTACGACGTCTAATAAGCTTATTCATAAAATTCCATTGTTACACATATTTTAAGTACATTGATTAATTTAACTCTAAATTAAGCAATTATCCTGAATAATTCAAAACGATATTTTATCCCAATATATCTTAGATATTCATTCAATCCTATTGTTTATATTTTTCATACCAATCAGCGTAATTTTACAAAATCACTATAATATGACCTTAGTAAACTATAATATAAATATTGCCACTATTTATACTGAAGCCTCGCTTTTGTATTTTTAGAGAAATATATTGCTGTTATTGTTCGCTTAATCCATGTATTCAATTAGCACTCTTGGAGTTAATTGTGTGATGAGTTCATAATTGATAACGCCAATAGAGGTTGCAACTTCTTCAATCAGTAAATCTTTACCCCACAAGATCACCTCATCGCCCACTTTATCTTGACTATCCGAGCCAAGATCAACCGTCATCATATCCATTGACACTCGCCCTACAATCGGCACTTTACGTCCATTGATAAATACGGGCGTACCTTCTGGGGCATTACGAGGATAGCCATCGCCATAACCAATCGCCACCACACCAATTTTAGTATCTTGCACGCTGACCCAAGCTCCGCCATAACCGACTGGCTCACCTGCTTTATGATCTCGAACCGCAATGAGTGAGGAAGATAATGTCATCACAGGTTGAAAACCTAGATCGATGATTGGTGTATTATGTGGCGAAATGCCATACATAATAATGCCCGGTCTAACCCAATCATAATGGGCTTGTTTCCAATATAAAATACCATTAGAGGCAGAAATGCTACGTTGTGCAGGATAGTCACGGCTTGCATTTTCAAAGACTTGAATTTGTTTTTCTGTATAGCCGCAATCCAATTCATCAGCTCGGCTAAAATGGCTAATAAAAGTGATACTTTCTACAAGAGGGCAATTTTTTAAACGTCGATAAAATTCTTCCACTTGATCAGGATGGATACCTAATCGGTGCATACCTGTATCAATTTTTAGCCAGACATTAATGGGGAAATAAATCTTTGTTTTGCGTTGCCAAAATCCTTTTTCTTGCTCGGCTTGCCACTTATCTGCCACTGACTCAAGTAAGGTTAATTGTTCAAGATTATGGATCACCGTATCAAATCGGCGAGAGAGTGTTTTGAGTAATTCTTCTTTATTGAAAAATCCTTCTAATAAGACGATTTTTCCTTCATAGCCACTCTCTTGAATCATTAATGCTTCTTTAATGCGAGCGACCCCGAAAGCATCAACATGATCTTCCAGCTCCCTAACTACCCGACGAATACCCAATCCATAAGCATTAGCTTTTACGACTGCACAAATTTGGCTATTTGGTGCAAGGGATTTAATAATATCAATATTATGGCGTAATGCTTTTCCATCAATAATTGCTGTTGCAGGCTTCATAAATCGTTTTTATTCATTAATTCAATGTGAAAATTATACGCTTAAAAGGATTGAAACTACTAGAATTTCATAAAAAAAGATATATCATTACCATTGCATTTATTAATCTAAAAGGGGGTTGAAATGTTTGAATTTCCAATTGTTTCCATCGTATTTGTTGTTTTAGTTATTGTCGTTTTAATCTCTACCATCAAAACCGTTCCTCAAGGTTATCACTGGACAATCGAACGATTTGGTCGTTATACCAAAACACTTACACCTGGTTTAAATATAGTTGTTCCATTTATTGATAGAGTCGGTCGTAAAATTAATATGATGGAGCAAGTACTTGATATTCCATCTCAAGAAGTCATTTCTAAAGATAATGCAAGTGTTGCGATTGATGCCGTCTGCTTTGTACAAGTGGTTAATGCTCGTAGTGCAGCTTATGAAGTCAATCACCTAGAACAAGCAATTATTAACTTAACCATGACGAATATGCGTACAGTGTTAGGTTCAATGGATTTAGACGATATGCTTTCTCAACGCGATCTCATCAATGGTCGTCTATTATCAATTGTCGATGAAGCGACTAATTTATGGGGTGTAAAAGTTACCCGTATTGAGATCCGTGATGTTCGCCCACCAAAAGAATTAGTAGAAGCGATGAACGCTCAAATGAAGGCTGAACGTAATAAACGTGCAGATATTCTAGAAGCGGAAGGAATTCGGCAAGCAGAAATCCTTCGTGCAGAAGGGGATAAGCAAGCTCGTATTCTAAAAGCCGAAGGGGAAAGACAAGAGGCCTTTCTACAAGCAGAAGCGCGTGAACGTGCCGCTGAAGCCGAAGCTAAAGCGACACAATTGGTTTCTGACGCAATTGCCTCTGGCGATACTAAAGCAATTAACTACTTTATTGCTCAAAAATATACTGAAGCAATTCAACAAATTGGCTCTGCTGAAAATAGTAAAGTTGTCTTAATGCCTCTTGAAGCAGGAAACTTAATTGGTTCTGTTGCGGGTATTGCTGAACTACTTAAAGCTGATAAAAAATAAACATACAATCCCTACTATCAATAACCTAAGGAGAAGATAATGGACTGGTTAAGTAACTGGACAATTTGGTTAATTGTTGGCTTTGTCTTACTCATTTTAGAAATTGCCATACCGGGTGTATTTCTTATGTGGTGGGGATTTGCAGGTATTATCGTGGCAGGTGTTGTTAAATTATCCCCTACGTTACCACTAGGTTGGCAACTTGCACTTTTCGCCATATTATCCATTATATTTAGTTTTCTTTGGTGGAAATTCCAACATAGCAAAGACAGTAAAGAAGATGGTGCAACCAATCTTAATGCAAGAGACCATGCTATGATCGGACAGCAAGGTGTCATCTCGGAAATCTTAGAAAATGGGGTAATTCGTGGCAAGTTTGGCGATACGACTTGGAAAGTAATAGGTAAAAATCTGCAAGTCGGCGATATAGTCGAAGTGAATAAAGTAGAAGGCATTACACTCTTCGTTACCACTATATCAGTATAACCTGCACTAAAAACAATCAACTAAAAAGCGGAGTCTTGCATAACTCCGCTTTTTAATTTAGAATTCGCCTCGTTTTCAAATATGCGACCGTAGCTCAGTTGGTTAGAGCACCACCTTGACATGGTGGGGGTCAGTGGTTCGAGTCCACCCGGTCGCACCATCTTTCATCTCATACCCTCTCGTAACTTCTCGTTTAACCCTTGTAAATACTAGCTTTAAGCCACTTTTTTATAATTTTACTATACGCAGTATCTCGTAGTTTTCCGTCTTTAATCGCTGATTTTAGTAACACAAATAGTAACACAATGTATAATACGCAAAATTTTGTGTTACAAAAAATGTGAGAAAGCTTGTCTATCAAGGCTTAACTCAATTTTATTTTGTGTTACTAAAACTAATAAATATAACTTTTGTGTTCCAATACTATGCCTAAACAAACTAAACCGCTAACTAATACCGAAGTTGATAAAGCCAAGCCCAAAGAAAAAGATTACTCTCTTGTTGATGGGCAAGGATTATTTTTAAGAGTAAAAACTAATGGCTCTAAATATTGGCTATTTAACTACATAAAACCAATTACGAAAAAAAGAACTAATATGGGCATTGGTATTTATCCAGATGTAACGCTTGCTCAAGCTAGAGCCAAAAGGCAAGAATATCGTTCTTTACTAGCTCAAGGTATCGATCCACAAATTCATCAAAAAGAGAAAGAAATTGAACATTTACAGAATCAATCCAATACACTTTATAAAATAGCTGAAAATTGGAAAAAAGTTCGAAGTGCGGGAATTGAGGCTCTTACAATGGAAAAGAACTGGGCAAGACTAGAAAAACATTTATTTAGCCGTATTGGTGATTATCCCGTAACTAGCATTACTCCAGTCATTCTAATTGAGGCATTAAAGCCTTTAGCCGAGGAAGGTAAAAGCGATACATTGCATCGTATTATAAGACTCACTAATCAAATTCTAAACTATGCTGTAAACATTGGAGTAATGCAATTTAATTATTGCGAAAAGGTCAATCAAGCATTCAGTAAGAAACCAAAACAAAAAAATCCTGCTATACACCCCAAAGAATTACCCGAATTTCTTACTACACTAAATAATTCAAACAGGGATATGATCACAAAGATTTTAATTCAATGGGAATTATTAACTATGGTTAGACCTGCTGAAGCTGTTAGCATTGAATGGTCAGAAATAGACTGGAAGCAAAGCCTATGGAACATACCTGCAGAGAAAATGAAGAAAACCAAAAAGGGTGCAAATCCGCATACTGTTCCCCTTTCCACCCAAGCTATCGCAATATTGCAAAAAATGAAGGTTATATCTGGTAATAAAAAATTTGTATTTCCTCATTACAGCAAACCTAATCAATCTATGAGTAAAGAAACAGCTAATAGTGCGATTAGAAAAATGGGCTATGCAGGCAAACAAACAGCACACGGATTGCGAGCCATAGCAAGAACCTATTTAGCAGAACAAGGGGTAAGCTATGAAGTTGCAGAGGCTTGCCTTGCTCATGCGGTAGGTAGCGAAGTCAGTTTAGCCTACATGCGTTCTACTTACCTGGAACAACGAAAGCCTGTGATGCAGATGTGGGGCGATTATGTAGAACAATGCTCTATTCACTCTACCCTTGCCACACCTACCAAATAACCATAAAGCCTAGCATTATTTGCTAGGTTTTTTTATGCCTTTTACTCAACCACTCAAAAAAAAACTAAATTTTTTAAAAAAAAGTCACTTATCCACTTATTACTATATATTTTATTTATAACTTATTGAAAAATAAAAAGAATAATTAAGTGAATTTGTAAGTGAATTTCAAGTGAAAAAGTGAACTTGTAAGTGAGATTATCTAAAGCAGATTTAGAACATTTTGCCCTGAAAATACCACTACAACCCAATTAAAAAATAAAGTTTTGTAAATTTTGCTTTCGTATCTTTTCGTAGTCTTTCGCTTAAAAAATATGCCATTTACTTCTGATAATTAGGCTATATATTGTTCTATGGGCTTTCTATACCACCAACTTTTAAAGGATAACTAAATGATTTCAAATGAAAATATTAGAAAAGAAGTAATTTCCTTATTAAGGGAAAATATCAATGGATCATTCCGATTTTATAGCGGTCGTCCAATCTTTAGAGATGTAAATGCAGAACTTCCTACGATAGCTGTTTATATTGATGAAGCAGAATATTCAGAAAGTACAATCTGCTTAAATGAATGTGATGCATCTTTATGTATTGGTATTTATCTCCCGATGACATCGAGTGAAGAAAATTTAGATCTCGTTGCTGAAAATATTGCAGCTATTTTCCGAAAAGTCAACCTATCATCTGTGGACGACTGTCAAATTCGCAGATACGCATATGAATATGATCCAGAAGAAAATAAATGGATTAATTCAACTCTTTATTTTGATATAAATTATCTCAACTAAGGAATACCAATAATGCTTAAGAAATTAATTGAATTACGTCAAAAAAAGGCACAAACAGTTTCAGATATGCGAGCTTTAATTGAGAACGCAGATAAAGAAAATCGCTCATTAAATGAAGATGAAGCAGGCAAATTTGATGCACTAAAAAAGATTGCTGATGATTTACAGACTGAAATCGGTCGCTTGGAATCTGTTACAGATGAAGAGCGTAGTAATCCGCAATTACAACGCACAGAAAAGGCGACAAACAGACCAGGTAATGAAGACCTTCGCCATTGGATTAAAACGGGTGAATTACGCTCTTTAGCAACGAATACAGATAGCGGTAAAGATGGTGGCTATTCTGTTATTCCAATGTTAGATAAAGAGGTTATGACACGTTTAACAGATGATTCTGTAATGCGTCAAATCTGTAATGTTGTTCGCTTACCTGTTGGGGCTAAAGAGTATAAGAAACTCGTTTCTGCAGGTGGTGCAGTAATAAATCATATTGGCGAAGGTGAAGCACGAACAGAAACCAACACCCCGAAAATGAATGAAGTAACGATTGAACTTCATAACATTTATGCTTACCCGAAAACAACACAAGAAATCTTAGATTTTGGTGGGGTTGATATTTTAGGATGGCTAACGGATGAAATTTCAGAAACATTCACCGAAACAGAAGAAACCGACCTAACCAATGGTAACGGCACAAAACAAGCAAAAGGTTTCTTGAATTACCCAAGAGCTGCAACCAACGATAAAACTCGTCCATTTGGCACATTGCAAAAAATGGAAATCCAACCATCAAAACTTACTGCAGATGTATTAATTGACTTGTATTTCACCTTACATAGCAAATACCGCAAAAATGCCGTGTGGGTTATGAACTCACAAACAGCAAGCACATTGCAAAAACTTAAAAATGGCAATGGTGATTATATCTGGCGAGATGGTTTACAAGCAGGCTCACCTGCTACCTTATTGGGTTTACCTGTTTACTACTTGGAAACAATGCCAGAGGCAAGCGGCACGAATCCATTCCTTGCAGTAGGTGATTTCAAACGAGGCTACACCATTGCAGATCATGAAACAGGCATCAGAACAAAACCTGATGCAATTACTGAGCCTGGATTCTACAAAGTCCATACCGACAAATATCTAGGCGGTGGTGTGGTTGATTTCAATGCTATCAAGGTATTAGAAGCCAAAGGATAAATCCTCTTAGGGGTATTCTGAATAGATGCCCCTTTTTTGTCTTAAGGAGAAGAAATGAAAGATTTAGAAATCCGTTCCTCTATACTCACGGCTGATAATGAAAATAAAAAGCTTGTTGGTTATGTCGTCCAATGGAACAAAGACAGCGAAGTCCTTTGGGGCGAATTTGTAGAGCGTTTTTCACCAAATGCCTTTAGTGATTCATTAAGAGCAGGAAAGGATATCCGTGCCTTATTTGAACACGATCACACTAAATTACTTGGCAGAACATCAAGCGGTACATTAAAGCTTGAGGAAGATGATATAGGCTTACGCTTTGAGCTATACCCACCTGATACACAAACAGGACGAGATTTACTAATTAGCGTTGAACGTGGCGATATTAGAGGGATGTCCTTCGGTTTTCTCACACAGCAAAACGAGTGGGATTTTTCAGTCGAACCGAACCTAAGAACCGTACAAAAAGCCGAACTAATCGAAATCACTGTTACCAGTGTTCCTGCTTATCCTGATTCAAGCTTAGAAGTCTTAAAGCGTTCTAAGGTGATGGCAAAAAAAGGTGATCACCCTTGGCAAGATGCAAATCGAAAAAGAAAGTTAGAAGTGTTGGGGTTATAAATGTTTGGATTATTCAGAAAGAAAGCACCTGAAAACCGCAGCCTAACGATTGATGATATGTTTTCAGTAATGGGTGCAACCAATACAGGATCAGGCGAATTTGTCAGCCCTCTTAATGCGGAAACCTTACCCGCAGTCTTAAATGCAGTCAATGTCATTGCTCAAGCCGTAGCAAGTATGCCGTGCTATCTGTTTGAACTCAATTCAGACGGAAGAAAAAGAATAGAAAACCACAGCGTAGAATACCTGCTCAATGAAATGCCGAACCGCAATCAAACACCATACCAATTTAAAGAGGTGATGATGAGGCACGTTCTTTTAAGTGGTAACGCTTACGCAGTCATTGGGTGGGATGATAAAGGACAGCCCGAATCACTCACACCTTACCCACCTTATGCGGTTAATGTTCAAAGAACACCAAAAGGCACTTATATTTACCAGATTACCGATATTGACGGCAAAGTAAAAAACTACCTGCAGGATGAAGTGCTGCACTTACGACACGCATCACATGATGGCTTTATGGGAAGAAGCCCTATTACTGTTTGCCGTGAAGCTATCGGCTTGGGTATTGCTCAACAGAAACACGGATCGGCAGTAATGAAAAATGGCATGATGGCAGGTGGTGTGGTAACTACTGCCGAATGGTTTGATCAAGCCAAAGGCAAAAAAGCAATGGATGCCCTCAAACGCTATCAAGGTGCAAAGAATGCAGGTAAAACCCCAATCCTTGAAGGTGGGATGGAATACAAGCAGTTAGGTATGAGCAACCAAGATGCCGAATGGTTAGCAAGTCGTAGATTTACGATTGAGGATATCGCACGCATTTTCAATATTAGCCCAATCTTTTTACAGGATTACAGCCATTCAACCTATTCAAATTTTAGTGAAGCAAGTCGGGCATTTTTAGGGCAAACATTACGCCCACATTTAGTCAATTTTGAACAACAGCTAAAAGATGCCTTAATGATTGATCTATCAAGCAATCGTAAAAAACGTTATGTGATTGAGTTTGATACAAGCGACCTATTAAGAACCAATCAACAAGAAAGATTCAGCAGTTACGAAATCGCAATCAAAAGCGGAATATTAAGCCCAAATGAAGCACGCAAACGTGAAGGCTTACCACCTTATGAGGGCGGTGATGAATATAGCCAAGCTTGGAAACAAACCGTAGAAGTTAAGAAAGGGGCTAATGATGTCAAGGATGGTTAGAGCAGGAAAATTTGACAAGGTAATCACTCTACAAAAACGCAATATAGCAAAAGAGCCGATTATCAAAACAAACGATAGCATTTATGCGTGGGAAGATTTTGCCACTATACGAGCATCTATTGAGCCATTACAGGGACGTGAATACTTTAGCGGTCCTTTTCAGCTAGGCGAAAACATTATCCGAATTAGGATCAGATATATAGCAGGATTAAATCGAAAGATGAGAGTGAAATACGGCGACAGGATTTTACAAATCTATTCTGTGATCGATTCCCAAGAAAAACATAAAGAAATTCAGTTAATGTGTAAAGAAGGTGAAGCCCACGAATATTAAGGAATAGAAAACATGGCAAGAATTGATATAGAAGAAATAAAAAATCATTTACGCATTGATCATGATTTAGATGATGAACTCTTAGAGGTGTTAGCAGATTCAGCCCTTGAGGTTGCTCAAAATCATATAGGCAAACGTTTTGCAGATACAACCACAGAGGAAACTGTTCAATTTACTCAAGGAATAAAAGTAGGTTGCTTAATGTTTATTGGCCATCTATATGCAAATAGAGAGATAGTAAGTGATGTTCAACTCTATGAAGTGCCAATGGCAATTAGTGCTTTATGGAATCCATACCGAGAGTTAAGTATATTCTAAGGACGTTATGCCATATCAACCATTAAGACGTTGCACCTTCCCTGGTTGTCGTAATCGTGTGAAGTCTGGCAGATGTGAAGAACACAAGCCAAAGGATAATAGAGAAAGTGCAAGCAAAAGAGGATATGACCACAGATGGTCAAAGTACAGAGCCGAATACTTAAAGCATCATCCATTATGTGTCATGTGTTTAGATAAAGGAATATATACACCTGCAACAGTCATTGACCATATTAAGCCAGTAGAGAACGGACAGCGTGATCCGCTTTTCTGGGTGCAATCTAATCATCAAGCATTATGCCGTAACTGCCACAGCTACAAGACACGAGAAATAGATAAACGAGGATATGGCTCGAAAAAGTAACAAAAACCAATTTTGGTCTTTGCTTAAATATCAATGAGTTGTACCAATCCAATTTTGGATTGGCTGGAATATTCAGTTGTTGCGATATCACAACAACACAAGATTTATAAAACTATTTTCAGTTGTTTCGTTATCGAAACAGCTCAACCGTGGTGATATGGCCATAGTTCAGTTATAGACATATCTCTATAACTGGATCAGTCGTGGTGATATGACCACAAGTGCAACCGTTGCGATATCACAACAGTTCAACCGTAGAGATATGTCTATAGTTCAGTCGTGGATATACCTCCACAACTACAACCGAACTCATATGAGCTCAGTTCAACTATAGACATATCTCTATAGTTCAGTCGTGTTCATATGAACACAACTGAATACAAGTAAATGTAATAACAAAAACCAATTTTGGTCTTTGCTTTAAAAACAATAAGTTAAAAATAAATTATAGAGGTGGGGGGAGTATTGGAAAAAAATCACGAAAGCCAGAGAACCGCCCCCCCAATTAGATTTTTACGCACAATGATTTTTTAGAAAATATAGGAACATAAGGAAAGCAGATGACAAGGAAACGAACAATCAAAGCCCCTGATTATCTGGATGATATTGCAAAGGGGCAATGGAAATTAAAAATCAAAGCACTTTCAGAGCGTGGGGATATTACTGCAGAAGATTACACAAACCTTGAGTTATATTGTGTAAATTATTCTCTTTATCGCCAAGCTATACAGAACATAGCAGAACGTGGTTTCAGCATCACAAACAGTCAAGGTACAGAGGCACGCAATCCTGCCTTAACAGCTAAATCAGAGGCAGAAAAAATCATCATAAAAATGTCTGCTTTGCTTGGCTTTGATCCAGTTAGCCGAAGAAAAACACCAGTAGATAACGAAGAATTAGACGAAATAGACAATCTATGAGTATCTGGAATGATTATGCTAATGGGGTAAAAAGTGGCGAAATAGTGGCTTGTAAACGCATAAAACAAGCCGTAAACCGCTATTTTAATGACTTAAACAACCCCATTTACTATTTTGATGATGAAGTAGTTGAGAAGTTTATAAAATTCTCTCGATTATGTCCGCACGTCAAAGGTCATTTATATAAACAGCCAATAGAGCTATCTGATTGGCAAATCTTCCTCTTTGCTAATATCTTGGGGTTTAAATACCGAGAAACAGGATTAAGAAAATACCGTTCTGCTTATGTACAGGTAGCAAGAAAGAACGCTAAAAGCACCATTGCAGCAATTCTAGCTAATTGGTTTCTAGTAATGGAAAAAGGGCAGCAGGATATTTACACCGCTGCAGTCAGTCGTGATCAAGCAAGAATAGTATTTGATGATGCAAAGAAAATGGCAATGTTATCCAAGCCATTAAGTAAGCGTTTAACTATCCAACAGCACAAAATGCTTTTTATGCAAAAGAATAGCCTAATGCGACCGCTTGCAAGTAAATCATCAACTATTGAAGGAACTAACCCAAGCCTTGCGATTGTGGATGAATACCATTTACACGCTGATAATAGCGTTTATTCTGCTTTAGAATTAGGACAAGGGGCAAGACCAGAAGGGCTATTATTTGCAATAACCACCGCAGGCAGTAATACCATTTCAGCTTGCAAACAGCATTATGATTATTGTTGTCAAATCTTAGATGGTGCAGAACAAAATGAATCTATCTTCATTCTGATTTATGAGTTAGATGATGAAAGTGAAGTAGATGATCCTACCCAATGGATAAAAGCCAATCCAAACATTGGTAAATCAATTCCATTTAAAGACTTTGAGAACACGATAACCAAAGCAAGGGGAATACCTTCCGAATGGGTAGAAATGCTGACTAAACGCTTTAATGTGTGGTGCAATGGCTCTACCCCTTGGCTTGGTGAAGGTAACTGGAAAGCGTGCGAGAGAAGCTATCAAGAGAGTGATTTACACGGCAAGGCTTGCTATATGGGATTAGATTTATCCAGTACCAACGATTTAACCAGTATTTGCTATGTATTCCCAACCGATAATAATCGAGTAAGGTTGATCACACGGCACTACATTCCCGAATACCAACTAAAAAACGTGGCAAACAAGAACAGAGCAATCTATCAGCAATGGCAAAGGATGGGATGGTTACGCATTACTAAAGGCGACTGTATCGACTATGACAGAATCAGAGATGATATATTCAATGATGCAGAACATTTTGAAATTAAGATGATAGGCTTTGACGTTTGGAATGCAACACACCTACGCACACAATTACAAGGCTATGGCTTAGAGGTTGAACCATTTCCTCAAACTTACCAACGATATAGCCCCGTTGCAAAATCCGCAGAGGTACTAATCAATCGCCAAGTTATCGAACATAACGGCGACCCTGTTCTATCTTGGGCTTTATCAAATGTGGTGATGGAAAGTGATGCAAATGCCAACATCAAACCAAATAAGAAGAAATCAGCCAACAAGATAGACCCTGCAATAGCTTTCTTAATGGGATTAGGAACGTATCAGCTTGAGTATGGGGATTTAGCCTTTGATATGACAGAAGAACAACGGCAGGAATTAGACACATTTACAGGCATTGATTTATAGGAAAATATATGAGCATTAAAATCACAGGTTTAAAAGAGATTGAACGGAATATCAAAAGAAAACAAAAAGAACTTGAACAAGCAGCAAAAAAAGCTATTAGGAAGTCGCTTAATGAAGCAGCAAAAGAGTTAGAGAAAACAGCTAAACCACTTGTACCTACATTAGGAAGAAGCACTGATTTTAGACAGAAAGGTAGTGTTAAAAATAATATACGTCATAGAACAAAAGTTCGGAAAAATGGCTTATCTGGTTATACCGTAGTAAGAGTAAGACGAACAAAAGGCAGACGGATGGCTAGAATCGGAGAAAACACCAGAGACCGCACCGACCCGTTCTATTGGTTTTTGCTTGATCAAGGAACTAGCAAAATGGAAGGGAAACATTTTATGGAAAAAACCAAAAAACAAGGGGGCGATAAAGCTCTCAAAAAAGCTGAAAAAATCCTTGTAGATGAACTAAAAAAACAATTTAAGTAATTGTTGAATATACAGCTATTTTTGATATATTGAAATAAGTTGTTTCTCTTTTATTATGAGGAAAATTTATGATCTCATGGCAATCTTTATCGATTGTTGGTGTGTGTTGGATATTATTAACTGGGCTATTTAGGGTGTTTTTTGGGAAAAATCGAGATAACAATTCAGACCCAAAAGAGTTAGAAGATAGTGAGGAAATTTTATTCCCGAAGAAATCCAACCATTTTAGAAATTCAAATATGAAAAATAAAGACCTCACAGAAAAACCATTTGCATCAGGAAAAGTATCCTGGGTTAATAATAAGACTGGAGAAAAAACCGATTTATTTGATATTAAAATTGATATTGAAAATAGTAAAAATTAATCCAAATAAAACACGTCTAGGCTGATCACCGAAAACTAGCACCTTACTAGCTGGCGTGTTCCTCATAAGGTAATAAATGATGAAGGAGCATTTATGACAAACTCTAGGGTATTGCCAAAGCCTGCATATTCACTAGATGATGCTGTTAAATACATATCACAAAATCATAATATTGATATATCAAAAAAAGATTTGATTGAATATATACAAAATGAGGAATTACAGGCATCAATATATGTGTGTGGAAATGTTGATTCTCTATACTCAATAAATAAAAAAAGTATAGGGAATAAGATTTCAACATCAATTATTAGATTAATTGTATCAGAAACAAATATCTGTAATCGACAATTTAGAAATTACTCTACTGATGCACCAATACCTTTAGAAATACATAATGACTACTTTTTCTTATCCGTTTATATAGATGCAGACTCTGAAGATTACAGGAATTTACTTACCTATCAAAAATTTTGGCATAACCAAAAATCAAAACCATTAAAGTTAGCGGAATTTTCTGGATACATGCATATATATCCATATGAGTTTTCAAGCTACAATGTGGATGAATTGTTAGAAAAAAACTACATTAGCGATATAAATTCAATATTTTTCAATGATAGCTTCTCAATACAAATAGAAATAAAAGATCATATAAAAATACAATTAAATGATATTGTTATATTGCATAATAATTTGATTAAATTTTTAGAAATGTTTTCTATTATTGATTCAAGCTATTCACACCCAGAAGAGATCAAAAAGCTAACGGATAAAATAAAAGAGTTAGAAAAAGAAATCCTATCTAAAGACAAAACAATAGAAGAATTAAGCTCACAAAAAAGTAAGAAACCATCTCCTGCCTCTGATAACAAGAAAAATGCTTTTATTAAATCCTTACTTTATATTCATTATGGTGAGAAGATTGCAGAAAACCCAAGACCTCATGTTCATGATCCAAATAGTAGTCCAATAAGTGCGAATGGTGCAATCCAAAGATCTTTTGATGAAAACGGGCTTAGTAAGCACCTCCCAACAGGAAAAACCTTACTGAACTGGGTAAAAGGCATAGAGTTAGATATAAAAGAATAGCTATATACAGGAAAACACTGGAAAGTTCGGGAAATTTCCAGAATTACAAATTTTAAGGCATAAGATTCCTATCGTTCGAACAACTTCGCAAAGTTATGCATAACTTCACCAAGTTTAACTAACGATAGGAATTTTTTTTATGGAAAATTTACAACCTCAAAAACTCATCACAACGGCTGAATTACTCAAATTTACATCTTTTGGTCGTACCAAATTAAATGCTCTTGTTAAAGCAAAACAATTCCCTCAACCAATCCGATTCTCTCAAAACTTTATCCGTTGGGATTTAGAGGAAGTTAATGCGTGGATTGAAGCACAAAAGGCGACAAGGGGGTAAGTATGAGCTGTGAAATTGAAACACAATTAACCGATGAAGAAATCAATCAACTACCAATCTCAATTACTAGAGAACTGGTATTCCCGCATTTCTCTATTGAGTATGACACTGAAAAAGATATGTTTTTCTCAATTTATCGCTTAGATAAAACTAGATATTTTACTGATGATTATTGGTTAGAAAATCTTGATGCCTTACTTGATGTTATCTCATTTAAACAAGCAACTTCTGACGTTCCTTTATTGGTTACATCTGCTGATTTAGGACTTATTTATCAGTTAAGACCACAAAAAACAATCATTGATTTAGATACAAAAAACCGAGTTTATCAATAAATGGAAGTAATCAACGGACGCAATTTTGCGTTGGTTAGCCGATCCAATTTTGGATTTACCGCATCAGTCAATAAACCTTTACCAAAACAGTAAAAAACCACTAACAAAAATTGTACCTAGTAGCAAAAAACGCACCTAGTTACAAATTGTTAGTGGATATTTAAGGAATGAAATCTATGGTAAATAATACACCTTTTGTAGAAAAATGGGTAAAAAATCCCATAAATCTATACCCTAAATTTAAAAAATGTGAACAAAATCACTTTACAAACTGGCTCAATTTATTTTATTCTAATTACGCATTAGCAAAATCTAATGCCGAGCCTGGAAACTCGAACTATAAATCAACGGCGAACAGTAGCACGCCTTTAACTCGTGCTTTTTTTGTTTGTAGCACACGCACACCTAAAATAGATCTATCTACTGATAGTCTATTCTCTATGGTAGCGTGTAATGGGAAAGGTTTCGCCCTTTGCTGTGTTCCGTTGATCGCAGTTTTCCAGCCCGTTACACGTTACCGCCCAAGACTGGAAACTTTAGCGGTAACTCTAGATAAAATCATCAACGGAGTTACGACAATGATCTATCAATTTCTAGGCATATCTCGCCAACATTACGACAAAACCAAAGCAGAACAAATCCGCATACTTGCTGAAAACGAAACACAAGCTAGAGCCTTTAAAGCTCGTGAATATGTTTTGATTCCAGTTGGTCGCTTGCCTGATTCCGCTTTCAATGCGAACACTTTTAACGCTTTGGAGGTGGCTCATGTCTAAGACTTTCACTATTTCACAAATTGATCTAGATGTTTTATTTCAATACCAAGAAGAAGCCGAAGCTATCGTTACCTTGCTACAGCGTTGGACAGAAAACAACGAAGAAGTAACCGCTAATAAAGCTTTATCAGTATTAGAAAGTTGTTTATGGAAGATTTATACAGAGTTGAAACGCATTGAGGGGGCAAAAAATGGCAAATAAGGCGACAAGACAAGCAGAGCAAAAAACATTTACTTACATTAAAGACGTCTTACCACAACCAGAACTAAATGCTTTTAAAAATGCTAAATCGTCTTTGTGGAATGCTCAATCAATGCTAGAGGTAATCGCTCGAGCAGATATTCAAGATATAGAACCGCATATCTTACAAAGTGCGATTAGAGGCATTAATGAAATCGTACTCGATAGCGTGGCACAACTGGAGGAGCTTTAAGATGAAAGTTTTATATCAAACAATCGCTTATAAATCCAGTTCGCAGGTAGAAGGTACTCCATTTGTTCTTGCTGAAAATGTATCTTTTGCAGAAGCCAATCGCATAGCAAAAGAGGCTATGGAACAAGACCAAGATATCTATTCTACTCATGTGCAACGGGCATTTAATCCAGGACAAGCAGAAAAGCTACAAGGTGATCGCTTTGATAATTGGATTACAGGGGGTAATGATGAGTAAATTAATTTCAGCCCCAAACTTCAAGAAACAGGCGAAACAGGTTGATGTTTTTACTGATTGGATTGTTCTAGTCGGTGATGGTGCAATGGGGGCTTACTATCACAACAAGAAAGCAGGCGAAGGTGTACAGTGGGGGATGATCCGAGATACCTATAAACTTTCTTTAGATAGAGTGCCTGTAATTATTGATAGTAAATCATTCGATCAGATTGAAAACCTGAAAATAGCTCCAGAAGACCAAAAATTCATTAAGATTATTCAAGTGGGGGATATCCCCACTTTAGCCAAAGACTGCAACTGTTTAAAAACTCGTATTTTGATGAACTTGGCTCAAAATATGAAATCACTTTCTGTGGTGGAATGGTTAGACAATGTCCTACAAGGTGAAAACGTCTTACCTGAAATTGAGAAAATCAAAAATGGTCAATCGGCAATCGCTGAACTGATGCAACAAAAAGTCGATTCAGAAGTAAATATTGATTTAAAACAAAAACAATTTACCCAAAAGGAAATATTGGAAGCCTTTTTGCGTTGGCACAAATCGCCTTTAAGACGTGATATTACTTTAGGCGAAACATACCAATATAACGATATATATTGGGAAATTGTGAGTGATGAAATGTTGCACCGTAAATGTATGGCTTTCTATGAGGCATTTAATGGTGATTATACTGCAGCAAGAATCAAACGATTAGCAGAACTCGTCATCATGAAAATAGAAGAAATGCCACAAGAACAAGCAGGCTATATCGGTTTTAAAAATGGTGTATTGAATAAGAAAACGGGTGAGTTTTCCGCTATCAAAGCATCTCATTATTTACGCTATATTGAGAAATTTGAATGTAAGGTTGATAGTCTTGATACACCGCATTTTAACCAATGGTTAGACTTTGCAAGCAATAATAATGCAGAGAAAAAAGACGTACTACTGGCAGGCTTGTATATGATTCTTACTAATCAGCACGGGTGGCAGTTATTCCTAGAGGCAACAGGGAAAGCAGGTGCAGGGAAATCTGTATTTGGTGAGATTGCAACTATCATCAATGGTACAGGTAATACTGCAATCATTAATTTACAAAGTATGGAAGACCCAAAAGGGCGATCCATTCTAATAGGGAAAACATTTGCCTATTCACCAGACCAAAAACATTATAGAGGTCCTGCGGATGAATTAAAGAATCTCACTGGTGGCGACCAAATCAAAGTAAAACGGCTCTATAAAGATGAAATCCAAGTTAAAGTAGATGCCGTCTTTATGATGACCACGAACTACCCTATCACTTTCACAGATAGAAACGGGGGTATAGCAAGACGAAGGGTGATCATATTATTTGATAGAGAAGTACCAGAGAATAGCCGTGATGTGAATTTTGTCGATAAAGTAAAATCAGAGGTGTACGGCATAGTAAATCTGCTTTTGAAAAGATTTTCTGATCCAACAGAGGCAAAAACTATCTTAGAAACACACAAGCGACAAAATGAAGGTTTATTAGTAAAAAGAGAATCTAATCACTTGGTAGCTTTTGCTGATGCTTTCTTTGTTGATGACAAAAAACCTTCTTCTATGATATGGGGAAGTAATAGCACGAAGAAAAAGGACAGCGAAGCAATTTATAAGGCATATTTATTTTACTGTAATTGTATCAATATCAAGCCTCTTAACTTGCAAGCTTTCAAGCAGTCATTATCTGATGCACTAAAGGAATCTGGCCAGAAAACAGAGTTAAGAGAACTACCAATAAAAGACGGTTACATTCGATTAAATGTTCATTGGAAAGACTACCATAACACCATCAAAAGATGGGAAGATGGCTAATACAGGGGGCGGAATAACCGCCTTTTTTATGCAATAAATCCAATATTTCGCAAAGTTCACTTAAAACCTCACTTTCTCACTTTACTCTCACTTGCAAATTCACTTGAATTTTAACCTTTAAAATCAATATATTATTAAAAAATTAGCTTAAAATAAGTGGATAAGTGAATTTTGATAGAAAAAATATTTATTTTTTTATTTTATTTTTTTCTTTGGTAGAATTTAGCTGTAAACCACAATGATTATTCGTTATGTGGAATGAATTTAATGTAACACAAATAGTAACACAAGAAAAAACAATAATATATTAAACCAATATATTTCAATATGTTATATTATAAAACCGAATCCACCCGGTCCCTATCGTAACTTCTCGTTTAGCCCTTGCAAATACTAGCTTTAAGCCACTTTTTTATAATTTTACTATACGCAATATCTCGCTGATCTTAGTAACTATAAATTATGATATTAAAAATAAAAATGGTATTCAGCAACTTTGAATTACGCTACATCTACACTATCTATATTTATTAAAATATTATTCATTTAGAAGTACTACAATTCATCCATTCTCTTTTATAAGCTTACAAAATTTAGAATATTACCTTTAAAATCAAACATATAAATCTTAGGATTTAACTATAAATTTGTATTTATTAGTATATTATGCTAAAATTTTACAAAACTTTAATATTATAAATATATAAAATTACATTTTTTGGTAAAAAATAGTGCTTTATTTCAAAGGAGAAAATCAATAATGCAAACTCTCACCGCTTATATTCATGGGCAATTTGTTGCTGTTCGTGAAAATGCAGAAACTTTTAAAAATATCAATCCCGCCACTAATACAATTCTATCCCATGTTCAACAAAGCGATGAAAGTGAAGTACAACATGCCATTGAATCTGCCCAACAAGGACAAAAAATATGGGCTGCAATGACAGCCGTTGAGCGTAGTCGTATTCTTCTTAAAGCCGTTGAATTATTACGTGAAAGAAATGATGAATTAGCCAAAGTGGAAACACTAGACACAGGTAAACCATTATCAGAAACATTATATGTTGATGTGGTAACGGGTGCAGATGTGATTGAATACTATGCAGGCTTGGCTCAAGCTATCGAAGGTCGTCAAATTCCGTTACGTGAAACCGCTTTTGTTTATACCCGTCAAGAGCCTTTAGGCGTTGTAGCAGGTATCGGAGCTTGGAATTATCCAATACAAATTGCCATGTGGAAAGCAGCCCCTGCGCTTGCAGCGGGTAATGCGATGGTATTTAAGCCAAGTGAAGTGACACCAACAGGTGCATTAAAACTGGCTGAAATCTTGACTGAAGCAGGCTTACCTGATGGTGTGTTTAATGTTGTTCAAGGTGACTGGCGTGTCGGTGAAGCATTAAGTACTCATCCTGAAATTGCGAAAGTCTCTTTCACTGGTGGCGTGGTCACTGGTAAAAAAGTGCTATCACAAGCGGCAAGTTCTTCATTGAAAGATGCAACAATGGAATTAGGTGGTAAATCACCATTAGTGATTTGCGAAGATGCAAATTTAGATTTAGCCGCTGATGTTGCTTTAATGGCGAATTTTTATAGTTCTGGACAAGTGTGTACAAATGGTACACGTGTTTTTATTCCAAATAGCATCAAGTCAGCCTTTGAAGAAAAAGTATTAGAGCGTGTAAAACGTATTCGTATTGGTGATCCACTTGATGAAAATATTAACTTTGGTCCATTAGCGAGTTTCCCGCATATGGAAAAAGTCTTGAAATATATTGAACAAGGTAAAGCCGAAGGGGCAAAACTACTTACTGGTGGTTATCGTTTAACAGAAAAAGGGCTTGATCAAGGCGCTTATGTTGCACCTACCGTGTTCACAGATTGCCGTGATGATATGTCGATTGCAAGCGAAGAAATCTTTGGTCCAGTGATGTGTATTTTAGGTTACGATACAGAAGAAGAAGTGATCGTTAGAGCAAATGATACAGAATATGGTTTAGCTGCTGGGGTGGTTTCTAGTGATATTAAAACCGCTCATCGTATTATCGCTAAATTAGAAGCGGGTATTTGCTGGATTAACTCTTGGGGTGAATCTCCGGCACAAATGCCTGTGGGTGGTTATAAACAATCAGGTATCGGGCGTGAAAATGGTGTACAAACACTAATGCACTACACTCAAACTAAATCAGTATTACTTGAGTTAGATGAATATCAATCAGTGTTCTAATCACTCGATCATAAAACGAATTAAATATACAAAGATAAAAATAAATAATTAAGGAAATATATGACGTTAAAATTATCTTATGACTATATCATTATCGGTGCGGGTAGTGCTGGTAATGTCCTCGCAGCAAGATTAACTGAAGATGAAAATATCTCAGTACTTTTGCTAGAAGCAGGTATTCCAGACTATCGCTTTGACTTTAGAACACAAATGCCTGCTGCATTAGCAATGCCTTTACAAGGTAGAACTTATAACTGGGGTTATAAAACCGATCCTGAACCACATATGAATAATCGCCGTATGGATTGCGGTCGAGGTAAAGGATTAGGAGGATCATCATTGATCAATGGCATGTGTTATATCCGCGGTAATGCACTAGATTTTGATCACTGGGCAAAAAATGATGGCTTAGAAGATTGGACTTACTTAGATTGCTTACCTTACTTCAAAAAAGCAGAGCAACGTGATGCTGGGGAAAATGATTACCATGGTGGAAGTGGTCCTGTACATGTTACCACTGCTAAAGCGGGGGTTAATCCACTGTTTGAAGCTATGATAGAAGCAGGTGTAGATGCAGGCTATCCTCGTACAGAAGATCTTAACGGCTACCAACAAGAAGGTTTTGGTCCAATGGATCGATTCGTTACTCCGAAAGGCCGTCGTTCATCAACTGCCCGTGGCTATTTAGATATGGCAAAACACCGTGATCGTTTAACCATCCTAACAGGTGCTTTAACTGATGTGATTTTATTTGATGGTAAACGTGCAAGAGGCGTACGTTTCAGCCATAAAGGACAAGTCCATAGCATTGATGCTAATAAAGAAGTATTACTTTGTGCAGGCGCGATTGCCTCTCCACAAATCTTACAACGTAGTGGCGTTGGTCCTGGTGCTTGGTTAAAAGACGTTGGTGTTAGCGAAATCCTTGATTTACCGGGCGTAGGAAATAACCTACAAGACCATTTAGAACTTTATATGCAATATGAATGTAAAGAACCAGTTTCAATTTCCCCTGCGAATAATTGGTGGAACAAACCACCTATCGGTGCAGAATGGTTATTTAAAGGAACAGGACTTGGCGCAACCAACCATTTTGAAGCGGGTGGATTTATCCGTAGCCATGAAAAATTTGAATGGCCGAATATTCAATATCACTTCTTACCAATAGCGGTGCGTTATGACGGAAGAAATGCAAGTAAAGCCCATAGTTTCCAAGCTCACGTAGGTTCAATGCGTTCGCCTAGTCGTGGTCGAGTGAAATTAACCTCTAGAGATCCTGCTCAACATCCAAGTATCTTATTTAACTATATGAGTCATGAACAAGATTGGGAAGAATTTAGAGCGGCTATTCGTATCACACGTGAAATTATGAATCAACCTGCATTAGATCGCTATCGTGGGGCTGTTATCTCACCTGCGGAAAATCTGCAAAGCGATGCAGAACTTGATGAATACGTACGTAACCATGCAGAAACTGCTTATCACCCATCTTGTACTTGTGCAATGGGAACAGGTAATGATGCTGTTGTAGATGGAGAAGGCCGAGTACACGGGTTAGAAGGATTGCGTGTAGTTGATGCATCAATTATGCCAACAATCATCACTGGTAACCTAAATGCAACCACTGTCATGTTAGCTGAAAAAATTGCAGATAAAATTCGTGGGCGTATGCCATTACCAAAATCTACAGCTGATTATTATGTTGCAAATGGTGCGCCAGTGCGATCTGCACCTAAACGAGGATAAATAAAGAATATATTTTGGTAGTGATTTCGATTGCTACCAATATTACCTAATATCATCAATCATAATGATATAACTAAAATTAAATAATTAAAGGAAACTATATGCACAGCACTCCATCATCCAATGGCGGAGACGGCAATTTTTCTGTGAATAAAACAGTATTTATTGCTTCATCTGCTATTACCATATTACTAATCTTATTTACGATCTTATTCCCAACAATCAGTGAATCTATTTTAAGCAATTCTCTAGGTTGGGTCTCAGATCATTTTGGCTGGTACTACATGCTTGTAGTCGCCATTTACGGTATTTTCTCAATTTTTGTCGGGGTATCTCGTTATGGCGATATCAAATTGGGACAAGACCAAGAAAAACCAGATTTCCCTTTTCTCGCTTGGGCAGCAATGCTTTTCTCTGCTGGGATCGGTATTGATCTACTATTCTTTGGTGTATCTGAACCATTAACACATTACCTTTCTCCTGTACTTGGCGAAGGTGGGACACCAGAAGCTGCAAGAGCTGCAATGGCACAAACCTTCTTACACTGGGGGTTACATGGTTGGGGAATCTATGCTCTGATCGGTATGGCGCTAGCTTACTTTGCTTATAGAAAGAATATGCCATTAGCCTTAAGAAGCGCTCTTGTTCCTGTTTTTGGACAAAAACGTGTGGATGGTTGGTTAGGTAACACCGTTGATATCTTTGGTGTTGTATGTACCCTTCTTGGTATCGCAACAAGTTTAGGTATTGGTGTATTACAAGCTAATGCAGGCTTGACCCATGTATTTGGTATTGAATCAAGCAAGCTAGTTCAAACTATCATTATTGTCACTGTTGTTATTGTTGCTGGCTTATCGGCAATGTCTGGTGTAGCTAAAGGTGTTCGTCGCTTATCTGAAATTAATATGCTTGGTGCAACATTAATTTTAATTGCCTTACTCGTCATGGGACCAACTGTATTTTTATTCAATGGATTAGTTGATAATATCGGTAGTTATTTCCAAACTATTATCGATAAAACATTCCGTGTGTATGCGTATGAAGGTGCAGAGGCTGCTGAATGGAAATCATGGTGGACAATCTTCTTCTGGGCATGGTGGGTTGCTTGGGCACCATTCGTTGGATTATTCATCGCTCGTATTTCTCGTGGACGTACGTTAAGAGAATTCGTATTAGGTGTAATGTTTATCCCTCTCGGCTTTATCTTTGCATGGTTCTCTATCTTTGGTAATAGTGCAATTAGTTTAGTTGATGCAGGTAGTGCAACAGAACTTGCTGAAGTAGCTCTAGCTGAACCTGCAATGGGGATGTTCCTACTATTTGAACATTATCCACTTTCTGATTTATGGTCTACATTAGGCGTTATTATCGGTTTAATCTTCTTCGTCACATCTGCCGATTCAGGTGCGTTAGTATTAGCAAATTTAAGCTCGAGAAATCTTTCTAATAAAACGGATGCACCAATTTGGTTAAGATTATTCTGGGCTGGTGGTACAGGATTTATCACCTTAGGATTATTATTTGCAGGTGGTTTTTCTTCATTACAATCAGTATCAGTAATAGCGGGTCTTCCATTCTCCATCATTCTAATTATCTATATGATCTCATTATGGAGCTGTTTACGCCAAGAGGGTACAAAACGTAAAGCTTCACAAATTGATAAAGCGATTGTATTAGATAGCGGTAATAACTGGAAAAATCGCATTAACAGAATGGTTAGCTATCCATCACTTAAACGTGTATTAAGCTTTGTTGATACCACTCTATTCCCAGCAATGGAAGATGTTTCTAAAGAACTTAGAAATAAAGGCTTAGAGACAAAACTTATCAATGATAAAGAAAATAATCAGTTTACCTTTGAAGTTTTACATGGTGAAGAAATTGACTTTATTTATGAAGTATACTTAATTGAAGCAGTTAAACCTGTATTTTTACTAAGTTCTTCATCAAATGTTTCAAATGAAAAAGATAAACATGATATCTATTATCGTGCAGAAGTCTTCTTAGCTGAAGGTAGCCAAGACTACGATCTCTATGGTTATACTAAAGAACAAATTATTATCGACATACTCAACCAGTATGAACGCCATATGCAGTTCTTACATATGGAAAGATAATTGGTTAAATCTAAATAAAACTAAAATCGGTATCAAATTATAAGTATTGATACCGATTTTTTTATTTTCCCACCTACTTTTCTATCGTATCTAAAAAATTAATCCAGCTTATTTTTTTGCTCAGCTAAATTCTATGTGGTTAATCCTACTTCTTTCCTATGTGGCTGAATTTTTTCCAATCGCTAGATCGATTTCAGTGGCAATAATCTTGTTCATTTTTACTTCACTCATTAATTTACTCAATGAATAATATTTTTATTATTTATACTATTTTATTAACTACACTAAAATTTAGGGTGGAGTTGTAGAATTATATCTTAAATAAACATTCACTCTTTTAAAAATAATTCACAAACTTCAATATTTAATACTTATGCCCCGTACGCTGTTAGCTTCTAAAATTGATAAATATCAATTTAATTTAAGACAGGAATGGAGCATAAAAAATGGCTGATATAAAATCGAGATATTTTTAGTTTTAACTCTTAGGATTAATTACATGAAAAAATATGCTTTTTTATTACCCACCATATTTATATTATCTTCTTGCGCTATGCCTATCATTGAGCAACCTCGCTGGTATAAACAAGGCATTTCAGAATTTGAAACAAATAACTATCATGCGGAATGTGTTTACAACGTAGGAATGAATAAAGTTGAACCTCATAAAGAAATTGAACTAGTAAAATCTTGCATGGTAAAAGCAGGATTTAGATGGGGAATTCCACCTAAGAGTTAGAATATCATTATATTAATACAACCAAACAAGCGGTAACTTCCTTGTAAATATTTGCATATTTTATAGGGAAAGTTACCGCTTGTTTTGTCATTAATTTATCTATTATTGATAACTTCGATTTAAGAATCTGTCACTTAATGTACCTGCTACCATAGCACCATTTACATTTAAAGCTGTTCTACCCATATCAATTAATGGTTCGATAGAGATCAATAGTCCAACTAATTCTAGTGGTAAACCCAGTGCGGATAATACAACGATTGATGCGAAAGTTGCACCGCCACCAACACCCGCAATACCAAATGATGAAATAGCTACAATCAAAATCAAACTAAAAATGTAATTTGCACTAAATGGATCAATACCAACAGTTGGTGCAACCATTACTGCAAGCATTGCTGGATAAATTCCTGCACAGCCATTTTGCCCAATTGTCGCGCCAAATGTTGCGGAGAAATTCGCAATGACACTATTGTTGCCTAATTTATCTGTTTGAGCTTCAATATTTAAAGGTAAGGTTGCAGCACTTGAACGTGAGCTAAATGCAAAACTTAATACAGGTAATACTTTTTTGTAATAATCGAATGGATTGACTTTCACTACGAAAAGTAAAATGCCGTGAACGATAAACATTAATAAGATCGCAAGATAAGAGGCAATAATAAAGCTACCTAAATTAACGATATCTGCCCAAGCTGACGTCGCTGCCATTTTTGTCATTAATGCAAAAACACCATAAGGTGTTAAACGAATAATAAAGCGAACTAAACGCATCACCCATTGATTTAGTGTATCAACACCTTGGGCAATACGTGATCCCAATTCTTTATTTTCTTTTGCTAGGCTTAATGCAGCAACACCTAGGAACACCGAAAAAATCACTGTACTAATAATGGATGTTGGATTTGCACCAGTTAAATCTGCAAATGGGTTACGCGGAATAAAAGATACTAACAATGAAGGAATTGTTAATCCACTCACCGCTTCTGCTCTACCCGATACGCTAAGTTGTGCAGCTAATTCTCTCTCGCCTGCTACTAATCCTTCTGCGGATAAATTAAATAGATATGCCATCAAAATACCAATAGCCGCTGCAATCGCTGTAGTAATCAATAAAATAGATAATACGCTAAAGCTTACTTTACCTAGTGAGTTTGCTTGATGCAGGCGTGTAATTGCCGAGAGGATGGAAATAAACACCAGTGGCATTACGATCATTTGCAATAAACGCACATAACCATTACCCACGACATTTGTCCATTCTAATGTGCCATCGATAATTGATTTATCGTAAAAGTTTTGCAGTAACGCACCGCTTATTAGCCCTAAAAATAAGCCGATAAATACCGTCCAGCCCAATTTTTTAGTACGTTGGAAAATTTTAAATAACGCTATCAGGAAGATAGCAAAGATCACTAAATTAAAAATAATCATATTTAATTCCTCAAAAAAAATAATGGCGAGAATATCCACTCGCCATTATTATTTCCAATAAGCATTAACTATTTTTTATAACAAATTATTATAAAAATACTTTGCTTAAGATTTTATTGTTTTTGAGCCACAAATCTAATGACTTTGCCTTTGCCATTATGCAAAAGTCCCTCTGACAACTCGACTTCTTTTTCTTCTAAAACCCAAAAGTCAAAATCCTTAAAATCATCTTTTAGCTCTTCAATCGAAAACAATAACTCTAATTTATCTGGACCACCTACCTTTGGATTTTCAGTTCGATATGCTAAATGCTGCTTACTAAACGCTTCAAAAATAATGTATCCCCCTTTCTTTAAAAGAGACGCCAATTTTTTGTGGTAATCAGATCGTAAACTTGGTGGAAAATGAGCAAAAACAAGCCCTATCGCATCAAAGGATTCAGGCTCAAAGGCTAAATTAGGCAGTTCACCGACAACATAATTGATCGACGTTTGATTTTCCTCTGCTAATTTTAAGGCTTTTTTACGTCCTTCTTCGCTAATATCAAAGGCACTCACTGTCCAATTATTTTTGGCTGCATACACAGCATTTCGCCCCTCGCCTTCTGCCCCCAGTAAGATAGAGGCTGGCGATAACTTATCTAATTCATTCTTGAAAAAAGTGTTAGGCGTTTTGCCATAGACAAATTGTTCATTTCGATAATTATTGTTCCATTTATCCGCTAATGTATTCATATTTTAATTTCTAAACCCGCTTAATATAAAAAATAGCTATCTATAGTTGCTGTAATTTCCGCTATAGATAGCCTCTCAGTTATCTTGACCTACCATTATAAAAATCAAACAATTAAATACAATAGGTCAAGATAAACAAAATAGTTAAATAGTCTTACTCATCAGTGATATGCACTTTATCACTATTACCTGTTTCAGGTACTCTTAATAAAGCAACTAAGGATAAGACGCCATTTAATGCTAAATAAATCCCTACACCCATTAAGCCAAAGTTGGCATTGATTTGTAGGGTAATAATTGTCGCCACACTTGCGCCAAGAATACCCGCCACATTGTAGGATAACGAAGAACCCGTATAACGAATTTCCGTAGGAAATAATTCAGGTAAAATGACTGACATAGGTCCAAAGGTTGCCCCCATCAGTATCATTCCTACCATAAGGAACATAAATAATGAGGTTTCTGTGCCATTTTCTAAAAATAACGGTAAGGTAAACCCAAAGACAATAATAAGTAACGTAGTACCAATTAGGAATGGTTTACACCCCCATTTATCTGACAAAATACCTGATAATGCAATGGCAATAGCAAATACAAAAGAGCTGATAAGTAAGTATTTAGTGAATACTTGGGATGAAAAGCCAAGTCCTTGTGCATAACCTGCTGGCGATAATGTTGTTGGCGATTTTGCATAAATTTGTGCAAAGGCTGCCAAAATATAGAACAGCACATAGCCTGCGGTGGCAAGGAAAATGCCCGCTAAAAATACGCGATAATATTTTTTGAATAAACTCGCAACGGGTAAATTCACTAATTTGCCAGACTGTTTCGTTTTCTCAAAAACTTCACTCTCCCACAATGTCATACGAACATAAAGCCCGATAACTGTGGGGTACTAACTCTTTTTGCATAGGTAGAATGATAAATTTGGCGGGAAAAAATTGGCGGTAAAGTCTTGCGTGGTGGGGCTTTGCCGTTTTTTGTTGGGGGAAGCTATGCAAAAAACGAAAATGAGCAAAAATAGGTAAAAAATGGTTATTTTTGCATTATTTTTTGCATAGGTTCGATCAGGTTTTAAATGGTTTTTAAATAGATTTTAAAATACCTTAACCTTTTATTAAATAAAGTGTTTTATCGTTATATCCATTAACAACTATGTATATAGTTACTACCATTATTCGTATAAGTTAGACATAACAAACTAAGACAAATATAAAAATTAAGTCGGACATGACTAACTTCTTATCTATGCCTTATACATCAACCAATTGATGACAATAAGAGTAGTTATGATGTTGAAATAAACTATGACGTATTTAAGTCCAAGTTATTTGGCTTGTTTACGTTTATACGAGCTTAATTTACTACTAATGTTGTGATATAACGCATCCAACTGATCATTGCTGAGTTCAGTTATGCTTCCTACGCAATATCTTTCTTGAAGGTATTCTCTCAACCACAATTCTAAATCTAATTTTTTAACATTAATGTGAATGTAACTGTATTTCCGTTTACGCCAATCGTTGCCGATTTTCTTTGGAGCTGATTTTGATGAATTTAAACGACCAATCCATTTTCTAAGGTAGTTTTCTGCTTTTTCATATTTTTCTATTGGTATAAGTTTATAAGTTGTTACTCCACAATGTTTATTCAAGGAAGCCCATACTGCTTGAAATGTTTTGGGTTGTTTTTTTAGTTCATTCTCTAAATTAACCACCTCATTCACAAGATCTTTTAAGGTTCTTGCCATCTCTTCGTTGATGTGTTTGTTATCAGGTTCAACGATAGCCTTAGTTCTAGTTACATGTTTTTCCGTTGTTATATTATTAATAACTCCTTTCTCTCCGTAAATCACGTTATTGTTATTACCATCAACATTTTGCGATATTCCAGACTCTTTATTTTTATTTATATGTGTAATAGACCTAATGCCAGTTATAACATATTGAATATCAACTCCTAATTGTGCAGCTCGACCTAGGAATTCTGCCGACATACCACTTCGCCCTAACTCATTTAACCTTAATGTTTCTCTGTTTATTTCTGTTTGATGAGCAAAACTTGCTTGAGAATACCCTAATCTTGTTCTTTCTTCTACGAGCCTAATACCCATATCTTCTTTAGTGATAGTCATATCCATAAAAATCCCAGTCAAATATTATTGACATGCCAAAAATATTTGGCATATAATAAAGTTGTTTTGTTAGTAGTTGAATCAATCAATTTAATAAATTGATTGATTAAAGGGGATTTTATGGATCAAAAAGAAATTTATCAAGCATTAAAAGATAAAGGGCTAAACGCAGTTATTTTAGCAAAAGCTTTAGATGTTAGCGTCCAAGCCATATCAAGTACGATTAAAAAAGGAAAAGGGAGTTTGCGTATTGCAAATGCTATATCAATAGCTATTGATAAACCTATTGAAAAAACCTTTCCTTATTATGAGGAAAAGCAGTTACAACAACAGGCAAGAAAACAACAAATAGAACAGCTTAAAACAAAGCTATCTCAAGAAAACTGATTGAGGGGTGGTAAATGTCTGTTTTGCATAAATTTTACAGTATTAAAGAATTGGCGATCCTTAAATTAAGCACGTTGCCTCATAGCAATAGACGTATTTTAGATAAAGCAAAGCGTGAAAAATGGGAATTTCGTAAAAGAGAAGGTCGAGGCGGTGGTAATGAATACGCATTAAGTTCCTTGCCTGAAGATGTTCAAAATGAAATTTATGAGCGTGTTTCTGTTTCTGTAATAGCAAAACAACCCAAAAGACTGCCTGTTAATAAGTTAAATATGGATTTAGCCAATTTAACGAACAAACAGAGAGCAATCGCCGATGCTCGTATGGCATTGGTTCAGTATGTTCTTGATTTAGAGGAGTCTATGTCTCGAGTCAAAGCGGTTAATTACTTATGCGATCTTGCTCAAGGTTTATCTTTACCTCCGCATCTTGCAGATTTGATTGAGGTTGCAAATGCAAAGAAAGCCGATGGTAGAACGCTTGGTACTCGCACTTTAAATCAATGGGTGATTGATTACTGCAAGGCTGAAAACGTGGAGCAACGTATGAAGTTACTTGCTCCTGCGGTTAGACAGGAAAAAAAGCTAGAAGAGATTTGGTGGTTGAGTTTCTTTTTGGGTGTGTTTCGCAAGAAGAATGGGGTTTCGCTCAATGAGGCATATCGTGAATTTGAAATTTTGTGGTGTGAGCATTATGCCGACAATCCTGTTCTGCTTGAACAAATACCTAGCCTTAGCACTGTTCGTCGAGTAATGAATCGCCTTCCTTTATATGTGAAAGAGCACGGCAGACGTACAGGTTCGCACTATAAAACATTGTTGAGTTACGTTAAGCGTGATTGGTCGGTGTTAAGAGCAAATGATGTGTGGATTGGTGATGGTCACGCTATGAAGTTAAAGGTCGAGCACCCTATCAATGGTAAGCCTTTTACACCTGAGTTAACACTGATTATTGATGGAGCAAGTAGAAAGGTTGTCGGGTGGTCGATGGCTCTTGCGGAAAACGCTTTCGCTGTGGCTGATGCACTCAGACACGGTATTCAAACTCACGGTGTGCCTGCTATTTACTATTCAGATAATGGTGGCGGTGAGAAAAATAAATTCTTAGATGCGGAAGTTACAGGGATGTTGCCAAGATTGGGGGTTAGACACGAGACAGGGATTGCAGGTAATCCTCAAGGTCGTGGGATTATTGAAAGATTGAATAAAACGTTGGGCTTATTCATTGCTCGCCAGTTTGAAACGTATTACGGGGCGGGAGCAGATCCTGAAACGATAAGAAAAACATTGTATGGCGTGAACTCTTTAGCTAATGCAAAAGGTACAGAGCTTACACCATTACAGAAAAGAGCAAGGGGCAAGTTACCTAGCTGGCAACAGTTGTTAGATATGGTTGAGGTGTGTGTTGATTGGTACAACAACGAGCATATTCATTCAGAAATCAAGACGACACCCGCTAAAAAATATCAACAGATGTTGCATGAGGAAGATGTAGTAAGGCTCACTGATGTTGAGTTGAGAGATATGACCCGACCTGAGTTTATTCGTAAGCCTCAACGTGGCTAGATTAGTTGGAATAATAACAATTATTTCAATACCAAGTTACTAGATTTTGAGGGAATGGATGTAGTTATTGGGATTGATATCCATAACGCTGAACTGGTGCAGGTTCGTTCTCAACGATGGACGTTTTATCTGTGATGCGGTTTGGAATGGTAACACAAGAGAGGCGTTCCCTGTTTCTATGGTTGAACAGCAACGTAAAGAGCGACACAAACGTCGTGGCAATCTTAAACAAAGACAGCTTGACGATATTAATGCTGAGTTAAATCCAGTGATAACGATTGAGCAAACAAATGATTTTAGTCTTTTAACACCAGTTAAAAAGCCTAGTAGAGAAAAACAACCAATCTTCTTAACTCGTGCAGAAAAAGAGGAATGGGAAAGAAAACAAATAGCCGTAGGAGAATAAGCAAATGCAAAACCAACAACTTAAAGTCTTTATGGAATCAAAAGGATTCAACCAAAAGCAAGTTGCCAATCTATTCGGGGTATCTATTGCCACAGTTAGCCAGTATTTGAGCGGTAAATATCAAGGGAATTGTGAAGAGCTAGATAAGAAAGTAGATGAGCTGATGGCTCGCTATAAAGCGAAAGTGATTGAGGCTAAATACGACTCTTCTTTTGTGGAAACTTCAACGGCTAAAAGAGGCATGGAGATTATGGATTTTGCTCACGTTGAGGGGGAAATCAATGTGATTTTTGGTGCAGCAGGATTGGGAAAAACGCAAATGCTGAAGCAATACGCAAAAACGCATAGCTCTGCAGTGTTGATTGAGGTTGATCCAAGCTGTACGCCTAAAGTTTTACTACGTCGTATTGCGGAAAAGGTGGGAGTTACTGCGAAGGGTATTAATAGCGAATTGCTTGAGGGGATTGTAAGTAAATTAACTGGTTCTGAGCGTTTACTGATGATTGATGAGGCTGAACTACTCTCTACTCGCTCGCTTGAGTTTGTAAGACGTATTCACGACTTAACAGGTATTGGGGTTGTCTTGGCTGGTATGCCTAGATTACTAGTGAATCTTAAAGGTAAAAACAATGAGCTTGCTCAATTGTATAGCCGTGTAGGGTTTGCTTGTGATTTGGGGAACGCTTTACCTGATGAAGATTTGGGATTGTTAGCAAAATCAGCTTTAGGAACAGATGAGTATAACCCTCCGCTTATTAAAGCAAGCAAAGGTAATGCTAGACGGTTGAGTAAGTTAATGCGTGGTGTTGTAAGAAGTGCAGAGTTCAACAATATGGAAATCAGTAATGAGTTAGTTGAGCAGTATTCAAAAATGCTTATTAGTTAGGAGGAAAAATGGCAAGAGTTGAATCAATTTATGCCGTTTACAAGGGTGATAAGTTTTGCTTTGACGGAACAGCTAAAGAAATTGCTAAGGCTCTTGGTATTAAAGAGAGTTCAGTCAGAAAGATGAAAACACCAAGCTATCAAGCACGAGGCAGAAATATTACCACTATTGTTAAGTTAGATTTTGAAGAGGTTATTGAAGATGAAAGCGAAGACAAAACACACATACAACAGAGCTAATCAGTTGGCTTATAAGTATTTAAAGCAAGTTCAAAAGGCGATTATTCACTTAAACGCGTTCGGCTTTACGGTTTTAAACATTGATTTTACAGGCATTAAACCTCGAATAGAGGTCGATATAGGAAATAGTCAGGAGGTAGCAGATGAGTTAATCAAGCAGAGAAAAGCAATGTGGTATGCACAAGGATATAGTGAAAGGCTAGGAAGATGTAAGGGCTACTACACTATGTTAGAGGGCATTAGAGTTTACTGGGAAAGTGAGGCGTAAGCATGAAGAAAGTTATAAAGGAGTACCTAGATTCGATAGGCGTAAAAGTAAAAACTAAAAGAAAAGGGTTTTCTTTAGTTAAGCGAATTGGACAAGGAGCAGCTGAGCGCCCTGATGGAGATTTGTCTTTTGAGATAGTAGAAGGTACGAAAGGTATTGAAATAAGAGTTAAAGAGAATAAAAAGTACTGCGAAATCCCTTTTGATGCAATGTTGGAAATAGCAGATATGGTTGGTGCTTTTGATTTTGATGAAGGAGAAAAAAAATGAAAACACAAATTGATGGCAAGAACTACTGGGAAGATGCACAAGGGCGTCTTATGGCTGAAGACTTAATAAAAGACATTGATAAAGAGCGTGATGAATTGGTTAATGGTTTTATTGAAAAAGCCAAAGAACTTCAAGCCCAGATGAAAAAGTTCAAAGCTGAGGTTTCTGCTGATGTTCAAGCGTTTATAGAGCTGTCTGCGGAAAAATATGGTGTTCAGCTTGGTGGGCGAAAAGGCAATACCACTTTATTAAGCTTTGATGGAAAGCTTAAGTTACAAGTGGCTGTTAGTGAGCGAGTAGGTTTTGATGAGCGTATTCAAGCGGCTAAAGCGTTGATTGATGAATGCCTGCACGAGTGGTCGGGTGAGGCTCGTCCTGAGTTGAAAGTGTTAATCAATGATGCCTTCCAAGTTGATAAAGAGGGGAATTTGAGTACGCAACGAATCTTGTCTCTTCGTCGAGTTGATATTCAAGACGAACGCTGGACAGAGGCAATGAAAGCTATTTCCGATAGCGTTCAAGTAGTTGGCAGTAAAGATTACATTCGCTTCTATGAGCGTGATGCTCAAGGTAAATACATTCCAATTTCGCTAGATATTGCGGGGCTTTAAAACCCATTTAAACGCTCTTTAAATCGAATTTGAGGGGCGTTCATAATGTGTTTTAACGTTAATTAATAAGGAGTTTTTATGAAAAAACCAATGGTTTTAAGTGAATCCGCTCGCTTTAAATACGCAACCGAAGGTGCAGCTTATGCGGAAAGAAAAGGAGATTATAAAGAAGCGAGTAATAAATGGAATTATGCATCAAAGCTTGCTCCTAATGAGGCTAATAAGGAATGGTGTGTTCACCGTTGTGATTTTTGTGAACGATTAACAATAAGATCGTTTTAGGGGGAGTGAGTTATGCATATTCAGTACATTACATTCGATACATTCGATAAAAAACCAACAAAAGAGGATATTTTAAAAGCTCTAAGTGACGGTGAAGATGAGTGGTTTGATAGCTTTGTTGCTGAAGTAGGGTTTGATTCAGGGGCTATCGCTAAAGAAATTTTAGAAGATCAATACGCTGCTTGGGAAATGTATCAAGAAGATGAGAGCATTTATATTGTAGTTATTAATCCCAACAAGGAAGACGAATATCACGTTCATCGAGTTTCTGTTGGGTATGTTATGTGTGCTTCTTCTAAGTTTATCGAGATATATAACTAAGGATTAATTATGGAAAATACAGAAAAACAAATGTTAAAAGAAAGACTTCTTGATGTTGCAGAGGGGGTTCATCAAGCGAAAGATTGGATTGAGGCTGACGACTATGATTTAGCCTTGATTCAATTAAATGATACCTTGAGATTACTCCAGAAAATGAAAACAAAAGTAGCTTTGGAAATTTTTAGTAAAAAGGAGACAGTTATGTAAACACAATCAACCCCACCGCCCCACAAAACCTTCTTATTTGCTTAATGCTGGGGCGGTTTGATTAGAGAGAATATTAAAAAATGACCGCATTTTTTAATGTTTTTTTAAGGAGGTTAAATGGATAAGAAATACAAATTAACTGATGAGACACTTACGTTAAGCAATGGTGTTAAGTTGTACAGAATAAAAGCGTTGAAAAGTTTTGGTGAGGTAAATAAAGGCGATCTTGGTGGTTTTGTTCAATCAGAAGATAATTTATCTCATAAAGGCAATGCTTGGGTGTATTGCAATGCTCAGGTTTATGACGATGCTCATGTGAGTGGTAATGCCAGTGTTTATAGTGATGCTCAAGTGTCAGGTAATGCTCAAGTGCGAGACTATGCGGAAGTGTCAGGTAATGCTCAAGTGCGAGGCTATGCGGAAGTGTCAGGTAATGCTCAAGTGCGAGGCTATGCGGAAGTGTATGGTCGCGCTTCTGTGTCAGGTAATGCTCAGGTATATGGTAATGCTCAAGTGTATGGGCGAGCTAGCATATATAATCATGCTTTCGTGTACGGCAATGCTTGTGTGCATGGTCGTGCTTGCGTAAGAGGTAATGCGTTGGTGCGAGGTGATGCTGATGTGTGTTTCTATACCAAGGTTTATGGTAATGCTATAGTGTCTGGTGATGCTAAGATTTATAATTCAACGGATATAATTTGGTTCTCGCACGTTGGGACAGAAAATGGCACATTAACTGTTTTTAAGGGAAAAGCAGGTAATCTTCTTGCAACAATAGGTTGTTTTTATGGGACAGTTGATGAGTTCCTTGAAAAATCAGCCAAAGTGCATGACAAGAGAGTAAAAACCGAGTATCAACTTCTTATAAAAGTTGCCAAATCAAGAATACAGCACAATCAGCTTTAACGGGAGAAAATAAAATGAGAGTGAAATGCCCTGCGTGCGGTGCTGTGAACTCTTTGGATGCGTTGATTGCCCACGATGCAGCAAGCGAGGCTTTAAATGCTGCTTTGTTGCTTAATGGGGATTTAGGCAAAAAGCTTGTAAGTTATTTGGCTTTGTTTCGCCCCTCAAAATCAGCTTTAACCTTCCAAAGAGTGACAACGCTACTTAATGAGCTGCAACCAATGATTACAGCACAACAAATTAGTCGAGATGGTCAATATTACCCTGCTCCAGTAGAGGCTTGGGTATATGGTTTTGAAAGTGTTCTAGCGAAACGTCAGGATTTAAAGCTACCGCTTAACAGTCACGGTTATTTGCTTGAGATCATCAAAAACTGGAAGCCTAAAACGGCAAATCAAGCCCTTTCAGTTGTTCAAGCAGTAAAAAATGACAATGTGAGTACATCAAAAACAGTAACCGCTATACAAGGAGCAATGCAATGGGCGAACAATGGCTAAAACAGTCGCTTGCCTCAGGTGTGTCTATGCTACTTCTTTTAAGATTAAAGAACGCTCCACCAGAAGATGCGATTCAACCCACATTAGAAGCGTGGTTTAGGGTAATTACTTATAAGAAAACGTGGGATAAAGAGCTAGACCGAGCAAGATTTGAATCAGCGTTTATGTATTTAGCTCAAAATTGCGATAAATTCCCCAGCCCAAAGCAACTATTGGAGGCAATGCCTAAACGAGAATTTAAAGAACTCCCCCCCCCTGAAATCACGCCAGAGCAACAGCAAAAGTTTGCTGAGGGGTGGAGGAAGTTAAAAGAGCAACTAAGAGGAACATATCAATGTATCAATCAAGAAAACAGTTAATTCAAAAAATTCATATCGGTAAAAATGAATTAAAAATGGATCAGGATACCTATGTTCGGTTTTTGTTAGAGGTAGTCGATAAGCATAGTTGCTCAGTGATGAGTGATGCTGAATTAGATTTAGTGTTAAAAGCAATGAAGAAAAAAGGCTTTAAAGTGAAATCTAAACAGTTCGGTAAACGTCCTACGGCAAGTGCGAGTAATGAAACTAGACAAAAATCACTAGATAAAATTGAGGCATTTTTAGCAAGTGATGGAAAGCCTTGGGCTTATATTCACGCTATTTGCAAAAGATCGTTTGGAATTAACCGCTTGCAGTGGTGTTCAGATGAGCAAGTTAGAAAAGTGCTTCAAATGTTGGCGGTTAAAGCTAAACGGGATGGGAAAAGAGTTTAAGGGGTGAGGATGAAGAATTATTATTTAGAAGTAATTAGGGTGGCGCGTAATATTGAATTGCGTTGTGATGCGTATGTTTCGTGTAATGATAAGTGTTTTGTTTCAATTAGAAATCGAAAAACAGGAAAATCAAAGAGGCTTATGGAAACAATTGATCGTGATGAAGCTGTTGCTTATTTCTATCATCTCCGTGATACGATGATATGGTGGTAATTTTTTACGAATTATTTTGCATAACCCCGACATTGTTCGGGGTTTTTTGTTTTTTTATAAAAAGTTAAAAAAACTCTTGTAATATGTATTTAAAATACATATAATAACCGCATCAAAGGTTAAAGCGTGGTTATCCCACAATGCGCGCCTCGGCATATCAGGGGCGGAGAAAGAAAATGAAAGCTAAAGAATTCAGAGTGACTTCAACAGTAAATTCAATCTACCCACAAGACGCAGCGGAATTCATTAACAAAACAGTAATGGAAAGTATCGGAATCACTGCATTTTCGCCAAAAGAAGAAGAATACATTTTTTCTACATTAGAAAACGAGATAAACTCGTGCGATCCTGATATAATTCCTTTTCTCAAAATAGAAGTTGAAGAAGTGGAATTTGAGGACGAGTAATGGCAAATCACCCTAATAGAAGTTGGAAAGGTAAATGGGATGTTGACCTAGAAAAAAGGTTAGCCACTCATGAAGATGGTTGGGTATTTCAGTTTGTGAAGGCTGAAGAAAAGGGTGTGTGGGACGGAAAATTAATTATCCGTCCTCAAAATATGACTTTTGACCAAATTAAAAATGCTCAAAGTATTGCCACTCAAGCAGGAAAAGCTTGGAATTTAGCTAGAGAAAAGGCAAAGAAAAGTGAATGGTGATTTTGAGCTTGGTTACACCCCAGCAAACCTTAGAAGGTTAAGAGAGGAACGTGATCTCACTCAACAAGAGGTTGCAGATATTTGTGAAGTTAGAAGCTGGCGAAGTGTGGCAAGGTGGGAGTGTGAAATAGATCAATCTGACCATGCAGATATGACTTACACAAGTTGGGTCAAGTTTCTCTCGTATATTTCTTCAAAAGACCGCTAACAAGCGGTCTTTTTTTTATCATTTTTTTGCAAAAAATTACCGAGTAATATTCACACTTTTTAAAATTGTATCTGATAATTCAGTGGTGTAGTGAGTTAAGAGGATATAATATGAGTGAATTAGAATTAGCAAGCGTGGAGGCTTATTTGCCTGATGTGGTAAAACAGATGATTGAAGTGGTGGGGTTTCCTGCGACTGAGAATGTGATCAAGTCTTTCGGTGGGGTTGATTTCAGTTTTTCGTTAGGCAAACAGTATTTTCCGCGGTTGGTTGATGTGATTGGGCTTGATTCTGCCACAAAATTACGGCAACATTTCAACCGTGAGCGGTTGTATATTCCAAGATGTGATGCTGCATTGCGAATTTTACGCAATGCAAAATTTAGAGCAGAGTTTGAAAAAATCAAAAAAGAAAAAGGCATAAGCGGTAATTTGGCTATGCTTGAGCTTTGTCCTAAATATGGCATTTCAGAACGCTTTGCGTGGAAGGTTTTACAAGAGCCATCAAGCCTTGAGCAAGAAAGCCTGTTCTAGTTACTGAACCCCATCACCTGTCTGATTTCCCTTAAGTTTTCAATAATACCCCTAGTTATATTTACTGGGGGTATTTTTATATGTCTTTTCCAATCTTAAAAATTGTCGTGCATTGCTCTGCCACTCGCAATGGCAAAACTTTAAAACGCAATGGTGCGACTTCTGCACAAGCTATTGATTCTTGGCATAAGCAACGAGGCTTTAAGCGTAGCGTTCATGCTGTCCGTAACTTCAATTCTCATCTTAAACATATCGGTTATCACTTTGTGATTGATATTGATGGCACAGTGGAAACAGGTCGCCAAGTGGGTGAAATAGGAGCTCATGTTAAAGGACATAATTCTAATTCAGTAGGTATTTGTCTTGTGGGTGGAGTTACTGCTGAAGGTAAGAATCACGGGCAGTACACCAAAGCGCAATGGGTCGCTCTGCATACCTTAATTCGCAACCTTGAGGCTCGTTACCCTAAAGCTAAAGTATATGGGCATCGTGATTTATCGCCTGATTTGAATGGTGATGGAAAAATCACAAAGAACGAGTGGGTAAAAGATTGCCCTTGTTTTGATGTTTGGGATTGGTTGGATTCCGAAGAAGTTGTTAATACAGATCACTTATTTAAGGAGTAGCAAAATGAGAAAAATGAGCAATAACGCAAAACGCAATAAAGCCCTTAACAAAGGGATAACCGTAGCCTCTTATTTTTATTTGGTGTGGGGTTATTAGTGGATTTACAGGAATTTAAGGAATGGCTATGACAGTTTTAAGTTTTGTTTTTGGAATAATCGCTATTGGATTGTTATTTAAGGTTGGCGAAGCCATAGGTGTTTGTATTGGTGATCAAATCAAGTATCACTATGTTGTATGGCGAGATAAAAAATAAATAAGGAGTAATTAATGTTTTTAGGTAACTTTGATAAAGCTATTACTTTTCTTATTTTGGTAGCTTGTGCGATAGGTGTTGCGGTAGGCGTTTTATTGGGGTGTCTCATTGGAATATTTATTTAGCGGAGGTAATTAATGAAACTTGCTGAATTAATCACAAATGACAACGGTCGTTTATCTACGACCTCATTTATTCAGTTTTTTGGCGCCATTTTAATGGCAATTATTCTAGCTTTCTGCGTGTATTTAGACAGAGTCTATACACCAGAGCTTTTCATGACCTTCGCTATTTTTTGTGGAGGTGGTGTTGCAACAAAAGGTTTTGCGAATGCAATTCGAAGACCTAGACAACAAGGAGAACAGGATGATTAACACATATTTAATAGGTGGACTGGCAGGGGTTTTGTCTATTATTGGGTTTTATATTGGCTTTTTGAAAGCGAAATCCAATCGATTAGATCAAGAAAATAAATACATGAAAAGAAGAAATGAAGCACTTACGAAGGAGTTGGATGATGCAAAAAAAGCTAAAGAGATCATTGAAAATAATCGGACTTTGTCTGGTGGCGATATTGACAATCAGTTGCAAAACAACGACTGGTTCAGAAGTGACGGTAACGGGATGTAGTGCATTTGGCTTTATCTATCCAAGCCTCAAAGACACAACAGAAACGAAACGGCAGGTACTTAATCATAATTTGGTTTATGAGGAAATTTGCAAGAAGGAAAAGCTATGATAGATGACAAACTTTTTCAGATGTTGATTTCTTTTGTAGTGATGCCTGTATTGGGTTTTAGTATCAAAATCGTAGTCGATAAAATCAATCGAAATGAAGCCAGCATTCAAGAGCTAAAGCGTGAAGTTGAAGATAAATACCAATCGAAGGAATTGGCTCGTGAGGTAAATCGTTCCTTACAAGAAAGGTTGGATATGATTTTAGATCAGATGCGGGAAATTAATGCAAAGTTAGACAAAAAGGCGGATAAGCAATGAGTCGTAGAAATAAAAAACAAGAGCAAAAAGCTATGGAAGGTAAGTTAGATCAGATTTTGTTAGCCGTTTCTGAGGTTAATCACAAGGTTGATAGACAGAATGTGGAAATTGAGGCATTACGTCGAGAGGTGGTAGCAACTAAGAAGCTTGTGGATGAAATGGCTAAGAAAAATCGCAAAGATGCCTTGATTGCTGGTGGTCTAGGTGGTGGTTTAGCTGCGATTGGCTTTGAATTATTACGTATGAAATTCGGGATGTAGGAATGGCACACGATCCACAAGTAAGAGTTGAATTAAGACGTTACTATGTTTTTGACCGTTTTTCACTAGAGCAATCCGCTCAAAAAGCTGGGGTTTCTTTTGGTACGGCTCGTCGCTGGAAGAATGAAGCGTTGAAAGCAGGTGATGATTGGGATAAGGCTCGTGATGTTCAAGTAATGGTGGGTGGTGATGTTGAGGCTTTGGCAACAGGCTTATTAAGTGGCTTTGTGGTTCAATATAAAACTGTAATGGATGAGCTGGAGAAAAGCGATATTGCCCCTTCGACTAAGATTGAATTATTAACAGGATTAGCTGATTCCTTTGCGAAAATGACCGCTTCAAGTAAAAAGCTGATTCCGTCTGTAAGTGAAATGGCTACGGCTCTCAAAGTGGTGGAGATGTTTGCGAATAAGGTCAAACAACAAAAGCCAGCATTATTACCTGATTTTATGCAAATTATGTCTGAGTTAGAAAGTGATTTTGGCAAAGCGTTTAAGGATAGATAATGAACTTCAAGGATTTTAAAAAAGGGTTAGAGGCTCTTCGGGTTGATTTGCAGAAATCTATTGACGCGAATTATGAAGGTTGGAGTGATAAATCAGAAGATATTATTAAGCGTAGGCAACAGGTTCTTAATCAAAAAGAGGGATTTGAGTACTTTGTTAATAATTACTTCCCTCACTATGTCCGTTCGGAGCATAAATCTCAACTGCATGAGTATTTGTTTAAAAATTTACCTGATTCTATTATTCAAAAGGATAAATCTGTTCGTCAAGCAATTGCAGCCCCCAGAGGCGAAGCTAAATCAACGATATGCACTCAACTCTTTCCTTTGTGGTGCTTGGTTTGTCAATTAAAAAAATACATTATCATCGCCATGGATACAAAGGAGCAAGCATTCAGTATGCTTGAAGCTATTAAAGTTGAAATAGAATCTAATCCACGACTAAGAATTGATTTTCCTGAATTGGCACAAGGAAGAGTTTGGCGTGCAGGTGTAATTATAACAAGTCATGAACAAAAAATAGAGGCGGTTGGGGCTGGACAAAAATTAAGAGGAAGACGTCATGGAGCTTATCGCCCTGATTTGGTTGTATTAGATGATATTGAGAATGACGAAAGTGTAGAAACTCCTGCGCAAAGGGATAAGTTGCATAATTGGGTTTTGAAAGCTGTTCTGAAATTAGGGGCGGCAGGTGAGAAATTTGATGTAATCTATGTTGGCACAATTCTTCATTATGATAGTGTTCTTAATAGATTTCTAAGTACAAAAGGATGGCGAAAAACTCGATTTAAAGCTGTACTGCGTTATCCAGATAATATGGTGTTATGGGACGAATGGGAAAATATTTACCTATCTGAAGATGGTGATGATGATTCGCTTTCTGATGCGTTCTATTACCAACACAAAGCGGAGATGGATAAGGGTTCAATAGTGTCTTGGCTAGCTCGCCCTATTCTTGCTTTAATGAAAATTAGAGCTTCGGATGGGCATTCAGCTTTTGATTCCGAGTATCAAAATGATCCTGTTTCAGGTGATGATGCCATTTTTGCGAACTCACTCCAGTATTGGACAGAATTACCTGAAGATTTAATTTACTTTGGAGCATTAGATCCGTCTATGGGTAAAGCTGGAGCAAGCCGTGACCCTTCGGCAATTCTTGTGGGTGGTTATCATCGTGAAAGCGGTAAGTTGTACGTAATTGAGGCGCAAATTAAGAAAAGATTGCCTGACTTGATTATCGAGGATGTGATCCGTTTACATAGTCAATATAACTGTCACCGCTGGTTTGTGGAAACGGTGCAATTTCAAGAGTTTTTACAAACGGAGTTGGTTAAGCGTTCCGCCCAACGAGGAAAGCCTGTGCCAGCGACGGCGACTAAGCCTAATACAGATAAGATGCTACGGATTGAAAGCCTTCAACCGCATATTGCCAATGGCTTAATTTTATTGCATCGCTCGCAAAGCACGCTTGAAAGCCAGTTAAAGCATTTCCCGAAAGCCGATCATGATGATGGTCCTGATGCGTTGGAAATGCTTTGGCGAAATGCGGTTAGCTCATCAATGCCTATTGAATGGGAGTCTATTGATGATGATATGGATTACTCAAGTAAATGGCGACATTAAGGCGGTGGTTTAATGGATATTTTAAAAAGGTTTAAACAGGTTTTAAAACAGGATAAAGGTAATCCTCTTCAAACGGATGATGCGGAGATTATTGGAACAGGTCGAGTATTATCCGACCATCCAAGTTATCGAATTAATCCGTCTAAAATGAAACGCATTTTTGAAGATGCAGAAAATGGCGATATTACCGCTCAGCACGAGCTATTTATGGATATTGAGGAGCAAGATTCCTCTATCTTTTCTAATCTGCAAACACGCAAACGAGCGACTTTAGGGGTGGATTGGAGTATCGTCGCCCCTAGAGATGCTACACCTCAAGAAGAAAAGTTGTGTGATGAGGTGCGTGATTTCTTTCATCAATTTAGCCAGCTTGAAGATTTGGTAATGGATTGCATGGATGCGGTCGGTCACGGTTTTTCTGCGTTAGAAGTTGATTGGGCATTTAATGGTAAGGTTTGGTATCCAAGGGCTTTTATTCATCGTCCTCAGTCTTGGTTTTTGTGGGATAAGACGGATAACCTTTTATTAAAAACACCAAATAACCCTAATGGCGAACCATTACGTCCGTATGGTTGGGTGATTCATACTCATAAATCTCGCTCAACGCAAGCAGCAAGAAACAACTTATTTAGAACGCTGGCTTGGTTGTATATGTTCAAGCATTATTCTATTTATGATTTTGCTGAGTTTTTAGAGTTATACGGCATGCCAATTCGCATTGGTAAATATGGCTCAGGAGCGACGCGACAAGAAAAAGATACATTAAAACGAGCGTTGGTGGAAATTGGGCATAATGCAGCAGGTATTATGCCTGATTCAATGAGTGTTGAATTGCATAATGTTGCCACAGGTAGTGCTGGGAGCAATCCATTCTTAAGTATGGTGGATTGGTGTGAGAAATCCATTGCCCGTTTGATTTTAGGGCAAACGCTCACCAGTGGTGCAGATGGAAAAAGCTCCACAAATGCGCTAGGTCAAGTCCATAACGAGGTGCGTCACGATTTGCTGGTTTCTGATGTGAAACAGCTTGGGCAGACATTCACTAAGCAGATTATTCTGCCTTACTTGCTATTAAATTTTCCGAATGTTGATCCGAATCGCATTCCTTCTTTTGAGTTTGATACAAAAGAAACGGCTGATTTAGCCTTGTTCGCTGACAGTTTGCCGAAACTGGTTGATATAGGCTTACCTATCCCTGTTGAATGGGCTAGAGAAAAGCTAGGGATTCCTGAGGTGCAAGAAAGTGATGCAATACTTGCTAGAGTTGCTCAAACGCAAGCGGTCGGATTGTCGGCAAAATTACCTAAACAGGAGCAATGGGATGGACTAGGTTGCCCTTGTGGGTGTGGTGGAAAAGTGCATGCGTTGTCTGCAAAAGATGACTTTGATGAACAAGTGTTTATAGATGAATCTCTTGATAAGGCTTTACTTGAAATAGATTTCAATAAACAGCTAGACCCAATGATTAAACAAGTTGTAGCCGTGTTACATAGTTGTCGTAGTTATGAAGAAGCAAGTGAAAAGCTTGTAGAGCTTTACCCTAAATTGCATTCTCAGCAACATTTTGATTATTTGAATAAAGCTATCTTTATTTCTGAGTTACTTGGTGCAGGAGAAAATACAAATAATGGGTATTAAATTTGCCTTAGATCTTGAGCCAAAAAAAGCGATTGAATTTCTCGAAAGCAAAAAAGTTTTTTCTAAAAATTTAGATAAAGAAGGTTTACAAAATTCAGCTAGAGCAAGAGCGGCTAGAATTGCTAATTTATCCAGCTTGGAATTAACTGCTAATATTTACCAATCAATGGCAGATGCTAAACGTGATGGACAATTTTATTCAGATTGGGTAAAAGATGTTCATTCAATGCTTGAGCGTAAAGGGTGGACTGCTCATTACGATAAGGAAAGTAAGGAGCACTTAATTGTTGATTCAAATACGGGTGAAGTGTTTGGTTCACCTCGTAGGCTGGAAACTATTTATAGAACCAATATGCAATCAGCATTATCAGCTCAAAGATATCAGCAGCTGATGGATAATGTGGATAATCGACCATATTGGCAATATAGTGCTATTTTAGATAGTAGAACTCGTCCTCGTCATGCTTCTATGCATGGCTTAGTATTTCGTTATGACGATCCTTTTTGGGCTACATTTTATCCTCCCAATGGCTTTAATTGTCGATGCAGTGTTAAGGCATTAAAACAAAGGGATTTGGATAGAAATCATCTTCAGGTTTCTAACAGTAAATCAATAATGGTGGATGCTGTTATTGAACCGCGTAAAGGTGAGAAAAAAATCACAAAAGGATTAAAACTAGCAGATGGTTCAGTTGTAGTGACAGATAATGGTTTTGATCATAATGTTGGGAGACGGGTTTATAAACCTAATCTTGAGTTATATCCTGAAGAACTTGCACATGAGTTTGCTAAAAAAGAAATGCAAGGGGATATTTTTAAATTAGATTATTCTCGACTTGAGCAGGAGATGAATGAAGTTAAAAAGCAGTTAGGATTGGTTGGAAAATTAAACAACGATCAATTGCGTCTTGTTAGTAATAATATTAGGCAAGAGTATAAGTTTGCGGTGGGAATATTAACTAAAAACTTAAGAGAAAAGTTAAATAGTTCCGTATCTACGGTGTGGTTATCCGATGATACTTTATTAAAACAGTTTAATAGTCGCATTAACGAATCGTTTGGCATTAATGATTATACTATTCTACCAGATCTAATTCGTAATCCAGATAAAGTTACTTTAGCAAAGGATAAGCGTTACCAGTTCATAAAAGACATACATGGGAAAAAATATAGTGCAATAATAAAACCCTTAGAGGGTGAGATTTTTATTGCATCCCTAAGAAGAATGGATAATAAAGAATGGAATAAATTAATGGTCACTAGGTAGGGCTCCCCACACCTACACACAACTATGGTACTCTTTCAACCACTCGTTTGCGATCAGGGAGATTCATCGCTTTTCTAGTGACCTCTAAGGAATATAACAATGCTTGAAATAAAAATCAATAATGCGGATAAAATTATTGCAACATTGGAGCAATTAAGAGATAAAGCTATTCATCGCGGACCATTAATGAGAGATATAGCTGGGACTATGCAAACCGCGGTGGTGAATAATTTTGAAGCGGGAGGGCGTCCTGCTTGGTTGGGTGTTAAGCATAGAAAAGGTACTCCATTGAATGATACAGGAAATTTAAAAAATAGCATTCAGCAGTCCTATGATGATGATTCTGCCGTGGTCGGAACAAATGAGCCTTATGCGCGTATTCATCAATTCGGTGGAGTAATTAAACCCAAAAAAGGCAAATATCTTGTATTTAGGATTGGGGATAAATGGGTAATGACTGATAAGGTTGTAATTCCTGCTCGTCCATTTTTAATGCTTACTTCGCAAGATGAAGAAGATATTTACGACGATGTTCAAAGCTACTTCCAGAACATTCTAAAATGAACATTGTCTATTTCGCTCTAAATCGCCCATTGTGGCGATTTTGCTTTTAGTGGTATGATTTATCATTCTTAAATTTTTAAAACAATTTAAAACGGGTTTAAAACGTTTTAAAATGGGTTTGTATCCTTTCTCTTATTTTATTTCTACTTTTTATCTTCTACTGAACTTGATCATCAGTTTTATTTTTTCTTAATCCTCTACTCTATAACCTCTAAATTTTGTTTTGAGGTTTCAATGAAATTCAAGCTTAATCCCATTGCTTGTAGCTTTAAATTATCACAAGAGGCGAATGGTCGTATTCAGCTTTTCCCTTTTGGATGGTTTCGCCCGCAAGATGGACGACAAGGAGAATGGTATGTAGATGATTCTAATGGTTATCAGTTAGCAACTGATATTAATAACTTGCAGATTGATTTGATGATTGATTATGAGCATCAGACTTTGTATGTAAATGAGAATGGTAAAGGCAATCCTGCTGCGGGTTGGATAACTCGTGCGGAATATGTATCAGGTGAAGGGTTGTTTGCTGATGTGAAGTGGACAGATAAAGCAGTAAATGAAATCAAGACTGATGTTTATCGCTACATTTCACCGTTATTTTTGGCTGAAGCTGATGGTCGTGTTGTAAAGGTGCTAAATGCAGCCCTAACCAATCGCCCTGCTCTGCATAATCTTAAAGAGGCAATGGCTTTGTCTAGCCAGTTTTCACAATATCTAGAACCCGTTGATAAAGGTAATGAAATGAAAGAAAAAATTAAAGCAATGGCAATCGCATTGCTTGGCTTGTCTGCACAAGCAAGTGATGAGGAAGTAGTAGCAGAACTCACTGCTCTTTCTGCAACAAAAGGTGATTCGCCTGTTGCATTAAAAGAAGTCTATGGGAAATTGAAAGAAGTTGAAGCACAAAAAGTGGCTTTATCTGCTCAAGTAGGTTCACCTGACCCTGCCGAGTTTGTGGCATTAAGTGATTTGCAAGCGGTACAAACAGAGCTAAACACACTCAGACAACAAGTGAATGATAAAGAGCGTAATGAGTTAATTCAAACAGCGTTATCAGATGGGCGATTATTGCCTGCTCAGAAAAAATGGGCGGAGGATTTGGGTAAAAAAGACCTTATCGCTTTATCCGATTACTTAAAAACAGTTTCGCCTAACTCCGTCGCTCAAGGTATGCAGTCTGGCGGTGAAGCCCCTAATAAAAAGCAAACAATTGCATTATCTGATGGGCAAATAGCAGCAGCTAAAGCCATGGGGATAACGCCTGAAGAATATTTATCTAAGTACGTGGAGGGATAATGAAAAAATCAGAGTTACTAAATGCGCTTGATGTGGCATTTAAAACAGAGTTTAAAAGCGGATTGGCATTAGTTGATTCTCAATGGGAAAGTGTTGCAATGAAAGCGAATTCGACAACCAAAATCAATACTTATGGTTGGCTAGGGCAATTTCCTAAAATGCGAGAATGGGTTGGTGAGCGACAAATTCAAAAAATGCAAGCGCAAGCAATGAGCATTGAAAATAAAAAATTTGAAAGTACTGTTTCAATCCCTCGTACTGATATTGAAGATGATCAAGTTGGGTTATACGCTCCAGTAGTTAAGCAAGCAGGGCAAAGTGCGGCAGAGTTACCTGATGATTTAGTGTTTGGGTTGTTAAAAAAAGGGAAAAGCACTCTTTGCTATGACGGACAAAACTTCTTCGATACCGATCACCCTTGTTATCAGAATGTGGATGGCTCAGGTACAAACACTGTTCAAAGTAACTTAACTACAGGATCGAAATCAGGTAAGCCTGCATTTTATATTTTGGATGCAACAAATGTTCTTAAGCCATTAATTTGGCAAGAGCGCACTAAACCTGAAATTGAGACGAAGTTTGACCCATCTCGTTCAGATAAAGTGTTTATGGAAGATGATTATTTGTGGGGTATTCGTGCTCGCGGAAATGCTGGCTTTGGATTTTGGCAGTTAATGCATCGAGTTGAGGATTCAGAATTAACTATTGATGTAGTGAAAGAAGTTATTGCCAGCATGCGTCAGTTAAAAGGTGACGGAGATAAAATTCTCAATATTCGTCCAAGTGCTATTGTAGTTCCTCCTTCTTTGGAATATACCGCACGTGAATTATTTGAATCAAGTGTAATTAATGGAACAAGTAATCCATTGAAAGGTGTGTTGAAAGTGATTGTTAGTGCGTATGTTGTGGAATAAGGGGTAAGGAATGGCAAAAAAGAATCCAGAAAACAAAGAAGGTAATGATGTTATTGAGCCAGTTGCTTTTGATATTACATTGAAAGCAATTCATCCTCAATCCAGTTATGGTCGCTGTGGTTATCGGTTTTTTAAGGATGAACCAGTGAGAATTGAAAGTAATAATTTAACACCTGAGCAAATTAGAGTGTTAGTTAGCGACCTTTACCTTGATGTTGTACCTGTAACGGAGTAATGCGAATGAATTATGCCACACCTGAAGATTTCTTGTTGCGTATTGGTGAACAAGAGGCAATCGAATTAACCGATAGAGAGCGTTTGGGTGTGGTTGATTCAGGTATTCTCGCAATGGCATTAGGTGATGCATCTAGTCAGATCGACGGGTATTTGGTGGGTCGATACAGCTTACCGCTCAATTCCACTCCATCTATTTTAACCAGAATTTGTTGCGATATTGCTCGTTATTACTTAACGAGTATGTCAGGGGTAACAATTACTGAAGAAGTGATTGAACGCTATAAATTCTGTTTAAAAGAATTGGAAAATATCGCTAAGGGGCTTGTTGCATTAGGGGTTGAAGGCAATAAAGGCGAAGATGACTTGGAGAATAATGATTCTGATGATGCGGTGCAGTTCGCTAATGGTGGCTCTCGAATTTGGGCAAGGGAGCGGAGATGATCACAAAAATTGAAAATGCGTTGATTGAGCGATTACGTTTAGGGCTTGGAAAACTCGTCTATTCCGTAGGAAGTTATGCGGGTGAAATTGATGATGCAAACTTAAATGTAAGACGTTTGCCTGCGTGCTTAGTATCTTATGCTGGTTCGGATTTTGATGCGAAATCTATGGGTATGAGAGGTAAGCGATACGTTGCGAATAACACCTTTGTTGTATTGGTCTTAGCTCGCTCAATGCGTAGTGAGGAATCAGGTCGAAAAGGTGGATTAACGTCTAATGAGATTGGCGTGAACCAGTTGCTTGACGCGGTTAAGTATCTGCTTATCAATCAGACGTTAGATGGCTTAGTTGCTCCTATCCAACCTAAGCGAATCAGAACAATTTGGAATAACGCAGAGGTGCGTAATGAAAAGTTATCTGCACTTACCATTGAGTTCGAGGTGCGGTATGACGAGGATAAATTCCTTGATGATGGTTGTTTCCCTGTCGGTGAAGGGGATGAGGTTTTATTTAAAAAATATCATGGAAAATTGGATCAACCTAAAGGTGAGTTGGTTCAAGTAAATGGGGGTATCTTTGACCCAAATAGCGATGCAAAAGTAGAGTTTGAGGTGGTGACACATGAAAGTTAAAGCAGTAGATGGTGTGAAAGTGCCAATGGAAAATCAACCATACAATTATATTGTAGGTGATGCAGTGGTGGAGGTTGAGGATTCAGTTTATTACCACCGTCGTTTAAGTGATGGTGATTTGGTGCTTGTTGAAGAGCAAGCGGTTAGTTCTGGTCGAAAAAATGCAAAATCAGGAGAAAAGTAATGACAAATATTGTCTTTGATAGCATCCCTACATCAATTAGAAAGCCGGGGGTTTATTCAGAATACAATTCAAAGCAAGCGGTTAATTCGTTACCAGTAAACCCTCAAGAAGTGCTAATTGTTGCACCTCAAACTAAAGAAATTGAAACAGAATTTAGCTCACCAATCAAAATATTCAGCGACACTCAAGCTGAAGAAGAGTTTGGGGCTGGTTCTTGGGCTCACTTGATGGTTCGTCAAGCGTTGCGTAACAACCCCAATATCCGTTTGACTGTTGTTGGTTTAAAAGATAACCGTGCAGGTGTTGCTGCTACTGGTAAAGTTGCATTCAATGGCACAGCGTCTAATGCAGGGGTGATGTCTTTAAAAATAAGTGGTGTCCCTTATTCATTAGCAATCGCTAAAGGTGAGTCTGATACTGCATTAGCTAATAGATTGATGGCAGTAATTAATGGCGCGAGAGATTGTCCTGTATTGGCGACTATTGATGCAGATAGTAGCAATAAAGGGTTAAAGCTTACAGCAAAATCCAAAGGGGAAATCGGTAATGAAATTGAGCTTGATGCACCAAGTGCTGTTGCTGATGTTGCTATTTCACTTACTGCCCTAGCGGGTGGACAGCAAAACGCTAGTTTAGCTGGAGCATTAGCTAGTGTTGCGGGTGAGCATTTTAATATCATAGTTTCCCCTTTTGTGGATGAAACAAATGCGAGTGCGTTACGTGAACATTTGGAATCCGTTTCAAGCCCTACAGCGAAAAAGCCAGCTATTGGCGTGATGTCTTGGCGTGGAACAATGGCAACAGGTATTACTTTTACCTCTCGTTTAAATAGTGAACGTATTACGGTAGCTTGGTATAAAGGAGCGATTGAATCCAATGCGATACTTGCAGCAGGTTATGCGGCAATTATCGCAAGTGAAGAAGACCCAGCTAGACCTTTAAACACTTTGGAGGTTAAAGGGTTGTCAGTCGTAGATAGTTCTCAATACCCTACATTCTCAGAGTTTAACCAAGCATTGTATAACGGTTTGACACCTTTAGAGGTTGTGAATTTCAAAGTGCGAATTATGCGTGCTATTACTACTTACACGAAATCTGCGACTAATACAGATGACCCAAGTTGGTTAGATTTAACAACTATTCGTTCAATGGATTATGTTAGAAAAGCGATTGAGCAACGTATTGAGCTACGTTTCCCTCGCTCTAAGTTACATAACAAAATCGCTAAACAGGTGCGTTCTGAAATCTTGGATGTGCTTTATCGATTAGAAGATCTGGAGGTTGTAGAGCGTGTTGATGAGCATAAGAGCAAGTTGATTGTAAGCCGCAATGGACAAGATGCGAATAGGCTCGATACTGCAATTCCTGCGGATGTGGTGAATGGTTTACACGTTGTGGCTAATCGCATTGATTTGATTTTATAGGTAGGAGGGATAAATGGCTGAGAAATACGCTGGCTCTATCGTGCTCGAGGTGGATGGTAGAGAAATTGAGGTGACAAAATGTGACCCAAGAGAGGTTACAGGTCGCAAACTCGTGAAAACAATGAACAGCTCAGGTAGAGCGAGAGGATTTGCTAAAGGCATTAAAGAATGGACGATTGCGGTTTCTGCAGTTATGCCTACTGATAGCTCTGAGATTGATTGGGCGGGAATCGATGATGCAAAATTAACTATTTACCCTCTTAATAATTCAGATAAACGAACATCTTATCTAGGGTGTTTTGTTACCGAAGTGGGTGAAAGTTACACTGTGGATAATGAGGCCGTGATTGATATTCAATTAAGTGCATTGAATAAGGTGGAAGAATAATGCAGTTAACGTCGTCAGGTCAATTATTGCTTGGTGTCTATTATCAAGATGAGTTGCATTATGATTTTAGTGTGAGTTTATTAACTATTGGAAGGGAAATTCAAGCGTTAGATATGCTTGAATCGCTTAATATTGACAGGAATGATATTAAGAGCCGCCCTCTAATCGATATGGCATATCTTGCTCAACAGTTGAATATTGAAGGTATTCCTGCTGAAGAACTCACTCCTCAATTTCTGTTAGATAATCTTACCACCGATGATTATGACCTTGTGCTTGCTCAGATTGGCGATTTGAGAAAAAAGCGGCAAGGTGCTGGGGAGAATTTAGCACCAAAGGAAAAAGTTTAACGCATTACGGATTAAAAGAAGCTTATCAGCACTATCAAAAAACAGTGTTGATATTAGTCAAGGTGGGATTTAATGCAGAAAGTGTATGGAATATGTCACACCTTGAGGCGACTAGCTGGGTGAAGTGTTATATAGACAGTATTAATGGTTCATCTGATTCTAGTAAAAAAGAATCTAACAGCACAATTTTTTCAATGCGAAAACCAAGGGGATAAATAAAAGGGCGTTATGCCCTTTTTTAATAGCAGTTAAATGGGGTTTATATGGCTAAAAACTTCACGATGAGCTTGTTGCTAAAAGTGCAAGATTACGCAAGTAAAGCAATTCAAGGTGTTTCACAAAAAGTTAAGCAATCGAATAAAGAAATTGAAAACAGCACAAAGCAGACAGCAAGGGTTCAGCAACAAACTGTAAAGCAGACGGAACAAGTTACCAATAAAGCTAATCGTAGTGCGATTTACTCCAGCCAGCAATTAGCTCGAGCAAGAGAGGGGTTAGGGGTTCGCTCTGAGCGTCAAATTCAGCGCGAAATCTCTCGTACTGTTGCTCAATATAACCGCTTAGCACGAAGTGGAACTGCATCTGCTCGCGAAATAGCTCGAGCACAGGATGTCGCTCGCCAACGGGTTAAAGAACTTAATGCAGAAATGGGAAAAATGCCTACTGGTCAGCGTATGGGGAATATGGCGCGAGGTGCAATGGCATTAACTGCGGGAATTGGGGTGGGTGCGAGATTAATTTCTGATCCAATTAAATCCACTGCAAATTATGATTTGAAATTGGCTTACTTGGCAAACACCGCCTATTCCGACCGAGATAAAGCTGGGCGAAAAGAAGGGATGCAGAATATTCATCAAGCAATCAAAACCGCTATGAGTTATGGAGGTGATGAAAATACAGTAATTGATGCTCTGAGTGAAATAATCTCCAAAGGTAAAGTAAGTGTGGATGATGCGTTATCACTATTGCCTACTATTCAAATGAATGCAACAGCGACAGGAGCAAGCACCTTAGATATTGCTGCTTTGGTGAATTCAGGACTGGGTTATGGTATTGAGCAAAATCAAATTCAAGATTTTATTGACTACGCTAATGCTGCGGGTAAAGCGGGTGGATTTGAGTTAAAGGATATGGCTCAGTACGCTCCATCATTGTTCGCTGCTGCTAATGGTGCTGGATTAAAAGGTTTGGATGGGGCAAAAGAGATGTTCAAGATTTTGCAACAAGTAACCAATGTATCAGGAGGAAGTTCAGAAACCGCTACAAATACCATGAATTTCTTAGCAAAGTTAAATTCACAAGATACGATTAATCGAGCATCAAATATTGATTATGTTGACAAAAACGGCAAAGCTCGTGAGGTGGATTTAAAGGCAAGCATGGCGGGTTATATGGGGCAAGGTAAAAGCCCTGTAGAAGCTTTTTTGTCTATTGTTGATGATATTCTTGTTGGGGATAAGGAATATCAAAAGGCAATTCACGACTTGCAAAATGCAAGTACAGAAGGAGATCGTGCTGAAGCATTAAATCGAATCGCAGACTATATGGAAGGTTCACGTGTTGGTGAGTTAGTAGCTGACCGTCAAGCTTGGCTCGGCTTGTATGGGGTTCGCTCTCAAAAGAAAACAAGTGAGAATGTTGAAGAAGCTTATCAATCTGCGTTAGGTGGAACTGCACAAGATGCTGATTTCATTATGGATACAGCAGCTATGAAATTTCAAAAGGCTGAAAATGTAAAAAAAATGGGAGAAATCGAATCTTTTCGTTCAATTACTGATGCCACTGGCGACATCGCTGAAAAACTAGCGAATTATGGTGAGGAATATCCAAAATTAACTTCAGCATTAGTTGGTGCGACAGAAAGCGTGAAGGCTTTAGCTGGAGCGGCTGTCACTGCTGCAGGTGCTATGGCATTATTTGGTGGGCGTGATTTCTTGCCTGATTTGCTTAGTCGAGGTAAAGGTGGAATAGGTAAAACGTCAGTAGCAGGAACAGCTAGTGGAATAAGTAGTGGCTTAAGCAAAAGCGGACGACTTAGCCGCTTGTTAGGTGCAGGAAGTACATTGCTTAGCGGGACTGGTTATTTGGGGATGATTGGAGCTATTGGCGAACAACAGCCTTACCAGCAAGCTAGATCTGAAATGGAAGAAGAAAAGCGAGTAAGTGCTAAAGTTAAGTTCGCAAAAGCTTACAACAACGGCGAGACTAAAAGCTCATTTTATTATGGTGGTCCTTCCATTCAGAGCAAAGAAACCAAGCCTCTTTATGGGGGATATGCTTTGGCTTATTTAGCACAGGACAATAAGGTTGCTCAAGCTCGTTATGAGATTGGAGGATATTCTCAAGAGCAGATGGATAGTAGAACCCAGAGAAATAATGAGTTAATGAATGGCTTTTCAACATTGGGGAATACCATTGGCGAAGCTTTAAAAGTTGGATTGTCTCAGCAATCTAAAGTGATTGATAATCGAATTACTGTGGAGCTAGATGGTCGAGTTGTGGGTGAGGCTCAGTCTCAATACTTATTTAATGAAGCGATTAGGGGGTAATATGGGCTGGACTGTTCCTATTCAACGAGCTTCATATCGAGGTGTTCGATTTGATGTGTTAAGTATTACCGATTCTCTTGATAAGTCGCTAGTTGAGCATTCATACCCTTTTGTGGATGGCGTTGATTTAGAGGATATGGGCTTAAATGCTCGTACTGTTCAGATGCAGGCTGTTTTCTTTGGTGAAGGATACAATACTGATTTAAACAAATTAGTGAGCGTGTTACAAAAACAAGGTGCTGATGTTTTGGTGCATCCTGTTTTTGGTCGAATGCCTAATATGATTTGCTCATCCGCATCACTTCGACATGAAGCTGATTACGTTGATTATGTTGCTCTAGATTTGAATTTTATTGAGGCTACGCCAGCGAAGCCTATTTTTTTATTCCAATCTCAAATTGGGCAGATTGATGAATTAATCTCAAAGCTAGAAGATACTGTTGATTTGGGTATGAATTTTTGGGCTAATTCAGTCTCTAGTATGTCTGTGTTATATAACTGGAAATCAAGATTATTAAACTCATGGGGAGCAATTCATGAGACATTTTCTAGTATTAGAGAGCTTTTTGATTTGGATAAAAATAAGTACAAATTATCTTCAGCTATATCAATGTTATCTTATCAAGAGAAAAGTGCCAACGCTATTTTGAATATTAAAGAGATGATTGATGTCGGAGTGGCAAACGTGGCTGATAGATACTCTTTAACGTCCACATCTAAAATAAGAAATGTAAATGAAGCTACGTCAGCAGTAAAAAAAATTCCTTTGGATCTTGTGAAAAATGAAACTTATGGGAAATCTAAACTTATAAAGTTAAATGAAGGGGATGTGATTTATTTTTCTGCAATTGTTGATTTTTTTATAACAATAAAGCTTATTCAATTCTCAACGTTATTAATAGAGGATAAAGGCGATATATTAACCGCTTTTGAAATTGAGAAGTTAAATCATGATGTAAGGTTAAATGCTTTGGATTTAATCAATAAGGTTAGACATATTCAGCATGAAGATCAAAAGAAAAGTGAATCAGCTAAAACTACCGCAATCTATCAAGCAACAGAAAAATTGACTGAGGAATTAAAAAGTATTGTCCATAAATTTAAGTTATTGGCGATTACTACAATTAACAAAAAACCTCCGTTAATTGTAAGAAAAAGTGAAGTAAGCGGCACAATCCATCAAGTTGCACATCACTTTTACCAAGATTATCGCCGCGCTGACGAATTACTTTTGTTAAACCCCCAAATCGCTATGCCTAATTTTATTAAAGCGGAGGATTTGCTCAATGCTTATACAAAATGACATTATAGTTGAGATTGATGGTAAGCAGCATAAAAGTTGGAAAAGCTACAATATTGATAGCGATTTTTTAATTCCTGCTGATGCTTTCCAATTTGAGCTAGGTGTACCCTCTCAGCAAAATGAGGTAATTCCTGATTATTCGGGGAAGACTGCAAAGGTTTACATTAACCAACAATTGGTTATGACAGGTATAGTTGATAACACAAGGCATTATTTAAGAAAAGGCGAACGAACATTCTCTCTTAATGGAAGAGATAGAGCTTCAATTTTAGTGGATTGCTCTGCTCCAATTACTAATGTTAAAGGATTGACTGTGTTAGAGGCTGTAAAAAAAATTGTTGAACCATTGGGAATTAAGCAGGTTGAGCTAAAGGCAGAAAATAACCCTATTCTTGATAAGGTCGATATTGATATTGGCGAAAGTGCATGGGAAGCCATTATGCGTTGTGCCAATTCTGCTGGGTTGCATTGCTGGTTTAATTCTTCGGGTGTTCTTATTGTAGGAGGGGCGGATTATTCATCTCCCCCTGTCGCTACGCTTTGTTGCATGAAAAATGGTGAAAGAAATAACTTTTCTGATGTCAGTTTGGTGTATGACGTTACGCAACGTTATAGTGAAGTGACTTTTTTGGGGCAGCGACATGGTCGGGATGGAGACAGTAACAAGAATGATTTGAAGTGGATTTATAAAGATGAAGATATGGAAATTTATAAACCGAAAACCGTTGTATTAAGTGATGTTGAGGATTTGGAAGCACTGAAAAAACAAGCAAAAAAGCAATTATCTGATTGGCAATTAGAGGGGTTTACTTTAACGATTGTTGTACCTGATCACAAAACAGAGCAAGGTACATTATGGGAAGCTGGTCAACGAGTGCATGTCATTGTTGAGGAATATGGTGTTGATGCGATTTTTTTCTTAATGGGTCGGCGATTCTTATTATCCAGAATGAATGGAACACAAACGGAATTAAGGTTAAAACAAGATGGGGTTTGGACTCCAGATGCTTATTCTTCGAAATCAGAAAAAGCAAGAAATCGAAAAGGTAAAAAAGGCAAAAAGAGTAAGAAAGATAAGATTAATTTAGCGTTGGAGAAATAAAAATGAGAAAACTCACTCAACAATTAAAACAAATTGGAAAATCTGCAACAGATGCTTTGCGATTGGCTTTTAGAGGGAGTTTAAAGGTAACAAAAACCCAAAGTGCTATCCAGTTTTCTCAAGCTACAGGGTTATCAGGCGAAGTTTTGCAAGATATTGAGCTTATGCAACACTTCGGATTTACCTCTGTTCCGCCTGAGAATACCGAAGCGGTAATATTGCCAATGGGGGGCGAAACAACACATAGTGTTGTGATTGCCACAGAGCATGGTAGCTTTAGAGTTAAAGGGTTAAAGAATGGTGAGGTTGCCGTTTATGATAAAAGCGGTAGTACTATTATTTTAAAAGAAGGTCGTGTAATTGAAGTTGATTGTGATACTTTTAAAGTTAATTGCAAAAACTACGAAGTTACAGCTTTAAGCCAAGCAAAATTTTTTACCCCAACCTTAGAAACCTCTCAAGTATTTACCGCACAAGGTCAAATTAATGGTAACTCAGGCATGGCAGTGCAAGGTGGTAATGGTGCGAGTTTTTCAGGACCTGTTCAACAAAAAGATGGTAGTTTTTCTACTACTGGCGATGTGAAGGCAGGCAGTGTATCATTAAAAACTCATAAACATAATGAACAAGGCGATGGTAAGCCTACGTCATCTCCTCTCTAAAATCTACTGAACATCATCAGCATTTCTTCTTGTTTTGATTTCTCTATCCTTTGAGTATGGACAGAGAAATCAGCCCGCTTACTGGCGACTACACAACTAATACCATTCATTCACTGCAAAATGCAGTGTATATCAGATTGACTACACCGTTAGGCTCTTGGTGGGCAGATGGGCGTGTAGGTTCTCTGCTCCATACTATTCAACGAGAAAAAGATCTTGCTAGGGTTGGGTTGCTTGCTCAGCAATATGCAGAGGAAGCCTTAAAACCTTTAATTGATGATGGTAGAGCAATCGAAATCACTGTGACTCATACACAAAAGGGCGATGGAAATTTGTTATTGCAAATACAAGTTACAGATAACAGAGGTGAGATTTTGGTTTTTAAACACTTAGTAAAAGTAGTTTAAATGAGGTTTAAATGGCATTTATAACACCAACTTTAGAAGAGATTAGAGATAGCATTTTGAGAGATATATCTTCATTAGAGCCTAGAGCTGATATTAGCTCAGACTCTGATTATTATGTTAGAGCTTCCGCTTTAGCTAGTTGCCTCTCAGGTATTTACGCTCATCAAAATTGGATTGCCCGCCAAGCTTTTCCCGACACCGCCGACTCTGATTATTTAGAAATGCACGCTGGATTAAGAAAGATTTATCGGAAAAATGCTACCTATGCAACGGGCATAGTAGAAGTTTCAGGAGTTGTTGGTAGTTTCGTTTCTGAAAATCTTATCATAAAAACAGAAGATGATCGCTATTACATTACATCATCTTCAGGGGTTATTCCTGAGGAAGGAGTAATTCAAATTTCAGTTATCGCTTCTTCTTCGGGAGTGGTGGGTAATTTGAAAAATAGTACACCAGCAACCTTTATGAGTGCACCTGTGGGTGTGAGTAGTGAATGTTTATTGTTAAGTGTTAATGGTGGAACAGATCAAGAAAGCGACGCTGAGTTACTAGTTCGCTTACTTGAAAGAATTAGAAGACCTCCGTCAGGTGGTAATAAAAATGATTATAAAAACTGGGCATTGTCAGTGGATGGAGTAAGTTCGGCTTATGTTTACCCTTTAAGGCGTGGTGAAGGTACAGTTGATATAGCTATTACCAGCGGTGATGGACTGCCTAGTGATGAGATTGTTTTAGCTTGTCAAAATTTTATTGATTCAGTCAGACCTGTAACTGCTAAATCTTCATTAGTGATAAAACCAGTCTTAAAACCAGTTAATTTTGAAATAGAGGTAAAACTGGATGAAGAGATGGAGCTTGAGGTTATAACAAAAGATATTGAGCAAGCTTTATCTGAGTATTTTTTAGGGTTAAAGCCAGCAGATCCTCTTGTGGTATCTCAAATAGAAGCGGTTGTAAGTGATTTGATTGGAGTTGTTGATAGGAAAATTGTTAAGCCAAATGCTAATCAGCAGATTGATGCGTATTCCGAAATGGGATGGTTCAAACTTGGCTCTCTTGTTGTTAGGGAGATGAGTTAATGTCATCAATTCATGCTCGTTCTTTGATTAAGCTCCTTCCTCCAGTTTCTTATAACATCAGTGGAGATAATATCCATCAATCATTAGAGGTGGATGGACGGGCTTTAGATGTTTCGTTTTTATCCGCTAAAAAAACTTTAGATGGATTAAATCCATTAACGGGGGTTTTTATTAGTGAATGGGAACGTGTTTTAGGCATAAAAAATAATACTCAATCTATTGAGGTGCGAATTGATAGAGTTATTGCGAAATTAAATGATTTGGGTGGTTTATCAATTGAATATATTACTAAAAAAGCGGCGGAGCTAGGTTACGACATTGAAATAAAAGAACCCACTCCGTTTATTAGCGGGGTCTCTCATGCTGGAGATATGCTTTGGCATAAAGATATTATTTGGACTTTTTTTGTTAATGTTAATACTCAAACAGATAGCTATAAAAGATTTAGAGCAGGCATATCCCAAGCAGGAGATGCGTTGATGGGGCGTTTTTTTGATCCTGTGCTTGAGTTGCTTTTGGAAGAATTAAAACCTGCATTTTCAAGATGCTGGATTCGTTATTTAGGAGAATTTTAATGCGTGAAGTGATGAAAACAATCAATACTGCTACAGGTAGGTTTGTTGACGGCAATCCATCTACTGGAGAGTATGGCACGATTGTTACAGCCGAGTTTTTAAATAATATTCAAGACGGTGTTATTAATCTTCAAAAAGAAGCCAAAACTCTTTTAAAAGAAGCAGGTATTGAGCCTGATGGTGAACAGTTAAATCAAATCACTCTTGCAATAAAGTCACTTATAGATAAAGGGTACCAACAACAAATTGAAAATTTAGGAGCCGCTGATGCTTATAAGTTAATAGGTCAAGCTGAATCAGTGGGGCAACTTCGCACCATTCGCCCCGAGTCTCATGGTCAGAGAATTATTGTAAAATCTTATTATGAAGGTGGCGTAACAGGTGGTGGCGAATTTATTGCCGACCTACAAGACTTAATCACTCCTGATGATGGTGGTGTGTGTTTTGTCGTTGAAAATAATGGTGGGCGTTGGAAAAGAGTTTTTAAAAAACTAACCATTAATGACTTTGGTTTTTTAAAAAATTCCAATCAAGATGATGTAGTGCAATTTATTGATAAGACTCGCCTACCAATTGATTGCCTTGGACAAGAGTTGGTTGTAAGTAACCTTCCACAATACATTGATTTATTTACTAATGCTTGTTTTAAGATTGGCAAACTGCTTTACCCAACTCCTGACTTTTTTAAAACAGATGTCGCAAAAGTGACTAATGCTGGAATTTACGTGTCGCATCCTCAGGATTCGGCGTATTTGCTTAATAATCAAATTAGATGCTGGGTATCAACAGCTGACTCTCATCTTGACGCAGAAGTTCAAGCAGCGTTGATCTTCTCTGAAGATGCAGGTACTTCGTACTCATCTCCAAATCTTCTGGATATCACAAGACAGAATAACACAATATGGTCTGCAGGCGTGTCTCAGGGATTTGAGTACCTTTTTGAGAGAAAAGGTGGCGTGCAACCTTTTAGTTATGCTCTTCATAAAAGAAAGATCCCTGAAGGCGAAACTGCTAATTATTCAGAAAAATTTACTATTACCGACATTGAATTCCCCTTGCCAAGCTGGACAAGCTCGCAGCCAGTTATGATTCATAGCTTCGCACCAACTCCCAATGGGTTTGTGGTTGGAGCTTCTTGGAGTGAAGGGTGCGGTTTATATAAATCAGAAGATGGTGGCGCCTCTTTCACATTTATTGAGTTAGCGAAGGGCAGTGAATTTGAAGAACCAACAGTTAAATGTGAGAATGGAATTTTCGCTGGATTTATCAGAAATGGGAACAATGGAGGTAGACCGTATTTTTGGTTTTCCGATGATAATTTGAATACCATTAATCGTAGCCAAGTGCCAGAAGGTGTTTTTTTAAATAATAAATTACAAGACTCATGTGTTCCATTGATTATTACTGATGGAGTGATTCACGCTTTTACGACCGCGAGAAACGGAAGTGAGGCAGGTTTTACTGATGATAGATTGGCACCGATTTATTATATTAAGTGTGATATAAACAAGAGAAATACCTTCTGGGATTCCGCCCAAGTGTTTATGGTGGGTTATGCTTATCACGCTGAGAAAAGAGGGGCTAGTGCTTGCGGACAAGGTTCGGTTGTGAAATATGAGAACAAAATTATTTACCTTTATGGTTCAGAGGAAAGAACTGGAAGTCATTTAACTCTTAATAGAATAGCAAACATTCACGCGTTAACCTTGTTTGATAAAAGCTCTAGCGGCATGGTTGATTTTAAAGCTAAAACTGAAATCTTGAGAGCAGGAGGTGATGTTTTAAAAACCTTAGCGGGAGAAAATGTATTCGCAACAGGAAATGCTATTTTTAGAAGTAGTCGCACAGTTTCGGGTAAAACTAAAAAAGCGACAAAAACTAGAGATAACATTGTCATAGATGGTGGGCGAAGCTCTGCTGGGGTGACAATAACAACAGATGGACCTTATGCACAGTTTTCGTCGGTCGACGATGAGAATACTATCTGTGGAATTAGGGTAGATAATACTAATTCCGCTATTCAAATTGTTTCAAAAAGTAAAACAATGATGAGATATGACCATGCAGCTAATTCTTGGAGACCAGAGGCTCATAACGATAATAAGACATCGCTCGGTGGTGTAAACACAAGGTTTAGTCAAATTTACGCTGGAACTGGCGCTATCTCGACATCAGACGGGCGACTTAAGAAGGATGTTGGTCAAATCCCTGATGACGTCATCGAAGCGTGGCGCGAGGTTAATTTTATTCAATACAAATGGAAAGATTCCGTTGAAGAGAAGGGATTAAATGCGAGATTTCATACAGGAGTAATTGCACAAAATATAAAAGAAACCTTTGAATCCAAAGGCTTGAACGCCCAAGACTATGGACTACTTTGCTTCGAAAGTTGGGAGGGACAGCCTGAAATAAGAGATGAAGATGGAACTATTATTCAAGAGGCTATTCCTTCAGGTGATAGATGGGCTATTCGAGCGGACGAATGTTTGTTTATGGAAGTAGAGTCGGCTAGAAGAAAATCTAGAGAGCTTGAAAAGAGATTGTTAGAGTTGGAGGGTAAACTTGACTAAAAAAAATTACTGTACAGGTTTAAAAAAAACCTCTCAAAAAACAAATAATTGCTGTCACCAGCACGATCGTGATTATGGGGTTAAAGGGACTGTATCCCGAAGCGAAGCAGATCGAAGATTAAGAGTTTGTATGATTCAAAACAACAAGCCAGTTCAAGCTTGGGTGTTTTGGGTTGTCGTAAGATTGTTTGGTTGGTTCTTTTTTAAGAAAAAAAAGGAGAAACATAAGTAAGGTAGATAATTGGAAAGCATTTGAGAGTGCTAGAAGAGTTATAATGAATGCGCCAGCAAGCCACAACGGGAAGTATGAAGATAATATGGTTTATAAATTTTAAAGGGTTTAGGTACGCAATTAAAAAAAAGCTTGGGAGTTGTAGCATCTCAAGCTTTTTGCCATTAAAGTCTAATAAATAGATATTCCGTAAAAACAATTTCATTCTATAGCCATTTCCTCTGAAAGTAAATTTTTATTAAATTAATTCATTTTATTTTGCATAGTTATCTTTGCTAGTATTATGCAAAATAAAATGGCTTTTTATGCAAAAAAATTCAACGCGTTACATAACCACTAACACAACGGAAGAAATAAATGGAATACGCCATCCCCATTCAACAAAAGCTTCTTCGCCAACAATTAAACTCACAATGAAAAAGACGGCATTCGCTAACAGTAAGCCAATTGGCGCGCCAAGTTGAGGGAAGATCCCAAACCACGCACGTCTATTTTTAGGAGCATTTTCTATCGCAACGAGCGCAGCACCGCCCCACTCTCCCCCAATACCAATACCTTGCCCAACACGACAAAGGCAGAGCAATACAGTCGCCCAAATACCAATACTTTGATAAGTTGGTAAAAAGCCAATCACAACAGTGGAAATGCCCATCATGATAAGCGAAAAAACGAGGGATTTTTTTCGACCAAATTTATCGCCAATATGCCCAAATAAAATAGAACCTATCGGACGAGCGAAAAAGGCTAAAGCCAATGTGGAGAGTGAGGCTAATTGGTTAGAAAGTGGATCAGCACTACTAAAAAATTGATGATTGAATACCAACACAGCAGCCATTGCATAGATATAATTATCAAAATATTCAATGGCTGTCCCCACCATTGTGGCAATCACAATCTTTTGTGGGGAATTATTCTTCATGATGTCCTCGTAGTAATGCTTTTACTGTTTGAGGAATATTCTCAGAATAGGTAATCGCCGTAATCACTGCAACACCATCTGCACCATTTTTACGAAGTTGTTCGACACTATCAGCTTTCACGCCCCCAATCGCAACTAGTGGTTTAGTAATTCCCGCTTCTCTTAAGGTTTTAATAAAATCTATACCGACTACAGGTTTTGGATCTTCTTTAGATTGCGTAGGGAAAATTGGTCCGATACCAAAATAATCAATCGCCTCAAGATCGTTGCTTGCTAAAGCTTCTGTCATTTTATTCACTGATAATCCAACAATAATCGGTTTATCTGTTTTTTTGCGAATTTCTAATGCTGACATATCACTTTGTCCAACGTGGACACCATCGGCATTAATTTCTAAGGCTAAATCGACGTTATCATCAATGATGAAAGGCACGTTGTATTTATTACAAAGATCACGGCACTTAATTGCTAATTCTTTTTGCTTTTCGGGTTGACCAACTAATGAAAATTTCCCTTTATCACGGAATTGAAAGCACGTTACACCACTTTGTAATGCCTGTTCCAAGATCGATAACAAATGTTGAGCAGGATCACCCGATAAATGACGGCAATCCTGAGTTCCCGCAATAAAATAAAGCGGTAAGATCTGACGAATATTTTGCATATTTTATTCCTTACAACTGTTTTTCTTACAACCGTTCTTATGACAACTGCGAATAAGCCCAATGATTAGTTGGTCCGTGTCCGTGTCCAATATTTAATGGATGGGTAATAGCCGCTGTAATAAAGTCTTTTGCAATTCTCATAGCCTCTTCCATTGGCTGACCTTTGGCTAATTCAGCGGTTAAACAAGCGGAAAATGTGCAACCTGTACCATGCGTATGGGGTGTATTAAAACGAGGGGACTCTAAAACAAATTGTGCTTTGTCCGTAAACACCCAATCTCGACAAATTTCACTTTGAGAATCTAATTCGTGCCCGCCTTTAATGATGACATTTTTAGTTCCTAGTGCTTTTAAGCGTTTAACCGCTTCCTTCACTGATGCTTCATCAGTAATTTTTACACCACTTAACGCTTCAGCTTCGGGAATATTCGGAGTAATTACATCAGCTAAAGGCAGTAAATTTTCGACCAGAGCATTCACCGCATTTTCTTGCAATAAAGGCGCACCACCTTTTGCGATCATCACAGGATCTAATACAAATTGCCCAAATTGATATTTTTTCAAATTTTCTGCCACACACTCAATGATCTCTGGTGTGCCTAACATCCCAACTTTTACTGCTTGAATATCAAAATCATCAGCAATTGCTTTGATCTGAGCTTCAATGGTTTTAATTGGCACTGGATGAATATCAAATACACCTAGAGTATTTTGAGCAGTAATCGCAGTAATCGCCGAAGTACCAAATACGCCTCGCATTTGGAAAGTCTTTAAATCTGCTTGAATACCTGCTCCACCGCCACTATCTGAACCTGCGATAGTCAGTGCTTGTTTTACATTAGACATTGTTTACTCTCCCATATTGTTCAATCTTCTCAACCGATAAACTGGCTAATTGATCAAGCAATCCAACATAGAATTGTCCGTTATCCGTTGGCGATAATTTTTCTGCTAAGATTTCCCCTGCAACTGCATAAGCAGTACAAGCTTCCACTACGGCATCAAAATAATGTTGTTTTTCAGCAACTGCCAAAAAAGCACCACAAACAGAACTTAATAAACAACCTGATGCCGTAATTTTAGGGAACATTGGTGTACCGTTATGGATATTGACGGTTTTTACTCCATCACTTACCACATCCACTTCTCCACTGATTGCCACAACAGATTGATATTGATTAGCCACTTTTTTCGCAATGCTATTCATATCCGCATTACCATCTCCCGCATCTACACCTTTCGCTTGCCAATCTTCGCCTGCAATGGTTGCTAATTCGCCCGCATTACCTCGAATCAGTGCGAACTGAACTTCCGCTAATAATTGACTGATAATTTGCTTACGGTAACTGGTTGCCCCAACACCAACAGGATCTAATACCACAGGAATACCAATTTTATTGGCGGTTTTACCTGCTAATAACATCGCCTCTGCTTCTTTACCAATCAGTGTGCCTATATTAATCACAAGAGCCTGACTTAAAGCTGGGACTTCTTCCATTTCTTCAACATTAGCAGACATAATTGGCGAAGCACCTATCGCCAATAATCCATTAGCACAATAATTGGCTGCGACAATATTGGTAATATTGTGGATCAATGGATTTTGCAGTCTGATTTTTTCTAAATAAATTGATTTCATATTCTTTCCTCTACTGTAATTCAACAGCGTAATTTTTTAATTCTGGCACTGTTTTAATTAACCCTTGAGCCTGCATAAATTCTGCCATTGCTTGATAACGATGAGCATCTAATGCTCTTGGTCTTAACGCTAAACGAGGTAAAGTATCTTTCCATGCCATTTGATTTAATTCATCACCTAATTCATTTGGCTTATAACTAACAAAGGCTTCCCACGCTTCATCTGGATGATTTAAGGTAAAGATAGTTGCTTCCTCTAACGCACTTAAAAAATCAGAGAATTTTTTATCTGAAATATTTTTGGTGTTAGCCGTAAGAATTAACTCATCATAAGCAGGTACACCATGTTCTTCTGGGTAAAATGCTAAACCTTCATTTTTTTCTAATTTCAACTGATTAAGTTCGAAATTGCGATAAGCCCCGATGACCGCATCAACTTGACCAGATAACAATGATGGAGAAAGAGAGAAATTCACATTAACTAACTCAACATCATCTTTTGTGACACCTGATGACTGCAACATCATATCCAAAATAGTGCTTTCAAAACCTGTTACTGAATACCCTACTTTCTTCCCTTTTAAATCAGATAATTGATTAATGTTTCCACTTTTAAGTACAACTAGGCTTGTTAGCGGACTGGAAATTAATGTACCGATTCTTACTACAGGTAAGCCCTCAGCCACTTGTAGTTGTAATTGAGGTTGATAATCTACCGCCATATCAACATCACCAGAAGCGACTAATTTAGGTGCTAATGAAGGATCAGCAGGCTCAATAATTTCAACCTCTAAATCATATTTATCAAAATAGCCCTTTTGTTGTGCAACAATCAGCGCTGCGTGATCGGGATTCACAAACCAATCCAACATCAGCGAGATTTTTTCTTTTGCGTAAGCTGAACCCGTGCTTGCTAAACTTGCCATAAGGCATAATGCGACTGTCAATTTTTTCATTGTGTTTTCCTCTTTAACTTAAATCTAAACCCATTTGCCAAAATGCCATTTCCATTCTGGTGGCTGTATTAAAAATGTGTTGAAGTTTCTCAAGTTGTGAAGCGGTCAGATCTGCACAAAGTTTTTCAATATTGTCTGCCAAATTTTGTGCTGATTTTTGGAATTCTGGATCCGCATAAGTATTGATCCAATCTTGATAAGGATTGTTTGCTCCACTGCCTTGTTCACTTAATCTTTTGCCAATTTCTGCATAGCCAATCGCACAAGGTGCAAGAGCAACATAAAGCTCAGCTAATCCTCCTTTGATACCGCAATCTAAGACATAACGAGTGTAAGCAATACAGGCGGATGATTCTGGTGTACTAAACAATTCTTGTTCCGAAATACCCCAGCTTTTACAAAAATCGATATGTAATTGAATTTCTTGTAATAAGTCTGCATTCATTTGTTGAGCCTGAAAAATTTGTTCAAAATTTTCTGCCTTAAAAATGCCTAATGAATTAGCTCGGCTGTATTGAAAAAGAAATAAATAATCTTGTTTTAAATAATGCTGAAAAGAGGCTTTGCTCAACGTACCTTGCCCTAACTGCTGAACAAAATCATGCTCAACATAGGCTCTCCAATAAGGCTGAGCATTGCTTATGAATTTATCAATAATCGACATAATGTCTCCTTTAAACTAATAGATCGGAATTAGCGAACTTGTGAAATCCAAGGGATAAAATAGCGTAGTAATTTATCTGTAAAAAAATACAAAAAGAGCGTGATTAAAACGAGAATAAATAGGGCTGAAAACATGAGATCAACTTGCATTCGAGCATTCGCATTTAACATTAAATAGCCCAGCCCTTCTGATGAACCAACCCATTCGCCAATCACCGCCCCAATGGGAGCAATCGAAACCGCAATTCTCAAACCCGATGCTAATGCAGGCAATGCCGCGGGGAATTTCACTTTAAGTAATAACGCAAGCGGTGAGATCTTGATAGTATTTGCCAATTCCAACCACGTTTTAGGTGTGTTTCTTAAACCGTCATAACAGGCTGCGGTGACAGGGAAATAAATAATAAGGATAGTCATCACAATCTTAGATGCCATGCCATACCCAAACCAAAGGACGAGTAATGGGGCAATGGCAAATATCGGTATCGCTTGAGAAGTGATCAGGATCGGCAATAAAAATGAAGAAATTGTCTTAGATAAACTCAAAAGTACTGCGGATAAAAGTCCAAATAGCACACCAAGTACTAAACCAACCACAATTTCAATTAATGTAGTCTGAGTATGTTGCCACAATAATGAGGTATTCTCAGAAAACTTATTCACAATATCGAGGGGTGTTGGCAATAAATAGTGAGGAATCTGCCAAAATGTCACAGCTAATTGCCAACACATAAGTAATATAACAGCTAATACAAGCGGGCGGATAATCGGTAAAATTTTCATACTAAATCCCCGCTTGCAAGTTCGTCGAGTAATTCTTTCTGCAATTTCCAGAGGGATTCTTGATTTAACTCTCGAGGTAAATCATCGGGTAAAGATATCTGATGAGTAATGGTTGCTGGGCTCCCCTTTAAGATCGCTATACGATGACTCAAACGAATAGCTTCTTGCGGATCGTGGGTGATCAATAAAATTGTTTTATCTTTGAGTAAAGTATAGGCAAGATTTTGTAGCTGATAACGCGTTACTGCATCTAATGCAGAAAAAGGTTCATCCATCAAAATAATATCAGCCTCTTGCATTAAAGTTCTTGCTAGAGCAACACGTTGTTTTTGGCCACCAGAGAGTTGATAAGGCGCTTTATGAATATGCTCTATCATCTTTACCTGTTCAAGTAACGCTTTAGCTTTTTCTACTGTTTGTTGATTTTTACGCCCTGATAAATGTGCTTCAAGTTGGACATTATCCAAAATAGAGAGCCAAGGATATAAGGCATCTTCTTGGGCTAACCAAGCAATTTTTGATTGAGGAGAGAAATCTATTTTTCCTTGTTGAATGGCTTCATTTTCTAAGCCCGCAATCGCCCTAAGTAAAGTTGATTTTCCCACGCCTGAACTACCAAGTAATGTAGTCCATTGCCCTTTGACTAGGCTAAAAGAAAAATCGTTAAATAGCACTTGTTGATCAAATGCTAAGGTTAGATTGTCAATCATTACGCTACGCATATCAGACACCTTGCAAATAGTAAGATGTTGCTAAATAGATGATGATTTAAAATAGAAAATAAAAGACAGGTAGAATTTGAATAGTATATATTTTGACATAATGTTAGTTTCCTACGGCAGTATTAACTGAATCAGGTTCACGGGTATTATCTCAGCAAGTAAAATCGCACCCCGACTAATATGTTTTTGGAGTCTATATGCATTTACAAAAAATTGCAAAAATATTTACATTTAGGTGTTCATTAACAAAAAAGCCACAAAGAATCCCTTGATACCTTATGGCTAAATAAAAATTATGAAGAAAATTTCTTATAATTATATTCTTAAAAAATTACATTAAGAAATTGTAGTCCCTTCTTCTGTACCTAATACAACTTGACGTAATGCTCCGGACTTGCCCATGTTAAACACACGGATTGGCATGCCATGGTCACGAGCTAAAGTAAATGCAGCTAAATCCATAACTTGTAATTCTTTATCGATCACTTCTTCATAACTTAATGTTTTATACAATACTGCATCTGGATTTTTAACTGGATCTTTATCATATACTCCATCAACTTTTGTTGCTTTTAATACCACATCAGCTTCGATTTCAATACCACGTAAACAGGCTGCTGAATCAGTGGTAAAAAATGGACTACCTGTTCCAGCAGAGAAAATCACGACACGTTTTTCACGTAACATTTTTATCGCTTCTGACCAGTTATAAGTATCGCAAATACCATTTAACTGAAATGCTGACATTAATTTGGCATTCACCTCTGCACGGTGTAAAGCATCGCGCATTGCAAGTCCATTCATGACTGTAGCAAGCATTCCCATATGATCACCCACTACACGATTCATCCCTGCTTTAGCGAGTTTTGCACCACGGAATAAGTTTCCCCCGCCAAGAACTACACCAACTTCAACTCCCATCTCCACTAATTCTTTAATTTCAATAGCCATTCTATCTAGAATGGAAGGATCGATACCAAACCCTTCACTACCTTGTAATGCTTCACCACTAAGTTTTAGTAAAATACGTTTATAAATTGGAGTACTCATTCTTAACCTCTTTGTCTTGTTTTAAGGAAAAATCGCGTCATTATAAAGCATCTCATGCTTCGAGAAAACTCTTATCATTTATAAGCTTATTAATTATACTCATGTATAATTTACGCACAGAAATTTATTGTTTTTTATAAATTACTATTCATATTTCTAATAGTAATATAATTTTATCTTAATAAAAATAATTAAAATATATTTGCTAATAAAAATAAAATATAATTTTTTAAATTATTAAATAACTTAAATAAAAATTTAATTCAATTAAAATATATCATTAAAAACAATACATTATATCTTTCTATAGGTATTAAATAAAAAGAAGCCATGCTTCTGAAAAATAAGCACGGCTTTCTCTTTATTTATTCAAATTTATTTGAAATTATTCGAATGATTACCATTCACCACGACGGTGGTTAGAAACCCAACGATACATACCAACAATATTTAATGTTTTCATATTATTGAAACCAATCCAATCTTGAATATCTGGACTAAATTTAACATTACGGTAAAGTTGATCCCAAGATTGACCTTCACGCACTAAATGAAGCACTTGATCATGTAAATCTACCATGTAATCACGCAAAGCTCTTTCATCTTCTTTTGTTGCTAAACCATAGTGACCAACATCAATAACATCAACATCTTGCTCTAATACCCAATTTAAAGTATCAATCCATCCTGGATAGTAGAAATCTAAGAAGTCATTATATGGCATACTCTTACTTTCACACACGTCTGTACATTGTAGGGCTTTCTGGCGAGGGAATAATACCATTATCATACTATCTGAATGGCTTGGTGCGACACGATGTAATTCAACAGTTTCACCGCCAATACTAATAGTCATATCTTTATCAAATACACGATTTGGTACAGCATAAGGAAGTTTTTCACCAACAATTGGTTCAACCGCTCTTTGATTTGCAACAATTGTTGCACCTGCTTTTTGGAATACTTGGCTACCAGCCATGTGGTCAGCATGTGCATGAGTTAAAACTACATATTTTACAGGAACATTAAAACGAGTTTTAATTTCATTATTAAGCCATTCTGCAGCACAGGTAGCTCCGCCATCCACAACCACAGCGCCTTCATCAGTAATCATAACCAGACCACTATGAACGGCTAAACCTGCACCATTTGTATGGCGATATAAGTTATCTTTAATATGGACCAATGTAGGTGCAACAGTATCACACATACCTACAGTCATATCCGGTAACATTGTACGATTTTCATATTGGGATATGTCAACATCAACACCAGTATCAGATGCAGCAACTGCACCCAAAGAGAAAGTCATGCTTGCTAGAGCTAGCAAAGTTTTTTTAAATGACATACTAAAATCCTCAAACTAAAACAAAAGTAAAAAGTACCAATAAATTATAAAAATAATATATCTATTAAAATATTAATACTTTAGATTAATGCCTCTTAATATATTTTTTAATATTTATAAATTATTTATTTACCATTAATTGATAATAAAAAAACATTAAATATTAAGGACATTGGTTGGCATTATACGCTCATTTATTTTTTATTCAATTATTTACATTTTAAAAAAAAAGAATTAACATTAGCAAAGTTTTTTAAACAAATAACCATTAAATATTTATGGTTATTATGTTAATAAAACAACTAGCAATGCAAAAATGATATAATATTATTACAAATAATGTGTCAATAAACTTGCCTTGCAATTTCTTTCATCTTCATCAAATATTGAGGAATAAATATGACTTCATCTCATCAATTAGATACTTCTGTAAAAGAAGTAGAAACTACAACAGTAGGAGTTTCGGAAAAAGAAACTCTATCTAGACGTAAATTTCTTAGTGCTGCAGGTCTAGGTTTAGGTGTAGCTAGCGTTGGATTAAGTACATTACCATTTATGAGTGCTCCAGCATTTGCAGCAGACAAATCAACAAGTGCAAAAAAAGCAACTAAAACAGCTTACGGTGCAAGTACTGCAGATAAACCAATTCAAGTTGTTAGTCTTGAACGTTTGGAAGAACCTGCAAGTAAAGTTATTCCAAAAGCTGGTTTTGAATTTGTATCTGGTGCAGCTGGTGCAGAGTGGACTATGCATGAAAACCGTCGTGCATTTGATGATTACCGCATAGCAGCAAAACGCTTAGTAGGTTTATCTTGGAGTGATATTGATACTTCAACTAAATTATTGGATTTAGATCTAGCATCTCCAGTCATTGTTGCTCCTATGGGTGCTCACGCAATGGTCCACGAAAGCGGAGAACAATTAACAGCTAAAGGTGCAGAGTTAGCAAATACTTTGTACTGCTCTTCAGGCGCATCAAATGCAACTCTTGAACAAATTGCCGAATCAACTAAAGGCCCTAAATGGTTCCAGTTATATTATAACAATGATGAAGAAGTGACTAAATCATTGTTAACTCGTGCAAAAAATGCAGGTTATTCAGCAATCATTTTAACAGCTGATGCACTTGGTCCTGGCCAACCAGAAAACTTCATCGCTATGGGTAGCCCTTTCCGTCCAGATAGATCATTCGGTAACCATGATCCAAAAATGGGTGGTACTGGTGACTTCTTCAATCAAAAAACAGCTTTAACAACTAAAGACATTGAATTCATTAAAAGCTTTACTGGTTTACCAGTTATTGTTAAAGGTATCTTACGTCCAGACGATGCCGAAAGATTTATTCAAGCTGGCGCTGATGCAATCCAAGTGTCAAACCATGGTGGTCGTCAAATTGATGGTGTTCCTGCAAGCATGACTGCCTTACCTGCTATTGCTAAAGTTGTAAATAAACGTGTACCAATCATTTTAGATGGTGGTGTTCGTCGTGGTATTGATATCGTACGTGCGGTAGCTATGGGTGCAACAGCAGTTGCTGTAGGCCGTCCAATTTTATACGGTTTAGGGTTAGGTGGCTCTCAAGGTGTTAAATCTGTGATTGATTTCTTAAATAAAGATTTAGTTTCAGCAATGATCTTAAGTGGAGCTGGAAAATTATCAGATTTAGATCCTAGCTACATTGATATTGTCGGTGAAAATGTAAAATTTAATACTTATAACGGATAATCATTGTATTTCTTAATTTGATAGAAAAAGCGAACAGGTTTTCTGTTCGCTTTTTATCTATTACTACCTATTGGCTCATTAATTTAGCTAAAATATAGCTAATATCAAGTTGGAAACCATGAAAAAATATGCCCTTATCATTTTACTCAGCTATTTATTCTTTACAGAAAATCTCTTAGCTCACCCACATACATTTATTGATATGAAAAATAAAGTTCTTGTAGAAGACAATAAGCTAAGAGGCTTTGACATGAGTTGGAGATTAGATGAAATAACCTCATCACAGTTAATTTATGAATTAAAAAATGCAGAAGATAAGCAAAGAGCGGAACAAGACATCATTGGAGAACTCTCATTATATATAATGGGAAACCAGTTTTTTAGCCGATTATACAATGAAAAAGATAAACGGATTCAATTTGATGAACTCCCTATAAGCCCCTCTATTAAAATTGAAGATAGTAGAATCACCTATGACTTTGAATTACCACTATTAAACCCTGTGGAAACAAAAGGACACACATTCAAACTATTCACGTTTGAACCAACTTATTACCTTTCTATGAGTTATCTCGATCATAGGGATATAACTATTGATCCAGAATCACAATGTACTGTCTCTATTACGGAATCAAAAGTTGATGAATCTTTACGTCTTTATGCATCTCAATTAGATCAAGCTGCAACACCCGATATGTCATCAATTAGCCAATTCAAAAAATCAGATTCAGATCTTCCATCAGATATAGAATACTCTTTAGGTTCTCGATTTGCTCAACGAGCTAATATTGATTGTAACTAACTTTTGTTAAAAGAATAATTAGAAAAGTATTGCTCTATATTATTTCAATGATAAAAAATATCATGTATTCAAAATTAACGGCATTGAGCTTTAAAACGTAATAAATGATCTAACAACACTATTGCGACCATTGCTTCTGCGATAGGTACAGCCCTAATACCTACACAAGGGTCATGACGACCTTTTGTCACTAATTCGACTGATTCATTAGTTAAATTAATACTTTTGCCTGGAATTGTAATACTTGATGTTGGTTTTAATGCAATATGGGCGATAATGGGTTGACCTGAGCTAATTCCTCCGAGGATTCCTCCTGCATGATTCGACAAAAAGCCTTCTGGCGTTATTTCATCACGATGCTCACTTCCCTTTTGCTCAACCACATTAAATCCATCACCAATTTCTACACCTTTTACCGCATTAATTGACATTAAGGCATGGGCTAAATCAGCATCTAATCGATCAAATACAGGTTCTCCCAAACCAACAGGTACATTTTCTGCAATAACTGTTAGCTTTGCTCCGACAGAATTTCCTTCTTTTTTCAGATCTCGAATTAAGTTATCAAAAGGTTCTATAGCGGTAGGATCGGGACTAAAAAAAGGATTACTATTAACCTGTTCCCAATCAATTTTCTTAATATCTGCGACACTATCTGAATTGATCTTCACCGAGCCAATTTGCGATAAATATCCCCTAACTAAAATGCTAAACTTTTCTTTCAAATATTTTTTGGCAATAGCTCCGGCCGCTACTCGCATAGCAGTTTCTCTAGCAGAGGAACGCCCCCCTCCTCTATAATCTCGAATACCATATTTTTTCTGATAGGTATAATCCGCATGTCCTGGACGGAATTTATCCATAATATCGCTATAATCTTTAGAACGTTGATCACTATTCTGTATAATCAATCCTATACTTGTACCTGTTGTTTTTCCTTCAAATACACCAGATAGAATTTGAACCTCATCATCTTCTCTTCTTGGCGTAGTATAACGTGATGTACCTGGTTTACGTCTATCTAAATCAGGCTGAATATCAGCTTCTGTAAGCGATAAATTAGGTGGAATACCATCCACAATGCAACCCAATGCAATACCATGCGATTCGCCAAAGGTAGTTACTTTAAATATTTTTCCAATACTATTCCCTGCCATATTTTATCCTTGCTGTATTATAGATTTCTGAACCATAGCGTCTTCATCATTATGAAGATGTACATCAACCTGTTGAAATGCAAATTTAATACCATGTTCTTTGAAGATTTGATGAATTCTTTTATATAGTAAATTACGGGTTGGTACTCTCTCCCATAATTCTCCGACACATGCAACAAATTCATGTTCAACCCAACCTTCACCAATATCTGATAAATTAACTTCTGGTTCTGGATCTTTAAGTACCTTAGGTGCTTCATCAGCAATCTGATATAACAATTTCTCCACTAAATCTAGATCAGCATCATGGCTTACTTTCAGCATAATTCGTAAACGCGTCATTGAATTATTCAATGTCCAGTTAATGAAACGTCCTGTAACAAAAGCTTGGTTTGGTAAAACCACTTCCTTCTTCTCATTATCAACTAATACTGTCGAGCGCAATCTAATATTTGATACAAACCCCGTATATCGTTCTACTGTAACTTTATCTCCAACCCTTATTGGACGTTCAAACAGCAAAATTATCCCTGAAATAATACTACCAAATATCTCTCTCAATCCAAATCCAAGACCAACCGAAAGAGCTGTAAATATCCATTGGAGCTTATTCCAAGATAACCCTAATGCTGAAAATGATGCAATACTTCCTAAGGTAACAATAAAATATGTTAAAACAGCAATAATTGTATGAGGTGCTCCTTTTGATAATCTAACTCTAGAAAAGAACGCAACTTCTAAAATTCCAGAGATATTTTTTACCAACACATACGTAACGACTACATACACAATTGAGCGTAGCATATTGAGTAATGTAATAGATTCAACCATTACACCTTGTGAGGTTGTTTCTACTTGCTCCCATAGAACAACTCCATTTAAGTAGTAAGCAATACTAATTAAATCTGACCAAATAGCATAAAGAAATCCAAATAAAACAACCCATCCAATCAGATCTGCCACATGGAAAAGTTGACGATTGACTACGGAAATCCTAATTTTTTCTTCTTTTGTATCCTCTTTTGCCCTTTCTTTTACTTTTTCTCCATCTTGCGAACGAAGCAATTCACGTTCATTCTGTAAACGACGATATGCCATACGCCGAGATGAAATAGTTAAAAAACGGTAGACAAAATATCTTCCAAATACCCAAACTAGTGCAGCTAAATAACTTTTAATAATGTGTTCAATAATATAAACAGCTGTATAGTAATAACCAAGGATGATCAATACGATTAAAAAAATTGGAACAATAAATAAAACTAAACGCAATAAATTAAATAATCCAATGCTTCTTTTTGAACCATCCTCTAAAACAGCATTACGATACTCACAAATCCCCTTATCTAACCAAGGTCTCACGATAAAAAAACATAGTAGCAAAGCAACAATTGTGACCACTTCACCAATAACATCATTATTAAACCCTATCGTATCTACATCTGAAAAAGTTGATGAGATAACTAATAAAACAACAATCCATACAGATTGACGAATAATGCGTCTAAAAATAAGATTGCTTGCTTGAGGTAAATCAAAATGCAAATAAGCCAATCCATGAGGTCTAAATAACTCTAGAGTTGTAGCAAAAAACCACCAATATATAGATATTTCTGTTAGCCATGTAAAACCTACTAAGGGATCTGAAAAAAAGAACAACATTAAAATGGTTGAAAAAATTAAAAATGCGAGTGCACCAGGTAATGTTAGAATCAATGTCCAAAATATTGCCTCTGGTGTTACCCAGTGATTATCATTTTTCAGTGTATTTACTTTTGCTGCAATTACTGATAATCGATGCTTAATTGCCTCCTTCTTCCAATGGATGACGGCATAAACCACTACAAAAAAGAATAAAAAAGAAAACTTCGAAAACAAATTTTGATTAGCATTTTCAAAACTAACATAGCTTGATAATTCTGTAATCTCTGCGATTAATTTTTGGGGAAAATTTTCTAGCCATGTAAGATCAATTGGATTATTACTCTTCACCCAAAAACTTTGTTGCTGTAATTGACGTTCTAATTCATCACTTAATTGAATAATTTGCTTTTGGATTAATTCAATATTATTAGATAAACTCAGCTGAGAATTAAAAGATTTAATTAAATCTGTAAAAATCTTTTCTCTTTCTTTAAAAATATTATTTAATATTCCTTTTTCCTCATTGGTAAATATTAAATTATTTTTTATTTGTAGCTCTTCAATCGTTTTGGGAATATCATATAATTCGTCTCTCTGTTGCGTTGTCTCAAACAACTCAACTCGTAAGTTATTAATATCTTTAGATAATCCCTTAATAACCCCATCTGTTGGTAAAGACTCTTTCTGCTGATTAATAATACGAGATAAAATTAATGTCCCTTGGAGAGCACTAATTTGCTCCTCAATATTTCGTTTGGTCTGTGTTAAAGCATCTAATACATTTCTTATTCTTAGATTTTCTTGTGATAATGAATTTGTTTTTTGCGTTTGTGTAACCAAATATTCACTTAGATCTGAATTTAAACCAAACTCATACTGAATAACTGGATTAGCAATATTACTATCTTCCTTATTTTGCTGAGTTTGCTTTGCTTGATCTTCAAATTCTTTTAAACGACTTGCATTTAATTCCTCTTGTAATGCAAATAATTTTTGTTGTAATAATTGTTGTCTAAAAGTTAGTTCTGTTTTTTTATTTTCATCAATAGAAATAAGTACATCAATATTTTGTCCTAAAATTAAGTTATACTTATTATTCACATCAATATAATCTAACTCTGCATTATATTTATCTATTAATGATTTACTCGCTTTGCTATTATATTTCCAACGAGCCAAAGTATCAGCTCTTAGATTATTATCTAAAATCTGAGTACGAGTTGATTCTAATGCGGAACGATAACTTACTAAACTTAAACCAACACTATCTAGTTGCTCACGGATACGTTCTAATTGCTGATTAATTTCAGATTGCTGGACTTCTAATTTAGAAATAGGTAAACCAATAAAAATACCCTGAACATTATTCATATCGGCTTTTATATTTTGTATATTCTCTTGATACTTTTTCAATGTAGATGGGGCATCTTTGATCTTTTGCTCTAATACAGTAATCTCTTCCCGATTAGTTTTGGCCTTTTCTAAAAAAGATAATGTATCTTCTAAATTCTTTGCAAGTAAAGCAGCTTCATCTTTAGGGGCTATCTCCTTTACAGAATTTAGTCTGTTTTGAATATTAGTAATAGATAAAAGAGAATCTGGATCAGCAGCCATTATTGGTGACATGCTTATCCCCAATAATATTAAAATGAAAATGTTAAATAACCTTTTAAACATTCTTTAAATACCTATTGTTAATGTCCAATTGCAATTGTTTTCGCGAAATTTTTATGCCTAAATTTTTCCATTTCTCTCGATCCAACGGAATATATTTAATCGGTAACTTGAATTTTTCTAACCGTTCAGATGCAAAAGATTGTAACGATCTAACCGCTTGTGGACTAAATTCAGAAATAAAATCAACCACTGCGACAGGCCTAAAGCCAAATTCAGTATCTTCTGTTGGTAATACTATCGCCTGATAAATAAGACATGATTGAAATAGAATTCGTTCAATTTCTTCAGGCTGAATATTTTCCCCACCCGATATAAACACATTATCGGTGCGTCCATCAACGACTAGCTTCCCTTGTTCATTCCAATGCCCACGATCTTTAGTCACCAACCACCCATTTTCATTCACTAGAGAAACAATATTTTCTTTAAGCCAATAACCTAATGCTAAACCTGCACCTCTAACCCAAATTTCATCATCAACAATTCTAACTTCTCTGCCCCATAAAGGTAAACCGACATTATCAATTTCAGATTTTACAGCACAAATGGTTGATGCCATTTCAGTCATCCCATAACCAACGTAAGTCTCTATTTGATTTTCTTGGGCTTGAGTAATTAGTTCTGGGGGAATCGCACTTCCACCTAATAAAATTTTCTGTATATGTTGAGGTAAAAATTCTTTTTGCAATAAATAACGCTGAAGTTGTGTTGTGACTAAAGAAGCGTGCGTAACTGTACTCAATACTGTCCAAAAATCTCGCTTATCTTCCACTATTGATAATGTCGCCCCCATTAACAACCAACGCCAAATAATCCCTTGTCCTGATACGTGAAATAAAGGGAGACTAAGTAACCAACTGTCAGATGCCGTAAAATCCATCAATTGACACACACCATAGGCATTTTCTAAGTGGTTTTGAATAGAATGCACAACCGCTTTAGGTTTCCCCGTTGACCCTGAAGTTAATGTCATTGTGGCAGGTAAATTAGGTGCATATTGCGAACTATCACAAGCGGTCAGATTAGCAGGAAATTGTGCAAAATGTTGATCGGTTATCAATACTACATTTGCAAAATCAGATAAGATATCTCCCCGCTGAATTTCTGACATACTTGGGTTGAGCATTAAAATTTTGCTTCCCATGGTTATCGTAGCTAAATAGCACAATAACCCAACCAATCGATGATGGCCGGAATAAGCAACGATTCCCTGTGGTGTTGCTCCATTTTGTTGAAGTAAAGTAACCGCTTGGGAAATCATCTGAGATAATTTTTTCCAAGTAATTTGCTGTGGTATATCAGAAAATAAAAGATCCGTCCCTTTTTTCCAGTTTACAGCGACTTCAGAGGACCTGAATTCTGCCCAATGCTTTATTGGAAAAGAAGAAAACTTAAAGTCCATTATCCTAATGCGCTCTTTACACGTTTGATAAGCTCTTCTGGTAACCCCATTTCATCCATAATACCTTCTAAAATAATTCCTTTACGCTCGGTATTATTATTAGTAATTACCCAAAATGGCGATTCTGGTATTTGTTTTGCTTTAACACTACTTCCTGTTGCTAATATAATTTCTTTATCTTTAGCAAAATAAATACGTTCACTGCCTTGAACTTTAACTGTTGCATGAGAAAACTCATCTGAATTAGCAAGATATAGTGCCGAAAGCATCTGTAAAAAACGATTAACCACTTTTTTTTCATCATTAAATTGTGATGATGTTAAAACAAATTCTACTCGATTAATAATTTTTTCCTGATTACTCAACGCTTTTTTATTCTTGGGTAATTTTGCGAGATCTTTTAATTCATCGATCATATTTTCTTGCACAAGTACGAATGGCTGAGGTGAAGCAGGTAAACGTAACAAACGACGCAAAATATCTGATGCACTTTCGCCAATTGCTTGAGTACGACTGGCAATGTAATGATATAATTCATCATCAACTTCAATTGTTTTCATCTGTTTCTCCTAAAATGTCTTGATTACCTAAAAATTCTAGGCATTATACGCATTTCGGATCCAATTTACAGGATCTTGATCGAATATTTTAGTTAAAAATAAGTGAATATTATGACAGAAAATACATTACTGCATTATCAATACAAAAAAGCAACTGTTCCAGCAAAAAATCTAGCACAAACAATGGTATTACTCCACGGATTATTTGGTGATCTAAATAACTTAGGCGTTATCGCAAGGGCTTTTTCCGATGACTATAATATTTTACAAATTGACCTCCGAAATCATGGACTTTCATTCCATTCTGATGAAATGAATTACGATCTGATAGCCAAAGATCTCGAAGCTGTTCTCACTTCTCTTGATATTAGTAATGCGATTGTTATTGGACATTCTATGGGTGGGAAAGCAGCAATGGCTCTTGCTAATGCCGCACCAAATCGAGTAGATAAACTCATCATTCTAGATATGGCTCCTGTTGCCTATAAAGAAAATCATCATGATGCGGTATTTAAAGGATTATTTGCCGTCAGAGATAAAAAACCAGCCAATCGCCAAGAGGCGAAAGAATCGATTTCAGTCGGCATTAAAATGGAAGGGGTTCAACAATTTATGCTGAAATCTTTTGACCCAAATGCCCCAGAATCATTCAAATTCAACTTAACTAGTTTAAAAAATAATTACGATAATTTAATGGGCTGGCAACCTGTGTTAGTCAATAAACCAACCCTTTTCATTAAAGGTGAACTCTCTGATTACCTGCAAGAAAAAGATACACAAACTATTCTTGACCAATTTCCCCAAGCTAGTTTTTTTGTTATTAGTAACACTGGGCATTGGCTCCATGCAGAAAAGCCTGATAACGTCATTCGAGCAATAAAAAAATTTCTAGACAAAAGTGTAGAGTAAATGGTGAAAATAAAAAATGTTGCTAATCACAATCTGTCATTAGCAACATTTTCGCTTATCACTTTATTAAAACGTAATCTAATACATTATTTCACTATTTTTAAATGGCTCGCTTTTCGCTTAGTGACTTTTTTAGGTTTATCTTCACTCACAACGTCTTGTTTCGCTCTAGCGAGATAATTTTCTTCACTATAAAACGGTTCAGCTTGGAACATTACCCCATCGCCCGTTTCTTGCGCATAAATTGCCTCAGCAGCACCAAACGGTACATAAATATCCCTTAGCATACCTTGGAAACGTGCATTAAAACTGATGAATTCATCAGTCACATTATATTGCCCAATAGAGCGTGGTGAAACGTTAAGAATAATCTTCCCTTCCCGTACAAATTCTGTCGGCACATCTACGTCTGGATAGTCTGCATTGACCAACAAATAAGGCGTATGATCATTATCAACCAGCCAATTATAGTAAGCGTGATAAAGGTAAGGACGTAATGGTTTCATTACTCTTTCTCATCCATTAAATGTTTCGGTGCACTTCCACCAATTGATTGTGTAAAGCTATCACGCTTAAATACGCGAGTCATATAAGTTTTAACCGCTTTACTTCCTGCTCCAGTAAATTCAACGCCTAGAGTGTGCATTTTCCATAATAATGGTGCAACATAGCAGTCCACTAAGCTGAAGTCATCACTTAAGAAATACTGCGTATCGGCAAATACTGGACCTAATGATAAGATTTCTTCACGTAATTGATTAAGCAGTTTTTTCGCATTATCCGTAGTTGGATCTTTATCAATAATATCAATCAAAGTGAACCAATCATTTTGGATACGATGCATATTTAAGCGGCATTGTGCACGTAAAACAGGGTATACAGGCATCAATGGCGGATGCGGAAATCTTTCATCCAAATATTCCATAATGATACGCGCATTTGATAAAACTAAATCACGATCAATTAATGTTGGGATTGTACCTCTAGGATTAACTTCCATTAAATCTTCAGAAATAAGATCTGGGGTAATATTCTCAATTTCATAAGCAACTCCTTTTTCTGCTAAAACGATACGAACCTGATGGCTGTATATATCACTTTTCTCTGAAAAAAGTGTTGGTACGGAACGTTTATTTGCGTTCGTCATTTTATTCTCCCAATAATTATAGATCTCAATAATCTTGTAATTTTACCACATCTTGATCCGCCAATAATAGCCCTATTTAATACAAATCGTGACTTATGCACTAGAAAGTTAATGAAATTATTGTACTTATTGAAGCAGTTATATGATAATTCCGCCCCAAATTTAACATTTCGAGAATTTTATAATGCAACAAACTTTTATTATCGGAAAAGATGCTGCTCTTGAAGACAGTATTTCAAACTTTCAAACAAAATTAAAAAATCTAGGTTTCAATATTGAAGAAGCATCTTGGCTCAATCCTGTACCAAATGTCTGGTCTGTGCATATTCGTGATGTTGATTGCCCACAATGTTTTAGTAATGGGAAAGGCGCAACACAAAAAGCAGCATTAGCCTCTGCATTAGGCGAATATTTTGAACGTTTATCCACCAATTATTTCTGGTCTGATTTTTATTTAGGTCAAGATATTGCCAATAGCGAATTTGTGCATTATCCGACTGAAAAATGGTTTGAAATTGAAGATGAAGAAACCTTACCACAAGGTATTTTAGATCCATTCCTACGCAATTACTTCGATCCAAATGGCGATTTAACCCCAGATTTATTAGTCGATCTACAATCGGGTAATTACGAACGTGGTATCGTTGCCTTACCTTATACTCGCCAATCAGATAACGAAACCGTATACATTCCTCAAAGTATCGTTTCTAATTTATTTGTATCGAATGGAATGTCTGCGGGTAACACCAAAAACGAAGCTCGAGTACAAGGGCTTTCGGAAGTCTTTGAGCGTTTTGTGAAAAATCGTATCATCAGTGAAGCAATTAGCTTACCTGAAATCCCACCAAGTGTGATTGATGGTTATCCAACAATCAAAGCTGCGATTGAAAAATTAGAAGCCGAAGGTTTTCCGATTCTTTGTTATGACGCATCACTCGGTGGCGAATTCCCAGTGATTTGTGTTATTTTACTCAACCCACAAAATGGCACTTGTTTTGCCTCTTTTGGTGCGCATCCGCATTTCCAAGTCGCATTTGAAAGAACCGTTACGGAATTATTGCAAGGTCGAAGCTTAAAAGATTTAGATGTTTTCGCGCCACCATCATTTAACAATGATGATGTTGCCGACCATGCAAATTTAGAAACCCATTTTATTGACTCAAGCGGTCTGATTTCGTGGGATCTCTTCAAATCTGATGCCGATTATCCATTTGTACATTGGGATTTCTCTGGTTCAACAGAGCAAGAATTTAGCAATCTAATGGCAATCTTCAATAAACATAAACAAGAAGTCTATATTATGGATTATGAACATCTTGGAGTTTACGCTTGCCGTATTCTTGCACCGGGTATGTCAAATATTTACCCTGCGGATGACCTCATCTATGCTAATAATAATATGGGTATGGACTGGCGAGAAATTCTCTTAGACTTACCGCATTTCCATCACGACAAAGCAACCTATCAAGAGTTGCTAGATGAATTAGATGAACAAAGTATTGATGATATGACACGTGTCCGTGAGTTTTTGGGTATCGTGGCAGAGAAAGGATCTGCAATGCAAACCTTACGTATTGGCGAATTAAAATCAATGCTACATTTAGCCCTTGGCAATCTTGAAGAAGCATTAGATTGGGCGAACTGGACAGCGAATATGAATGCCAGTGTGTTCAGTGCAGAACGCAATAATTACTATCGCTGTTTGATTCATTCTATTGAATTATTCTTAGATGATGCTCGCCAACCAAAACAATATCAATCGGTTTTTGAAAAAATGTATGGCAAACAAGCAGTAAATTCAGCGTGGTCTGCGGTAACAGGTGGCAATCCATTCTACGGATTACAAGCCAGTGATGAGAGTTTAGCCAACTTACAAGCACACAATAAATTACTAGCTGCCTACCAAAAATTACAAAAAGCGAAAGTGAACCCAATCTCTCGCTAATCAACCTATACAAGCGGTAAGTTGCCACCCATTTTTTACAAAAAATGGGTGGCAACTTACCGCTTGTATCAAAAACATTAAAATAGGAATAGAATACCAACTATCCTAATAACTTAACTCCACCCAATTTCATAACATGCCACATATAGAAAGGAGGATATATTTACCTTTCTTCGAAAGAATGTGGTTATATGACCCCTAAATGAGATACGGAAACTGTAATCTATAATAAAAAGAGTGAGCCACAATTATAAAAATAGTAGAAACATTCTCACAATACTCATAAATATTCTAAATATCTTTTAAGATAGTCTATGTTATGCCTTAAAAACTTTTACATTCGTGAAACCACTCTCTTTTAAGTACAGCGCTTGCAATTTACTCATCACTCCACGTTGGCAATAAAGTAAATAGTTTTTATCCTGATCTAAAAATTGGAAATGGCTTGATAATTTGTAGAATGGTAAAAGTTTGACCTCTACACCATCAAGTGAGAATGGGCTTTCTTCTACTTCTTCTGGGCTACGAATATCAATGATAATATCATTTTCAGCAAGTTCAGAGGTTGTCTCAACTGACACCACTTCTCTCTCTGTTTCTTGAGCAATCTCTCTAATATCTAAGAAATTCGCATTGGCTACGGCTTGCTCTAAAATATCAAAATCGAAATGGGCTTCTTCTTCTAAAATCTTACTTTCTACTGCTTTTACTGTCGGATTTTTAGAAATCACACCACAAAACTCTGGCATTGATTTGGCGATATCATCTGTACCAATCATTTTCGCCATTGCAATAATTTTCTCTTTATCGTGTGTAATTAATGGACGTAATACTAGTGTATCCGATGCGTTATCGATCATTCGTAAGTTGGTTAATGTTTGGCTAGAAACTTGCCCCAATGCCTCACCCGTTACAATACCTTGAATATCAAATCGCTGTGCAATTTTACTTGCGGCTCTAACCATCATACGTTTTAAAATTACGCCCATTTGCCCATTATCGACTTTCTCTAGGATTTCACCGACCACGTTTTCAAAATTGATCGCAATAAAACGGACTTTGTGGGAAGTGCTGTAACGACTCCAAATATGGTAAGCCATTTGCTTTACACCAATTTCGTGAGCTGCTCCACCAAGATTGAAGAAACAATAATGCACTCGAGATCCACGACGAATCAACATATAGCTAGACACACCCGAATCAAACCCACCAGAAATAAGCGATAACACATCTTCTTGTGTGCCAATAGGATAGCCACCAATTCCTTCATGACGGGCTTTAATCAGCAACATTTTATCCTGATCAATATCAATACGGACTGTGACGTCAGGATTCTTTAATTTTACTTTCGCTGATTCAATGCGTTGATTTAACCCACCGCCAACATAACGCTCTATATCTAGTGAGCTAAAATCGTGTTTACCTTTACGACGCGCACGTACAGAAAAAGTCTTATTTTCTAGCTGATCTTTAACGGCTAAATAAGTTTGTTCAAAAATATCGTGTAATGACGTAAAAGGGGTTTCTTCCACTTGTAAAATATGATGAATACCGGGTATTCGTTGTAATAAATCTAATGTATCTGGCATATCATCTTCTGACTTGACTCGTACCTCAATAAAATCCCAATGACGAACAACCGCAACATCTGGAATTTCTTTAGTAAGTACATTACGAATATTAGAGGTTAAGATTTTGATAAAGCGTTTACGCACTGAATCACTTTTAATCATGATTTCAGGAAAAAGTTTAATAATGAATTTCATAAATAGTTTTTTTGTTAAGTGAATATTAATCAACAAGAAAGCGGTAAGATCCTAGCATATTTTTGCAAAAATAGCCTGATATCCTACCGCTTTAGCGTCTGTTTAAAATGAATTATTGCTGATATTTTCCTGCCATAGCTTGGTATACCGCATTTTCATTTTTAATTAAGTTATATTTATTTTCTAATAATGCTAATTCTGATGCACGTTCTGTATTTAATGCATTTAACCACACTCTTAACTCAGTTACACCTTGCTCGTATCTTTGTTGATAGTAACTACTAATCTTTCTATCATAATTATACTTTTGTCGCATATTAGAATAACTTGCCTTTGCTTGATTATATGCGTAGTAATAACCATCAATCTCATTCAATGCCGAGGTAATTTTTTGCGTGTAATCTAGTCTAGCTAATTTATATTGTTCTTCTGACAAATTCACATTATTTTTAACTCGATTCCAATCTAAAAAAGGAAGAGAAAAAGACAATAATCCGCCCGCTACTGGATTATCACCAATATCACTGACTTTTGACGAGCTTGCAGATAGGCTTGCTCCAAGAGTAAGGGTTGGATACCAACTTTTTTCCATTGCACTTAAATTTTTAAATGATCTTTTTAGTCGATACAAACTAGCATTTAAATCTGGTCGATTTGCAATAGCAGAAACAGGTACATTGATATCAACCCCTTGTAGTTTGACACTTGATAAATTTGGATAATGAGCAACAAGCGGTTGGCTTGGTGCTAAATTTAACAAATTACGTAAAATTTGATCGGCCATTTTTTCTGCTGATTTTAAGCTAATCATCGTATTTCTTGCTGATAAAATAGATTGTTGAGATTGAGCCACACTCAGTTCATCAATCAACCCTGCTCTGAATTGGTTAGTTAAAATTCGATTAATTTGCTCATAGGCTTTAATGCTTTTTTCTGTTACCGCAATCGCATCATGATAATAAGCAAGATTATAATAGCTACTCACAACAGCATTTATTAATGATAAACGAGCCGCTTGTAAATCTTGTTCCGTAGCTTCTTTTTCCCATTCTGCTGCACTTGCACTATCTCTTAAACGACCCCAAAGATCTATGGTATAGCTTAAGTTGAACCCTAATTGATGATTAACTCTCGATGTACCGGTAGAAATCATACTTGTATCGCTTTCACCAATTCCTTTTGTTGCCGATGATCTTCCTACAGGTTCATTAGCATTGAATGAAGGAATTAAATTTGCTCCAACTAGATTAGCATTATACAATGCCATATTCACAGCGATAGCAGCTTTAGCTAGATTAACGTTATTTTCTAATGCTTGATTAACTAGACGGTCTAATTGAGGATCATTATATCCTTTCCACCATTCTTCATTGATTTGATATTGTTTTGTGATTTCCTGATAACTTTGATGCTCTTTGTTTGCTTCTTCTAATGATGCTTGTTGCCGACCACTTGTACAAGCGCTTATGGTAACCATTGCAACCAAAGACAAGGTAAATTTGGTTAATTTCATCTTATTTTGCTCCTCCTAACACTTTCAACCTATTCTAAAGAAAAATCACAACTTCGACTAGAATAAAATGAACAATCGTTCATCTTTTTATAAAATTTATAGTCTAAAAACCCTACTATTCAATCTTATCGTTAATAAACTAGCTAATAATACACGACCTAATCTGAATATAGTATTAAGAGATTACAATGGAATGACTTTATCTGGAAAATTTTTTTAAATATGTTAATTAGTACAAAAAAATAGGGTAGTTAATCACTACCCCTATTTTTTATCATTTAATTATCTTTCAATGGAAGAGCTGGAGCTACTGGCTTAGGCTCAATACACATTTCTTTCAAATTATCGGACTTAATGCTTGTAATTAATTCTACATCATTAAGTTGTTCAGCAACATACAATGCCATAACACGATCATTTACGGTACATTCTTTATGTGCTAGAGCTTGTTCTAAATATTCCCTAGCTTTATCAAATAAACCTTCACGTGCATAGATATAACCTAATGCTCTTGCATAATCATCGCTATAATGCTCACTCGCTTTTTTATGACGTTTAATTAATAACTTAACTAATTTAGAGTTTTCTTCAGCTTGAAGACGGGTTAATTGATCAAAGACGCCTTGTAACTGCTCATCTTCGAACTTCTTGACTGTTTCAAATGCAATATCAGCAGCAGATTGGTGGTCGTCTGTATCTAACAAACGTTTAATTAACGCAGTTCTGACATACACTGAACGACGACGGCGGCTCGGTTGATTTTCCCACCAAGTTAACAATCCTTCCTGACCATCTTCATTCATAATTTCATCTAAGAGACCATCATCGGCTTGTTTCTCTAATGCTTCATACTCTTCCGATGACAAGAAACTACGTTGTCCAATATTATCTAACAACTCATCTAATGCCTTATATGCCTTAGACTCTAAATAAATGCCAATTGCTAATCTCATTGCATCAACATTACTTGGTGCTAAAACTAGCAGGCTATCAATCGCACTACGTGCAGCTGGTAATTTTCCTTGTTTAAGTAATAAACGAGTACGAGCTAATTCGACAGCAACATTATTTTGACCACCTAATTTAGATGCTTCAATCAAGTATTTATTCGCAGAAAGATCATCACCTTTTTCCTGCGCAGCTTCAGCTGCCTTAATAAAATTTAAGATTGGTTCATCTGAGTGTTTTGCATTTCGTCCAATTAACTTCTCAGCTTTTGAATAATCTCCCTCGGTCATTTTCATTAAACCTTGAAGAGTTTGTTTTTGAGCTTTTTTACGTCTACGATTTCCCATCCATTGATAAGAATTTCTGCTCAAACGGAAAAATCTTGTAACAACCCATTCAATTAAATAGACAACAGCCATGAGTACAGCAAAAAAAACAACAAGCATCACAATACTCATCTCAAAAACTTTTGTTGCTGTTTCGATACGGACATAGCCTTGGTTACCTGAAATATAAGGTCCCAAAATCAAACCAGCTAACACTAATAGCATTAAAAAGAGAACTCTAAGCATAATTTATTTCTCCTCTTGTGCTGATTCTTCATTTACTGGTTGCTCAGTCGCTGAGGATGAATCGTTTTTTTGTTGCTCTTGAACCTCTGAACCCCCATCTAATTCTTTATCAACTTCAAGATTAACCTTTTCTATTGACGATGAATCTTTATCAAGGGTTTTATCTAACAAAGTTAAACTTCTTAAGGTACTTGGTGCATCAATATAAATTGATTGATCCATTAAAGATTCAAGTTCATTCAAGAAACTCTTGACCGTTGTATTATTTACATCAAAATAACTTCTTACCCAAGTACTCACCATACCTAATGAACGTTTATAAAGATCATTTTGCTGACGAGGTACTGCTAATAATGCTATTTGTAAACGTAAACGAATATTTTCACGTAAATAAATTTCTTGATTTGGCGCAATGAAAACCTTATCTGTCGCTTTATTTTTATCACTTACACGAATAAAACGATTTAAGAATGAATTCGCACTCTTTTCAAGATTCTTTTCCCAATCTTCAATAGAGTCACTTACATCACCATTATCAACTAAATTAGGATCTGTGGTATCCAACATTGGCATATCATCTAACATATTTGCCAATTGCCCTAAGCGTTGCATGATACTATTTTGATCAACGCTATTAATATTTGATAGCTGATTTAAATCAGTTTTAATCGCTTCTCTTATTGTAAATACTTTAGGATCTGTTGTTTGACTTAAAACATTATCAGCTTCAACTAACAAATTTTTTGTTGTTTCAATGTCATTATCTAAAACCATTTTACGTAATGCATTATTCAACAAGAAGTCTGCATCAGATAATAGTACGAGTGACTTACTCTTCTCTGGTAAGCTGACAACTTTCTCTAACTGTGATTGTAATCCAGTAATTTGTTGGCTATAAGTATCTTGAGTTCTTTCTAGTTGAGCGATTTTATCTAATGCTTTTTGATAATCACCTGATAACTTTGAAATTTTAGCTTGTTCACTTTCCAAAGATCGTAAGACGGTATCAGCTGAAGAACTACTATTAGTAGTTGCAGAAACAGATTCTTTAACTTGCCCTACACTTTGCTGTAAAGCTTGTATCTGTTGTTGGACTTCGGAATATTTTTGGCTTACGCAATAATAACCTACTCCACCAACACCTAATGCAACCAATAAAGCCAAGATCGCGATCGCCTTACCTCCTGATTTTTGTTTTTTTTCAGGTTCTATAGGTTGAGCTTCATTAAGATCGACTCTCTTTTTAGATGCGTCAACACTCTTATCTAATGCTTCTTTGATATCATCGGCGGAGTTGACATCAGGCTCCTCCACAATCATGTCTGAAGCCATTGATTCCACATCTTGAGTTTGCTCTGAATCAATCATTTTCTGTTTTTTAGTCTGTTTCGACATAGTTCCCACCTATTTTATGTAAGTTAAGACTTATTCTTTGTTTAAAATCGTATTCAATAAGCTCTGATTATCTGCATTATATGAAATGGCTATATGATCTACCATCCACCCTAGTTTTTCCGCTTCTTTTGCAATTCTAGGACTAACAACAATTAATTTGCAATTAAGTAACCAATCATGATCTATCTTTTGTGTAAATTCAACTAACATGTTCAAAATTTCCACACTAGTTACCACAATTGTATCAATTCCAGCCCTTTTTGATAAACTTAACCTCTGTTTAAGCTCATCATTTAATCCTATGCGTCGGTAACATTCAAGTGATTGAACCACTGCTCCTCGGCTAATGGCTTCATTTGCAAAATAATCTCTACCAGTATCTGCTCGTAATATAACTATATTTTTATCAGATAATATTTGCATTTCAGGCAAATCCAATAATCCTTCACTCGTTTCTGAAACTATTGGATAGCGAACAGCTCTGCCGATTTTACCAGCAAAATATGCTGCTGACATTTTTCCTACTGCAAAATAATGTAAATCACCTCGCCAAGAAAATCCCGTATCAGATAAAGTACGCGTAGCAAAATCAATCGCATTTTTAGACACGGCGAAGACATAATCACCTGACTTTAATCTAGATAAGATAGAAGGAAGCTGAGTTAACTCTTTTCCTACCTCTACAGTAAATAAAGGCTGTTGAATTGCAAAAATATTTTCTTTTTCCAATAATTCAACTAGCTGTTTACCTCTAATATCTGGACGAGTGACTAATACATTCATAAATTAATCTTGATAAACTTCCTTTAAAATTTTGTCAGCGCCTTGGGCTAATAATTTATCAGCAACATTCATACCTAATTGCTCTGCACTATTTAGTGACGCTATACCATCAGCCTGAATAATAGAAGATCCATCTAATGAGCCCACCAATGCCTTCAAATAAATTTTATTATCTTTTAATTCAGCAAATCCACCTATTGGCACTTGACATCCACCTTGCAAACGAGCATTCATAGCCCGTTCTGCAATAACTCGGCAAGCGGTTTCTGGATGATGAAGCACACGAAGATATTTCAAAACACGTTCATCATTTTCTCTTGTTTCAATCCCGACTGCACCTTGTCCGACTGCTGGTAAAGATTGTTCAATAGAAAGAAAACTGGCTACTCGCTCTTCTAATCCCAAACGAATTAGTCCCGCAGAGGCAAGAATGATAGCATCATACTCACCATTATCTAATTTACTCAATCGAGTCCCCACATTACCTCGTAATGATTTAACGATTAAATGAGGATATCTAGCCATAATTTGACATTGACGACGTAAACTAGAAGTGCCAACAATTGCTCCTTCAGGTAATTCATCTAATGATTTATAACTATTGGATACAAAAGCATCTCTTGGATCTTCTCGCTCACAAATGATAGCTAACCCTAATCCATCAGGAAAATTCATCGGAACATCTTTCATTGAATGTACAGCTAAATCTGCTCGATTCTCTAATAAAGCTAATTCCAATTCTTTAACAAATAATCCTTTACCACCAATTTTTGCTAATGGTGTATCAAGAATAATGTCACCTTTAGTCACCATTGTCACCAATTCAACAGAGAGTTCTGGAAAGTGTTTTTCTAAAGCATTTTTGACAAAATTTGCTTGCCATAACGCTAATGGGCTTTGACGAGTTGCAATGCGTAAGGTTTCTTTCATCTGGATTATTGGTGACATTGAATTAAAAAATTTTCTTTATCCTACCATTATTTTTAGGATTCTGCCAAAACATATCAAGCTAAATTGCTGATACAAAACACAGTTACTCTTGACGATTTTTATATAGTTGTTAAAATTCGCACCTCTTTTTTATAAAAGAGATCAGTTCGGATGAAGATAGCTGGAGAGTGGAGAAATGACTCTACACCGACGAGGAAAAATCTTTCAGGTGCAACAGCAAGGACAGCTATTGGACGAACCCTTGGAGAGATCCAATCTAAGCTAAGTAGCTAAGTAAGAGAATTAGTTGCAGTTAGCAATAGAAAGTGGACGCCGAAGGCGCAAGTTATTTTATGTTCAACCCATAAAATAGTGAAACGCTCAGGCAAAAGGACAGGGGAGAAAAGTGAAATTCAAAAAATAAAAGCGTGTACGATTTTGCAAAAAACAAGCAAGAACTTACCGCTTGTTGTCCATTCTACTTTTCTTTCCTTGTAAGCAGTTTTTACGAGGAACAAAATCAATGTCAATCGACTCAATTCTTAATTCAATAGACAATATTGTGTGGGGTGCCCCGCTTATTATCTTACTCTCTGGAGTAGGCGTTTATTTCACTATCCAATTAAAATTACTTCAATTTATCCATTTACCTAAAGCCTTTGTTTATATGTTTAAACCTGAAAAAGGCAAGAATCAATCTGGCGATATTTCGGCTTTTGCAGCACTTTCTACTGCAATCGCTGCCACCATTGGTACAGGAAATATAATTGGAGTAGCGACAGCAATCCAAGCGGGTGGACCTGGTGCTTTATTTTGGATGTGGCTAATAGCCTTATTTGGCATGGCAACCAAATATGCTGAATCCATGCTTGCGCTTAAATTTAGAACAAAGGATAAAGATGGATTTATCGCCGGTGGACCAATGTATTACATTGAACTTGGTATGGGTCAAAAATGGAAATGGTTAGCAAAACTGTTTGCCATCTTTGGTGTGCTAGTCGCGCTATTTGGAATTGGTACCTTTCCTCAAGTAAATGGAATCACAGCAGCATTAAATGACACATTCAATATTCCTATTTCAATCACAGCAATCGTCCTCACCGTCATCGTTGCTGCGATTATTCTTGGTGGTGTGAAACGTATTTCTAAAATCGCAAGCGTAATCGTACCATTTATGGCGATTGCCTATGTCTGTGCATCTCTACTTATTTTAGGATTAAATTTTGACAAATTACCAAGTACTCTTCTATTTATTGTTGAAGCCGCATTTAATCCTGAATCTGCTATCGGTGGAGCATTAGGATTCACTGTAATGCAAGCTATTCAATCTGGTGTAGCAAGAGGGATCTTCTCAAATGAAGCAGGGCTAGGTAGTGCACCAATCGCTGCTGCAGCAGCACATACCAATGAGCCAGTACGTCAAGGTTTAATCTCAATGACGGGAACATTCCTTGATACTATCATCGTTTGTACAATGACAGGTCTAGTGATTGTTTTAACAGGTACATGGCAAGGTGCGGAAGAAGGTGCAGCCCTAACTAACCTTGCTTATTCACAAGGACTTGCAAGCTCAGTCGGGGCATTAATTGTAACGATTGGTTTAGTTTTCTTTGCCTTTACGACTATTCTTGGTTGGTGCTATTACGGAGAACGTTGTTTCGTTTATTTATCAGGTGGCAGAACCAAAGGAATTAAACTCTATCGTATCGTATTTATCTGTTTAATTGCTGTTGCCCCGTTCATTCAACTCAGCACAATTTGGATACTTGCTGATATTTTTAATGGACTAATGGCATTCCCGAACTTAGTTGCACTAGTTGGTTTGCGTCATATTGTTGTTGCGGAAACAAGAAGTTATTTTGATAGATTAAAACAAGGATTAATTGAGGGATAAGTTAATAACTCCTGAAAATACGAGCGGTGAGTTCAGTATTAAATATTGCAAATTTTAAGACTGAACTCACCGCTATCTATTTATTATTAAAATTATTTTTTACTGCACACTGCAATAAAATTCAATTTTTTATTGGGATCATTAAAAATCTTAAACATCTTTTTAAAGATCGGGAAATTTTCTGATTTCAATGCATTTTTAATGATCTTCATCGTTCCCGCTAAACCTTCATCTCGAATCATTCCCGTCGGAGATAATAAGGTCATATCACCCGAAAAACTTTCTATATCTGAAAAGCCTTCATTTTTGAATAAAGATTGCCAATCTGTTTTTGTGAGCGGACTCACGGTTGTATTGATCGCAGCTCTCAATTCTTGAATGATATTTTCATCTGCATTTTCAGTTAGCATCACATCGTGAGTAAGCAAAACTCCATTGGGTTTTAATACTCGATAATATTCCTGAATCGCTTTACTTTTTGCTGGCACTGGCAGCATTGTGAGCATTGCTTCATTGATAACAACATCAAAAGTATTATCCTCAAAAGGCAATTTCATCGCATTGGCTCTTTGCACATGAATTTTATCGTCTAATCCATTTTGACTAATATTTTTACGTGCTTTTTCTAGCGCATTCTCGTCTAAATCCACCCCTTCAATATGACAGCCAAACTGTTTAGCAAGACCAATTGCCGTTGTCCCCATATTACAAGCGACTTCTAAAATTTTCTTATCAGCAGAAAATTGCCCCTGTTGGATCAACCAATCTGTTGCTTTCTTACCACCGGGGCGTAACCGAGTTTTACCTAATCTAGCAAGAAAATTATGTCCAACTTCATCTTTTTTCATACTCTACCCTTCTAAAAATAGTTGACTAAATTTATCAGGTATTATACTTCACAAAAAATATACGTATTTTTAACTAAATCAAAATTATTCGAAATATTAAGGAATACAAATAGCCTGAATAAGCGATCGTTTAATAGGAATGAAATTATTTAATCAAAAATTAATTTTAAAAGCATGCTATAATTAGCATTATATATTAATATGTGAGCTTTCGCTGTATTTCATAATTCAACTCTGACACAGAAAGACAACTTATGGATTATCAAGATAAAAGCCTAACGGCATTAAAATTAGGGCAATCAACAGAATACGCAACAAGCTATAATCCCCAACTATTACAAGGTGTGCCTCGACAATTAAATCGTGATCAGCTTGGCATAACAGCACAGCAACCATTCACAAAGGGTGTCGATTTATGGACTGCCTATGAAATCTCTTGGCTTAATAGCAAAGGTGTTCCTCAAGTGGCGATTGCCGATATTTTTATTGATTACACGAGCAAAAATTTAATTGAATCCAAAAGTTTTAAACTCTATTTGAACAGTTTTAATCAGACAAAATTTACTAGTTTTCAGGAAGTGCAAGCGACAATACAAACCGACTTATCGCTCTGTGCAGAAGGAAAAGTTGAAGTTATCTTAAAACGCTTAGATCAATATCAATCAGAACAGATTGCTCATTTCAGCGGTCAATGTATTGATTCACAAGATATTGAAATAGCAAATTACGAGTTTGATCGTCATATTCTTGCAAATGGTACTAGTGATCATATTATTGAAGAAACCTTAGTGAGCCATTTGTTGAAATCAAACTGTTTGATTACAAACCAACCCGATTGGGGAAGTATACAAATTCACTATGTTGGTAAGCAAATCGATCAAGAAAAATTATTACGCTATCTTGTTTCTTTTAGACAGCATAATGAATTTCACGAGCAATGTGTCGAAAGAATTTTTTGCGATTTAATGGAGTTTGCTCACCCCGAGAAGCTAACTGTCTATGCTCGCTATACTCGCAGAGGTGGATTAGATATCAACCCATTTCGCTCCAATTTTGAACAAGCACCAACGAATGTGAGACTTGCTAGACAATAAATTGACATAAAGCGGTAGGTTAATTAGTACTTTTTGTAAAAAATATTTTTTAACAGACCGCTTGCATTAAAGAAAATGATGCCAATATCAGTGTTCATATAGCAATCAAATTATTGTTCTTATCCTTTATATTTGTTGCTAATTTGTTAAAATTTGATGTATTTCAATCTTTTAATTTGTTAGTAATTTATTTTAAACAACAAAAAGTGTATTCTATACAAAGTCTTTACACATTCATCAATGTGTCTATTTAATTCAATTAACATCAGGTATTTTTTATTATGTCTAAAAATTTAGTACTTATCTTAAACTGTGGTAGTTCATCACTTAAATTTGCCATCCTAGATCCAGCAACAGGTGATGAAAAATTATCAGGTTTAGCTGAGAATTTTAATCTTGATGATGCTCGCATCAAATGGAAATTAAATGGAGAAAAAGGTGCGGCTGATCTTGGTGCTGGTGCAGCTCACAGCGAAGCGTTAAGTTATATTGTTTCAAATATTTTAACACCAGAATTAAAAGATGCTATTGGTGCCATCGGACATCGTATCGTTCATGGTGGAGAGAAATATACTGCATCAACAATTGTAACAAATGAAGTTATTAAAGGAATTGAAGAAGCTGCTGAATTTGCACCGCTTCATAATCCAGCTCATTTAATTGGTATTAAAGAAGCATTTAAAGCATTCCCCGAACTTAAAGAAAAAAATGTTGTAGTATTCGATACAGCCTTCCATCAAACTATGCCTGAAAAAGCATATCTATATGCATTACCTTACTCTCTCTATAAGGAACATGGAGTTCGCCGTTATGGTATGCACGGAACTAGCCACTATTTCATCAGCCATGAAATCACAAAAGCACTAAATATTGAAGCAGACAAAGCTAATATCATTACTTGTCACTTAGGAAATGGTGCTTCAGTTGCTGCAATCAGTAATGGTAAATGTATTGATACATCAATGGGCTTTACTCCCCTTGAAGGCTTAGTAATGGGGACTCGTTCGGGCGATTTAGATCCTGCAATTATCTTCTATATGCACAATACATTAGGTATGTCTGTTGAAGAAATTGAAAAAACATTAGTTAAAAAATCAGGATTACTTGGTTTAACTGAAGTGACCAGTGACTGTCGTTATGCTGAAGATAACTATGATGAAAAAGTCGAAGCAAAACGTGCTATGGATGTATTCTGCTATCGTTTAGCTAAATATATTGGTTCTTACATGGCTATCATTGGTGATCATCTAGATGCAATTGTATTCACAGGTGGAATCGGTGAAAACTCATCAAAAGTTAGAGAACTAGCCCTTAATCATTTAAAACTTTTCGGTATTAAAGTAGATGATGAGAAAAATTTAGCAGCACGTTTTGGCAAATCAGGCGAAATTACTGCTGATGATTCTACTTATCGTGCGTTTGTTATTCCAACAAATGAAGAGCTTGTTATTGCTCAAGATACAGCTGAATTAGTGCTTAAATAAGACTCCATACTCATAACCTGCCTTATGGCAGGTTTTTAATTTATTTACATACTATAACTTAATCTTTATTGGAAATATTATGTCAAGAACAATTATCTTAATTCCTACTACAACAGGTGTTGGTTTAACAAGTGTAAGCTTAGGGCTTGTTCATGCACTTGAACAAAAAGGTGCTAAAGTTGGTTTTTTAAAACCTATCGCTCAACCATTGAGTGGTGAAGATACTTTAGATCGTTCAACTTCAATTATCCGCTCTGCTCAATCAACAGAAACGGGCGAACCATTTATGTTAAGTGCAGCAGAATCACTTATTGGCCAAAACCAATCTGATGTTTTGTTAGAAAAAATTGTTGAACGTTATGAGCAACTTGCAAAAAACAATGAAATTGTGGTTATCGAAGGATTAATTCCGACTCGCAAAAATTCATACGCAAACAGCATTAACTATGAAATTGCACAAACATTAGATGCCGAAATTGTTTTAGTGACTGCACCTGGTGCTGATAAACCATCAGAATTAAAAGAACGTATTGAAGCAACTGCATCTGAGTTTGGCGGACGTAATAATCCAAATTTACTTGGTGTTATCATTAATAAATTTAACGCTCCAGTGGACGAATCTGGAAGAACACGCCCAGATCTCACTGAGATTTTTGATTCATTTCAACACACAACCAATACAGTAAATGATGTTGAGAACTTATTCATTAAGAGCCCAATTAAACTATTAGCATGTATCCCATGGAATTCAGATTTAATTGCTACGCGTGCTATTGACTTGGCTAAACATTTACAAGCTTCTATTATTAATGAAGGCGAACTCCAGTCTCGTCGTATTCGCGGTATTACATTCTGTGCAAGAAGCCTTCCTAATATGGTAGATCACTTCAAAGCTGGAAGCTTATTAGTAACTTCAGCAGATAGACCTGATGTAATTGTGGCTGCATCATTGGCTGCAATGAATGGCGTTGAATTAGGTGCAATTCTCCTTACTGGTGGCTACAAAATCGATTCTCAAATTGCAAAACTTTGCCAAAGAGCGTTTGAAACAGGTTTACCTGTTTTCCGTTCAGAAGGCAATACATGGCAAACTTCATTAAGTTTACAAAGCTTTAGCTTAGAAGTACCCGTTGATGATAAAGAACGTATTGCAGCAATTAAACAATATGTTTCAGAACAAATTGATGCTCAATTCATTGATTCACTCTCCCATGGTGCAATTAGAGCAAGACGCTTATCACCAGCAGCATTCCGTTATCAATTAACTGAATTTGCACGTGCGGCGAAAAAACGTATTGTATTACCAGAAGGTGATGAACCCCGCACAGTAAAAGCAGCGGTATTATGTGCTGAAAAAGGCATTGCTGAATGTATTCTTCTTGCGAATCCTGAAGAAGTTCAACGCGTAGCAGAAGCTCAAGGTGTTGAATTAGGTGCTGGTATTACTATTATTGATCCTGCAACTGTACGTGATAACTATGTTGATCGCCTTGTAGAATTACGTAAAAATAAAGGTATGACAGAAGTTGTTGCTCGTGAGCAATTACAAGACAACGTAGTACTTGGTACTATGATGCTTGAAGCGAATGAAGTCGATGGTTTAGTCTCTGGTGCAGTTCACACTACTGCAAATACTATTCGTCCACCAATGCAAATCATCAAAACTGCTCCAGGTAGCTCGATTGTTTCTTCAATCTTCTTTATGCTACTTCCAGATCAAGTTCTTGTATATGGTGACTGTGCAGTAAACCCAGATCCAACAGCAGAGCAATTAGCTGAAATTGCAATCCAATCTGCTGATTCAGCAAAATCTTTTGGTGTTGATCCTCGTGTTGCAATGATTTCTTACTCAACAGGCACTTCTGGCTCTGGTGCAGACGTAGAAAAAGTGGCTGAAGCAACTCGCTTGGCGAAAGAAAAACGCCCAGATCTTATCATTGATGGACCATTACAATATGATGCAGCGGTAATGGAAGATGTTGCCCGTTCTAAAGCACCAAACTCACCAGTTGCAGGTAAAGCAACCGTATTTATTTTCCCTGATTTAAATACAGGTAATACAACCTATAAAGCGGTACAACGTTCAGCTGACCTTGTTTCTATTGGTCCAATGCTTCAAGGTATGCGTAAACCAGTCAATGACTTGTCTCGTGGTGCTCTTGTAGATGATATTGTTTACACAATCGCATTAACTGCAATTCAGGCAACTCAATGATCATGTGACATTGAACAATATTAAGTTATAACTTTTATAGCGATATAAAATGCCAAAATACTGGCAGTACTTATTTTTATAATTACTGCCAGTGTTGTTCATATAACTAATTACCTAAAGTCGCAACCATCACCGCTTTAATGGTATGCATTCTATTCTCAGCCTCATCAAAAACAATTGAAGCGTCAGATTCAAAAACTTCATCTGTTACTTCTAATCCATTCATGCCATATTTCTCAGCAATTTCTTTACCAATCTTAGTTTGGTCATCATGAAAAGCAGGTAAACAGTGTAAGAATTTCACCTTTTTATTGCCTGTTAATTGCATAAGTTCTGCATTGACTTGATAAGGTTTCATTAGATTGATTCGCTCTTGCCACGCGGATTCCGGTTCCCCCATAGAAACCCATACATCCGTATAAACGAAATCCACATCTTTCACGCCTTCTGTAACATCTTCGGTACAAGTGATTTTTGCCCCAGTTTTCTTTGCCATCTCTGCAACTTCATCTAATAAAGCTTGTTCAGGGAAAAACTGTTTTGGTGCAACAAGACGCAGATCAATGCCCATTAATGCCGCTCCTTCAACAAATGAATTTCCCATATTGTTACGAGCATCGCCCAAGTAAGCGAGTTTCATTTGGTTTAACGGCTTATCACAATGCTCTTGCATTGTTAGAAAATCAGCTAAGATTTGAGTTGGGTGGAATTCATCCGTCAATCCATTCCAAACAGGCACACCTGAATAGTCCGCCAATGTTTGCACAAGTTCCTGCCCGTATCCACGATATTGAATACCGTCATACATTCTGCCTAATACACGAGCGGTATCTTTCATGGATTCTTTATGCCCAATTTGTGATCCACTTGGTCCAATATAGCTAACATTAGCTCCTTGATCGAAGGCCGCTACTTCAAAAGCACTGCGTGTTCTCGTGGAGCTTTTTTCAAAAATTAAGGCAATATTTTTACCTTTCATGGTTTGCATTTCTCGACCTGCTTTTTTATCTGCTTTTAATTTTGCAGATAGATCCAATAAATACTCAACTTCAGCTGGACTGAAATCCATTAAGCGTAAAAAATGGCGATTTTTTAAAGTGATATTACTCTCAAGTGTCATAAATACTCCCTAATTGAACAAATAGCAGGTTGAAATGTAGGAAGATTCTACTCAATTTATGCCATTTGTGGTATCTTTTCACAAATTTTCTATGCAAAAATGATTAGGTTTACAAGCGGTAACTTCTTCACTAAATTTTGCAAATTATTCACAACAACTCACCGCTTGCTAATCCAAGGAGAATATGATGTCTAAACATCTTACAGAACAACGATTTATTGATTTTCCTATTCAAGAAAGTGTCTTAGATGCTTTAGATAGTAAAAGTTTTGAATTTTGCACCCCTATTCAAGCAAAAACTCTACCTTATACATTGGCAGGTCAAGATATCGCAGGACAAGCACAGACAGGAACGGGAAAAACATTAGCGTTTCTAGTTGCTACATTTAATCACCTATTGAGTCATCCTATCGAGACAAAATCAAATCAACCTAAAGCATTGATATTAGCTCCTACACGAGAATTAGCGGTGCAAATTGCAGCAGATGCAGAAATGTTTACCCAACGTACTGGGCTAAATTTAGCTCTAGCCTATGGCGGAGATGGCTACGAAAAACAATTACATGCAATTGAAAAAGGTGTTGATATTCTAATCGGTACAACAGGGCGAGTGATTGATTATGTGAAGCAAAACATCATCAATTTAGATCAAATTCAAGTTGTTGTACTTGATGAAGCGGATAGAATGTTTGATTTAGGCTTTATCAAAGATATTCGCTATTTAATGCGTAAATGCCCAAAACCTGAATCTCGCTTAACTATGCTTTTCTCAGCAACGCTTTCCCATCGAGTAAGAGAATTAGCCTTTGAAGATATGCATAATGCGGAGTATGTTGAAATTGAGCCATTACAACGTACAGGTCATCGCATTAAAGAAGAGCTATTCTACCCATCTAATGAAGATAAAATGCCATTATTACTCACATTAATTGAGGAAGAATGGCCTGATCGCTGTATTATCTTCGCCAATACAAAACATAAGTGTGAAGATATTTGGCGTTACTTGAGTTCAGATGGACATCGTGTCGGATTATTGACGGGCGATGTTCCTCAGAAAAAACGTCTAACACTATTAGATGAATTTACACAGGGTAATCTTGATATTTTAGTGGCGACAGACGTTGCAGCGCGTGGTTTACATATCCCTGATGTCACCCATGTCTTTAATTACGATCTTCCTGATGATCGTGAAGATTATGTACATCGTATTGGGAGAACTGGTCGAGCGGGAGAAAGTGGTTCATCAATTAGTTTTGCTTGTGAACAATACGCAGTTAATTTACCTGCAATTGAAGAATATATTGGACATCCAATCCCTGTTAGCCAGTATAATAGCGAAGCGTTGTTAGCATTACCTAAACTACGTCGTTCAAAAACTCGCTCAACGCGTTTTAATACTAAAAGAACAAGGAACAGAAAAGCATAACCAATGTCTTATGCAAATAAATTAAAACAATAAACTATTTATGAGTTATATTTTTTAAGGATAAAAATGAAGTCAGCTCACGTTATTTTATTTATCACAACAACATTATTAATTGGTTGTAATAATTTTCTACCTGAAAACTACGTTAAAACTAATATTAACAATAGTCATGCCATAAATGCTATTGATCATAAGCGTATTAATACTACAGATTGTAAGGATGCTGATGATTGGTATCTTGATGGATATCGAGTAGGAAAATCATTTTCAACACAGAAAAAGGAAATGCTTGATCAACGCCTAGGATTTTGTCATTTAACCAGTAAAAAATTACCAAAGAAATTTAGAACAAACTGGGAGAAAGGTTTCTCTGTTGGGAGCAGAGGATAATAACGTACTACATAAAAAATAATCATGATTTAATCAAGGATTTCCGATGAACTACACAATAGCACAGACCAAAGACAATAAGAAACTTTCTTTAATTGCAAAAATGGCAAATCGCCATGGACTCATTGCAGGGGCAACAGGAACAGGTAAAACTGTTACATTACGTACTCTTGCTGAATCCTTTAGTTTAGATGGTGTACCTGTTTTTCTTGTAGATGTAAAGGGAGACTTATCTGGATTAATACAAGCGGGTAGTTTAACTGGAAAAGTTGCAGAAAGAATTGAACAATTTGAGTTAGGCGGTGAAGATTATTTATCTGGTTTTCCGGTTTCCTTTTGGGACGTTTTTGGTGAAACGGGGATTCCATTACGTACGACTATATCCGAAATGGGACCCATGCTACTCTCTCGCCTACTCAATTTGAATGATACTCAAGAAGGCTTATTGAATCTTGTCTTTCGTGTAGCTGATGATCAAGGATTATTACTTATTGATTTAAAAGATCTTCGTGCAATACTTCAATTTGTGGCAGAAAATGCAAAAACATTTCGCATAAAATATGGCAATGTTTCCGCAGCAAGCGTTGGAGCAATTCAAAGATCCTTACTGAGACTAGAAAATGAAGGGGCAACTAGTTTATTTGGTGAACCTGCTTTGGATTTAAATGATTGGATTCAAACTAATAATGGTCAAGGTGTCATTAACGTACTTAATGCCGAAAAACTTGTCAATTCACCTCAAATGTACGGAGCATTCCTTCTTTGGTTTATGGCGGAACTTTTTGAACAATTGCCTGAAGTTGGTGACCCTGATAAACCTAAATTTGTACTATTTTTTGATGAAGCTCATTTAATGTTTGATGAAGCACCAAAAGTATTAGTGGATAAAATTGAACAAGTGGTTCGCCTTATTCGTTCTAAAGGTGTAGGTGTTTATTTTGTGACTCAAAATCCTCTTGATTTACCAGACGGTGTATTGGGGCAATTAGGCAATCGCATTCAACATGCATTAAGAGCCTTTACACCTAGAGATCAAAAAGCAGTAAAATCAGCTGCGGAAACCTTTCGTTCTAATCCTAATATTAATGTGGTTGATGCAATTACCCAACTAGGAGTGGGAGAAGCCCTTGTCTCAACACTAGATGAAAAAGGGATGCCAACACCTGTTGAAATTGCTTATATCTATCCACCCAAAAGCCAATTACAACCGATTTCAGCACAAGAACGTCTCAATTTTGTTAAACAGGATGACCTTTATATCCATTATAGCCAATACATTGATAGTGAATCAGCCTTTGAAATTCTCACAAAACGACTTGATATGCAACAACAAGCAGAACAAAAAGAGAAAGAGAGTGAAAATAGCTTATTAGGTGGCATCCTAGGCAGTATTTTCGGTACCAAGAAAAAAAGCGAACAATCTGTAGCTGAAAAAATGGTAGGCAGTGTTGCTAAATCTGTCGGTCGTAATATACGAAATCAAGTCACTAGACAGATTATGCGAGGAATACTTGGTGCAATCAGTAGAAAATAATTATATACGGATCACCGCTCTACTAAGAGGTGTCACGCTTATAGGGAAAAATAAGATACCAAAAATGTCATATTTGATTGAAATACTAGAAGATGTAGGGTTTAAAAAGGTTAAAACCTATATTCAAAGTGGTAATATCATTTTAGACACAAACCTTCCACTAGCTGAAACGGCTCAACTTATTCATAAAACAATATATGAAAAGATAGATGCTGACCTAAGTGTTATTATTAAGGATAAATATCATTTCCTCAATGGTATTACTGATAACCCTTTTAGTGAAACTTATGATCGTTCGAGAATAAATTTAGTCTTTACTAACGATATCATTGATAGTAATGCATTAGCTCTATTAAAATCTAAACAATTTAAAGATGAACAATGTATTGTTACTCCTGAATGTATCTATCTTTACCTTCCACAAGATGGAAAGAAGAAAAGATTGAATACAAACTATCTTGAAAAGCACCTATCAATAACGGCTACTGCAAGAAGAATTAAGGTAATTGAAAAGTTAATAGATGTTTCTGAATCTATATAATTCATTATACAAAATAAATCACTGAATATTACATAATATTATAAGTAATTAAGATAATCTTATTCCTCTACAAACATCACCCTTATACTGAAATTTGGTATAATAAAACCATCTCGAAAGTATCACAATTACACAAAGTGTACAACAATCACACTATCAAAAAAATTATTTAATAACAATAAGTTATCATTAATACACCATCAATTTTCTACAAAAATAAACTTTTCTTTTGAGACTCAATAATCAAAAACATATTGTAAATTTATGAGGAGATTTAGCTACTTTTTATAGTCTTACAAATCTTTGAATATATTTCATATCGAAAAATAATTACATTTTGAATTAAAAAATCATTATTTTTAATATAATTAAACAAATTACCTTGTATTGACAATACATAAAGTATATTGACACTTTGCTATAATTTTGACACTATCTCAGGCGTTTATCATTTATACGTCTCAAGTAGCAGGTTAAATAATAAGTAAATGATAACCCTGTGATTAACCTAATACCTTAACTGGGTTAATTAAAATAAAACTAAAATAATTTTAAGGTACTGTCTATGAAAAAAACAATTTTATCCCTAGCAATAGCAACATTTGCAACCTCAGCATCAGCATTAACTATCTATGATGTTGATGGAACGAAAGTTGATTTCTCAGGTTCACTTCGTTTACGACTTGATAATGAAAAATCGACTGTAGGTATCGATAGAAATCTTGATGCTGTAGACCCACAAAAAGCTAATAAGTTCAGATCAAATGCAGGAGTTAGATCTGGTCATACCAATTTGCACAATGATGGTTCACGCCTTGAAGTTAGAGCAGAGCATAAAATTAATGATGATCTCTCTGCTTTCGGACGTTTAGAATTTCGTTTCAACGGAGCTAGAGATGATAAGGGAGTTGATGATTTCGGTTCTATTTATGCCAACCGAGCTTACATAGCACTCCAGTCTAAAACATTTGGTGACATATCTTTCGGGCGACAAATCCTTATCGGTGATGATATTCCACAAGCTGGTTTTGATAAAGCCTATAATACTTTTGATACTGCAATGGTAACATCTGCCTCATCAGCCATCCGCTATAATTATAGACTTATTAAAGGTTTACAACTAAGTGTTGATTATCGTTTTGCTGATAAACGAGACAGTAATGGTGAAGTATCAAAAAATGGTGTGAAATCAGGCTATGATGTTGGTGGACTATATACTTTTGATGTTGCTGAAAACCAATCTATCACTTTAGCTACAGGTTATTCTAGAACTAACTTTGTTCGTAACACGAATAATGATAAACATCATAAGGATGCATGGGCTGCTGGTGCAAAATATAAAATTAATAATCTAGAATTAGCCGTAGACTATACTGGTCATTTTGATACGTGGCAGTACAACGAAGAGTTAGATCAAAAACAAAAAGAAATTCTTAATGGTTTCCGTGTTGGTGCGAGATATTTCTTTACACCTAATTTAGCTGCATATGGTAACTATGGTTACCGCTTATTCGAACTTAAAGGTACAAACCAAAAATTATTAAGAAAAGCTAAATTACATAGATGGTTACTAGGGGTTTCTTATAAACCACATAAACAAATTGAAACTTACGTTGAAGCTGGTATCTTAACTGGTACTAGACACAACTATGAAGACCAACCAGGTAATATTCTCGCAGGTACAACTATGAAACCTCGTGAAAATAAATTTGGTGCAGGTTTACGTATATTCTGGTAACTCACTAATTCAATAAATTAAACAATCAAGGCGAACAAAATAGTGTTCGCCTTTTTATTGTTTAACTTCTATCTATAAGTATCATTTTAAATTATAACTACCCATTCTTATTAATATTCTGCCATATATTAAAAACTAATATCTTATTACTTTTATTTATGAACATAAATAATATAGTTCATTGACAATCCATACTCATTTTGACAGCATACAAAAAATTCAATTAATTACTCAAATTTACAATGAAGTAACTAGTTGATTTTAATTATTATTACACGCTTTAACTAATATGTTTTAATTAAAAAATAATATAAAAGGTAAACATCATGAAAAAAACACTTCTAGCCTTAGCAATCTTAACATTTGCAACGTCCGCCTCAGCTATCACTATCTATAATACTGATGGGACAACAGTAAATTTCTCAGGTTCCCTTCGTTTAAGACTTGACAATGAAAGATCTACATTAACGATGGCAAGAAATATCGATGCAGCAGTGGATCCTGCATTAGCTGAAAGATTTAGAACAGATGCAGGTGTTCGTTCTGGTCATACTAATTTACATAATGATGGTTCTCGTCTTGAAATTAGAGCACAGCATCAAATTAATGATGATTTCTTTGCATTTGGTCGTTTAGAATTTCGATTCAATGGAGCTAGAACCGAAAAAGGTGTTGATGATTTTGGTAGCATTTATGTAAACAGAGCTTATGTGGGATTTGGCGCTAAAAAATACGGGGAGTTATCTTTTGGTCGTCAATTAACCATTGGAGATGATATTCCTCAAGCAGGATTTGACGAAGCATACTCAACCTTTGATACAGCAATGACTACATCAGGTTTAGCTGTTGCTCGATACGATTACAAAGGTATTGAAGGTTTGCAACTTAGTGTCGACTATCGTTTTGCTCCGACAAGGGATTCTGTTGGCGAGGTAACTCAATACACTGGTCTCAAATCAGGATATGATGCAGGGGGAATATATACCTTTGGTATAGCAGAAGGTCAAGAAATTACCGTAAGTGCTGGTTATTCTCGCGATAATTATGTAAACAATGAAAATAATGACAAACACCATAAAGATGCTTGGATAGTAGGTGCTAAATATCGAATTGATGATTTGGAACTTGCAATGGACTATACGGGTCATCTAGATAAATGGAAATATACTGGAGAATTCCAAAAAGAAAAAGAAACCTTGAATGTTGTTCGTGTTGGTGCAAGATATCACTTCACACCTAAGTTCTCTGTATATGGTAACTATGGCTACCGCGTATTTGAACTTAAAGGTGACGACCATAAATTGTTAAGAAAAGCTAAATTACACAGATTTATGCTTGGTGCGATTTATCAAGTTCATGAACAAGTGATGACTTATGTTGAAGGCGGTATATTAAGAGGTACCAGAAATAATTACGAAGATGTAAGAGAAGGAAGTATCCTTACAATGAAACCAAAAGAAGACCAAATTGGTGTAGGTTTACGTATATATTGGTAAGAATAAATCATATTCTAGTAATATATAAAATAAAGGCAGATACAAAAGTATCCTGCCTTTATTTTTTAGCTCATTCTAAACAATCACCCCAACATCAACCCACTTTTTCCATATTTCTTTTAGTAACTCAATCGCTTGTATATTACTACCGACAATCTCGGCAAGGTTATCAATCACTTGATTAAGAGAATCTGGTTGTTCTTTTAAATAAGATAATAACCAATAATCTAACTCACTCAAACTATGGTAATAAACGTCAAATTGGCTATCTCGCCATATAACGACTTGATGAGAATTATCAATAAATTCAGCAAAATGGTGCGATAGAAAATCCACAGGATATTCCTTTAAATAAACTATCGGCGATAATTGCATTATCGTTTTTTCATTCCATTCCCCAGTTTTAGCCACATTATCCATCGAAACTTCTGCTAATAATTGGGTATATTCAAAATCCATTAAATGAAGTAAGTTATCATCAACACATTTCTCGTTTTGGCAAAATAGTAAAAACTCCCCCGCAATATCTTGAAAATAAGGCGATTGTGCTTTTCCTTCTTGCACAAAACGTTCTTTTATTTGTAACCAATCATCTTCAGAAAAATGCTTTTGAGTTTCTGTAAAACAGCGATCAACAAATCCAAAGGTATTATTTCTTACTAACCGCATATACACTTTTAGCCGTTGCACTTTATCTTCAAATTCTGGCACGACTGTTTTAGTTCTAACCGTATTTACCAGCGTTTGCTGGATCTCTGCTAAAGTAGGTTCCTCTTTTTTTATCATCTTAAGCGACATAAGGTAATTTCTCTTGCTTTACATGCTTTTTCTGCAAATGTGCAATATGTTCTACCTCTGCATATAATTCAGAAAAAGGTGGAAAATTAAAATCTCTCTCTAGTAGTGTTGGTGGTATATGATCCAAACGTTGATAAGTATATTCCAATAGATCCCACACCGTACCTTTTACCGATTCACCATGCGTATCGATCAATAATTGTGGTAACTGACGAAATTCTCCTTTTACTTTATTAAATGCATCTTCAGAATGCGTTAATTTAACTTCTGATGCAGCCTCATGTTCTTCATCATGCCCTGCAATATGAATATAATTCACACGAGCCAAATCCACATTATCAATGAAAACATAAGGATCTAATAATCCGTGATTTACACCATTTACATAAATATTGTTCACATCTAAATGAATTCCACAGTCAGCCTCTTTTGCGATAGCATTCAAGAACTCTACCTCATTCATCGTACTACTTGATGAATGTAAATAATACGAGGTATTTTCGAGTGATATTTTCATTTCTAGAAAATCTTGTACTTCTCGAATTCTCTGTGCCGTATGTTTTACTGCTTCTTCCGTAAATGGCATAGGCAATAAATCATATAAATGACCTTCACACTCACAATAACTTAAATGTTCAGAAAAAAAGGTTGAATCATATTGATTCATCAATTGCTTAATGCCTTTTAATAAGTCTTTATCTAATGGAGCTTGTCCGCCAAGAGAAAGGGATAAACCATGCACAGCTAAAGGCATTTTCTCTGCAACTTGATCAAATTGATAGCGAGCCAATCCACCCATTTTTAACCAATTTTCTGGTGCAACTTCAATAAATTGAATTTCACTTTTTTCTGGCAACGATAAAAAACCATCAGCAATATCTCTACGATAACCTAACCCTGCTCCAACTAACATATTTACTCCTTATAATAAGTGGCAAAATATACTTGAATGCCATACCCCACCACCTATAAATAATCACTTATGGATTAATGGCTACCACATTTACCTTCACCACATTTACCTTCAGCAGATTTCATTGGGGCTTTCATCATATCTGCTCCGCACTTACCTTCACCACACTTGCCTTCTGCAGATTTCATTGATGATTTCATCATATCTGCACCACATTTACCTTCACCACACTTGCCTTCTGCAGATTTCATTGATGATTTCATCATATCTGCACCACATTTACCTTCACCACACTTACCTTCTGCAGATTTAGTCATACATTTTTCATTATGCATATCTGCTGAACAGTTTTTACTCATGTTTTCAGCATGAACTTGTGTAGATGCAGCCATTGTTAAAGCACTTGCTAAAGCTAATAATGTTGTTTTTTTCATAAAATACTCCTGTAAAGTTTAAATAAATTTCAACCATTTTTTGGTTGGATGTTTTTTCTGCATTAGAAAATCAATTGAGAATATACCAGCGCCTTGGGCAAGTAATGGAAAGAGAACAACCAAGTATATCAATGCCATTTTGTAACCGCCCTGAGAAATGTTGTATCCATTGCCACTATGTACTGAATACCATGCAACGGCGGTTAAAATAATTAAGCTCAGTGCGCTGAATCGAGTGAATATTCCTATTACAAGAAGTATCGGAACAATAATTTCAGCGAACATTGCCACATTCCAATTTAATTCCGCAGAAAATAAATTAAATGGAAATGGAAATTGCGACTGAATCTCTGCAAACCAATTTTGCCCATTCCACTTTTCTAATCCAGCCTCAAGAAACTCATAAGCTAAAAATAGACGAAGTACAATAAAAGCAGCTCCACTAAATAATGAAGAAATAGAATTTTTTTGCATAAACACCTCAAGTAAAATAACTGATTCTTATATTTGACGGAGCAGTTTCATATTTCTTACAACTTTTTTTAATATATTTTAATTATTTTCATATCGAGCCTCTTTTGTGAACAAAATCACAGTATTAATTTTCAAAATGCGATAGATTAAACATCCTTTCTATTTAAGAGGATTATGTTATGAAATTAAAAACATTTTCAGTCGTACTCTCTACCCTATTTCTTGGTTCACTATTAAGCACTCAAGCGGAAGCAAAAGGACGTTTAACCGTATACTGTAGTGCCACTAATCAGATGTGTGAGCAAGAAACACAAGCATTTGGTGATAAATATGATGTCCGAGTTTCTTTTATCCGTAATGGCTCTGGCAGTACCCTAGCTAAAGTTGATGCTGAAAAAAACAATCCTCAAGCAGACGTTTGGTATGGTGGAACGCTTGATCCTCAATCACAAGCGGGAGAAATGGGCTTACTTCAACCGTATAAATCCCCTAATTTAGATCAGATAGTAGAAAAATTCCGTGACCTAGCAAAAATTAAAGGTAATTACAGTTCTGCTGTATATATGGGAATCCTTGGATTTGGTGTAAATATGGATAGACTAAAAGAATTAGGATTAGAAAATCCACCTTCATCTTGGGAAGACTTGCTCGATCCTCGTTTAGCAGGTGAAATCCAAATTGCTGATCCACAAAGCTCAGGTACCGCTTATACTGCTCTTGCTACTTTTGTGCAATTATGGGGAGAGGACAAAGCTTTCGAATATTTAAAAAATCTCCATAAAAATATCTCTCAGTATACCAAATCTGGTGTAACGCCTTCTCGCAATGCTGCAAGAGGTGAAACTGCGATTGGTGTCGGTTTCTTACATGACTATTCATTAGAAAAGAAAAATGGTGCAAATTTAGAATTGATCGTACCAAAAGAAGGTACAGGCTACGAATTAGGCGGAGTCAGTATTTTAAAAGGCGCTCGCAATCTTGATAATGCAAAATTATTTGTTGATTGGGTATTGTCAAAAGAAGCTCAAGAACTTTCTTGGCAAAAAGGAGAATCATTCCAAGTATTAACCAATACGACAGCGGAATCTTCACCTTATTCCCTCGATCCAAATAAATTAACCTTAATTGATTACGATTTTGAAAAATATGGTTCAAGTGATGAACGTAAACGCCTTATTGAAAAATGGGTTAATGAAGTCAAATTAGCACAATAATTAATCTTAATTGAATAATGCAGAAAATTAGTCATTATTTTCTGCATTATCGCCTTTACACTCAATTTTTATTAAGGTACTAATACTCTAATAATCTTATTTTTAGGGAGATCTCATGCCTGTATCTTTTTTCTCTCGTCCGCCATTTTGGATTTTTATCGCTTTTCTTGGTTTTATATTGTTACCTTCCCAAGCATTAGATTATGGATTGTTCGATTCACTGCCTGATGAAATTTTGGAAGCAATGGGATGGTCTTCAATCAATTTAACGTGGTTATGGTTTTTACCGCTTATCTTATTTCTTATCCCTCATCGCAATCAATCAAAACAGCACACCAAGAAACGTAGTATTGTTGAATTATATGGGGCAGGTTTATTATTTTTATTTATTTTTGGTTCAGCCATTATCGCTAAAATTAGTTTAGGCTATGCTACAGTGCCATTAATCATTGCTCTCGTTGCTATTACCACAAACTCTCTGGTTAATTTAAAAATAATGCAAGGCGATCGCTTTATTATTGCCTCATTGCTATGCATTATTTTATTAATTTTCTTTTTTATTGTTTATCCAATTATCGCCATATTTATTTCTATGTTCTTTGATGGCGATGAATTTGTACCAACCCAGATCTTAAATATTATTCAACAACCCTATGTATTAAGAGTCATTGGAAACTCATTAAGCGTAGCGGTATCCGTGGGTGTGATTTCCACATTATTCGGCTTAGCCTTTGCACTTTATACCACCCGTATTGCAAAACGTACGGCGTTTATTGGAAAAATATTCTCCATTCTACCAATCGTTACGCCACCATTTGTGGTTGGGCTAGGCGTGACATTAATGTTAGGTCGCTCAGGCTATGTCACCGCATTTTTAGTGGAATACTTAGGCTTTGATCGCAGTTGGCTTTATGGCTATACGGGTATTGTGATTGCACATACCCTTGCTCTCACGCCAATGTCATTTATGATTTTGGAAGGCGCATTAAAATCAATTCATCCATCCGTTGAAGAGGCAGCCTACACATTACGCTCAAATCGATACCAAGCCTTTGTAAATATCATTTTCCCTTTACTAAAACCCGCTTTAGCCAATTCATTTTTAGTCGTAATTATTCAATCCTTAGCGGATTTTAGTACGCCATTAGTGCTCGGCGGAAGCTATGATGTCATTGCAACCCAAATCTATTTCTACATTGCGGGTTCGCAACTAGATTACGCATCAGCCAGTACCTTAGGCACGATCTTATTGATCTTCTCTCTCGCTATTTTTGTGATTCAATATCTTTGGATCGGTAATCGCTCTTATGTGACCGTTTCTGGAAAATCATATCGAGGAGATGTACAAGATCTACCAAGCGGTCTGAAACTCATCATTATTTGCAGTTTAGCCTTATGGGTTGTATTTAATGTCGTATTATATGGCAGTATTTTCTATGGAAGTTTCACTGTAAATTGGGGAGTGGATTACACGCTTACCCTCGACAATTATATGACACTATTTGGGCAAGGATTTAATGATGGTGCTTGGCCGTCCTTGATCCAAACTGTTATTTTTGCCGCAACGGCTGCCCCTATCACCGCTATATTTGGCTTATTAATCGCCTATATCACTGTGCGTAGAGAATTTAAGGGCAAGAAAACCTTAGAATTCCTTACGCTACTCTGCTTTGCCGTGCCGGGTACAGTGGCAGGGGTTTCCTATATTCTCGCCTTTAATAATGCGCCTATTTACATTACAGGAACCGCCATCATCATCATTTTATCGATGGTAATGCGGAATATGCCCGTGGGAATGCGTGCAGCGGTAGCTGGCTTGGGGCAACTAGATAAATCACTAGATGAAGCCTCTCTTTCACTTAAAGCTGGATCACTGAAAACCCTATTTTATGTCGTGTTGCCATTATTAAAACCCGCACTACTCTCTGCTTTAGTGACAAGCTTTGTCCGTGCAATGACAACAGTCAGTGCCATTATTTTCTTAGTGACTGCCGACACACGTGTTGCAACTTCTTACATTCTAAATCGTGTAGAAGATGGAGAATACGGCATTGCCATTGCCTATGGCTCAATTCTTATTGTGGTAATGATGTCTATTATTTTCTTCTTTGACTGGCTAGTGGGTGAAACCCGTATTGCTCGTTCAAAAGCGAAAAAAACAAATTAAGGATAGATCAATGGAAACACAAAACGACTTTCTAGTACTCAAAAATATTACAAAATCTTTTGGCAAAGCGACTGTAATTGATAACCTCAGCCTTTCCATTAAAAAAGGCACAATGGTCACATTACTTGGTCCCTCTGGTTGTGGTAAAACAACAGTTTTACGTTTGGTGGCGGGTTTAGAAAATCCTACCTCTGGGCAAATTTTTATTGATGGCGAGGATGTGACACAAAACTCCATTCAACAGCGTGATATCTGTATCGTATTCCAATCCTATGCACTTTTCCCTCATATGTCGATTGGCGATAACGTAGGCTATGGATTGAAAATGCAAGGCGTGAGTAAAAATGAGCGTCAAGCTCGCATTCGTGAAGCATTAGAACTGGTTGATTTAGCAGGTTTTGAAGATCGCTATGTCGATCAAATTTCAGGTGGACAACAACAACGTGTCGCCCTTGCTAGAGCCTTGATCTTAAAACCTAAAGTGCTACTTTTTGATGAACCATTAAGTAACCTTGATGCCAATTTACGCCGTTCAATGCGTGAAAAAATCCGTGAATTACAACAACGCTTAAATATTACCTCCCTCTATGTTACCCACGACCAAACGGAAGCCTTTGCCGTATCAGATGAAGTAATCGTCATGGACAAAGGAATCATTAAACAAAAAGCTTCCGCAAGAATGCTTTATCTTCAACCTAACTCTCTGTTTTTAGCGAACTTTATGGGCGAATCCACCATCTTAGAGGGTTTCCGCAATCAAGATGAAATCCGAATTGGTAACTTTAATTTTACCTTAGAAAATGCCGATCGCTTTAAGGTCAATAATGGAGAATGCTTAGTCGGCATCCGCCCTGAAGCTGTTCAGTTACTGGCAACAGGCGAGGAAAATCAACGATGCGAAATTAAAAGTGCCATTTATATGGGGGCATATTGGGAAATTGTGATTATATGGCAAGGAAAAGAGATCTTGGTCAATCTCAATCCTGAATACTATGATGATAGTCTAGAACAATATTACCTACATTTAAACTCAAAAGGGATTTTCTTACTAAATCAGGAATAATAAAACGAACAATAAGCGGTAAGTTTCTTCTCAATTTTTGCAAAATTTGAATGAAATCTTACCGCTTGTGTTGTTGCAATAGGGAGAGGAGAAATCCTCAGCGTATTGTTTAAAACCAAAATACCACTTACTCGATTTCAAAAACACCTCTTTCCCATAAATAATAAAGAGTATAAAAAAAGACATTATAGCTAATCCTAAATAATATTTTGGTGGAATAAGAGTAAACCAATCCCCACCAAATAGAAAAAATGAGACTAAATGTACTAAATATTTTCAATTAATTGACCAAGCAATTCCGTACCGCCTCAAATAACATTGAATACGATCTATTTACTATTTTTTCTCCATTCCTGAAATAACCACCCAACAAATATCATTAATGTTAATTTAATAGGATACTTAAAATTCTCTTTTGATAATGAGAAAGAATCTTGAGTAATATAATCCATACCAATTCCAATAATAAAAATAAAGGAATATATAAGAATAGCAATTAACACATAATAGAAAAATTTTTTCATTTTTTATCTCCAGATAATTTATTACATAAAACACACACCAAAACTAATAAAAGCAGACATAACAATAATTAATTCTTACTATTTTGCTAAAAAAACAAGAACAATTATATGTGCGATACTAACTATTAATGATGGTATCACTGGTTTGTAAAATTCACTTACATTTATAGGGAAGTGCTATTTTTAAATAATAAAAAAAACAGATAATCACCATATTAGCTAAAAAGACCATAATATACATTAATAAAATGCTAGTAGACATTACTGAAATATTCTACTCATTATTTTTTACTTAATTTATTTTTATCCGCCGGTATTAATATTGCTGTCAATATATGGATTCCTATTATTGATAGCGAACCTTTTATAGCCCACCATAAATTACTTAGATAATTATGTTTTAAATATTCTATAATAGAAAAAGAATCGTCACCTAAGAAAGTAATAAAAACCAGAAAAATATCACCAATAAAAAATAAAATAACCCCATAAATAAATGCTACTAAAAAATACCAATTTGACCTTGATTTCATAGATTGTTTATCCTCACTTGAACGGATTTTATCTTTTATTTCCTCCAACATATGCCAGAATCTCTTTATCTGATTTATTTTGATTATTTTCTGATAAAATCAAAATTGAACCCACCTCTATTGCACTACATTCAATAAATTTACAGATAAACACTATTTTTTCTTTTTATTTTTATCTCCTGATATTAGTATTGCTGTTAAAATATAAACAGCTATTGCTAAAAAAGATGGAAATATAGGCTCATAAAAATCAGATAATGATATAGGGAAAACTCCATTTTCTAAATAAATAAAAAAATAAATTGCAATAAATTTAACAAATAAAAAGAAACAATATGCATAAATAAATGCTAGAATATAATAAATAAAATTTTTCATCTTTCCTCTCCTTTATTATTTATAACTTTTTAAAGTCTTATTCTTATATCCTTTCTTAATTTTGTTTATCTTTCTTTGCAAAATTCGAATGAAATCTTACCGCTTGTGGTTTTGCAATAGGGGACTAAAAATCCTCAGCGTATTGTATAAAACCAAAATACCACTTACTCGCTTTCAAAAACACCTCTTTCCCATAAATAATAAAGAGTAAGGAAAAAAGACATTATGGCTAACCCTAAATAATATTTTAGTGGAATAAGCGTAAACCAATCCCCACCAAATAGAAAAAATGAAACTAAATGCACTAAAAATGGCAATATAGTTGCAGCAACACTACATGTAATAAAGAAGGCTAAATAGCAATATAAGAAAATAGTAATTTTATTTCTTTTCTTTCTTCTCATTATATTCATTCCTCTAGTTTTTCAATTTTAATATTGTAAACCGCTTCAAACTTATCTGTAGCTTGTTAACTGACAATAGTTAATAACAAAAATCGTGATTGACTTTCTTAATTTTTGATTTTTCAAAAATACCACTGAACTTTTTTAAGTGCCTAGTGATTAAAACTATCTTTTCCTTTTATTAAACCAAGAAGATATTTCTAAAATTAATATTGGAACAAACAAAGCCAATGTTTTCTTCAATGAAGAAAAAAATATGTCATTACCAAAAGAAATACATCCATACAAATAATACATTAATATAGTGAAATTAATAAAAACCACCATATAAACTATTATAAATATTATAAACAACCTAAAAATCAACCTCTTGTTTAATTTTACCATTATTTATCCCTATTACGTATTTCACTATTAATTATTAATCAAAGTGAAAAATATTTCAGCCAACCATATAGCAATAATTGCCCCATATGATCTTTTCAGGGTATACCAAAAGATATAATTATTCCATACAACATTTTCACCACTAAAATAATAATATACAAACAATCCTAAATCGGCTAAAAGAAAAGTTACATAAATAATCAATGATATCATAAATAGTCTAAAAATAAGCTTTCCTTTGGGTTTACTTTTCATTGTTATTCTTCTCATAAATCTTTTTAATACCACTTGCTACTGAAGCATCATAAACTGAATTATCTGTTACATACGCACTTAATTCATATGATAACACGTTCACACCTACCACCATAGCAAATCCTTTATCACTAGTTATATAAGCTGTTCCTACCTCTAGGGATAACACTTTTAGATATATTTTTATATTTCTAGATCATGTGTTTTATAAAATAAATCTATTATTTTTTACTCCTATTTTTATCTCCCGGTATTAGTATTGCTGTTAATATATAAATACCAATAGCCATCAAAGATGGTTTAATAGGCCATAAAAAATCATCTAAAGTTATTGGAAAAACACCTTTTTCTAGATAGATAAATAAATAGGTATAGAACATATTTATCAAAAACAAACCAATATAACTAACAAAAAACCTAATACCCAATAAAATAACTCTCTCATCATTGCTATCATTTTTGATTAACCTTATTTTTTAACTTATTTTCAGTACTATTTGAAATAATTTCTATAAATATTTCTTTTACAGGAGTAGGTAATTTTGTATAACTTAAAACGTTACCCAACTTATATACTTAATGTATTTCCTCCAAAATCTCTTTATCTGATTTATTTTAATCATTTCCTGATAATATCAAAGTTAAACCTACCTATATTGCACTGCACTCATATCTAATAAAAATTAAGATATGTTTTTGTATCTAATCTAAATAAATGGTAAAAAACACCATAATTCCACCATGAATTTCATCTTCTATAAGATACTTAAAAGCGGTAAGTTTCTACTCATTTTTTACAAAATTTGAATGAAATCTTACCGCTTGTGGTGTTGCAATAGGAAGATAAAAATCCTCGGCGCATTGTATAAAGTCAAAAAACTACTTACTAGCTTTCAAAAATACCTCTTTCCCATAAATAATAAAGAGTAAGGAAAAAAGACATTATGGCTAACCCTAAATAATATTTTAGTGGAATAAGCGTAAACCAATCCCCACCAAATAGAAAAAATGAAACTAAATGCACTAAAAATGGCAATATAGTTGCAGCAACACTACATGTAATAAAGAAGGCTAAATAGCAATATAAGAAAATAGTAATTTTATTTCTTTTCGTTCTGCTCATTATGTTCATTACTCTGGTTTTCTTAATTAAATCATTTATAGAAGATTAGACTTACTCTGACCTCTTCCCACTCAATCAAGTTGTCTCCCCTTCAATAAACTTCTTATCCAACTACGGTTAGGCATTAAAGCAAATAAAATATCTTGGCTTAATGGAAGTGGTTCATTGGCGATTTGACTTGCCAATAATTCCCCCAATAATGGGGCGGTTGTTAGCCCTCTTGAGCCAAGTCCTGCCAATAAATAAAGGTTTGGATGAGTAGCGGGAATAGGAATAGGCTGTCTGCGACGTTTTAGGTTATATAAATTTTTATATTGAATTTTCTGCTCTGGATAATTAGGTACTGCACCAACCATGGGAATACGATCCCGAAATGCTGCTCTTACACCTACTTTTGCTTTATTGTCAGAACCATCTATACCTTGCGTCCAATCACAAGCGGTTAGATTCTGTTGTAATTTTGCAATATTTTGCTGGTGTTCGGTTAAGCTAAAAGTCGTATCAAGATTATCTCTTACGTGACTTGCTCCAAGGCAATGGGTTTGTTGTGCTGAAACTGGGGTTAAATAGCCATCGTAGCACAGTACCAATTTTAGTTGAGATAAGTTTTCATTGGTCGGCACTTGGCTCACTTGTCCTCGTACAGGATAGATTTGAATCCCTTCAATCTGCTGAAACTGCTTAAGAGTATGTCCATTGGCTAAAACCACAGCCTGATGGGAAAAATATTGTCCATTATGTTGCCAATGCCATTGATTATTTTCAAATGTAAGATTTTCCACTTTATGATTTAAAACAATGGTTAAGCCTTGCTGTTCAAGATACTTAAAGCCATTTTGGACTAACTGCACGGGCGATAGCCAGCCACCTTGTGAAATAAATGCTCCACCATTGACTAATGGTAGCCCTACTCTTTCTGATAATTCATCGGCTGAACATAATTTATAAAGTTTCTCATCCCATCCGTCTTCAGCAATTTTTTTCAGTTTTTGATCGGTTTTATCGTTATAAGCGTAGAGTGAAACACCTGTTAGCCCTTGCTCAAAAGAAACGAGAGGAGTTAATTGGTGTAAGCGTTGCAAGGCATAATCAAAACTATGCACATAAAAACGTACATTTCTTTCATCATCATCACTCAATTGCGGATAAATTGCCCCTTGTGCATTGCCTGACGCATTTTTTGCTAACTCTCCTTCTTGGCAATAAAGCGTGACTCGTTTGCCTTTTTCAATTAAAGATAAGGATAAAAATAAACTGGCAACACCACCACCTACGATCGCTATGTCATCTACATTGGTTTGTTTCGATTGAAAATAATAAGGATATTCAATGGATTGAGACTCACTCTCTATGGGTTTCTCTCCCCATAACATTTCACGTTTTTTACCAAAGCCTTTACGCTTATACACTTCAAATCCTACCGATTGTAAACCTCTGCGAACTTGACTTGATGCTGTAAAAGTGGCAAAACTCCCCTGAGGTTTTGTGAGTCTAAACATTTGCTGATAGAGATGTTCATTCCACATTTGCGGATTTTTATCGGGCGAAAACCCATCTAAAAACCAACAATCAATAGTGGCATTATAACTATCGCCTAACTGTGGTAAATTCTCTGCAATATCACCAAACCAAAGATCTAAATAAACTTGACCGAAGTGATAACGCTGGCAACCAACTTGTCGAGGCTCCCAACAAGCGGTCAGTTTATCTATTTTTTTTGCAAATTGAGGATGTTGTTGATGAACTGAATGAAATTGTTCTGCTTGTATTGGGTATTGCTCAAAGGAGATAAAATATAACCGTTTTAAAATATGTTCAGGATTTGCTTTGCAAAACTCTTCAAAATATTCAGCAACAGCAAAAAAATTTAGCCCTGTTCCAAAACCTGTTTCAGCAATAACAAAAGCACTTCGATCATGAGATAGCCATTTTTCCCACAATTGATTGCCTTCTTGGAAAACATAACGGCTTTCGGCTAAGCCATCTTGCGTAGAAAAATAAATATCATCAAATTGTTCAGAAACTGGTGTTTGATTGGAATTAAAAGAAAGAGAAGCGAAATCAAGTTTAGACATCGTAAATTGTTAGATAAGTGACAACAAATGAAAAGAGCATCTAATTTTGAATTGGAATGTTTCCAAATCTTTAGATGCTCTACCTACAATAAAAAATTCTAGAAAATATTTGCAGCAAAAATTACTATCATTCCCAATGCAGCAACTACCGTTAACATCGCATAACCAAAAGCACCCATCACAATTCCCCTATAAATAATCAAATAGATAGGCTCATTCTAAAACTATTTAGTAAAAATGCAATCCAAGCTTTAATTTTGTTTAAGAATTTCCGCATTATTCGCTATAATATGCGTATTTTACGATTACGAGGAATAATATGGCAACAATTAAGGATGTCGCTAAACTAGCTGGCGTTTCGACAACTACAGTTTCTCATGTTATCAATAAAACGAGATTCGTATCAGAAGATACGGCTCAGTCGGTATGGGATGCTGTTGCTGCATTGAATTATTCACCAAGTGCCGTCGCTCGTAGTCTTAAAATTAACACAACAAAGTCTATTGGGATGATCATCACCACCAATGAAGCCCCTTATTTTGCGGAGATCGTACTTGCCGTTGAAGAATATTGTTATCAAAAGGGCTACTCTTTATTTTTGTGTAACACTCAAAACCAAGTAGAAAAAATTCAAAACCATCTAGATATGCTTGTTGCTAAGCGTGTAGATGGTATCTTGGTCATGTGTTCCGAATATTCTGAAAGCTCTTTATCTCTCTTTAACGGAACCAATACTCCTATGGTTGTGATGGACTGGGGACCTAATGATGGTAAAAGTGATCGGATTGTTGATCATAGTTTTGATGGTGGCTATATGGCCACACGGCACTTAATTGATAATGGTCATAGAGATATCGCTGTTATTGCTGGAAACCTGTTTAAAACTATATCTAAAAATCGCTTTGAAGGATTTGTAAAAGCCATGACAGAATCTGGATTACTCATTAGAGATGAATGGATCCATGAAACTGATTTCGAACCTGAAGCAGGTTATGAAGTTATGAATCGTATTTTAAAGCAAGAAAAGCTCCCAACAGCTGTTGTTTGTGCTTGTGATACTATTGCTTTGGGTGCAATTTCAGCGATTACAGAAAAAGGATTATCAGTTCCGGAAGATATTTCTCTTGTTGGATATGATAATATCCACAACTCTCGCTTTTATGCTCCTCCACTTACGACGATACATCAATCAAAAACACGTTTGGGACATATGGCTTTAGATTTATTACTAGAAAGAATCAATAATAATAAGCAAGCACACGAACCCAAAACATTGGAGTTTTATCCTGAACTAGTCGTCAGACACTCTGTTCGTAATTTAAATCATGCTGATTAACATCAGTTATTCTTAAGGATTGAAATGGACCACCTTATTTATTTTTTTAATTGCTATGGCTACTTTGCTGTATTTTTCATTTTACTGATATGTGGATTTGGAGTACCTATTCCTGAAGATATTACTCTTGTTTCTGGTGGAGTAATTTCTGGACTTGGCTCAGCCAATGTACATTGGATGCTTGTAGTAAGTATGGTCGGTGTATTAATTGGTGACAGTACAATGTATTGGTTAGGGCGAATTTACGGTGAAAAAATTCTGAAATTCCCGCTGATTCGTAGAATTGCCACACCTGAACGGTTTTTAACCGTACAAAACCGATTTGAAAGACAAGGCTGGAAACTGCTCTTTATTGCACGTTTCTTACCGGGACTTCGTGCAGTTGTCTACCTAACTTCTGGTATTACCAATAAAGTTTCTTTCATTCGCTTCATTTTTGTTGATTTCTGTGCGGCTATTATTTCTGTTCCTATTTGGGTCTATTTAGGCTATTTCGGAGCTAAAAATCTAGATAAATTACACTCACAAATTCATAAAGGACAAATGATTATGTGGGGAATATTAATCGTTGGTGGGTTATTTGCCTTGTGGAAATGGAAAAAAAGTCGTCAGAAGAAAAATAGCTTATAATCAATATGGGAGCGAAATGCTCCCTTTTTTATTACTACTATCTATTTAGCCATTTCAAATTCAATCAGCATCATTAAAATATGAATGACTTTGATATGAATTTCTTGAATGCGATCAGCATAACGGAAATGTGGAACACGAATTTCAACATCTGCAATACCCGCCATTTGTCCACCATCTTTTCCTGTCATCGCAATCACTTTCATGCCTTTTTTCTTTGCTGCTTCAATTGCATTCAAGATATTTTTTGAATTGCCTGAAGTAGATAGTCCAAATAAAACATCACCTTTCTGACCTACCGCTTCAACATAACGAGAAAACACATATTCATAACCAAAATCGTTACTCACACAACTTAAATGACTAGGATCTGAAATCGCAATCGCAGGATAACCAGGGCGGTTTTCTCGATAACGTCCGGTTAATTCCTCCGCAAAATGCATCGCATCGCAGTGTGAACCGCCATTACCACAGGATAATACCTTACCACCTTGTTTAAAGCTCTCTGAAATTAACAAAGCAGCATCCTGAATTAGCTGTAAATTATTTTCATCTTTGATGAATTTATCTAACACTTCAGCTGCTTCATTTAACTCAGCAAGGATTTGTTGTTGATACATAAGAACTCCTCTTGTAAAACAATCAGAAAATCTGACCGCTTGCATCATATTTCGTAAGTAAAAGTCTATCATAATGACTTTTACTTAACACTAGGAAAAACGATAGAAATTAGGTAAAATCAAACTGTTTTATCGTTTAAATCAAAGGAAAATAGAATGATCAACGAAATTAAAAAAGATACGCAAGAGCGTATGGAAAAAAGTGTTGAAGCACTAAAAGACCACATTGCAAAAATTCGTACAGGTCGTGCTCAACCAAGTTTACTCGATAGTATTCAAGTTGAATACTATGGAGCAGCAACACCACTTCGCCAACTTGCAAACGTGGTTGCTGAAGATGCTCGTACTTTAGCAGTAACTGTATTCGACCGTTCATTAATTGGTGCAGTTGAAAAAGCAATTTTAACTTCTGATTTAGGATTAAATCCTGCATCTGCTGGCACAACAATTCGTGTACCACTTCCTCCATTAACAGAAGAACGTCGTCGTGATCTAATTAAAATTGTAAAAGCGGAAGGCGAACAAGGTAAAATTTCTATTCGTAATGTGCGTCGTGATGCGAATGATAAAATCAAAGCATTAGAGAAAGACAAACAAATCAGTGAAAATGATGAACGTAAAGCACAAGATGATATTCAAAAAATTACTGATACTTTCATTAAGAAAGTGGATGAAGTGCTTGCTGATAAAGAAAAAGAATTAATGGATTTCTAAGATTTCTTTTTTCCCCTTCATAATAAAAGTCGCCTAATTGAAAGGCGACTTTTTACATTGGCTATGATTTATTTAAGTAATTTCTTTTGCATACGCCTATTTTTAAAAAACTGACTAATTTTCTGACTGCATTCTTGAGCCATAACCCCACCTCGAATTTTTAATAAATGATTCATTTTATAATCTTCAAAAAAATGAAAGCGAGATCCTATTGCACCTGTTTTATAATCACTGGCACCAAAAACTAGACGCCCTATTCGACTATGTAAAATAGCACCAGCACACATGGTGCAAGGTTCTAACGTAACATAGAGAGTGGAATTGAGTAGTCGATAATTACCTAATTTATTCCCTGCTTGACGAATTGCTAATATTTCAGCGTGAGCGGTTGGATCAGACAAGCTAATTGATTGATTCCATCCTTCTCCAATAACCTCCCCATTTTCTGAAACTAAAATAGCGCCTACAGGAATCTCTCCCTGAAGTTCCGCTTTATTTGCAAGTAAAAGGGCCTGTTGCATAAAATAAATATCTTGTTCAGAAATAGATAGATCGCAAGAGACATCAGCTTTTCTAATAAACATTTGCAAAATTTCCTTCTAATCTAACCGCTTAGTTATTATATAAAAAATGCCCCTAAAGGGGCATTCAATCTAATTAATCGCGTTTAGTTCGCTTATCATTGAAACGTTTTTCCTTAAACCCACCAGATGATTTACGATCTTTACCACCTCTATCATCTCGGCGATCACTTCGTCCTCTTCCTCGACCTTTATCTTGGAATGAGCCTTTATTTCCACCACCGGTTGCTTCACCGAGTAAAGACATTTGCATCGGTTTGCTCAATACTCGAGCTTTACTTGCAAAATGCTGAATTAAGTGGCTTGGCATACCTTGTGGAAGTTCGATCGTTGAATAACTATCGTGTAATTTGATATGTCCAATATAACGGCTACTAATATCACCTTCGTTAGCAATTGCCCCAACAATGTGACGAACTTCAACACCATCTTCACGACCCAATTCAATACGATATAGATTCATTGCAACACCATTGCTTTCACGGTGTTCACGTCCACCACGGCGTTCAGCAGAACGTGGATTTTCACGTCCATTGCGAGAATTACGCTCAGCACGTACTGGACGAGGTTTAGGATCGGGAGGAAGAATCAATTTTTGTTTTTCTTGCAATAACATCATCATTGCAGCCGCTAATTCTTCATGATCTTGATCACCGGTGAATAAATCTTCTAATAATTCACGATAAATAGGTAAATCATGATGTTCAAGTTGCACAGAAATTTTTGCTTTGAATTTCTCACGGCGTTTTTCCATCAACATTTCATGGTTAGGAACAGAAACTTCATCTATTGGTTTTTTCATTAAATGTTCAATGTTCTTAAGCAATCTACGTTCGCGAGGTTCAACAAAGAGTAATGCACGACCAGAACGACCCGCACGACCTGTACGACCAATACGGTGAACATAGCTTTCTGAATCAAGAGGGATATCGTAGTTTACAACAAGACTAATACGTTCAACATCAAGTCCACGTGCAGCAACATCCGTTGCAACAAGAATATCTAAGCGACCTGATCTTAAACGATCTAACGTTTGTTCACGTGCTTGTTGAGTCATATCTCCATTTAATGCTGCCGCATTGTAGCCATTACGTTCTAATAACTCGGTAATATCTGTTGTACCTGTTTTTGTGCGAGTAAAGATGATCGCTGCATCAAATTCTTCAACTTCTAAGAAACGTAATAATGCGTCATTTTTACGGAATCCATTCACAAGCCAGTAGCTTTGTGTAATATCTGGTGCAGAACGTGGCGAAGCCTTAATTTTAACTTCTTGTGGATCCTTCATAAAACGACGAGTAATGCGACGAATTGGCTCTGGCATCGTTGCAGAGAACAATGCAGTTTGATGATTTTCTGGTAATTCTGCCATGACTGTTTCAACATCATCAATAAAGCCCATACGGAGCATTTCATCGGCTTCATCAAGCACGATAGTATGTAATGCAGAGAGGTCTAATGTTCCACGGCGAATGTGATCTAAAATACGTCCTGGTGTACCCACAACAACTTGAGATCCTTGTTTTAATGCACGAATTTGAATATCGTAGCGTTGTCCACCATAAATAGTGACAACACGGATACCTTTCATATTTTTTGTAAATTGTTCGCAAGCATCAGCAACTTGAATTGCTAATTCACGCGTTGGTGCCATGACTAGCATTTGCGGATAACGCTTTTCTGAGTCAATTTGTGCTAGAACAGGTAAAGAGAATGCCGCAGTTTTACCACTCCCCGTTTGTGCCATTCCTAATACATCTCGGCCAGCAAGAAGATGAGGAATACAGGCTTCTTGAATAGGAGATGGGTTTACAAATCCCATTTCATTTACAGCATCAAGAATAGATTGTGGTAAGCCTAAATCGGCAAAAGTAATTGTGTTAGTTGTCATAAAATTCCAAAATTGTGGATAGTAGGCACATCTTAAGCTCCGCAAAAGAAAACTAGCCTACGGATAAAAATACATTGTTGAGTATTTAGGTAAAGCAAAATATTTGATACAAAATCAAAGGATATAACTTATTTAAAAAGTACAAGCGGTAAGTTGAGTAAAAAGTTTTACCATTACCACTATATCGTCCTAATTCCCAACAATAACAGGGTTGGTTAGAGATTCTCTCAATTGAGATAACTCAAATAAAGCAAAACGATACTCAACAAAGTTATAAACTTGATTTGCAATAGCGAGGCGGAAGAGGGTTTTTGCCCCTTCAACTTGATGTATTTTGAGTGTTTGTTTTGCAAGATAAAAATAGGTTTCTGTTAAAATTTCAGCATATTGAGCTGTATTAGGTTTTGCCTGTGCATTCATCTTTAATCGAAGCTGTTCTAACGTAAGATCGCCAAGGAAATATGAAACTATCGTAGTTCCCCAAAAATCCTCAGATAAATTTTTAGCACGTTCAATTAAATTAGATTTCGCCTCTAATGGCATAAATTCTAACTCATTAAAATAGAGCCACAATGTTCGATACGGATCACTTTTATCAGCTTGATAAAAATAAAGTAAATCTCTCTGTGCTTCTGAATAACGACCACTGTAATAAAACGCTAATCCACGATTTAAACGGGTGTAATCATACTCTGGATCGAGTTCCAACACTGCATTAAATGCATCAATAGAGCTATCATAATCACCTTCGAGTAATAAATACAAACCAAGATAATTATAAGCAGCAGCCATAGTTGGATTTAATTCTATCGCACGAGAAAAGTCATAACGAGCCAAAGACCAAAGTCCTAAGCTATCGTAAATAACCCCTCTCTCAAACATTAACTCAGCACGTTCCAGTGTAGTTAATTGAGCTTCATCTAAAACCTCATTAAGTCGAACAATCATTGCTTCTTGTTCAAACCTTAATTGAGGATCTAATTCTGATAACAATAATTTATTCGGATTAATAATCGTTGAGAGACTATTTGTACAAGCACTCAATGTAAAAATCGCAATTATATGAAACAGAAAAAAATGAAACTTAAACAACTTCAAACGTTGTGGCATCAATAAAACCTTAAACAGAAATTCCTCTTCTATAATGAAGAGGAATAAATATTATTCGCTGACTTCTTCAACTGCTGGTTCTTCTGAAGCTTGTTCAGTTGTACCAACATCTTTCATGGTTAAACGAATACGACCTTGGCGATCAATTTCAACAACCTTAACCTGAACTTCCTGACCAACAGAAAGATAATCAGATACACGCTCTACACGAGCATCGGTAATTTGTGAAATATGAACAAGACCTTCTTTACCACCAAGAATAGAAACAAATGCACCAAAGTCAACTACACGAGTTACTTTCCCTTTATAAATTGCATTCACTTCTACTTCTGCAACGATTTCTTCAATACGTTCCATAACACGTTTTGCTGCTGCATTATCTGTTGCAGCAATTTTAACTGTACCATCATCATCAATATCAATTGAAGTGCCTGTTTCTTCAGTTAAAGAACGAATTGTTGCACCGCCTTTGCCGATAACATCTTTAATCTTCTTAGAATCAATCTTCATCGTATGGATACGAGGTGCAAAATCAGAAATATCATCACGCGGTGCAGGAATAGCTTGTTCCATTACACCTAAAATATGGATACGAGCGCCTTTTGCTTGTCTTAGTGCGATACGCATAATTTCTGGAGTAATCCCTTCAATTTTAATATCCATTTGTAAAGCAGTGATACCTTCACGAGTACCAGCTACTTTAAAGTCCATATCGCCAAGGTGGTCTTCATCACCAAGGATATCAGAAAGCACAACAAATTTATCGTCTTCTTTCACTAAGCCCATCGCAATACCTGCAACAGCAGCTTTAATTGGAACACCTGCATCCATTAATGCTAATGATGCACCACAAACAGAAGCCATTGAAGAAGAACCATTTGATTCAGTGATCTCAGATACAACACGTACAACATATGGGAATTCTTCCGCGGTAGGCATTACTGCAAGCACACCACGTTTTGCTAAACGACCATGACCGATTTCACGACGTTTTGGTGAACCAATCATACCCGTTTCACCAACAGAATATGGAGGGAAGTTGTAGTGGAATAAGAAACGATCTGCTTTTTCGCCTGTGATTTCATCAATAATTTGTGCATCACGTTCTGTACCAAGCGTTGCAACCGCTAATGCTTGAGTTTCACCACGAGTGAAAATTGCTGAACCATGAGTACGTGGTAATACGCCTGTACAAATATCTAATGCACGAACAGTATCAACTGTACGACCATCAATTCTTGGTTCACCCGCAATGATACGGCTACGTACGATTTGGCTTTCTAATTCAGTAATAATATCAATAATTTTACCTTCAGTAACGCTTTCATCTTCGCTTGATTCTGCGAGGATTTGTGCAATAACATCTGCTTTGATCGCATCGATTTGTTCATAACGAGTTTGTTTTTCAACAATACGGTATGCTTCGCCAACACGTGTTTCAGCTAAAGCTTTTACTTTTTCAATTAATGCTGTATTTGGCTCAGGTGCTTTCCAATCCCAACGTGGTTTTCCAGCTTCTTTTACAAATTCTTTGATATTTTCAATTACAACTTGTTGTTGTTCGTGACCAAATACTACCGCAGACAACATTTGCTCTTCTGATAAGATATCTGCTTCAGATTCAACCATTAATACTGCTTTGTCTGTTCCCGCAACAACTAAGTCTAAACGACTCATTTTTTGCTCTGAAATTGTAGGGTTTAATACGAACTGATCATTGATAAAACCAACACGAGCTGCACCGATAGGGCCATTGAATGGTACACCAGAAAGTGAAAGTGCTGCAGAAGCACCAATCATGGCAACAAGATCAGGACTGATTTGTGGGTTTACAGACACCACTGTCGCTACAACTTGAATTTCATTAAAGAAACCTTCTGGGAATAATGGACGTACTGGACGGTCAATCAAACGAGCGATTAATGTTTCACCTTCAGACGGACGACCTTCACGTTTGAAGAAACCACCAGGGATACGACCTGCTGCATAAGTACGTTCTTGATAATTTACTGTTAATGGGAAAAAATCTTGCCCTTCTTTTACATCTTTTTTAGCAACGACAGTAACAAATACTGTTGTATCATCCATGCTTGCCATCACGGCAGCTGTTGCTTGGCGAGCCATTGCACCCGTCTCTAAGGTGACGGTATGTTGTCCGTATTTAAATTGTTTGACAATCGGAGTCATTTCTAAATTTCCTTCTAAATTTTTAGTCTATTATTATTTTATTTCCTAAAAATTGCGACTAGCAAAAATCATCTCATACTTTCAAGATAACTTTTGATAGCCGCCTCTTAAACACTGGGAAATAAAACCCGTCTATTATACAGATTTTTTAAATAAAAATCGCCTACTATTTATGTATTTACTCTAAATTTATACCACCAGTGGTGTCAATATGTTAACTTTCTCACAAAATGAGTAAAATATATCCATAAGTCGCATAAATTCATCTAAAATCAAATTATATTAATTAAAGTTTATTTATACTAACTCAACAACTACCTATTTCATTACCTATTTACAAGGAGATTTTAATGCAAATACCTAATAATACCTTATGGTCAAAAAGCAAAAAATTTGTAAATTTATCCGCGCTAAGTAGTGCAATTTTATTAAGTTTGGTTCCTAATGCATTTTCAGCAAAGGTGCCTGATGGTGTCGTTTTAGCAGATCAACAAGTTGTTAATATTCAAACAACCGCTGAATTAGCAACATTAGATCCCCAAAAGATGGAGGGAACAAATGAAAGCTTATTAGCTCGACAACTGTTTGAAGGGCTTGTTAACACGGATGAAAATGACAAAATTATTCCAGGTGTTGCTGAACGTTGGGAATATTCTGATGATAATAAAACACTGACTTTTTATTTAAGAAAAGATGCGAAATGGTCAAATGGTGATCCCGTCACTGCCAATGATTTTGTGTTTGCTTGGCAACGTCTTGTGGATCCAAATACCGCTGCTCCATATGCTACTTATCTTGAATTTATGAAAATGGAAAATGTAGCAGATATCGTAGCTGGTAGAAAATCACCTGACACATTAGGTGTAAAAGCTTTAGATGACTATACACTTCAACTGACACTAACTGCTCCAGTATCTTATGCTGCAGAGCTTGTTCAACACTCTTCTTTATATCCAGTAAATAAAAAAGTCGTAGAACAATATGGCGATAATTGGACTCGTCCAGAAAATTTTGTAGGTAATGGAGCCTATAAAATTGCTGAACGTGTACTCAATGAAAAAGTTGTCTTAGAAAGAAATCCAAACTATTGGAATGACAAAGAAACTGTTATCAACAATGCAACATTTTATATTTTAACTGAAAGTGCTGGCATTTCTCGTTACCGCTCTGGTGAACTTGATTTAGCTTATATTCCATCTACTCTGTATAAAGACAAAAACTTCCGTCAGGAATATGGCGATCAAATTTTTACTTCACGTAAATTAGGCACTTTTACTTATGAAATGAACCTAGCAAAACCACCATTTGATGATATTCGTGTACGTAAAGCACTTGATTTAGCACTCGATCGTGAGATTATCACTGATAAAGTACTCGGTTTTGGACAAATGCCAACATATCGCTTTACACCACCTTATATCGGCGCAGGTGAAAAAATCCAACAGCCAGAATATGCGAATTGGACTCAAAAACAACGTAATGCAGAGGCGATAAAGTTACTAGAGGAAGCTGGATATAGTAAATCTAATCCACTTAAAACAGATTTACTCTATAACACAAATGAAGGTTTAAAAGATATTGCTGTAGCAGCAACATCAATTTGGAAAAAGAATTTAGCCAATATGGTGAATATTTCTTTAAGAAACATGGAATGGAAAACTTTCTTAGATACCAAAAATCAAAAAAATTACACATTAGCATTCAATGCTTGGATTGCTGACTATAATGATGCGAGTACCTTCTTAACTTATTACCTATCCAATAGTGAACAAAATAAAATTGGCTTTAAGAGTGAGAAATTCGATAAGTTGATGCAAGACTCTTACTATGTAAAAACAGAAGATGAGCGTGCTGATCTTTATGCTCAAGCAGAGGAAGAATTAGGTAACAACCATCCATTTGTAGCTATCTACCACTATGCTGGATTGTTGATTAAAAATCCAAAACTTAAAGGCTATGAAGGTAAAAGTCCTCAAGGTGTTTACTTTATTCGTGACCTCTATATGGAGAAATAATTAAAACGCAAAACTATACAAAAGGGCAAGTCTCACACTTGCCCTTTTTACACGTCAACATTACTGCTTATGAGGTAATTTTTTCCAAGTGACTTCATTTCTTAAATAAATGGGTTCAATTTCTAATGCAGATTTGACCAGTCCTTTTTCTAATGCCTTCTCCGCTAAACTAAGCATAAATTGTGCCGAAGGTAAGGTAATATCACTGATGACAAGCGGTAAGTTTGCTGCCGAAAATTGCGAATAAGCAGCCCAACCAGTACCAACCACCACCGCATTGCGATCTAATTGTATTTGACTCATTGCCTTCTCTGGCGAACAAACTTGCTCTGCGATCACTTCTCTCCACTCACCTTCAGAATTTCGGCTAAATTGAGCAAAATAAACTTCGTTCATTCTTGCATCAATTAATGCTATTACCTCTGTCTTATTCAATCGTTGATAAGCCTCTTCCGCCATTGCTAATAAATTAGAAACTGGAATAACAAGTAATTCCGCTCCCAAAGCAAGTCCTTGAACAACTCCCACGCCAACACGAACGCCAGTAAAACTTCCTGGTCCTCGTCCGAAAGCTAATGCATCGACGTCTTTCAATGAAATACCCGCTTGTTGCAATAATTCATCGACCATTGGCAGAATACGTTGCGTGTGTGTTCTTGGGCTTAATTCATTCAATACTGTTTGATGATCATTATGACAGAGTGCGACTGAACAAGCCTCTGTTGCAGTATCTATAGCTAAAATTGTTTTCATTTTTATCATCTAATCATTTGAATTTACGACGTTGCTCTACTGCATCAGCCAATTTAAATAGGACTTCTTCACTATCTTCCCAACTAATACAAGCATCTGTGATACTTTGCCCATACGTTAAAGCTTTATCTTCAACGAGATCTTGCCGCCCCTCTACTAAGTGGCTTTCAATCATCACACCAGAAATAGAAAAAGAACCTGATGCAATCTGTTCACAAACTGAATCATTCACAACTAACTGGCGTTTATACTGCTTTTGGCTATTGGCATGGCTATAATCCACCATCACATGGGGACGTCTGCCTGATTTTTCTATTGCCAAACATGCATTCTTAACAGAATCTGCATCATAATTAGGTCCACTCTCTCCACCGCGTAAAATTACGTGGCAATCTAAATTACCCTTAGTGGATACAATCGCTGAATGCCCAAATTTTGTAACTGATAAAAAATGATGAGGAGATTCTGCTGCACCAATCGCATCGATTGCGGTTTTTACACTACCATTCGTTGCATTTTTAAATCCAACTGGGCAAGATAAACCGGACGCAAGTTCCCTATGTACCTGTGATTCTGTCGTTCTTGCACCAATTGCCCCCCAACTCATGAAGTCAGCAACATATTGTGGTGTAATCATATCTAAAAATTCACCGGCAGCAGGAACTGCGAGATCATTAATATCAGACAACACTTTACGAGCAATCCTTAATCCATCATTTAGCGAAAACGTTTCATTCAAATATGGGTCGTTAATCAAACCTTTCCAGCCGACTGTAGTTCTTGGCTTTTCAAAATAGACTCGCATAACCACTTCTAAATTTTGGCTAATTTTAGGATTATTACGCATCATCTTAATTCTTTTGGCATATTCAATTGCAGCTTTAGGATCATGGATTGAACATGGACCTATAATAACTAATAATCTGTCATCTTCACCATGTAAAATTTTTTGTATAGCTTTACGAGTTTTAGAAACTGTTTCTGCAGCAATCCCACTTGCAGGAAAAAGCTCTAATAATGCAACTGGAGGTAATAACTCCTCAATATTATTGATTCTTATATCATCATTTTTATATATCATGTACATTCCTTAAAAATTTTTTTCTTTCCTTAAATACTGTTAAATAGACAAATTATTTATTTAAATTTGGCAAACATTAGGATCACCGGCTTGTAAACCTTTTCGAAACCATTGTAATCGTTGTTTTGATGTGCCATGAGTAAAACTATCGGGAATAACTCTGCCCTTACTTTGTTGTTGCAAGCGATCATCACCTACGGCTTCTGCAGCTAAAAATGCTTCTTCAACATCTCCTGCATCAAGTTTTCCTTCTTTTTGAATTTCATGTCCCCAAACACCTGCGAAGCAATCGGCTTGTAACTCAACACTAACAGAAATTTTATTTGCATCAACCTTATTTCTTGCAGAACGTTGTGCAGATTGCGTTTTTTGTGTAATACCTAATTGTTGCTGTACATGATGTCCCACTTCATGAGCAATAACATAGGCAAAAGCAAAATCCCCAGATGCCTTCAATTGATATTTCATATCCTCATAAAAAGAAAGATCTAAATATATCTTTTGATCCACTGGACAATAAAAAGGCCCCATTACTGATTGTCCAACTCCACATGCAGTTTGAGTCAAACCTTGATAAAGCACTAGTGTAGGTTCATGGTAAATCATACCATTTCCTTGAAAAAAGCGTCCCCAAATTCGTTCGGTTGTATAAAGTACTTTACGAGCTAATGTATCTAGAGATTGTTCTTCTTCTGAATACCTCTGATTTATTGATTGACTTTGGTAATTTGATTGACTACCAACCCCAACGATACCAGATAAGTCCACCCCATAATAAGCACCAATCAATAAAACAATAAAGCCTACAACACTGATTTTTCCCTTACCAGCTCTCCCACTATATCGCTGCCCTCGTCTGTCTTCAACATTTTGGCTTTTTTTATCATTATCTAATCGCATATTTATCTCTATTTTCTAAAATACTCTATTAGTCTTGTTTTACACATTATGCAATCAAACAGACCGCTTGTTATTATCTTGCTAAGATCTCTCGTTTTCCCTTGCTATCTGGCTCAGATAAAATACCTTGAGCTGTTAATTGATCTACAATTCTTGCTGCACGATTGAACCCTACCGAAAAACGTCTTTGAATATTACTGATTGATGTAATTTCTGTATCAATCACATACTGAACCACTTCATCAAATAACGGATCTAAATCACTTGTTACTCCTTCGCTGGCAGTACTATTTTCATCATTTGACTCAACAATACTTTCAATATACTGCGGTTTGCCTCTAGCACGCCAATCATCAGCAACTCGTTGTACATCAGCATCTGTCATAAATGCGCCATGCACTCGTAAAATTTCTGGGCTTCCTGCTGCTGAATAGAGCATATCACCTCTGCCCAATAAAGACTCTGCACCGCCTTTATCTAAAATCGTACGTGAATCAATTTGGCTTGCTACAGTAAAGGCAATTCGGCTAGGAATATTCGCTTTAATTACCCCTGTAATGACATCTGTTGATGGGCGTTGTGTGGCTAAAATAAGATGAATACCTACCGCTCTCGCCTTTTGAGCAATCCGCATAATATGATCTTCAACTTGTTTGCCTGCGGCCATCATGAGATCTGCAAACTCATCCACAACCAACACAATATAGCTGAGTTTTTCTAGTGGAGGAGGTAATTCATCCATAGTATCACCCGGTTTCCACAATGGATTAGGAATAGGTAGGTTCATTTCATCTGCTTGACGAATTTTATCGTTATAACCTTCAATATTTCTCACACTGAGACGACTCACAAGCACATAACGTCGCTCCATTTCTTCTACAGCCCAACGTAATGCATTTTCTGCCTTTTTCATATCCGTTACAACTGGTGTCAGTAAATGCGGAATATCTTCATAGACTGAGAGTTCTACCACTTTGGGATCAATCATAATAAAGCGAACTTGATCTGGCGAGAGTTTAAATAATAAACTTAAAATCATGGTATTAATCCCCACTGATTTTCCACCACCAGTTTGACCTGCAACCAGCAAATGAGGCATTTTTGCCATATCAACAACAACTGATTTTCCACTAATATCCTTACCTAATGCCATCGGTAAAATCGCTTTACTACGAGAAAATTCTTCACTAGCTAACACATCTTTTAACCATACGGTATTTCTATGACGATTCGGTGTTTCAATCCCCATATATGGCTTGCCTGGCACAACTTCAGTAATTCGGATGGCATCAAAAATCAATGCTCTAGCAAGATCATTACCTAAGTTCATAATTTTTGATGCTTTTACTCCTGGAGCAGGCTGAATTTCATAACGTGTTACAACAGGTCCAATAAGCACATCTTCTACCGTAGCCTTCACACCAAAGTTCGCCAATTCTTGTGTAAGTCTACTAGAGGTATCCAATATTTCTCTCTCCGTTATAGTCGGAATATCACTCGGTTGAGTAGTTAATAAATCAATAGTTGGCAATGGTGTAGTTGGTTTCGCTAGATGTTTCTTTTTTTCCAATAATGGATGAATTAAGCTCTTACCATATCCCTTAGGATATGTCGTTTTTTTTACTACATTTTGAGTCTCACCTACCTCCATCTCTCCTTCTTCCAGAATAGGTTCAACAAGTTCAGAAGGAGCATGTGGAGGCATCATTTTCTGCATAAATGAAGGTGACTTATTTGAAAAAGTTTTAGACTCTACATTGTCAATATCCGTAGTCTTTTGCTTTACATCAGTATCACTATTATTATCAATCTCCGAATCGGGTTCCAATCTTACTCTAGGAATAGAAGCCTTCTGAGGGACATATGGCTCTCCCACATCGTAATGATTATACTCTTTTACTTCAACTGATGAAGACTGCTGTCGTATATTATTTGATTCGGTGATGCTGACTCTCGGCAATGAAACCTCGGATTTAGGCTTATCAAATACGATTTGATTCTCATCTTGCTCATACTCAACAGTTTTTTCTCTCTCAACCACTAGACCAGTAATCTTAGGACGAGCAAAAGTGGATACGTCTGTAAATTTCGATTCATCCTGAATAGGTTCTTGAGCTTGTTCCTCTTGAGCATATACAGTCTCGGAAGTATTTGTATTGACGTGTTCTTCTTCATTTTTATAAAAAGAAGATTTCTCTCTTTCTTGACTACCTTGCATAATCCAGTCATAAAGCTGAATAGCAAGATCAATTAATACTTTACCTGAACAAAAATAAAAGCCAATGGCAGTAAAAATAGCTGAAAAGAGCAATACTCCAAACAAGCCTAACACATTGTCAAATAAATGCGTAAGCATTCCTCCGACAAACCCACCAGAAAGGTAGTAAGCAGTATCAGAAAAAAGTACGCTAGACAGTCCAGATAAGCCTAGAAGTAAAAGGAAAAAACTAACACTCCATAAAAAAACGTCTCTACATGATACCGATTCGCTTTCACGAGTCACTAATAAATAAATAGGTACAAATGTCAATCCTAAAGGTACTAAAAAAGCAATCTTTCCAAACATAGAAAAAAGAATATCAATCTCCCATGCACCTAATGTCCCCGCTTTATTTAATGTTTGATCAGTAAGGCTACTTGCAACTGACCAACTATTATCCAAAGGACTATAACTCGCCCATGCCACGATCAAATAGATACCAAAAGCGATAACTAATAGTAAGAAAAATTTAATTAAATTTTCTCTACCCTTTAAACGTTTAATCACACTCTTCCCTTATTTTAACTGCAAATAGTTAGTCTGTTTAACTTCTTCCATTACAACATAAGTCCTTGTGTCATTTACACCAGGTAAACGCAATAGCGTTGTACCAAGTAATTGACGATAAGCAGCCATATCTGCTACTCGTGTTTTTAACAGATAATCAAAATCACCTGATACTAAATGACACTCTTGAATTTCATCTAATTGCTGAACAGCCTCATTAAATTTTTCAAAGACATCAGGTTTACCTCTAACAAGGGTAATTTCAACAATCACTAATAAAGGTGCAGATAACAATTCAGGATTGAGTAATGCTCTATATCCCATTATTACATTTTGTTTTTCTAAACGTTTAACACGTTCTAAACACGGAGTCGGTGATAACCCCACTCGTTTTGATAATTCAATATTAGAAATCTTTCCATTTCGCTGTAACTCATTAAGAATTTTAAAATCAATAGCATCAAGTGCTTTAGATAGTTTTTTATGTTCCATTTGCATACCTTTTTAGCGGATTGTTCTAATTCCTTATTCTACAACCTAATATTTATTAGGTCTAAAATTATTTGCAAAAAAAAAGTAAAATCCCACCGCTTGTAATACCAAAAATCTGTTAAATTGCAATAACGTTGCAAAATATAGGGGAATTTAGTCCATCACTTGCAATAATATATCGTTCTACTAAGAAAGGAATAATAAAAATAACACAATGAACAATCATTCAATAAAAAAGGCTGACTCCATATGATATGGGATTCAGCCTCTGAAGAAAAACTAAGAACTGTCGCTTATTTGATAAGCGCCAAAAGAAATCTAATTAAAGTGCTTTCAATACATTAACCATTTCAATTGCACCTAACGCACATTCCGCACCTTTATTACCTGCTTTTGTGCCAGCACGTTCAATCGCTTGCTCAATACTTTCGGTTGTTAATACACCAAACATTACTGGAACACCCGTTTGGAGAGAAACTGCCCCAATACCTTTTGCAGCTTCGTTACATACATAATCATAATGCGTTGTTGAGCCTCGAATCACTGTACCTAAACAAATCACCGCATCATATTTTTTGCTTTCAGCCATTTTCTTAGCCACAAGAGGAATCTCAAATGCACCAGGAACCCAAGCTGTATCAATATCATCTTCTGATGCACCGTGACGCACTAATGCATCAATTGCACCACTTAATAATTTATCGTTAATAAAATCGTTAAAACGTGCTGTAACGATACCAAATTTTAATCCTGTTGCGACTAAGTTACCTGAGATTTTTGCCATTTTTTACTCCATTGAATAATTGATTAATACTTTTGTTAAACTACGACTAAAAATTGATTAATAGATGAAATTCTCTATTGTTCAATACCTAAATTTACTGCTTAACCAAAACTACAGGTTAAGCATATGCCCCATTTTGATCTGTTTTACTTTCAAATAATTAATGTCGTTTTTATTCGGCTCGACAATAATAGGCTCACGAGCGACGATATTCATCCCTTGTTGTTTTAAGCTATCGATTTTTGCTGGGTTATTTGTGAGTAAGCGAATGGATTTTACCCCGAGTGTTTGGAACATCTGTGCCCCAATGTAATATTCTCTTTCGTCTTCTTTAAAACCTAAAGCGACATTGGCTTCCACAGTATCTAAGCCTTTATCTTGTAATTCATAAGCACGTAACTTATTAATTAATCCAATGCCACGACCTTCTTGACGTAAGTAAAGCACCATTCCTCTGCCTTCTTGTTCAATTTGTGTCATTGCTGCCGCAAATTGTTGGCCACAGTCACAACGTTGTGAACCGAAAGCGTCGCCCGTTAAACATTCAGAATGGATACGAGCTAACACGTTTTCGCCATCACCAATATCGCCTTTAACTAATGCAACGTGTTCTTTACCCGAAATCACTTCAACGAAACTATGTGCCATAAATTCGCCATATTTCGTTGGCATTCTTACCACTGACACTGGTTTCACTAAGCTATCGTACTTACGACGATATTCTTGTAACTGTGCAATGGTGATAAAAGGCATATTATGCTTCATTGCAAACTCTTGTAATTTCGGCATAGTCATCATCGTGCCGTCCTCAGCCATAATTTCACAGCATAGGCCTGCTGGTTTTAAACCCGCTAAACGAGCTAAATCGACGGTTGCTTCCGTATGTCCATTACGCACCAATACGCCACCGTCTTTTGCCACAAGTGGGAACATATGTCCAGGGCGACGAAAATCGCTCGGCTTTGCATTGTCATCAACCATCTTTAATGCAGTATGTGAACGCTCAAATGCAGAAATACCTGTTCCTGTATCAATGTGATCAATCGCAACAGTGAATGCTGTTTCGTGATTATCTGTATTTTTTGATACCATGGGATGAAGTTCTAATTTATCCGCCAAATCCTGTGAAATTGGAATACAAATTAAGCCTTTCCCATAAGTTGCCATAAAGTTAATATTTTCTGGTGTAGCAAATTCCGCTGCACAAATAAAATCACCTTCATTCTCACGATCTTCATCATCAGACACTAAAATAATTTTGCCTTCTGCAATCGCTTTTAACGCTTCTTCTACTGTTGAAAATTGAAACATATCTCTTTCCTTTTAATCAAATACGCAACTAATTCCGTTTGCGTTATAAACATTTTATAAATATTAAAACCCAACTTTTTCTAAGAATGCTTGAGTAATTTCCGTTTTAGGCTCTTCTGGTGCCTTTTTCATTAAGAACTGCTCAATGTATTTGCCGACAATATCATTTTCTAAATTCACGACACTGCCCACTTTTTTAGATCCTAAATTTGTTTCTTGAATTGTGTGGGGAATAATAGAAACTCGGAAACTTTCCTCATCAGTATCCACCACCGTTAAACTAATACCATCAATGGTAATCGACCCTTTTTCAATGATATAACGCATTAATTTTGCTGTCGTTTTAATACGATACCAGACAGAATGATTAGCAGGTGTAATCTCAACCACTTGCCCTGTTCCATCGATATGCCCCGAAACAATGTGTCCGCCAAAACGGCCATTGGCTGCCATTGCTCGCTCTAAATTTACAGGGCTATCAATTTGTAAATCGCCTAATGAAGTACGCTTAAGCGTTTCTGACATCACGTCTGCGGTAAATTGATTCGCATTGAAAGAAGTTACCGTTAAACAAACACCATTTACTGCAATGCTATCGCCCAAATGTGCATCTTCTAACACTTTTGAGGCTTTAATAGTAATCACAGCAAATTCGCCTGATTTTTTAATCTGAGCAATTTTACCCACTTCCTCAATAATACCTGTGAACATAAATCTTTCCCTCACATTCCTTTCTAATAAAGAAACAATTTATAAAATCAATAAGTTATAAAACTTCATAATCTAATAAAATATCTTCACCAATTAATTCGGTAGATTTCAATGTTAATCTTACCGCTTGTGAAATATCGCCAATCCCTTCACCGCCAATCGGTGTTTTCGCTGTTTTACCGCCAAATAGTTTCGGGGCGATATAACAATGCACACGATTAACAATACCACTCTCTAATGCACTAAAATTCAGTTGAGAGCCACCTTCAATCAATAAACTATCAATTTGCATTGCACCCAATCTTTGCAAAAGATCGTGTAAATCTACCCGCTTGTGTTGCTCATTACATTGCAACACCTGCACACCAAAGGCTTGAAATTGCTCAATTTTTTGCATATTGTTAGACACTGTCGCAATCACCGTTGGAAATTGTTGTGCGGTTTGCACTAACTGACTATCAAGCGGTGTTCTTAGCTGAGAATCACACACAATACGCACGGGCTGTTTTGCATTCGGCATTCGGCTATTCAGGAATGGATTGTCCGCTAATACCGTTTCAACCCCAACCATAATGGCACTGTATTGATGACGTGTTCTCTGTACATTTTGACGTGCTTGCTCACCCGTAATCCATTTAGATTCACCTGTAACCGTTGCAATTTTTCCATCTGCTGTCATTGCATATTTGAGTAACACGTAAGGGCGTCTGGTTTGGATATAATGAAAAAAGATCGGATTAAGCTGATCGCACTCTTCTCGCATAAAATCTTCTATTACCTCAATACCCGCTTGGCGTAATTGGTGCGCTCCTTTACCTGAAACTAAAGGATTAGGATCACGTGAGCCAATAAAGACTTTTTTTATGCCTCGTTCAATCAATAAATCAGAGCAAGGTGGTGTACGCCCATGGTGACAACAAGGCTCAAGGGTGACATAAGCCGTTGCCCCCGTAAGATCTTCCTCACAACGTAAAATCGCATTGCGTTCCGCGTGCCATTCACCTACTCGTTCGTGATAGCCTTCCGCAATAATCTTGCCATTTTTTACGATCACACAACCCACTAGAGGATTTGGATTAGTCCAACCTCTAGCTTGTTCTGCTAGTTCAATGGCGCGTGCCATATAATCAAAATCTGTCATAGGTCTCAAAAAATTAAGCGGGCAGGCAAAAAAATGCCATAAATGGAATGGTCATAAACAGCCGAATCTACACCCAATGAGAGTGTAAATTGATTTATGAAAAAAGCCTTGAAATCGTAAGATCTCAAGGCTTTTGCAAAAAGATGAACGGAAACCACCGCTTGTACGCGGTGATCTCACTTTCTATTCTCTTCTTCCATCCAGACTATACTGTCGGTACTGGAATCTCACCAGTTCCTGCTCAATCGTACTCTTACTGCTCTTACAAAGTACCATTTCGCTCGCGGACTTTACCGCCGATCGGGAATTTCACCCTGCCCTGAAGATTAAATTAATATTAAAAAATTGTTAATAATTCTGCTCGTATTCCAATGGAAAGTCAAGCAACAAAAACACTCCAAATGATTAAACTTCAATCATTTAGTTATTTTCAGCGATAAACTGTCCATCACGATAATCCACCACAACTGGCTTATTCGGTAATAATTTACCTGATAAAATTTGTTGTGCTAACGGATTTTCAAGGGATTGCTGAATTGCACGTTTAAGCGGTCTTGCTCCAAATAACGGATCAAAGCCAGCTTCACCAATATGGTCAAGGGCTGCATCTGTTACGGTGACACTATAACCGTGTTCAGCCATACGTTTAATCAAGCGTTCCAATTGAATACTTGCAATTGCACGAATATTCGCTTTATCAAGTGGGTGGAATACCACTGTTTCATCAATACGGTTGATAAATTCTGGGCGGAAATGTTGTCCTACCACAGACATTACCACTTCTTTCATTTCATCATAGTTCATATCTTGTGCAGTTTCCTGAATCAATTGTGAACCTAAATTTGACGTCATAATGACTACTGTATTTCTGAAATCAACGGTTCTTCCTTGTCCATCAGTCAAACGACCATCATCCAATACTTGTAATAAGATATTGAACACATCAGGATGCGCTTTTTCAACTTCATCCAACAATATGACAGAATATGGACGACGACGTACCGCTTCAGTTAAATAACCACCTTCTTCATAACCAACATAACCCGGAGGCGCACCAAGAAGGCGAGATACACTGTGTTTTTCCATAAACTCAGACATATCAATACGCACCATTGCATCGTCACTATCAAACAAGAAATTCGCTAGTGTTTTGCTCAATTCGGTTTTACCTACCCCAGTTGGTCCTAGGAATAAGAACGAACCAATCGGACGATTTGGATCTGACAATCCAGCACGGCTACGACGAATAGCATTTGCTACAGCATCAACCGCTTCACCTTGTCCAATCACACGTTTATGTAAAACGTCTTCCATTTTGAGTAGTTTTTCTTTCTCGCCTTCCATCATTTTTGCGACAGGAATACCCGTTGCACGAGAAAGCACTTCGGCAATTTCTTCATCTGTTACACGAGTACGCAATAACTGCATACCAGTATCTTCGCTTTCGTGTTTTTCAGCTTCCGACAATTGTTTTTCTAAACTTGGAATCACGCCATATTGTAATTCTGACATTTTTTCAAAATTACTTTCACGGCGAGCTTGTTCCATTTTCAAACGAGCATCTTCAAGGGCTTCCTTGATATGTTGTGTACCAAGTAAGGTTGATTTTTCCGCTTTCCACACTTCTTCAAGTTCAGCATATTCACGCTCACGAGCGGTCAGATCTTCATTTAATTTTGCAAGTCTTTGACGGCTTGCTTCATCATCTTCTTTTTGTAACGCTTGTTGTTCCAATTTTAATTGGATAATACGACGTTCCAAACGATCTAAAGGCTCTGGTTTAGAATCAATTTCCATTCTGACACTTGATGCCGCTTCATCAATCAAATCAATCGCTTTATCTGGTAATTGACGATCACTGATATAGCGGTGAGAAAGTGTTGCTGCCGCTACGATTGCAGGGTCAGTAATTTGTACGTGATGATGGATTTCATAACGTTCTTTCAAACCACGTAAAATCGCAATGGTGTCTTCGACTGTTGGTTCATCGACAAATACTTTTTGGAAACGACGTTCTAGTGCCGCATCTTTTTCAATATATTGACGATATTCATCAAGGGTGGTTGCACCCACACAGTGTAATTCACCACGAGCTAAAGATGGTTTTAATAAGTTACCCGCATCCATTGCACCATCTGTTTTACCCGCACCAACCATTGTATGAATTTCATCAATAAAGAGGATCACTTGGCCTTCTTCTTTGGCTAATTCATTCAACACGGCTTTTAAACGTTCTTCAAATTCACCACGATATTTTGCTCCCGCAATTAATGCTCCCATATCAAGAGAAAGAACACGTTTATTTTTTAAGCCTTCTGGCACTTCATTATTCACGATACGTTGGGCTAATCCTTCCACAATCGCTGTTTTACCCACACCCGGTTCACCAATTAACACAGGGTTATTTTTGGTACGACGTTGTAATACTTGTACAGCACGGCGAATTTCTTCATCTCGCCCAATGACTGGATCCAACTTACCGCTTCTTGCTCTTTCGGTTAAATCAATTGTATATTTTTGAAGTGCTTGGCGAGTTTCTTCTGCATTTTGACTATTCACGCTCTCCCCTCCTCTAATTTGTTGGATCGCATTGCTCACTTTGTCTTTTGTGAGTCCTAAATTCTTTAATAATTTGCCTAAATCACCGCTATCATCTAATGCGGCTAACACAAATAATTCTGATGAAATAAAACTATCGCCGAATTGTTGTGCTAACTTATCACATTGATTTAATAGGCGAATAAGTTGTTGTGACGGTTGAACGTCTGTTCCTTGCACTTGTGGCAAGCGATTAATGATATTTTCTAATTCACGCACTAATCGTTCAGGTTGTACATTCAACGTAGTAAATAGCGGTGAGATCGACCCATCATTTTGCTTTAATAATGAAAATAATAAATGCACAGGTTCAATGTAAGCGTGATCTTTTCCGATCGCTAATGATTGTGCTTCTGCAATCGCTGTTTGAAATTTACTGGTAAATTTATCAATATTCATAATTACCTCGATATTTAATTCTGGTTATCTCCCAATAATCGTCTTATTAGGATTCGTTCACGCTGATATAAATTGGGGAATTCAAAGGGATTTCAAGGGATAAAATGAAATAATTTAGTAAAATTATCAATTATTGTTTTCATTTACTAAATAATAGACAAGACAAAACTGGCGCAAAATAAAAAGCACCACACTTTGTTTTAAGTATGATGCTTATATAAGTTCAATTAAGCCAATATCAAGAGAATTTATGCAAACTTTGCTCCATATAAGAAAGGCATTATATGGCTAAGCATAAAACAAGCGGTAAAATTGCAAACTTATTTGCATATCTTACCGCTTATAACCTCAAGCCAAATTGACTAGAATTTCATTTCTAATGTTAGCGCATAGTTTCTACCTGGTGCGGCATAGCGAGCATAATTGTTATTTTCTGAAATAGTTACGCTATTTCTTGTTGATTGTCTCAACGCTTCCCAAGTTACATAACGATAATTCATTATGTTGTAAACCCCTGCTCTAAGCGTGAAATTTTTATGGAGATTTAAGTAACCAACTAAGTCATAAATGTACCAGTGTTTAGCTGTACGATCAGAAATATTATCGCTTCTTTCTGCACCTGTACCACTTCCTTCTCGATAAGTTACTCTAAGCTCATTCGGATCTTTTGACTTAGAATAGGTCATCGTCAAATTAACGCCCCATTTATTTTGATCTGGTTCATCATAACCTAAACTTGCGATATAACGGCTCGGTTGTAAAGTATCAAACCCATAAGAATCAACATTCAAATGATCGTAAACACTAACACTTTTTGGTTTTATCTTATTATAGGCTAAATTACTATACAGCCCCTCAGGCAATCTGTCCCAAATACCATTCCAGTCAATCTTACCAACTAAGTTAAATCCTTCAACCGTTGCATCTAAAGCATTATGGTATTGGTTAGAATTAAGAACAGGTCTTAATTTACCTTGTGAATCAAGAGCTAATCTTTCACCTATCGCAATCAATTTTTTATATTTATTATTGAAATAACTCAATTCTAAGCTACCAAAATTACCTCTAAACCCAATACCAATTTCATTATTTAATGCTTTTTCTGGCTCTAAATTACTTGGTTGATATGCTCCGTTTGCAACATCTTCTGCAGTCAATCCCGGATTACGATATCCAAATAATTCTTGGAAACTTGGTACCCTAAATCCACTAGAAACACGATAAGATAAAGAGATATTTCTAATCGGTTTAAACACTAATCCAAGATTCCAAGATGGATTATGGTAACTTCTATTTTTAGCTGTTGCTGTATCATCCGATTTAAATTTATAGTAATCGAAACGCATACCAACACCTAAATCTAGGTATTGATTTATTCTGATATTATCTCTTAGACCAACAAATTTATTATCGCCTTTAATAACCCTAGAAGCACAATTTCGATATATTGAGAGAAGATTACAATTGTCTGGTTCATTAACTAGATTTACCTTCCAATCACTGATAATTCTTGGATTTGATAGTAATCCTCTTCCTGATGGTGTATAAGTCACATCAGTATAGATTCTATACAAATCTTTTCTTTCTAATTTTGATTCAAAATAATCAATTCCACCATCAAAATTAAATGTATTTTGTGTAGAAAATATATCAACTTTCTTTTCTATTCCTAATTTTAATAAATTATGCTTTTCAGAATATACATTTCTTTCTGAGCGATAAAACGAACGGATTTTATCCTCAGATGGTCGACAACTTTTATCTATATTCGGATAGGCAGAACAATTTAAATTGTGTTCTTGCTGATCTAAAGTAATCTCTTGATTATTGAAATCTAATGTAAGGTTATCCACCCATTTAGGATCAATAAAGCGATACGTGAGACCTCTTCTTACTTTTCTATGATTTTCATCATAAAATCTTGCTCTTGCCCATTTGGCTCCAATAACCCCAGAATGAATACCATCTAATGGTTCTCCCCCTAATGGATAGTAGCCAGTAGATCCTGCAAAATCAATTTTTAGTAAAGTACTAGGATCATTCTGCCCTCTATCATTGATAGAATAGTAACTTTTCAATGACATATCACGTATATCATAACGTTGCTTTGTTTCTTCAAAAACAACGCCTAGATAATGAAATGGATTAAATTGATAGCCTAATTTAGCAAGCCAAGATCCTGTTTTATATTTCATTGGATCAGGCAAAGCACGATCACTCCCGGTATAATCCTTAGCCGATAAAGTTTCTACAATTTCATTATTTCCAGCAGCATCTAGTGGGGTATAAGCTACTCTTGGTTGCTCTGTACATAAAACATTTACATTACAATCATTTTCAAAAAGGAACCATTCCCCCCCATTAGGATCATCCAAAGGCCTTGTATCCATACGTTTTATAGTATAATTCATCGTATTAGCTACATCGGAATGAGCTTGGGTTTCTCTACCATTTTTATGGGTATATTGTACCAATCCTTCAAATCCACCTGTTCTACCAGCAAATCCAACAGATTGTGTAAATTGTTTATTTTTACTACTATATGCTGACTTATTGGTTAATCCCCAATTTTTACCTTCTGGAATGATATCTGCTGGTTCTTTCGTCCGAAAGCCTAATGCACCACCGAGTGAACCACTACCATATTCAGAAGAACTCGCTCCCTTACTTATTTCAATAGCAGCTATATTCTCGTTCTCTACTTCATTAATGGAACCGCCACCTCGACGATTAGAACCACTTTCTCTTTGCATTACATAAGATTGCACTTGAGGTAATCCATCAACAACAATCGCAACCCTATTCTTATCTACTCCACGAATAGAATAACCAACCGAGGCTCCTCGCCCTTGTTCAACTACAGCAATACCTGGATCATATCTAACTAAATCTCTTATACCTAAAACTTGCTCTCTGCTAATAACATCACTCGTTTTAACGATTTTTCCTAATCCAGTGACTTCATTATCTTTACGGTTTACTTTCCTTTTTCCCGTAACTTGAACATCACTCAATTGCTTTACATCATCAGCCGCATGAACAGAATCTATAATAAAAGGCACAATAAAAATTGCCACATACAGAGTAGAATACATAAATGGATTTTTTTTGAATTGATTACGCATATTATTTCCTTATTTACTTAACTTTTTCTGCGCCAAATACTATTTCTGCTTTTTCTTTTGTTGATGAATTCTCATAATGGATTTTTCCACCTAATGCTTGAGCCTCATTACCAAAAAATGCACCTTTAACATCAGCACCATCCGAGTTAAATACCATTCTCGGCGTCGCTGTATTGCCGTTAGTCCCTTTTTCTAAAACGATACCAGAGCCATTGGTATAAGCCTTACCATTGAATGTATTTCGATCAATTGATGCTTCAATGATGATGTTTCTATCTTCACTTTTTAAATTATCAAAAGTTCTATCATCTGGTAGTGCATTATCGCTGAGATAGCCATTTAAAGATTTATCTGCAAAATTAGCTAAGAAGAATGCTTTTCTTTCCGTAGGTGCCGTGCTAAGAGCATCACTTCTAACTCTTCTCTCTGTTGTGGCACCATTAGCTTGGTTTCCTTCGGAAACCTGAGTTCTTCCATCGAAATAACCATACCAATTTCCTCTATATTCAAATGATTGAGCCGTTGGCATTTTATCGACAGGTGTTTTAAGTCCTTGTAAGAACAAATAGTTACCTAAAGAACTATTAGTCGGTTTTTGTACTAATGCTATTTTTTCAGCTATATTTTCTTCAAGTTTGGAAAAAAGAGACATATCTCGTTCTCTAGCATTTAACTCACTAGCAACTCTTTCTTTTATACTTGCAAGATCAGATTTAAATTCACTATATGGATAATATTCATTCGTTTTTTCGGAATATAATTCTCCATACAGTAATTTAACTCCGTCTTCATCATTACTATAATAATGCCCTTCTTCAAATATTCTATTTCGTTCTTCTTCAGAAGATGCTGTATCTAAAGTTGGATTGCTAGTAGCGCGATCATTGTCATCATTAAGCTCTTTGACGATCTTTTTCTTTAATTCATCAGTCATATACTCGAAAATTTCGTTTCTCACATATTCCAATTTTGATTTTTGTGTATCATCTAATTTAGTGCTGTCATTTTTCAGTACAACATCTATTGCAAATCTTAGGCGATTAAAGTCATCATCATCTGCTCCTGCATTATATAACTCATAAAATAAATTACTCTCTGTCCCCGTATAAGTATCAATAACTTGTCGAACAACAGCGATGTGACTTTTAGATCTTTCTGATAATGATGCTTCATCAATTGCACTTGTATTATTTTGATCTTCAGAACTAGTATGGCTAAATGAACCAAAACTAACATTATCTAAGAATGTATAATGTACATCGACTTTATTATCTGTTTCAGGATTTAAAGTAGCACTAGTGAATGATTTAGATTTAACGAGAGGTACAGCTTTACCATCTACAACTAATTTTGATATTCCAATAAAATTAGCCATGGCAGAAGCATTGATAGTATTGTCATCAATTTTAATTTTAAATGCCTCTGATATATCCTCTGGAGATAAATTCGCTATAGAAGCATTTGTTTTAGCACCAAATACAGCAAATAAAGAGCCATCATTTGCAAAGAAACTTCCCGCTAATTCTTCTGCATTGTCACCATAGAATCCCCCCTCAACAGAATCAGAGTCGGCATAAAAATATTGCTCTTTTTGACGATCATTTACAGTAGGTACTGCCTTTCCAGTAAAGCGATTACCCACAATTTCTCCATCAATAATGTTATAACGAACAACATAATTTCCATCTAAGGTTCTACCCAATTCACCGACTAAAGTTTTATCATTAAAATTGACAGTAAATCGGCTACTGTGCGTGGCATTTTCCTCATTATTTGAATTAGCACTAAAATAATCGCCAGCTTTAAATGTATTTACATAATATTTAGAACTGACGACATCTAATGAATTTCTAAAGGATTTTGCATCAGTAATGAATGCCCATTCTCCTTCATACATTACTTCTGGTGCGGTAGGAAGTGACTGAGAAGAGAGATCGCCTTGGTAATATGCTTTAAAAGGGCTATCAACACTTTCATATATGAGATTACCATCATCATTTTCCACTGATGAAAGAGAATTTTTCATATTCTCGATCCCAAAATCAATATGTGAATATCCATCTTTAGGTTTAAATAAATTATTACTTCTCTCTACAATATCATTTTGTTTTAGGGGAGCATCAGCCATTCTAGATGCTTTATAAGATTGTTCACCATTTACGATATCATTGATGATGATCACATCTTCAATAGTTTTTCCATTACGAAGCACAAAATCTTGTTGATTTCTACGAACTAATCCCAATTCTTTACCCAACATTGATTCTTTAGCATTATCAGCGGAAACTGATTCTGTTGAACCATTATCAAGATTTTCATTCGTATTTATGTTTGGCTGAATATCAATATTTTTTTCTACAACATTAGAATCAAAACTTCCTTTACCTGTACAAGCTGCTAATAAGATAGGAAATACTAATGCTAATTGATTTTTTTTAAATTTTATGGTCATAAAATCCCCTTGGTAGTAATGAACGCTGTTAATTATAATGAAAATTATTATCAATTACTATATTATTTTTAGAAGGGATTAAAACTAATTTAAATCAATTAGTTAAATAGTTATTTTAAACAGAAATAGAATGAAAAATGGAATGATTTATCTATAGATTTATTGCTATGTAGAAAATAAAAGGTAGGTTTAACTCAATATCAAAATAAGAACATTGATTTAGAATCTTACAAAAGAAAATGCACAGCTATCGTAACCATAAAAAACTTGATAAAAGCTTTCCAAGTAAAAGTTAGCTGTACATGAAATTCTAGAATTTATGCAAACTTTCTTGAGTGAATATTTGCTGATCTTCCCAGCGTAGCATGGTTAAATAATTACCCCAAACACAACCCGTATCTAATGCGTAAATATTTTTAGGCGTTTGATAACCAATTAAACTTGCCCAATGCCCAAATATAATTTTTTCAGTTTGATACAAGGGATTATCCAATTCAAACCAGGGTTTTAATTCGCTTGACGCTTGTTCGACTGGTAATTTACACTCAAAATCTAACCGCTTGTCTGTATAGCAGAAACGCATTCTCGTGAGAGAATTAATCGTATAACGCCAACGCTCAATCCCCGTTAAATCGGGCGACCAGCGATCAGGTTGAGCATCATACATTTGTTCAAGCAAACTTTTAAACTCATCCCCTTGTAAAATCGATTCCACTTCTTGAGCACATTCAAAAATAGTCGGAATATCTTGCCATTCGGGGCTAATGCCGGCGTGAGCGAGCAAAAATTTATGCTTAGGATGCTGTGCCACAAGCGGTCGGTTACGTAACCAATTTTGCAATTCTTCACGATCATCTGCATTAAAAATCGCATCCAAATTGTCTTTAGGCTTAACTCGTTTTATACCTTGCAACGTGGATAGCAAATGCAAATCATGGTTACCTAATACCATTGTAGCTCGTGAACCCAGCTCTTTGACAAAACGTAGGCACGATAATGAATCCTTTCCTCGTGCGATAATATCGCCCGTTAGCCATAATTCATCAGTTTTAGGATCAAAATTTACTTTGTCGAGTAATCGTTGAAACTCCTCAAAACAGCCATGTAAATCACCAATAATATAGGTCGCCATGATTTTCTCTCATTATTTGCAAAATATTCAGCGGAACTCACCGCTTAATCACACCCAAATTACACTAATAATTCGCCAATAATTGAACGAGTTTCGACTCTAACCTCTTTCAATTTAACTCGAATTGCTTGTCCAATTTGATAGGTTTTCTCGCCTTTGATATATAGCGCCATATCTTCAATATTAAATTGCATTTCATCTTTATTGTTATGTAAAGAAGAGAATGGGATAAATATTGAGGCACCATTTTCTATCGCTTTCACTCGTAGCCCACCACGTGAAACGTCTTGAATTTCGCAATCAAATTCAATATTTTTTTCCACCATTGGAGCAAGATAAAGAGCATACAGCCAATCAGCAATATCACGCTCAACCATACGATTTTGCTTACGCGCTTCTTGTAAACGAGCCAAAATACTCTCTTCAACTGCACTTGTCGCTTTATGAGCTAACACTTGTTTGATTAAACGATGGTTCACCATATCGCCATATTTACGAATTGGAGAAGTCCAAGTCGCATAATGTTCAATCCCCAAGCCTAAATGCGGTGCCGACTGTGCCTTAAACTCAGCAAAAGTGAGATAGCGACGTAAACGCATATCGAGGAAGTTTTCTGGGAAGTCAGCGATATCACGACGCATTTCACAATAACCTTCCAAGGTTGCTAAACGTTCCACTGAATAACGTTCGGCTAATTCATCGCGATTTTCATCAGTCGATAAGGTATCCAATAAGAAATTTTTAACTGCCTCTAAATTTTTAGGATCAAAGCCTGAATGGGTATTAAAAATACCCGTATGTGCATATTTATCTAAATATTGTGCAGCACAAATGTTCGCAAGGATCATAGACTCTTCAATCATTTGATTTGCAATACGACGAAATTCAACATGGATATCACGCACCGAACCATCTTCATTTAATTCAAAAGAATAGTCGCCTTGCTCTTTGAAAATAACAGCATTTTTAGCACGCCAGTCCATGCGAGCTTGAGTGAATTGGTGTAACCATTCAATTTGTTGCTTGGTTTCCTCATTTTCAGGTACCCAATGATTTTCGTTACCTTCAATGAAATCAGAAACATCGTTATAAGCCAATTTAGCCTTAGACTCTACCCACGCCGACGTAAATTGCGGTTCAGAAATCACTTCGCCCGACATATCGACTTCAATATACGCCACTAATGCAGGACGTTTTTCGTTCGGCACTAACGAGCAAAGCTCATCTGATAATTCTCTCGGTAACATTGGAATATTGAAACCGGGTAAATAGTTAGTGAAACAACGTTGACGAGCGGCTTTTTCAATATTTGAATTTTCTGGGATATAAGCAGTTGGATCAGCAATCGCCACCACTAAACACCAGCCTGATTGTTCTTCGCCTTGTTTAATTGGTTCAATATAGAGTGCATCATCCATATCTTGTGTGCTTGGTGAGTCAATCGTCGTAAAATATAAATTGGTTAAATCTTCACGCTCTAACTCGTCGTGTAAATGATATTCCGCCTCGCCTTTTACGGCTTCTCTCGGTTGCTCATGTTTAGCAAGGGTTACCCACCAAGGTGCAAAATTATCATTAGCTTGACAAATAAATTGCGTAACTTGAGCAAAGAAAAAGCGATCATCCCTTAATGGATGATTTTTTAATTGTGCAACAACCCAATCATTCTCCGCTAATTTTTCAGTCACTTTTTTATTGGTATTAGCAGGAATTGATAATTTAATATTGGGATGATCAACTGAAAGCTGTAATTTCCCCTCTTTATTGAATCTCACCTGAGCAATAAAGCGATTTAGCATAGGTTCAATTAACGAATCAACTTCGACCTGAGCTTTATCTCCATCACGTTTTACGGAAGCACGAATTTTGTCTCCGTGCATAATTTTTTTCATTTCTGGTGGTGGAATAAAGAAGGTCTCTTTATCACATTCAAGAAAGCCATAGCTCTTATCAGATGCTTTTACTATGCCTTCTACATATTCTTTACTGGCTTCGATTTGTTGCTTAAGTTGTGCTAATAGGGGGTTATTTTGAAACATTATTTTTACTCAAAAGTGACCACGGAAAACTAACAATTTTTTAAACGCGATAAAATAAAAACTACATTTTAACAAAATGATCTTACCGCTTAGTTATTTAAAAAATCATCAATTTTCCGTGGTTAAAGGAAAGGAAATTATTCGTCACCTAATTCAGACATTGCAACGATATTAAAACCACCGTCAACATGAACAACTTCACCAGAAATACCTGATGCAAGGTTAGAACATAAGAATGCAGCTGCATTACCTACATCATCAATCGTCACTGTACGTCTAATTGGTGTAACTGCTTCGCAAGCAGCTAACATTTTCTTAAAGTTTTTAATACCTGATGCCGCTAATGTACGAATTGGACCTGCTGAAATCGCATTAACACGCACACCATCTTTACCTAAAGATTGTGCCATAAAGCGAGTATTAGCTTCTAAAGACGCTTTTGCTACGCCCATAGTGTTGTAGTTAGGAATTGCACGCTCAGCACCTAAATAGGTCAATGTCACTAAAGCTGATCCTTCATTTAACATTGGACGCGCTTCTTTAGCCATTGCAACAAAGCTGTATGAGCTAATGTCGTGAGCGATACGGAAACCTTCACGATTTACCGCATCCACATAATCACCATCTAATTGATCGGCTGGTGCGTAAGCGATTGAGTGTACGAAACCATCAAATTTATCCCAATGAGTTGCTAATTGTTTAAAACAATCAACAATACTTTCATCGCTACCGACATCGCATGGAATAACGATGCTTGAACCAAACTCTGCCGCAAATTCTTCAACACGCGCTTTTAATTTGTCATTTTGATAAGTAAATGCAAGTTCTGCACCTTCACGATGCATTGCTTTTGCGATACCGTAGGCAATAGAACGGCTACTCGCAACACCTGCAATTAAAATACGTTTATTAGCTAAAAAGCCCATAAATTACTCCTTATAAGAAATTCTGAAATATGCTTTCACAAGCAAAACGGATTGATTATAACGAATATTTAGGCATTCGGGAAATATAAGCGGTCAGATTAGTGCAGTTTTTTGCAAAAAATATAATTACATTAATAGGATAAATTTTTCAGTTTCCCCTTGAAATAAAGTATTTCAGTCTTATTATAGTCCACTAAGCAAATATCAAGGAAATCACATGGGTAAAAAACGGAGTGCAAGTTCATCTCGATGGCTTGCGGAACATTTTAAAGATCAATTCGTCCAAAAAGCACATAAACAAAAATTACGTTCTCGTGCTTACTTTAAGTTGGATGAAATTCAAAAAAGTGACCGTTTATTCAAACATGGCATGACCGTCGTCGATTTAGGTGCCGCACCTGGTGGTTGGTCACAATACGTTGTGACACAAATTGGAGGTAAGGGACGGGTTATCGCTTGTGATATTTTGGATATGGATCCCATTGCTGGCGTTGATTTTCTGCAAGGCGATTTTCGTGAAGAAAGTGTTTTAAGTGCACTTTTGGAACGAGTCGGAGAAGAAAAGGTCGATGTTATTATGTCTGATATGGCGCCCAATTTTAGTGGGATGCCATCCGTTGATATTCCTAGAGCCATGTATCTAGTGGAATTAGCATTAGATATGTGCAAACAAGTTCTTGCAACTAAAGGAAGTTTTGTTGTCAAAGTTTTCCAAGGTGAAGGATTTGATGAATATCTAAGAGAAATTCGCTCACTCTTTAGTGTGGTAAAAGTTCGTAAACCTGAAGCTTCTCGAGATCGTTCCCGAGAAGTTTATATTGTCGCAACGGGTTACAAAGGCTAATAGGTTAAAAAGGATAGTTGGCATATCTTTTGAATTTATAGTAACCTTGATGAGATTCATGAGATTTTTTTAGTAAAAAGAGGGATAACCTTGAACGATATGTTAAAAAATATTTTGCTTTGGTCTGTAATTGCGATCACGCTGATGACAGCATTCCAAGGCTTTAACTCTAATTTTGGAACTAGTAATACAGTTGAATATTCAACTTTTATTGATGACTTAAAAGAAAACCGCTTAAAATCGGTCAATTTTAAAGCTAATGATGAAACCATTACTGTGACGAAATCAAATGGCTCAGAGTACCAAACGGTAATGCCTCTATATGACCGTGACTTACTTAACGACCTACTAAACAAAAATGTGACAGTAGTTGGCGAACCTGCTGAACGTCGTGGCTTGCTTTCTCAAATTTTGATTTCATGGTTCCCAATGCTTCTTCTTATCGGTTTTTGGCTATTCTACATGCGTCAAATGCAAGGTGGCGGCAAAGGCGGTGCAATGAGTTTTGGTAAAAGCAAAGCTAAAATGCTCGCACCCGATCAAATTAAAACATCATTTTCTGATGTAGCAGGTTGTGATGAAGCTAAAGAAGAAGTTGCGGAAGTTGTCGATTTCTTACGTGACCCATCTAAATTCCAAAAATTAGGCGGTAAAATTCCTAAAGGGATTTTAATGGTAGGTCCACCAGGAACAGGTAAAACACTCTTAGCCAAAGCTATTGCGGGAGAAGCCAAGGTACCTTTCTTTACTATGGCTGGTTCTGACTTTGTAGAAATGTTTGTGGGCGTTGGTGCTTCACGTGTACGTGATTTATTTGACCAAGCGAAGAAAAATGCGCCTTGTATCATCTTTATTGATGAGATTGATGCAGTAGGTCGTAAGCGTGGTGGTGCTGGATTTAGTGGCGGTCACGATGAGCGTGAACAAACACTTAACCAAATGCTTGTAGAAATGGATGGTTTTGAAGGTTCTGAAGGTGTTATTGTTATAGCTGCGACCAACCGTTCGGATGTATTAGATAATGCCTTAACTCGTCCAGGTCGTTTTGACCGTCAAGTGATGGTTGGTTTACCTGATGTAAAAGGCCGTGAGCAAATCCTAAAAGTACATATGCGCAAAGTGCCTATCGCACCTGATGTTGATCCAATGATCATTGCGCGAGGTACTCCAGGCTATTCTGGTGCCGACTTAGCAAACTTGGTTAATGAAGCGGCGTTATTCTCTGCTCGTGCGAATCAACGTGTTGTAACCATGAATGATTTTGAAAAAGCAAAAGATAAAATCAACATGGGTCCAGAACGTCGTTCAATGATCATGACTGATGAACAAAAAATCTCAACGGCATACCATGAAGCAGGACATGCAATTGTAGGTTACTTAATGCCAGAACATGATCCAGTACATAAAGTGACTATCGTGCCCCGTGGTCGAGCATTAGGTGTAACATTCTTCTTACCAGAAGGTGATCAAATTAGTATCAGCCATAAACAACTGGAAGGTAAACTTGCAAGTACTTATGGTGGTCGCTTAGCTGAAGAGCTTATCTATGGTAAAGAAAATATCTCTACGGGCGCATCAAGTGATATCCAAGTAGCTTCAAGTATTGCTCGTCGTATGGTAACTGAATGGGGCTTCTCTGAACATTTAGGTCCAATTCTTTATAAAGAAGAAGAGGGGTTCGGTGCACCGAAAGTTGTCTCAGAAGCAACAGCTAAACTTATTGATGAAGAAGTCCGTAAGATTATTGATCGTAACTATGAGCGTGCGAGACAAGTTTTAGTGGATAATATGGATATTTTACATGCAATGAAGGATGCATTGATAAAATATGAAACTATTGATAAACCACAAATTCAAAACTTGATGGAACGTAAACCTGTTGGTGATCCAGCAGGATGGAATAGTAACAATGATAATACGACTACTCCACCATCTTCTACATCTTCCGAAGAAGATAAGAAGCCAGAAGAAACTCCTGATCAAAAAACAAATTCAGGTTTAGGGGAATCTGTCGCTGATACAGAAGCAGATGTGAAGTAATATATCTTCTTTATTACTGATGAAAAAAGGGATTGCTTTTAGCAATCCTTTTTTATTTTCTTAACTAAATATTGAATTTGATCTATTTTTTCCCCAATATAAACGTATAGCAGATTTAACTTTTATGCATATAAATCCATTGTTATTTGCCTGAAAAAGCATCTCATTAAAAATAAGTATATAGTCGTTATTCAATTAAATATGACAGGAGAAAAAATGGAATATAACAAAATCACTTATGGACCAAATAAAGACCAATTCTATAAACTCTATTTGCAAACAGAAATTCCAAACAAATTAATAATCCTCGTACATGGTGGATATTGGCGTAATACCGTAAATCTTGATTCATTACAAGAATTGGAAACTTATTTTGTTGAAAAGGGCTATAACCTAGCAACTATTGAATATAGAAGAGGATCTGAACATCAATGGCCTATTCCTTGTGAAGATGTAACAGCCGCTATTAAAGATATCAAGCAGCGCTACAGCGGTGCTGAACTCATCACAATAGGTCACTCAGTTGGAGGACAATTGGTCCTTTTTACCTCAAATCTCGTAGATAAAACCATAGCTCTAGCCCCTGTTACGGATGTTAATTTCACATATCAGCATAAATTAGGTGATAATGCAGTAGAAGAATATTATGCAAAATCTCTTACTGAAAAATTATTAGCAGAAGCTTCGCCAATAAATTATGAATTAACTGGTGTGAAAAAAGTTTTAGTCGTTCAAGGAAAGGATGATAATAGAGTGTTAGTTGAAACTTCAGATAACTATATTAAAAAACAAAATACTGGCACAGTTCCAGTCGATTATTTAAGACTATCCTCAATGCCTCATACTGAAATTATTCACCCAAATAAACCATTTTGGAATTACGTACTGAATTGGATTGAATAAATTTAATAAGCTTATAAAAAACGGATAATCAAATACGATTATCCGTTTTTTATTGTGAGGTTTAATTTATATTAATTAAACTTATTTTTTCTTCGCTTTTGCATTTGGAAGGTCTGTAATTGACCCTTCAAATACTTCTGCAGCTAATCCAACAGATTCATGTAATGTTGGGTGAGCGTGAATTGTTAATGCGATATCTTCAGCATCACAACCCATTTCGATTGCAAGACCAATTTCACCAAGTAATTCACCACCATTGCTACCAACAATAGCTCCACCAAGTAAGCGATGAGTATCTTTATCAAAGATTAATTTAGTCATACCTTCTGAGCATTCAGAAGCAATCGCACGACCTGAAGCAGCCCAAGGGAATTTCGCTACTTCATAGTTTAATCCTTCTTGTTTACATTCTTTCTCAGTTTTACCTACCCAAGCAACTTCTGGCTCAGTATAAGCAATAGATGGAATCACTTTTGGATCGAAATAATGTTTTTTCCCTGCAATAACTTCTGCTGCAACATGACCTTCATGAACACCTTTATGCGCTAACATTGGTTGTCCAACGATATCACCGATTGCAAAAATGTGAGGAACGTTAGTACGCATTTGTTTATCAACACGGATAAAACCACGATCATCAACTTCTACACCCGCTTTTCCTGCATCAAGCAATTTACCATTTGGTGTACGACCGATAGCAACTAGCACAGCATCATAACGTTTAGTATCATTGCATGCTTTACCTTCCATAGAAACATAGATACCATCATCTTTCGCTTCTACTGCAGTCACTTTAGTTTCAAGCATTAATTTGAATTTTTTCTCGATCTGTTTTGTATAAATTGCTACAACATCTTTATCTGCTGCAGGAATCACTTGATCGAACATTTCAACAACTTCAACTTCAGAACCTAAAGAATTATATACAGTTCCCATTTCTAAACCGATGATACCACCACCCATGATAAGTAGTTTTTTAGGTACTTCTTTTAATTTTAATGCATCAGTTGAATCCCAAACACGAGGGTCATCATGTGGAATAAATGGTAATTGAATTGGACGAGAACCTGCTGCGATAATTGCATTATCAAATTTGATTGTAGTTGGGTTACCATCACGATCACGTGCAACTAAAGTATTAGGATCGGTAAACGTTGCTAATCCTTCAACAACAGTTACTTTACGTGCTTTAGCCATACCCGCTAACCCGCCAGTTAATTTACTTACTACAGCTTCTTTACCTTCACGAACGCGATCAAGATCAATAGTAGGTTCGCCGAAAGTGATACCATTTTTTTCTGCATGTTTTGCTTCTTCAATCACTTTTGCAACGTGTAATAATGCTTTAGATGGAATACATCCTACATTTAAGCACACACCACCTAAAGTTGAATAACGCTCAACAATCACAGTTTCTAAGCCTAAATCTGCACAACGGAAAGCTGCTGAATATCCTGCTGGACCTGCACCAAGTACAACGACTTGGGTTTTAATTTCTTTGCTCATTTTTACCTCTGATATGATTTGCGAGTCACGAAACTGATAAATAATCTCACTATAAGTGTAACCAATTTTAACAATTTTGTAACGAGAGCAAGATCACAGAATCAAAAATAAGCGGTCAGTTCATCATAAATTTTTACAAATTTTATTTATAATCTAACCGCTTACATTCACTACATAACTAAACGACGGATATCTGATAATACGCCATTTAAGTAAGTGATAAATCTTGCACCATCTGCACCATCAATCACACGGTGATCGTATGATAATGATAATGGTAACATTAGACGTGGTGTAAATTCTTTACCATTCCACACTGGTGTCATTTCTGATTTAGACACACCAAGAATAGCTACTTCAGGGGCATTTACGATAGGTGTAAATTGAGTACCACCAATACCACCTAAACTTGAAATAGTGAAACATCCACCTTGCATATCAGATGAAGTTAATTTACCCGCACGTGCTTTTTTCGAGATTTCTGATAATTCACGAGAAAGCTCAATAATACCTTTCTTATTCACATTTCTGAATACTGGTACAACTAAACCATTTGGTGTATCTACCGCAACACCAATATTGATGTATTTCTTAAGTGTTAAACGTTGTCCATCTTCTGAAAGTGAACTATTGAAGCGAGGGAATTGTTCCAACGCTTTAGCAACAGCTTTCATGATGAATACTAACGGAGTTACTTTAACATCTTGTTTAGTTTTCTCTAAGAACGCATTTTGTTCTTTACGGAACTGTTCTAATGTAGTGATATCTGCTTTATCCCATTGTGTTACATGAGGAATCATCACCCAGTTACGGTGTAAGTTCGCACCAGAAATCTTCTGAATACGACCTAATTCTACTTCTTCAGTTTCACCAAACTTGCTGAAATCAACTTTCGGCCATGGTAATAAACCTAAACCAGCACCATTCGCCACACCATTACCTGATGTTTGAGCTGTTGTGCCAGATTCAAAGGCTTTAACTGCAGTTTTCACATAAGCTTGAATATCTTCTTTGACGATACGACCTTTACGACCTGTACCTTTGACTTTGTCAAGGTTTACACCAAATTCACGTGCTAAACGACGAATTACTGGTGTAGCGTGTGCATAGCCATTGCTTGCAACTACTTGTTCTTGGCTTAGGCCTGCTACATTACCACCTGCTTGTGCTGGAGCCGCAGCTTGAGGTGCTGCAGGAGCTGCTTGCTGAGCTTGTGCCGGAACAGGAGCTGGTGCTGCACTAGCAACTTCAAATTTCATAATTAATGAGCCAGTAGAAACTTTGTCGCCGACTTTAATTAAGATTTCTTTTACAGTACCTGCGATTGGAGCAGGAACTTCCATTGATGCTTTATCACCTTCTACATTGATGATTGATTGATCCACTTCAACAACATCACCAACTTTAACCATGATTTCAGTTACATTAACTTCATCACCACCAATGTCTGGTACATTCACATCTTGAACTGCTGAAGCTGTTGCTTGAGCCTGAGGTGCTGGAGCAGATTCTTGTGCTGGTGCACTCGCTGCTGGTGCTGCACCTGCAACTTCAAATTTCATGATCAATGAACCTGTAGAAACTTTATCACCAACATTGATTAAAATTTCTTTAACTGTGCCTGCTACTGGAGCGGGTACTTCCATTGATGCTTTATCACCTTCTACATTGATGATTGATTGATCAAGTTCAACAACATCACCAACCTTAACCATGATTTCAGTCACATTAACTTCATCACCGCCAATATCTGGTACATTAACATCTACAACTGCACTTGCTGTCGCTGCTGGTGCTGGTGCAGCTTCTGCAACAGGTGCCGGTTGCGCTGCTGGAGCAGCCGCTGCTTCGGCAGAATCTAAAACTAGCATAGGAGAGCCAGTAGAAACTTTGTCACCCACTTTCACTAAAACTTCTTTTACTACACCTGCTTCTGGTGCTGGTACTTCCATTGATGCTTTATCGCCTTCAACGTTAATTACGCTTTGATCAACTGCAATAGTATCACCAACATTTACCATCACTTCAGTTACAGTAACTTCATCACCACCAATATCTGGCACTTGAATTTGTTTCGACATTTTTATTTTTCCTCGTAATTTCTTTTTCTATCATCTATCAGAAAAAGTTATGGAAGATTTCAGACACACTGAATTTGTAAAAAAATAAAGAAAACTCACCGCTTGTAAAATCTTCCTATACTTCCCCTATTTTTCAAGGGGAAGCATGATTTTATGCGTGAAGTGGATTAACTTTATCCGCATCAATTCCAAATTTTTCGATTGCTTCAGCAACAACACTTGGTTTAATTGAGCCTTCTTCTGCTAATTCAGATAATGCAGCAATAACAACATGATGAGCATCAACTTCGAAATGTGAACGTAAGTTTTCACGGCTGTCTGAACGACCGAAACCATCAGTACCTAACACAGCATAACTCTTAGCTGGCACGTACGCAGCAACTTGTTCTGCGAATAATTTCACATAGTCTGTTGCAGCAACTGCTGGTCTATCATTCATCACTGTAGCGATGTATGGAACACGTTTTTCTGCTGTTGGGTGTAACAAGTTATAACGTTCTACATCAGCACCTTCACGAGCAACTTCAGTGAATGAAGGAACGCTGTAAACGTCTGAAGATACACCGTAGTCATTCGCTAGAATTTGTGCTGCTTCACGTACGTGACGGAAAATAGAACCACAACCCATTAACTGTACAGATGCTTTTTCTTTCTTAGCTTGAACAGTTTCGAATTTATAGATACCTTTACGGATACCTTCTTCAACACCTTCTGGCATTGCAGGTTGGTCATAAGTCTCATTTAATGTTGTGATGTAGTAATACACATCTTCTTGAGGCTCACCATACATACGACGCATACCATCTTGGATGATCACTGCAACTTCATAAGCGTATGCAGGATCATAAGCGATACAGCTTGGGATAATCGCAGCTTGAATATGGCTATGACCATCTTCATGTTGTAAACCTTCACCATTTAACGTTGTACGACCTGATGTACCACCGATCATGAATCCACGAGCACGTTGGTCACCCGCTAACCACATTAAATCGCCAATACGTTGGAAACCAAACATTGAGTAGTAAACAAAGAATGGGATCATTGGGAGATCATTTGTTGAGTATGAAGTTGCTGCTGCAATCCAAGATGCTGCGGCACCTTGCTCATTGATACCTTCTTGTAATACTTGACCATCGATTGATTCACGGTAGTAAGCTACTTGTTCACGGTCTTGTGGTGTATAGTTTTGGCCATGAGGGTTGTAAATACCGATTTGACGGAATAAACCTTCCATACCAAAAGTACGCGCTTCATCAGCAAGAATAGGCACAATATGTTTACCTAATTCTTTATTTTTCAATAACACATTTAATGAACGAATAAACGCCATTGTTGTTGAAATTGGACGAGCTTGAGCTTCAAATAATTGAGAAAACTCTTCTAATGCTGGAATTTCTAGTTTCTCAGTAAATTTAGGTAGACGAGTTGGTAGGTAACCATTCAATGCCTTACGTTGTTGGTGTAAGTAATTATACTCTTCTGAACCTTCTTCAAATTTAATGTAAGGTAAATGCTCAAGATCTTCATCTGCAACAGGTACATGAAAACGATCACGGAAATGTTTAATTCCACTCATATCCATTTTTTTCACTTGGTGAGCAATATTTTTACCTTCTGCTGCATCACCCATACCATAACCTTTAACAGTTTTAATTAATAGTGCGACTGGTTTATTCTTAACCTGTTTTGCTTTGCTATATGCAGTGAATACTTTAATTGGATCGTGACCACCACGTGTTAATTGCCAAATTTCATCATCTGTCATATCAGCGACTAATGCTGCAGTTTCTGGATAACGTCCAAAGAAGTTATCACGTACATATTTACCATCTTTTGATTTAAATGTTTGATAGTCACCATCAACCACTTCCATCATAAGTTGAATTAATTTACCCGAAGTATCTTTTTGGAATAAACGATCCCAGTTTGAACCCCAGAGTACTTTAATGACTTCCCAACCAGAACCAATGAATTGACTTTCGAGTTCTTGAACAATTTTGCTATTACCTGTTACAGGTCCATCAAGACGTTGTAAATTACAGTTAATAACAAATACTAGGTTATCTAAGTGTTCACGAGCTGCAAATGCGATTGCACCACGAGATTCGACTTCATCCATTTCGCCATCACCTAAGAAGGCATACACAGTTTGATCTGTTGTATCTTTTAAGCCACGATTATGAAGATATTTTAAGAAACGTGCTTGATAAATTGCATTCAGTGGACCCAATCCCATTGATACTGTTGGGAATTGCCAAAATTCTGGCATTAATCTTGGATGTGGGTAAGATGAAAGTCCTTTACCATGCACTTCTTGACGGAAATTATCTAATTGTTCTTCTGTTAAACGACCTTCTAGAAATGCTCTTGCATAAATACCAGGAGAAATATGACCTTGGAAGAAAACTAAATCCCCTCCATTTTTCTCAGTGCGAGCCTTAAAGAAATGATTGAAACCTACTTCATACATTGTCGCAGCAGATTGGTAAGAAGACATATGTCCCCCTAATTCCAAATCTTTCTTAGATGCTCTTAACACCATCATAATAGAGTTCCAACGTACTGCAGTGCGAATACGGCGCTCTAAATCTAAATTTCCTGGATAAGGGAGATCTTCTGACGCAGGAATTGTATTAACATAATCGGTACTGATACCACTTTGTAGAGGAACACCTTGACCTCGAGCTTGTTGAAGTACTTGTTCAACAATAAATTGTGCTCTTTCTACACCTTCTTCACGAATTAATGAGTTAATTGCAAGTAACCAATCATTAGTTTCGATTGGATCTACGTCATTACCTAAAATTTCTGACATAGTTTTTCTTTCCTTTTTTATAAGTGAATAATACAAGTAAACAGGACTGCTTACCCTCTGTGAAATATGACTAAAATGGCATCATTATTATTGCCAAATCAGATTGAATGCAAAAATACTAAGACTAATTGAATTATCTTTACAAACACAATAATACTAACCACTTGATTTTTAACAACATCTATTTTTTGTTAAAAAAACGTAAGCGAATATTTATATAAGAATAACAAAATTGGGCTAATTTGTCCATTTTTCCCCAAAATTTAAAGTGGTAAAAACACTTGATTTCCGCCTATTTTTTAAGAAAAAATCCGCTAATTATGCTATTCTACAAAAACTTTTTATCAATCTTTTAATCAGGTTATGTAAATAATGAAAAATCCAGAAATTGCGATCGTTATGGGTTCGAAAAGTGATTGGTCTACAATGTCAGAAGCTGTGCAAATTCTTGACCAATTTGACATTCCTTATCATGTTGAAATAGTTTCTGCCCATAGGACACCAGATAAACTATTTAGTTTTGCTGAAGAGGCCGAAAAAAATGGATATAAGGTAATTATCGCTGGTGCAGGAGGTGCTGCTCATCTTCCTGGAATGATTGCTGCAAAAACAATAGTTCCCGTACTTGGAGTACCTGTAAAAAGTTCAATGTTAAGTGGCGTAGATAGCTTGTACTCCATCGTTCAAATGCCAAAAGGCATTCCAGTAGGTACATTGGCAATTGGTCCAGCTGGAGCAGCTAATGCAGGGTTACTTGCAGCTCAAATATTAGCAAGTTTTAATAATGAATTGGCAAAAAAATTGCACGAATTCCGCCATTCTCAAACACAATCAGTCCTTGATAATCCTGATCCTCGAGATTAGTCAAGTTTGTAATTTAACTTTATTTCAATATAAGCGGTAAGTTTCGAAAGAAATTTTACCAATTTCAATAACGATCTTACCGCTTACCACTATTTTTATTTGAGAATATTCCATGCAACAAAGTACGATTTATCCTCCTATTTATGTATTAGGTAATGGTCAACTTGGCAGAATGCTACGCTATGCGGGAGCACCTCTGGATATTACAGTGAAAACTATTGCTTTTGATACTCCCGTATTCAATCTAGAACCGGATAGTCTGATTACGGCTGAAATTGAACGATGGGAACCAACTCCATTTACACAAATTCTTGGTAACCATCCTAATTTTGTCAATTTATCTGTGTTTGGACAATTAGCTGATCGTTTCACTCAAAAGTCACTACTCGATCATCTCAAGCTACCCACATCTCCTTGGCAAACCGTCGAGTCAGCAAGTCAATGGCAAGATATTTTCACACAAGTAGGTGAAAAAGTTGTCGTCAAACGAAGAACTGGAGGCTATGACGGTCGAGGACAATGGATTGTCACTAAAGATTCAGTAGATCAAATTACACCCGAATTATTTGGAGAAGTAATTGCTGAGAAATTTATCCCATTTGATGGCGAAATTTCCCTTGTAGGTGCAAGATTTCGTAATGGCGAACATCGTTTCTACCCTATTACCCATAATCTCCAACAAAATGGCATTTTACGCTATAGCGTAACTAATCTTAACCTTCCTCATCAACAATCATTTCAAACTCAAGCAGAAAAAATGCTTTCCACAATTATGGATGAATTGAATTATGTTGGCGTAATGGCAATGGAATGTTTTGTTGCTGGAGAAAAATTATTAATTAATGAATTGGCACCCAGAGTACATAATAGTGGACATTGGACTCAGTTAGGCTGCACTGTAAGTCAATTTGAATTACATTTACGTGCATTGCTTGATTTACCAACACCACAATTAACTACTAATGGGACAAATGTTATGGTGAATTTGATTGGTATTGAGCACCATAATGAGTGGCTTGGTATTCCTTATTCTCAACTGCATTGGTATGGTAAAGAAGTTAGAGCAGGAAGAAAGCTAGGGCATATAAATTTATTTCATCTTAATAGTGATGAAGTCATCACTAGCTTAGAACAACTAAGACCTTATCTATCTGAAGACTTTTACTCAGGGCTAGATTGGGTAAAAGGACTTTTATCTAAAGTCGCTTAGTTTTAACTCATACTAAATATTAATTCAGCTTTATATAAAAAGAGTTGGTTCTAATTTAGAACCAACTCTTTTTTAAGTTTAAAGATATATTTTAGATAATATCTTATTCCACAACAACTTTATCACCATCAAAACTCATAGTTTTGACTTCTGTAAGCGCTTTACCACCATCAGTTTCACCGCCAATCATGAGAACTTTGTCACCATAATTAACAGCAACACCATAAGCGATGTTCATTGGATATTCCCCTACAACACTCCATTTCCCATCACCAAACGCATAAATATCATTATGATAAGTTTTTGTTAAACCTTTATGAGCCCAATTCATACCATCATTGAATTGTTTAACTGAACCAGGGAAGTTTGCACCACCTGTTACAATATAGCGGCCATTAGAATAACCGCCCATTGCACCAGCTAAACCATCTTGAGCTTGACCTTTCACACCAGGTAAATCTGGAAGTTGTTTCCATTCAACACCATTTTTACCAAAAGTACCTTGATAAGTTGCAGCAGTACGAAGACCTGGTTTGATTTCACCATTAACAACCATTAAATTATCACCATCAATGCTAAACATTGCACCAGCTCTAGGATAACCTTGTCCTTCATTTGTCCATTTATTTTTCGCTGGTTGGTAGCTTAAAAGTTCTGTTGTAAAGAAATAATCTTCTGGTGCTTGATTAAAATAAGCATCTGAGATTGCATCTTTCTTAGCGCTATCATCTCCAGCAGCAGTTAAATCATTAAAGATTCCATCAAAAATTTCAAAATTTGAACCACCTAAAACATAAATTTTATCTCCACGAGTCGCTGCTGAAGCACCCACTAAACCTCTAGGAGAACGTGTTTCTAATTTAGTCCATTCATTTTTTACAGGATCATAACTATAAGCATCATTAACTAAATTTAATGCACCTTGTGCATTTTTTTGATACCCACCAAACACATATAACTTACCATCAACAACGCCAGAAATTGGCTGATTACGATCACCTCCAGGAAATGTTGCAATCTCTTTCCATGCTTTTGGATCTTTTAAATCGAGTGAATAGAATTTTGTTGTACCTGTACCACCTAATCCAACATAAACAGTATCACCAATTACTGCACCTGTACCACTTTTGATACCTTCTGGCAGATCTGGATACTGAGCAGCCTGTGCTGCAAATGCTGTCATTGCTAATACTGAAAATAGTGCTGTTTTTGTAAATTTCATTTTATTACCTCATTTAACTAGTAAGAATGAATGTCTATTCAGATACAACATTGAATAGTGATTTTTTAAGCTAGCCGAAACCGGCTAGCTTACTTCTAATCTTTATACACTACGGCATAAGAAGATTTGGAATAAATGTAATGATTTCTGGGAAAATAGTAATAAGTGCCAATGTTGCAAAAATTGGAACAAGGAATGGTAAGACCCCCTTGGCTACTGTACTTACTGGCATATTACCTACACGAGCTACCACAAATAACGCCATTCCCATTGGTGGAGTAAGAATACCAATCATCATATTCAATGTAGTCATTACACCAAAGAAAATTAAATCTATACCAAAATGCTGTGCAATTGGAATTAACATAGGTAAGACCAAGAACTGTAATGCTAAGGCATCAATAAACATACCTAAGAATAACAATAATAAGTTAATCATAAGTAACACTGTAATTGGAGAATTAGCGACAGCCATAAATACGTCTGCAATTCGCATTGCGACTTGTTCACGTGCAATCATATCCCCAAAGAAAGTTACTGTCATAACCATTAATGCTGTTACACCAGTAATAGCTACTGCTTCTACACAGCTATTAAAGAGCATTTTTAAAGTAAGCTCTTTATACACAAACATTCCGATAATTGTAGAGTAAAGAGCTGCAATCACAGCTGCTTCTGTTGGAGTAAATGAACCAGAGAAAATACCGCCAATAATTAGAACTGGAGTAAGTACAGCCCAAATCGCTTTTTTGAATGCTTGACAACGTTGCTGTAAACTCGCTTTTGGTGTTCTTGGATAACCTCGTTTTTTCGCAATATAATAATTCATTGCCATTAATGCAGCTGTTACTAATACACCAGGTATAAATCCTGCAACAAATAGTTTAGCAATAGATTGATTTGCAATAACTCCGTAAATTATCATTGCGATACTAGGAGGTACAAGAGGTCCAATAATACATGATGCTGCAGTAATTCCTCCACACATGTCATCATCATAACCAGCATCACGCATTGCCTTAATCTCAAGCTGTCCCAATCCACCAGCATCTGCTAAAGCAGAACCTGACATACCAGAGAAAATTAAACTCGCTCCAATATTTACATGCCCCATACCACCACGATAGTGGCCTAATAAAGCACTTGCAAAATTAAAGATACGTTCTGTAATTCCCCCAGTATTCATTAAAATACCAGTTAAAATAAAGAAAGGAACGCTAAGGAGAGAGAAACTATTTAGGCTATCTACAAGTTTATTTGATGCTGAATTGACAATATTCCATCTAGTCATCAAGAAATAAAGTATTGTAGCAATAAATAATGACCAACCCACTGGGGTCCCTAAGAACATGATTACAAGCCAAACAACTAATACAATATAAACAGCTGAATCACCTAATTTCACATAATTAGAAATACGAAGAGCTCTATACCAATTAGGTTCAATAAACACAATAGCAAAAATGATAATAGTAAAAATTACATATGCAATGGCTGGAATATAAGTTAATCCATTATTTACATTACTTTGCTGAGCTTGTAAGAAACGGAAAAGCATCAAAATAGAGATGAAAGGTAGAGCTGCGTATAACCATTTTTCAGATATACCTAAAGAAACGATCTCAAAACTAGAATCAAGCCAAACCTTGAAACCCAAATAGATAAAGAGAATAATGGAAATAAAAATCAGAATTTGAACAAATGAATTAGCAACTTTTTTTACTTTTTCAGGCAAATGGTTAGTAATGAAGTCAATATACACATGTTGTTGACTTCTAATTGCCATGCTTATACCGAGTAGTGCAACATAAATAAAGAGTAATCTAGCTAACTCTTCACTCCAAATAAATGGGGAATCAAATACTTGGCGCGCTAAAATCTGAGCAATAAGGATTATAAAGATGGCGATAAACATCACACCACCAATCCACTCCTCTAATTTGTTTATTATTTTCATAAGAACCTCAAATAATCCAATAAAAACAAGCCTTATCTCTTAAAACAAAGAGATAAGGCAATACGACATTACTTCGCTAAATTAGAGATTTCTTCAACAGCTTGTTTACCTACTTCACCATTTTTATTTAGATATTCATCGTAATATGGTTGTAGAGCTGCTTTAAATGGTTTTAAATCAGGTGTTGTAACTGTTACACCATTATCTTTAAAGAAAGCGATCAAACTTTCTTCACCATCAGTAAATAACTTAGTATGGTACTCTGCTGCTTTTTCTGCGGCATCTTTCACTACTTTTTGTAGATCTTCTGGTAAATCAGCCATTGTTTCATTACTTACTAGATAAAGTTGATCGTTCAAAATATGATTTGTTAGTGCTAAATATTTTTGAACTTCATAGAATTTTTGAGCTTCAATCGTTGGTAATGGGTTTTCTTGTCCATCTACAGAATTAGTTTGAAGAGCTAAATAAACTTCTGAGAATGCCATTGGAGTCGGCGCTGCACCAACATATTGAGCAAATGCTAAGTTAGTTGCTGCATTTGGTACACGGATTTTTAACCCTTTCATGTCATCAATGCTATTGATCGCTCTATTTGATGTTGTTTGGCGAGTACCATTATAAGCATCTGCTAAAACAGTCATACCTAAATCATCATCAATTTTTTTAAGTAAGCCTTTACCAAAATTAGTTTCAAATAACGCTTTCTTTGCAGTATCAAAATCAGGAATCATATATGGTAAAGCAAAGACTTCTGCTTCTGGATAAAAGATTTGGAAACGAGCAGATTCACCCAATGTAAAATCTAAAGCACCATCTTTTAATTGTTTCATCATTACACGGTCATCACCTAACTGTGCACTTGGATAAATTGAAACATCGATTTTGCCGGCTGATTTATCTTTAACCTCGTTAGCAAAGAACTCAACTGCTTTATATTCATTTGAACTAGGTCCTGCAACCATACCAAATTTTAAATCATAATCAGCAGCAAAAGCTGATGTCGCTAAACCGAGTAAAGATGCAAGTAGTAGTTTTTTAAATTTCATAATGATTTCTCCTGTGTTGGTTATCTTATGAGATTGAGAATAGATTATTTAAACACCAAGTTTAAACTTGCGGATATTTTAAAGTGAAAATTCCATTTTTGATATAGAAAATGAAGTTTTATTTCAAAAATGATAAGTAAGTCACAAAATTAAAACTATCGTATCCAAACTTAAGATTGATATCCTTTATCAACAAAAGAAGGAGAATTAGCCCCTTCTTTGGCAAGTCTATCACATATTTCATTTTCCGTGTGTCCTGAATGTCCTTTTACCCAAAACCAATCAATGATATGAGGTTGAATTGCCATATCCAAACTTTCCCATAAATCTTGATTTTTTACCGGTTTTTTGCCACTTGTTTTCCAATTATTTGCTTTCCAATTACTCATCCACTTTTGAATGCCATTTTTCATGTATTGGCTATCGCTGGATAAAGAAATATGACAAGGTTCTTTTAATAAGGATAATGCTTCAATTACTGCCAGCAACTCCATCCGATTATTTGTAGTCAGATAGAATCCTTTACTAATTGTTTTTTCATGATGTTTATAACGCAATAAACATCCAATACCACCAGGTCCAGGATTACCCAAGCAAGATCCATCCGTAAAAATTTCAATCTTTTTCATTTATAGTCTTTTCCCATGATATTAAAATGCTTTAAATAATCCTTAACTATCAATCACATAACGATTGTTTTATTTTTATGAACAAAAACTCGATCTGATAATACTAGCTCTAATGCTCTACTTAATACTGTTTTTTCTACATCTCTTCCTGCTCTCATCATTGCATCTGCAGTATAAGTATGATCAATATTTATCACATTTTGCATAATGATAGGACCTTGATCCAATTCATTATTAATAAAATGAGCTGTTGCACCGATAATTTTCACCCCTCTGTCGTAAGCTTGTTGATATGGTTTTGCACCAATAAAAGCTGGTAGAAAGGAATGGTGAATATTAATCACTCTATTTGGATAGCGTTCAACGAATTCTGGATTTAATACCCTCATATATTTAGCCAATACAATATAATCTGGAGCATATTCATCTATCTGTTCACTAAGTAGCTTATCATGTTCAACTCGACTCAAGCCTTCGTGACTGACTAAGTGAAAAGGTACATTAAATTTTTCAGTTAATTCTCTTAACTTATCATGATTTCCAATTACCGCAGCAATATCAACATCTAAACCACCATAATAATTTTTCATTAAAATATCGCCTAAGCAATGAGCTTCCTTTGTCACAAGAATCACTATTTTTTTGCGCTGTTTAGGAACTAATTTATAAGTAGCGCCTTCTGGCAACATGAATTTCAAATCAGCAATAAACGTATCATCATTAAAAATCCCTTGGAGTTCTGTTCTCATAAAAAAGCGATGAGTATCACCATCTACAAATTCTGTATTATTAATAATATTTAGTTGATGCTTATAGCAAATATTAGTAATTTTAGCGACTAGTCCTTTATAATCGGGCGATTCTGTCAATAAAATCTTATCTTCAATCATCTCTATTTCTTCCTTAATTTTTACAAATAAAAAAAGAATCCACATAACAATGGATTCTTTCTTAGAATAATTCTTCTACAGTTAGCAAAACCTCTAGATTTCAAAATCTTTTAGAGATTTACCTGAGTTAAGCGCCTGTTGTAATGCTTTTGGGGTTCTACCTTGCCCAGTCCAAGTCTTTTCGATACCATTATCCAAAAACTTATACTTTGCTGGACGAGGGGAACGAGACTCGCGTCTTTTACCTACTGAAGAGCCACCAAGTAATAATACAAGTTCCTCCGCAGAAATTCCATCTTGCGCCAATAATTCTTTATATTTATTCAGACTTTCTAAGCGTTTCGCTTCCTCAGCTTCTATCGCTCTTACCTCTTCACGTTTTTCCTCTACAACAGTATTTACTTTTTCAAGTAATAGTTCTAATTGTTCTAATGAAGATTCTCTTGCTACTGCTCTCAAGCTACGAATATTTGACAATGTTTTGATTAAATCTGACATTAATACACTCCCAGAAATTTAATATTTTTAAATATACTTTTTATAGATTTACTCTTTATATACTAACTCAATATTTTTTTTTGGTAAATATAATATTTTAAAATATTGGTATTTTTCTTATTAAAGTTAAATAGATTCTCTTTTACTATTTAAAAATAAAATAGATCATTCTGTTATTTTATTTTAAATAAATGATCTCATTTTTCACTTGGCAAATATCACTTATTCATGTAACCTGACAGTGTCCTACAAATTGTAGAGGTGCAGACATCATAAGTATATTTTCTGAGTGGAGAACGTTGAAGAAAATTGAAAGGGGTATTTGCCGAAGTCAGTTAAGCGTCATCTTAATTGGCTGGGGTCGTTATCGAAAGGTGCGACACTGTCATAAGGTAACCATTTTTACCTTATGGAGCGCTACTGTTTAGGCTAGGGTTTTCGCATTTATCCCTTCCTTGTCTTTAATAAGATTTTCAGTAGATCTCTTTCTTTGTTTGGCTATTATTTTATTATCAAAACAATCCTAGAGGTTTTATGAATTTAATTGATTATTCAACATCAGCTTGGTCAGTGGTTCCACCACTACTTGCACTGCTACTTGCAATATTCACGCGAAGAGTAATTATATCTTTAAGTATTGGTATTATAGCTGGGGCATTAATGCTTAACAATGGTAACCCCATTGATGCCATAATCCACTTAAAAAATAATATATTGTCTTTAGTCTATGGTGAAGATGGACTAAATTCAAATAACATTAATATTATTCTATTCTTAATTTTGCTGGGTATACTTACCGCTTTACTTAGTATCTCTGGTAGCAACCAGGCGTTTGCTTCTTGGGCCCAAAATCATATTAAAGGTAGAAGAGGTGCAAAACTAATGGCAGCCTCCCTTGTCTTCTTTACTTTTATTGATGACTATTTTCATAGTCTTGCAGTAGGTGCTATTGCCCGCCCAGTTACCGACAAATTTCAAATATCTAGAGCTAAACTCGCTTATATTTTAGATTCTACTGCAGCACCAATGTGTGTATTAATGCCAATCTCTAGCTGGGGAGCTTATATTATTACATTAGTAGCTGGATTACTTGCGACCTATAGCATAACAGAATACTCTCCTTTAGGCGCTTTTATGACAATGAGTGCAATGAATTTTTATGCCATTTTTTCTATCATTATGGTATTTATAGTTTCTTACTACACTTTAGATATTGGTTCTATGGTGCGTTTTGAAAAAGAAGCATTAGCAGACGATAAATTCAAACATTCAAATATGGACTCAAATACAGAAGGAAAAGTCCGTAACCTTATTCTGCCTATCGTTGTACTTATTGTTGGAACTGTTACTATGATGATGATAACAGGTAACCAAGCATTAGCCGAAAGTGGAAAACCTTTTGATATTTTAGGGGCATTTGAAAATACAACCGTAGGTATTTCTCTCGTTGTTGGTGGGATAAGCTCTCTTATTATCGCATCATTACTTATTATGTTTGATAAAAAAATAAATATTAAAGAATACACCTCATCTTATCTTATCGGTGCAAAATCAATGAGTGGTGCAATTCTTATTTTATTTTTTGCTTGGACTATTAACGGTATTGTAGGCGATATGCAAACAGGTAAATACCTTTCTACACTCGTTGCAGATACGATTAATCCAGCATTTTTGCCTGCTATCTTATTTGTGTTAGGAAGTTTTATGGCATTTTCTACAGGAACGAGTTGGGGAACATTTGGTATTATGTTACCAATTGCTGCGGCAATGGCAGCTAATGCTGATCCTAGTTTATTACTTCCATCATTATCAGCTGTAATGGCTGGGGCTGTTTGTGGAGATCATTGTTCACCAATTTCAGATACAACTATTCTTTCTTCTACCGGCGCACAATGTAATCATATTGATCATGTAACATCTCAATTACCTTATGCTTTGGTTGTTGCTGTTGCAACCATGATTGGATATTTGATATTAGGATTTACTAAGTCTGCTTTATTAAGTTTTATTGGAACAGCAATATTGCTTGCTATATTTATCATAATATTTAAATCTAAACAAAAATAACTGAACTAAAAAACTAAAAGAGGCGGTAAACTTATTTTCAATACTTACATTTAAACTTACCGCTTATTTTTATAGTTCAGTAATTTTAGATTCTTCTAATGTAGTCGGCTGAACACCTATAATAAGATTAATTAGCATAGCCGTTCTTGCAAAAAACTCTCGAATTCTGACTTTATAATGCTCTTCAGGATACTGTGCCACAAAACAGATCGCGTCAATATCATAAAATTTCGCAATAAATAATGCCCTCTCGCAATGAAAACGTTGTGAAATAATCGTAAAGGGCGACAAATCAAATACTTTATCTGCTCTAACTATAGAATCTAACGTATTATAGCCCGCATAGTCTTGCTTTATAAGCGTATTTGGTACTCCCAATTTCTGCAAGTCTGAAGTCATTACCTTAGGTTCATTATAGTAGGCGGTTGAATTATCTCCACTCATTAAAAAATAGCTTACTTTATCATTATCATATACTTGTTGGGTTGCATCTAATCGATATTTATAATACAAATTAGGTGATCCTGAAGGATAATATTTTGCTGTACCAAGTACCAGTGCATATTCTCGATAAGGTAAATCTTCTATATTGGTATAAATTCGATCTTTGACTAAATAACCTATTGACATATCAATCAATAACATTAGACAAAAAAATGATATACCTCCACTAATTATCAACTTAATGAGTTTAGGCATAAAGTAAGTCACTTTACTCAACAAAGTGACTTTTTCTTTATCTACATTTTTTTGCTTATTGACCATCAGAATTTTTAGCTAATTTTGTTTCTGCGTGAGTAATATACATCGTTGCACCAATAATGATAGCAGCACCAAGCCATAATTTACCTGGTGGAACCCAATTAAAAACAAGCCATCCTGCTAATACATTCAAAGGCAATTTGATGAAGTCAAAGGGTTGAATATAAGAAGCATCTGCTAAATTATACGCTTTTGCTACCGCTAGCTGAGCGAGAGCAGTTAAGAACCCTAGTAAAATAAGAAAACCAAAATCACTAAAAGATGGCATGCTAAAGCCTGTTGGGCTTAAATTAGTCATTGCAATCAAAAGATTAAATGGCGTGATCAAAATAAATAAATAAGCAACCATTGTGGTTGGTGAATCGTCTGATGATAATTTTTTCACCATTAATGAATAGCCTGCCCAGAAGAATGCTGCAGCAACAGGTAGTAAGACAATCCAATCAAACTCTTCTGACCACGGTTCTAAAATAATCATAGCACCAACAAAACCGAGAAAAGTCGCAATCCAACGCTTTTTATCTACTTTTTCTTTAAGAATCAAACCTGAACCAATAGTAACGAATAGGGGGGAGGTCATTAATAATGCGATACCTTGCCAAATAGGGATCGGGTGCGCTAACGCCATTGTCCAACATTGTATACCAATAGCCGATAAGAACACTCTTATACAATGTAGCCCAAAATGCTGTGTTTTTAATGATTGGAAAAAACCCGCATTTACCATACTTGGCATTAAAAATAAAAATGCCGCTAAGTACTGAACGAGAGCAACAACACTCGCATCAATAGAAGAAACAGAGGTTAATTTTGGGATAAGTGTATTAACCCCTGCAAACAAAACGCCTGCACTAATAATCGCTATAGCGCCTTTAATTGGTTGATGATTTTGCATAACTATAAGGGAGTAAATAAGATTGGCATAGAATATATTAGCTATCTAAAATTGCAAGTTTAAATAAAAGAAGTCTAGAAGTTTAGACATTTAGCCATCTATTTATTGACAAAGAATTTAATCTTCTATAAGTTAATTACCAATAAAATTGTTTATTAATATTGAGGATCGGATGGCAAATTTTATTACTCTTTTTGCTGATAAGCCCTTAAATCTAGTACTTGGTGGATCACTATCATCAATTACTGTGGCTTATCAAACTTACGGCTCACTAAATGAAGATAAATCTAATGCAATACTGCTTTGCCATGCATTAACGGGAGATTCAGAGCCTTATCTCGATATAGAATCAGATAATAAAGGATGGTGGCAAAACTTTATTGGATCTGGATTAGCCTTTGATACCGATAAATATTTTTTTATTTGCTCTAATGTATTAGGAGGCTGTAAGGGAACAACAGGCCCCGCATCAATCAATCCCGATACCAATAAACAATATGGCAGCCTATTTCCTATTATTACCATCCAAGATATTGTAAAAGTACAAAAAGCATTACTTGATCAATTAGCAATCCCTCATTTAAAAGCCGTAGTCGGTGGCTCTTTTGGTGGAATGCAAGCTACGCAATGGGGAATATATTATCCCGATTTTATGGATAATATTGTCAATCTCTGCTCTACTCTCTCACTCAGTGCTGAAGCGATTGGCTTTAATCATATAATGAGACAAGCCATTATTCATGATCCTAACTTTAATGGGGGCGATTACTATCATAAAGCGCCTCCTGAAAAAGGATTGAAAATAGCGAGAATGCTCGGCATGCTAACCTATCGTACCGATATACAATTGACCAAAGCGTTTGGACGAGAAACAAAGCGTAGCAGTGAATTTTATGGCGACCATTTCCAAGTTGAATCATACTTGAGCTATCAAGGTGAAAAATTTCTTTCTCGATTTGATGCCAACAGTTATTTACGCTTACTGCGCGCACTCGATCTATATGATCCAGCATTGGGCTTTGAAAACCGCCAAGACGCTCTTTCAAGAATTAAGGCACGCTATACCTTAGTCGGAGTAAATAGCGACCAACTCTTTAAAGTAAATGATATAAGACAAAGTAAACAAGAACTTGAAATGGCAGGCATACCGGTTGAATTCTATGAAATTTATTCAGTATTTGGGCATGATGCTTTTCTGATTGATTATGAATTCTTTGCCCCTATGATTAAGCAAGGAATCTCAAAATAAAGTGGAACTAGGCACTCTTTATACGACTTGGCAAAATGGCTTGGAATAATTCCCGACTTTTTAATGGAGCAGACCCTAAATAAGGTTTTAATGCCATGCGAGTAAAGCGTTTTGCGGCTTGTTGGGTACTTTTTTCTGAAAAGTCTAAGCAAGAAAATGCCAGTAAATCTTTGCCTAAAAAAGTTTGGTTATTCTGGAGTAATGAGGCAATAAAGCCTTCATTTTGATAAAACTGATAAGTCATTGTAGGGGAAACATTTTCACCTGTTGCAGCACAATGTGTAAAATTTACTGCGTAACCGAGCGCTTGTAAGATTTTAAATTCAAAAGTACGCAAAATAGGTTCGATATTTTCTGCCTTTACCGCTAAATGAGTAATGCATTGTAGATAATCTTGAAATAAATCAGGATAGGCAGTGTTATGTTCTAGTACTCGAGATAGCACTTCATTAACATAAAACCCACTATATAAGGAAATGGTATTAAGGGGTAAAGCTAACGAAACTGGCTCAGCTTTGGTTAAGGTTTTCAACTCCCCTTTTCCCGTCCATCTTAATAGAAGGGGGGTGAAAGGTTGTAATACAGCTTTAAGTGGCGAACGAGGTCTTCTTGCACCCTTAGCAAGTAATGTAATACGACCATCATTTTCAGTAAAAAAATCTACAAGTAAGCTCGTTTCACTATAATTTTTACGGTGTAAAACAAAACCACGTTGCCACTGTTCACTCATATTGTGATTAAGATTAGTTAAAATTACTCATCAATGTAGCCTAAACTTCTTAAGGCTCGTTCATCATCAGCCCAACCTGCTTTAACTTTAACCCAAAGCTCTAAATGGACTTTATTATCAAACAAGCGTTCCATATCTAAGCGAGCTTCTGTACCGATTACCTTAATTTTTTGTCCGCCTTGTCCGATTACCATTTTTTTCTGACCTTCACGTTCAACTAAAATTAATCCGTTAATTTCATAAGTGCCACGCTCATTCGTTTTAAATTGCTCAATTTCAACGGTAACCGAATAAGGTAATTCTTCACCCATAAAACGCATTAATTTTTCACGAATAATCTCGGATGCCATAAAGCGTTGCGAACGGTCTGTGACATAATCTTCAGGATAATGATGAATCCCTTCTTTAAGCGATTCTCTAACAAATTTTTCCAAAATATGTACGTTTTTACCACGTTGCCCTGAAATTGGAATGATTTCTTTGAATGGGAATTTTTCACTTAATTTAATAATGTGAGGGAGTAATTCCTCTTTCTCTTTCACATTATCAATTTTGTTAATTGCTAATACCACGGGTACTTTAGTACCACGTAATTTATTTAATACCATTTCATCGTCGTCAGTCCATTTTGTGCCTTCAACGACAAAAATGACTAAATCAACATCACTAATCGCACTACTTGCTGCACGATTCATTAAACGATTAATCGCACGTTTTTCTTCAATATGCAGTCCTGGAGTATCTACATAAATTTCTTGATAAGCGCCTTCCGTTTTAATCCCTAAAATACGGTGACGAGTTGTTTGCGCTTTACGTGAAGTGATCGAAATCTTTTGCCCTAAAATTTTATTTAATAATGTTGATTTGCCTACGTTAGGACGACCTACAATGGCAATAAAGCCACAATATGTTTTTTGTTCTGTCATTTAATTTCTCTATGCGCTTTATTAGCACGAATAATAATAAAATAAGCGGTGAGTTTAACTCTATTTTTTGCAAAAAATTATTAGGATCTAACCGCTTGCTAATTTTGTGTTACTTAATATTTAGCTTTGCAATAACTTGTTCAGCTGCGTGTTGTTCTGCTTTACGACGGCTTGTACCTATCCCAATCACAATTTCAGGTAACTTCTCAACTTTACAGCTCACTTTAAACATTTGATTATGCGCTTCACCTTTAATATCAATTACTTCATATTCAGGTAAGCTGAGTCTTCTACCTTGTAAAAATTCTTGTAAACGTGTTTTCGGATCCTTTTGAGCCTCACCTGGTTTCATATTTGCAAGTAAGTCCTTATACCAATCGTAAATACGCTCAATCGCTTTATTCATACCATTATCGAGATAAATCGCAGCAATAATCGCTTCTACACAATCGGAAAGAATAGATTCACGACGACATCCTCCGCTTTTCAACTCACCCGCACCTAATTTTAAGTAATCACCTAATTCAAACTGACGAGCTACAACCGCTAAAGTATGCTCCTTGACTAAAGCAGCACGCATTCGGCTTAATTCACCTTCATCTGATTTGGGGAATTTTTCGTATAGGGCTTTGCCAATCGCAAAATTAAGAATGGAATCGCCCAAAAATTCAAGGCGTTCATTGTTATGAGATGCAGCACTGCGGTGCGTTAATGCTTGTTGGAGGTAATCAAGGTTAGAAAATTGGTAACCTAATTTTTTCTGTAATCGTTCTAATTGCATGATATGTATGATGAATTATCCTATTTTTGTTAAGTTGTTAATATAGAAATTGTTATATTGGAAACAAGGTGGTTACTCACCACCTTGTTTATCGTCACTATTTAATTGAGGTAAAAATACGATCAAAGCGTAATCCTGTTGGGTATTCATTAGCTTTTTTATCTAAACTCAACCAAATAAATGTTGCCTTACCCACAAAATTTCTATTTGGCACAAAGCCCCAGAAACGACTATCTTCACTGTTATCACGGTTATCACCCATCACGAAATATTCGTCTTCAGGTACAACCCAAACACCTGGTTCTTGACCTTCTTGTTTAAAGAAGTAAGGTTCATAATTAAACGGATACGGATTATTCAAGATTTGATGAGTTACATCACCTGTTTCTGTACGTTCAACTTGCATTTCACCGTGATAGAAAAACTCTGGATTTGGCTTACCTTGACTATATTGAAGATGCTCAACTTCACCTGTATCGCCATGAATCACTGTCAGCTCTTGGGTTAAGAAATCATATTTTACTGTATCACCGCCAACACCAATCACACGTTTGATATAGTCCACACTCGGTTGCTCTGGTGCTTTAAATACTACCACATCTCCACGTTGAGGTTTACCTGTTTCGATCAAAGTTGTTTGCCAAATTGGATCTTTAATGCCATAGGCATACTTTTCTACTACGAGGAAATCCCCTACTCGTAAGGTAGGTTCCATTGAACCACTTGGGATTTGAAATGGCTCTAAAATGAATGAACGTAATACTGTTACAAAGAATAACACCCCAAAAAGTGAAGCAAAAAATTCACCAATCGCTGAACGTGGCTGAATTTCTTTCAATTCTTCGTCTGTTAATTCTCTACCTAAACGCTTTTCTTCACGCGCTATTTTTGCCTGACGACGTGGATTTGCACTAAATTTATAAAACCCAGCAAAAGCACCACAAATAATCACAAGCGTAACTAAAATGATCGAGATCGTATTAGGTAATTGCATTGAATCTAATACTCGCCAAGCGCCGTATAATATAGCAATAAAAATAATTGGCACTAAATTTGCCATTGTTGACTCCTTAACACTGGAAGTTAAAGTAAATTAAGCGGTGAGATCCTGTATTATTTTTGAAAAAAATAATAACATCCTACCGCTTCTCTACTCACTTTATCCTATTTATTAATCTTTACCTACATGTAAAATTGCTAAGAATGCTTCTTGTGGCACTTCAACGTTACCCAAAGACTTCATGCGCTTTTTACCTTCTTTTTGTTTTTGTAATAGTTTCTTCTTACGGCTCACGTCCCCACCATAACATTTTGCTAATACGTTCTTACGCAATTGTTTTACGGTTGAACGTGCAATGATATGGTTACCAATCGCAGCTTGAATAGCAATATCGAATTGCTGACGTGGAATCAATTCTTTCATTTTTTCCACTAATTCACGACCACGATAAGGCGCATTCGCTTTATGCACAATCAAGGCTAACGCATCAACACGATCACCATTGATCATAATATCGACGCGTACCATATCTGCCGCTTGGAAACGCTTGAATGCATAATCCAATGAAGCATAACCACGAGAGGTGGATTTTAAGCGATCGAAGAAATCAAGCACCACCTCGCCCATTGGGATTTCATAGGTTAATGCAATTTGGTTACCGTGATAAACCATGTTGGTCTGAACACCACGTTTTTCTACACAAAGTGTAATCACATTACCTAAATATTCTTGAGGAACAAGCATATTACATTCTGCGATTGGTTCACGAATTTCTGCCACGTTGCTCAATGGTGGAAGTTTCGATGGGCTGTCAATATAGACTACTTCCCCATTGGTTTGTTCCACTTCATACACTACGGTCGGTGCAGTGGTAATTAAATCGAGATCATATTCGCGCTCTAATCGTTCTTGAATGATCTCCATGTGCAATAAGCCCAAGAATCCGCAACGGAAACCAAAGCCTAACGCCGTTGAATTTTCCGGTTCATAGAAAAGTGATGCATCATTTAAACTGAGCTTGCCTAACGCATCTCGGAAGGCTTCATAATCATCTGAACTGATCGGGAATAAACCTGCATAAACTTGTGGTTTAACTTTTTTAAAGCCCGGTAATGCTGTCGTTGCAGAGTGATGGTGAGAGGTTAATGTATCCCCTACTGGCGCTCCTAAAATATCTTTAATCGCACATACAACCCAACCTACTTCACCTGTTTTTAATTCGGTTGTATCAATTTGTTTTGGTGTAAAGATACCTAAACGATCCACATTGTAGGATTGTCCAGTACTCATCACTTTAATCTTATCGCCTTTTTTGATCACACCATTTTTCACACGAACCAGTGAAACGACACCTAAATAGTTATCAAACCAAGAGTCGATAATCAATGCTTGTAATGGAGCTTCAGGATCACCTTCAGGCGCTGGAATTTTAGCGACAATTTCTTCTAAAACTTCTTCAATACCCTGCCCTGTTTTTGCAGAACAACGTACCGCATCGGCAGCATCAATACCCACGATATCTTCGATTTCTTCTGCTACTCGATCTGGCTCTGCCGCAGGTAAATCAATTTTATTAAGAATTGGCACAACCTCAAGATCCATTTCGATTGCGGTATAACAGTTAGCAAGGGTTTGTGCTTCAACGCCTTGCCCCGCATCAACCACTAATAACGCCCCCTCACAAGCCGCTAAAGAGCGAGATACTTCATAAGAAAAGTCCACGTGTCCTGGAGTATCAATGAAGTTAAGCTGATAAGTTTCCCCATCTTTTGCTTTATAATTTAGGGTTACACTTTGTGCTTTAATAGTAATACCACGTTCACGTTCTAAATCCATTGAATCAAGAACTTGAGCCGCCATTTCACGATCTGATAATCCACCACAGGTTTGAATTAATCGATCTGAAAGTGTCGATTTACCGTGGTCGATATGTGCAATAATTGAAAAGTTACGAATATTCTGCATGTTCATAAGGGCAGTAAATGTCCTATTTGTTAGGTTTATCATAAAAGAAAAATAATCGATGGATTGTACCTGAAATTCGCTAAAAATGAAGAAGAAAGCGGTCGGTTACCCGTAATTTTTTGCAATTCCAGACAATACCCTCTATTTATTTATCAATAATTTGCTAAAAATCAGCTTTCTTGCAAAGAATCTACTTTGTATATTTCAAAAAAAGCCATTTTTTGCTATAAAGAGCGAGTTTTCGAAATCAATTAACTTTATTAAATAGGAGAACTTATGGAATTGGTATTTATTCGTCACGGTTTTAGTGAATGGAATGCAAAAAACTTATTCACTGGTTGGCGTGATGTCAATCTAACAGAACGTGGTGTTGAAGAAGCAAAAGCAGCAGGTAAAAAATTACTTGATGCAGGTTATGAATTCGATATCGCTTTCACTTCTGTTTTAACACGTGCAATCAAAACTTGTAATATCGTTTTGGAAGAATCTCACCAATTATGGATTCCACAAGTTAAAAACTGGCGTTTAAATGAACGTCACTACGGTGCATTACAAGGCTTAGATAAAAAAGCGGCTGCTGAAGAACACGGTGATGAACAAGTGCATATTTGGCGTCGTTCTTATGATGTATTGCCACCATTATTAGACCCTAAAGATCCTAACTCTGCACATAACGATCGTCGTTATGCACATTTACCTGCTGATGTTGTACCAGATGGTGAAAACTTAAAAGTAACATTAGAACGTGTATTACCATTCTGGGAAGATCAAATTGCTCCAGCACTGCTTTCTGGTAAACGTGTACTTGTTACTGCACACGGTAACTCACTTCGTGCATTAGCAAAACACATCATGAATATTTCTGATGCAGACATCATGGATTTTGAAATTCCTACTGGTCAACCATTAGTTTTAAAACTTGATGATAAATTAAACTTTGTTGAGAAGTTCTATTTATAATATTCAAACCAACCAAAACTAATGAAACAAGGCGGGAATTTCCCCGCCTTTATTTTTCTTAAAACTACTTTTCTTCGATATTTCCGCTAACCTTTCCAATTCATGATAAATCATATATACTCGCTAGCCTGAGTTGGTTAGACAATCGCTGGTTTATTGAAGCCCTCAAATTCGCATTGCGTAAACTAGGGGACAAGTAGACGAGAGGAAAGTCCGAGCTACACAGGGCAGAGTGCCAGATAACGTCTGGGAGGCGTGAGCCTACGACAAGTGCAACAGAGAGCAGACCGCCAGTTTAGGCTGGTAAGGGTGAAAGGGTGTGGTAAGAGCGCACCGCATGGCTGGCAACAGTTCATGGCAAGGTAAACTCCACTCGTAGCAAGACCAAATAGGAATCCAACGAGTTGCCCGCTTGGGATTCGGGTAGGTTGCTTGAGCGTATGTGCGAACATGCGCCTAGAGGAATGATTGTCCGCGACAGAACTCGGCTTATCAACCAACTCAACTTAATTTTTTTAGGACGAACAGAACTTTCTGTTCGTTTTTTTGTATATAACATTATACAATTTTTTCACAAGCGGTCAGTTGGTGTTAACAATTTGTAGACAACCTTCAACTTCGATCATGGACAATTAGATGAAAAAATACTTTTTAGGTTTACTCGGACTTTTCTGTGTAAATCAAGCCGCCCTTGCTCATCCCCACTCTTTTGTTGATATGAAAAATCAAGTGCTGATTACAGATGATACATTAAAAGGGTTTGCAATGAGTTGGATGTTGGATGAAATTACTTCCGCAGAACTTTTGTATGAAATCAATCATGCAGAAGATAAATCAGAAGCCATCCAAAAAATTACCGATGAACTTTCCACCTCTGCGGTAGAAGCTCATTATTTTAGTGAGTTCTATAATGAAAAGAATGAGCCGATAAAGTTTAAAGCCCAGCCTATTAATCCTTCGGTTGAAATTCAAAAGAATCGCATTATATATCACTTTGAATTAACACTAGCGAAGCCACAACCATTGAAAGGTCATACGTTTAGATTATATACTTTCGAACCAAGTTATTATCTTTCAATGAGTTATGAGAAAGCAAGTGATGTGACTGTTACTCCTCAATCGGTTTGTAAAGTATCAATGGAAGAACCTCAGGTTAATGATTCTTTACGCCTTTACGCTTCTTCGCTAGATCAAACAGAAACACCCGATATGCCAACAACCAGTAGCTTATCTCTCGGGGCATTATTTTCTCAAAAGGTAAATATAGTATGTCAGTAAAATATAAAAAATTACTCTGGGTAGTTGCACTATTACTACTCATTATTGCTATGTATGAGGCCTATCCTTACCTTCTTTTTAAAGTCATGGAATGGCAACGTGAATTCAATTTACAAATATCATCCTCTTTACGTGCACTTAATGAAAATAGCCAGCAAGCTGGTTTATGGTTAATGGTGGTTAGCTTCATTTATGGCATATTTCATGCCGTAGGGCCTGGTCATGGTAAATTCATTCTAGGAACCTATCTTTCTCTTGAAACAACCAAAATACCAAAGACAATTAAAATCACACTGCTTGCAGCGATGTTTCAGGGATTAGTTGCAGTTGGCCTAGTGACATTATTAGTCGTTGTTCTTACGCTATCTCGTCAACATTTTAATCTTACGTTAACATGGGTTGAACGCGGTAGTTTTATCGTGATGATTCTATTTGGATGCTATTGGATCTACCAAAGCATTAAATCTGTATGGAAAAATCTTGCGAAGAAAAAAGAAATAATCAAACCGATAAAAATAAAGAAAATTCAATCTATCCAGCAACCCGTGGCTTATACCGCTAAGCTTGCCGCAGATCACGTTCACTCTGAGCATTGTGGCTGTGGTCATAAACATCTTCCTTCATCGGAAGAAATGGAGAATATCCAAGATTGGAAATCTATGATGATGGTTATCATTAGTATTGGTCTTCGCCCATGTACTGGTGCCGTATTAGTATTATTCCTTGCTTATACCATTGATCTATATCTTTGGGGAGTAGCTTCTGCATTAGTGATGGCTTTAGGTACGGGATTAACTCTAACATTATTTGCACTGTTTGTATTGTTTAGCCGTAACAAAGCTATTGAAACAAGCCGTTGGTATTTTTCTATGCATACCAATAAACAGCTTGTCGTTGGAATGAAAGTCATGATGGGTATCTTTCTTATCGGATTTGGCACAATGCTATTCCACGGAAGTTTAATTGATACAACGACTCTCCTATTTGGTGGAAGATAACTTGCCATTATTTTTTTTTATAAATATCATTAAAAAAACTTTTAAAATGTAAAAAAATCGTTACAATGTTGGCATTATTTTTTCCAACATAGAGAGGTTATTCATTTATGGAAAGCATTGTAACGATGTTTGAATCAGTTCTAAGGTGGATTGTTGAGCATGTAGATGGCCCATTATGGGATATTACTACTATCACATTACTTGGAACGGGATTATTTTTCACTATCACAACAGGTTTAATCCAGTTACGCTTACTTCCGCAAAGTATTCGTGAAATGTGGTTTGGGCGTGCATCTACTGGTGATGCTCTAACACCATTCCAAGCATTCACTACAGGTCTTGCGAGCCGAGTTGGTGTAGGTAATATTGGTGGTGTAGCAACTGCTATTGCACTTGGTGGTCCTGGAGCAGTTTTTTGGATGTGGATCACCGCATTAATTGGTATGAGTAGTGCTTTTGCGGAATCATCACTCGCTCAAGTTTATAAAAAAAGAGATGCTGATGGTATGTTTCGTGGTGGTCCTGCCTACTATATTTCTCGAGGATTAAAAGCACCTTGGTTAGCCGTTGCTTTTGCCGTTACTCTTATCTTTACCTTCGGTTTTGCTTTCAATGCTGTTCAAGCTAACTCTATTGTAGAAGCAACAAAAAATGCGTGGTCTTGGGATCCCCAATATGTCGGGATTGTATTAGTTATTATGACTGCTGCCATTATTTTTGGTGGTGTAAGACGAATTGGTAAACTCTCTGCAAGAATCGTGCCTATGATGGCTTTATTCTATCTAATTATTGCCGTAATTATTCTTGGAATGAATTTTGGAAAAGTCCCTGCTGTACTATCAAATATTATTGCTAATGCATTTGATTTTTCTTCAATGGCTGGTGGATTATTTGGCTCATTATTTTCTCAAGCAATGCTATTAGGTGTAAAACGCGGTTTATTCTCAAATGAAGCAGGTATGGGTTCTGCACCAAATTCAGCAGCAACATCTGATGCAAAACATCCAGCAACACAAGGGTTAATTCAAATGTTAGGCGTATTTGTTGATACTATTATCGTTTGTACAAGTACTGCAATTATTATTTTAATGTCCGACAATTATGGGAGTGAAGCCCTCAATGGTGTATCACTTACTCAGACTGCATTAGAATTCCATGTGGGGGAATTTGGCTTACATTTCCTTGCTTTCATTATCTTACTATTCTGTTATACCTCTATTGTTGGTAACTATGCATACGCAGAAAGTAATATTCGCTTTATACGTAATAGACCTGGATTTATTCTTGGATTCCGTTTAGTTGTACTTTTCTTTGTATATTTTGGAGCGGTACGTAGTGGTGGTATTGTTTGGGCGTTCGCTGATACCGTTATGGCATCTATGGGTATGATTAACTTAGTATCAATTATCTTACTTTCACCAATTGTTTGGATTATTCTTAAAGACTATAAAAAACAGCTCAAAGCCAATAAAGAGCCTGTTTTCAACGTAGAAGAATATCCACAATTAATTAAGCGAGGAGTCGATCCGACAGTATGGAATGGTAAACAATAAAATATAAATTCCAACATCATTTTAATATCAACCCCAATTATGAAAATAATTGGGGATTTTTATTACTAAAGTTTCTATATTGATTCAATATTAATCGTTTAAAAGTTATTAATAAACAATAATTTATTTAATTTTTTAGAAAAATAAATCAAAAAACAATTCTATTATATAAAATTAGTAAACAATATTTTTCCAAAAACTGGCTTTATCTATCGAATAGTAGGCATATAATGCAAACCGTGAATTGGATTGAAGTTCAATTTATCTACTCCAAGTTTGAAGTAGTATCGTTAAATTAATTATATGGAGACGAAATTATGTCTAACAAAAAACTTCTTGAATTATTGACTCCAGAAAACAGCCAATTAATCATTATCGACCACCAACCACAAATGGCATTTGGTGTACAATCAATCGATCGTCAAACATTAAAAAATAATGTTGTTGGATTAGCAAAAGCAGCAAAAGTATTTAATATTCCAACAACAATTACAACAGTAGAAACAGAAAGCTTCTCAGGACATACTTATCCAGAATTATTATCAGTGTTCCCTGATCATAAAATCTTAGAACGTACATCAATGAACTCTTGGGATGACCAAAACGTACGTGATGCATTAGCAAAAAATGGACGTAAAAAAGTTGTTGTTGCAGGATTATGGACTGAAGTTTGTAACTTAAGCTTCGCATTATGCGCAATGCTTGAAGGTGACTATGAAATCTATATGGTTGCAGATGCTTCTGGCGGTACTTCTGCTGATGCACACAAATATGCAATGGATCGTATGGTTCAAGCAGGTGTTGTTCCTGTTACATGGCAACAAGTTTTACTTGAATGGCAACGTGACTGGGCACGTAGAGATACTTATGATGCAGTAATGGATATCGTAAAAGAACATTCTGGTGCATATGGTATGGGTGTTGATTATGCTTATACAATGGTACATAAAGCTCCAGAACGAGTTGAACATGGTGAACGCATCGGACCAAACCCAGCAAAATAAAAATCAATTTTTGATTAATAAATAAATGATGAGCGGTGCGATTTTACCAAAACAGTAACAATCGAACCGCTTTTTTACAGGTAAAAAAAATGAAAATGTATCTTCTTAGCTTTGGTGTCGGAATTTTAGTCGGTGTAATTTATTATGCTTTAGATGTTCGATCTCCTGCACCTCCTATTGTCGCGCTATTAGGTTTACTTGGTATGCTCATTGGTGAACAAGTCATCCCTGTAGCTAAAAGTATGTTTACAGGACAAAGCTTTGTTAATGCTTGCCAAGAAACTAACGCTACAAAATCTGTTTTAGGAGAGCTACCAAGTAAACATTCGATAACAGTGGAGGATAAAAATCATGACAAATCAAATTCCTGATATCATTTTTTACAATGGTAATATTACAACCTTAAATAAAGCTCAACCTGTTGCTCAAGCTGTAGCAATTAAAGATGGAAAATTTTTAGCTGTCGGCTCAGATTCAGATGTTGTCCCTTTAGCCGGTGAAAGTACTCGTAAAATTGACCTAAAAGGTCGAGGCGTATTACCAGGACTTTTCGATAATCATACTCACGTTATTCGTGGTGGATTAAATTATAACCTCGAACTTCGTTGGGATGGAGTGCGTAGCCTTGCTGATGCACTTGCTATGCTAAAAGCACAAGTTGATATTACCCCTGCACCACAATGGGTACGTGTCGTTGGTGGATTTACCGAACATCAATTTGCGGAAAAACGTTTACCAACGATTGATGAAATCAACGCAATTGCACCAGATACACCCGTATTTATTTTACACCTATACGATCGTGCATTACTCAATGCCGCAGCATTACGTGTTGTCGGTTATACAAAAGATACACCTAATCCAGTGGGTGGGGAAATTGTACGAGATAGCCAAGGTAATCCAACCGGTTTATTATTAGCTGCACCAAATGCAAGCCTTCTATACGCAACCCTAGCTAAAGGTCCAAAACTTCCATTTGAATATCAATTAAATTCAACTCGTCATTTTATGCGTGAATTAAACCGTTTAGGTATTACAGGTATTATTGATGCAGGTGGTGGTTCTCAAAACTATCCAGATGACTATGAAGTTATTCAAAAATTATCTGATGAAAATCAGTTAACTGTACGTATTGCTTATAACTTGTTTACACAAAAACCGAAAGAAGAAAAAGAAGACTTCTTAAATTGGACATCTTCAGTTAAATATAAACAAGGTAATGACTATTTCAGACATAATGGTGCTGGCGAAATGTTAGTATACTCTGCGGCTGACTTTGAAGATTTCCGCCAACCTCGCCCTGATATGCCACCTCAAATGGAAGGTGACTTAGAAGAAGTGGTGCGTATTTTAGCTGAAAATAAATGGCCTTGGCGTTTACATGCAACCTATGATGAAACTATTTCTCGTGCATTAGACGTATTTGAAAAAGTCAATAAAGACATACCATTAGAGGGTATCAATTGGTTCTTTGACCATGCTGAAACAATTTCAGATAAATCTATCGACCGTATCGCTGCTTTAGGCGGTGGTGTCGCCGTACAACACCGTATGGCATACCAAGGTGAATACTTTGTTGAACGCTATGGTGCTGCTGCGGCAGAAGCCACTCCACCAGTGAAGAAAATTTTAGATCGTGGAGTAAAAGTCTCTGCGGGTACAGATGCAACCCGTGTTGCCTCTTATAACCCTTGGGTCGCACTCTCTTGGTTAGTTACTGGTAAAACAGTAGGTGGAACAAGTTTATATCCTCGTGCAAATCTTTTAGATCGTGAAACTGCGCTACGTATGTGGACAGAAAATGTTTCATGGTTCTCTAATGAAGAAGGTAAACGTGGACGTATCGAAGTGGGACAATTTGCTGACTTTATCGTACCAAGTAAAGATTATTTCACCGTACCAGAAGATGAAATTTCTTTCTTAACTTCACATCTTACTGTGGTTGGTGGACGTGTAGTATTTGGTGATGGTGATTTCACTTCCTTAGACGATAATCCAGTCCCACCAGCAATGCCAGATTGGTCACCAGTTCGTAAATATAAAGGATTTGCGGCTTGGGGCAATCCTGAAGGCGCTGGTAAAAACTCATTATCCCCAATTCGCCAACAAGCTGTTGCAAGCTGTGGCTGTGGCAGTGCTTGTGGTGTACACGGACACGATCATGCGAGAGCATGGGGATCTAATATACCTAGCTCAGACCTCAAAGGTTTCTTTGGGGCATTAGGTTGTTCTTGCTGGATGGCTTAATTTTAACTTATTGTTAGTATAAAAATCGGTCGGATTTTGCACATTAATCGCGGAATCCGACCGCTTGTATGTATAGAAAAGCATAAATTAAGGAGAGTAACATGCCAATTTCTAAAAAGAAAAGGTCGGAAAATCACGATCATCAACCTAGCCACCTAGAGCCAAAAAATAATAAACAAGGTGGTAGCTTTGCCCCACTTAGGCAAAAACTGTTCCTCATTTTATGGATTGCAACTATCGTAGGTAATGTCGGTAGTTTTATTCGTGATGTAGCAAGCAGTTGGTTAATTACCGAATTATCAGCCTCACCTGCTGCAGTTTCACTTATTCAAGCAGCAACAACACTCCCCTTTTTCTTACTCGCAATTCCTGCTGGAGTCATGTCGGACATATTAGACCGTCGTAAATTTCTTATTTCAATTCAGTTCATTTTGGCCTTAAGTAGTACCTGTCTAATGCTACTTTCTGCAACAGGTTTACAATCTGTCATAACACTTGTTCTCTTTACCTTTACTGGAGGAATCGGTGCGGCACTAATGGGACCAACATGGCAAGCTATCGTGCCTGAATTAGTTAATCGTGAAAACCTTAAAAATGCCGTTGCTCTTAATTCATTAGGTATCAACATTTCTCGTGCAGTCGGTCCCGCTATTGGAGGGGTTGTCCTTGCACAACTTGGGGCATCTTTTGCTTATGGAATGGATGTCATCAGCTATGCATTTGTCATTAGTGCATTATGGTGGTGGAAACGGGAAGTTAAAGAACATGATGAACTCTTTGAGCATTTTGGGGGCGCATTCCGTGCAGGATTACGCTATGCAAAATCAAGTAAACCTTTACATCGTGTGCTTTTCCGTACTGTCCTCTACTTTTTATTTGTCAGTCCAGTATGGGCATTATTACCATTAATTGCCCGCCAATTATTAGGCGGAACAGCAGGATTCTACGGATTACTCCTTGCAGCAGTGGGAATAGGTGCCATTATTGGTGCAATTATTCTTCCAATATTAAGAAACCGCTTATCCTCAGATCAGCTATTATTAACGTCCGCAATTATTAGTGCTGTCGTCATGTGTTTCTTAGCACTTTCTCCGCCGCAATGGTCTGCTGTTATCGCAACCTTATTCCTTGGATTTGCTTGGATTACTGCATTAACAACGTTAAATGGCGTTGCCCAAACGATTTTACCAAATTGGGTACGAGGTCGCTCTTTGGCAATTTATCTCACAACATTTAATGGTGCAATGACTGTTGGAAGTTTAACTTGGGGATTTGTTGCACAATATATTGGTTTGTCGATGACGCTTGCCCTGGGTGCAGTGATACTTATCATTATTAGTGTATTAGCTAATAAAGCCAAATTGCCATTAGGTGAAGATGATTTATCCCCTGCAAACCACTGGGAAGCCCCACATACTCACGATAATATTCCACTTCATCGTTCACCAGTGATGATTCAAGTTGAATATCGAATCAATAAAGATGATCAAAAAGCATTCTTAAGAAAGCTGAAAAAATTTGCAGAACATCGTCGTAAAGATGGTGCATATTCTTGGGGAGTCGTTGAAGATACGGAAGATCCTGAAATTATTTTAGAATGGTTTTTAGTGGAAAGCTGGGCTGAGCATCTACGTCAACATGGAAGAATTTCAAAAGTGGATGCCCAACTACAAGCTGAAATTAATGCCTATCATCAAGGTGATAAACCAAAAATTAAACATTTTGTTGGCTTTAAAAATCATTAACTGTCGTTAATTTATTATCATCTAATTAATTAGCTCTCAAGGCTAAGAAAGGATTTTACCTTTTCTTAGCCTTTCTTCTATCCATTCCTTTTCACCTATACTTTACTATTTATTTTATTGATAATGCTTATCATTTAAAATAAAATAGCCAATGCTAATCCGTAATATCTCCTTTTCTACTGGGATATTCTGATTATCAACATAATTTAAGTTTGTTTTAAAAATGGATACTCACATGAAAAAAATAAGTATATTAGTTGGCAGCCTACGCCAAGGCTCTTTTGCTAGAAAAATTGCAAAAAATATCATCCCTATGTTTCCTCAAAATTATCAAGTCAGCATCGTCGAAATTGGTCACTTACCTTTATACAACTTTGACTATGACGATCCTGCCATGACCGATTTCCCTCTTCCAGAAGCATACACCGAATTTAGAGAAACCATAAAAACTTCAGATGGTATATTCTTTGTTACGCCAGAAAATAACCGCACCATTCCTGCTTGTTTAAAAAATGCCGTTGATATTGGATCAAAACCAAATAATGATGTCGCTTGGAAAAATAAACCGAATGGCATCATCAGCCACTCGGTTGGAAAAATGGGCGGATACAGTAGCCAAAAAAATCTAAGACTGGCTTTATCTTACTTTGATATGAAAACCGTAGGACAACCTGAAATCTTTTTAGGCAACTCACCAACTTATTTCGATGAAGATGGCAATTTAAACACAGAAAAAACGCGCGAATTTTTGCAAGATTATGTGAACCGCTTTGTTCAATTAGTTGAAGAAAATGCATAAAACATAAAACCCACTTTACAGTGGGTTTTATGCAAAATTTTGCAAAATAATACGATGAACTGACCGCTTGTTATCTCGTTCTATCTCTAATACTATCTAAATGCTCATCCACCAATAACTTACCATTTAAGAAAACTGTTTTTAATTGATTTTCTCTGTTAGCTAATTCATCTTGTCGGACAGTTTGCCATTGGTTGTCTTCGTAGATTAAGGCTTGAATACCTTTTTTAGAACGTTTCATTTGGCTAGTGATTGGGGCTTTGAAAATATCTTTCCATTCACCATTAATACAAATTGCACTGGCTTTCATAGCCCAACTCATCGTATCTCGATTCACTTGTTGCAATAAGCCACCACCCATACCGAAATTCACATTTTCAACACTAAAACCTTTTTGCATAATGGCATCTAAAATAGGGTCAAGGGAGTTCATATTAATGCCATCTCCTTGAATAATACGGATGTAATCAGGGAGGACCTTATAGCCTTTACTATTGACGGTAGTACCAAATTTTTCTGCTAGGATCTCAAGGGTCTTGCACACAATCTCAATAGGATCACCGCTATCTGGACGAATAACTAATCTGCCACCTTTTTCTTTAATTTTTTGATGAAGTTGCTCTCCCCAAATATTTTCCAATGCATTCCATAAATTATAGCTATCTGAAACAACCGCATAAATTTTCTTGTCGCCAGCAAATTGCGTGATCATATTGTCATAAGCCATCGCTTCATTATCTTTTCCCCAAGCTGTGATGGTACTATGCTCGGCTGCTGGAATAGAAAAAGCGGGCATTTTAGTCACGTTGTACCAACGCTTTGCCGCTAATAATGCTGAAACACTATCAGTTCCTCTAAAATTGACTAAATGAGCTAATCCACCTAATGCAACTGTTTCTAAGCTTGAAGCGCCCCTTGCACCAAAATCATGCAGTTGGAAGTCTAACCCATCAAGGCTATCTGACGATTTTAATAAGGCTTGTTTAATTTTCTGTTTACAGAAATAAGAAATACTAGCGACTGTCGAGGGATACCATACGGCACGTAGCAACGCTGTTTCTAGGTAGCCCGATAACCAATAAAATTCAGGATCGGTATTTACAATTTGACACACTACATTGCCAACAGGTAAGACTGTTCCTTCAGGCACTGCATCTATTTTAATTGGCAATAACCCTTTATGCTTTTCAAGCAATCTTTGCCAACCTTTTCGATGAAAGGGTAATCCGTGGGCAGTAAGTGTAATTTCTGCCTGATCTATATCAGTTTGAGTGATTGGAACAAGTAAATATTCTTTAATAAACGCTTGTAAGCCGAACATCACAACATCAAAATTACTCTTTCGAGCTTCGATATAGTAAGAAATATGTTCAGTATTAGGGGGGTATTGTAACCAGTGGGATGCTTTATAACTGTCGACATTTAAAAGTAGATTGTTAAAATTTGATGAGTACATTTCATTTTCTCACTATAATCAGTTTAACTATATATTTTTGATATATACACTTTACCAAATTTTCACTAAAAAGCCTATTTAATATCTTTTAGCTACCAAAATTTTTATATAAAAAATAGTGCAATTAAACATAATTGTAAAACATAAAATACTATGTAATAAAATATTTACAAATTAATTTATTGTTTGCTAGAATGCTCTCATCTTATTACTTATTAGGTATTTATATGAAAAATAAAACTTTAGGAAGTGCCTTAATCGTTGCAGGAACGACAATTGGCGCAGGAATGTTAGCAATGCCACTTACTTCTGCTGAGATGGGTTTTGGCTATACAATGGTCTTACTATTTACATTATGGCTACTTCTTTCATACAGTGCTCTACTATTTGTTGAAGTCTACCAAAAAGCTGAACGCCAAGATGCGGGAATTGCAACACTGGCAGAGCAACATTTTGGGATGATTGGTAGAGTTCTAGCAACCTTATCACTCGTTATCTTTATGTATGCAATTTTAACTGTATATGCCTTAGGGGGTGGTAATTTACTTGCACCATTCTTAGAATTTATAGGTGGTAATGCGGAAGCGGTTTCTATCACAGCATTTATTGTCTTTTTTGCAATAGCGGTGACCATTGGTACTCAAGCGGTAGATGCCTTTACCCGAGTTCTCTTCATAATAAAATTAGTTGCATTCTTCTTTGTTCTCTACATGATGCTACCTCTAGCGACTGCAGAAAACTTAGGTGCAATGCCATTAAAATATCTCGTAATAATTTCGGCAAGCCCAGTATTCTTTACATCATTTGGTTTCCACGTTGTTATTCCAAGTATTAATAACTACTTAGATGGAGATATTCGTCGCTTACGCATTGCGATTATTGGAGGTACAGCAATTCCTCTTGTTGCTTATATTTTATGGCAAATGGCGACACATGGAGTATTTTCACAACTTAAGTTTGTGGAAATTATCAGTGAAGATCCGACATTAAATGGATTAATTGCAGCGACATTACAAGCAACAGGAAGTAGTTTTATCAGTGAATCTGTGCGTATCTTCTCATCTTTAGCACTTATTACATCATACCTAGGTGTTGCTTTAGCGCTTGTTGACTGTTTAGATGATTTACTAAAACGTATTAATATCAAAGCAAATCGTATTTCATTAAGCTTACTTACCTTTGTACCCGTTTTAATATTTGCACTATTCTATCGTGACTTCCTTGGTGTACTCAGCTATGCCGGTCAAATGTTTACCTTCTACGGACTTGTATTACCTGTAGGGATGGCGTGGGTATTACGTAAAAAATACCCAGATTTAGAATATCGTGTTATGGGTGGAAATGTAGCTTTAGTATTAGCTCTTATTTTAGGTGTGGTCATTATGTGTGTACCATTTTTAATTCAAGGTGAATTACTACCACCGGTAATTAGTTAGTTCATATCTATAAAATAAAAATAATACATTTTAATCTGCTTCCCAAAAGTTACCATTCAATCAACTTATTAAGAAGCAGATTTTTTATCATTAAATACAACCAACATAAAAAAATAAGTTATCAGTTTTTACCTTGATAATTACCTCCTTTTTTAACCTGCCATTACCTTAATCATATCAATTAAAATTGTTAACAGAACATGATGTAAAAAAATAAAAACACTTCTGCAATAAAATATTTACAGTATAATTTGTTGTTTGTTAAAATACTGATATTTTTTAATTGGTTTGGTTGTTATATGAAAAGCAAAACTTTAGGAAGTGCACTAATTGTTGCAGGTACCACAATTGGTGGTGGTATGTTAGCTATGCCTCTAACTTCTGCAGGTATTGGATTTGGATTTACTGTTGGGCTTCTTGTTACTTTATGGCTGTTACTTTGTTTTAGTGCATTATTATTTGTTGAACTGTATCAAACAGTTGACAGTGATGCGGGAATAGGGACATTAGCAGAAAAATATTATGGGACTTTTGGTAGAATAGTTTCAACTGCAGTTTTAATTATTTTCCTCTATGCAATTTTGTCTGCTTATGTTTCAGGTGGCAGCTCAATTCTTAGTGCTTTTTTACCCACTATTATTGATGAAGAAACCACGTCTCGTATTGCAGGGATTTTATTTACCCTTATTTTTGGTGCTTTCATTATTGTGGGTACAAAAAGTGTAGATGCAATCAATCGAATATTATTTACTACGAAAATTTTCGCTTTTGCTTTTGTACTTTTTTTATTGTTACCAGAAATTTCAATAGATAACCTATTAGAAATGCCGATTAATAATGCGTTATTAATTTCAGCAAGCCCAATATTTTTTACATCATTTGGATTCCATGGTTCAATTCCTAGTTTAAATAAATATTTAGAAGGCAATGTCAAAGCATTACGTATTTCTATTTTAGTTGGTACAGCCATCCCTCTCATTGCTTATATTTTATGGCAATTAGCAACTCACGGTGTTTTATCTCAAACCGAATTTTTACAAATTCTAGAGCAAGATCCAACCTTAAATGGGTTGGCAAAAGCCGCTACGCAAATTACAAGTAGTTCAATAATTGGTGCATCTGTTAGAATCTTCTCTGGATTGGCTCTGATTACCTCATTTTTAGGTGTAGCACTAGGATTATTTGAAGCATTAGAAGACTTGCTTAAGCGTGTAAATATTGAAGCAGGAAGATTGACTTTAGGTGCAATGACTTTTATTCCACCTATGCTATTTGCCTTCTTTTACCCACAAGGATTTATCACGGCATTAGGCTATGCTGGACAAATGTTTGCATTTTATGCCATCGTATTGCCAATTGCTATGGTATGGAAACTACGTAAACAATATCCTGATTTAGCTTATAAAGTGAAAGGTGGAAATACAGCATTAATTACAGCACTAATTGTTGGGGTATTTATTGTCATTGTCCCGTTCTTAATCAATCAAGGATTATTACCGCAAGTTGTGGGCTAAGGTATTCGGCATAGTAGACAAAATAGACATCATATAAACAAGAATAAAAAAAGCCTAGTAAAATTACTAGGCTTTCATAAATGGTGCTCTGGGCGAGACTCGAACTCGCACATCCGCCGGACACTACCCCCTCAAGATAGCGTGTCTACCAATTCCACCACCAGAGCTAAATTTATTTATTGAGGAATATCGTTATTTTGTTGTTTCTGTGTTTCAACTGGAAGTTGCTGAAGCTGTTCAACTTGACTTAAGTCTTCAAATTGACTTTGAGGCGCTTGTACTTCCGTATTTAAATTTCCTATTACCAAGCTGATTGCAAAAAATATAATTGCTAATATTGCTGTTGTTCTAGATAGAAAATTTGCTGAACCCGCAGAACCAAAAACAGTTCCTGCCGCACCTGCACCAAATGATGCACCCATATCAGCACCTTTACCTTGTTGAATCAAAATGAAACCAACAAGTAATACAGCAACACAAAGATACACGATAGTTAACACATTAATTAACATTTTATTCTCTTTAATCTGATTCAAAATAAAATTCCGCACAAGAGCGGAATATTTTTAACGTGAAGAATGATATAAGGTTCTAGTTTTTCTTGCAAGAAAATTTTTACAAATTGAGCATATCCGATTTATTTTTCATCAGTCCTTTTATACTTCCGCTTACTACTATTTTTACTATAAGATACAAGCGGTGAGATCTTTGCCAAATTTTGCAAAATTTCAGGGTGAGGAGACTGTAATAATTGCGGTAAGCTAAAACCCAACTCATGCATAAATTGCTGGTAACTGACTTGTTTTTTGCTCATATTCGTCAATTGCATCTCCCAATGTGCTGTCATATCTGGTAACGTTGCACTCTCTGGTAACGCTTGAATCAATGTGCGACCAAGTTCAGTACTATGAATATTACGCCCTTTCTTAACTAAAAATCCTCGTTTAAACAATAATTCAATAATTCCTGCACGAGTGGCTTCTGTTCCTAAACCATCCGTTTCTCTTAATATCTTTTTAAGTTGTTTGTCTTGAACAAAACGAGCAATCCCTGTCATTGCGGATAGCAAGGTTGCGTCGCTAAAATAGCGAGGTGGTTGAGTTTTTTTAGTTAAGATTTCCCCATTATCACAATGTAAAATCTGATCTTTTTTAACCACTGGTAAAAGAGGCTCTACAGCATCATCACTATCTTCCTTACCTAGTAAGGATTTCCAACCAACAATAATCAAATTCCTAGCTTGAGCAATAAATAATCCGCCTGAAATATTGAGTTCAATTTTACCTTTTCTAAATTGAGCATCTGGACAAAACTGTAATAAATATTGACGAGCAATCAGTGAATAAATTCGTTTTTCGTTTTCTGTTAATCGCACATTTCCCGATCTCGAAGTTGGAATGATTGCGTGATGGGCTTCTACTTTCTTATCATTCCAACATCTATTCCTAATGTTTAGATCAACCACTTCAGGCAATGCGGAATATTCTTCCAAATGTCCGCTAATCGCATTAGCCACTTGAAAGCGATCATTAAAATGTTCTTGAGGTAAATAACGGTTATCTGAACGAGGATAAGTAATTAATTTGTGTGTTTCATACAATTTTTGACATATATCCAATACGTTTTGAGCAGATAATCCAAATTTACGGGCAGCATCAATTTGTAATGCGGATAATGAATAAGGCAATGGCGCAGTTTCTGTTTCCACTTTATCTTGATATTGAGAAACAACGGCAGGTTTATCGGTAATTCTTTTCACCACGTTTTCAGCTAGAGCGCGTGATAAAACTCGTCCATCTTCATCTTGATAATCTTCACATGCTTTACTTGGTTGCCATTGAGCCTTAAATTGCTCTTTTGTTTCTGGCACAGTAATATTAGCAATGACCTCAAAATAATCTTTTGGGACAAAATTTTCGATTTCTAAATCACGACGAACAATAAGCCCAAGCACTGGTGTTTGTACTCGACCGACCGATAGCACTCCCTTGTAGCCTTGTCTTTGACCTTGTAACGTATATGAGCGTGTCATATTTATACCATATAACCAATCAGCCCTCGCTCTCGCTAAAGCTGAAGTCGCTAAAGGGATAAAATCTCGGTTAGATTGCAATTTTTCAATCGCTTTTTTGACTGCATTCGGGTTAAGGTCGCTGATTAAACAGCGTTGAATTTGAGCTATTTTTTCAGAGCCTAACTTTAGATAACCAAACACCTCATCAACTAATAATTGCCCTTCTCTATCTGGATCGCCTGCATTCACTAAAATATCGGCTTTACGAATAAGTTTCTCGACAACCTTTAATTGTTTTAAGGTTTCTTTCTTAGGGAGAAGTTTCCACTGTTGAGGAATAATAGGTAGGTGTTCAATACGCCAAGTTTTGAAACGTTCATCATAGGCATCAGGCTCAGCTTGTTCAAGCAAATGCCCAATACACCAAGTGACAACATTTCCTTCACCACATTCAATAAATCCATCTTTAGTAAAATGAGGTTTAGGTAAGACTTGAGCGATAGCTCGCCCAAGACTAGGCTTTTCTGCAATAAACAAACGCATACGATCAAGATTTAGCAAAAAACTAACTAATTTACGCCTTGAGAAGACAAAATCATTTGGCACAACTGTGGTGGTTGCGGTAATACTTTAGATTTAGGTTTAGATGTAGATGGTTTTGCAGGCTCAAACCAAGAATAAAGTTCTGATCCACATCCGTCTCCAGCCGGTGGAGGAGCTTGATTCTTACATTGTTTTGCATCAGCAGGACATCCTAATCTGACATGGAAGTGTGAATCATGCCCAAACCATGGACGAATCTTACGCAACCAATCTCGATCATTTCCTGCCGTATTGCATAATTTAACTTTAATTGCAGGATTAACAAAAATGCGATCAACACGATCATCTGATGCTGCTAATTTTATTAATTGTGTATGATTAGGTGTCCATAAACGCTCATTTACCACATTGGCAGAACGATCGACCATAATAGTCGCTAGCCCCGCGGGATTTCTTGCGGTTTTATCATCCATAGGACCAAATCTTAGCCAAATATCTGCATCTAGCCCTGTTTGATGGCTGGCATGCCCCGATGAAAAACGCCCACCCGCAGGCATTCCCATATCACCAATTAATATCGGTGGAAGCCCTGATGATTTTGCTCTTTGACCTAAATTAGTCAAATAGCTTAATAATTTCGGATGGCCATAATAGCGATTCTTGATAGAACGGATGACTTGATACCCTTCCCCTTTTAACGCTAATGGTTCGGCACCAATAATACAGCCATTACTATATCCCCCAATGGATTGTGCTGCACCAGCAACTGGTGCTTTGATTTTTTCCCATGGAGTTGCCATAGATATCCCTGAAACGAGTGGAATACATGCCACAGCTATTTTTAATAAATTCATATTATTGTCCTAAACTTCATAAGCAGAATCGCTTTTATCTTCAACCATTCTAGTTTAATACCCTATGAAAAGCAAAAGTTGTATTTTTATTCTCTACTCAATAAGTTATAGCATAAAAACTTTTGACGAATGAAGATAAAAAGTCTAGCATTTGCTTACTTTCATTTATAAAAGACCCGAGGAATATCACATGGCAAATAATAACGCACAATGCTTTCATGATATGTTGGAATATGTCCATCTTTATCGTTTAAAAAACAAACTTCTTAGAGACACTGCAGATAACGATAGAAAAATTCGCGATAACCAAAAACGAATTTTATTGTTAGATAACTTAAACCAATATATTACAGAAGGCATGACTATCGAAGATATCAGAGCTATCATTGCGAATATGCGCGAAGATTATGAAGCTCGTGTTGATGACTATACAATCCGTAATGCTGATTTATCTAAACAACGTAAAGAAATTCGTAAACAAATGGCAAATCACAGCCATAAAAAATCAGACAAATAATTGTCATCTCATTACTGATATACACTAAAACTACAGATACTACCTCAGAGTATCTGTAGTTTTTTATTAAAATTACATACCACTTAGAATTTCTAACGCATCCGAAAGTTTTTTCACAGGAAAGACTTCCATACCTGTAATGACTTTTTTAGGTGCATTCCCTGCGGGTACGATTGCTCGGCGAAACCCATGTTTAGCGGCCTCACTCATTCTTTCTTGTCCACTCGGCACAGGGCGGATCTCTCCAGCTAATCCCACTTCTCCAAATACCACTAGATCATCGGGTAATGGTCTATTTTTAAAACTAGACACTAAGGCAAGTAACAAAGCCAGATCGGCGCTTGTTTCTGTGACTTTTACCCCACCCACTACATTAACAAAGACATCCTGAGCAGACATTTGCAAACCACCATGTCGGTGCAATACAGCAAGAAGAAGTGATAATCTATTTTGCTCCAACCCTACCGCTACTCGACGAGGATTAGCTAACATAGAGTGATCAACCAATGCTTGAATTTCAACAAGTAAAGGACGTGTTCCCTCCCAAATTACCATAACGGAACTGCCCGATGTTTGTTCTGAACTGCGACTAAGAAAAATTGCTGATGGATTTTTGACTTCCCTAAGTCCTTGTTCAGTCATCGCAAAAACCCCAAGCTCATTTACTGCACCAAAGCGGTTCTTTTGACTTCGTAATGTGCGATAGCGGGAATCAGCCTCGCCCTCAAGTAAAATAGAACAATCGATACAATGTTCTAATACTTTAGGCCCTGCTAATGTGCCATCTTTTGTAACATGCCCTACCATAATAATCGCAACTTGGTGGGTTTTCGCATAACGTGTTAGAAAAGAGGCGCATTCTCTCACTTGTGAAACACTGCCCGGCGAAGATTGAATATCAGCTAAATGCATCACTTGAATTGAATCAATCACAATCAATTGAGGTTTTTCTTGATCGGCAATATTACAAATATGCTCGACCGAGGTTTCTGAGAGTAATTTTAGCTTTTCCGTTGGTAAACCCAATCGATGAGCTCGCATTGCAACTTGCTGTAAAGATTCTTCACCCGTCACATATAATGTCGAAATGCTATTGGATAAGCCACACATAACTTGTAACAATAATGTACTCTTCCCTGCACCAGGATGTCCGCCAATCAAAATTGCACTACCTGGAACAACTCCGCCACCAAGCACACGATCTAACTCTAAAAAACCGCTCGTAAAGCGTGGAACGTCCTGTAAATCAATTTCTGATAGAACCTTAACTTTTCCTGAGGTCTCTCCAGCATAGCCACTTAATCTATGACTGTGAGATTCTTGCTTTGCTGAAACAAGGCGAACTTCACTAATCGTATTCCATTCTAAACAAGCCTTACATTGTCCCATCCAACGAGCATATTCAGCTCCACATTGATTACAAACATAAGCTGTTTTGGGTGCTTTAGCCATTTAATTTCAACCTCATTTCTAGTTATTTGCACTGATTTATTTTGCAATGATAGTACCAAAAAATACTGTTTAAAAAAACAGTTATTTCACTTCTGTTTTACTTATTTTTCGAGCGTGATCGCAAAAGAATAAGCCACACATAGACTTATTTTTAAAATCGCTCACACTTCACAACATTCATCACATAACGCTCTCAACGCTAAGGTAATCCTATGAAAAATTTCCATATTAATAAGACACTTAAGGCTTTTACTCTCATTGAACTCATGATTGTTATTGCTATCATTGCAATTCTTGCAACCATTGCGATTCCATCCTATAACGGCTATACAAAAAAAGCAGCGCTATCAGAATTATTACGAGCCTCTTCAACCTATAAAGCCGATGTTGAAATATGCATTTATAACACTGGGGCATTATCAAGCTGTTCAGCTGGAAAAAATGGTATTCAAGCTGCACTATCAGACAGTGATGACAATAAATACCTCAAATCTGTTTCTGTATCTGACGGAGTTATCGCCGTTGAAGGAAAAGCTAGCTTAGCAGATTATGGCTATACCCTAACACCTAAGATAAGTGATAACAATATTAGCTGGTCAACAACCTGTAAAGGCGAAGATACCAGCCTATTTCCAGCTAACTTCTGTGACTCATAATATTCTAGTGTAAATAAAGGCTTAATTATGACCTCTATGTATTCAGTTTGCGAAATTAGCTCACAACAAATTTTTACAATCGCAAATGAACTGTGGCAGAAAAATTGTAAAAACAAGCATATTTTACAACGCTATTTAGCCATCCCTGTTAAAGAAACGGATAATACGTTGTGGCTTGCTATTGATGATCAAAATAATTTGAATGCCAGTGATAGTTTCGCCTTTATACACAATAAAAAAATTGAGCAGATTATTATTTCATCTGAAGAATTAAAATATTTGCTCAATGAACTCTCACCCAATCATGAAATCACCAATGAATTGGCCGACATAAATTATGTATCTGAGAATACCTCGAATAAGCCAGACTACAATGATCCAATTATTCAGATCCTTGATAATCTTTTTAAATTTTGTTTGCAACAAAATGCCTCAGATATACACATAGAACCTGCAAAAGATAAATTGAACATACGCCTAAGAATAGATGGGCTACTGCAAGTTTATAAAACACTACCTCAGCATTTAGCGAATCGATTAGTGTTAAAGATTAAACTCCTCGCAAATCTTGATATTAGTGAATCTCGCCAACCGCAAGATGGTCAATTTAGTTTTACCACCGTACTGTCAGAATCTTTGGATTTTCGTGTTTCAACATTGCCAACCTATCACGGAGAAAAATTAGTCTTACGTTTACAAAAAGATAAGCCCGTTCAACTTGATTTCCTTACTTTAGGTTTTACTCCACAACAAAAGGAAATCTTATTACACGCATTAAGCCAACCTCAAGGTCTGATACTCGTTACAGGTCCAACAGGAAGTGGTAAAAGTATTACCCTATATACTTCATTAAATCACTTAAACCAAACAGACAAACATATTCTCACGGCTGAAGATCCCATAGAAATTGAAATTGAGGGGTTAATTCAAACCCAAGTCAATTCCTCTTTAGATCTTACATTTAGTAAGTTGTTAAAGACTTTTTTAAGGCAAGATCCCGATATTATTATGCTAGGCGAAATCCGAGATCCTGAAAGTGCCAAAATAGCATTAAGTGCGGCCCAAACGGGACATCTAGTCCTATCAACACTGCATACCAATGATGCTCCCTCTGCGATTGATCGACTGGTACAGCTAGGTATTGATGAATATGAAATTAGAAATTCTCTATTATTAGTTATCGCTCAAAGACTTGTTAGAAAACTATGCGAAAAATGCCTCGGTAAATCTTGCCAGTACTGCTATCAAGGCTATAAAGGTCGAATTGGTGTTTATCAATGCTTATCCCGTTCTGCAAAAGAATTTAACAAACTGACCGCTTGTTTAGACTACTCATCTTTATATCTTAGTGCGAAACAAAAGGTTGAATCGAACCAAACTAATCTAGCTGAAATTCAAAGAGTACTAGGGTATGACTAAATTATACGAATATCGCTGGAAAGGACTAAATCAATTAAAAGTCAAACAACAAGGGAAATCCCTTGCCCAAAGCCATGAAAATTTAGAACAAAAACTTACTGAAAAAGGCTACACCCATCTTCATATCAGTCGCAATTTTGTGATTCCACAAAAGCCCAAATACGAAGAAATTACGCAAATCATCAATCAATTATCGCTATTATTAAATGCGGGTATTACACTTAAATCTGCATTAAATATCATTACCAATACTTGCTTAAATATTAAACTGACACAATGGTTATTCAATATAATTGAACGATTAGAGCAAGGTTTTAACCTTTCTAGTTCGTTAGAAAATAAAGATGCCTATTTATCAAGCCAAGAAATATTATTAGTGAGTATTGGAGAAAAAAGTGGAAAGCTATCGACTATATTAGAGCAAATTGTACTCTCACGTTTAAAATCAGAAGGATTAAGAAAAAAAGTAAACAAAATTCTATTTTATCCTGTGATTATATTAAGTATATCGATTATTTTATCTCTATTATTGATGATTTTTATTGTTCCACAGTTTGCTGAATTATATACGTCAAAAGATAAAGCACTCCCCTTACTGACTGAAATAGTCTTTAATCTATCTTCATTTATCACTGAGAATTATACGTATCTCATCATGACTTTTTTATTATCATTTGTTATTTATAAATTTCTATTAAAAAGAAAAACAGAAAAAATCAAGAACAAGTTAATTAATCACATTCCTATTTTTGGAAACATAATACATACACAAAAAACCATCTTCTTCTTTAACTATTTCTCATTAATGCTTGATGCTAACTTAAAGCTAGAAAATATTTTACAGACTTTTCTCAACGCAAATCATAAAGATTCCTCTTTCAAACAAGAGATTAAAATTATGTTAGAGTCAATACAAAAGGGATATTACCTTCATCAAGGTATCAATGGACATATCTTTGGCGAAGATATCGTACAAATGATTTATATTGGCGAAAAAAGTGGAAACTTATCCAGTATGATGCATAAAATAAGCCAAATATATCAAGAACGTCTTGAATACAAAATTGATATACTTTCTCAACTGCTTGAGCCTATTATTATGCTCGTGATTGGTTCAATTGTGAGTATTATCATTATCGCTTTATACCTACCAATTTTTGAATTAGGTAGCATCATATGATAATAATTAATCTTACCCTATCGGTACTGCTCTTCTTTTGGTTTAAAAGAGAACTTAGCCTATTTCATTATCGAATACATAAAAACATTTATGACGAAATGTGCGGCGTTATGAATTTAAACTTTTCACTTAACTATTTTATAAAAAATCGAATATTCTAAAAATAGAGGAAACTAAAGAAATATTGATATTACCACTATTGATATTAACACCATTCTATTTTCAACATAGTTCAGAAGAAATCATAGTAATTAGTATGATATTAATTTATCTCTCACTTTTAGATTACACCTATTATCTTACTGAAATTAAATATATCGCAATCATTTTCACATTATCAATTACTCATATACTGACTAATAACACAGTAAATTTATATGAAAATATAGTTTGTTTACTATTTACAATCCTATTTTTTATTTCTTTTAATTATATTGCTGAATGGATTATGCAAAGAGAGGCTATGGGATTTGGTGATATTTTATTGCTGATAGCATTATCACCTTTATTTACTATAGAAAAAATAGCATTACTACTATTTATAGCAAGTCTAGCTGGAATCCTTTTTTATAGTGGTTACTATTTATTTAAAAAAGAAAAGTTGGTTAAATTACCATTTATTCCCTTTATTACGATTGGATTTATTTTGACGATTTAACCCTCCCCTAAAAAGAGGAGGAGGAGGGCTTTGTAATGAATGATAAGATACTAACTTTCGTTATAGATTTCTAAGTTTTCTTCTTGCTTAGAAAGCTGTGACTTCGCTTTATCGTTGCGGGCTTGAGCAATACTATCTAAGTAAGCTTGATCGATATCTCCAGTAATATACTCACCAGTAAATACAGATGCATCAAATGCTTTAATTTCTGGATTTTCAAGTTGAACCGCTTTGAAGAGCGCCTCTAAATCTTGGAAGACTAATCGATCTACGCCAATCATTTGAGCAATTTCTTCAACTGAACGATTATAAGCAACAAGCTCTTCACTTGTTGGCATATCAATACCATACACATTTGGGTAACGTACTTCTGGCGCAGCAGACGCAAAATACACCTTATTTGCTCCCGCTAAACGAGCCATTTCGACAATCTGTTCAGACGTTGTACCTCGTACAATAGAGTCATCCACCAATAGTACATTTTTGCCTTTGAATTCACTTGCTATCGCATTTAATTTACGGCGAACGGAAGATTTTCGCTGTGCTTGACCTGGCATAATAAAGGTTCTTGCTACATAACGATTTTTTACATAACCTTGGCGATATGGCTTATTCAATACATTAGCAATTTGTAAGGCAATATCTGTTGAAGTTTCAGGAATTGGAATCACAACATCAATTTCATCTAAAATATCTTTCCATTCATTTGCAATTTTTTCACCAAGGAAACGTCCCATGTGGACTCTTGCACCATACACAGACACACCATTAATCACTGAATCTGGACGAGCGAAATAAACATATTCAAAGATACAAGGATTTAATTTTGGATTATCTGCACAAATAGCTGAGTGGAACTCGCCATCAAAGGTAATATAAATAGCCTCACCCGGCTCAACATCTCTCACATATTCAAAACCAACAATATCTAATGCAGTTGTTTCTGAAGCGAACATATATTCCGTTTTACCACTTTCTTCACGTTTTCCTAGTACTAAAGGACGAATTCCTAAAGGATCACGGAAAGCCACAATACCATGTCCAATAATCATGGTTAAACAAGCGTAAGCACCTTTAATTACCTTATTTGTGTTACGCACAGTTTCAAAAATATTTTCTGGTGTTAATGGTTCTGTTTGATGCTGATCTAAGTAATAAGCGAAAATATTGAGAAGAGCCTCTGAATCAGAATTTGTATTTACGTGACGTTTTGCCAACGTAAATAATAGCTTTTTCAATTCTGCATTATTGGTTAAATTCCCATTATGAACCAAAGTCAATCCATAAGGCGAATTAACATAGAAAGGCTGAGCTTCTGATACACTTGAACTCCCAGCAGTCGGGTAACGAACATGTCCAAGTCCTACATGACCTTGTAAACGTAACATATGTTCTTGGCGAAACACATCGCTCACTAAGCCATTCGCTTTACGTAAACGGAAACGATTTTCTGCATCAATCGTGACGATCCCTGCGGCATCTTGTCCTCGATGCTGTAAAAGCGTAAGCCCATCATAAATAGCCTGATTAACCGGAGAATGTCCTACAATCCCGACAATACCACACATAATAACCCCTAATTAGTAGTTGATTCTAAAAAACTTGAATTCGCTTGTAATTGCTCAAAAAACCATTTAACAATAAAATCAAAATGTGGAATTAATTGAGATTCTTTCCAAAGTTCGCTTTGACTAAATTGCGTGAATGTATCCAAAAAGAATAAAATTGCAGCAACAATAAAAATACCACGTAATACGCCAAAGCCTGCACCTAATACTCTATCTGTTCCCGATAGTCCTGTTTTATCGACTAACTTACTGATTAATGCATTAATGAGACTACTCACAATTAATACCGCAAGGAACAAAATTGCGACAGCAATACCATTGCGTAAATATTCTGATTGCTGTAAATAAACAGAATCGACCTGTAACAATAATTGTGCCAATGGGGAATAAAACTGACTAGCAATAAAGAAAGCTAATACCCATCCAACTAATGACAAAACTTCCTGTACAAATCCTCTCCATAAACTGACTAGCAATGAAAAAACAATAATACCGATAATAATAAAATCAACCATAAAACCTCTATATCAGTTGGAGTACTGATGCCTATTTTACAAAAAAAGAAAACGTTTGCGTAGCCCTTAATAGAACTAATTCACAAACGATTCCACAACACGCTTTACTCTATCAAAATTGTATGTATTTTATCACATTATTTTGAAGACTAAAGAATTTAAAACCATATTAATTATTCACTTTGAGTAATTAATCAAGTCTATTTATCGATCTCTCTTTACAATAAAATCCGCCAATTCTTTTAGTGAAGTAGTATCAAAAGGCAATTTTGCCAAAGCAACTAATGCACTTTGGTGCAATTCACTCGCCTTCAATTTTGCCCCTCCTAAACCAAGCAATTTAGGGTAAGTGCTTTTATTTAATGCTTCATCCGCACCAACAACTTTACCAATTTTATCACTCTGCCCAACCACGTCTAAAATATCATCTTGTACTTGAAAAGCTAATCCAATCGCTTGAGCATATTGCTGTAAGGAAGATTTAATCATCTGATCTTCAACATATTCAGATAAATTAAAGCCCATTAAAACAGAGGCTTCAATCAAAGCCCCAGTCTTATTACGATGAATCGTTTCCAATTCATCTAATGCAATTAATTTATTTTCTGATTGCAAATCTAAACTTTGCCCTAAACACATTCCCCTTGCACCTGCCGCAGTAGATAATGCTTTAAATTGCGCAACTTTTTGTTCCGCTGTCAAATAAGGATCGCTTGCCAATAATTCAAAGGCAAAGCTTTGCAACGCATCGCCCGCTAAAATGGCTGTGGCCTCATCAAAAGCAATATGACAAGTCGGTTTACCTCTTCTCAATGCATCATTATCCATTGCGGGTAAATCATCATGCACTAATGAATAAGCGTGAATGGATTCCATTGCTGCCGCTGAATGATCCAATTTTTCCAATTCAACATTCAGCGTCTTACCTGTGGCATAAATAAGAAATGGACGAACTCTTTTACCACCAAGCAATACCGCATATTCCATGGCATCCACTAATGGTGCATTCGCTTTGCTATATAAAGTGAATTGATTTTTTAAGAATTGATTGATACGTTGTTGATAATAGGTCAAGTCAGTAGAAAATTGATCAGTCATTATTGATAATCCGAAAGTTCACTTGTTTCATTTTTTTGCAAAAGAATTTGAATACGTTGTTCTGCTTTTTGTAAACGCTCTTGCCCTTGTTGTACCAATTTAATTGCCGTTTCAAATTCATTTAACGCTTCTTCTAAAGGCAGATCGCCTGCTTCTAAATGCCCGACAATTTCTTCCAATTCTTTTAATGTAGTTTCAAAATCAGGTGTAGGTTTCTTTGCCATACCAATATCCTTATATCTTATACTCACTTTACAAGCGGTCATTTTACTTGAGAATTTTGCAAATGTGGATTATTTTTACTATTCCTATTACAAAGATTCGATTCTATGCAAATATCACAACTCCATTTATACCCGATAAAATCAACTAAACCCTATACCGTTCATCAAGCTTTTATACAACCTCAAGGGCTTAATTTTGATCGTGAATTTATGATCACTGAACTTGATGGAAAATTCATTACCGCCAGAAAAGATGCGGTAATTTATCAATTTTCTGCTTTTCCTCTACCAATGGGAATAGCGATTTTAGCCCCAGATGGCGAACAATTTTTAGTCCATTATCACGATTTTTCACAAACACAATCCAGCGAAGTATGGGGAAATCACTTTCCCTCTTTTGTCGCTAATGAAAAAATCAATCAATGGCTAAGTCGCTATTTTGAGCGTCCTGTTCAGCTACGTTGGTTAGGGCAACAAAGCCAGCGGCATTTATCTAATAGTAATGCTATGCCACTGAGTTTTGCCGACAGTAATCCAATCTTACTCACTTCTGAAAAATCACTAGCACAATTAAATGAATGGTCACCAATCCATTCTGTGATGCAACAATTTAGAAGTAATATTGTAATTGATGGATTAAAAGCCTTTGAAGAAGATCACTGGCAACGGATTCAAATTGGCGAAGTAATATTTAGCGTTGCACAACAATGTACTCGTTGTATCCTTATCACTCGCAATATTGAAACGAATCAACTTGATCCTAATGCAGAACCTTTTAGAACCCTCAAAAAATATCACACCAATGAACAGGGTAAACCGACTTTTGGTATTCATTTAATTCCAGAAAATAGCGGAGTGGTGAAAATTAAGGATGAAATTATTGTATTAGAGTAAGCAAATTCAAACTTGAAAAATAATTTACCTACCTAATATTAGACGTGTAAAAAATAACTTGAGGAGTCTAAAATGTACGTATTACATGATAAAGAAAATCATCGTTTTATTTTTCAAACAGAGCAAAAGAAACTGATTGGCGAGCTTGCCTATCAGTATGTATCAGATAAGGTTATCAATGCCTATCACACAGAAGTTGATGTAAATCATCAAGGCGAAGGCATTGCAGGAAAACTTTACAATGCCTTAATTGAATTTGCTGAACAAAATCAGTTAAAGATTCATCCAAGCTGTAGTTATGTTGAAAAAAGAATGATACGAAGCCATTCTCAATTAATTGCTTGATTATCGTTTCATAAGAAGGGCAACTGCCTCAGCGGCAATCCCTTCTTGTCGCCCTGTAAATCCAAGTTTTTCCGTTGTTGTTGCCTTCACATTCACTTGATCGACATCACACTTTAGATCTTCTGCGATCACTTTTCTCATTTCATCAATATAAGGTCGCATTTTAGGGGCTTGTGCGATAATGGTTAAATCCACATTACTTACAACGTAGCCTTTTTCTTGCACTTGACGATAAGCCTCTATCAATAAATGACGACTATTCGCCCCTTTATATGCCATATCTGTATCAGGAAATAACTTGCCAATATCGCCTAAAGCAACCGCACCGAGTAACGCATCAGTTAAAGCGTGTAGTGCGACATCACCATCTGAATGAGCAATAAATCCTTTCTCGTAGGGAATTGTTACTCCGCCAATAATCAATGGACCTTGTTCACTAAATGCGTGTACATCAAAACCGTGACCAACTCTAAACATTTTCTTGATTCCTTAATAAATAAAATTCGGCTAACGCAAGATCTTCTGGACGAGTCACTTTGATATTATCACTTCGCCCTTCAACTAATTGAGGATGAACACCTTCTAATTCCATTGCAGATGACTCATCAGTAATCGCTAAATTTTTCGTAAATGCACTCGCTATTGCATTCTTTAGTTTCTCAGCGGGGAAAAACTGTGGAGTAAGCGCATGCCATAAAAAAGCACGATCTTCGGTATAATCAATCGTTTTGCCGTTTTCCGTTCTTTTGATTGTATCAATTGTTGGCGTAGCTAAAATAGCCCCACTTTCATCCGTAATTTGCAAAAGTTTATCCAAATCTGACCGCTTTAAACAAGGTCTAGCCGCATCATGCACCAATGCCCAATCGCCCTCATTTAATTTTTGCAAAGCATTAAAAACAGAATGAGCGCGGGTTTCCCCACCAAAGACTAATTCAATTTTCGGATGGCTTAAAATCACTAAATCAGCATAAAAAGGATCAGTTTCTGACACCGCAACTATGATTTTTTGGATTTGTGAATGTTGCAAAAAAGGTTGTAAGGTATGTTCTAAAATTGTTTTACCTTGAATTTCAAGGTACTGCTTTGGCTTATTCGCTGCCATTCGACTGCCAACACCTGAAGCTGGGATGATCGCAATAATATTTCGTAACACAATCACCTCAATTACTCGTCTGAAACGATACGATAAAAAACTTCATCGGACTTAACCATTTCTCTCTCAAGTCTTGCTCGTTCTTCAAGCGCATTTACGCCTGTCTTAAGATCTTGAATCTCAGCACTAATCAGATTATTACGTGCTGTTAATTGTTCATTTTCTTCACGCAATTCTTCAACTTGTACTTGTGCCTCTTGATATTCAATCCAACCATTTTTACCAAACCAAAAACTAAATTGTAAGTAACATAAAAGTACAGATAAAAAGACAATTAAAACTCTCATTTATTTTTCTCATTTAATTAGTTGTGAATTTGTTAAAAAATTGAAGTTATATTGTTATGTATTTTGCAATATTTCTTTTCTATTTTAGCCCTATTTTATCAGATCAATATTTTTATTTGTAAATTTTTCAAGAAATGTTCAAAAATTTGATTTAGATTGTCTTTTTTTAAAAAATTATTACTTATAATATGTCCAGTTATTATTTTAAATTTAACCAATATGAGGTGTTACTATGTCAAATCGTGTTGTACAAGAACTTGAACTTTTAGGTATTACAAACGTAAAAGAAATCGTTTATAACCCAAGTTATGAGCAACTCTTTGAAGAAGAAATGAAACCTGGTTTAGAAGGCTTTGAAAAAGGTCGCTTGACAACATCTGGTGCCGTAGCTGTGGATACTGGTATCTTCACAGGTCGTTCACCAAAAGATAAATATATCGTATTAGATGAAAAAACAAAAGATACTGTTTGGTGGACATCTGATGCAGCAAAAAATGATAACAAACCAATGAACCAAGCTACATGGCAAAGTTTAAAAGAGTTAGTGACTAACCAACTTTCAAACAAACGCTTATTCGTAGTTGATGCGTTCTGTGGTGCTAACCCAGACACTCGTTTAGCTGTGCGTATTGTAACAGAAGTTGCATGGCAAGCTCACTTCGTAAAAAATATGTTTGTTCGCCCTTCTGAAGAAGAATTGAAAAACTTCAAACCAAACTTCGTTGTAATGAATGGAGCAAAAGTTACTAACCCTAACTGGAAAGAACAAGGTTTAAATTCAGAAAACTTCGTTGCGTTCAATATTACTGAAGGTGTTCAATTAATCGGTGGTACTTGGTACGGCGGTGAAATGAAGAAAGGTATGTTCTCAATGATGAACTACTTCCTTCCATTAAAAGGCATCGCATCAATGCACTGTTCTGCTAACGTAGGTAAAGAAGGCGACGTTGCAATCTTCTTCGGTTTATCTGGTACAGGTAAAACAACGCTTTCAACAGATCCAAAACGTCAATTAATCGGTGATGATGAACACGGTTGGGATGACGATGGTGTATTCAACTTTGAAGGTGGTTGCTATGCGAAAACAATCAATCTTTCAGAAGAAAACGAACCAGATATCTATCATGCAATCAAACGTGATGCATTATTAGAAAACGTGGTAGTAAAAGAAGATGGTTCTGTTGCATTTGAAGATGGTTCAAAAACAGAAAATACTCGTGTTTCTTACCCAATTTATCACATTGATAATATCGTTACACCAGTATCAAAAGCTGGTCATGCTAAGAAAGTTATTTTCTTAACAGCTGATGCATTCGGTGTATTACCACCAGTATCTAAACTTACTCCAGAACAAACTAAATACTATTTCTTATCTGGATTTACTGCAAAATTAGCAGGTACAGAACGTGGTATTACTGAACCAACTCCAACATTCTCAGCATGTTTCGGTGCAGCATTCTTATCACTTCACCCAACACAATATGCTGAAGTATTAGTTAAACGTATGCAAGCATCTGGTGCGGAAGCATACTTAGTAAATACAGGTTGGAACGGTACTGGTAAACGTATCTCAATCAAAGATACTCGTGGTATTATCGACGCAATCTTAGATGGTTCTATCGAAAAAGCAGAGATGGGTTCATTACCAATCTTCAATTTAGCAATTCCAAAAGCATTACCAGGTGTTGATCCTGCAATCTTAGATCCTCGTGATACTTATGCAGACAAAGCACAATGGCAAGCTAAAGCAGAAGATCTTGCAGGTCGTTTCGTGAAAAACTTCGAAAAATACACAACTAATGATGAAGGTAAAGCATTAGTTGCAGCAGGTCCTAAAAAATAATTCTGCTAAATAATTCATAATGTGAGAGGGCTAGTGAAAACTAGCCCTTTTTTGTAGTTGAATTTGTAGTGAAATTTATAGCTAAACTCACCGCTTACCAACTGTAATAATTGCTAATAACTGACAAAACCCACCTCGATTTAGGTATAATGTTCCCATTATTTGTACTTAATGAGAGAAATTATGGCAGTTATTGCACAAAATCCACTAGTCTTAGTTGACGGTTCATCTTATCTATATCGAGCTTTTCACGCATTCCCGCCTCTTACCAATAAACAAGGTGAGCCGACAGGAGCAATGTATGGCGTATTAAATATGCTGAAAAGCTTAATTTCCCAAGTTGAACCAAGCCATATTGCGGTGGTATTTGATGCAAAAGGCAAAACATTCCGTGACGATTTATTTGAACAATATAAATCTCACCGCCCACCAATGCCTGACGATTTACGTTCTCAAATTGAACCACTTCATACCATGATCAAAGCACTCGGTATTCCGCTACTTTCCATTGAAGGCGTAGAGGCTGATGACGTGATTGGTACTCTTGCGATTCAAGCTTCACGAGATGGTAAAGATGTATTGATTAGTACAGGCGATAAAGATATGGCACAGCTAGTCAATGAGCATATTATGCTAATCAATACCATGAATAATACCTTGCTTGACCGCGAAGGTGTAATTGAAAAATATGGTATTCCGCCTGAATTAATTATTGATTATTTAGCCTTACTGGGTGACTCATCGGATAACATTCCGGGTGTAAAAGGTGTGGGTGAAAAAACTGCACTAGCCTTATTACAAGGGTTAGGCTCAATGGAAACAATTTATGCCAATTTAGATAAAGTAGCTGAATTGGGATTCCGAGGTTCAAAAAACTTTGCACCGAAATTGGAAGCTGAAAAAGAAGTTGCTGATTTATCTTACTTGTTAGCGACAATTAAAACTGACGTTGAGTTAGACGTTACTCACGATCAGCTTACCTTACAACCTCAACAACGTGATCAATTAGTTGAATTATTCGGGCGTTATGAATTTAAACGCTGGTTAAATGAAGTATTAGGTGATGCAAATCCTGTTACGCAGATCAATGCAGAAAAGATCCCAAATAACTATCAAGCGACTTCATCGGTTAGCTCACAAGCGGTCACTTCTGAAATAAAAATTGCAAAAGTAACGATTGATCGCACCGCTTATCAATGTGTAAACACCCCTGAATTATTTACTCCTTGGCTCAAAAAATTAAACGATGCGAAACTTATTGCCGTAGATACAGAAACAAACAGTTTAGATGCCATGAGTGCAGAATTGGTTGGAATTTCATTTGCCCTAGAAAATGGCGAGGCGTGCTATATTCCATTAACTCATAAAGGATTAGTAAGCGAACCACAACAAACTGATATGTTTGATGACGTTGAAGAAACGACTAACACAACGGAAATATTACTGCCAAATCAATTAAATAAGGTAGATTGTTTAGCTCAACTTAAACCCATTTTAGAAAATCCAAACATCAAAAAAATTGGGCAAAATATTAAATATGATCTGACTATCTTCGCACAAAATGGCATTGAGGTTAAAGGTGTTGCCTTTGATACGATGCTAGAGTCTTACACATTAAATAGTACAGGCAGACACAATATGGATGATTTGTCTGATCGCTACTTAAATCATAAGACAATCCCTTTTGAGGAATTAGCTGGCAAAGGAAAAAATCAGAAAACTTTTGATCAAATTGAAATTGAAAAAGCCACAGAATATGCCGCCAAAGATGCGGATATTACAATGAAACTGCACCAAGTTTTATATGCTGAATTGGTTAAATCACCAGAACTGCAAGCGCTTTTTGAAAAAATGGAAATGCCATTAGTCGAAACTCTTTCTCATATTGAGCAAAATGGCGTACTCATCGATCCTAAATTATTATTGGATCATTCCAAAGAAATTGAAACCCGTTTAGCTGAATTAGAAAAATTGGTTCACGAGGCGGCAGGAGAAACCTTTAACTTAGCCTCAACCAAGCAACTGCAAGAGATTTTATTCACAAAATTAGGCTTGCCCGTTTTAAAGAAAACCCCAAAAGGCGCACCTTCAACTAATGAAGAAGTATTAGATGAATTAGCCAAACAAGGTCATGAAGTGCCTAAATTGCTGATTGAGCATCGTGGGCTGAGTAAATTAAAATCGACTTATACGGATAAACTCCCATTGATGATTAACCCAAAAACGGGGCGTGTTCATACTTCCTATCATCAAGCGGTAACCGCAACAGGTCGTCTATCATCAAGTGATCCAAATTTACAAAATATCCCGATCCGTAACGAAGAAGGCAGACGTATTCGCCAAGCCTTTATTGCTCGTGAGGGTTATGTGGTAATGGCTGCCGACTATTCCCAAATTGAATTAAGAATTATGGCACATTTATCGAATGATAAAACCATGATTCAAGCCTTCGCAGAAGGTCGAGATATTCACAGAGCCACTGCCGCTGAGATCTTTGGTGTCGCTTTAGATGAAGTAACAAGCGAGCAACGTCGTAGTGCTAAAGCGATTAACTTCGGCTTAATTTATGGTATGAGTGAATTTGGTTTATCGAACCAATTAGGCATTAGCCGTAGCGATGCGAAAAAATATATGGAACGTTATTTCCAACGCTACCCTGCAGTGCAACAATTTATGGTCGATATTCGTGAAAAAGCGGCAGAAAAAGGCTACGTTGAAACACTATTCGGACGCCGTTTATATTTACCCGATATTCAAGCCAGTAACCAAATGCGTCGTAAAGCTGCAGAACGTGTCGCCATCAACGCCCCAATGCAAGGGACCGCAGCGGATATCATCAAAGTCGCAATGATTAATATCGACAAAGCCATTGCACAACGTGATGATATTCTTATGATTATGCAAGTACACGATGAGCTAGTCTTTGAAGTAAAAGAAGATAAAATTGATTACTACAAGGCCCTTATCAAAGCCGAAATGGAACGAGCTATCGACCTCCATGTTCCACTTATTGCAGAAGTCGGAATTGGTAAGAATTGGGATGAGGCGCATTAGTCTTAATATTTTTCCCAACAAATAAAAAAACAGGCAGAAAACCCTGCCTGTTTTTTATTCTAATACTTCCTCTGCTCTTCCTTATAAAATAACGTTTTATCCCCTTTCCCATACAATGTCTGATAATAGTAATCATAGGCGAGGACATTTTCGACATAGCCTCTTGTTTCGTAAAATGGGATGGTGGCGATAAACTCGTCCATATCTAATTTACCATTGGCTCGTTCTAACCACTGATCTGCTCGTCTTGCGCCTGCATTATAAGCAGATGCAATTAAAATACGGTTATTCGGGTATTTTTGATTGAGTTCGGTTAAATGGGTTGTGCCGAGCATAATATTGTTAAATGGTAAAACAAGATCTCGCTCTCCGCTATAAACCAACTCATTATTTTTCGCAGTTTCACTGGCGGTCGTTGGTAGCATTTGCATTAAACCAATCGCATTAGCGTGTGAGCGTATTTGGAAATTCCATGCACTTTCTTGTCGGGCAATCGCCATCGCAAAACTTTTCTGAATTGGTTTATTGGCTAAATTCAAATCAAACCAATCAGAATAAGCATTCGGTAAGCGTAGCTGAATATGATCCCACGCTTTTGATTTTATCGTGCCATCTACAACTAAATCATACCAATCTTGCTGTAAGGCATATTCAGATAATGCTAATTGTTCTTCGAAACTGACCGCTTGTAATAAATCGCCCCACGCTAATTTCGCAGTACCTAAACGATTCAATATTCTTAATTCTTGAATACGATCTAATTGACGACCAAACTGGGCTTTTTGCTCTTGCGTAAGGGATTTAATCGGTGGAATATCCAATATATAAGGCTGTTTCAAAAGTTGAGCCGCTAACATTGGATAAAAACCACGCTCTGTGATTAACTCTTTTAAGATTGCCTCTCTTTGTGCTTGATCTGAACTGGCTTTCGCTTGCCAATATTGCCACTCTTGCTTATTTTTAGATTCATCAGATAGCAATGCTAACCAAGGATTCAAGTCAGCTTTTTCTCGAATCGCAATTCTTAAACGTCTTTCGGTCAAGCTATCGACTTTAAGCTGTTTTATCTGATCATCTCGCCACTGTTGAAAAGTTGGATCGTTATTATCAAATAAACGATTGAGCATAGCGACTTTCCAATCGTTAATTTCATCTTGTGTCAGTTGCCATTTTTCCGCCCATTGCTGATAATCCGCAAAACTGGATTTTTCAGTCTGTTCTGGGAATGTGCGAATAAATGAAGAAAAACTCTCCACCACTAACCTTTTATTCCACTCATCAAGCGGTGCGTTCTGCACAAAAGTTTGCAAATTTTTTGGCGAGGATTTTAGATTATCCACCATTTCTAGCCATTCTGCTAATTCTTTGTCTTGAGTGTTGGAAATCAATCCTTTTAATCCAACGGATGAATTTAATGCAAATAATTCTAGCGCTTTAGTTTTAACTTTTTCAGCTGTTTTTAAACCACTATCTTTCCAATAACTTTCAAGCCCACCGCAAGAATCGGGTAATGATGCGTGATTTCGCCAATAATTTTTCTCACTACTATTGGCATTTTTCCAGAAATCACTTTGCATATCTAACAACCAAAAGGCCTCAAAATCCTGCAATAGCTTAGTCATACTGTCTGTTGAAATTGACTCACGATTTCCCGCTTGTTCAGCCTCTGGGTTGGGTTGGATTTTTTCCGCTAATAATTGATATTGTGCGCCAAAAACTCGACACTGGTTTTCTACGGTTCTTGCAGGGTAAGTTTCTGCATAGGCAACAAGATCCTCAAATTGCTGACGATCAAAATAGAGAGAAAATGGAATCTGATCTAACTGATTTCGTTCAGCGATTGCCGGATATTTGCTGGTAAAATTTTTGATGATCGAGACACTTTTTTCCGTATCCGCCATTGCTAGTTCAGCTTTAAGGAATAGCCAATCCATATCTTCTTGTAACGGATAACCTTTTGGTACCAACCCTCTTGCAAGGGATAAAGTATAAGAGGAAAGCTTATCTTGCGATTGAGCTGCTTGCAATAGCGATTCTAACTGTAAGAAATTTGCTCTTTGTTTCAGACGATCTTGACTAGCAACCTGTTGCTCGGCTAACCATTCTGTCTTTAATTGCAACACTTCATTTTCTGAAAAAACTTTAGGGGGCGTTGTTTGTTGCGTTACTTCTTCAGCGATCGCATTTTGTATCACTGTTGTGATAAAGAGTAACCCCAAGGACTTTTTGATCATACATTCTCTCCTGATTGATGATCATTAGAATACAAAAACCGCTTGAAGTTGCCAACAAGCGGTTAGTTTTATTTAATATTTTGCATTATTCTTCAATGATCACTTTCGCAATATAATCTAAATTACGATAGTGCTGGGCATAATCAATACCATAACCCACCACAAATTCATCTGGAATAGTGAAACCCACCCACTCAACATCAACCTCAACTTCTCGGCGCGAAGGTTTATCAAGCAAGGTACAAATTTTTACTGAACGAGGTTCTCTTAATTTTAAGATTTCACTTACTTTACTCAAAGTAAAACCTGTATCAATAATATCCTCAACAATAAGCACATCCTTGCCACAAATATCGCCATCTAAATCTTTTAGAATCTTCACATCACGACTTGATTCTGTACCTGTACCATAACTTGATGCCGTTAAAAAATCGACTTCAACAGGTAAATCTAATTGACGAACCAGATCCGCCATAAACATAAACGAACCACGTAACAGCCCCACCACCACTAAATCTTTACTGTGGTTATAGTGATAATCATGATTGATTTCTTTTGCTAACTCAGCAATCCGATTTTGCACGTCCTCTGCTGAAATAAGTGTATTAAGATGGTGTTTTTTCATTATCGATCCTATGAATGCGTAAGGTGTAATAAACTTATGTGTATTACCATATAACTTGGAGAAGAATGGTAGCCCTTTTTGCCTTATTTTGCAAAAATCCCTGTTTTAATTCTCTACATTTAGTTTAATTATTACGATTCATTTGCGATTGCTTAAATTGTTTGATCGCTAATGCTCTGCGTTTATCTAATTCAACTCGAATAGCGGATTTTTCAAAGCCGTCTTCGATCACTTTTTTCACTTCGACTTGATTGGCAATGTGGAATAGCTGTTTAGCGTACTCGACTTGAGGATATTCTCGATCTTCAAAACCTAATCGTCCTCGTGAATCGGCTTTACACGCCAGTAAAAAATCAAAAAATCGTTGTGGTTTCCGCCACGCATCAAATTTATTAAATAGCTTAACCACAGTTTCTGGACGCAACTCCATAATCTTATGGCAATGGGTATGAAACTCTGTGACTAACTTGGCAAAATCTTTAGTGTGAGTGGGGACTTTTAAACGATTAGCGAGCTGACGAGTGGGTTCAACACCTTTCTGCTCGTGTCCGTAATGATGAGGTAAAATCTCTTTGGGCGATAATGCCTTTCCTAAATCGTGGCACAGTGCGGCAAATAATACACTTTCAGGATCATTAGCTTGGTTTGCTAATTTTTTTGCTTGTTCAACCACCATTAAGGTATGGATACCGCAATCAATTTCAGGATGGTGCTTTTCTGGTTGAGGCACACCAAATAACGCATCAACTTCTGGGAATAAGACTTTTAATGCCCCTATTTTTCTCAATACTTGGAAATAAACTTGAGGGGACGGTGTGGCAAAGGCTTTTTGGGTTTCTAGCCATACACGCTCAGCAGTTAAATGATTTAACTCGCCACAAGCGGTCATTTCTCGCATTAATTTTACTGTTTCGTCCGCAATCGAAAACCCTAGCGAATGATAACGAGCAGCAAAGCGTGCCACCCTCAAAACGCGTAATGGATCTTCACTAAATGCAGGGGAAACGTGACGTAAAATTTTGTTGTTAAGATCGGATAAGCCCCCGTAAAAATCGTGCAACTCTCCATTCAGCTCTTGGGCGATTGCATTGATGGTTAAATCTCGGCGGATCAGATCTTGCTCTAGCGTGACTTCTGGCGAAAAATCACAGATAAAGCCCGTGTAACCTTTACCACTCTTACGTTCTGTACGAGCTAACGCATATTCTTCTCGAGTTTTAGGGTGTAAAAAAACAGGGAAGTCGTTGCCCACTTGCTGATAGCCTTCCGCCAATAATTGCTCGGGTGTCGCCCCAACCACTAGCCAATCTTTATCTTTAACGGGTAAGCCTAATAGCTGATCTCGGACTGCCCCACCGACAAGGTAAATCTCCATTATAAACGTTCCTTAATGCCACCTAATTCTTCGGTCAATTTCTCGGTAAATAAACGCAGTTCTTCCGTCATTAACAAGAAATCGGCATCGAAACGTTGAGCAATATCCTCTTTCAAAATATCTTCATTTTTTTCACGAATTTCATCAGCAAATTTTACACGAGTAAGTGTGGCATCCTCGTTCAACACAAACGAGAAATGGCTATCCCAATCCAATGCTAATTTTGTCACCAACTTTCCTGCGGAAAGATGCAAGGCAATTTCTTCGCTCTCTAAATCTTGACGTTTACAACGGATGATACTTTCTGTATCGAAAGATTTTAATTCTGCCTCTTCAAGTAAATTCAACCAATGAGGTGTATGCCCTTTAGCAAGCCAAGCCGTCATTGCTTCACTCGGTTGTTGAGCAAATGAAATTGGCACGACGGGTAATGAACCTAACGTTTTACGCAATAATGAAAGGGCATCTTCCGCACGTTTGCTTGATGCTGAATCCACATAAACCAATTGATTGTCTAAATCTAACCAAATGGCTGTGCTTTGGTGTTTGCTAAAGGCTCTCGGTAATAACATAGCGATTACGTCATCTTTGATAGATTGCTTTTCTATTTTTCTGGCTTTGCGTTGCTCTTTTTGCTCGAAAATCTCAATGCGAGAATCCGTTTCTTTTTTGATAACTGGCGCGGGCAATAATTTATCTTCTTTATGCGCCACAACTAAGAATTGTTTACCTTGTGAAAAATGTAATAATTCACTGGTAACGAGTGGCGAAGACCAACCAAATTTGCTCATATCACTTTGTTGGCAAGGGGTGTATTTTGTTTGTTCAAGCTGTTGCTCAAATTCTGCCGACTCAAGCGTAAGTGGGGTCGTTAGGCGATAAATCATCACATTTTTAAACCAAAACATTTAGTAATCCTTCATTGATAGCGTAAAATACCTATATTCTACGCTAACTGAATCAATTTACAAAAAGAGAGAATTATGATGCAACGGAAAAAGGTCGCCTTTATTGGTGCGGGGAATATGGCTTTTGCGATTATTTCAGGGCTAATTAAAAGTGGGTATCCAAGTGAATTAGTGATCGCTTGCAATAAAAGTAACCAAGCTCGCCGAGATGAACTAAAAAATATGGGCGTTACAGTGAATTTGTCGAACAGACAAGCTGTTGAACAAGCCGATGTGATTATTTTAGCGGTGAAACCTCAAGTGATGGCGGAAGTCTGTGCTGAATTTGCGAATGTGGATTTTTCACATAAATGGGTTCTCTCTGTGGCTGCGGGTATTTCAGTCACTCGCTTAGAAAACTTACTCCCGACGGCAAAAAATATTATTCGCTCAATGCCTAATACGCCTTCACTTATTGGCGAAGGTTTGTCGGGATTATTTGCAAAAAAATCCGTAGATCCGACCGCTTGTGAATTTACGGAATCATTGCTTTCTTCCGTCGGCAAATGTTATTGGGTGGAATCCGAAGACAAGTTGAATCAGATCATTGCGATCACGGGGAGTAGCCCTGCTTATTTCTTTCGATTTATGGAGGCAATGCAACAGTCAGCGGTACAGATGGGATTCAGTGAACAAGATGCTCGTTTTCTGGTGCAGTCCGTTGCTTTAGGGGCAAGTAAAATGGTGGTAGAAAATCCCGATATTCCACTATCAACTTTACGAGAAAATGTGACCTCAAAAGGCGGGACAACTGCCCAAGCATTATCTGTTTTTGAACAGCATAATCTCTCTGAAATAGTCAATCAAGCAATGCACGCTGCGATCAAACGTGCGGAAGAAATGGAAAAACAACTATGATTAAACTTAGCCCTTTTCAATGGTCTTCTTTTAACTTTTTTGGTTTTTATTGTGCCTACGGTGTTTTACTCCCTTTCTTACCTGTTTGGTTAAAACACCACGAATATGATACTGAAATGATCGGTTTGATTATTTCCTTAGGCTATATTTTCCGTTTTCTTGGGGCGATGTTTTTTTCGCAAAAAGCTGCCAATCCTAATCGCTTAATTCCATTAAATCGCATTCTTACTTGGGCAACGGTCGCCATTTTATTTATTGTAGCTTGGAGCGTTGGATCAGTTTGGATATTGTTACCTGTTATTGCTGTTTTCCATATGTTTAATGGAGGATCAATGCCAATTGGCGATACCATTGCATCAACATGGCAACAACAAGTGAATTTAGACTATGGAAGAAGTCGCTTATTTGGATCTATGGCTTTCGTAGTCGGGTCTGTTTCAACAGGATTTTTACTCAATTATCTTGAAGAATCTGCGATTATTTGGATCTTAACGGCTTGGTTGATTTTCCTTGGCATTGGGTTAATGCTAAATCCTACCGTTGGATTTACTCAAAATAATCACGATCAACCAAAGATATCAAATATTACTTACTGGCAATTATTCAAAGCACCAGAAACCATGAAAATTATGATTGCCATTTCGTTAATCCAAGCCTCTCATGCTGCCTATTACGCTTATAGTACAATTTACTGGTCGAGCAATGGAATTAGTACACAGGATGCAAGCTTTTTATGGGCAGCTGCGGTGATTGCCGAGATCATTTTTTTCTTCTTCTCAAATAAAGCGTTCAAAGGATGGAAAACTCAGCATCTCGTTATCTTATCAGCATTGGGGGCGATTTTACGTTGGGGTATCATTGCCTCTACACATGATTTTATGATTTTAGTTTTTGTGCAGTTACTCCACTCCATTTCTTATGCGGCAGGACATTATGCAATGATTCGCTATATTTCATCTCAACCCGTAGAACATATAGCAAAACTACAAGCACTCTATTTTAGTATTTCAAACTGTATTCTTATGGCGATATTTACATTTATTGCTGGCCTTACTTATCAATATTCACCATCGATAAGTTTTGGACTTATGGCAATTTTTGCTCTACCTGCCATATTTATTGTGCCGAGAAAATTTGAAACAAAATTTTAACAACTGGTTGTTTTATAAAAGAAAAATCAAACTTCTATTCACTTTTAAAGTTTTTAAATTATAATTCTCTTATTGGTAAATAAATAACTTATACGTCAATTTTTTACCTAGTAAAAATAAAGGAAAACATATGAAATCTTTAAAATTAAATATTGTATTGGCAACCATTGCTTCTTTTACTATCGTTGGATGTGGTTCTTCTGGTGGATCCTCTAATAAACTTCAAATTCTTCCTGATGATTTTGAAATCACAGATTCTGACAAATTTGAAGCTATGAAAATCAGCATTGAGAATAAAACTGACCCAAATGTTAAGGAAGGTGTTGTTAAAGCATACAGTTTGTATTACCTCGATTCGACAAATTCTCCTGAATACAAAACACTGGTTAAAGAAAAACCAACTAAAGACATTAATAAAAATAATATTCAGGGAACATTTGAGGGAGAGCTTTCTTTTCAACTAAGTAAAAATGATTCTTCTGATATTACTTCAGCAAATACCAAAGTAACTTTTAATGTTAATAACGGCAAAATTAGCGGAGAAAACCAGAAAAATGAAATAATCTATGTTAAATTTGGAGATGCAGACATTCAGGAAAATTTAACCTTTAGTGGAGGAAAATTTACTTATACTGAACACGGAGCATCCACTCCGATTACATCAACTTATAACGGTTCTTTCGCTGGTCCTAAAGCAGAAAACGTTGTCGGCAAGATTGAGAAAAGTTCAGAAACAAATGGCTCTCAAATCTTAGGTGGTGCTTTTGTAGCAGAAAAACAACAATAATACTATTCTTTCAATGCAGTGCCTTATTAATTTAAGGCACTATTTTTTTCCTTTTATTTATGAAACATTTTTTCTTTTTATTTTTTTCATTCTTACCTTTATCTGTCTTTTCAATTGAGCTAACAGATCACAATGCTATTGAACCATTTGATGCCAATTTCATGCAAAAAATGCCTAATACTGCCGAACAACTCAAATTTAGTGAACAAAATTCACCCGATATTCCTGATGATTTTTCATATGATGATTTGAAAAATAATATTTATCTTACTGAAAAAATATTAAATAATTTACTCTTACAAAATAATATTAAATTTATCCCATTTTTACTCAAAATCTATGAATCGTTCCCAAATAAAGACCCTATTTTGCTTGATTTTGCTTATGCCAGAATTGAAAAGGAAAATGGTAATTTTGAACAAGCCATCAAATTATATAGAAAAATTTTAGTAAGTAATCCTAAACTTAATCCTATTCGATTTACACTAGCAACCACACTATTTGAAAATAAGCAAAATAACCTTGCTAGAGAACAATTTGAAAAACTAAGACAAGAGAGTGATTTACCTGATACAATTAAAGCGCAAGTAGAATCTTACCTTTACTCAATTCAACAACAAAACAATTGGAAATTTAACATAACAGCTTCTTACGTAAATGAAAGAAATGTCAATAATGCTTCAAGTTCGACTTATATTCCAGAAATAACGCTAGCAGGACTTCCGTTTAAAAAAGGAAAATCAATGTTGCCACAAAAAGCCAAGGGAATAAGTTACAGTCTAAATTTAAGTAAAGAGTTTAATTTATATAAAAATCATTATCTCATTTTTGAGCAACAACTCTATGGTAAAAGTTATTGGACAAATCATTCATTTGATGATGCGAACTCTCGTACTTCACTAGGCTATGCCTATAAAAATACTCTGAGTGTCACTAAAATTACGCCATTCTATGCTCTGCGTTGGTATGGTAATCATCGCTATTCCAAATCTGGAGGGTTACATTTAAGTTATCGAAAATGGCTTACACCTCATTGGCAATATTCAGCTTCTGGAGAATATGCAATTCAACGCTATCCAGAAAATACCGTACTTAATGGGATAAATTATCAATTATCTTCGACCCTTCTTTGGCAAAATGACTCGACACAATTTAGTTATGTCGGCGCAGATTATTACCACGAAAATACGAGAGCAAAACAATATAGCAATGATAAAACTACACTTCGCATAGGCTGGGAAAAACATTGGGAATGGGAAGGGCTATCAAACCATATTTTTCTTTCTGCGAGTCATAGGAAATATAAAGATCAAGCTAAAATCGGAGTATTTCCACTAGGTAAAAGACGTATAGATAAAATTTATGTAGCAACCATCATGCTTTGGAAAAGAGATTGGCAATTGTGGCACATTACACCTAAATTAGTCTTAAAATGGCATAAGCAGTCCAGTAATATTCCTAGTTTATATCAATATACAGATAAAAACATAAATCTAGTATTTGAAGTAGGTTTATAATTTTGATTAAATAAAAGGTATAGGCTAAACAGATGACTATTACTTAATGCATTTGGTTAGGCTTTGGTAATGAAATATTTTACTTATTACAAAACTTTTGTTACAACGAACCGCTTATTTGCACATTTTCCTTGTAATTCTCGTAATTTTTGTTAAATTCCTCAGGTTATTTTTCCCAATTAAAAAAGAAAAGGTCAAACAATGAACCCACAATTAGATTTAATAAAATCTTCTATCAAATCTATTCCTAACTATCCAAAAGAAGGAATTATCTTTCGTGATATCACCTCACTTCTAGAAGTACCAGAAGCATTCCAAGCAACCATTGATGCAATCGTTGCAGAATTTAAAGACAAAGGCATTACGAAAGTTGTAGGAACAGAATCTCGTGGCTTTATTTTTGGTGCGCCCGTTGCGTTAGCATTAGGTGTGCCATTTGTGTTGGTTCGTAAACCAAACAAACTTCCTCGTGAAACTATCTCTCAATCTTACACATTAGAATATGGCGAAGATACATTAGAGATTCATACTGATTCAATTCAAGCAGGCGATAACGTATTGATCCTTGATGATCTACTTGCAACAGGCGGTACTGTTGAAGCGACAGTAAAATTAATTCGTCGTTTAAATGGTAACGTTGAGCACGCTGCATTCGTAATTTGGTTGCCTGTGTTAGGCGGTGCAGAGCGTTTAGAAAAAATGGGCGTTAAATCTTTCTCATTAGTCAGTTTTGACGGTCACTAATCTCTCCTTTAATAAAGAATAAATAGGATCAGTCAATTTGTCTTCTTATCAAGTTCTTGCTCGAAAATGGCGACCACAACGTTTTAGCGACGTTGTGGGGCAACAGCACGTATTAGCTGCTCTCGAAAACGGATTAAGAGAGGGACGCTTGCATCACGCTTATCTCTTTTCTGGGACTCGTGGTGTAGGTAAAACTTCCATTGCCCGCCTTTTTGCAAAAGGCTTAAATTGTGAAAAAGGCATTACAGCAGATCCTTGTGGTCAATGTGAGAACTGTAAAGCAATTGAGGAAGGTCGATTCATCGATCTGATTGAGATCGATGCGGCGTCGCGTACCAAAGTAGAAGACACTCGTGAACTCCTTGATAACGTGCAATATAAACCTACTGTCGGTCGATTCAAGGTTTACCTCATCGATGAAGTGCATATGCTCTCTCGCCATAGTTTTAATGCGTTATTAAAAACGTTGGAAGAACCGCCACAGTACGTCAAATTTCTATTGGCAACCACTGATCCACAAAAACTGCCGATTACAATCCTCTCTCGTTGTATTCAATTCCACTTGCGTGCATTGGAGCAACAGCAGATTCAAGATCACTTAAGTTTTATTCTGAAACAGGAAAATATTCCTTTTGAAGTATTAGCATTAGAAAAACTGGCTAAGGCAGCTCAAGGCAGCATTCGTGATTCGTTGAGTTTAACCGATCAAGCGATTGCAATGAGCAATGCGAATGTCACCGCTGACGTGGTGAGCCAAATGCTTGGTTTGATTGATGATCATCAACCGCTTGAATTAGTGCAAGCCCTTGCGCTAGCGGATGGCGAAAAAGCAATGAACGTGATTCAATCCGTTGCGACCAAAGGTGTAGATTGGCAGCAATTCCTATCAGATCTGGCAGAAACCTTGCATAAGATTGCAATGCTTCAGCTATTACCAAAATCAGCTCAAGAAGAAACCACTTTACATTTTCTTGCCCGCCAAATTTCGCCAGAAGATATTCAATTCTTCTATCAGCTTATTTTGACGGGTAAAAAAGAGCTACCTTTCGCCCCTGATCAGCGTATTGGGGTAGAAATGACGATCTTAAGAGCCTTAGCGTTTCATCCTAAATATGTTGAATCATCATCGGCAACTACTGAGATCAAGCCAACTCAGCCTCAACCTGCAAGACAAGTTCAGCCACAAGCACAGCCATCACAGCAGTTTGAACAATTACGAGAAAAACTGCGTCATAATCAGCAACCACAAGCTGAAAGACAAGTACAGGCACAGCAAAAGCCTGAACAAGCGGTCAGTTCTGCTCAACAATCTGCAAATGTCTCCGTAACTGAATCAAAACCAGTGACGACACCGACAACGGTAGTAACGACTGAATACAATAGCGAAAATGATATTGTGGCTAATGCCGCTTTAGCCCTCAATGCCTTAAAGAAATTACAAGGGCAAACTGAGTCACAAGACGAAAAAAAAAAGCCTGAAGTAATTCCTAAAAAGCCGAAACAATCTTCTGATTTAAGTATCCAAGAACGTTTTGCTAATTTAGCGAAAAAAGCTGAACCTATACATAAAACTCAAAAGTCTCAACCACAACAATCGCAAGCGACAAAATCTACCGATGAAGATTATCGCTGGACGTGGCTTAATCCCGAATTAGAAATCGAAGAGTCATCACCTAAACCATCGGATATTAAGCAAGCGATTCTACAAGAGAAAACGCCAGAGTTACTGAGAAAAACAATTGCGCTTTCTTGTGAACAAGATGAATGGTGCAAAATTGTTGAATCGTTAGACTTACCTGGACTCGTGCGACAAGTTGCTTTAAACAGTTATCTCACGAGCAGAGAAGGCAATCATCTCCATCTAATCTTAAAATCATCGGTTGCACATTTGAATCATCCTGATAATCTAAAAAAATTAGCAGATGCACTGGCAGCCCAAGGATTAACCTATGATTTAAGCCTTGGAGAGAGCAATGGTAACCAGACACCATTAGAATTACGCAGAATTATTTATGAACAAATGACTGCCGAGGCCAAACAAGCATTATTAAAGGATCCTAAACTAAAACTATTAATGGATACATTTAATGCTCAACTAGACGAATCAACCATCAGAGCGGTAGTAATAGAAGAATGAATGCATTAGAAATTAAAAACTTAGTCAAACAATACCCTACGGGTGTTCAAGCAATTAAGGGGATCGATCTTACCGTTGCCCAGGGCGATTTTTACGCCTTACTTGGACATAACGGGGCTGGTAAATCCACTACGATTGGTATTATCAGCTGTTTAGTGAATAAAACTAGCGGTACGGTGAAAGTCTTTGGCTACGATTTAGATAAAGAAAAAACCAAGCTAAAACAGCAAATCGGGCTAGTTCCACAAGAATTCAATTTTAACCAATTTGAACCCGTGATTGATGTGATTATGAACCAAGCAGGATTCTATGGCGTGCCACATAAAGAGGCGTTAAAACGTGCTGAATATTGGTTAAAAAAATTAGAATTATGGGATAAACGCAACCATCATACACGTGAATTATCGGGTGGTATGAAACGTCGAGTGATGATTGCCCGTGCATTGATGCATAACCCTAAATTACTTATTTTAGATGAGCCTACAGCAGGGGTTGATATTGAGTTACGTCGCAGTATGTGGGAATTTTTAACTGAGCTGAATGAGCAAGGAACAACCATTATTTTAACTACTCACTATTTAGAAGAAGCGGAAAGTTTATGCCGTCATATTGGGATTATTCAGCAAGGACAACTGATTGAAAATACCTCAATGAAATCATTACTGGCTAAATTAGAAACTGAAACATTTTTGCTAGATTTAGCCGAAAACAAACCGCTTGCAATCAATGACTACCCTGTGAGATGGGTGGATGATACAACCATTGAAGTTGATGTAAAACGTGAACAAGGGCTAAACAAACTCTTCCAACAATTAAGTGAACAACACATTGAAGTGTTAAGTATGCGAAATAAATCGAATCGATTAGAAGCCTTGTTTATGAGCTTAAAATAAAAGGACAATATATGATTGGTTTTTATACCTTAGTAATGAAAGAAATAAAACGAGTGTTGCGAATTTGGCGACAAACACTCGTGCCACCAATTATTACCACGACACTTTACTTTCTTATATTTGGTACCTTAATCGGACGTCGTATTGGCGATATGAATGGGGTTGGTTATATGCAATTTATCGCACCGGGACTCATTATGATGTCAGCGATCACGGCCTCTTACACCAATACTGCCTCATCATTTTTCTTGAGTAAATTTGTCCGCAATATTGAAGAATTATTAGTTTCGCCACTTTCTACCCATACAATTATTTGGGGCTATGTGTTAGGTAGCGTGATTCGAGGTGTCTTAGTCGGTATTCTAGTGATGCTCGTCGCCCTATGTTTTATCTCTTTTGATATTCATTCATGGGCTGTGATTATTCTGACTATATTACTGACTACGGTTGCCTTTGCATTAGGCGGTATTGCTAATGCCATTTATGCAAGGACATTCGATGATGTAGGTATTATTCCCACCTTTGTGCTAACACCTTTAACTTATTTAGGTGGAGTGTTCTACTCAATCAATCTTCTACCTGAATTTTGGCAAGGCGTTTCTCGATTTAATCCTATCGTGTATATGATTAGTGGATTCCGCTACGGATTTTTAGGCATCAGCGATGTGTCACTCTATTACACTTTTGGTGTGCTGATCCTATTTGTCGTCGTACTTTATGCTTGGGTATATTCATTAATTAGCCGAGGTGTTGGGTTAAGAAGTTAATCAGCAAAGAAGGAAAACAAAAGAGATAGGATAAAACCTATCTCTTTTTTACATTTACAAACTTGAGCGATAGATTAAAGTGTCATCAAAACAATCTGCTCAGGATCAATCGTTACCCAAACGGATTGCCCCTCGCTTAGCCTTATATCAGAGCTTATTGCCGCGTAACATAATTTCTCCCCTGCAAGTAATGTAACTTCGCTCTCTTCTGAAATTTGTTTGACGATAGCAGGGAAACAATTTTCCAATGGAACAAGCTTTAAATGCACATTTAACCAAGGGGCTTTTACCATCAAAATAACCTCTTTACCCACCTCAAGTCGTAATCGCTCAACGCTTTTATGGGTAATACAAGCGGTCAGTTCAATCGGAAAATCTTCAATTTTTAGATGAATATAATAGCGATTATCTTGTTCAACAATTTTTGTTACTCGCCCTAAAAATTGGTTTCTAGCACTACTCTGTGGAGAAAATTTAGCGGTGGCAGAAAGCACACTATCTAATGGAATCGATTCATCCTGTAAAATAGTAAATGCCTTTTCCTGTGTTATCGCCAACAAATCATATAATTGTAATAATCGCTTTGCATAATTGGTTAATATCGTTCCCCCACCATTTTTGCCCCCCGTATTTTTTTCCAATAATGGCTTAGGGCTAATAAGCTCCATCGCATGAAGATGATCCCACGCACTTTTATAACTAACACGCGCATTTTTAGCCGCTTGATTCATTGAACCAGTCTTTTCGATCTCTTGTAATAACACGATTCTTTTAGGATCAACAAATAGCTGTTGATTGAGCTTAATCGTTAATAAAACCTCAGTCTGTTGCATATTTCCTCCAATTCAACTCATTGTAAAAGTGAAAAACGAATGAGGAAAGGATTTTCTACTAGATTTCATTATATAAAAAAATATATAATGAAAATATCTTATCAACTAGGAGTTTCTCATGGGTAAAAAACTAACTAATCTATTACTGTTTACTGGCTTGTTCTCCCTTGCGAGTCAAAGCTTTGCTGAAAATATCACAGTATTTGCAGCAGCATCAATGACGGATGTGCTACAACAAATTGGCGATGAATATAAGAAACAGCATCCATCTGATGATCTTACTTTCTCATTTGCAGGATCATCTACTTTAGCAAAACAAATTGAGCAAGATGCCCCTGCTGATATTTTTATCTCCGCTGATGAAAAATGGATGGATTATCTTGCTGAAAAATTACCTGAAAAGGTCCAAAATAGAACCGTTTTAGTGCAAAATGAATTAGTGTTAATTGCTCCTAAATCAAGCCAACTAGCACTAATGGATATTAAACAAGTGCCATTCAAAGAATTGACAGAAAATAGTTATCTTGCAGTGGGCGATGATAACGTGCCTGTCGGTCGCTATGCGAAAACCGCACTGACTAATCTTAACTTATGGCAAACTGTTGAGCCACGTCTATCTAAAGCAAAAGATGTAAGAGCTGTACTCACTTATATTGCTCGAGGCGAATTGCCATTAGGTATCGTTTATTCAACGGATGCGAAAATCAGTGATGATGTGAAAGTCGTTTCAGTCTTTCCACAAGAAAGCTATGGTAAAGTAGTGTATCCAGCGGCAACACTTACAGATAAAGCAGAAGCAAAATCTTTCCTCGATTTTCTATCAGGTAAAGAAGCAAAAGCCCTCTTTGAATCGGCTGGATTTAAACCCGTTAAAAAGTAAAAGTATGATGTAATAGCGGTCACTTTAGTCTGATATTTTGCAAATTTTAAAATAGGAATGTAATACACCAATGGATCTCTTTTCTGCATTTTCTCAACAAGAACTGACCGCTATTTTCTTAAGCCTAAAAATAGCGTCCGTTGCTGTTATCCTTGCTTTACCTTTTTCTATTGGGATCGCTTGGTTACTCGCCCGCAAAAATTTCTGGGGCAAGAATCTGCTCAATGGCATTATCCATTTACCCCTCGTTTTGCCCCCAGTGGTGATCGGATTTTTACTGCTAATCTCAATGGCAAAAAAAGGGTTAATTGGGCAATATTTATGGGATTGGTTTGGCATCTCACTCAGTTTTTCGTGGAAAGGAGCGGTATTAGCCTCGATTGTAATGGCTTTTCCCCTTATGGTTCGCTCCATTCGCCTTGCTTTTGAAGCAATCGATCCTAAATTAGAACAGGCTGCTCGTACGCTTGGCGCTAATCCAGTCAAAGTCTTTTTTACTCTTACCCTCCCCCTTTCTTTTTCGGGTATCATTGCTGGGGCTGTACTTGGCTTTGCTCGCTCATTAGGCGAGTTTGGGGCAACCATTACCTTTGTGTCTAATATTCCAAATGAAACACAAACCATCCCTGCCGCGCTCTATACATTTATTGAAACGCCCGATGGCGAAATGGCTGCGGCTCGTTTATGTTTAGTCGCGATCGCTATTTCTCTAGTCGCTCTTTTTGCATCAGAGTGGCTTGCTCAACGCCAACAAAAATATAGGTAATCGGTATGTTACACGTTTCAATTCAACAACAATTAGGCGATTTATTGCTAGATGTGAATGTCGATATTGCCAATCACGGCGTAACCGCTATTTTCGGACGTTCAGGAGCGGGGAAATCAAGTTTAATCAATTTGATTGCAGGCTTAAGCCGAGCAAATCAAGGACAAATTATTCTTAACGATCGCGTGCTGTTCGATTCATCACGTCGAATAAACTTACCACCAGAAAAACGCAAAGTAGGCTATGTATTTCAAGAACCACGATTGTTCCCACATTATCGAGTAGAGGCGAATTTAAAATATGGTTGCAAGCGGTTAGATCCCAATAAATTTTTGCAACTTATTGAATTATTAGGCATTAAGCATTTACTTGATCGCTACCCTAACAGTTTATCGGGTGGGGAAAAGCAACGTGTCGCAATCGGGCGAGCATTGCTTTCTGAACCCGATATTCTGCTAATGGATGAACCTTTATCCGCTTTAGATTTACCGCGTAAAAATGAATTATTGGACTATTTAAGCCAATTAGCCAAGCAGATCTCAATCCCGATCCTTTATGTGAGCCATAGCCTCGATGAAGTTATTCGTTTAGCGGATAAAGTATTATTACTCGAACAAGGCAAGGTCATTGCCTACGATAGCACTATCAACGTTTGGCATAGCTCTGAATTTTCCGAATGGCAACCTGATACGCAAAAAGTCAGCCTGCTTGAGTTGCCAATTTCAGATGAAAATCATCACTATCAAATGCAAAGCGTTTCATTAGGTTCACAACAAATTTGGGTGAACAAACACAGTCGCTACCAACTGGGCGAAACATTACGCATTACCATTGCCAGCAAAGATGTGTCGATTACCTTAAATAAACCAGAACAAACCTCTATTCGTAATATTCTCCAAGGTAAAATTTGCAAAATTCAGCCACAATCTGACCGCTTTGATATTGAAATTGATGTCGAAAAGCACTTTATTTGGGCAAGTATCAGTAAATGGTCTGCGGAAGAACTAGCTTTAAAACTGGGGCAAAATGTTTATCTACAAATTAAATCGGTCTCCATTTAACACAGAAATAATTAAAATAGACGTTTTTTTCAGCTTATAGATAGAACTGACTAGATTTTCATTATATTTCTCTTTATAATGCACGCCGTTTTACACACTCTAATCCCCCCGTAGCTCAGTTGGTTAGAGCAGTCGACTCATAATCGATTGGTCACTGGTTCAAGTCCGGTCGGGGGGACCATAGACCCTTTCGCAACCTCTCTTATCTTCACTCAAAACCCTTGAAAACACTAGCTTTAAGCCACTTTTTTACATTTTTACTATCCGTAATATCTCGCAATTTATCGCCTCTAACCGCAGATTTTTGTAACACAAGTAATTACACAATCTAAAATAATAATTGGGAAACAATTAATAAGACTCTCTATTTATTCCCTTTTATATATTTTAGTATGTATCAAATGTGATAATTCGATACGTCCTGACTTTTAAATTTTAATTGGACATCATTTAGTAAAAGTTCTACAATCAAATATAAGAATCATTCTTAATTAAGTAGCAGAGGTTTTATGTTCCGTTTACTACGCGATTGGCAACGCTACGCAATTTTACTCCTTACACTCTTCTATAGTAGCCTTGCTTTTTCAGATACTGAATACCATCAATGGGTTCAAGATATCGAGAACCGACTAGATAAAACACTATCCTTATATCAAGAAAATAATGCAGATGATGCAAGAACCGAAGTACAAATGGCTTACTTTGAGGTTTTTGAAAATTTAGAAGGCCCCATCCGTATCAACTTTTCAGCACAAAAAAGCTATCAAATGGAAGCGACTTTTGGTGAAATCCGTAAAATGATCGGTGAATCAAAATCAATAGCTGAAGTAGAAAGCAAGATCAATGGACTAAAAGCTGAATTAGAAGAAGTATTGCCAGCTCTCGTTGATGGTCATCAAATTAATGCATCTGGATCACATGAGGTTTATGGTAATCCTGAAATTGAGCCTTATTGGCAAGATAGTTTTAGAACTATTGATGATTTGTTAGCACAAGCCATTACAGCCTACCAAAATCAAGATTATCAAACTGCTAAAAAATTAATGCAACAGGCACAATATGATGGCTATAAAAATTCAGAAATGGAAATGTCTGTCCGCCAAAATCGTTCTGCAAGTATTTCGGCTAATATTAATCAACAATTCTACGATCTCATCCGTTTAAGCGAAGAACCTGACCAGATTGTAGCTATTGGATATCAAGTCACTACGCTATTACAAGATATCGAGGAATTACTTCCAAATCTCCCAACAACAAGAGAATCACAACAAGTTTTACAAACAACAGTTCAAGAATCAGAATCACAAGATTGGAATCAAGTATCAAAAGATATTAATACCCGTATCCAACAAGCTATTGAAATGTATAACCAAGGCGATGGTAAGAAAGCAATGTTATTTGTCCAAGATACTTACTTTGATGTATTTGAAAATACGGGAATGGAAAATAAAATTGGTTCAAGAGACAGTCAATTTAAAGCTGAGCTTGAGGGATACTTTACTCGTTTAGTCAGTTTGATTAAAGCCGAACAACCTAGTGACCAACTACAACAACAAGCTAAAGGTCTTGAAGATGGCCTAGTTAAAGCCGTTGATATGTTAGATGAAGGTAACCAAAGTGATTGGTCAATGTTCATCTACAGCTTGATTATTATTCTACGTGAAGGCTTAGAAGCATTACTTATCGTTGCGGCTATTATTGCCTATTTAGTTAAAAATAATCATAACGATAAATTACCTGTTATCCGTCAATCCGTTTATGTCGCATTAGTAGCAAGTGTTGTTACAGCGGTTATATTCCAATTTATATTCTCCAATTCAGGTGCAAATCGAGAACTCTTGGAAGGATTTACCATGATCATCGCAGTATTTATGCTGTTTATGATGAGCTATTGGTTATTGTCTAAAGTTGAAGCACAAAATTGGAAACGCTATCTAGAAGGAAAATTAACCTTAGCGCTTAGTACTGGTTCATTAATGGGATTATGGTTTACAAGTTTCTTGGCAATTTACAGAGAAGGCGCAGAAACTGTACTCTTCTACTATGCTTTAGTAAGTGATGTGACTAGCCCTGTAAGCTATGTGTATCTTTTAGCTGGTTTTGCTGTAGGATGTGTTCTACTAGCGATTTGCTACTTTATTATGCGTTATAGTATTGTGAAATTACCACTCAAACCTTTCTTCTTATTTACTGGATCTTTCATGTATCTAATGGCATTTGTTTTTGCAGGAAAGAGTATTCTAGAACTTATTGAGGGTAAATTATTTGAACCAACACTATTATCTGGCATCCCTGAGCTCCCATTACTTGGTATTTATCCGTATGTAGAAACGTTAATACCACAAATAATTTTAGTTATAGCTGCTATTTTTGCACTAATCTATATGAAATATAAAAGTAATCGAGCTATGTAATTATTACCATTTTTTATACAACCTAAAAGGAAAATATTATGAAAAAAACTGTAATGGCAACAGCCTTATTAGCAAGTATTTTAACAGCACCTAGTGCTTTTGCTTTCGAAGAGTTCCCAATTGGAGAAGCTGTAACAATAAATAATATGGAAATTGCTGCAGTATATTTACAACCAATTGATATGGAACCAAGAGGTATCGGTCTATCAGCGGCTCAATCAGATATTCACTTAGAAGCTGATATTCATGCAACGACTGGTAATGTTAACGGATTTGGTGAAGGTGAATGGATGCCATTCTTAACAGTTAACTATGTTTTAACTAACACTGATACTAATGAAAAACAAGAAGGTACATTCATGCCAATGGTGGCTAGCGATGGTCCTCACTATGGTGCAAATATTAAAATGATGGGTGTTGGTAACTATAAATTAACTTACCACATTGACCCACCAGCAAAAGCAGGTATGTATCGTCATACTGATGCTGATACAGGTGTTGAGCGTTGGTGGAAACCATTTGATGTTGATTTTGAATTCCAATTCACTGGATTAAAATAATTCATCATTACTCTTTCGTTGAGAGAAACACCTTAAAATTTTTTAAGGTGTTTTTCCCATTCTCATATATTTCTCATTTACAGTCAGAGCCATTATGAATTACTTTTTTGTTTTTTTATTACAAAGTGTCATGCCGTTTTCAATATTACTTGGTTGTATGTGGTCAAATTACTCAAAAGTAAAAATTCAGTCACTCATCTGGAGTAGTATTCTTGCAATATTAGTTGGCGTGGTAATCTATTTAAATTTACCTCAAAATCAAACAACAATACTTATTCTCACTAGCTCTATTGCTATCTTGTTGTGCGTTTTTTACTTATTGCAATTCTTTGACTCTAAACGATTCTCTTATATTTTTAATTTTATTCTATGCATGATTGCAGGGATTATTTGGGCAAAAGATCCCAACATTACCTCCGTGACTAACACTGATGTTATTAATACCGATTTTATTTTAAATATCTGTGCTATCGTACTTGGTTTTTTATTCTGTTTATTTACCGCATGTTGGATTAACATTCTATTAAAACAAAAAGAACTCCAACAAAAATTTAGATTTACTCGTCCTCTTGTTATTACAGCCGTCACTCTTATACTCCTTATTCCTATGATGAGTGATATATTGCTAAGTTTAATGAAGCTACAAATTTTAGATCTGACTAAACTTCGCCTAACCATTGTTGCAAAATCAGGAAGCCTAATTAACTACTTTAACTATATAAATATGGTTGTCCTACTCTTAATATTGCTACTCTTTATTCCTATCGTATATATTCCACGTAAAAAGTCCGCTATATCTGAAACTAGTTTAATTGAAAAAAGACAAAAAATAGCAATATTCTTAGTTGCCAAAAGACTCTTCATTTCAGGCTTCGCAATCATTTGTATTATTTTCTCCACTCAACTTTATTGGGATCAAGTCGCCTCCCAAGCCCCAAGATTATCAGAAGCGACACCCGTAACACTTGATGAAAATAATGAAGTGAGAATTCCGATTGAAACAGTTAAAGACGGAAAACTCCACCGATTTGTTTGGGTTGCCGATGATGGTAAAGCGGTGAGATTCTTTATAATAAATAGAATACAGGGTAAGGTAAGTTTAGGGGTAGTATTTGATGCTTGCCTATTATGTGGAGATCAAGGCTACATAATGGAAGGAGACCAAGTTATCTGTGTGGGTTGTGGTGTTCGTGTCTTTATTCCATCTATTGGTAAACCAGGTGGTTGTAACCCTGTACCAATTGACGATTGGGAACAAACCGAAGACAGTGTCGTCATCAGTAAAGCAAGTTTGGAAGCTGGAAAAACGTACTTCTCCACAATTGTGGAACTCGAAGTCATTGATCCTGTAAATCATAGCAAAGTGATTAATACAAAAACTGAATACAGATACACTTACAACGATAAAACCTATTTCTTCGCAACCGAAGAAAATATGAGTTTATTCCGTGATAATCCTGAACAATACGTACAGGACGATGCAACCAAGGAGGAATAAATGTTATTTAGAATGCTATTTCAATCTTGGCGTTATGGATTGAAGAGAAAACTTCTTGCTATTACAACTATATTCTTAGCTGCAGGATTAGTGTCTGCATTACTTGCTGTTTCTATTGATATTGGTGACAAAATGTCAAGAGAGCTGAAATCCTATGGTGCAAATATCCTCGTTGCACCTGCAAGTAGTGCAGCTTTACCTGATGAGATGAATATTAATAGTTCTCTATCTACCCAAGATTTCTTAGATGAATCAGAATTACCCAATATCAAAGATATCTTTTGGCGTAACAATATTGTCGGATTTGCTCCTTTATTAAAAGCACAAGTTACTGCAATATCTGCCGACTCATCAAATGAAATTGAAATATTAGGTACTTTCTTCGATCACCAAATAGCAGTTCCCGATGAAGATGACTACCATACAGGTCAAAAGATCATTAGCCCATTTTGGAAAGTTGAAGGGGAATGGGTCGATGACTCGACTAACCAATTTAGTGGTCCAATTCCTGCGTTACTTGGTAAAACGCTAGCACAACAATATAATTGGCAAACTAATGATGTAATTGAGTTGGAGTATCTTGATGATAATCAAGCAAGACATTCTGTTGAAGTTAAGATTACAGGAATATTATCTACTGGTGGTAGCGAAGAAAATCAAATTGTCATGCCTTTAAGTGAAGTACAAAATTTACTTGGCTTAGAAGGGAAAGTACAAGAGATTAAAGTATCCGCTCTCACTGTACCCGAAAATGCGTTATCTCGCAAAGCGAGAGCGAATCCAGATGCATTAACTGCTGAAGAGTACGATCTTTGGTATTGCACTGCTTATGTATCCTCTATTTCATTACAATTAGAAGAAGCGATTTCTGGCGCAGTGGTTCGTCCAATCTGGCAAGTGGCAGCATCAGAAGGGGCGGTAATTGAAAAAATACAACTATTGCTTGGCGTTGTGACTTTTGCTGCTTTAGTTGCGGCTGCAATGGGGATTGCTTCATTAATGACATCAACAATCATAGAGCGTAGTAAAGAAATTGGATTAATGAAAGCATTAGGTGCATATCAATGGCAAATTATTCTACTCTTTTATTGTGAAGCAACAGTGAGTGGACTGTTTGGCGGACTACTAGGGTGTATTGCTGGTTGGGGACTTGCACAATTTATCGGTACAGCACTCTTTGGCTCATTATTAAGCTTTGCATGGATTGTCATCCCTTGTGTAATGGTGTTATCGGTATTGATTGCAATAGTGGGAACTTGGATTCCTGCTCATCGAATCTCTCAACTTTATCCAGTAGAGGTTTTATATGGCCGCCAATAGCTCCATTAATATGTTCTGGAGACTCGTCTTTAGAGCATTACGGTTACGTTTGCAGAGAGTGCTAATTATTTTTGCCGCATTAACCGTAGGAGCAAGTATTGTTACTGCAATGTCCGCAGTCTATTTTGATATCAATACCAAAATGAGCCAAGAACTGAGAACATTTGGGGCTAATTTCTATGTTGGCTCACTGCAAAATGGATTTATCCCTGAATCTGAAGTGCAACAAATCATTAAAGAAGCTCCAGATAATTTAATCAGTGCAGCCAGTCCTTATTTATATGGCATAGCACGAAGTGAATTAGAAAAAGTCGTCATTATGGGGGTTTGGTTTAGTGATATGCGAACACTTGCACCCTATTGGCAAATTACGGGTAGCTCTATTGGAGTGAATTTTGATGATCGCAATGCGATGATCGGAAAATCCCTTGCTGAACGATTAAATTTAAGTGTTGGTGACCAAATAACACTCATCAAAAATACATCAGATAAACATAATTTTACCATCAAAGGAATTATTGAATCTGGTGATGCAACAGATAATATGCTTATCGTAAGTCTAGAATTCGCTCAAGACTGGCTAGATAAACAAGGACTCGCCACCAATGCTTTTTTGAATGTTAAGAATGATCAAGGTCAAGTAGAACAATTTGCTCAAAAACTAGAGCAAGAATATCCAAACTTAGATATTCGACCAATTCGAAAAGTGTCTGCTTCTGAAGGTCAAATTCTCGATAAGATTAAGGGGCTAATGGGACTAATATCTTTAGTGATATTACTTCTCGCTACACTTTGCGTGAATACAACCCTCATTGCCATAGTGGGAGAACGAGCTAAAGAATTTGCATTACAAAAAGCTTTGGGAGCAAAACGGACTGATATTATCAAGCAAATCATCACTGAAACACTGATTATTGCGGTTTTTGCCATTGTTGTGGGACTCATTTTAGGCTATGTACTAGCACAAGTACTGGGAATAACGGTATTTAAAGCCTATATTGATATGCGTTTACCCGTTATTCCAATTACAATAATTCTCTCATTATGTGTGGCTTTAATTGCAGTCATTGTTCCAACACGTAGAGCATTAGAAATTCAAACTGCAAATGTATTAAAAGGTGAATAACATGGCGACTAATATTATAGAAACGATAGGGTTATACAAAAGATTCGATCAAGTTACCGCATTGGCAGATATTAATATTACAATCAAAGAAGGTGAATTTATTGCAATAATGGGGGCTTCTGGTTCTGGTAAAACAACACTCATGAATATTCTGACTGGATTAGATACCGCCACAGAGGGAAAGGTCATTATTGATGGTATTGATACCGCTCAATTAGATGAAGTGGGTCGCCAACGATTCAGAGCAGAACGCATTGGCTTGGTTTTCCAACAATTCCATTTAATCCCCTATTTAACTGCATTGGAAAATATTATGCTTGCTCAGCATTACCATAGTGTTGTTGATGAAGATTCTGCAAAGTTGGTACTGGAACAAGTTGGACTAGGGCATCGTATCAATCATAGACCAAGCCAACTTTCAGGTGGGGAACAACAACGTGTATGTATTGCTCGTGCGTTAGTTAATCAACCTCCTGTAATATTTGCGGATGAACCGACAGGAAATCTGGATGAAAAAAATGAAGAGTTAGTCTTAAATCTATTAACCGAACTCAATAAACAAGGACGAACCATTGTTATGGTGACCCATAATCCTGAACTAACAAAACTCACAAATAGAACTATATTCTTACAACATGGAAAATTTTTACGTGAACAAATAAACTAAGGAAATCACTATGTCATCTCGTATTTTTAAAATTATTAATACCGCCTTACTCTCCGTTGCTTGTATTACCCTTGTAGCTTGTAAAGATGAAGTTGCTACAGTTGGAGGCTCTGCTCCAGATTTAGCTACATTTGACTTACAAGGCAATCCAGTGAGTTTACAAGAAAAACAAGGTAAACCTTTGTTATTAACATTCTGGTCTGGTGCTTGCGGTATTTGTGTAGAAGAATTATCTGAATTTCAAAAGTTACAAAGCCAATATCCAGATAACCTACAAATTCTTGCTATTAACATTGATGGAGAATCTGCAAATACCGAAGAATTAGTAACTAAGAGAAACTTGGTTTTACCCGTAGTTAAAGATCAATTAAATATCACAGCTGAACGTTATCAATTAAAAGGAACACCAACTTCTTTTATTATTGATTCAAATGGTAAAATTCTTAACAAATATGAAGGATTAATTCCAGAGGAAGAATTAGAGGTCTTATTCAAAGGGTAACCAAATGAAACTGCTTTACTCAGTCATACTGTTGATTACAAGTGCAAACCTATTTGCAAACCCTGAACCTACGGTAGCTGATGCCGAGAAGGGAGCAAAGCTATTTAAGCAATCCTGTGCGACATGCCATGGCAAAACCGGGGAAAAATCAGCAATGAATCAATCAAAAATAATTAATCAGCTCAGTGCAGATGATATTGTTTTATCGTTACAAAATAGAAAAGCGGGAACTATTTCAATTTCTAAAGCAGGAAATAGAATTAAATCTAAATTATCTGAACAAGATATGAAAGATATTGCTGAATTTCTGCAAAAAATAGAATAGAGGTGAGAATAGCCCAAGCTTAAATGATATGCGTGGGCTAATCTAAATCTAGCTAAGTTGTAGAGGAGGAACTTTTTTCCCCATTTTTTCATAGAATTCTACAACAAAATCATCAAATCTATCATCTTCAATCGCCTGACGAATTTGAGCCATTAAACGTTGATAATAACGTAAGTTATGGATTGTATTTAATCTAGCCCCCAAAATCTCACCACACTTATCTAAATGATATAAGTAAGCTTTTGTATAATTTTTACAAGTGTAGCAATCACATTCAGGATCAAGTGGCGTTGTGTCATTTCGATACTTAGCATTACGAATTTTAACGATGCCATCAGTCACGAATAAATGCCCGTTACGTGCATTACGTGTAGGCATAACGCAATCAAACATATCAATGCCTCGACGTACACCTTCAACAAGATCTTCAGGTTTCCCTACTCCCATTAAATAACGAGGTTTATCTTGTGGAATCTGAGGGCAAACATACTCTAAAATACGATGCATATCTTCTTTAGGCTCACCTACAGCCAATCCACCGACAGCATAGCCATCAAAGCCTATTTTAACTAATTCTTCCGTCGAAATTTTGCGTAACTCTTCATAAACACCACCTTGAATAATCCCAAAAAGTGCATTCTTATTACCAAGCTCATCAAAACGATCACGACTACGTTTAGCCCAACGTAACGACATTTCCATTGATTGTTTTGCATAGTCAAATGTTGATGGGTAAGGAGGACATTCATCAAAAATCATCACAATGTCAGATCCTAAGTCATATTGAATTTCCATTGACTTTTCTGGCGATAAGAATATTTTTTCACCATTAATAGGATTTTGGAAATGCACTCCCTCTTCCTTAATTTTTCTTAACTTTCCTAAACTAAAGACTTGGAAACCACCCGAATCCGTTAAAATAGGTCCATGCCATTGCATAAAATCATGCAAATCACCATGCTGACGCATAACTTCTTGTCCTGGGCGCAACCAAAGATGAAACGTATTTCCTAGCAAAATTTGAGCCCCTGTTGCAGCCACCTCTTCAGGCGTCATACCCTTTACCGTGCCATAAGTTCCCACTGGCATAAATGCAGGGGTTTCTACATGATACTCACCTTTAGGGCGAGAAAAAGTCAGTCGCCCTCTTCGAGCTTGACCACTTGTTTTCTTTAATTCATATTTCATTTAATTCTCCTACGAATAAACAGTTCGTAAATAATAGTAATAAACTAGATAATGTTATGAACATTATACATTAAACAGAGATGTAGAAATCTTAAAATACCTACATGACTTACCTCACATGATAAATTTCTAAACAGCATTTTGATAACTCATTACTTTATGCTAAAATAGTCAAAAGATAAGGAAATTTTATCTATTTTTTTTAATTTTTCCTTATTTTACACTTCACATTTTATATTTATTGTCAAAATAACATAATTATTTTTACCAAATACGTTTTGTAACAAAATAGGAGTATATTTTGTTTTTGTCCAAATTGATTAATGATCGATCTTCATTTAATCCTTTCGTTATATCCATAACATTATTTTTAGTAATTGTCATTGTTGCTTTAACACTCATTTTACCTGAGCAAAGCCAATCTGTTCTAGATTGGGCTAAAGCTGGTGTTTTTGCCAATTTTAGTTGGTTTTATATTCTTTCTTTCTCTATATTCTTATGTTTTCTTTTCATACTATCAGTCAGTAGCTTAGGAAATATAAAATTAGGATCTAATGAAGAAGAACCTGAATTCTCATTTCTTTCATGGTTAGCAATGTTATTTGCTGCTGGTATGGGAGTTGGTTTAATGTTCTTCGGTGTAGCTGAACCCTTAACTCACTTCTCATCATCTATTACTACTGGTTCATTAGAACACAAACAACAAGAAGCATTGCTACATACATTCTTCCACTGGGGCATTCATGCTTGGGCTTGTTACGCTGTAATCGCACTTGCGTTAGCTTACTTTGGGTTCCGTTATAAATTACCACTTGCATTGCGCTCTTGTTTCTATCCTCTCTTAAAAGATCGCATTAACGGTAAATTAGGTGATATTATTGATGTCGTTGCATTAATTGCCACTCTCTTTGGTATTATTACCACATTGGGATATGGCGCATCTCAACTTGGTGCAGGCTTAGAGCAAATTGGAATACTAAGTGAAAGTAATTTTTCAACTCAGGTTATCGTTATTCTTGTCGTTATGACTCTTGCTGTAATCTCTGCAATTTCAGGTGTAGGTAAAGGTGTTAAAATGCTAAGTGAAATCAATCTTGGATTGGCTTTTGCACTTATGTTATTTGTATTAATTGCAGGACCTACACTATACTTATTATCTTCATTCAGTGATAACTTAGGAAGCTACCTCAGTGGTGTAATTCAGTTAAGTTTTAAAACTTATATCTACGAAACTGAAAATACTGGATGGTTTACTGGTTGGACTGTCTTATACTGGGCATGGTGGTGTTCTTGGGCTCCATTTGTAGGACTATTTATTGCTCGTATTTCTCGCGGACGTACTATCCGTGAATTTATTTTTGGTGTGCTCGCCATCCCATCTCTTTTCTGTATTTTATGGTTTACTGTTTTTGGTAATAGTGCTATTTGGTTAGATACTAATGTTGCAGATGGTGCTTTAAGTGCATTAACTTCATCACCAGAAACATTGTTATTCCAATTCCTAGATTACTTACCATTATCAACAATTACTGGTATTCTTGCTCTTGTAATTCTTTCATTATTCTTTATTACATCAGCTGACTCTGGTATCTACGTATTAAATAATATCTCTTCTCGAGATAAAAGTTTATCATCACCACGTTGGCAAGCAATTATGTGGGGTGCAATCATGTCTATTGTTGCTATTGTACTTATGAGTCAAGGTGGTTTAGGTACTCTACAAACTATGACACTAGTTGTTGCTCTACCATTTGCCATCCTTATGCTTATTATGTGTGTTAGTTTATGGAAAGGTGTTACTGCCGATAAGAAATACTTTGAAGCAAAAGTTACTCCAACTAGTGTATTCTGGAATGGTGATAAATGGAAAGAACGCCTTGGTCAAATGCTTGTACAAACTCAAGAAGGTGATATTATCAAATTCTTAAAACAAACTGCATTACCAGCAATGCGTGAATTACGCCAAGAATTAATTGGAGTACATAATTTAAATGTTGAGGTTATTCAAGATCTTGAAGATCCAGAAGAGCCAAGTGTAGAAATCATTATTCATAAAGAAGCTATGCGTGACTTCAAATATGGCATCAAATGTATAAGCCATGAAGTTGCTGAACAATTAATCAGTGATGATGGTTTACCACACATTCAACATACAAAAACTTATCAACCTATCACTTATTTCTTTGATGGACGAACAGGTTATGATGTACAATACATGACACGTAATGAACTTATCGTTGATATCTTAAAACAATATGAACGTTACATGACATTACTTGATAATGTTGGTCAAGAGTTAATGGCTCACGAACAAACTGAATTAGCAGAATAGTTCTAATCCATTATTCAATAAAAAATAATCAGGGGGCGTTTATCGCCCCCTAAACAGATCTAGGATTTATGTTTCCATTTAAAATTGATTCTACATTTAACAAAAAAGTTGTTTACAGTAGCTTGATTCTTTGTAGCATAATCATCGGGTTTGTTATCTTTAAGCCAGAATGGACACTCACACACCTTTATTCCATCAAACAAACTATATTTAAAGAATTCAGCTGGTTTTACGTTCTTACCAGTGCTTTCTTTATCTTCTTTCTTGGTTTTTTATCATTAAGCCGATATGGCGATATAAAACTAGGCGCAGATGAAGAAGAACCTGAATTTAGCCAAGGAGCTTGGTTTTCCTTACTTTTTACAGCAGGAATGGGAATTGGAATTATCTTTCTTGGCATAGCTGAACCACTTTCTCATGTTGCTTCCCCCCTCTCAGAACAATACGTTGAGCGAGAAGCGTTATTTCAAAGTATTTTTCACTGGAGTATTAATGCTTGGGCGATATATGGTGTTATTGCGCTTGCTATCGCTTATTTCGGTTTCAGATATAAATTACCCTTATCACTACGCTCTTGCTTTTACCCAATATTCAAACAAAAAATTGATGGTGTACTTGGTGATATTATTGATATTTTAGGCTTGTGTACTACTCTATTTGGCCTAGTCACGACTCTTGCTTATAGTGCTGTCCGATTAACTAATGCCTTTGCAGATTATAGGATTTCTATTCAAGTAATTCTAGGTGGAATCTTTATCGTCGCCATATTACTATCTATGAAAACATTGGCCAATGGGCTAAGAATCATTAGCCAAATAAACCTAACCTTATCTATCATTTTACTTATTTTTGTATTAATTGCCGGCCCAACCGCCTATTTAATGTCAGCCTTTACTGAAAATATTGGATACTATCTAAGTGGTTTCATTAATACAGGCTTTCGCACTTATATTTATGAGCCTGAAAAAACAAAGTGGTTTACAGATTGGACAATTTTGTATTGGGCATGGTGGTTCTCTTGGGCTCCTTCTTTTGGGATTTTTATTGCCCGTATTTCTAGAGGACGAAGCATTCGAGAATTTATTTTTGGTATTCTCATTGTACCCAGTATATTCTTTATTATTTGGTTTTCTGTATTTGGCAATAGTGCTATTTGGATCAATGACTATTTAGCTGATGGTAAACTAAATGAACTAATTAGTCAGTCAGGAAGATTACTTTTTGCCTTTTTAGATTATTTACCTTTTTCATCTATTTCTTACTATATAACTGTAGCAATTATCCTACTGTTTTTTATTACAACCATTGATTTTGGTATCTATATTTTAAATAACATCTCATCGCGAGATAAAAGTATTGTTTCACCTAATTGGCAAGCAGTCATGTGGGGAGGATTATTAGCAGGTATTACTTTTATTCTTTTTCGTTCAGGTGGATTAGATGCACTCCATTCAACCATGCTTATTTTCTCTTTGCCTTTTGTCTTTCTCATGTTAGGAATGGCATATAGTTTGGTTAAGGGACTACAATTTGACTATTACTACTATAATATGGAGTTGAATAATCAAGGTTGGGATAAGAAAGAGTGGCGTGATCAACTGACCGAATTGCTTACAACCCACGATAAGAAAGAAATGCTTTTCTATTTAAAACATACTGTTTTAACCGCCATGCGTGAATTACGTCAGGAGTTAATTGGTATTTATGATCTCAATGTTCATTTAGAAACTGAATTTGAACAATCGCTACCTAAAGTTTTATTTAGCATAGAAACGCCAAATAAACATCCTTTCAGCTATACACTAGAAGCACAATTAGAAATTATCGAAAATGCAGAATTGGATAATGAACTAGAAAAAACATATCCTCTACAAGTTACCATTAACGACAATGAACTAAGCTACGAAATTCAGCATATTGGGAAGAAAGAACTGATTGTCGATATTCTGCAACAATATGAGCAACATTTACAAAACTAGCAACAATCCTCTCTTTAACTTAAATAGGGATTACATCAAGCAATCGTTTGCTTAAATAAAATGTCTTGTGTAGAATGCTCGCCTAATTTTTTATCATCTGTCTTTTGAGGTCTATCATGTCTTTTCAATCTCTGTTTCAATTAAAAGAACGAGGCTCTAACGTTAGACAAGAAATCATTGCAGGTTTAACTACCTTTCTTGCTATGGTTTACTCCGTCATCGTTGTTCCAAATATGTTAAGTGCAGCTGGTTTCCCTGCTGATTCTGTTTTTATTGCCACCTGTTTAGTTGCAGGTCTAGGATCAATCTTAATTGGTTTATGGGCAAATGCACCAATGGCAATCGGTTGTGCCATTTCACTTACTGCATTTACTGCCTTCAGCTTAGTGCTTGGGCAAGGAATTAGTGTACCCGTTGCATTGGGTGCAATTTTCTTAATGGGCGTGGTATTCACTCTAGTTTCTGTAACAGGAATCCGTGGTTGGATTTTACGTAATCTACCATCAAGTATTGCTCATGGAGCAGGTATTGGTATCGGATTATTCTTACTTTTAATTGCAGCAAATGGCGTGGGTTTAGTGGTAGGTAATGATGCAGGCTTACCAGTAAAAATGGGCGAGTTTACCTCATTCCCTGTTATTATGGCGTTAATTGGACTCGCTGCTATTATTGGTTTAGAACGCTTACAAGTGAAAGGCTCAATTCTATGGGTCATTATTGCTATCACAATCATTGGATTAGCCATTGATCCCAATGTTAAATTTGAAGGTAGTGTCTTCAAGCTACCTAGCTTTGGCGAAAACTCTCAACTATTTAATTTAGATATTATGGGCGCATTAAATACTGCTATTCTTCCAGTCGTATTTGCCCTCGTGATGACTGCAATTTTTGATGCCACAGGGACAATCAGAGCCGTAGCAGGTCAAGCAAATCTACTTGATGAACAAGGTCAAATTATCAATGGTGGTAAAGCACTTACCTCTGACTCAATGAGTAGTATTCTTGCAGGTTTATTTGGTACTGCACCAGCTGCTGTTTATATTGAATCTGCGGCAGGTACAGCAGTGGGTGGAAAGACAGGTCTAACAGCGGTCGTTGTGGGTATTCTTTTCCTACTTATGCTTTTCTTCCAACCTCTTGCATTTTTAGTGCCGGGATATGCCACTGCACCAGCACTCATGTACGTTGGGCTGTTAATGTTGAGCAATGTCTCTAAATTAGACTTTGATGACTTTGTTGGCGCAATGTCTGGTTTAATTTGTGCGGTATTTATTGTACTTACTGCTAATATCGTTACAGGTATCATGCTTGGCTTTGCAAGTTTAGTACTTGGCCGTATTATTTCAGGCGAAGTGAAAAAACTTAACATCGGTACAGTAATTATTGCTGTTGTTCTTGTTGCATTCTATGCACTAGGCTATGCAATTTAATCGATAGAATTAAGGGCTAAGTATATACAACTTAGCCCTTAATGCTTCAATACTACTCTACTTATTTTCTAGTACTTTATGATTCTCAAATTTAATTGTTTGGGTCTCCATCTTTTGTAATTTACCCTCTTTTACCAAACGCTCAAATTCTGCATCGCCATAAATGAAACGAGCAGAACGTTCATCATTATAATAATCTGTTGATTCACAACCTAATAACCCAATTAAACACAACGACATTAATACAGCTTTTTTCATATTTTTCTCCATATTTTAATTAACTACAAGCGGTGAGTTCTTCCTAATTTTTTGTAAAATAAATTACTCTTATTGCTTCAACAATGTTTTTTACCTTACTAAACCAAGGGCAAAATGCCTTTTTCTTTTTTAGTTCCTCTTTTGGTTTTGACTCTGCCATTTTTTCCTTCCAAGCATTTATCCAATCCTCTAAAGGTTTATCATAATCAAATTCTTTCATAAAATCGTAGGGGTCTTCGTAATGCTCTAATGGCTTATATTCAATTAATTCTTTAGGTGCTATCGGGCTATCTATATCCAAATCAAAACCATGAATGGCTGCAATTTTGGCATACATTAAAACTTGCATTTGTAGGTAAAAATCAAACCAAAGGTTATTATCATAAACTGCCCATTTAGCTGCTCTTGGTTCTAATAATTTTTTCAAGGCAGCTTCCATACCTTCAATATTTTTATCACACAAGGCAACGTAAAACTCGTGGTCGGGTATCCGCTTGTTATCTTCTTTTACCTTTTTAGGTTCATTTAAAAAAACTTCAGCTCGCTCTTTTAATTCTTGCCAATCTCCAGCTAAAGCCAAAAGAGTATTTTTTAGAAAAAAAGAATGAGTATCTGTTCTTTTATATTTATCTTCAAAATCATTACGATGATTAATTAAAAATTGAATTAATTGTGGATTATCCGACATAATGGGAACAAAAAAGCTAGAAGTATTTATACCATGAATCCATCCTAGAGAATCTTCACTGCCTAATATATCTAATTTTGCCCCAACATAAGCATCTTGTTTAAAAGCGGGTACATTTCCCTCTAAAAGTAATCGTAATGATGCTCGAGCTTCATAATATGTTCCAATCCACTTCATACAAAATAACGGATTGCCAAAACCTGTTTTAATGAATCTCAAGTCTTTCTGTAAAGTACTTTCAGATGACTTTTTAGGGATAAATATATTTTTTTTAGGATCTAATTCATAAAAATCTGAGAACCCCTTTTCGTCAAGATAGGCAGAACTTTCTTTTACATGCTCTACACTTTCTTGGTAGGTTCTCTGGCAAGCACTACCAATATAATACATATAGTTTTTTGCCATACTAAGTTCTTTAATTTTTGACATATTCGTTATTTCCAAAGCTAATTGTTAGTCGCCCTTTATTTTTTAAACCACGAAAAAATCCTATTTTTTAATCTATTATTTTCTTTATCGGACTTCACTTTTTCCATACGAGAATTACATAAATCAATCCATTCTTGATGCGGATGCTCAAAATTATATTCTTTCATAAAATCATAAGGATCTATATATTCTCTTAAAGGATTATATTCAATTAATTCTTTTGGTGCAGTTGGATGATCAATATTTACATTAAATCCATGAAGTGCTGCTATTTTGGCTAGTATTAGCACTTCTATATTAAGATAAAAATCAAAAAAAACATTGACACCATAATTCTTTCTCTTAGCTATTTTTAAATCTAATAATTTAGTCAATGCAGAATACATTTTATCAACATCTTTTTCATAAAGACCTAACAAAAATTCATTACAAGGTAGATAATACTTAATTACCTTTGATGCTTTATTTTCATTAAAGAAGAAATCAATACGATATTTTAGCTCATTCCATCTTCCATTTACTGCTAATAAATAACTTTTAAAGAAAAACTCAGCAGGATCTGTTTTCTTATATTTACCACTATTAACATTATTCATATATTCAACGTAACAATGATAAGATTTTATATAATTTAATAAAACTGGACTATCTGACATCAGACCTAAAAATAATCCTAATGACATACGTGTTTCTTTATCTGCTAATATTTTTAATTTAGCAGCCACATAAAGATCTTGTTTAAATGCTTGAATATCACTATTTTTCAATAATTCATAAGAAGCTTTAGCTTCATAACGAGAAGAAAGAACACAAACACAACCGAATATATTCCCTGTTGCCGTTGTAATAGCATTTACAAAACATCGTATACTGACATCATCATTACCATTTTTATGGTCTTTATCTAAAATATATTTTGCCCCACTCAGCACATGAGCTACGCTTTCAGAATAGCTCCGACCTGCTTCACTACCAATATAATACATATAGTTTTTAGCTAGACTCAGTTCTTTCTTTTTTGACATCTTGGTAACTCCATGTCCTACAATATAGATGCTTGTACAATATTCAAAAGCCTCCATTGTTGCTTTACCTAATGCTTCATCTGAAATGGTTAATGGGTATTCAAATTTTATTGCTTTCTTATTTTCATCTTTTACAGAAGTAAATGATCCCAAACTATAATTATGGCAGGGTTCTATGTATAACATATCATTATTAACTTTTATTATCAGAAAAATGGTATCCTTATAAAGGCTCGTTTTATTTTTATAGCCATAAGTTGCCATCACTTTTTTTCTTCAAGTTGAGTGAATTTATCCATTTCATCTTGATTATTCCAATGATACATAAATACATCATCAGTAACCTCTTTACTTTCCGATAATTTTGCTCGAATTTCTTTCCCAAAATCTTCAAATGGAATATCTAGATCTAAATAACTTACTTTTTGATTAATATCAGCAAATCTTAAACGTGCTATTAAATTTGCTGTTATAGATATATATTTACTTGTTTTTTCAAGAGTAATATCTTTTTTCATTATTTAACCTTTTTTAAATAATAATCACGCTATACATTTATATCTATTAACTACAAGCGGTCTGTTTTTCCTAATTTTTTGTAAAATTATATATTATTCCCTGATTTCTGAAACAAAAATGCGGTCACATCTGAGTAAGCTTTTCACTAAACTCAAACTGACCGCATTTCTATACGTAAAAATTCAGGTTTATTTAATTTGCCTCTCTATGTACATTCAATGGGGCAAAAGTTTGTGCAGTTGGCATGACTTCAACACGATTGATATTCACATGTGGGGGTTGCTGATTGAGCCATAACACGATATTCGCAATATCTTCGGGTGTGACTGATTGTACATTCTCATAAACCTTAGCGGCTTTTTCATCATCGCCTTTAAAGCGAACATTTGAAAACTCGGTTCCACCACTCAACCCCGGTTCTACATTGCTTACTCGGATTGCTGTCCCCGCTAAATCTGCTCGTAAATTTAAACTGAATTGCTTAACAAACGCTTTTGTTGCCCCATAGACATTACCACCCGGATATGGATAAGTCCCCGCAATTGAGCCAAGATTAATAATATGCCCTGAATTTTTTTCAACCATTTCAGGCAAAATTAGGCGTGTCACAGTAACTAGCCCCTTGATATTCGTATCGATCATTTGATACCAATCTTGTAAATCCACTTTATTGGCAGGTTCTAAGCCAAGGGCTAATCCTGCGTTATTCACGAGTAAATCAATGGATTTCCAACCTTCAGGACGATTAGCTAATGCCTCTTCTGTTTGTTTAGCATCACTTACATCAAAAGCTAAAGGTAAAAAGTTTTCCCCCAACTCTGCTTTGATTTCAGCTAAACGTTCTGCACGACGTCCTGTACCAATGACTTTATAACCTGCAGAAACTAAACTTTTGCAAATTGCTAAGCCAAATCCTGCCGTTGCACCTGTAACTAATGCTGTTTTCATTGTTTTACTCCCTATATTATTTATTATGATTAAAATTACAAAATTATTGAACAATCTTACTGCTTATTTATACCTCATCAATAACAAATTCAAACCAATCTATCACATCTTTTTCATGAATACCGTGTTTAATGAGAATATCGGCATGTTTTACCGACTCTGGATCTTGTGAAATAAGAGGGTGCCAATCAAATAACGCTTTTCCCTCATACAAAAGGCGATAAGCACAAGTTTTAGGTAACCAGTGAAAATCAGGTAAATTGCGTTTGGTTAATTTTGTACAGTCATGCTCAATTTCAAAGCGATTGAGATAATTACTGCATTTACCAGAATCTACATCTAATAAATTACACGCAACAGATGTGTAGAAAAGACGCTCTCTTTTTCCTCTACCTTGAAGATATTTACGATAGCAACATTTTCCACAACCATCGCATAACGCTTCCCATTCCGCTTCATTCATCTCCATCAACGATTTTGTTTGCCAAAAGAAAGGCGTTATTTCAAGTTTTCTGCCCATTAACGTATAACAACCGCAGTGCCTGTTGCAACGACAATAAACATCCCTTTATCGCCGCCCATTGATTGATATTCAAAGGAAACGCCAACAACAGCATTAGCACCTAACTTTTTTGCTTCTTGTTCTAATTCCGCTAATGCATTTTGGCGGGATTGGTTTAATTTACTTTCATACACACCAGAACGTCCACCAATAAAGTCAGTCACACTGGCAAATAAATCACGCAGAAAATTAGCCCCAGCTACCACTTCGCCAAAAACGAGTCCTTTATATTCAATAATTTCCTTCCCTTCAAATGAAGGCGTAGTCGTAATTAACATTTATGTTCCTCTTCTAATTGTTGTTTAAGCGATTGCAGTGCAATAGCTCTATGTGAAATTTTCTTTTTCTCTACGGTTTCTAATTCCGCAAAGGTGCATTGTTTCGGCGGATAGAAAAAGAGTGAGTCGTAACCGAAACCATTATTCCCTCTTTCTTCACGTAAAATCGTGCCAAAACATTCACCTAATGCAATTTTAGGTGTGGGATCTTTTTCATGTTTTAGAAACACAATACAGCTGACAAATTTCGCGGTACGATGTTCCTCTGCTACAGAATCTAATTCTTTCAATAATTTTTCACGATTTGCAACATCATCCCCATCTACACCCGCATAGCGTGCTGAGTATAATCCCGGCTCGCCACCTAATGCCTCAACGGATAATCCTGAATCATCCGCAATGGCTGGTAGTCCTGTCATTTGAGATGCATAGCGTGCTTTTAGCAATGCGTTCTCAACAAAAGTTAAGCCTGTTTCTTCTGGACTAGTTAAACCGAATTCGCTTTGTGCAACAACATCCAAGCCAAATTCACTTAGTACGTCTGCCATTTCCTTGACTTTACCTGCATTACCTGTCGCAAGCACCACTTTAATTTTTTCCAACGTTAATTCCTCATTCTCAATTTTGCAAATTTTTGCTCTAAACTGACCGCTTGGTCCTATAAATTAATCATACAAACTTGGATCATCTTTGTTCGGACGCGTTTTGAAACGACGATGTAACCACATATATTGAGATTGCGCTTTCATAATTTCTGTTTCAACCAATTTATTCATTTTCGTCGCAATAACGATTTCATCTTCATTTGCCTGAATATCAGCAGGTGGGCTAATTTTCACGGTATATCCTGAAAAATCATCATGTCGAATTGGAGAAAAAGGTACAACTAAGCTATCTGGTGCAGATTTTAGTAAGATTGCCGTACCTGTTGTGGTGCAAGCATCTTTGACCGCAAAAAATGGCACAAATACACTTTTTCTTCGCCCATAATCATGGTCTGGCGCATACCAAATTGCCTCTCCTGCTTTTAAAGCAGCGATCATACCGCGTAAATCTTTTCTATCTAACATTGCTTTATTCGATCTCACGCGTCCTCTAAACTGAAACCAGTCAAATAGCGGATTATCATTCGGACGATAAACGCCCACGCCTTGATAATGTAATCCAACAATTCTGGCTCCTAATTCTAAAGTGAGGAAATGTACACCAATAAACAATACGCCCCTTTCGCCACTATTTTGAAGATGTTCAATACCTTCAATCTTAGACCATTTTAAAACACGCTTATCCGACCAAAACCACGCCATGCCTGTTTCAATGATCGCCATTCCCACAGACTCTTGGTTCTTCGCTAAAATCTCATTGATCTGTTGTTCGGTATAATCAGGGAAACATAATTCAAGGTTGCGACGTGCAATCTGCATTCTTCGTTTACCAAATCCTAATGATACAAATAATTTGCCTAGCCCTTTCCCAATACGTACTAAAACAGGATAAGGTAAACATAAAACAAGACGAAATATCCCAAAACCAATCCACAATCCCCAATATTTTGGATGCAGAAATTGCCATTGAAATGGTGGTAACTGTTTTTGATTCATATTTTTCTCTTTTCCCATAAAAACTGATTATTTTATTTCAGTAATGTTCAATTCATTTGAATATTAAGTTGGAATTATAGTCGAAAACACACGAAAAGTGTTAAGTAGATCAAATTTTGCAATTTTGCTCAAGAGTAAGTATTGAAATTTCTGCAAGAAACACATAACTTTAAGATAACTGATAAATAATGATGTTTATTGGTTTTAGATGTTTTAATTAAGAGGAAAATGCTATGACAATCAATATTTCAAGCAAACAAATGGATGTTACCCCAGCAATTCGCTCTCACATTGAAGACCGTTTATCAAAATTGAATAAATGGAAAACACAACTTATCAGCCCACATTTCATGATCCACAAATTACCTAATGGTTACGAAGTTGAAGCCTCAATTGGTACTCCCGCAGGAGAACTTTTTGCAAAAGCTCAAGATGAGGATTTATACAAAGCGATTAACGACGTCGAAACTAAACTCGAAACCCAACTCAATAAACAAAAACAAAAAGGGGAAGCCCGTCGTACTGATGATAGTTTAAAAAACTTGAATGAGGTTGTGGAATAACTATTTGATTAGCAAACTAATTAGATAAAAATAATGAGCCGAACACCATGTTCGGCTTTTTTAATCATTTAAAAACAAGGGTCCTAAACGTCCTTTAGGCAGATTGAAATGTTCGGGATAATGAACATCAACCAAATATAAACCTTCCGCTTTTGCCGTTGGCGCGGCGAGTTTTCGGTCTTTTTGTTCTAACAACCATTTAATCCATTCTATCGGTTGTTTACCCTGTCCAACTTCAATTAAGCTACCGACAATATTACGTACCATATGATGCACAAAGGCATTCGCTTGAATATCGACGATAACATAATCTTGCTGACGGGTTACTTTTAAATGATGCACATTTCGCCAAGGGGATTTTGATTGACATTGAGCTGCACGAAATGAACTGAAATCATTCTCGCCTAGCAGAAATTGCCCTGCTTCGTGCATTTTTTCGTGATCAAGCGGAGGATGATAGAGAGAAACGCCAAATGGCAAAATCGCAGGGCGTAATTTTTGATTATAAATAATATAACGATAACGACGAGCTGTTGCACTAAAACGAGCGTGGAAGTCATTACTCACTTCAACTGCCCATTTCACTGCAATATCAGAAGGTAAATGGACATTTGTCCCAAAACACCAACTTTTTAATGGGCGATCTGCTTCCGTATCAAAATGAACAACTTGCCCTGTTCCATGAACGCCAGAATCGGTTCTGCCTGCACAAAAAACTTCACAAGGGGAATTTGCAACAATCGACAATGCTTCTTCTAATTTTTGTTGGACGGAATCTAAATGTTGTTGCCGTTGCCAACCATAATAACGACTGCCATCATATTCAATCCCTAATGCAACTCTCATTTGCAAATTTTTCCTTTTATCTGACCGCTTGCTGTTTTATTATCGGTTAATCAATGATAAAAACTCTTTACGGGTTTCTCTATCTTGTAAGAACACTCCGCCAAATGCTGACGTCATTGTTTGGCTATTGGTGTCTTTTACTCCACGACATTTCACACAAAAGTGGGTCGCTTTTACATACACCGCCACGTCTTCCGTTTCTAAAATGGTTTGAAAAGCCGTTAAAATTTGTTCGGTAAAACGTTCTTGCACTTGTGGGCGTTGAGCAAAAAATTGTACAACACGGTTGATTTTCGACAACCCGATTACCCAATCTTTTGGATAATAAGCAACGGCTACGGATCCATCAATCGTCACAAAATGGTGTTCGCAAGTACTCGTTAGCGTAATATCATCAACAATGACCATTTCACTCACTTTCATCTGATTACGAATTTTTGTGATTTTAGGAAAAGTCTGGTAATCCAGTCCGCTAAAGATTTCATCCACATACATTTTAGCTAAACGGTGTGGCGTTTCTTCTAAGCTATCATCTCGTAAATCTAGCCCGAGTAACTCCAGTACAGCTCGCATATGCTGTTGAATTTCCGCTCGACGATGATCTTTATCTTTTTGGTGGGGAATGGTCGGCGTTTCAATACCCTTAGCCAATAACGCCTCTTTAACACTCTGGGCTTCTGGAGAAATGGTGTTCATTGAATATCCTCTAAAATTTTAAGGCGAAGATTCTATCAAATTGCCTTAAAAAAACAATGCAGCACAACGAAAAGACAGCAAAAAGACGATGAAAAGATATTAAAATCATGCTAGATTATTGAAAATTATTCTTGATTAATTAAACCAGTAAATTATGGCGTATTATCATTTTAATTCCGATTTCGTATCCAACTCACAACAACCCTTTGTTAAATCCCTATTAAATTGCAAAGATTTCTCACAATCTGACCGCTTACTTGGCTCATCAACAGGAAGAGGGATTACTTGGTTTTTGGATACTAAAGCTGAATTAGCGATAAATAGCGTGTTACGTCATTACTATCGAGGGGGCTTATTTGGCAAAGTCATCAAAGATAGTTACCTATTTAATGGCATTGAAACGACCCGAGCCTATCAAGAATTTAAACTGCTTAAACAATTATGCCAATGGAATATTCCAGTTCCACACCCACTCGCTTTAAAAATTCAACGGTTTCTATGTTTTTATCAAGCTGACATACTACTGGGGAGAATAGACAACACTCAAGACCTTAGTCAGTTTTTACAAATTTCAAAATTAACTACCCAACAATACCGTGCTATCGGACAGCTAATCCGCCAATTACATGATCATCAAGTCCATCATTCCGATCTCAATATTCATAATATTTTAATTGGTAAAAATGATGGGAAATTTTGGTTAATTGACTTCGATAAATGCCAAATTCAGTCTGGCGAAGAATGGAAAAAAGACAATTTATCACGCTTAAAACGATCATTCGATAAAGAAAAAGAACGCCTTAATATTCATTTTTCTGAAAAGAATTGGGATGCGTTGTTGAAGGGGTATAATTCGTTAACTAATTAATACATATTATTAATGACTAAATGAGAAAATATAAAACTATAAAAAAAACCATGACAAGTCTTAAATAAAACAAGACCGTCATGGTTTTATGATCTATTTACTCTATAATTTGACTTCTTCCTCGATTTCTTCACCTTGTAAAATACGTTTAGCACTATCTATTGCTATGTGAACAAGGTTTTCTATCGCTGTGTATGTGTGGAATGCAACGTGAGGAGAATAAAGCACTCTATCATGTTTCAACAATCTCAAGAATACATCATCAGTAACATCATCAAGATTGACTTTTCTATTAAAGTAAGGTCCTTCGAATTCATAAGTATCAATAGCCGCAGCTCTTATTTGATTATTATCAATCGCATCTAATAAGGCTTCTGTATCAACCAAACTTCCTCTTGCTGCATTGATGAAAATAGGCTTCTTTTTAGCAAGGCTAAAGAGTTTTTTATCAAACATGTGATAACTTTCTTCTGATGCTGGAATATGCAACGTAATAATGTCAGATTGTTCGACTAACTCTTCAGCACTTGAAACATAGGTTAAAATATCTTCTAATGCCTTATTTGGAGCGATATCATAAGCAATAACTTTAGCGCCTGTTTTACTAAATAGTTTAGCTATTTGGCTTCCTATGTTACCTGTCCCTATAATACCAACCGTTTTATGTCTAATTTCTGTACTTGTATTTTCGTCAGTAAAACGAAAATCACCGAGTTTATTATTCTTTTGGATGATATCAATATCTCTAGAAAAATACATTGCATTTGTAAATGCAAATTCTGCGATAGCAAATGGAGAATAAACTGGTACTCTCGCCAAGCGAATGCCTAATTCTTTGAGTAATTTTAAATTATACATATCAAAACCAGCTGATCGAGTTGCAAAGACTTTCACCCCAGCTTCTTTCATTAAATAATAAGCAGTCTCAGGAATCGCGGGGACTTGACTCGCAATCACGCCATCGTAACCTTTCTTGATATGAGACATTGTTTCTTCTGTAATGTGATCGGTATAAACATCTAATTCAATTTCTGGATGATTTTTTTTATAGGAAGCAATCGCTTCTTTTTCATCTTCTCTTGCACTAAATAAAATAAATTTCATCATTATTCTCCCTATTTTAATTTGTGAACTCAACAATATGATAAACATATCATTTAGCCACCTTTAGCTAAAATAACATCAACCACTCATATGCCAATTACTGTAATAGTATATGTTAACTCCCTAATAAATTATTAATGCCATAGACAAACTGTGGAATGTGGATTGGTGTGTATTTTTCCCCTCAACAATTTAAACCTAGCAAACTGATTAAAGAGTAACATTTTTATAACATAAATTGAAAAACTAGGGCAAGTAGAAAAATTAATCTACTTTTATGTTTGTTACTATGCCCTGAAAAATAAATTCATTGAAATAAAAAGGACTGAGTTCAATCTAAGATCAAACACAGTCCTTAAAGTAATTGTCTAACTTTTCAAGTTGTAAATCAATTTAATCCAATTTCAACTCTTCTTTTACTTCTTCGCCTTGTAAGATACGTCTAGCGCCCTCTAGTGCTATATGAACCAGATTTTCTAACGCTGTATGTGTATGGAAAGCGAGGTGTGGAGAATAAAGGACCCTATCATGTTTTAACAATCTCAAGAAAACCTTGTCTGTCACATCCTCAAGGTTGACCTTTCTATTGACATAAGGTCCCTCAAATTCATAAGTATCAACAGCCGCTGCTCTTATTTGATTATTATCTAGAGCATCTAATAAAGCTTCTGTATCAACTAAACTTCCTCTCGCTGTATTTACCAAAATAAGATTATTCTTAGCTCGCGCAAAGAGTTTTTTATCAAATAAATGATAATCTTCTGGTGTTGCTGGAGCGTGGAGTGAAATAACATCTGACTGTTCAACTAACTCTTCAATACTCGAAACATAAGTCAAAATATCTTCCGCTTCCTTACATGGATAAACATCATACCCAATAACTTTAGCTCCTGTACTCTTGAATAACTGAGCGGTTTGACGTCCTATGTGACCAGTTCCGATAATACCCACTGTTTTATGTCTAATTTCTGTACTTGTATTATCATCAGTGAAAAGGAAATCACCGACTTTATTATTCTTTTGGATGACATCAATATCTCTCGAAAAATACATTGCACTCGTAAATGCAAATTCCGAAATGGCAAATGGGGAGTAAACTGGCACTCTCGTAAAACGAATACCTAATTCCTTAAGTAATTTTAAATTATACATATCGAAACCAGCTGATCGTGTTGCAAAAACCTTAATACCAGCTTCTTTCATCAAGTGATAAGCTGCCTCAGGAATCGCTGGCACTTGACTAGCAATAATGCCGTCATAACCTTTCTTTATGTAAGGCATTGTCTCTTCCGTGATATGATCAGTATAGATATCTAATTCAATTTCTGGATGATTTTTTTGATAAGATGCAATTGCTGCTTTTTCATCTTCTCGAGCGCTAAATAAAATAAATTTCATCATTATGCCCCTTCTTAATGTTTAAACTAAAAATATGATGATCATATATAATTTAGCCATTTTTATTAAAACAATAACTTTCTATCAATAGATTAACTACTTTAATAACAAAAATGCAACTAAAAGGAATGATTCTATAAAATAATAAGTACTAAAAAACTTATAGTTCAATAATTATTAATTATAGAATTTTTAAAAATTAAATGAGATAAAAAGTAATTTCACTTTAAACCCAATCTAATTGTAATACTTTTAATTATATTTGTGTAGACATTATATTTAATTAGATAAACTTTAAAACTTATAGTGCAATAATTATTAATTATAGAATTTTTGAAAAATTAAATAGGATAAAAATTAATTCTTTAAATATTTTCTAATTGTAATGCTTTTAATTATATTTGTGTAGATATTCTATTTAATTAGATAAACTTTAAAAATTATAGCGAAATAATCATTAATTATAGAATTTTAAAATATCAAATTAGATAAAAAGTAATTTATTGAATATTTTCTAATTTTAATACTCTTAATTATATTTGAATAGATATTCAATTTAATTATAAAATTTATTATATAAAATTTTATTTCTTCTGTTGCTCTGCTCTTTTTCTACGAATTTCTTTTGGATCAGCAATCAATGGACGGTAGATTTCAATACGATCGCCATTTTCGACTAAGTCTGTGAGTTTTGCTGGGCGGCTAAAAATGCCGATTTTATTTTCTCGTAAATCAATTTCTGTATATTTTTCTAGCACGCCTGATTGCAAAATCACATTTTGAATCGAAAGTGGTTTATCTAGGTATAACTTCTTCAAAAAATATTTGTCTGGATAGGCATAAACTACTTCTACAACAATTTTTTCGGCTTGTTCAGACACCATAAACCTCCTTCGCTCTTACTTTAAAGGCATTGACCATTTTAATGGTAAGCTCATTAAAAATTTTCCCGAAAGCCATTGCAATTAAAGTATTGGAAAATTCAAAATCTAACTGAAACGAAATTTTACAACTCTGTTCATCAAAGGGTTCAAACGTCCAAGCCCCCGTCAAATAACGAAAAGGTCCATTTAATAATTCCATCGAAATTTTTCGATTAGGAATCATTATATTATGGGTGCTAAAACGCTGGCTGATACCTAGCTTCTGAATCACTAACTCGGCGTTAAGTTCGTTCTCTCCGATACTTAACGTGGTCGCTCCCACACAACCAGATAAAAACTGGGGATATTTTTCATAATCATTCACAAGCTGATACATTTGTTCAGCACTATAAGCGACCAATGAAGATTGATTTATTGTTGGCATAATTTTTACAGCTAAAATTTATCATATCCACATTTTATCACATTCGTTACAAGCGGTCAGTTACTGTCAATTTTTTAAAAAAGGAGTACAATTCAATAAATTTATTGATTATTGAGGGATAGCAATGCAATTAGACTCCATTCGTTTAACCCAATACAGCCACGGAGCAGGATGTGGCTGTAAAATCTCACCAAAAACACTAGAACAAATCCTCCATACAGAACAAGCCAAATTTATCGATCCGCATTTGTTAGTCGGTAATGAAACCAAAGATGATGCTGCTGTTTACGATATTGGTAATGGCGTAGGTATTATCAGTACCACTGATTTCTTTATGCCAATTGTGGATGATCCATTTGATTTCGGACGAATTGCAGCAACAAATGCAATTAGTGATATTTTTGCGATGGGTGGTAAGCCGATTATGGCAATTGCGATTTTAGGCTTTCCGATTAATGTACTTCCACCCGAAGTGGCACAAAAGATTGTGGATGGTGGACGTTTTGCTTGTCAGCAAGCCGGTATTGCCCTAGCTGGCGGACATTCTATTGATTCGCCTGAACCAATTTTTGGTCTAGCGGTAACGGGGATTATTTCCACTGATCAAGTGAAGAAAAATGCCTCTGCCCAAGCAGATTGTGAACTTTTCCTCACTAAACCATTGGGAATTGGTGTACTCACTACCGCAGAAAAACAGGGTAAATTAAAACCTGAACATAAGAACCTTGCCCGTGATGTAATGTGTCAAATGAATTTGATTGGTGCAGAATTTGCCAAATTACCCGAAATAACCGCAATGACGGACGTAACAGGCTTTGGCTTATTAGGGCATTTAAGTGAAATTTGCCAAGGTTCAAATCTTCGAGCAGAAGTTTATGTTGAGCAAGTTAAAACATTGGATGGTGTTAAAGATTATATTGCACAAGGGGCAGTTCCAGGTGGCACACAACGTAATTTTGATAGCTATGGGCATTTAATTTCGCCAATGAGTGATGAACAAAAGGCTATTCTTTGTGATCCTCAAACTTCAGGCGGTTTACTCATTGCAGTGAAACCACAAGCGGTCAGTTCCGTGCAACAAATTGCAAAAACAATGAATGTTGATCTCTATCCTGTAGGCAAATTACTCGCTCAAGACAATAGCAGGGCGTTAATTGAGGTAAAATAAATGGCTGAACAATTTGATATTGCGATTGTAGGTGGAGCGATTACTGGCTCTGTATTGTCCCTTGCATTAAGCTCGGCTACATCACACAAAATACGAATTGCGATTATTGAAAAATCTATTCCTAATTTTGCAGAGCAAGGTGGTTTTGATGCTCGCTCTATTGCACTCGCTTATGGTAGCTTGCAAAAGTTAGCGAAGATCCAATCGCTTGTTGGGCAGAATTTAGTAGACCTGATTGCACAAATTTCAACGCCTATCCATAAAATTCATGTCTCAGACCAAGGGCATTTTGGTAAAACGCATATTAAGGCCGAAGAATTACATTTACCACAATTAGGAACAGTTGTTGAATTAGCGAAGCTCGGTGAAAAGTTGAATAACATCATCGCTCAACATCAAAATATTACTTTATTTTGCCCTAATACTGTCGAAAAAGTAGAACGTTCAAATACACACTGTACGCTGACTTTAGCTAATCAAGAAGTCATTGAGTGTAAACTGGTAGTTGCGGCTGATGGTATTCAATCTCAAATTGCTCAAAAGTGTGGTGTCGAAACAGTATTAGTCAAAGAGTACAATCAATCTGCCATTATTGCTAATGTTGAACTTAGCGAATCACATCAAAATCAAGCTTTCGAGCGATTTACTACACAAGGCCCTTTTGCGTTATTGCCACTCACTGAAAAAACAATGTCGCTAGTCTGGTGTATGAATGATACCACTGAAGTAATGGATTATTCAGATGATGAATTTTTACAAGCAATACAACAGCAATTTGGTTGGAAACTAGGTAAATTTTCACGTGTAAGCAAGCGGTTCGTTTACCCACTTTCTTTACGAAAAAGCCAATCACATATTCATCACCGTTTAGCGATTGTAGGTAATGCTTCACAATTCCTTCACCCTGTTGCTGGACAAGGTTTTAATTTAGGTATGCGAGATCTATTTGAATTAGCTACGTTGGTAGGTACAGCTTTCAATCAACAGCAAGATATTGGTGATCAGGCACTATTAAGTACCTTCAATGAAAATCGTCAAGCTGATCAAGAAAGAATTATGCGATCTACAAGCGGTCTGATTTCGATCTTTTGTTGCGAGTTTTTACCTGTACAAGTTATTAGGAACTTAGGTTTATTAGCATTAAATCCCTTAACATTCGCTCGCCATAAAGTCGCACATAGAGCACTGGGATGGTAAACAAAAAGCTAGCCTATAAAATAGGCTAGCTTTTTTTATTATTTTCGTTATCTTTTTAAAAATTAGAGCATTCCTAATCCAAAAATTAAAGCTAAAATGATCCCCTGAACTTCTTCATCAGAAACTGGAGTACCGTTCAATATCATTCTGCCCTGATCTATTTCAGCATTCATTTTAACGCTATTTCCATCCATCATGAAATAATGACTGTTATTAACTTGATATAGCAAATTATCAATGGCACTTTGTGCTTGATCTTCTACCTCACTTTCAGGTACACCATCTAATATCATTAATTGTGATATTAATTCTTTAGTAGAATTAATATCAATATTTATATTCAATTTAGACTCAACTAATAAATTAAACAAATCTGATAAATCTATATTCTGTAACTCATCAATGTCCCAATCTTTTAAATTCATAATCAAGGCAATATTATTTTTACCAGAATTATTTTCAAGAGAAAACTCATCAATATGTAGCTGTGGATTTTTTGTAAATAATTTAATAGCCGCATTGGTCGCTTCTTCTGAAACTATCTTATCAGGTTGAGCAAAATAAGACATATACTCTTCTATTGAAAGAGCATCAAGTTGCAAACTACCATCAATTTTTAAATGCCCAAGTTTTTGATCCTTTCCATCTTGCGCAATAATAAGATCAGTTTCAATCTGATTTTTATCATCATATCTATCACCATTCAATTCTGTAATAGTGCTTACTTGTAATTTATTTAATTTAATAATATTGTCATCTTGTGGCTCATTTTGCATGGTGAAAGAATCTATTTTTAGCAAACTATCTCCAGTTGTTAAAAAATTATATCCTTCGTTATACTTAAAATTGATAGCGTAACTTAAATTCTGCATCTCAAGAAACCCTTTATCCTCATCATCTACCTTTAATGAAGGAAGCTGAAAAGATAAATCTGTTTTACCTGATTTATCAGCAGTAAAATCAATATTCATTTCTGATACTTCTCCTTCTGCATCAGACAATGAGAAAGGTTGAGAAGAAACAGAACCAGAAATGGTACCATCATAACTGATGGTACTTGTGCCGGATAATAATTCATCCTTAGAAAAATATTGACTTAATTGTACTGGTACAGAAATATGACTTTCTGTACTAGCCATTGCAGGTATTAAATTACCACTTAATAGCCTATTTATTGGAAATGGACCATGATTTAATTTATCCTGACCTTTAAAGATATAAGTTTCATCAGCTAATTTAGCCTCAATGGTATATGTTGCATCAGAGCTAAAAAAGTGACGGGTTAAATTAACCCCTTTAATTTCAGCTTGAATACCATAAAACTCTAATTTTTTTAATGTTACATTACCGTGATTAACCCATTCTTGATAATGTTCTTCAACTTGCTTACCTGAATACCAACTACCACCGGTCGCAGCAACACCTAATACAACTATTGTAGAAATTGCAATAGTAGATATTTTCATTTTGTCATCCTCTTTGTTGTGTGTAATATATTTAATTTAGCTCAGCTTGTTGAAGAAGCCAATCACATGGGGTAAAACGATCACCATATAAAGCAGCATGTCTTCTAAGTTGTTTTACGATTTCTTTTGCACCAATCTCTTCGATATAAGCATAGATCCCTCCTCTAAAATCAGGGAAATCGACACCTAGTACAGATGCTACATTCCCTTCTTCTTTTGAGGTAATTACATTATCTTGTAAGCACCAACACGCCTCATTAATCATTCTGAGAATACAACGACGCGCAATATCTTGCGATTCCATGTTATTTCGCATGATCGTTTCCATTACATAATAGATACTTTTATCCTCTTGAGTACGATTCCCTTTGGTATCATACAAGTAAAAACCTCGTTTGTTTTTACGTCCTTTTCGATCATTCGTAATTAATAACTGGATACCTTCAGGTAAAATAAAACGATTACCTAATTTATTGACCATTGCTGCATTTGATTTAACAATAACGTCCAATCCCATATCATCAATCATTGCAAGGGGGCCTGTTCTAAAACCAAACTCTTCGAGTGACTGATCTATAAACTCAATGCCTTCACCATCAACTAAACATTCTATTGCTTCAAGTAAAAAAGGAGTCAAAATTCGGTTAATAAAAAAACCTTCTTGATCAGCAACCACTAGCGGTAATTTACCTTGTTTTAAGGCAAAATAAATCGCTTTAGAAATCGTTTTCTCACTCGTTTTCGCATGAGGAATAATTTCGATCATCTTGCGTTTAGTCACTGGACTAAAATAGTGGAAACCCACTATATTTTCTGGGCGTTTTGCCACAGAAGCGATTTCATGAATTGAGAATGTGGAAGTATTACTAGCAAATATAGTATCTTCATTATAATAACTTTCACTTTCCTCAACCATTTCCTGCTTTAACGATAAATTTTCATAAACGGCTTCTACAATAAAATCAGTATCTTTTACCGCCATCAGTCTATCTCCACCTGTGATTAAATTCATTCTCTGAATCATTTCTCCGTGTGAAAGCATTTTGCGGTCAACTTCTTTTTTCATTAATTCATAACTATTCTGTAAGGCTTTTTGAATTTCAGTTGGATGGATATCCTTAATTCTCACAGGTAACTTTGCATTATTTGCCGTTAAATAAGCAATACCAGCCCCCATATATCCGCTTCCAAGAATACTTACTTGTTTGACGCTAGATCCCTTAGCTCTAGCTTGATAACGATAACGCATTAATTGTTCTGATTTTTTCAAATTAATTAATACTTGAGATTGCTCCGTAGAAAATAACTCAACAAATGCTTGCTGTTCTAAAGCTAACCCTGCTTTAAAATGAGGCTCTTTAAGTACAGACAAAATCTTTGGCATTGCAGGATAATTATCAAACGCTCTATTCCATAAACGATTTTCAACAAAATTAAGGTAATATTCTCTAAACAATGAGTTTCCTAACAAATTCTTTTTCCATTTTCTTATGCGAGTAAGCGGATTTTTGAAATCCACTTTGGTAATCTCATTATTTAAGAGTAATTGATAGGCGATTTCGAAAGCATTACTTGATGGAATAAGACGATCCACTAATCCTAATTGTAACGCTTTTTCTGCGTTAATTTTACTACCAGAGAGTAATAATGTAGCAGAATTAGCCAAGCCAATTAAACGAGGTAAACGTTGTGTTCCTCCGGCAAAAGGCAAAATACCCGATCTCACTTGAGGCATTGCAAATTGCGTGTATTGTTCTTCACTCGCAATGCGATAATCACAAGCTAAAGCAAGCTCTAATCCTAGTCCAAAACAGGCTCCATCAATCACTGCGACAACTGGCATTTTTAATGTATTAATTTCACGCATTACAGCTTGTGCATCTTGTGTTAATGCCAACAATTGTGCTTCTGTTGTATCTTGTAATTTACTTAAACTATACCCCTGAATAAAGCATTTCGGTTTGGTTGATCTAAATATAACCCCTTTAGCTTGTTGATAAATGATAGCACCTATTACATCGCGCAAATCTGATACAAAATTTTCTGAGAACCAATTATCTCGTTCATTTGGTACATGAATACTTACTACGGCAATTTGGTTATGATCGATCTCGACATTGAAAGGGGAAACTTTTTGTACTTCTTCTTGCATATTTTCTTCCTTATTCACTTTCAAGCACCATCGCCGCACCTAACCCACCTAATCCACTTGAGGCAATAAGAGACATACCGCCCCCTTTTCGTTTTAACGCATTTAATGATTGAATCAAAATACGTAAACTTGTTGCCGCACGAGGATTACCAAATGCAATTGAACCGCCTAAATGATTTAATTTATCTTGATCGATTTCACCAAGACAAGCGGTTCGATTAAGTTGATTTTTTGCAAATTCATTGGATTCAAATAAACGAAGATTAACGAGCATTTGACTGGCTGAAGTTTCGTGAATATCAATATAATCCATATCTTTTAAACTAACTCTTGCTCTATCAAGTGCTTGACTACTTGCTACTGTCGCCCCCATAAACATATTGTGCCAAATATCATTACCAATAATTGAATAACTACGAATATAACCAAGGGGCTTTAAGCCTAATTCTTTTACTTGATTCTCTCTCATCAACATCACAGCAGCAGCCCCATCAACAGGTCTAGGCATATTCGCTTCAGTCACCGTTGCATAAGATTTTCCTAAAATAGTCGAAAATTTATCATAATATTTCATTTTATTAGCTGAAGGAATTATCGTATCAGATATAACTGCATCAGTGTACGGCAGGGGAAATGAAGGCATAACCTCCCCTTTTAAAACCCCTATTTTCCAAGCATTTACTGCTTTTTCATGTGAATATCGTGCAAACTCATCTTGTTCAGCCCTACTTAAATGATATTCCTGAGCCATTTGTTCTGAAATTTCAGCAACAGACATTTGGGTCATATAATCTTTTAAATTCACACCATGAGGTTTTAAATCTCTCCACGAAAATTCTCGAAAAAGCGCAAATTTTTTTTCAATTGTTGACGCTTTAAAAATGGCTTTTAATTTATGAACAACTCTTGGGCTAATACTAAAAGGCGCATTTGAAATTGAATCTGTTCCGCCAGCAATACCCGCAGAAATTGTTCCACTGATAATACTGCCTGCAATATTTGCCACTGCCTGTAAACCCGATAAACATGAACTACTTAACGTATAAGACTGCAAATACGGCATATTTAATGCTAAAGCTATCTCCCTAGCAGGATTTGGAATATCAGGTTGCTGAATTACCTGACCAAATACAAGTTGTTCAATATGGTGACGTTCAATTTCAACATGACTTAATAATTCGTTTGTTACCATTGTGCCGAGATCGGTTGCATAAGATGATTTAAATGCACCATCCCTTTGCACAAAAGGAGTTCTTAGCCCTGAAACAATCGCAATTCGTTCTCCTTGGGCATTAAAAAGATTTTGTGTCGCCATACTGGCTCCTTTTACATCTGTTCATCTTTATTCAAATTTTCCTCATTCTAACATGTTGATTTAAAATTCGAGGAGATAAACCAATAAAAGCGGTCAGATTTTTTTATTTTTTTGTAAAAAGTTTTAGAATGTAACGACTTTTAAATACAAACGGAGAAAATATGACGTATGTTGTCGGATTAACAGGAGGAATTGGCAGTGGGAAAAGCACTATTGCTGATCTATTTATGGAATTAGGTGTACCTGTTATTGATGCGGATGTGGTTGCCCGCCAAGTTGTCGAAAAAGGCTCTCCATTACTGGCTGAAATCGTAAATCATTTTGGCGATCAAATCTTAACAGATTCTCAAGAATTAGATCGTAGGGCACTTCGTCAAATTGTCTTTGCTAATGAAAATGAAAGACAATGGCTGAATAATTTATTACATCCCGCTATTCGTACCGAAATGGATAAGCAACTAGAAAATGCTGACTACCCTTATGTCATGTGGGTCGTACCATTGTTAATCGAAAACAAATTAACTTCTTCCTGTGATCGCGTATTAGTGATCGATGTGCTACCTGAAATTCAACTAGAACGAGCAAGTAAAAGAGATCAAAGTAAAGTAGAAACAATCAAGCAGATTATGGCTTCACAAGTGGACAGAACAACTCGATTAAATTATGCTGATGACATTATTGAAAACAATCAAGATTTAGTAAAAGGTATTGAAGGAATTAAGCAAAAAGTACTTCAATTACATCAACATTACTTACAATTCGCCAAACAGAAAGGAAATAATGCATAATGACAATCGTAAATTGCCCGACCTGTAATAAAGAAGTGGTTTGGTCTCCAGAAAGTAAATTTAGACCCTTTTGCAGTAAACGCTGCCGCCTAATTGATCTCGGCGAGTGGGCTGATGAGAAAAAATATATCGCAGGAACAAGTGAAGGATTTCATCTCGCTGAAGATGAAATAGATTGCTAACCTTCACTTATTATTAGGTAAAAAGATTTGAATTTATCTACAACAGATGTCTGATTTAAGTTTACGAATTAAATCTGTATTTGCGGGAGGGAACTGACCTTCTTCTAGTGAAGATTGCTCAATCCAAAATCCCTCTTGCCCTTCTCTACCGAAAGGCTCACCCGCCCATTCTTCAACTAAATAAAAGAAAAACTCGATAATTTTATTTGGGTAATCAAAAGAGAAATGTTCATAAGGAAAAGCACTTAAAGTCACAATCCCAACTTCCTCTTCTAATTCTCTTTTCAGTGCTTCCTCTGGAGTTTCATCTGCTTCAACTTTACCACCAGGAAACTCCAAAGATTGAGCAAAATCTTGCCCTTCTAGCCTTTGTGTTAAATAAATTTGTCCAAACTCATTGCGAATGATACCTGCTGCAACACGCACGATAGGTTTTGAATTATGCTCTTCCATTATTTTTTGTTTTTTTACCCTTTTAGTTAAAGTTATACAAAAATAGACAGTGTATACACTATCAAATTATTATAAAAAAACCAAATCTCTATAAAAAAATTCACACTATAAAAAACGGTAAGATTTGCCTTTTATTCAGCTCATCTTACCGCTTATTACTTATCTAAACACTCTACTTACTAAGCGTATTTTGCTTTATTTCCATGGCAATGTTTATATTTTTTACCCGATCCGCAAGGACAAAGCTCATTTCGACCAATTTTGAGGTTAGCTAACTCTTCATCAGTTAAAGCCTTTTCTGACTCCTCCGCGCCCTCTTCTTCATAATGGGTCGCTTCTTCCTCTGCATTCTCTATACGTTCTTTCTCAGCCTGTTCAACTTCTTCTGGGTTTCGTACTTGAATGCGACTTAGAATACTGATGACATTTGCTTTTAACAGATCCAACATATTGGTGAACATTTCGAAAGATTCTTTCTTATATTCTTGTTTCGGATCTTTTTGTGCATAGCCACGTAAATGAATCCCTTTACGTAGATAATCCATTGCAGATAAATGCTCTTTCCATAGTTCATCTAAATTCTGTAGCATCACACCTTTTTCAAAGTTACGCATGATTTCAGAACCGACTAACGCTTCTTTTTCTTCATACTGTTGTTTTGCGATCTCAACAATACGCTCACGAATAATCTCTTCATGAATATCTGGCTCATCATCTAACCATTGTGCAATAGGAAGATCCATTGAGAACTCTTTTTTCAAGCGATTTTCAAGCCCTTCAATATCCCACATTTCCTCGATAGATTGAGGTGGGATATATTGATCGATCACCGCATTGAAGACATCCACTCGAATCGTATCAATCATTGGTGAGATATCATCAGTTTCTAATAAATGATTACGTTGTTCGTAAATGGCTTTACGTTGTTCGTTCGCCACATCATCATATTGTAAAAGTTGTTTACGTCCATCAAAGTTATGTGCTTCCACTTTTGCTTGAGCTGAGGCAATCACTTTTGTCAGTAATTTAGACTCCATCGCTTCGCCTTCTTCGGTAAAGGCTTTACGCATCATATTCAACTTACCTTCGTTAAGGTAAATTCGCATCAATGCATCATCCAAAGAGAGATAGAAACGTGATGAACCAGGGTCACCTTGACGACCTGAACGGCCACGTAACTGGTTATCAATACGGCGAGATTCATGTCGTTCTGTACCAATAATATGCAAACCACCCGCTTTCATCACGATATCGTGACGTTCTTCCCACGCTTTTTTGATTGCTTCAATTTGTTCTTCCGTTGGATTCTCTAATTTCGCTACTTCAGCTTTCCAGTTACCACCTAATACAATGTCGGTACCACGACCCGCCATGTTAGTCGCAATGGTTACAGCCCCTGGATAACCTGCATCTGCCACAATTTCTGCCTCATGAGCATGGAATTTAGCATTCAATACTTTATGCGGAATGCCTGCCTTCGTTAAAGCATCTGAAAGCGCTTCCGATTTTTCAATTGAAATCGTACCGACTAACACAGGTTGTTGGCGAGCGATACAATCTTGAATATCTTTGATAACCGCTTGGAATTTTTCTGGTTCGCTTTTGAACATTAAATCTGTTCTATCGTCACGAATCATTGGACGATTGGTTGGAATCACAACAGTATCTAAACCATAAATTTGTTGGAACTCAAAAGCTTCTGTATCCGCTGTCCCTGTCATCCCCGCTAATTTTTCATACAAACGGAAATAATTTTGATAGGTAATTGAAGCAACAGTTTGGTTCTCACCTTGAATATGTACTTTTTCTTTTGCTTCGATTGCTTGGTGTAAACCATCTGACCAACGACGACCTGCCATTGTACGACCTGTGTGTTCGTCGATAATCACAATTTCTCCATCTTTAACAATATAATCGACATTTACTTCAAATAATTTATGCGCTCTTAATGCAGCATAAACGTGGTGTAATAAGCCGATTCTAGCAGGGGAATAAAGACTCTCATTTTCAGACATTAATCCCATTTTTGTTAAAAGATCTTCAACTTTAACCATACCACGCTCGGTTAAATGAGCCTGTTTGTTTTTAAGATCTAAAGTAAAGTCGCCATCCCCTGTGTATTCTTCAGAATCTTCCTTATCTTGCATAATAAGGTGTGGGATTACTTGGTCAATGGCTTGATAAACTTGAGTTGCATCTTCTGCAGGACCCGAAATAATCAATGGTGTACGTGCTTCATCAATTAAGATTGAATCCACTTCATCGACTAATGCATAGTGTAATGGACGTTGAAAACGATCTTCTTTAGTATGTGCCAAATTATCACGCAAATAATCAAAGCCTAACTCACTGTTGGTTGCGTAAGTAATATCTGCTGCATAAGCTGCACGCTTTTCATCGGGCTGTAACCCAGGCACATTAACCGCAACAGTTAAACCTAAGAATTCAAATAATGGGCGATTAGTCTCCGCATCACGACGTGCTAAGTAATCATTCACAGTCACAACATGAACACCTTTCCCTGTTAAGGCATTAAGATAACAAGGTAAAGTTGCAGTTAAGGTTTTCCCTTCCCCTGTACGCATTTCTGCAATATTACGATTAGTTAAAACCATCCCACCAATCATCTGCACATCAAAGTGGCGCATATGCATGACACGTTTACTTGCTTCTCTCACGACTGCAAAAGCTTCGTGTAATAAACTATCTAATGAAGCGCCATCCGCCAAACGTTGTTTAAATTCAGCTGTTTTGGCTTTTAATTCATCATCGGTTAATTTTTCAAATTCAGGTTCTAGTTTGTTGATTTGTACCACACGTTTGTTCAAACGGCGTAATGTACGGTCGTTACTACTTCCGAAAATAGAAGTCATTAATTTTGTTATCATAAAATCCTTTCCAATTTAGTTTTATTCATCAAAAAAATTCAAAGACATAGATTTGAACACCTATATCTAGATCTAACTGTACTTAAATACAATTAATCATTAAATTAACTAAAAAAAGGACCTGCTCGAATTGGGGGGATTTCACTGATAATAGAGCGGTAAGATCCTACAAAAAATTTGCGAAAACTAACCGGTTGTCGTACATTGTCAGTGATAGGAATAGTGTTATTTAATAAATGAATATGTTGATGATCAACATTTTTTGTAGAAGCGTGTTCACTTAATGCCTCTGCAATAATTTGTTGATTGATTTCAGCATTGGTTGCATTTTCTCGTAAAATCGCTTGGGTTTCAGGCAAGACCAGAATCGCCACAATACCTAAAAGTAATTGCGACCAAAATGGTGAGCGATGTAATTGACGAAAAAATCCCATGAAAATACAACTATTCTATTTAAAAATATTGGGTTGATTATACGATACTTTTTGTAGAATATCTCAATAATTAAGACATTCTATCTAAAAATTAGCCGAGGATACGATAAAAAGATGAAAACTCAACCAGTTAAAAATATCATAGAAGTCTTAGAAAATTCGAGCTTATCAAAAATTGTACAAAAAACTAATAAAATTAATACGCTGAATGAACAACTTAAATATCAGCTGCCCGAACAATTTAAACCTCTGTTTAGGGTAACCAATATCCATCATGATGCGGTGACTATCGATGTAAAAAATGCTTCTGTTCGTCAGGGTTTCTTGCTACAACGTGCTTTTTTGCTTAAACTGGTGCAAGCAGAATTTCCTCACATCACGCAATTAGAGTTGAGAGTTAATCCTGATTTTAAACCTATCTAGAATTTTATTCCTATCAAGAGGACATTATCTATGAACATGAAAACAATAGCGGTACTCAGCATTACAGCATTATTAAGTGCCTGTTCGTTGCTACCGAAAAAAGATGTTTCAGGAACTTATCAAGGAACATTGCCTTGTGCTGACTGTGAAAAAATTGCAGCGAATATCGTATTAAATAATGACAAAACTTATGAATACAATGCTGTATTCTTCAAAAATACAGAAAAATATCCATTCATTGAAACAGGGACTTATGAGTGGGATTCTCAAAAAAATGATATCATTAAGTTAAGTAACTCTCAAAATTTGACATTACATGTTACAGATAATTATATTGAGTTATATGATGCGGAAGGTAATCCACCAGGAAGTGGCATAAATTATAGACTTGAAAAAATCAAGTCATCAAAAATTAATTAGTATTAAACTAAATGCCCTCATAAAAGGCTATATCTGCCAATATAGCCTTTTTTCTAAAAAATAACTTAGCTCTATTAAGGGTTCTAATCGTTATACAACGCCATATACAGCTTATTTTCAAATTGCGTTAGCGGATTTCTATTCGCACTTTTTTCGGGGTCTGGCGAGGTTACATATCCATTGACTAATTGAGCAAAGACAATGCGTTCGCCTCGTTTATTTTTCATTACCCCCGCTAAATTATAGACTCCTTTTAATGATCCTGTTTTAGCGATCATATTTTTATCTAAAGGGGATTTCGCTACGGATTCACGATTTGACATTGTGCCGTCGACACCTGCGATCGGTAAGGTATCAAGCAGATGCAATTTTTGATCATTTTTTGCAATATATTCCAATGCACTTAATAAAGATTCTGCACTGATTTGGTTATGGCGAGATAATCCAGAACCATCGGCCAAGGTACTATTTTTTAATGCTACTTTAGCTTGGTTCGTCAGTACATTATGTACCTCTTGGCTTGCCAATGGGAAAGAGGCTGGTCTATGGGATTGCTGATTAGCGATAGTTCGAAATAAGGTGTCTGCAATTTGATTATCCGATGTTTTCATCATCGTTTTTAACAATTCAGATAAAGGTGCTGAATAATGTACGGCTAACTGTTTGCCTTGTTGTGGTCTGTTGGCCACCTGTGCTTGTCCAGAAAACTGAATACCTGCTTTAGCTAAATCAGCTCTCAACATATTGACGCCATAACCCGTCGGATCTTGGATCGCAAAATGTAAGCTAAATGGCTTACTTTGTCTTGCTAAACAGCCTTTCACATAGTAGCGATTATTCTCGCCCATCTCTGCATCTAACTGGCAATAACTTGCATCATTCTTATCTGCAACATAAGCATAGCTGATCACTTGCACTGGCAATGAATTTGGTACACTTACTTTGATTGGCTTACCAACCGATTGATTTGCATCTAAGTTTGCATAAAAACAATTGTTATCAATATTTACTGCCGCCGCAGGCGCACTAAAACAAATGCTTAAATCATTCCAAACCCAGCCCGGTGCTTTATCATGACTAGCGAAAACGGACGTATCTAAAATTAAGTTACCTTGAATCTTGTTTATCCCTTGTTGTTTTAACTGTGTAACAAGTTGATTTAATTGCTGACTTTTTAACGTTGGATCTCCTGTGAAACGAGCAATAAGATCGCCATTTAATACGCCATTTTTTACTGTACCACGACTGAGTAAAGCAGTTTCAAAACGAAAACTGTCGGGTAAAGTGAGGCGACTAGCCAATGCAGTAAAGATTTTTTGTGTACTCGCAGGGAGCATAAAGGTCTGACTTTGATACTCTGCCACAATTTGTTGTGTATCTATATTTTTTGCAATAAATCCTATTGAGGTACCTTCAGGTAAGATAGGTAATAAGCTATCGACATTAACCTTTGCATAACTCAGCGTTGAGAGACTAAGAGCAAACCCTATATATAATGGACGTAATTTGTATAAAGATGAAATCATAATGGTAGTTGATATTTTCTGAAAGAAAATGAATAATACGGCTTTAATAATCGTTCGTAAATACACAACTATTGATTTTTTGCTAAAACTTTGCTCTTCTTTTGCATAGTTTTGCAACCATTTACTAACACACATTGCAAGGAAATAAAAATAATGCAACAAATTCCAATGACTGTTCGTGGTGCAGAATTACTTCGAGAAGAACTCGATTTTCTAAAAAATGTTCGTCGTCCAGAAATTATTAAGGCTATTGCAGAAGCACGTGAGCATGGTGATTTAAAAGAAAATGCGGAATACCATGCCGCACGTGAACAACAAGGTTTCTGTGAGGGCCGAATTCAAGAAATTGAAGGTAAACTAGGAAATGCTCAGATAATTGACGTCACAAAAATCCCAAACACCGGTAAAGTGATCTTTGGTACAACGGTCACTCTAATTAATACAGATACAGATGAGGAAGTTACTTACCGTATTGTTGGCGATGATGAGGCGGATATCAAAGAAGGTCGTATTTCTGTGAATTCACCTATTGCACGTGGATTAATCGGAAAAGAAATTGATGATACCGTTAATATCAAGACCCCTGGTGGTAACGTAGAATTTGATATTATTGAAGTTCAATATATCTAGTCGCTCTTTGCAATTCGTTTCTATCTGTACCTGAAAAATTAGACTCCCACTAACTGATTAAGGTACAGATTTTTTAAATTCAAAATAAGTTATACTCCCCAAGTTCAATTGGGAAATTTGTCGTCTTAGTTTCCATTCTGGAAATTAAATAGGTTGTCACATTAATTATTTATGCTTCTATTCACTCAACTTGAGGAACACTAAAACAGCACCTCAAGGATATTTAGGTTTCTATATAGAATAGAATTAAGGAGTAAAATTCTATGATGATAGATAAGCGTCTTATAAATACTGTACCCGATAGCAAAAAATGGATTGCTATCAATGTACTATGGAATTGGGTATCGCTGGTCGGCAGTATTATTAGTGCAGTCGTCTTTGCTTTCTGCTTACAATTAGCCTTTAACCATGAGCTTTCCATCTTCAACGCCATACTATTTTTAATCATTTTATTACTGAGTCTTGGCTTACGCGCTTTTGCTGGGAAAAGAGTGATTCAATCCTCTTACAAAGCCAGTACACAAGTCAAACACCAACTTCGTACCTTGATTTATCAAAAAATTTCTTCAATGCCATTAAATCAAGTCAATCAACAATCAACTTCCTCTATCATTCAAGTTGCATCGGAAGGGGTTGAACAGCTTGAAATTTACTTTGGGCGTTATTTACCTCAGCTTTTTTATAGCCTACTAGCACCGCTAACCTTGTTTGCGTTTCTATTCTTTTTCAATGCTTCAACTGCGTTGATCTTGTTAGTCTGTGTGCCATTAATTCCAATGTCGATCATAGCTGTCAATAAAATTGCCAAACGCTTATTAAAAAAATATTGGGCGATCTATGTCGGTTTAGGCAGTAGTTTTTTAGATAATTTACAAGGATTAATTACTTTAAAAATCTATCAAGATGATGCTTACAAAGCAAAACAAATGGATATTGAGGCAGAAAACTTCCGTACCATTACAATGAAGGTACTGACCATGCAATTAAACTCTGTATCCATTATGGATTTACTTGCTTATGGTGGTGCAGCAGTCGGGATCATTACCGCATTGATACAATTCCAAGCGGATAATTTAACTATCTTCGGCGTAATTTTATTTATTTTACTCTCCTCTGAATTCTTTATTCCGTTACGCTTACTGGGTTCATTTTTCCATGTGGCAATGAATGGGAAAGCAGCATCAGATAAAATATTTGCTCTGCTTGATACTCCGATTGAAGAAAATCCAAATACAAGTGATTTTGTAGATGCGGATGAAGTGACTATCAATATCGAAAAACTTCATTTTGCTTACTCGCCAGAAAAAACGGCAATCAATGGATTAGATATTAGTATCAAACCTCGTCAATTAACGGTATTTGTGGGTAAAAGTGGTTCAGGAAAATCAACCTTGGTGTCACTATTAATGGGATTCTACCATGCACAGCAAGGTCGAATTTTATTTAACCAACAAAACCAAGATGATATTAACCGCCATTCTTTCTATCAAAAAGTTTCTCTCGTTAGCCACAGTAGCTATGTGTTTAAAGGCACGCTCAGAGAAAATATGCTGATGGCAAATCTTAATGCCTCTGATGAGGAAATCTACCAAGTATTAGCACAGGTCAATTTAGATAATTTCGTGCGTGAGAATGGTGGATTAGACATGATGCTATTAAGCAGAGGTAGTAATTTATCAGGCGGTCAAATTCAACGTTTAGCCTTAGCGAGAGCCTTATTACACAACGCTCAAGTTTATATTTTTGATGAGGCGACCAGTAACATTGATGTGGAAAGTGAAGAGATCATTCTGAATTTTATCCAGCAGTTAAAAGCAGAAAAAACGATCATTATGATTTCACACCGCCTTGCCAATGCAACACAAGCCGATCAAATTTATGTGCTTGATAAAGGGCAATTAGCTGAACAAGGCAAACATACTCAATTAATGGATAAAAATGGACTTTATGCAGAAATGTTTAATCAACAAAGAAATCTGGAAAATATCAGACTAGGGGGAAGCCATGCGTAAAAATGGTTTTATCATTATGTGGCAACTGATGAAGTTAGTCACTCCGCTTGCGCATATTATGACATTTACCATCATTATGGGCGTGTTAGGTTTCCTTGCGGCGATATTTATTATTGTCTTTGGTGCAATGGGTTTGATTAATCTACTAGATATCCAAACGCATCTCAGTTTTTCAACTATTTTAACCTTACTTGTTGTGCTTGCGTTTGCGAGGGGAATTTTACGCTACCTTGAACAAATGTCAGGGCATTATATTGCCTTTAAATTGCTTGCATTATTACGTGATAAAGTCTTTTCTGCATTGCGTAAATTAGCCTTCGTCAAATTACAAGGCAAACAATCGGGACAATTATTATCTTTAGTCACAAACGATATTGAATTACTTGAAGTCTTTTATGCACATACCATCGCCCCTGTGATGATTGCTATTTTAACTTCAATCGTTCTCTTGCTGGTGTTCTCGCATATCTCGCTATGGTTTACCTTAGTCGCTTTATTGGCTTATGTCACCATTGGTTTTATCTTGCCAATCATCACCACAAGAATGGGACGTGAAAGTGGACGTCAATATCGTGAATTAGTCGGCGAAATGAATGACTATTTCCTTGATAGTATTAGAGGAATGAAAGAGATCCAATTATTTGGTAATGAAGATGAACGCTTAACAGAAATTAACCAACGTAGCCAAAATATTGATAAAGCATTCTTAGCAATTAAAAATCAAGAAGGTAAAGTACGCTCTTACACTGAATTTGCCGTTTCTATTTTTAATATTCTTATTCTATTTGTGGGTTTAATTTTATTTGCTTATCAACAAATTAGTTTCTCTGGATTATTAATTGCAGTCATTTTATTAATGTCGAGCTATGGACCCGTTATTGCCTTGAGCAACCTCTCAAATAATTTACTGCAAACCCTAGCCAGTGGCGAACGAGTGCTTGCTCTACTTTCGGAAGAACCAAATTTAGAAGATGTCGAAAAGGGTAAAGATCTAGAAAATATTGAACGTATTCAGGTTGAAAATGTTGATTTCGCTTATGAAAACGAACAGATCTTATCTAACCTTTCATTTTCATTAAATAAGGGACAAATCTTAGGGATTCACGGACGTAGTGGTAGTGGGAAAAGTACTTTGCTTAAGCTATTAATGCGATTCTACGATCCACAAGCGGGAAAAATCCAAATCAATGGCACAGATTTAACCCAAATTAACACGCACAACTTGCGTGATAATATGGCTTATATCACCCAACAGACCTATATTTTCAATGAAAGTATTTACGAAAATATTGTGATGGCACACCGCCAAGCAACTAAAGAACAAGTAATCGAAGCCGCTAAAAAAGCATCGATTCACGATTTTATTATGAGTTTGCCTGAAGGTTATGACACGAAAGTCACCGAGCTAGGAAATAGCTTATCTGATGGGGAAAAACAACGAATTGGTATTGCTCGTGCATTTTTACATAATGCTCCTATCATTTTACTGGATGAACCAACCAGTAATTTAGATAGCTTGAACGAAGCCATTATTCTTCAATCATTACTCAAAGAAAAATCTGACAAACTGATTATCTTAGTAAGCCACAGGGAATCAACCATGTCTATTTGCGATCAAGTGATCCATATCGCCAATGGAAGAATGTCTTAAGCGGTGAGTTACCTTAACTAATCTGCAAAAAGAAAAGGACTGAAAACGATATAAATCGGATTCAGTCCTTTTTAACATTCTACGGGAATCCCTTATTAGAATGAGTAGTAAGTAGTCCTTACTAATTCAATCAACACCCTTTATCCAAGCGTAATTTTTCAATCTCTTTGGTAAATTCTTCAATGTCATCAAAGCTCATATAAACAGAAGCGAAGCGAATATAAGCCACTTTATCTAAATTTTTTAAGGCTTCGAGTACGAGTTTACCGAGAAGGCTACTTGGCACTTCTCTTTCGCCTAATCCTTGTAAGCGGATGATGATTTGAGTGATGGCTTTTTCTAAATCATCAGCACTGACAGGGCGTTTTTCTAACGCACGAACCATCCCTTGACGTAATTTTTGCTCATCAAATGCTTCTCGATTACCGTTACTTTTTATAATGTGCGGAATCTGTAACTCAACAGTTTCAAAGGTGGTAAAACGTTCCTTACACTGATTACATTCACGGCGACGACGAATGGAATACCCATCTGACGCAACACGTGAATCGATCACCTTTGTATCTTCGGCATGACAAAATGGGCAACGCATTATAATTGTCCCTTTTGTTGTTCGATATTTTGTTCAACAAATTGCTTATGCAAATTTTCTACTGGCGGCGGCATTTGTAGATAGAAACCCTTCGTTTCAATTTGTTGCAAAACTTCTTGATTATCTGCCCGCTTGAGAGACTTGTTTCCTTTTAAATTAAATAACATTACAAATTGTGGTTTACCAAATTGTTGTAATAATTCTTCTGGAACAGAATCAAATTGATCCCGTTTTTCAATATATAAATACATTTCTGCTTTTTTACTGCTTTTATAAATCGCACATAACATAATTAATACCCATCATCATAACTTACTTGGCTTTCATAATTATCAAATCGAGAATATTGTCCTTTGAAAGCCAAACGCACTTTACCAATCGGACCATTACGTTGTTTTCCGATAATAATTTCTGCCATGCCCTTTGATTCAGAATTATCGTTATACACTTCATCTCGATAAATAAACATAATCAAATCGGCATCTTGTTCAATAGATCCTGATTCACGTAAATCGGAATTGACTGGACGTTTATCAGCTCGTTGCTCTAGTCCTCGATTTAACTGTGATAAGGCAACCACTGGCACTTCTAATTCTTTTGCTAAGGCTTTTAACGAGCGTGAAATTTCAGCAATTTCTAAGGTTCGATTATCGCTGTACCCAGGGGCTCTCATTAACTGCAAATAATCGACCATAATTAAGCTCAAGCCGCCATTTTCACGGTAGATTCGTCTAGCACGAGAGCGTAATTCAGTCGGTGTTAAACCTGAGCTATCATCAATATAAATATTATGGCGTTCTTGTAAGAGAGCCATACTGGTTGAGATCTTACTCCAATCTTCATCATCTTGCGCGAGTTGCCCTGTTCTGATCTTAGTTTGATCCACACGAGATAATGAGGCTAACATACGCATCATAATTTGATCGGCAGGCATCTCTAAGCTAAAAATAAGCACAGGTTTGTTCGGCACTTTTGTTTGGTTACCATTTTCATCAACAACGATTTTGTCACCTAATGCTGCATTTTCACAAATATTCATGGCAAAGGTTGTCTTTCCCATTGAAGGACGAGCGGCAACAATGATTAAATCTGAAGGTTGTAAGCCTGCGGTTTTCCGATCTAAATCAGTAAAGCCTGTAGAAAGTCCTGTAACACCATTACCTTTTAATTTGGTTAACGCTTCGATACGATCCAATGTTTTAAGCAAAATGGTATCGATCTTTTTAGGTCCTTCTTCATTTGAGGTACGTTTTTCTGCAATGTGGAAAACGGAACGCTCCGACTCATCTAAAACATCTTTAATCGACAGCCCTTTTGATTGATAACCCATTTCTGCAATCTTATGCCCTGCGGCAATCAATTCTCGGCGAATGGCTCGCTCGCTAATAATTTCAGCATAGGTTAAAACGTTGGCAGCACTTGGTGTGTTCTTGGAAAGCTCCGCCAAATAAGCAAAACCACCCACATCTTGAATCACACCTCGATTTGTTAGTTCTTGATCTAAGGTGATAATATCAATCGGCTGATTATTCGATGCAAGATGAAGCATCTCTTCATAAATCAATCGGTGTGCAAAATGATAGAAATCAGAGGGTTGAACCCTTTCAGAAACATTATCCCATTGTTCATTATTGATTAGAACAGCTCCCAGTACTGCCTGCTCTGCTTCCGTAGAATGTGGTGCAGTATTAATTTCTTCTATTTCTTTATCAACGGTTCTCTCGGCTTTTTTAGGTTTGATCTTCGCCATTTCATTTCTCCATTCAACACACAAGCGGTAAGTTTAATCCAAATATTTGTAAATTTGAATTATTAAAATTTATCCCAAATGGGCTTACAATCTTGTGGTAAATTGAGGTTTTTACCTAACTCAATCCATCCCGCTGGATAATGAAAATCAGACCCTGCGGAGGCATATAATTCAAATTCATTTGCCCAACGAGCTAATAATTGACGTTGATCTGGCGATTGTCCACATCCAGCTACTTCTAGTCCATCTCCACCCGCTTCTTTAAAAGCAGTAATGATGCGACGGATCCAACGTGCTGTAAGCTTATAACGCAATGGATGAGCGATACAAATGACTCCTCCAGCATGATGCGTTGCCGTAATTGCCTCTTCTAAGGAGCACCACTCAGGTTTAACATAGGCAGATTTCCCCATGCCCAAATAACGTTTAAACGCTTGTTCATCATTACGCACATAGCCTTGTGAAACTAAAAAACGTGCATAATGTGCTCGAGTGACCTCCCCACTTGCAAGGGCTTTTGCCCCCTCATAAGCATTGGCTACACCCGCCTTTTCTAATTTTTCACCAATCAACTCTGCTCTAGTTTGACGAAGTTCGGCTTGGCTTTGCATTAATTTCAACAAGTCTTCATTATTTTCGTCGACGTTTAATGCGGCAAGGTGAAGACTTTTTCCTTCCCATAAAATAGAGATTTCTACGCCAGAAATAAATTCTATTGGTTGTGTTTGAGCAAAATGTTTTGCTTCTGCAATACCCGCCAAAGTATCGTGATCGGTTAAAGCAAGCATGCCTACATTAAATTCAACAGCCCGTTCGATCAATTGGGTTGGGGTTAACATACCGTCCGAAGCGGTACTATGGCTATGGAGATCTCTAATCATTAAATAATCTTATGGGAAAATAAAAAATAAAGCCACGGTATATAAAACTACACACCGTGGCAACGGATAAAAAACAAAAAGGAATTAACTCGCTTTTTCACAAGATTTTACAGAAGCAGACCAATCCGCACCTGATTTAATCTTATATTTATTCGCGAAATTATCCATATTTAAAGCAAATGAAACATTCAATAAGCTATTGAGGTACATTAAAGGACGACCTTCTTCCACTTCGCCAAAACTACTTTTATAAAGCATTGCACCACTATAAAGCACTTTAGCCTTATTTTGATCACCTACTTTTTGGCTAATTTCCACACATACACGTGTATTAGGCTTAATACCAGATTCTTCAAGCAATGAGTCACTAATATTTGTCCAAATATTGCCATATTGAATATCTAATACAGGAATATTACCTCTTAATGTGCCTTCTTCTAATACAGGTTTTTGATAGTCAATTGTCATTACTTGTGGCGGTAATTCATTCCCGACTTCGTCAAAACTGATTGTGCCAGAGGCGAGTCTTGCTCCCGTATAAGCATAAACATCACGTCCGTGGAAGGTATATGATTTTTCAGAACCGGGTAAGCGGTTCTTTGTTTCATCAATTTCACGAATGGAATCTATCCCTAAATTTTCAGCTACTAAGGTTAAAGTGCCGTTATCAGGTGTCACAAAATAGTGTCCTGTTTTGGTTTTCAATACCACCGATTTGCGATCTGTACCTACACCCGGATCAACTACACTCACAAATACCGTGCCTTTTGGCCAATAAGTTGCTGTTTGAAATAAACGATAAGAGGCTTCCCAAATGTTATAAGGCGGGATTTCGTGGGTTAAATTGAACATTTTAAGGTCACGATCGACCCCAAACGCAACCCCTTGCATCGCAGAAACCGCACCATCTTGTAAACTAAAATCAGTTTGTAATACCAATGCATTTTTTTCCGCATTTTGCTCAACTTGTTGCGTATTTTTTACATTATCGACATTGTCCGTAACAGGTTGCGTGGGTTCCGTTGCCGCAAATGTCATTGTCGAAAAACTCGCAATAACAATTGCTAAAAATTTTTTATTCATTAATTATCCTTATGTTGTGTAAGCATTAAATTTGTTTAATTAGTATATATACAGTATAAAAATTGTCTAGGCACTGTCACGATTATTTTTTGCCGAGTAATGCGTTTAATTCTTTAAATTTTTCTGCTTTATCGACCGCTTGTTCAGCCACTTTATTTAATTCTGCTAATAAATAATCTGAATTAGGATCCGAAGAATAATTCAGTGTTTGCCCTTCTGATAGCGTTTCAGCGTAAATCGTTAATTCTTCTAATAATGCACGTTTTTCTTCATTATCGTGAAACTCTTGGAAAAGCTTATCCATAGATTGAGTAAAGCTTTCGGCTTTGTCATCAATTTGTTGATAACAATATTTTTGCCAACGAACTTGTTCTGAACGAGAAAGGGTTTCTGGATAGTGTCTTGCCCGATAATTAAATAATAGTTTTTCGACACGTGGATCGGCAAATTTTAGACCGTGATTTGCTAATTCTTGTGGCTCTAAGGTACGTAAAATTGCCATATTATTTTTATCTGCTGGCGAGAAGAATCCCGAATATAATGTAGTTTCAACGTTAGGTGATTCAGTGAATGTACGTGTGTCACTAAAGATTTCAGTGACTTTTTCTCGAATCACACTTTTCTGTGTTTTGAGTTTTTTCAAATTCGCTAAACAAAGTTCTCTATCAATCCCCAATCGTTCAGCGGTTTGAGGCAACAAGGTTTTCGCTGGCGCTAAAATTGGGCATTTATTAATATGTACTAATTTCAACGGCACACTACTCAAGCCATTTTGTTCCAATTCTTCTTTTTTAGTATAAAGGCGTTCTTTTAGCACTTCTGCTGATTCAGTCAGTAAATCATCCATATTACCCGCTAAATCACACACGATAACCGCATTTTTATTTTCTGGATGCCACGCAAGCGGTGCGATCCAAGTGGTATTTCCCCGATAATTGCCTAACATTCCCGAAACGTGAACAAGAGGTGTCATTTCACCCGTATCAATCATTGCTTCAAGTTCTTTTTTACCGCGATTTTCAAAGAAAAAGTTGAATAGTTTTGGTTGTTTTTCTTTGATTAATTTTGCCATCGCAATGGTTGCATACACATCTGCCATCGCATCGTGCGCATTTTCATGTGCAATCCCATTTGCCTTAGTTAAATTTTCCAATTTAAAACTTGGCATGCCTTCATCATCAAACGCCCATTCAATGCCCTCTGGACGCAATGCATAGCACGCACGAACTACATTGAGTAGATCCCAACGGGAATTGCCATTTTTATAACTATACTCATAAGGATCAAAGAAATTACGGAAGAAAGTATAGCGAGTCATTTCGTCATCATAACGAATGCTGTTATAACCCATAATACAGGTATTGGGTTGTGAAAATTCAGCATGAATACGTGCCGCAAATTCAGGCTCAGAAATGCCTTCTTTATTACAAAGTTGAGGAGTAATCCCCGTAACCATTACTGCTTCTGGTGAAGGTAAATAATCAGGCGTTTGTTTGCAATAGAACATCACTGGTTCGCCGACAATATTAAAATCACTATCGGTACGAATCCCCGCAAACTGTGCAGGACGGTCTGAAGCGGGGTTAATTCCAAAACTTTCGTAATCGTAAATAAAGAAGGTTGGCTTATTCATTGGCTATATTGTGGAGTAAATAAGCCCGATTGTAGCATATTGTGCATTAGAGATGATGAGTTTGTTTGATTTTCACCAATAAACTCTCACAACATTTATCTAATAAAGCGTAAGTTTCATCAAAATTGTTGGTGTACCAAGGGTCGGGAATATGATCATATGGTAAATCAGACCGTAGCGTAGTAATTTGGAATAATTTTTCAGATGATTTTCCAAAAAGTTTTTCTAAATCACGCAAATTACTGTCATCCATCGCAATAATATAATCAAACTGATCCCAATCTGATTTTTTGATAGGACGACTGCTAAAACCTTTATTATCAATTTGATGTTGAGCTAATACTTTGGCAGTACCCCGATGCATATCTTCCCCTTCATGCCATCCTGCTGTGCCAGCACTATCAGTAAAAATCAGATTATCTAAGTGTGCCTGTTTGATTTTGTCTCGCATCACATACTCTGCCATTGGTGAACGACAAATATTGCCTAAGCAGACAAATAAGATATTAATTTGTGGTTTCATATTTCCTCGAAAAATCGTATTACATAAAGTAAATAAGCGGTCACTTCCGATCAATATTTTGCAATATTTTTAGAGAAAGTGACCGCTTATCATTCACATTAGAGCTAAATTGAAAAATTACGCTTTACGCCACGTCGTACCATTTGGACCGTCTTCCAAAATAATGCCCATTTCAGTTAATTTATTACGGGCTTCATCAGCAACCGCCCAATTCTTACTTGCACGAGCGTCATTACGCTGTTTGATTAGGGCTTCAATTTCCGCTACTTCATCATTATTCGCATCGCCTTGTAAAAAGACTTCTGGATCTTGTTCAAGTAAACCTAACACGCCCGCAAGTTGTTTTAGACGAGATGCTAATTTATCTGCTTCTGCTTGATTTTCTGCTTTGAGTTTATTGATTTCTCTCGCTAATTCAAATAAAACAGCTAATGCACCCGGAGTGTTAAAGTCATCATTCATTGACTCTTTAAAACTCTCAACATATTGATCGTCTTCTGGCAATGAAATATCTGTTTTACAGCCTCTTAAAGCAGTGTATAAACGCTCTAAGGCTTTACGAGCCAAGCCGATATTTTCTTCACTATAATCTAACAAACTACGATATTGCGCAGTTAAAAAGAAATAACGCACACTTTCGCTGTCGTATTTATTTAAGATATCTCGAATAGTGAAGAAATTGTTTAACGATTTAGACATTTTCTCTTCGTTAATCGTTAACATTCCCGTGTGTAGCCAATAATTGACATACTGATCACCGTGCGCGCAGCAAGATTGTGCAATTTCATTTTCGTGGTGTGGGAACATTAAATCTGAACCACCGCCGTGAATATCAAAGTGATTGCCTAATTCTTTACTGTTCATTGCAGAACACTCGATATGCCAACCAGGGCGACCTTTCCCCCAAGGAGAATCCCAGCTTGGTTCATTCTCTTTCGACATTTTCCACAACACGAAATCCATTGGGTTACGTTTTACGCTTTTCACTTCAATTCTTGCACCTGCTTGAAGTTGCTCTAAGTTCTGACGTGAAAGTGAGCCGTATTTTGGGAAAGTATCAACTTGGAACATCACATCACCATCTTCCGCCACATAGGCATGACCATTGTTGATGAGGGTTTCGACTAACTCAATAATCTCCGCAATATGTTGGGTCGCTCTTGGCTCAACATCTGGACGTAAAATATTCAACGCATCAAAATCTTTGTGCATTTCAGCGATCATACGATCCACAAGCTGATCGGTGGTTTCATTATTCTCGATCGCACGCTTAATGATTTTATCGTCCACATCAGTAATATTACGCACATAGCGAAGGTTATAACCTAAATAACGTAAATAACGGGTAATCACATCAAAAGAAACAAAGGTACGACCATGCCCAAAGTGACAGAGATCATAAACCGTTACTCCACACACATACATACCGACTTGGTTAGGATTGATTGGCTTAAATTCTTCTTTCTCACGTTTTAAGGTGTTATAAATTTTGAGCATAGTTCCTCTATTTTCATTTAGTTGTAAAAATCGCGACAAATATAGCAAATAAGCGGTCAGATTGTGAGATTTTTTTGCAATTTTGGCTAAACTTTTTAATAATACCGCCTTTGTATCTCCCTCTAACTAACAAGGAAACAACATGATTACATTACACACTAACTTTGGTGACATTAAAATTGCATTAAATGCGGAAAAAGCACCAGTAACAGCAGAAAACTTTAAAACTTACTGTAAAGACGGTTTCTATAACAACACAATTTTCCACCGTGTGATTGATGGTTTTATGATTCAAGGTGGTGGTATGGAAGCGGGCATGAAGGAAAAACAAACTCGTGCGCCAATCAAAAATGAAGCAAACAATGGCTTAAGCAACAAACGTGGCACAATCGCAATGGCTCGTACTTCTGATCCGCATTCAGCATCTGCACAATTCTTTATCAATGTTGCAGACAACACATTCTTAGACTTTAAATCAGAAACTATGCAAGGCTGGGGCTATGCGGTGTTCGGTGAAGTTGTAGAGGGTATGGACGTAGTTGATAAAATCAAAGGCGTGAAAACTGGTAACTACGGTTTCCACCAAGATGTACCAAAAGAAGAGGTGATTATTACCTCAGTCACTGTTGAATAATTTACGATAATTAGAACAAGCGGTCAGATTTTACATAATTTTTGTGAAATCTGACCGCTTGTTATCTATCTATAGAATTTATTTACTTAAATCCACGCTATACACCGCAAATCCAACTTCATCATTTTTGATAAATTTCATCGGATATTGTGCTTTTTCTTTGATAAAAGCTTTCGCTTTTTCAGTTGGAGAAGTCTCCACACGAATATCCAATTTCACATCACTAGTAATTGGTGCAATACGCCAGTTTTTATCTGCGCTTGGACTGACTTGTCCATCTTCTTGGCTTTTTGCAGTAATGTAATTAGCAAGAATTTGACGGTTTTCATCTGGTGCAGCAAATACAATATGATCACTACCAGTACCAGGGAATTTATTACCGTAAGCACGATAATTATTGGTTGCAACCAAGAATTCAGCTTTTGGATCTACTGGTTCACCTTGATAAGTTAAACTGATAACACGATGAGATTCTTCATTAATTAAATTACAATCGCCATCATAGCGTGCTAGTTGAGTAATATCATACTGATATTCCACGCCATCAATAACATCAAAGTTATAGGTTCTAAAGCCTGTCCAATCAAGTAAATATTGTGTTTCTTTCTTCGCTGGATCAATTTGATTAAACATTCCCGCGCTACATTCTAACCACTCTTTTAACTCTTCCCCTGTCACTTTAACAATGACTAATGTATTTGGATAGAGATATAAATCAGCAGCATTACGGAAGGTTAAATCACCTTTATCGACTTCGGTATAGCCTGTTGGATCATTTTTACGTCCACCTGCTTTAAATGGTGCACCTGCACTTAATACAGGTAATCCTGCTAATTTTGGTAAACTTTTCACGACATTTTCTGCATAGGCTTTTTGTGCTTGATTGACAATTTGTACCGTTGGATCATCTTGCATTAAAGCTAAATAGCTATACATATTATCGCTTGCTTTACCAATAGGCTGTGAAACAAAAGCTCGAGTTGCTTCATGAACAGGAAATAGTAATGCCGCAACGCCTGGATGATTTTCTACTGTCGAAGCTTTTTTCTCTACATCATAAATTGGACGTAATGCAGCTTGTCCATCTGTCACCACCCATTTATCATTTTCTTTCGCTAACGTCAGATCAACAACACTAATGTTATTCCCCCAATAACCCGCCATACTTTCAGGGACGCCTTTCATTGTACCCTTTTCAATATCAGCATTTGGGGATTCTGAGAACTCTTTATTCGGGAACAAACGATGCGCGTGTCCAAAAATAACAGCATCAATGCCTTCTACATCGGCAAGATAAAACGCTGCATTTTCTGCGCCTTCTTCATAAGGTTCATCTGATGGTCCAGTATGCGCTAATGCGACAATAATATCTGCCCCTTTACCTTTTAAAACAGGAATAAATCGCTCTGCAGTTTTTACAATGTCTCTAGCATCAACTTTTCCATCTAAATTAGCTTTATCCCAAACCATAATTTGTGGAGGAACAAATCCGATATAGCCAATTTTAACAATTTGTTCATTACCTGATTCATCAATAACTGTTTTTTCTTGGATGAAATAAGGTTGATAAACTGGCACATCTGTACCAGGTTTTACGACATTTGCATTGATAATTGGAAAATTAGCCTGCTTAATGGCTGCATTGAGGTATTCCAATCCATAATTAAATTCATGGTTACCTAGCGTACCTACATCGTACTTCATGAAATTCAATACATCAATAGCGGGATTAGATTTACCTTCTTTATAGCCAACGGCAGCTTGATAATCGGCAATAGGATTTCCTTGAATTAAATCGCCATTATCCACTAAGACGCTATTTTTGACTTCCTTCCTTGCTTGCTCAATCAGAGTTGCTGTGCGGGTAAAACCAAATTTATCTGTCGGGGCATCTTTGTAATAATCAAAATCGGTTAAAAAACTATGTACATCTGTAGTCGCAATGACACGTAATTTTACGGCATTTTCCATAGCAGGTAATGCCCAACTGTACCGCTGTGTGCCAAGAACTAGCATTGCACTTGCACCAATTTGAATAAAGCGTCTTCTGTTTATCATTTTATTACTCCAATTAAATGAACTTGCAAACTTTTTATAAAACCCACCGCTTGCAAAATAGGGCTAAATATTTATCTCTTCTATTTCTGATTCTAAATCTGTATCTTCATCTTCAATACGCCATTCTATTGAATTAAAAAAACCTAAAGAATGATCAATCATTCGAATGTATTCCAGTGATATCTCCCAAACAGGTAACTCATCAATTAATCTATGATCATAAAGCGCTTTATACAATTTTCGACCTAATTGAGCTTCATCACCTTCAAGCATAGCTGTTCGCCCAGTAAATTGAATACCTTGTAAAGAAGCATGAAAACGTGTTGGGGTAAATATGGTTCCTGCTACAATTGGATTTTTAAATACAGTTTGAGCATGATGGGTTCTATCACTTGTAACATAAATTAAACGCTTTCGTTCTTCATCAAAAACATAATAATGTGCTGTTGCCCAAGGGATATCATTATGTGTACAAGAAAGGGTAAATAAATACATTTTTTTAATGTAAGAAGCCATCCGCTTTTGCATATTAAGCCTCCTAATATTAAGTAGAATATAGTTAATGACCTTGTGCTTGATAAGCCTTTTAATTCTAACGTAATTAGACTAAATTCTAAAGAATAAAAATGCAGAAGATATAAATATCTTCTGCATAATAAATAAACATTGACTTAAATTATATAAGTAAAGGCTATAACACACCTTGCTCTAACATAGCTGTTGCAACTTTCTTAAATCCTGCAATATTTGCACCATTCACATAGTTTACAAAACCATTTTCTGAGCCATGTTCAACACAGTTTTCATGAATATTTTTCATAATGTCAAATAGGCGTTGATCTACTTCTTCAGTACTCCAAGATAAACGAATTGCATTTTGGCTCATTTCTAAACCAGATGTTGCAACACCACCTGCGTTTGATGCTTTACCTGGTGCATAAAGAATTTTTGCATCAATGAATACATTTACTGCACCTAATGTAGATGGCATGTTCGCCCCTTCCGCCACACAGATACACCCATTTTTAAGTAATGTTTTTGCATCTTCTGTGTCTAATTCATTTTGTGTTGCACAAGGTAATGCCACATCACAAGCGACACCCCAAGGTTTTTGGTCTGCAAAATATTGTAAGCCTTGTTCTTTCGCATATACAGATAAACGTTCACGACGCTCATTTTTCAGTACTAATAAATCTGCTAATTGTTTTTCAGTCATACCATTTTCTGGGAATAACACATAACCATTAGAGTCAGAAACCGTTAATACTTTTGCACCTTTTTGAATTGATTTTTCTGCTGCATATTGTGATACGTTACCCGAACCAGAAATAACAACACGTTTACCTTCAAAACTTTCGCCACGAGTATTTAACATACTTTCAGCAAAATAAACTGTACCGTAACCCGTTGCTTCAGGACGAATTAAGCTACCGCCCCAAGTTAATCCTTTACCTGTTAATACAGAAGAAAATTCGTTGCGTAATTTTTTATATTGACCATATAAGAAACCGATTTCACGACCACCCACACCAATATCACCCGCAGGAACATCTGTATCAGCACCGATATGACGGAATAATTCACTCATGAATGCTTGACAGAAACGCATTACTTCAGCATCAGATTTACCTTTAGGATCGAAATCTGAACCACCTTTACCCCCCCCCATTGGCAATGTAGTTAGAGCATTTTTGAAGACTTGTTCAAACGCTAAGAATTTTAAAACACCTAAATCTACAGTTGGGTGGAAACGTAAACCACCTTTATAAGGACCAATTGCAGAGTTCATTTGTACACGATAACCACGGTTCACTTGTACTTGACCATTATCATCTACCCAAGTTACGCGGAAACTTACAACACGCTCAGGTTCTACGATACGCTCAAGTAAACCGTATTTAGTATATTGTGGATTTTTTGCTAAGAATGGTGCAAGACTACCAAAAACTTCTTCTACTGCTTGGTGGAATGGTGCTTGATTCGGATCACGTTGTTTGATTGCTTGGAAGAGTGCATTTAAGTCGCTCATTGTATACTCCTGTTTTTTTATAATTAGAAATTATTGTGTTTTTTGAATGTAATTAAGTCTATCAATTCAAGTTAAATTTGCAACAATAAATTAGAAAAATTAATACATAAAATTAAAAAAACTAAGCTTAAATGCATATTTTTCACTCAAAGACAAACCTAAAAGACCTTAATCTTGCAATATTTTATAAATTTATTGATAAAAATTAGCAAAATCGCCCTCATTACTAGAAATATAGAGTAAAATTCTTATTACGAATGAGTAGAAATATTTATCATAGGTTTTTTTATGAGTAATGTAGATCAACAAGAATTAGCAAAATTTGAAAAAATGGCAAAAAGTTGGTGGGATCCACAAGGTGATTTTAAACCAATCCACTTACTGAATCCTCTTCGTCTTGCCTATATCAATGAAAAGTCTGAAGGGTTATTCGGAAAAAAAGTTCTTGATGTCGGCTGCGGAGGCGGAATTTTAAGTGAAAGTATGGCAAAAGCTGGTGCTAATGTCACAGGCATTGATATGACAACACATCCATTAGAGATCGCCAAACAACATGCTCAAGAAAATCAACTCAAAATCGACTATCAGCGAATTACTGTTGAAGACTTTCTCGCAAAACATCTAGAAACACAGGCAGAAAAATATGATGTCATCACATGTATGGAAATGCTAGAACATGTGCCTGATCCATTATCAGTAATTAGCAGTTGCCAAAAATTACTTAAACCGAATGGCGTACTTTTTCTTTCTACCATTAATCGTACATTAAAAGCCTATGCCTTAGTGATTATCGGTGCAGAATATGTATTGAAAATGTTACCTAAAGGTACTCATGAATTTGATAAATTTATAAAACCCGCAGAATTACTCTATTGGTGTGACAAGGCAGACTTAGATTGTATTGATATGGTTGGCTATCATTTTAATCCACTTTTAGAAAAATTCTGGATAAATAAGGATGTAAGCTGTAATTATATTGCTACATTAAAACCTATTTCTGACTCAATGTAACAGGTAAAAATAACGTATCTAAAACTAGACTGAGGGGTAAATCGACGACGGCAACCACACTGACAATGCCCCCTTCTTGAATGAACGAAAAATCACGACTTACTCCTGCATAAGGGGTATAGTCGTTTGCCGTAAAACTCAAAATTGTGCCACATCCAGACAAAGATAATACACCCAAAATTACTACCATTAGCCTGTAAGCATTTATTTTCATTTATTCATTCTCCCATCTGCCAATTATCATAACTGAAATAACAGAAAATATGCAAAAAATCTCGGATTTTGTTGTAAAAATGTTTTATATTGTCTTTTTCTTTCATTAATTAAACTAAACACAATAATAAAAGAGGAATGATATGCAAACTTACAATGTAGCAGTCTTAAGTGGTGATGGTATTGGTCCAGAAATTATGGCTCAAGCCATTAAAGTGCTTGATGCTGTCCAACAAAAATATCAGTTTAAATTAAACTACCATCCCTATGATATTGGTGGGATAGCCATTGATAATCATGGTAAAGCCCTACCTGATACGACGCTGAAAGGATGTGAAACTGCCGATGCGATTTTATTTGGCTCAGTAGGTGGACCAAAATGGGAACATCTGCCAGCCAATGAACAACCTGAACGAGGTGCATTACTCCCTCTACGCAAACATTTTTCGCTATTCTGCAATTTACGCCCTGCAACTTTATACAAAGGATTAGAAAAATTCTGCCCACTTCGTGCTGATATTGCCGAAAAAGGTTTTGACATGGTAACAGTGCGTGAATTGACAGGAGGAATCTACTTTGGTCAACCTAAAGGTCGTGAAGGCGAAGGTGCAAACGAAAAAGCGTTTGATACCGAAGTCTATCATCGCTATGAAATTGAGCGTATTGCTCGAGTTGCGTTTGAAACCGCAATGAAACGTAATAAGCATGTCACGTCTGTAGATAAAGCGAATGTATTGATCAGTTCTATTTTATGGCGAGAAGTGGTAACTGAAATTGCCAAAGAATATCCCGAAGTGAAGTTAGATCATATTTATATCGATAATGCGACAATGCAACTTATCAAACAACCTGACTTTTTTGACGTATTACTTTGCTCGAATATCTTTGGAGATATTATTTCTGATGAATGTGCCATGATTACAGGTTCAATGGGAATGTTACCTTCTGCAAGTTTGAATGAGCAAGGATTTGGTTTATACGAACCAGCTGGTGGCTCCGCGCCAGATATTGCAGGAAAAAACATTGCTAATCCAATCGCACAAATTCTTTCTGCTGCAATGATGCTACGTTATAGTTTTAACTTAGACAATGCAGCAAATGCTATCGAATCAGCGGTTCAAAGTGTATTAGCACAAGGTATTCGTACGACAGATTTAGCGGATCAATCAACACCAATTTCAACGAGTGAAATGGGTGATCTTATTGCTCAAGCTATCAAATAATCCTAACAAGCGGTCACTTTACCACTAAAATTTGTAACAAAAAATGCCATTACTGTACGAATTAGTAATGGCATTTTACTCTGGTATGGATTAATTATTTCGCATTTAATTGCTTTTTAATTCTCTCCATCTCTTCATCCCTCAAGACTCGGCGAAGAATTTTTCCAACGTTGCTTTTGGGCAACTCTTCTCTAAACTCAATTTCTCTAGGAATTTTGTAACCTGTTAAATGTTGTTTACAGTATTTACGTAATTCTTCCCGAGTTAATGTTTCATCTTTTTTTGTCGCAAAAACTTTAATACATTCCCCTGATTTTTCATTTGGAATACCGACAACAACGACCTCATTGACTTTAGGATGAGAGGAAATTACCTCTTCAATTTCATTTGGATAAACATTAAAGCCAGAAACGATGATCATATCTTTTTTTCGATCGACAATTCGTAAATTAAGATCTTGCCCCATTTCAACGATATCACCTGTTGCCATCCATCCATCTTTCATAACATCGGCAGTATCTTCTTCTCGTTGCCAGTAGCCTTGCATCACTTGAGGGCCCTTGACCCATAGTTCACCACGTTCACCTAAAGGAACGTCATTCCCAGCATCATCCACAATACGAATATCTGTATTAGGCACGGGGATACCAATAGAGCCTGAATATTCAGTGGAATCACTACGCGTTGCGGCAATCAATGGGGAACACTCAGTCATACCATATCCTTCGATAATATGATTTCCAGTTGCTGCATGCCAACGTTCTGCAACTGAACGTTGTACCGCAGCACCACCACCTACAGTCATTTTCATCCGAGAAAAATTCACTTCCTTGAAGTGCTCATTATTCAACAATGCGTTAAATAATGTATTGACCCCTGTTATCACTGAAACTCGATATTTTTTTAATTCTTTAATGAATCCAGGTATATCTCGCGGATTACTAATTAATAATCCTGTCAAACCTAATTCAATAAATAGTAAGCAATTCACGGTCAATGCAAACACGTGATACATTGGCAAAGCAATAACACCGATTTTACCTTCTCCATTCAGGATTAATGGATCAGCCACCCATTTTGCTTGTATTATATTTGCCACAATACTGCGATGCGTTAGCATTGCTCCTTTTGCCACTCCTGTTGTTCCACCTGTATATTGAAGAAAAGCAAGATCATCAGGCAATAATTCAGGTTTAACATATTGACGCAATTTACCGATACTTAAAGCTTCACGGAAACTTGCTGCATGGGGAAGTTTATATTTAGGTACTAATTTTTTAACATACTTCACCACAAAATTGACTAATGTACGTTTACCAAAAGAAAGCTGATCCCCCATTCTGGTTAAAATTACGTGTTTTACTTCAGTGTTAAATACCACTTTTTCCAGTGTTGCTGCAAAGTTTGAAACCACAACAATTGCCTTTGCACCACTATCATTTAATTGATGCTCTAATTCTCTGGGGGTATAAAGAGGGTTTACATTAACCACAACTAATCCAGCCCGTAATGCACCAAATAACGCAATAGGATATTGCAATAAATTTGGCATCATTAATGCAATACGCTCACCCTTTTCTAGGCATAATTCATTTTGTAAATAAGCAGCAAATGCTCGGCTACGCTCTTCTAACTTACGATACGTAAGCACTTTTCCCATATTAATATAGGCTGGAATATCTGGATGGCGACGTACTGCTTTTTCAAACATTTCAACTAAAGAACTATATTGATTTGGATTAATAGTTGTTGGTGCCCCATCTGGATAGTTTTTCAACCAAATTTTGTCCACGGGATTTCTCCTTAAATTTTTCTCAAAAAAACAGGGATAAATTGTCCCATTGATTTTTTTTGTAATACTTTTTTCATTCCAGCAAACAAGCCTGCTGTACTCATAAACATAATAAGTGCAACCACTAATTCATTATCTATCCATTGTGAAAATAGTAATGCACTCCCGATAAATACAATAAGAGGGATGCCATACATCCCAAAAACACCCAATAATAAATTTCGTTCAGTTAGACCAATTTCAATCTTATCACCAATTGATAAAGTTTCACTTACCTTCAATTCAAATTCTAATGCGGATTTTTCTCCTGCCAAAGCAGATAAAGTACGAGTGCCACAAGCACCACTACTGACACAACTGCCACATCCTACTTTTGGGTCACACACTACGGTTGCAATACCCTTGGAATAATTCACAACCGTTGCATATTCAACCATCATTATTTAGGTTCCCCAATTAATTGGTTTTGCTGAATATCTTGTACAATATGGCGTGCAGAAACTAAAGGTATTTCACCAACAATGACAACGTCCTTATCCCCAAATGTTTGGCTATAAATACTCAATTTTCCTTGTCGCCAAAATTGCTCATTAAAAATGACACCCTTATTCTGTACTAAATATATGGTAAAAGATGCTAACCCATCACTATATAATTGGCTTTCAATTTGCTCATTTTCCATTAATACACCAGATAAATTCTGTGTTCCTGATTTAATTTTTTTAAATCCTCTTGGAATCCATTTTGGATCCCAACTTAGTAATGGAGAATTTTTTTGCTCATCAACAATAACACTCGGTAAAATTAGAGAAGAAATAGGCTCAACGATATATATAAACTGGTCATCAACCGTCGGCTTAAGCACTTTAAATTGTTCTAAAATATTACCATCCCGATCCAATAAATCAGCTCTGAGTAATAAATAATTTTCCTCATCAATCCACACTTCATGTTGATAACGAAAATCATCTTTTGGAACGATTCTAATCACTCTAGCTAAACGATTTGCGATTCTTTCTCTACCGACATCAATAAAATTATATCCATCTAACTGATCAAAATCAGTATATAAAAGTACAGGTAAATTATCTAAAATATGATCACTAGCTAGACTAAATGGCTGAAATTCTCCAAAATAGCTTACTCGATCATCCCTTAAAATAATCTCTTCCCTTGCTTTATCTAGTTGCAATAATTGTGCGTATTCTTTGCCTAAATAATTCGCATGGCGATATCTTAGGGAATCAACTTGCTCTCCCTGCTGCACAAAGTAAAATAACTCATAATTCAGCATTTTATGAGCTATTGTCATTGCATTCAAATAGGCTACGGGTGTTTTAGCAACTTCTGCGAATCCCATAACCGATAGTCCAAATGAAAGTAAGAGTGTAACTACTTTATAAATTTTCATCATTTTCTATTTTATAAAATTAAAGCGGTAAGATTGTAACAAAATTTTGCAAAATTACCTGACAAATTCACTAATTGAGCAGAGAATTACCAACAAGCGTAGCAAAAACGACCGAATCCAAATCCACGCCAATCATCATAATAATGCATTCTCATCCACTCTAACTTTTCTTCAGCAACATGATTCTGTAATGCCAATTTATAACAAGCTTGGAACATTGGATTATTGACCTTTTCTAAATACTGTTTCTCAAAGGCTTTTTGTTCTTCTTCTGTGCGATCAAGAGGTGGATTAAATTTCTCATGCATTAATTCTGCCGTTTGCATATCACATTGTTTGGCTAAATTTACTTGCAATGCTTGCTCTGCTCTAAGTCTTTTTGCATCTCGTATTGCTTGTTGTTCTGGTGTAAGGCTACAAGCGGTAAGACTCACAACAGCCAATCCTAATAAGATGGTTGCTTTGTTCATACTCTATCTCCTATTTGCTGTGCAATTCTATGTTCTATTCGATGTTCTTATTTGATGTAGTATTGCGGATAATTTCTGATGATCTAAGACAGTTAATTTTCTATCTTGTTCTGAATTATCATTTCCCATACTTACTTGATTAGACTGCCTCATTGTACTCCAACGTTCACCTTTTGCCGAAAAATGAATTTGTGGCACTTGAGTGCGTTGGATTATTTCAGACACATTGTCTGCATTAATACCACAGCCCGCCATAATTTGAATCTGATTTTGAGCTTTATTAACTAATTGTTGCAATAAAGGAATACCCTCAAAAGCCGTTTTTGCTTGTCCTGAAGTTAAAATACGATCACACCCAAGATCAATTAATTGAGATAATGCGACAAAAGGGTCATCACAGAGATCAAATGCCCGATGAAAGGTAACTTTCATTCCTTGAGCAACAATTAACAAACGTTTGATGGTTTGAATATCGACTTGTGCTGAAGGAGTTAAAGCCCCAATCACAATATTTTTTATGCCACAAGCCAATGCCATTTCAATATCAGTGATCATGGCTTGAATTTCAGATTCACTAAAAATAAAATCTCCTGCTCTAGGGCGAATCATCACTGCAATAGGAATATTTGATATAGCTACCGCTTGTTTTAATAAACCGTAATTTGGTGTAATTCCCCCCACCGATAATGCTGAGCAAAGCTCAATACGATCAATAGGATATTGATTTGCTGTAATCACGGATTCTAAATTATCAACACAAACTTCGATTTTAGGCATTCACTTCTCGCTGAAATAATCTTTTCCATGTTGATTTGACATAACTACTCTCACGTTCAAATTCTTCACTATCAACAATGGCAGTTTGATTCAAAAGATTAAGATGATGAATTTTATTGCGTAAAGTTGTATAGCAATATTTAAGTTGCTCACTTTCTTCTAGGGAAAGGATACCACTTTCTGCACAGCTTTCAAAAATACGGACATTATCTGACCATACAGCTACTTGTGGTGAAGCATTAGCATAATTCAAGACAAGGTATTGTGCGATAAACTCAATATCTGTAATTCCGCCAAGATCGGTTTTTAAGTGAAAACGCCCATTTTCAGTATGACTTAAATGTGAATACATTTTTGCACGCATATTGCAAATATCTTCCACTAACTGACTGCTTGTTCTTGCTATGCCTAATACATTTTGACGGATGGTTTCAAATCGTTGACGAAGTAAAGATGAACCATAAACCGCCCTTGCTCGCACTAATGCTTGAGATTCCCATGTCCATGCTTCATTTTTTTGATAGTCTTCGTAAGCATCAAAGGTACTGACTAATAAACCCGATTCACCCGATGGTCGTAATCGCATATCGATTTCATACAGCACACCCGCACTGGTATTGAGATTAAAAATACTGTTAATTTTTTGCGCCAGTTTTAAATAAAATTGGTGGCTAGAAATGCTCTTTTTACCCCCAACTGTTTGGCTATTTTCTGGTGCATTATGTAGGAAAACTAAATCCAAATCGGAATTATATCCCAACTCAATTCCACCTAATTTACCATAACCAATCACCATAAAATCTTGTTCATTTTCAGCTAAATGTTCTGGGACACCAAAGCGTTTTGATACTTGCTTCCACGCTAAATTCACCACTGCACCTAAAATAGCTTCCGCTAAATAAGTTAAGTGATCACTAATTTTCATCACCGGCAATACACCTAAAATATCTGCTGAGGCAATATGTAATGTCTGGCTTTGCTTAAACTGACGAAGGGCATCAATTAATGCTTCCTCATCCTCTTCGGGAATACGTATTAAATATTCTTGTAATGTGATTGCATACTCTTCCAAAGGAATGACTTGGGTTAAAGAATTTTGCACAATCAATTCATCTAGCAACATGGGATGACGAGCAATCTGTTCAGCAATCATCACCGATTGACTACATAGGGTAAATAGTTGCGGTAAGATTTGCTCTTTCTCGAGTAACAATTCTAAGTAGGTCGTACGAGTATTGATCTTATCAATAATATTTAAAATTCGAGGTAACAGTGTCAGGTAGTTATTTTGTTGAAAAACTTGATCCACGATCACAGGCAGTAATCTTCTCAATACTTCTCGCCCTCTCACACCAATCGGACGTTTGATCCACTCTTGAAAAGTCGATGAAAAAATCTGAAAAATAGGAGAATAATCCTCTGGTGCTACAGGATATGCAACCAAATTTGTTGCAACATCCTCTTGCGTAATTTGATAATTCAAAATATCTCGCCACATACTTAATTGAAGTGATTGCGAATGATCATCTTCTGAACATTCCTGTTCATCATCTTCGCCAATTAACTCATTAAATATATTTCTAATCTGTAGTTGATAATGTTGCAACTGAATCAAAAATGCTTGCCAATTTTCACACCCACAAATAAAGGCAATACGTTGCTGATCTTGGGGATCCATTGGTAAGGTTTGAGTTTGTTGATCATTGATCGCTTGAAGGGTATTTTCAACTTGTCTTAAAAATAAATAGCCGTCTTTTAAGAGTTCAATTTGCTGTGGAGTTAATAAATTTAATGTGGCTAAATGCGGTAAAACGCTAAGTAAACTACGTTGTTGTAAAATTTTATCTCTGCCACCTCGGATCATTTGAAACGTTTGTACGATAAACTCAACTTCTCGAATACCGCCCGCCCCTAGCTTAATATTATCTTCTAGCCCTCTGCGTAGCACTTCTCTGCTAATTTTTTGCTTCATCTCCCGTAAGGATTGAATAGCACTAAAATCAAGGTAACGACGATAAACAAACGGACGCAGCATCTGCTTTAAATATTTGTGATTGATATTGGTAAGATCTTCACCCAGAATTTTTGCCTTGATCATCGCATAGCGTTCCCAATCTCGCCCTTGCTCTTGGTAATAGTCCTCCATCGCTGAAAAACTCAGTACCAAAGCCCCACTATCGCCAAAGGGGCGTAATCGCATATCGGTACGATATACAAAGCCATCTAAGGTAATTTCATCTAACGCACGAATGAGTTTCTGTCCAAGCCGAGTAAAAAATTTACTGTTATCAATTGATTTTCTTGCTCCAACCGTTTCACCCACATCAGGATAAGTAAAAATTAAATCTATATCAGAAGAAAAATTAAGCTCTCTTCCACCTAATTTTCCCATCCCTAAAATTAGTAATTCTTGTTGTTCGCCGAGTTCATTCATTGGCGTACCGTAATCTTGGCACAAACGCTCAAACAACCAATCTCTTGTAGCTAAAATAATGGTTTCGGCAAGATCGGATAAGGTTTCAAAAATTTGTTGAGGAGTCGCTAAATGATTAGATTGTAAAAAACTTAATTTTGCCATTTCTCTATGGCGATATTGACGTAATATTTTATGCAAACTTTCTTCACCATCAACCGCCTGTAATTTTTGTGATAATTCATTTTTGTATTGTTCTACATTACTTAGGGTTGGAATATTTTGCACCCACTCTATCAATAAATCGGGCTGTTTTTGCAGTTGCTGAAAGACAAAATCAGACATTGCAATTGCAGTGACAAGCGGTTGGATCATCGCTGTTTTTTGCAAATTTTCTGATATCTGATGAAGTGAAAACAACTCTGCCAGTTTTTGCTCTGCGGATAGGAAAAGTGTCGTTTGCATACGAAACCTAAAATTAAGCTAGAAAGGAAGTAAAGGTAGGTTTACAGCATTTATAACCTACCTGTCGCAATATGTTTTAGTGTGATTTAAAACACCTTTTTGAAAGGTTTAATGATAACCTCTCCATAAACACCCGCTTCAACATAAGGATCTTCACTCGCCCACTGCTTCGCCGCTGCTAAAGAATCAAACTGAGCAATCACTGTTGAGCCTGTAAAACCTGCTTCTCCAGGATTTTCATCATCAACCGCTGGATTAGGGCCAGCTGTTAATAAACGCCCTTCACTTTGAAGTTGAGATAAACGCGCTAAGTGTTGCTCTCTCACCGCTAAACGTTGTGCTAACGTATCTGGTAAATCTTGTGCAAAAATCACATAATACATCATACTCTTCTCCTATGAATCTTGAGTAGATAATTCCGCTAAAACAACATCTAATTCCGGATTATTCTCTGTTGGAATCGGTCTTGGGCGACCTTCTTTATCAACAGCAACAAAAGTAAATAACGCTTCCGTCACACAAAAACGATCTCTTGAATTTTCTATTACTTTCTTAATCCAAACTTCGACTTTAACTTTTAGTGATGTACGACCAACTTTTACGCAACGACCATAACAGCAAACAACATCACCAACAGCCACTGGACGTAAGAAAGAGATACTATCAACAGAAGCAGTCACCACCCTACCATGTGCAATTTCTTTAGCTAAAATAGCGCCCCCCATATCCATTCTAGACATTAGCCATCCACCAAAAATATCACCATTTGCATTGGTATCTGTTGGCATTGCGAGAGTTCTTAAGATCAATGAACCATCAGGTTGACGGAGATCTTCTTTATTATTTTCCATTACTTTCCTCTTGTAATTTTAAATGTGGGTATAAATAAATAACGGTGACTAATGTGGCAACAAGGCTTAGACCTGTTAAACCAAATACTTTAAAAGTCGTCCAAATATCATCCGAAAAAAATTGGCTGATAATAATATTAATCACCATACATAATATAAAAAATCCAGCCCAACCGACATTGAGTGTTGCCCATGCTGATTGAGGTAATGTTAATTCTTTACCTAATAAAGCCTGAATAATTGGCTTTTTAAATACAAATTGGCTAACTAGAAGTACGATTGCAAATAGCGCATTAATCAATGTAACTTTCCATTTTAAAAAAACAAGATCATTAAAATATGCCGTTAATAATCCAAATATCACGACAGCAATTCCCATGATCCATTGGGACTTTTCAATCTGTTTATAAAGTACTTTAAGTAAAATAAGTTGAATCACAGTGGCAACAGCTAAAACAATTGCCCCTTCTTGAACACCATAAGTTTTATAAACAATAAAAAATAGAATTAATGGAATAAATTCAAGTAATTTTTTCATATTTTCTCACCTTTTCTTTGAGCAATAGGCAACTCTCGATAAACCTGATAAAAACGGAAGCTAAATATGACCATAAAGACATTAATAAAAGCACTTATTATTGCAATTAATATGCCCATATCTCGATCTAATTGGCTAAGCCAGGCATTGACTAATAATGGGAATAGAGAAGTGATCCCACAAAAGATAAAAAGTAATTTCATTTTTTCTCGGCTCATTGCCCAAGTAAATTTTAAAGTTTCACCTATACTTTTTTTAGGCTCTTCTACTAAATGGACGTAAGTTACCAAGGAATATTTAACAAAAACTAATATTCCAGGCAACATTACAACAACTCCTACCATTATAAAGAACATCATCACAGCAACTCCCATTGAAGAGAAAAGAACTCCTCCAGTAATAATAGACATGCCAGGTAAAGAAAAGATGAGTGCCGGTACAACAGTAACCAAATTTAAAATAGTAACAGGTATAAGTCTTTTTAATGCTTCGTTACCATTGTTCAAAAAAGAATGATATCGCCCAGCATTAATTGATTTAATATTTAAAATCAAAAGGATATTTACCCATATACTCAACAGAGCCCAAATAATAGCGGAGGAAAAAGCCAACATATCAATATCTTCCATTGAAGAAACTGAATGCATACTCTCTGGAGAAACATTGCTATCAGGTAAAAAATATAGAGCAATTATTTGTAAGATAATCAATAATCCAACTCCAAAAAGAGAAAAATTTAATTGATTACGCATAAAATTCCAACTTTCTTGTAGCAATAGCTGAAAATTGATAGGCATGAAGAAATTCCTTATATCAAACTGTCAAAATCGTCGGGAAGTATAGCAACAGTTTAGTTATTTCGCTATGATAGATATTATCAAATTTATAAAGATACATCAGGAAGAAATCAATATGTTTGCCATATTACAAGCAGGGCAAAATTACTTAAATACCTTTCCTAATCAAAAGAAACTGAATCTCTTTTTGCCTGATTATAGATTGATTCGGCTAGTGAAACTTTCATCACGAATTATGCCAGCTTTTGCTTGTTTTGCGATTATTTGGCAATTTAGTTTTGCCGATCCTGAGCAAACCATCACAGCGAATGCTATTATTACATCACTCTTTGCATTAAGTATCCCTTTCCAAGGGTTATTTTGGTTAGGAAAACGTGCAGAATCACCTCTTCCACTCTCTTTGTTAGAATGGTATGAAACACTTCGTCAAAAACTTATTCATGAACAACATAAAAAAATAGGAGATCAAGCGGTACCCTCCTATCAAGATTTTGCAAATTTACTCCAACTTGCAGAAAAGACTTGGGGCGATGCCTACTTTGACGAATTATAGAATAAAAAAAGCCCCTAAATAGGGGCTACTCGGAAAGCAAAATTATTAATTTGGTTGTCTAGTACAACACTTTCTTTTTGTTACTTACAGATTAGTGCAAACAACAAAAATTTTCAAATTTTATTCTATTTTGCCTTCCATTTATTCGTAAATTTGTGATCCACATCGCATTTTATCTATACACGACGAGCTTGCCAGTAGGTTTTACTCCAATAAGGTGAATTCAAGTCTGAATAAATAACGCCCCCCTTTGTTGAAGCATGCAGAAACTTGCCATTCTGAGCATAAATACCCACATGATATCCATTTGGCCCTCTACCTGTTTTAAAGAAAACTAAGTCTCCAGGCTTCAAATCAGATTTAGCAACTTTACTTCCTTCTTTGACTTGATCCCTCGTCATTCTAGGTAAATTCAATCCAAATAATTCACGAAATGTAATTTGTACAAATGCTGAACAGTCTATTCCATTCTTTGTCGTACCGCCAAGAACATAACGAGTACCCTTCCACTCCTCTTGCTGCTCACTTAGGCTACTAATAACAAAAATAGGATCTGCAACACTACCTTGAGAAAACCCATAGGAATCAGCTTTCTGCACATTCATATGATTTGAAGAAACTTTCCTCTCTATCGTATTACTACTACATCCCACTAAAGCTACTGCAGATACAAGACTTAATAGGGTTATTTTATTAATAATCATTTGTTATTTATCCTATGAAATACATTACCTTGAATGCTCTACTCTTTCACGAAATTTTTGCCCTGGTTTAAAAACCACAACACGACGTGCAGAGATAGAAACATCTTCTCCTGTTTTTGGATTACGGCCTGGTCTTGATCGCTTATCTCTCACAGAAAAGTTACCAAATCCTGATAATTTAACCTCTTCACCATGCTCTAGTGCAACACGAATTTCTTCAAAAAATTGCTCAACAAACTCTTTCGCCATACGTTTGTCTAGCCCACATTTTTCTACTAAATTTTCTGCAATTTCAATCTTGGTCAGTGACATAACTAATCCTTAATCTAAAATCTAATCTCTTAGACAAGCATTAAAACGTTGTGCTAATGCTTCTACTACAAATTGAACTACTGCATTAATTTGATCTTCTTCAAGTGTTTTTTCTGTATCTTGAATCACTAAACTGATTGCTAGACTTTTCTTACCTTCAGCTAAATTCGCACCCTGATACACATCAAATAAATTTACAGCAACAAGTTTCTCTCCGCCAGCTTCTCGACAAGTCTCTAGAATGTCACCCGCTGGTACATGATTATCTACGACAATAGCAATATCACGTTTGTTCGCAGGATAACGAGAAATTTCTTTACCTTGAGGAATAATTTTTTCCATTAATGCAGAAGCTAATAATTCAAAAACAACTGGCTTACCTGATAAACCTAATGCCTGAACAATTTTTGGATGAACTGTTCCAATAAAGCCAATCTCTTTCCCCTCTAACACAATCGCAGCGGATTGCCCTGGATGGAGCGCAGAGAATGTTTTAGCAACGAAACTTACTTTACCTCGTATAGAAGTTAAAGAAAGTACACGCTCTAAATCACCTTTTAAATCAAAAAAGTCCACCGATTCTGATTTCTGTTCCCAATAAACTGATTTTTTATCGCCAACAATAGCACCACCTAATACCATTTCTTGACGAATTCCGCTTTCTGCTGAATCATCAGGAATAAAACGTAGCCCATGCTCAAAAATACGGACACGATTTTGCTGACGATTTTGGTTGTACTCAATCGTAGTAAGTAATCCTGATAATAAGGAAACACGCATTGCAGACATTTCACTCGAAATAGGATTTGGTAAAATTAATGCGTCTTGTTCTGGGTGTAATAACTGTTGAACTTTAGGATCGACAAAACTGTAAGTAACAACCTCTTGATAATCACTATCTACTAATGCAGTTTTAAGTCGAGAAACGTCTAATAATTTCTCCGGGATTGCACGCATTTTTAAATGTGCTAAAGGCGCATTATTTGGAATACTGTTGTAACCATAAATTCGAGCCACTTCTTCGATTAAATCTTCTTCAATTTCAATATCAAAACGCCAACTAGGAGATTGAACTGTCCAGCTATCATTTTGGAAAGTTGCACTCAAACCTAAACGTTCAAAAATATCATTAACGACTTCTGTCGATACATGATGGCCGAGTAATGAATCTAATTTTGAACGACGAAGAGTGACTTGGTTTGATTTTGGTAAATGTTGCTCACTGACAGACTCAACGATTTCACCCGCTTCACCACCGCAAATTTCAAGTACTAATGCTGTCGCTCTTTCCATCGCTTTACGTGCTAATTCAGGATCTACACCACGCTCAAAACGGTGTGATGCATCAGTATGTAAACCATATTGTCTTGCTCGACCAGTAATCGCTAATGGGGCAAAAAATGCAGACTCTAAAATGATGTCTTTTGTTTCAGTACTTACGCCACTCTCTTTACCGCCAAAAATTCCTGCCATTGCAAGCGGTCCGTTCTTATCTGCAATTAGCAAAGTATTTACTTGTAATTTTGCTGTTGAACCATCTAATAAAACAAGCTCTTCACCTTCTTTCGCCATTCTCACTTGAACAGGTTGGGCAACTTTATCCATATCAAACGCATGCATAGGCTGACCTAACTCAAGTAAACTTAAATTAGTGATATCAACGATCGGATCAATTGAGCGAATGCCACAACGACGTAATTTTTCTTGTAACCATAATGGTGAAGTTGCATTAACATTGACATTCTTAACCACTCGCAATAAATAGCGAGGGCAAGCTTCTGGTGCTTGTAATTCAATTGATACCTTATCACTAATTGTTGAAGTAACGGGGTCAATAGCGGGTTCACTAACCTTCACTTGATTCACTACACCAACTTCACGAGCAATACCTGCGATACTCAAACAATCTGCTCTGTTTGGTGTTAAGCTAATTTCAATAACTTTATCGTCTAAATCTAAGTATTGTCTGAAATCAGTACCGATTGGCGCATCAGCTGGTAATTCAATAATTCCACTATGATCTTCTTTAATGCCAAGTTCAGAATAAGAACACAGCATACCCTCAGATGGCTGACCACGTAGCTTTGTTTTTTTAATTTTAAAATTACCCGGTAAAACTGCACCTTCTATAGCACAAGCTACTTTTAATCCTTTACGGCAATTAGGTGCGCCACAAACGATATCGAGTAAACGCTCACCACCAACATTTACTTTAGTGACTCGCAATTTATCGGCATCAGGATGTTGCTCACATTCCACAACCTCACCAACTACCACACCATTAAATTCACCGGCTACTGACTCGACACCATCAACCTCTAGACCTAGCATGGTGATTTGGTCACATAATTGCTCTGTATTAATTTGAGGATTTACCCACTCACGTAACCAAGATTCACTGAATTTCATTTATCTATCCCTTATTTTTTTATTCTATTTAAACTGCTTTAAAAAACGTAAATCATTTTCAAAGAACGAACGTAAATCAGTTACGTTATAGCGAAGCATTGTTAGACGCTCAACGCCCATACCAACCGCAAAACCTGAATACTCATCTGGATCAATACCCACATTACGTAAGACATTAGGGTGTACCATTCCACAACCTAATACTTCAAGCCATTTGCCATTTTTACCCATTACATCAACCTCAGCTGAAGGTTCAGTGAATGGAAAATAAGATGGGCGGAAACGCACTTCTAAATCTTCTTCGAAAAAACTACGTAAAAAATCGTGGAGTAAACCTTTTAACTCGGTGAAATTTGCGTGTTTATCAACATAGAGTAATTCAATTTGATGGAACATCGGTGTATGTGTCTGATCGTAATCATTACGATACACACGACCTGGTGCAATAATACGAATAGGTGGCTTAACTTTTTCCATTGTACGAATTTGCACACCAGAAGTTTGAGTACGCAATAAGCGTTGAGCATCAAACCAAAATGTATCGTGATCAGCTCTTGCTGGGTGATGTGCTGGAATATTTAATGCATCAAAATTATAGTAATCCGTTTCAATTTCTGGTCCATTCTCAACGCTGAAACCTAATTCAGCAAAGAATTTTGCTACACGTTCAATCGTGATTGAAACTGGATGCAACCCACCTAATTCTGTTGTTCTACCAGGTAAACTAACATCAATAGATTCATTTGCTAATTTTGCATTTAACTCAGCTTCTTCTAATTCTGCCTTCTTAATATTTAATGCATCTTGAGCTTTCTGTTTTGCTTCATTAATTTTGGCACCCACTTTTGGACGATCTTCAGCAGAAACATCTCGTAGTCCTTGCATTAAAGCAGTGAAATGCCCTTTTTTCCCAAAATATTCAACACGAATTGCATCAAGTTGATTAATCTCTTTTACTGCCGAAATCGCTTCTATTGCCTGTGAAACGATATTCTCTAGGTTTTGCATACCCATCCTCTAAATTTATGTTTAAAAATAATACAAATACCATTATATTGGTAATATGTCTCAGATACTAATACTTCTATCAAAATTTGTAAATTCAAAAATCATCAAATATATAACTAACTCATTGATTTTAATCCATAAGAATTATTTTATTTTCACAGTTAATTTAGTAATTAAATTTTTATTTTTGGTCAAAAACAGTTGGATAATCATCCAATTGCTATTAATAAATTACTTTTAGTTCGTGATCTTCATTTCAACATCAAGTAAAATCGAACCAAAATTCACTAGTAAACTGGGAGATAGCCTTATGGCAATGAATAATATTTTAGGATTATTCGCTCATTCACCACTAAAACCACTACAAAAACATTCTCAAAAAGTGACTGAATGTTGCGGATTATTAGTCCCTTTTTTCACAGCTACCTTTGAAAACAATTGGGAAGATGCAGAACATATTCGTCGTCAAATTATCGATCTAGAAAGAAGAGCTGACTCATTGAAACGTGAAATTCGACTAAAATTGCCACGTGGATTATTTATGCCAGTTGAAAGAACAGATTTACTTGAACTCGTAACTCAGCTCGACAAACTTGCTAACTATTCCAAAGATATTTCTGGACGAGTAATTGGGCGTAGATTACTAATACCTACAGAAATGCAAACCTCTTTTTTACATTTTCTTGCACGTAGTTTAGATGCAACTAAACAATCAGATAAAGTCATTAATGAAATGGATCAATTGCTTGAAACAGGATTTAGAGGAAGAGAACTCAATTTTGTTAATAATATGATCTTAGAACTAGACACCATTGAAGATGATACCGATCAATTACAAATTGTGTTGCGCAGATCATTATTAAGTATTGAAGACAAATATAACCCGATTGATATTGTGTTTCTCTATAAAATTATTGAATGGATTGGAGTACTCGCAGATCAAGCTCAGCGTGTTGGGTCTCGAATTGAATTAATGCTAGCTCGCTCATAATACGAGGAAAATATCATGGAAATGATTCATCAATACGGCTTTATCCTTTTACTGATCACTGCTATGTTTGGTTTTGTTATGTCTTTCGGGATTGGGGCAAATGATGTAGCTAATGCAATGGGAACTTCCGTAGGTTCTGGAGCGATTACCCCAAAACAAGCAGTTTATATTGCATTAGTCTTTGAATTTATAGGGGCGTATTTGGCAGGTGGCGAAGTAGCTGAAACGATAAAGAGTGGCATTATTTCAGCAGATGCTTTTGCTGGACGACCAGATATTTTAATTTTAGGCATGATGTCATCTCTATTTGCTGCTGGTCTTTGGCTCACTATAGCCTCTCATAAAGGATGGCCTGTTTCTACCACTCATTCAATTATTGGAGCAATAGTCGGCTTTGCTTGTATCACCATTGGAACAGATGCTGTTCAGTGGGGGCAATTTAGCGGAATTGTTGGAAGCTGGTTTATTACACCTTTTCTTGCTGGTATTGTTGCATTCCTTATTTTTATCTCTACTCAGAAATTAATATTTGATACCTCAAATCCATTAAAAAATGCTCAGAAGTATGCTCCTCTTTATGTCGGTATGACTATATTCATTATTTGTATCGTCACACTTGATAAAGGTTTAAAACATGTTGGTTTAGATCTTAGTTATGGACAGACTCTCCTCATTGGTCTTATTTTATTAATTATTTCAACTATAATCTGTTTCTTATATCTCCGTAGCCAAAGCTTCCTTGATAGAGTTAAAAAAGGTGGATTTGACGGTGTGGAAAAAGTATTTAATTTACTCATGATTATTACCGCTTGTGCGATGGCATTTGCTCATGGCTCAAATGATGTGGCAAATGCAGTAGGCCCTCTCGCCGCAGTGGTATCAATTGTAGATAATGGTGGTATCATAGAAGGCAAAACTGTAATGGCACCTTGGATTCTCCCATTAGGAGCAACTGGTATTGCTCTTGGGTTAGCTATTATGGGAAGTAAAGTAATGAGCACTATTGGTACAGGCATTACTGATCTCACACCCAGCCGAGGATTTGCTGCTCAATTTGCGTGTGCTATTACTGTAGTTCTTGCTTCTGGCACGGGATTACCGATCTCAACGACTCAAACATTGGTTGGAGCTGTTTTGGGAATTGGATTTGCTCGTGGGATTGCTGCACTGAATTTAGGTGTTATTAGAAATATTGTTGCATCTTGGGTCATCACACTTCCAGCAGGTGCAATTCTTTCTATTATTATTTACTACATTCTTAGTATGATTTTCAACTAAACTTCAGCTAAATAAAGAGAAGTACAATTACTGTATTTCTCTTTATTTTTTATATAGGATTCTAATCATGCAAAAAATATTCTCTATTCTATTAGGTAGCTTAATATGTATAACTTCGCTGCCAATATTCGCTGAAACACTGTATGTCACTGATAACTTACATACCTATTTGAGAAGAGGTGCGGGTGATCAATATAAGATATCAGGCACAATTCAGGCAGGTGAACAGGTTTCAGTATTAGAAAAGAGAGATCGTTATTCATTAATTCGAGATGCAAAAAATAGAGAAGCTTGGATTTTGAATAGTGAACTTTCCACGACCCCGAGTTCAAAAGAATTAATACCGCAACTTCAGCAACAAATAGAAGAGCTGACGGTTAAATTAAATAAAATTGATGGTGATTGGCAACAACGCACAGCAGAAATGCAAAGACGAGTACAACAGTCAGATCAACAAAGTAGTGAATTACTCGACCAAAATGCCAGATTAAAGAGAGAGCTTGATATTCTAAAAAATAAAAATCGAGATCTAGAAACAATGCAAGATGCTGAATCCCGTGAGATTATGATTCAATACTTTATTTATGGGGGCAGTGTCCTTGGGGCTGGATTACTACTTGGGTTACTTATTCCCGTTTTTATACCTCGTCGTAGACGTAATAATGGATGGTAGCAGACAGTAAGCAAAAAATAAGGTGGGAAACTCCCACCTTATTTTTATTCATACTCTTCAATCCATTTTAATAAAATTGCTTCTAAAATAGATTCATTTGATTTTTCAGGATCATCATCAAACCCTTCCAAATCACAGATCCATTGATGCAAATCTGTAAAACGTACAGTTTGCGGATCTAAATCTGGGTCTCTGTCATACAAAGCCCATGCGATTTCCTGTGCATCTGTCCATTTCATTAGTGTGCTACCTCATTGACTTGATTTAGATTATATTTAGGAATATCCACCACGACATCTTCTTCACCAATAATACTTTGGCAAGACAAGCGACTCTCCATTTCTAGCCCCCATGCTTTATCTAGCATATCTTCTTCTTGCTCACTTGTTTCATTCAGAGAATCATACCCTTCCCGAATAACAACATGGCAAGTCGTACACGCACAAGAACCATCACATGCACTGTGGATCTCCACGCCTGCATTGTGAGCAATCTCAAGTAGATTGTCCCCAGGCTGTGCATCCACCACCATTCCTTCTGGGCAAAATTCTTCATTAGGAAGAAAAATAACTTTTGGCATAATATCCTCTATTTAATAATTTCATCAACAGCTTTACCTGCTAATGCTTTTTGAATTGATAAATTCATTCGTCTCGCAGCAAATGCTTGGGTTGCAATATCAACATCTTTGATGCCTTGTTGAATTGCTTGAAGATCAGTGCCTTTCTTCGTTTCAATTAAACGCGCTAATTCACTTTCAATAGACTTAAATTCATCAATAGATAATAATTGCTCACCATGTTCTTGTAAGGCAACTATGACACTATCAATCACTCGATCAGCATCCACTCTGACTTCTGCTAATTGGCGAGCTTCAATATCTTCTTTGGCATTGCTCATTGAAGAGCGGATCATTTCCGTAACCTCTTCATCTGTTAAGCCATAAGAAGGCTTAATTTGAATCGACGCTTGAACCTTGGTTGATTTTTCCATTGCCGTTACGCTCAATAAACCATCGGCATCAACTTGGTAAGTCACTCGAATATGTGCTGCCCCCGCCACCATTGGTGGAATACCCCTTAGGGTAAAACGACCTAATGAACGACAATCACTTACTAATTCACGTTCGCCTTGTAATACATGGATTGTCATGGCTGTTTGACCATCTTTAAACGTAGTAAATTCTTGGGCTTTTGCGACAGGAATTGTAGTATTTCGTGGAATAATTTTCTCCACTAATCCGCCCATTGTTTCGATTCCTAATGATAACGGTACAACATCTAGCAATAACATTTCAGAATCTGGTTTATTGCCCACTAAAATATCAGCTTGAATTGCCGCACCTAATGCCACAACTTTATCTGGATCAATTGAAGTTAAAGGCTCTCTACCGAAAAATTCGCCTACTTGTTCTCGTACAAAAGGAACACGAGTAGATCCGCCAACCATGACCACTTCTTTTACATCACTTGTTGTAATACCCGCATCTTTTAATGCTCGGCGACAAGTCATCAAAGAGCGTTTTACAAGCGGTTGGATCAGTTGATTAAATTGTAAACGGGTAATCTCACCTTCCCAATTTGCAAAATGCAGTGAATAACTATCCGCTTGTGATAATGCAATCTTAGCTTCACTGGCTAAAGTTAATAATTCGCGTTGCTGATGAATACCATCAACGTTTACACCCGCTTGCTCTGCGATCCAATTTGCTAATAAATGGTCAAAATCATCTCCACCTAGAGCAGTGTCACCACCTGTCGATAGCACTTCAAACACACCACGACTTAATCTTAAAATAGAGATATCAAATGTACCACCACCTAAATCGTAAACAGCGATAACCCCTTCTTGCTCACTATCAAGCCCATAAGCAATGGCTGCAGCCGTTGGCTCATTAAGTAATCTCAATACATTAACCCCCGCTAAACGTGCAGCATCTTTGGTACTCTGACGTTGTGCATCATCAAAATAAGCAGGCACTGTGATCACGACACCAGATAATTCACCACCTAATCGTTTTTCTGCCAAAGTATTCAAATGTTGTAGAATATCTGCTGAGACTTCAACAGGACTTTTTAAGCCTTGTGCAGTTTCAATGAGCGGTAACCCATTTTCACTTTCAATAAATTTATAAGGCGATTTTTTATCGGATTGCTGAACATCCACTAAGCTACGTCCAATCAATCGTTTTACAGAAATTACAGTGTTTTGAGGATCGATACTTGCTTGTGCAAAAGCTTCCACTCCCACGATTTTATGACTTGGGGAATAATGAACAACTGAGGGGACAAGAGCTCTCTCTTTCTCATCTAATAATACGTTCGCTTGACCACTTCTTATACTTGCGACAAGCGAATTCGTTGTACCTAAATCGATCCCAACCGCTAAACGATGCTGATGAGGCGCTGCTGTTTGACCTGGTTCTGCAATTTGAAGTAATGCCATTGATTTATATCTCTTTTTTTATTTAATTAACGGAATAGCCGAAACTGTATTTATCATCATTAGTGAATGTCGATTGATAATGTCGCTCTATAGGCTGTAATACTTTGGTATCACGATTAATCACCTGATCACCTCTTACCGTTTGAATGTCTGATTGCCAATTTTTCCAACGTAATGCGTGATAAAAACTACCAATATCAGCAGTTAATGCCCAGCCGATAAATTGTGAATAATTCAAACCGATACTTTCCCATTTTTGTTTTGTAGGGTGATAGTAATAAACCATTCCAACCTTTTCACCTAGTCCGCCACCATTAATAGCAAAATAGCCACCAATAACATCATCTGCCACTAATAAATGTAATGGTCTTTCACCTGATGACTCAAATGTTTTACCAAAATTCCACTCGAAAAAACCTCTGGGAAGCTTTGGACTACCTGATCCAAGAATCCGTAACCAACCATTATCAATGAGAATACCACCTGTTTCATAAATAATGGATCCTAACGGAGTTTTAGTTGAAAGTTGCATTCCAACCAATTCTTTACCCGCTGACTCAACATCTTTAGGTAAAATTTCATATTGATTTTTAGCAGAGTCGAACCACGAATGCATAATTTTCCAAGCGCTGTTTTCTTTATCTAATAATTCTTCTAAGGTTTTCATATGAATCAATTTTATATCGCTAACTTACACTCAATAATCAAATAACTTTTCTTCAACTTGCTCTATTTCGACCATTAATTTCTTGATAAAACGTAATTTATCAGTAGTTAATGAGGCTTGAGCCCATTGTTGCTCATTGAGTTCTTTTTCTAATTGCATCAAGATAGATTGCTGTATATTTTCTATTTCTGAAGTAAACGCAGATAATTCATCTTCATTTTTTTCTGCCTCAATCTCTTCTAATTTTTCTCGCCATTCCATCTGCTGCATTAAAAAAGTGACATCATTCGTACTTTTCTGCTCAACATCTTGCTCTGCATTCGTATAATATTGAATAATCGCTTCCGCTCTTAAGATGGGATTTTTTAACACTTGTAATGCATCATTAATTTCTGCTGACTTTTGCATAGCCAATCGCTGCTCTTGAGCTGAGTGTGCAACAAAATTATCAGGATGCAATGACTTTTGTAAGGAGAGATAACGCTCAGAAAGTAAAGTCGTGTCTACGCTAAATTGTACTGGCAACTCAAAAAGTGAAAAAGGATTTAACATTTTATGCTCTCCTAAACATGGAAACTTTCACCACATCCACATTCATTTTTGACATTAGGATTGCTATATTTGAATCCTTCATTTAATCCTTCTTTGACATAATCTAATTCTGTGCCATCTAGGTAAACTAAACTTTTAGCATCAACAATAATCTTTACGCCATGCTGTTCAAATACTTGATCATCTTCATTTAATACATCAACAAACTCTAAAACATAAGCTAAGCCAGAACAGCCCGAAGTTTTTACACCTAACCGCAAACCAATTCCTTTGCCTCTATTATCTAGAAAAGTTCTTACTCGATTTGCGGCGGTTTCTGTCAAAATAATACTCATACTTTATCCTCTGCGAATGAATTAAATCAAAATACCAAAATAAAAGCGGCCAGATCTTGCAAAAAAATCACAAAAACTGACCGCTTATCTAAAAATTATTTCGTATTTTTTTCTTTATAGTCAGCAATCGCTGCTTTAATTGCATCTTCAGCTAAAATTGAACAGTGAACTTTCACTGGTGGTAATTCTAATTCTTCTGCAATTTGACTATTTTTAATGGATGCAGCTTCGTCTAATGATTTACCTTTTACCCATTCTGTAATCAAAGAGCTTGAAGCAATCGCAGAACCACAGCCATAAGTTTTAAAACGTGCATCTTCAATGATACCACTATCATTTACTTTAATTTGAAGTTGCATTACGTCACCACAAGCTGGTGCGCCAACCATACCCGTTCCAACATCCGCTGATTTTTTATCTAATGAACCCACATTTCTTGGGTTCTCATAATGATCGATAACTTTATCACTATATGCCATTTTTAAATTCCCCTCTTGTAATTAGTGGTGTGACCATTCAATTGAATCAAGGTCAATACCCTCTTTATGCATATCCCAAAGAGGTGATAAGTCACGAAGTTTAAGTACTGCTTGCTTAACAAGATCAATCGTATAATCAATCTCTTCTTCTGTTGTCCAACGTCCTAATGAAAAACGAATTGAACTATGTGCTAATTCATCATTGCGACCTAATGCTCGAAGAACATAAGATGGTTCTAAACTTGCTGATGTACATGCCGAACCAGAAGAAACTGCGATATCACGTAATGACATCATCATAGATTCACCTTCAACAAAGTTAAAGCTGATATTCAAATTGCTATCAACTCGTTTGCCTTCTTCCATTGAACCATTGACATAGACTTCTTCCATGTCTTTAAAGCCATTGTATAAACGGTCACGCAATGCTTTAATTCTCGGCATTTCTGTTGCCATTTCTTCCTTGGCAATACGATATGCTTCACCCATACCCACAATTTGGTGTACAGGAAGTGTACCTGAACGCATACCACGCTCATGACCACCGCCATGAATAATTGCCTCTAAACGTACTCTTGGTTTACGACATACATATAAGCCACCGATACCTTTAGGCCCATATAATTTATGGCTAGAGAATGACATTAAATCAATATTTAATGCTTTCACATCAACAGGTACTTTACCGACACTTTGCGTTGCATCTACATGGAAAATAATCTTTCTTTCTCTACACATTTTTCCAATTTCGGCGATTGGTTGAATAACACCAATTTCGTTATTCACATGCATAACGGAAATTAAAATAGTATCTGGACGGATCGCTGCTTCTAATTTTTCCAAATCAATCAAACCATCTGCTTCAGGATCTAAATAAGTAACCTCAAAGCCTTCACGTTCTAATTGACGACAAGTATCTAGTACTGCTTTATGCTCTGTTTTAACAGTAATAACATGTTTACCTTTTGTTTGGTAAAAATGTGCTGCGCCTTTTATTGCTAAGTTATCCGATTCTGTTGCACCTGACGTAAAAACGATTTCTCTTGAATCTGCACCAATTAGGTCTGCAATCTGATTGCGAGCAACATCAACTGCTTCTTCTGCTTCCCAACCAAATTTATGTGAACGAGATGCAGGATTACCAAAAATCCCATCTTTGGTCATATATTCCATCATTTTTTTTGCAACACGCTCATCCATTGGCGTTGTTGCAGCATAATCTAAGTAAATTGGTAATTTCATTGTTACTCCTGAACGATAAGTAAGATTACATTAATTTGAATCATTACTTTTTAGTGGCTGTGATCATGGCAGTGAGAGATAGCACAATTGTGATCACTATGCTCTTCAATCAATTCTTCCAAGGTGATTTTATGTAAAAATCCTTCTATCTGATCCTCTAATCTTTCCCATAAAGAATGGGTTAAACATAAATTATTGTTACTGCAATTACCATTACCTTTGCATTTTGCGACATTAATGCTTTCATTTACAGCAGCAATAATCATACCAATATTAATTTCTTGAGGTGATTTACCTAATTGATAACCACCACCAGGGCCTCGAACACTATTAACGATGCCTTCCCGACGTAATTGAGCAAATAACTGTTCTAAATAAGAGAGAGAGATAGATTGACGTTCAGAAATATCCATTAGGCTGACAGGCAATGACTTGCCATGTAGCGCAATATCCAATATTGCAGTAACTGCATAGCGTCCTCGAGAAGTTAATTTCATACTTCAACCTTATATTTAAGAATGACTAATCAATAATGTAAATTCTATATACCATACTAAATTAGTCAAGTATTTTGAAGGAATCACAGAAAGGTTTTGCAAATATGTAAAATAGATTTTATCAATAAATACTATTTATTAACTGTTGTTAAAGTAGAAACTAACGAGTTGAAAGTTGAAAAATCATTGCTTCAGCTTGGCAACTAAAATCAAAATTAGCCTGTAATTGGTATCCACTTTCAGTTTTAACAATGTCACTAGTAATAGAACACGGATCTGACTCAGCGGCTTTAGCTTTACTTGTCAGATAAGATAATGCATCTTCTGCTTCAGATTTTTCACTATATATTTGGGTAAAATTGACAGAACAATCACTATTATCAATCACTGTCCCAACATCCACACAACAACACATAGGACTTTCATTTGCTTTATATTCAGACATATTTTCTCCTAAAACCGATATAAAATACTACCGTCATTAATTTTACTCTCCTTATAAAATAACATCAAATCCAATTATCAACCTTTTTAATAACTGGTCGGAACTCTTCTTATTTCCACTGAATTTCATTGATTGACTACAAGTAAGTACCTAAAATCATAGTGATTTGTTTACTCTATTTAATAACAACATAGTTTATTAAAAATATTCCTAATAATTAATCTTAAGGGGCTTTATGACAAAGTTTACTCAAACAACTATCGCATCTTTATTATCTATTTTTGCAGGTGGAGCATCAGCAGCAGCATTTCAATTAGCAGAAATTTCAACATCAGGGTTGGGTCTTGCGTATGCAGGTAATGCTGCTGTAGCAGATAATGCATCTGTAGTTGCCAGTAATCCAGCATTAATGACAAAATTTAAAAATATTGAAATTTCAGCTGGTGGTGTATTAGTTGACTCAGATGTGAATATTAATGGAAAATTCACTTCGTCTCCTGCTACTGCTAATCAAGAAAATATTGTTCCAAATGCAGTTGTTCCAAACGCATATATTGTAGTACCAGTAAATGATCGTTTTGTTGTGGGTGGAGGAATGAATGTTAACTATGGCTTAAAGTCAGAATATACCCCTAACTACAATGCTGGTTTCTTCGGTGGGAGAACAGAACTATCAGCAATTAATCTAAATCTTAGTAGTGCCTATAACTTAGGTTATGGTTTTAGTATCGGGATTGGGCTTGATGTTGTTAAGGCAAAAGCTGAATTAGAAAGAAATTTAGGATTATTAGGTAAAGCTGTTGCTCTTAGGGCGCAACAAAACGCACAACAAGCTGCTATGGCGGCACAACAAGCTGGAACTGTAGCACAAGAATACCTTAATGCTGGACGTACCCAAGAAGCACAAATTGCAATGGCACAAGCACAGCAATTTGCAGCACAAGCAAGCCAAGCAGCAGTAATAGCAAGAAATTATGCTTCAATAGAAAATAAAACTATCATTCACAAACTAACTGGAGATAAATGGGCTCTAGGATGGAATGTAGGATTATTATACGAACTTAATCAAGCTAATCGTATAGGGGTGTCTTATCACTCACCAATTAAAATCAAATTTAAAGGTGAATATTTAAACACAGTATCAATGCCTATTCCAAATGTTGTAGAAATGGATAATATAACTGGTGGAGTAACAATGCCTGGAGCATTAACTCTTAAACTACCATCATTTTGGGAAATTTCAGGCTATCATAAATTAACAGATAAATTAGCTTTTCAATATAGCTATAAAAGAACAAATTGGAGTACATTTAAAAGCTTAGAAGCAACTAGCCTTCAAACTGGAAATACCTTATTCCATAAAACTGAGAATTTTAATGATGCATCAAGAATTGCGGTCGGTTTTTCTTATGATTTCACAGAAAAATTAACTGTACGTACAGGTATTGCTTATGATGAAACCGCAAGTATTAGCAATCCATCTATTTCTATTCCTGATACAGATCGTACATGGTATTCAATTGGGGCGACATATAAATTTACACCAAATATTTCTGCTGATCTAGGTTATTCATACCTCAAAGGAAGCAAAAATAACTTTACTGAAGATGGGCTTGTAGAGTTTAAAACAACCGCTAAAGCTAGCCTTTATGGTTTAAATATTAACTATAAATTCTAATTTACCTTATAAAGAAAGACCAAGTTTAAAAGCTTGGTCTTTTTTTATCATTAACCCAACATACTACTGATATTCAATTTAATTACAACGAACTAAAGAAAATAATTGTGATGATAATAGGAATAATATATTTCACATAATTAAACCATAGCAATGTAAATAATTTTCCTGCTCCAAGCTCTTCTTTTGCTTCATCTTTTAAAACAAAACCAACAAAGATGGCACTACCTAATGCAGTCAATATAAATAGAATATTGCCACTAATATAATCAAAGGCATCAAAAATACTTTTTCCCATGATAGTGACATCTTTCCATCTGCTGTCTCCTAATATAGAAGGAATATTCCCCAAAACAAAAATAGCACCTAAAGTGACTAATATCGCCATTTTACGTCCCATTTTAGTTTTTTCTTGCAGCGCAGTAATGATCACTTCACAAATAGTTAAGGAGGTAGTCAGTGCTGCAACAATCAGTAAACTAAAGAAAATAATCGAAAAAATAGTACCGCCCCACATATGAGAAAATACGATAGGTAAACTTTGGAAAACTAACGTTGGTCCAGAATTTGGAGCAATACCAAAACTGAATAATGAAGGGAAAATCATAAAACCTGCCAATAAAGCAATAAAGGTATTTAATACCCCCGTAATCATGGCTGTTTTTACTAAATTCTCTTTTTTATCTAAATAACTCGATAAGGTAATTAATACGCCAAATCCTAAACTCAATGCAAAAAATACTTGTCCTAAGACAAAAACAAACAGCTTCGGCGTAATTTTTGAGAAATCAGGCATAAGATAAAAGCGAATACCTTCCATTGCACCAGGCAAAGTGACATTTCTAATTACCATAATAATCAGAAAAATAAATAATAAAGGCATTAAATATTTTACGGACTTCTCAATACCATCCACAATTCCTTTTGCAAGAATCACATAATTTACAATAACAAAAATTGCAGTATAACCAATAATGGCAAGTGGACTATTAAAGATACTATTTTGAAAATAAATTGATGCAGTATCAACCGAAATAGGTGATGAAATATCTAAAGCTCCCGTAATAAAGCTAATAATATAATTAATGACCCATCCACCAAGAACCATGTAATAAGCAAGAATACCAAACGCACCTAATAATCCCATATAACCTAATATTTTCCATGCTGGATGAATATTACGACCATTTATTCTTCCCGAAAAAGCATCTATTGCATTCACTTTAATTCGTCGTCCAATTACATTCTCAACCAGAATCATTGGAATTCCAATTACAATCATAGCAAGACAAAAAAGCATAACATAAGCGCCACCACCATTCTCACCTACAAGATAAGGAAAGCGCCAAGTTGCACCGAAGCCAACAGTAGCTCCAGCTACAGTCATAATATATGCCAAACGGTTTGACCAAGACTGTCTTTCTATACGATTTTGTTGTTCTATCATTTGTACTCCAAATAAAATTCTTGTAATAACTAAGAAAAAAGTGCAAAAAGTTCATCAACCTTTATACGAGAATGTGACTTCTGCCCAATGTGTCGTTGCACTTTAAAAGTTGTAAGTTCAGCATTTTTATATATTTCTCTAGTGAATGCTGTATCATGATTAGAAATTAGTACGGGAATATTTTTATCTTTTGCCTTTTCAGCATAATATGCTAATAATTTTTGGTTCTCTAGACTAAATCCACCGCCGGCATATTGTGTGAAATTACTTTCTTGCTCAAGGGGTGCATAAGGTGGGTCACAATACACAACACAATCTTCCATATTCTCTAAAAGATATTCAAACGTTTGCTCAAACCCAGCGCAAATAAATATTGCGTGTTGAGCTTTCTCTGCAAAATATCGGAGTTCTTTTTCTGGGAAATAGTGCTGAGCATATGAGCCAAAAGGTACATTAAACTCGTGTTTCTGGTTATAACGACATAACCCATTAAAACCAAATCGATTTAGATAGAGAAATAAGACCGAGCGTCTAAATACATCATTTGATGAATTAAACTCTTGGCGACACTGATAATAAAACAGAGGAGTATTGGCTTGAGAATTTTCAAAAAGCGATTTTGCATCCGAAAGATAACTCTCTACATCTTGTTTTATAATATTAAATAGATTGATAAGATCGGGATTAATATCAGCTAGCACATAACGTTCAAATTCTGTATTTAAAAAAACCGATCCAGCCCCAACAAATGGCTCAACTAAGCAAGATTTATTTGGTAAATGACGAGCAATATCTTCAATTAAGCGATACTTTCCTCCTGCCCACTTCAAGAAAGCTCTTTGCTTAGTATTCATATTTACTTAATTATTCAACAAAATGAGAAATAGCTTGTATCACTTTATCTTCTGAAACATTTGTCGCGATATAAGCAGAGCCGAGAGACTTTAATAGAATAAAACGTAATTTACTACCCAATACTTTTTTATCACGTTTCATATAAGGTAAATACTCATTTGAAAGCATACCATCTGGAGAATATGTTGGTAAATTAGCTCTAGCAAGTAGCAATTCTAGTCTAGCTACTTCTTTTTCCGTAATATCGCCATTCAAATGAGATAATGCAGCTGCCTCTAACATTCCGACTGCAACAGCTTCACCATGTAACCAATTTCCATATCCTAAATGAGCTTCAATTGCGTGCCCAAAAGTGTGTCCAAAATTTAATAAAGCACGTTCACCATTTTCTTTTTCATCTTTTGCAACAACCATCGATTTTAGCTGACAGCAACGCTCAATACAATATGCAAGCAGTGATGATTCTAAGCTCACAAGACCATCTATATGGTCTTCCAACCATTCAAAAAATTGAATATCAAAGATTGCACCATATTTAATCACTTCAGCCAATCCTGCACTAATCTCTCTTTTGGGTAAGGTATTTAGTGTGTTGATATCAATAATTACAGAAATAGGTTGATAAAATGCACCGATCATGTTCTTACCTAATGGATGGTTAACTGCCGTCTTTCCTCCTACGGATGAATCAACTTGTGCTAATAATGTTGTTGGAATTTGAATAAATCTCACTCCACGCTGATAAGAAGCTGCTGCATACCCAGCAATATCACCAACTACACCACCACCTAATGCAATAATTGTTGTATCTCTATTATGATTTTTTTCAAGTAAAGTGGTAAAAATTAAATTTAATGAATCCAGTGTCTTATACTGTTCACCATCTGGTATAAGAACATGATCAACAATACATTCTAATTGGGATAGTGTGTTTTCAACTGTTGCAAGGTGATATTTGGCAATTGTAGGGTTGGAAACAATCATTACTCTATCTCCAGATTTGAGCGGATAAAAACTCTCAATCTTATCTAATAGATTTTCACCGATAGAAATAGGATATTTCCTATCCTTTAGCTCAACATCGACTGTTAACATTACAACTCCCTTTTCATTATATTTATTGCAAATTATCGATCATTTCAATGATCTTAGTTGCAACAACTTTTGCTGTTTGTTCATCTGTCTGTAAGGTAATATCTGCGATTTCTTCATACAATGGATTACGTACTTTCGCAAGCTCTTGTAAGATCTGATAAGGATCTTCATTTTGTAGCAATGGTCGCTTTTTATCTCGCTGAGTACGCTCAAATTGTTTATCAACGGATGTTTCTAAATAGACCACGATACCACGAGCAGATAAAGCATTACGATTGTCCTTAGAAACAACAGATCCCCCTCCTGTCGAAAGAACTAATCCTTGAGAATGCGTTAATTCATTAATAACCCGCTCTTCACGCTTACGAAAACCTTCTTCCCCCTCTATATCAAAAATCCAGTCAATATCAGCACCAGCTCGTTCTTCAATTACAGCATCAGAATCTAAAAAATCCATATTTAGCATTTGTGCTAGCTGACGCCCAATTGTACTTTTACCTGCTCCCATAGGACCGATTAAAAAAATATTACGTTTTTCTGCCATTCTTTTTTTCTTTTCATATTTAAAGATTAATAACCTAATTTGTGGTAAAAATGTCGAAAAAACAGACCGCTTGTAAAAACAAGCGGTCTGTTATGAGTTAAAATTTACAAAAAAGTGATTATAAATAATACACTTATATACTAATTAAACCACAAATCGCCCAAAGAGAAAGATGGATGCCATTATCGCAATAAACCACCCTTCTTTTCAACCTAAACTGTACCTATCTCGTAAAATTTAGAATAATTCTTGGCTCCCTGTTCCATTTGAGGTTCCTGAGTTCGGTAATCCTAAACGAGGGTTACCATTATCAATTTGATAACCTTTCTCAATAATAAATCTTCTTGTTGGTTCAGTCCCTTTAATAAAGTATTCAGTCAAACTATTACCTAAAAATCCTGTAGATGCATCAATTTTTGCAGTCACAATATTTGGTGGCAATATTTCTTTTCTTTCAGATTTATCTTTTAATGCTGATTTCATATAACCAATCCAAGCGGGTAAAGCTGTTTGTGCTCCTGCTTCTCCTCTACCAAGATCACGCTTATTATCATCGAAACCAACATAAACAGTAGTAACTAAATTAGCACCAAATCCTGCATACCAAGCAATTTTTGAATTATTAGTTGTCCCAGTTTTTCCACCAATATCCTGACGTTTGATTTGACCAACAATACGATGCCCAGTCCCTCTCCAACCTTGACCTGGTTCACCAGTAATCGCTGTATGTAAGGCGCTCCTCATAAGAAAAGCTATTTCACCACTAATAACGCGTGGAGCATGACGTTTTTCTTGAGAATTCAATCCAGACTCTACCATTAAACTTGGCATCTCGTCTTTTTGAATCATATTTATATCAAGGCCAGGAATAATATCTGTTACATCATCTATATTAACATCATGAACAGGCGATTCTTCAATTTTAATAAAGTCAAAATAATTAGGTTCAGGATAAACAACAGGAATATCATTACAAGTTAAACAAGCCATAGCAGGATTCGCCTTAAATATTTCCTGACCATTTCCATCAACGATACGCTCAATTAAATAAGGTTCAATCAAATAACCACCATTATCAAATGTGGCATATCCTCTAGCCATTTCAAGAGGAGTAAAAGAAGCAGCACCAAGCGCCAAAGCTTCCGTTGCTTGATATTGTTTTCGATCAAACCCAAAACGTTGTAAATAATCAGCGATATAGTCAACTCCTGCCATTTGAACTGTTCTAACCATCATGACATTTTTTGATTTACCCAAACCTACACGCAAACGCAACGTACCTTCATAAACATTAGGTGAATTTTTAGGTGACCATGGCTTTTGCCCCTTCTTTACAATTGTAATAGGTTGATCACTTAAAGTCGTTGCCAAACTTAATCCCTTATTTAAAGCAGCTGCATAAATAAATGGTTTTATAGAAGAACCAACTTGCACCAAAGATTGAGTTGCACGATTAAAACGGCTTTGTTCGAAACTAAATCCACCTACAATGGCTTCTATTGCACCATTATCACTATTTAATGAAACTAGAGCAGAATTTACCTCTGGAATTTGTCCTAATTCCCAATTTCCAGATCTATCTTGTTTAACCCAAATTTGTTCTCCTGTATGAATTACATCACTGACAGAAGTAGGAGTTTTCCCTTTAGCTGAGTCACTAATAAATTTTCTTGCCCATTTCATACCCCCTAATTTTAGCTCTACTTTTTCGCCATTATTCAATAAAATATTGGCCTTGTCTTTTGCAGTACTTAACACTGCAGCACCAATAAAAGGTATTGAATTTGGTAATTTACTCAAGTGATCAATAATAGTTTCTTCATCCCAAGCTTCTTCATTTGGTTTCCAAAGTTGCTCTGCACCTCTCCAACCATGACGGCGGTCATAATCAATTAAATTATTTCGTAGAGAGTTTTGCGCTTCTCTTTGATCATCCGACAAGACAGTGGCATATACTTGGTACCCCTTAGTGTATGCTGCTTCTTCACCATACCGTTTTACCATTTCTTGACGAATCATCTCTGTCACATAATCTGCTCTGAATTCTAAAGATGCGCCATGAAATTTCGCATTAATCGGTTCAGCTTTAGCTTGTTCATACTGCTCTTGAGTAATTTTTCCTACGTCTAACATTCTTCCCAATACGACATTACGACGATCTTCTGCCCTTTTCACTGAAAATAATGGATTCATTGTCGATGGTGCTTTAGGTAATCCAGCAATAATTGCAATTTCAGATAAAGTTAACTCATTTAAATCTTTTCCAAAATATGTCTTAGCTGCGGCAGCAACACCATAGGAACGATAGCCCAAGTAAATCTTATTAAGGTAAAGCTCTAAAATTTCATCTTTAGTTAAGTTCTGCTCTATCTCTACAGCTAAAATAGCTTCTTTAATTTTTCTTTCTATTTTTCTTTCAGGAGAGAGGAAAAAATTTCGAGCTAATTGCTGAGTAATGGTACTCGCACCTTGTTGATCTCCATTAGCAGAACGCCATATAGCACGTAAAATACCTTTAGGATCAATACCTTTGTGTTCATAGAAACGAGCATCCTCAGTTGCAATAATTGCATCAATTAAAGCTGTAGGAATGTCACTCAACTTAACAGGAATACGACGTTCTTCACCAACCTCACCAATTAATTTTCCATCAGCAGTAAATATCTGCATTGGTCGCTGTAATTCTACAGTTTTTAAAGTTGCTACATCTGGTAAACCTTGTTTGAAATGCATGTAACCTAAACCTGCAACAATGCATCCCAGAATAAATAATGTAAGAAAACTACTAAATATAATTTTTACGATCTTCATCGAAAAAGACCCTTTTAACAAATGACTAAAACTAAATTTGCACCCAATATATGCAAATACTTTGAATAAACAGGTTAATTATAAGCTAAAACTTAACAAAAAGCTGTTTTTATCGCTTAATCTTTTATAAATAACGAGTAATCATGCTGAAAAAACTCTTAAACATCAATATATCAGAATCCACAAGCACTCCTATACAAATAGGTATTAGTGAAAATGATCTCTATTATTGTGTGTTATATATACAAAACAGAACAATACGCACTCTTTGGGTAAACAAATCCAAATCTTTAAAATCTACGTTGCTTGATATACAAGATAGCGAGGATCTCCCCAAAAAAGTTACGATCATCAGACCAGTACCTCATCACTATATTTGGCGAAAATATGTCTTTTTCCCTCATCATTATTCTGATGAAATGTGCTATAAGAAAATCATAGAAATTCTTAAGATAGAACTTCCTGTCGATTTAGAGGATGTCTTTTTTGACTATTATGTTGAAAAAAATCACTCTAAATCAGCAATCAGAACAATCATTTATGCATTACGTAAAGAATTTGCTCACTCCCTATTTATCAATGAACTCACAATTTTAGATTGTGAATTATACTGTTACTTAAGAGCATTCCACTACTTATCCTCTGTTCCATACGATACTGTACACAAAAATTACTATAAGTTCAGAAATTCTATTGTTCAATTCCAATTAGATAAATTACTCATACAAGAAAATGGTGATGTACTAAATGTTCTAACGATAGAACACATAAACGAATCTGAGAAAATTCTAGACCTCGATATGTATTTATTAGCATTGGGAGCATGTTTATGGAATGGCAAGGTATAAATTTAACCGATCATAATGCTAAAAAATGGGTTAATAAATCCAAATCAAATATATTAATAATGGTAACCTTTATATTTACTTTATTCACCTTTACTTATTTTTCATATATATATCAAAGAGATATATATTTAGACTACATAACTATAAAAAATAAAAACATAGCATATAAAGAAAAAATGAAAGAAATAGAAAATAATATTATAAGCATTTCCAAAAAAAGCACCATAAGAAAAGAATATATCCCAAGAGAAAAAATTTCAGAATTAACAAATTATCTAAAAGAAATAAAAACATCTGGTTCTTTATCAACCGTTGAAATACATAAAAATAGTGATCAAACCCTACTTGTCTTAGAGGGCAAAGTAAATAACAGAGAAGAATTCAAAAAAATAGAAGAACAATTAAAGACAAGAAAGTATAAATATACTATTGAGAACTTTCAAACAATAGATGATCATAGAATATTATTTTCAATATCAATACATTAAAATAAAATTATGCAAAAAACATTAAAAAAACTGTATACATCACCAACAAAGAAAAAATATAAAATAATTAACATTATTAATAAAAAACGTATACAGATGATATTAATTATAATGCTGATAACGATTACCTTATCAGCAACAAACTACTTTAGATTAAAAAACATGCTAAATAAAGAACTAGAAATACAGGAAAGCTATCAAGAAAAATTAAAAAATAAGTCAATAATATTATCCAAAGCATATAAAAAAAACCAAGAAAAAAGCAAAAAAACTGGTAGTATATCTATTATTGATAGTAAAATTAAAGAAATAATAATAAAAAATGGAGGAAAGTTAAATAATTTACAATGGTATTTTGGTGATAGCCAAAAGATAAATGTAATATCAACCCAAAACAGTAAAAAATCTATCAACATCATACAAGATATAAATAAAATAAAACACCTAAAATTTACTGAACTAATATTATCCAAAACCGGTATAAATAAATCTATCGAGTTAGATATAACATTAACAATTATCCCCTAAGGAAATTATATGCAAAAAACCATTCTTACTTTTCTTTTTATTATATTAAATATCACTATAGCTTATGCTGATCCATTCTATGATGAAGAAGATATAAATGAAGAAGTTAAAAAAAATGAAGAAATTATACTAAAAAATGAAAAATCTCATTTAAACTGTAATAAAGAGGACAACCTAGAAACTATAAATATAGTAGAAAAATTTCAAGAATTAAAACTAATAGGGATCATTAGTATAGATGATAACTTTACAGGGCTCTTACTAAATGATGCTTTAAGAATTATTGAGCTAAAAAAAGATCAAATGATAGAGCCGTCAAAAATACAAATTATAGATATAAACTCAAAAGAAATAGAATATATAGATTGGGGTAAAAGCAATAATTGCAAAACACCAATAAAGATAAAATTAGCCATATAGTAATAGAGGTAAAATGAAATACTTTAATCTAATCACCATATTTTTTATTCAGACTGCATTTTCATCATCAATTACTATCTCTTTAAAAGATGCCCCAACAAAAGAAATACTCTCTTACCTTGCTATAGAAACGGGAAATAATATTATTGTAAAAGATAATATAGACTCAAACACAACTTTATACATAAAGCAAAGTGATTTTAATAAAATTATCAATCAGATAGCAATAATAAATAATTTGTCCATACATAAAAATGATAATATCTATATGGTTTCAAAAGAGGAAAAACCTCTGAATACCTTAGATGACAATCTTAATCAAAGTGTTCCTAATATTACGAATATTCCAGATACTTCTATATTTCTCAAAACAAAAACAATCAAGTTATATCATTCTAAAGCCTCAAAGATTATTGAATCTATCACAAAAGGTAATGGAAATATTTTATCTGAAGCTGGCTATTTGCATTTTGATGATAGAAGTAATCAAATCATTATAAAAGATACTGAAAAATCAATTAACACTATATCTCAATTGATAAAGCAACTTGATATGCCAATCCCACAGATAGCAATCGAAGCTAGAATAGTGACTATTAGCAGTGAAAACTTAAAAGAATTAGGTGTTAGATGGGGGCTATTTTCTCCCACGGATCAACATCACTCCTTTGCAGGAAATCTTGAAGGGAATGGAAGTGTGGTCAATAATCTTAATGTAAACTTTCCTGTCAGCAATGCTGCCTCTGCTGTTTTACAAATTGCGAAAATCAATGGCAGAGTGCTTGATCTAGAACTAAACGCATTAGAACGTGAAAATCATGTTGAAATTATTGCAAGCCCTCGTTTATTAACCACGAATAAGCAACAGGCCAGTATTAAACAAGGTACTGAAATTCCTTACGCTATTTATGATAAAAAAAGCGAAACAACAGATGTTGAATTTAAAAAAGCCGTACTAGGCTTAGAGGTTACTCCTCAGCTTTCTAGAAATAACCAAATTTTACTGGATTTACTTGTCACTCAAAATGCCCCTAACAGCCAACAAGGTGTAAATGAACTCACAACTATAGATAAACAAGAATTAAAAACACAAGTGATTGCTCATCATGGTGAAACCATCGTATTAGGAGGAGTATTTCAGCACCTTATTTCAAAAAGTGAAAATCGAGTACCAATATTAGGTAGTATTCCTGTTATAAAGCATCTATTTAGTCAAAGTAGAGATAAAATATCAAAACGAGAACTCATTATATTCGTCACACCTTATATCATAAACCCGCAATCAACAGTAAAAATCAAGAAATCTGCGCATAAATGAGATGAACTATGATAGAATGCTCGGCTATTTTTAATCTTAGGTAAATACTGAATATTTACGCTATAAATTTGAGGTTTTATGAAAGTTTCTCCACGTCGTCGCGCAAGAGAATGTGCAGTTCAAGCAATTTACTCTTGGCATATTTCACAAAATGAAATTGAACAGATTGAACTATCCTTCGTTACTGATCAAGATATGAAAGGGGTTGATATGCCTTATTTCCGAAAATTATTACGTGGAACAATAGAGCATATTGAAGATATTGATCTATCACTTCTCCCTTACTTAGATCGTGATGAAAATGAAGTCGATCCTATAGAACGTTCAATTCTACGTATGTCTGCTTATGAATTACAATATGAACTGGACGTACCTTATAAAGTCGTCATTAATGAAGGTATAGAAGTAGCGAAAGTATTTGGCTCAGATGATAGCCATAAGTATGTAAATGGTATACTAGATAAACTTGCTATTAAAATTCGCAATAATCGTTAAGGATTAAACATGGGTGAATTTGATCTAATTGCAAAATATTTTTCAAAACATAAGCAATTATCCCGCGAAGATATCATGTTATCTATTGGGGATGACTGTGCAGTTACCCAAATAAAATCAGGGCAAAATATAGTAATTACAACAGATACATTAGTTTCTGGCACGCATTTTTTGCCAACCATATCACCCTCTGATTTAGCTTATAAATCTGTAGCTGTTAACCTTAGTGATCTCGCAGCAATGGGATCTACTCCTCTGTGGGCATCTCTTGCCCTTACCCTTCCAAATATTGACAATGATTGGTTATCTGAATTCAGCAATAGCCTATTTAATATTTTAGATCACTATAATGTTGCTCTAATTGGTGGAGATACAACTAAGGGGCATTTATCTATAACATTGACTGTTCAAGGTGTACTTGAACAAAATCAAGGGTTATTTCGACACAAAGCACAAGTTGGAGATTTGATTTTTGTTTCAGGAAATATAGGTGATAGCGCAGCAGGATTAGACTTATTATTAAATTATTCAGAAAATAACTATAGTCAAGAAGAGCAATACCTTATTCGCCAACATCTACATCCTATTTCACAAGTAGAATTAGGAAAAGTATTAACTTCATATAGCCAATGTGCGATTGATATTTCTGATGGACTCATTGCAGATCTCAAACATATTTTAAATCGTAGTCAGTGTGGGGCTGAAATATATATTGAAAATTTACCGTTATCATCAACACTTGTTGCACGCTATGGAAAAAAACAAGCTGAACAGTTTGCTTTAACAGGAGGAGAGGATTACCAATTATGTTTCACAATCTCACCAGAAAAACTGAAGACGCTAGAAAAAGTATTAATGGAAAAAGGGTTTAACTGTACTTGTATCGGAAAAATCACGAATCAAGTTAATGAAGTAAAATTATTCGATAAAGGCAATGCAATTATATTGCCTCAACATATTGGTTTTGATCATTTTAATAAATAGTCATGAAATTTAATTTAAAAAATCCCATTCATCTGCTTGCTGTAGGTTTTGGATCCGGTTTAATTAAACCAGCGCCAGGCACATGGGGATCTCTACTAGGCACGTTAATTGCAATATTGATATGGAATCTCACCGCTTCCACTACATTTTTTGTTATTTTTACCATAGTATCGTTCTCATTAGGTTGCTATATCTGTCAAAAAACAAGCGACGATATACAAACTCATGATGATGGACGTATTGTTTGGGATGAAATTGTCGCTATATTTTTTATATTCAGTTTTCTACCACAATATACTGTCACTTATTACATTCTAGCTTTTATTATATTTCGTATATTTGATATTTGGAAACCTTACCCAATTCGCTACATTGACAATCATGTTTCTGGCGGGTTAGGTATTATGCTTGATGATATAATTGCAGCAGTCTATACTAGTTTTACTCTATACTGTTTTTTTAGGATTTTATAAATGTGGACAATATTCTTTGTACAACTAGCAGGATTAATTAGTCCTGGTCCTGATTTTTTATACGTCACCCGCAAAGCGATGGGAGATTCTAGAAAAAATGCTATATTAGCCAGTTTAGGCATAACACTTGGTATTGCCTTCTGGTCACTACTTGTTTTATTTGGATTAGCTGTAATTAATAATACCATCCCTAACTTTCAATACATCTTAATGTTATTTGGGGGAGCTTACTTAGCTTATGGCGGATTAAAGATGGTGCAAGTCACCAAAAATACCCAACTCTCAGATAAAAAAACTGAAGAAAAACAATCGATCTGGAAAGAAATATTAGGTGGATTACTGATAAATCTTTCTAATCCAAAGATCATCATCTTCTTTAGTAGTGTTCTTTCTGGTTATGTATCCAATTTATCAAGTATACAAGATATTTTATTGGTTCTACTTATATTAACAGGTAGCGGCTTTGCTTATTTTACGCTTGTTAGTATTCTATTTTCCCATCATAAAATTCAATTATTTTATACTAAATACAACCATTATTTAGATAATATAGCAGGGATTGTGTTTATAATTTTTGGTGTGAGTTTAATTTATGAAGGACTTATAACTCTATTCTTTAGCTAAAAGAGAACGAGAAATCCGAATCAATTGATTCGGCTTTTTGATAAAATGATATAAAAATAGAGAAAAGGGAGATAACCTACTATATAAGTACTCTATCCTTGATTTCATACTCATAAGGAACTTGAGCCTTATCATTGAAGGTTACAAATTCCCACGAACTTTGAGTAGCTAATACTTTACGAAGTAATTTATTATTTAATCCATGACCTGATTTATATGCACTAAAATCACCTAAGATATTATGTCCGCACATAAATAAATCGCCGATAGCATCTAACATTTTATGTCTTACTAGCTCATCTTTAAAACGTAAACCATCTTCATTCAAAATACGGTAATCATCTAATACAATTGCATTATCTAAACTACCACCTAATGCAAGTCCCATTGATTGAAGATATTCAACATCTTTCATGAATGTAAAAGTTCTAGCACGACTGAGTTGCTGAATAAAATTTTGAGCAGATAATTCCATCTTATAATTTTTTACATCTTTAGTAATCAATGGATGTTGGAAATCAACTGTAAAATCTAATCTTAACCCATCATTATAAGGCTTAAACTCCGCCCACTTATCGCCATCTTCAACTCTTATTGATTCCTTAATACGAATAAACTTTTTAGGGGAATCTTGTTCTTCAATACCAGCATCTAGTAACAAATAAATAAATGGACTAGAACTCCCATCCATTATTGGAATTTCTGGTGCATCAACTTCTACAATTACATTATCCAATCCTAAAGCTGACATTGCAGCACTCAAATGCTCAACAGTAGAGATTCTCACACCATCATCATTCATCATACAAGTACATAAAGTAGTATCTCCAACCATATCAGCACTTGCAGGAAAATAAACTGCTGGTTCTAAATCTGTACGGGCATATAAAATACCCGTATTTGCTGGAGCTGGACGTAATGTCAAAGTTACTTTTTTACCACTATGTAAACCAATTCCAGTTACTTTTACCACTTTTTTAAGTGTTCTTTGCTTAATCATATTCTATCCTTCACTGGTATCAAACTATCGCTGTCCATTTCTCATAAAACCAGGTATTGAACTTGGTGAGAAAACTTGATCACTATCCACTTGTTGTGGCTTATGCGATGACTGTTGTTGATTTTGATGATTGAACTGATTCTGTTGCTGTGAATATCCACTACCCATATTATTTACAAATGAAGGAGAACCAATTTGACCTTGATGAGGCATTGTTTGTCCATGTAAATTATTCGGTTGTCCGCCCATATGTTGCTGTGGAGTTGCTCCTTGATTAGGGTATCCTGTCATTCTTGGAGGAACAATCTCTTCTGGTTGCCCAATCCCCGTTGCAACTAAAGTTACTCTAATTTTCCCTTCCATTTCTGGATAAAATGCAGAACCAAAAATAATAGCCGCATCAGGATCAGAAAAACTTGTTACATACTCCATAATAGTATTAACTTCTGCAAGTTCAATATCAAAACCAGAAGAAATATTAACCAAAATACCTTTTGCTCCTGATAAATCTACATCTTCAAGTAATGGACTTGCTACAGCTTCCTTAGCAGCATTTTCAGCACGATTCTCACCTTCCGCAATACCAGTTCCCATCATCGCTCGTCCCATTTCAGACATAACTTTCTTCACATCAGCAAAATCGACATTAACTAATCCTTCCGACGTAATCATATCTGTAATGCCTAATACGGCATTACGTAGTACATCATTTGCGACACCAAATGCTTCATTAAATTTAACATTTTTAGGTAGAACTTTTAGTAGTTTATCATTTTGAATGATAATAAGAGAATCAACATGTTTAGCTAACTCTTTAATGCCTTGCTCAGCGTAATTAGAACGTTTTCTTCCTTCAAAAGAGAAAGGCTTAGTAACAATCCCAACAGTTAACGCGCCTTCTTGTTTAGCAATCTCTGCAATAACAGGAGCAGCACCCGTTCCAGTACCCCCCCCCATACCTACAGCTATGAAAACCATATCCGCACCAGCAATCATGTTTGTTAAAGCATCTCTATCTTCTTCTGCTGCTTGATGTCCTACATTAGGATCGGCTCCGGCTCCCAAGCCTTTAGTTACTGCAGCACCAATCTGAATAGTATTTCTGACCACACTACTACGTAAAACTTGAGCATCCGTATTAACCGAAAAAAATTCAACACCACCAACGCCTTCACTCTCTGATTGACTTCCAACCATATGATTTAATGCATTACCACCACCGCCACCGACGCCGATAACTTTAATGACCGCATCTTGTGTGGTATCAAAGACAACTGGTTCAAACATGTTTATTCTCCCTAAAACATTAACTCTTACTGTTAATATCTATTAAAAATTCTTTTTTATCCAACCGATTACTTCAAACACTTTGCTTACAACGCCACTTCCTGGAATCGGCTGTTCTCTATCCTCACTCGGAGAGTTATAGTGGCTGTATTGTAGTAGTCCTAATACTGTAGCATACTGTGGCTTATTTACATAATCTGTTAATCCTGTAATATTTAATGGATATCCTATTCTTACCTGAGATCCAAATACAGACTTAGCACATTCTACAATATCTTCGATTTGAGAACCACCACCTGTCAACACAATTCCTGCAATTAATTCTTGTTTTATACCTTTTTGATACAATTCATTCCTCAATTGAGTCAATTCACTTGCTACAACACCTAACAGGTCCGTATAACACTGAGATGTAATATTGGACAACTGAGCTTTGGTAAAAGTTCTTGGTGCTCTACCACCCAATCCTGCCACTTCTATTTTCTTTTCAGGGAAATGAGAAGGTGGAGATACGGCACTTCCATATTGAACCTTGATATTTTCAGCTTCATTGCGTGATGTCGTCAGCATATGTGCAATATAATCCGTTACATTATTCCCCCCAAATGGGATAACTTTACTAAATCGTAACGCTCCATCAGTATAAACAAGCACATCCATTGTACCGCCACCAATATCAATTAAACATACACCGAGTTCTTTCTCATCTTCTGTCAAAACAGAGTAACTAGAAGCTAAACCTGAAAATACAATTTGATCAATTTTTAATTTACTTCTTTCTACTGCATTTTTCAAATTTCTCAACCAATCATTATGACAAGCAATCAAATGAACTTGAGCATGTAAACGCATACCAGATAATCCTAACGGATTTTTAGTTGCTGGTAATCTATCTACTTTATATTCCTGAGGAATAATATGTAACGTTTCTACGCCATCAGGAAGTTTTATTGAACGAGCCAAATGAATGGCACTATCTAGATCATCTGGTCTAACTGATCCTGATAAGGATGCTGAACCACTCTCATTTAATCCAGCAATATGCGCTCCAGATAAGGCTAGCGTTACTCCAATAATTTTACATTCTGAAATAGATTCAGCTTCCTCAATGGCTCTCTGTATTGATCCTACTACAGCATCTAAATCTACGACACCACCACCTTGTACACCTTTTGAAGGGCTTACACCAGATCCAATCACATTAATCACACCATCAGGTAGAACCTCACCAACAACAGCAACAATTTTATGTGTGCCAATTTCCAACCCTACAACAATTTTAGATTCTGCTACTTTCGTCATATTATCATCTATTCTCAAAATTATTATTTATCTTTGGATAAATCCTACTGAGGCGCCATGTTCATAACGTAAATCGACGTAAGATAAACGCTTTTCTTCTGGAATCTCAATTTCTGGAAAAATCGTTACAAATCGATCTATCTTGGGTAACCAATCCCCTCTTCCTAGTCGTAATTCAACTTGATTATCTAACACTATACTCCAAGATCCTCTAATATCCATAGAGATCGATTTAAGTACTAACTTACGTGATTCTAAATCTTTTTGTATTTTATACCAAGCATCTAATACTTTTTTTGAAGAAATATCAGGTCCATAAAATGCAGGGAGTTGTTCTGAATCAAATCTATCTTTAGGTAGATCAAATACAACTCCTTGCTGCGAAACTAAATGCTCATCATTCCAACGAGCAACAGGAACATGCTCTAACAAAGTAATACTTAATCGATCTGGATAAATTTTTCTAACAGAAACATCTCTTATCCAAGAGAGAGATAAAAATCGATCTTTTAACTCTTGAATATCTTGCCCAAAATACCCCTTCAGATCTGGAGCTTCAGACAAAACCCCTCGAATATCAGCATTTGTTGTAAATTTTGTTTTATGTGTCAATGCATATGATTTTATTGGCGAACTATCAAGTAATGATAACCAATTATTCCATTGATTATAAACACCATATGCAAGTATTAAACATAATACTACAATAATAGGTTTAATAAAATTAAACCAACTTCTAGAACGCTCAGGCTGACTCAAGTTAGTTCGAATCACTGAGGTTGGTTTCTTACGAAACACCTTTGCCATTAGATACTCAACTCCAATACTTTCTCAACCAATCGTTCAAAACTGTATCCAACTACGGCTGCTGATTTAGGGAAAATACTATGACTTGTCATGCCCGGTGAGGTATTTACTTCAACCAATCTAAACTGGCCTTGCGCATCTTCCATCACATCAATACGACTCCAACCTTTACACCCCACAACGTCATAGGCCGCTTTAACTAATTTTGCAACTTCTTGCTGACGTTCATCAGATAATACAGGACAAATATATTGCGTATTATCAGAAACATACTTTGCATGATAGTCGTAAAACTCACCATCAGGCACGATTTGTACAGCTGGCAATACCTCACCATCAAGCACAGGCACGGAATATTCCGCTCCCGCTAAATTTTCTTCTACAAGCACAATTGAATCATATTTAAGTGCTTCTTCAATAGCAGGGACTAATTGAGATTCCTCTTTTACTTTACTTACACCTACACTCGACCCTTCACTCGCTGGTTTTACAAATAAAGGTAATCCTAATTTTGCAATAATTTCTTCGGATCTTACCGCTTGTCCACGTCTAATAACTACCATATCAGCCGTAGGTAAACCCACAGCATTCCATAATAATTTGGTTCTGAATTTATCCAAAGTAACCGCAGATGCCATCACTCCACAGCCAGTATATGGAATACCCAACTGCTCTAATGCACCCTGCAACACCCCATTTTCACCAATGCCACCATGCAATATATTGAATACACGTTGAATCCCATTTTCTTTTAGTTTTTCAATTGGATAAGATTTTGTATCAATTCCTTCAACGTTATATCCAAGCTGTTTTAGTGCGCCTAAGACTGCTTCTCCAGATGCAAGAGAAACTTCACGCTCAGCTGATTCTCCACCAAATAAAACCGCTATCTTTTCATTTTTTAAATTCATTATATATAACCCTTAGACATTTTTTGTCGCAATATTTTTTTATAATTACTTTTTCCAATTTTCAGCCAAATCTCTGGATAATTTACTCACATTACCTGCACCTTGTGCCAAAATTAAATCACCATCTTGAATTAATCTATCGAGTACGTCTCCTAATTGAGATGTATCTGATACTAAAATAGGATCCACCTTACCTAAATTACGAATAGAGCGGCATAAGGTTTTGCTATCTGCACCGACTATTGGTACTTCGCCTGCTGGGTAAACATCTAACATCACTAAGGCATCAACTTGAGATAAAACCTGCACAAAATCATCAAATAAATCTCGAGTACGGGAATAACGATGAGGTTGGAATACCATGACAATGCGCTTATTTTCCCATCCTTGTCGTGCTGCCTTAATGGTCACATCAACTTCCGTAGGATGGTGACCATAATCATCAACGAGCATTACTTTTCCATTAGGGCGAATAAACGAACCTAACTGATCAAATCGACGACCTGCACCTTGGAAATCAGCTAAGGCTGCTAAAATGGCTTCGTTAGGAATACCTTCTTCCTTAGCGACAGCTAATGCTGCTGTGGCATTCAGTGCATTATGTTCCCCAGGGATATTAAGTAACACATCAATACGTTCGCCAGTTGGGCAAATCACAGTGTAGTGCCCTTGAAAACCTGTTTGATGATAATCTTCAATGCGATAATCAGCCTGTTCGCTAAATCCATAACTTATAACCTGACGACCAATTTTGCTTGCAATTTCCATCACAACTTCATCGTCAGCACACATTACGGCTAAACCATAAAAAGGCAAATTACGTAAAAAACGCACATAGGTGTCTTTCATTTTTTCAAAATCACCACCATAGGTTTCCATATGATCTGGCTCGATATTGGTTACAACAGAAACCATTGGTTGTAAATGTAAAAATGAAGCATCGCTTTCATCTGCCTCAGCAATTAAATAACGGCTTGCACCCAAATGTGCATTTCTCCCAGCTGACTTGACTAATCCACCATTTACAAAAGTTGGATCTAATTTTGCTTCCGTGTAAATCATTGAAATCATAGCTGTTGTAGTTGTTTTTCCATGAGTACCAGCAATAGCTATCCCATGGCGGAAACGCATAATTTCAGCCAACATCTGTGCACGTTGAATCACTGGAATACGCGAAGCCTTAGCGGCAACGACTTCAGGATTATCCTCCTTAATCGCACTCGAAATAACAACGACACTTGCCCCAATAATATTTTCACCATTATGTCCAATGAAAATCTCTGCTCCAGCTTGAGATAAATGTTGTGTTACTGGACCATCTGCAAGATCTGAACCACTAATTTTATACCCTTCATTAAGCAATACCTCTGCAATCCCACTCATTCCAGCCCCACCGATTCCAACAAAGTGGATGTGTTTGACACGACGCATTTCAGGTACTAATTTTTTAATTTTATCTTGGTAATTGTTCATGGGTTTGAATATTCCTTCAATATCTTTATGTGGATGCAGATTTACAAAAAAATCTTATTAACTTACCGCTTACTAGCCTACAAATAATGACAACAGCTACAAACTTTCTTCAATAATGACTTCTGCCACGCGTTTAGCTGCTAAAGGAGCTGATTTTTTTCTAGCAAGCACCGCCATTTCTGTCAGTCGATCACGGTCATTTATCAAGGGTTCTAACACTCTTTGTAAATTCTCTGGTGTAAACTCAACTTGTTCAATAATGATTGCAGCATGTGATTGAGCCAAATAATCTGCATTTAAAAATTGTTGTCTATCTTTATGTTGGAAAGGCACAAACACAGCAGGTAAACCCGCAGCCGCAATTTCACTTACAGTTAAAGCACCAGAGCGACAAATCACTAAATCCGCCCATTCATAAGCGGCTTTCATGTCATCAATAAACTCACTCGCAATTCCGTTACCTGCCGATTGATATATTTCTGCTACGCCACTTAATTTCCCTTTTCCAACCTGATGACTTACAAAAACCTTATCGCCCAAATTTTTAGCCACTTGAGGTACAGTTTTGTTAATGACTAACGCACCTTGGCTTCCTCCCATTACCAATATGTTGATGGGATGATTTTTATCTTGAAAACGTTCTTGAAAACGTTGTTCAGGTTCTTTTATGGTAAATAAATCTTGTCGAACCGGATTTCCAACCACTTCTGCTTGAGGAAAGGCCGTTGGAAAGGCTTGTAAAGTTCTTTTGGCAAAACGAGATAACCAACGATTAGTTAGCCCAGCCACTGCATTTTGTTCATGTAAAATAATTGGCACACCACAAAGTTTTGCCGCAATTCCACCCGGACCAGAAACATATCCGCCCATTCCTAGAACCGCATCAGGCTTGTAATGCTTAATAATTTTTCTTGCTTGTAATACTGCTCTAAAAATAGCAAAAGGTGCAGTTAATAACGCCTTAATCCCCTTCCCTTTTATTCCTGAAATTTGAATAAACTCAATAGGAATCCCATGTTTGGGAACCAAATCGGCCTCCATTCTATCTTTCGTGCCTAACCAACGAATTTCCCAGCCTTGTTGTTGCAATTCCCTTGCCACTGCAATAGCAGGAAAAACATGCCCTCCTGTTCCGCCAGCCATCACTAAAAGTTTTTTTGCCATGTTAATTCCCATTTTTTCATTTTTTAATTTATTCATGATCATTTAGATGAGCATGCCCGATTTTTTCTAGTCTATTTTCATGATCAATTCGAACTAATATCGCTACTGCAATTGCCATAATAATTAAACTTGAACCACCATAACTAATTAAAGGGAAGGTTAGCCCTTTAGTTGGGAGTAAACCTGACGCTACACCTAAATTTACAAAACCTTGAATAAAAATCCAAACTCCTATGCCAAAAGCAAAGAATCCTTTAAATCGTTGCTCTAAAATCAATGCTTCTTTACTAATTTTTAATGCTCTAAATGTTAAAATAACCAATAAAGAAACAATAACTAAAATTCCCAATAATCCAAATTCTTCACCAACGACTGCCATTACAAAATCGGTATGTGCTTCAGGCAAGTACTCCAATTTTTGTACTGAATTTCCTAATCCTCTTCCCAAAATTTCACCTTGGCCAAATGCCATTTGTGAATTAGATAACTGAAATCCATCACCATAAGCATCAGCAAAAGGATCCATAAATGAAGTTACACGTCTTAATCGGTATTCAGATGTTAAAATTAAAAAACCAAAAATAACAAAACCTGTTATACCTAAAAATAAGAATTGTAATTTTTTAGCTCCCATAATGAATAACATCGCAAAAGTTATGACAAATATAACGGCAGTACTCCCTAAATCTGGCTGCCATAATAATAATCCACTAAATAATGCCAAAATCATCATAGGGCGAATGAAACTTAAATTATGGGTTCTCATTTCATCAAATTTTCGCACATAAAAATTTGCGAAATAGCAAATCACTGAGAGTTTTGCTAACTCTGCAGGCTGAAAATTAATTGGCCCCATAGGGATCCAGCGTCTTGCCCCATTAACATCATTACCAATAATTAATACAAGCAATAAAAGGAATAAAGAACCAACAAAAAAGGCGACATTCCATTTTTCCCACAGCGTACTCGGAATTTGAATAAAAAAAGCAAAAGCACCAATTGAAGCCATAACATAAAAAGCATCACGCAATGCAAAATAAAAAGGATCATTATAATAACGCGTGCTTACAGGAATAGAAGCGGACGTTACCATCACAAATCCAATCATTAATAATCCTAAAAATAACCAGATAAGCGTCCGATCATACAAGGCATTTTTAGGCGTCAATCTGAACCACTTTGCCCATTCTTGCTTTACTGTTTCAAGCATTATGATTCCTCTCCTTGTGCTAATTCAGCAAACACCTTGCCTCGCACTTCAAAATTAGGGAACTGGTCCAAACTTGCACAAGCAGGGGAAAGCAACACCATATCGCCTGCTTTTAATTGAGGACGAATTTGCTCGATTGCTTCTTGCATAGTCTCAAGTAATACACTCTGATTGGTTAATTCCGCTAATTGTTTACCATCTCGACCGAAACAATAGCAAATAATATTAGGTTGGTTGATTAGCGGTTGTAATTCTGAAAAATCAGCGCCTTTACCATCGCCCCCTAGTAATAAATATAATGTCCCTTCAACTTTTAATCCCTGCAAAGCAGCAACTGTACTACCAACATTCGTTGCTTTTGAATCGTTAATCCAACGCACACCATCATGAGTTGGTACGGGTTGAAAACGATGATCTAAGCCTGTGTAAGATTTTAATGCCTTAACAATACCTTCTTTTGCAACACCTGCTTTTTCAGCCAAAGCGATAGATGCTAATGCATTCATCACATTATGTCTGCCTGTTAATCGCATCTCTTTTTCAGTAATAATCGGCTCTTCACCACTGAATAATATGCCTTGAGATAAATGATATTCCGCATCATTTTCTGCAAAACGCACCATTGAAGTGACCGCTTGGTCAGGATAAGTTTTTAGATCTTCGCCGTTCACAATAATATGCTCTGCATTATTATAAATTCTGAGTTTGGCTTGACGATAAGCCTCTAAGCTATTGTTATAACGGTCCATATGATCTTCAGTAACATTCAAGACCGTTGCAGATTTAGCTTTTAAAGAATAGGTCGTTTCAAGTTGGAAACTGGATAATTCCAACACATAAAGTTGATAATCTTCTTTTAATAAACTCAATGCAGGCACGCCAATATTTCCGCCCATACCGACTTTAATCCCTGCTTGTTTTGCCATTTCAGTCGTTAAAGATGTGACAGTACTTTTCCCATTAGAACCTGTAATCGCAATAATTGGGGCGGTCGCTTCACGGCAGAATAATTCGATATCACCCACCACCTCAACACCTGCACTAATAGCTTGTTGAATTTCAGGTGTCGCTAATGCAAGACCAGGGCTAATTACAATTAAGTCCGATGACAGTAACCAATCTACATTCAATCCGCCTGTATGTAATGGCACATTTTTGGGTAATTTGTCTTTTCCTGCAGGATTTGCTCGTGTATCAATCACTCTCACATTGGCATTTTTATCAGCAAAAAAATTCACACAAGACAGGCCTGTTGTTCCTAATCCAATAATTGTAATAGTTTTTCCTTGATAACGATTTTGCATTTTTTATTCTCTTATTCGTAAAATATCTGTTATATCTAACCGCTTGTATTAGCGTAATTTCAAGGTCACTAAGCCAATAAGCACTAACATTAATGTGATAATCCAAAAGCGAACAATCACACGAGGCTCTGGCCAACCTTTTAATTCAAAGTGATGATGAATCGGTGCCATACGGAAAATACGTTTTTGACGTAATTTGTAAGAGCCTACTTGTAAAATCACAGAAAGGGCTTCCACCACGAATACCCCCCCCATCACGACAAGCAACAATTCTTGACGGACTAAAACAGCGATAATGCCTAATGCACCGCCTAAAGATAATGAACCTACATCACCCATAAACACTTGTGCAGGGTAAGTATTGAACCAAAGGAACCCAAGCCCTGCACCGATAATAGCCGTACATAAAATCACTAATTCACCGCTGTATTTCACATAAGGAATATGCAAATATTCTGCAAAATTCACATTACCGGTTGCCCAAGCAATTAAAGCAAATGCCCCTGCTACCATAATAATTGGTACGATTGCCAAACCATCTAAACCATCCGTTAAATTTACCGCATTACTGGTTCCAACAATCACAAAATAAGTTAGCACAATGTAGAACAAGCCAAGTTGTGGCATCACGTCTTTGAAAAAAGGTACAACTAATTGGGTTGCCGAGGTATCATGCCCTATCGCATAAAGTCCAAAAGCAGAAATTAAGGCAATCACAGATAACCAAAAATATTTCCAACGAGCAATTAAACCATCGGTATTTTTGCGTACAATTTTCCGATAATCATCTATAAAACCAATAACGCCATAGCCTGCTAATACAAACAATACAAACCATACATAAGGATTAGTCAAATTAGCCCACAGTAATGTGCTTACCCCAATGGAAAAAAGGATCATGATCCCCCCCATTGTTGGCGTTCCACGTTTTTTATAATGGCTCTCTGGTCCATCATTACGCACTTCTTGACCAAATTTTAGAATTTGTAAACGGCGGATCACCATTGGCCCGATCCACAATCCAATCCCTAATGCCGTTAATAACGCCATAATGGAACGGAAAGTAATATAGGACACCACATTAAACGCGGTATTAAACTGTACCAAGTACTCTGCTAACCAAACTAACATTTGTTAATCCTTAAAAAGAAACATTAAAAAAGTGGCATAAGGAAGCAATGACTTCTTCCATTTTTTGACTACGAGAGCCTTTTGCCAATAATACAAGCGGTTGTTTTTGTTCTAACTTTTGCGAAATAATAGAAAGCAAAAATGCTGACATTTTCGCTTTATCCGTAAAATGAAGAGCAGGATTACCGCTAATTACCTTGCTCTCGTGACCAAAAGAGACGACTAAATCTAATTCTGCCGTTTTTGTAAATTCAGCAACTTCTTGATGACAAGCCAAACTTTCATTACCTAATTCTGCCATATCCCCCACCACAAAAATGCGATAGGCAGGATAAGCTTTAAGTACTGAAATGGCAGATTTCATTGAATCTACATTGGCATTATAACTATCATCAATCAGCAATAAATCAGGATTAATTTGAATAGGGAATAAACGCCCTTTTACTTGTGAACGTTGCTCTAATCCCGCTTTAACTGTTTGTAGGTCTGCGCCTACTGCCATGGCTAATGAAGTTGCAGCTAAAGCATTACTCACATTATGTTCACCTAAATATGGCAAATTGATTTCAATTTCGCCTTGTGGTGAATGTAAAGTAAATCGTGAGCCATTAAGCTGTAATTCAACATTTTCAGCCCAATAATCTGCGTATGAATCTTTGTCTTGGCCCGTGTAGCAAAATGATTGAATCTCATGCCGACCAATTTCTTTTTGCCACTCTGGATAATAATGGGCTAAATTAACGATAGCTTTACCACCCTCTTTTAACCCACGGTAAATCTCACCCTTTGCCTGTGCTACACCTTGTAATGAGCCAAAGCCTTCTAAGTGTGCGGAAGCTACATTATTGACCAAACAAGCATCAGGTTGAGTAATTTGGGTCGTATAAGCAATCTCACCGATATGGTTTGCACCTAGCTCAACAACCGCAAATTTATGCTTTGGAGTTAAACGTAATAATGTCATTGGCACACCCAAATCATTATTCAGATTACCAAAGGTATAAAGCACCTCATCATCACAAGCGGTCAGTTTCTGCAAAATTTTTGCAGTCATTTCCTTAACCGTTGTTTTCCCCGAAGAACCAGTCATTGCAACGGTCTTTGGATTTAGTTCGGCTTTTAACCATTTGGCTAATTGTCCTAGCGCAAGGTGGGTATCTGTCACAATAATTTGTGGAATAGACTCATTTAAGCTGTCTATTTGGTGTTGCACTACAACGGCAACACAACCTTGTTGAACTGCCTGCTCAACATAATTATGTGCATCAAACTTTTCGCCTTTTAATGCAAAAAATAAGCCAGAACTGACCGCTTGTCGTGTGTCAGTACTGACTGTTTCAATGGTAACATTTCCATCACCAATCAATTTTGATGCTAAAATTTGAGCAACTTGTTGTGTTGTCAGCTTAATCATGATTTATCCTAAAAACTTCTTCGCCCATTCTTGATCAGAAAAATGGTATTTTTTAGTACCAATAATTTGATAATCCTCATGCCCTTTACCTGCGATCAAAATCACATCTTTTGCATCGGCTTGAGTAATTGCACTCTCGATAGCATATTGGCGAATATGCATCGTTTCAACGGCTTTTGGTTTCTTAAAGCCTTTTATAATATCGTCAAAAATCACATCAGGATCTTCGGTTCTTGGATTATCATCGGTAACAATCACTTTATCGGCATTCTGCTCGGCAATTCTCGCCATTAATGGACGCTTACCACTATCTCTATCACCTCCACACCCAAAAATACACCATAGCTCACCTTCACAATGTAAACGAGCGGCGTCTAATGCTTTTTCTAGCGCATCTGGCGTATGGGCGTAATCCACAATTACCATTGGTTTCTTTTTTTGTTGTTCTTCATCTTCGCGCATTTGCTCCGACGTCACAGATTCCATTCGCCCGCTAACACCTGTTAGTTGTGACGCTGTTTCAATTAATTTCCCTAAATCATGACCTAATGCAAGTAAGCTCGCCAAGGCTACAAGTAAGTTGCTGACATTAAAAGCACCGATTAAATGGCTTTCTACTGAGCCATTTCCCCATGATGAGTCAAATTCAATGGTTACACCTTGTAAGGTATATTCAATATGCTTTGCCTGTACCCATTTTTCTTGAGTGATTTGTTTGGTTGGGTCGCTACTCACTGCGACCGCGTTAGGTAAATTCGCTATCCAAGATTGCCCTGTTTCATCATCAACATTAATCACTTGATGCTTAATTTTTAACTCACTAAATAGACGATATTTTGCTTGAGCATACTCTTCCATCGTCTTGTGGTAATCCAAGTGATCTCGACTCAGATTAGTAAAAATTGCTACATCAAAATCAAGTGAATCAACACGGTGTTGAACTAATCCATGCGAAGACACTTCCATTGCACAGAAATCAGCCCCTTGCTCAACGAATTTCGCTAAGTTTTGCTGAACTTCTACCGCTGAGCCTGTTGTATTCGGTGCTTCTTGGGTTTGACCATATAAACCATTTCCAATCGTCCCCATTACCGCCGATTTACCACCCACTAAATTATGCCACTGTGCTAATAATTGAGCCGTAGTTGTTTTACCGTTTGTTCCAGTTACACCCGCAAGTGTTAATTTTGTTGAAGGTTCGTCATAAAAGGCATTCGCTAATTCAGACAATATCTTAGGTAAATTCGGTACACTGATGATCTTACAAGAGGTACGATCTGCATTAAATTTTCCAAATTTGCTGTCTAATTCAATCTCAACTTGACCACTTTCTGCTTCGCTTAAAACTAAATTTGCACCTTGCTCAATTGCTTGGGGAATAAAATCACGCCCATCAATCTTATGTCCTTTTAACGCAATAAAAACATCGCCTGCTTGTACTTGGCGACTATCTAAAACCATTTGATTTAATTCTGTTAATTCTGTCCAAATATCAAGTTCTGGAAAGAAAGGAAGTAAACGTTTCATTATTGCCTCATTCAATGGTTAATTTATTTTATTTGGTGCAAGCTGTATTACTGCACTTTTCATTTCATCAGTAATATTATCTGGCTTAATATTTCTTGCTTTTAATGTGTAGCCCATAATGCTTGAGAAAAGCGGAGCTGAAATAGAACCACCATAATATTTACCTGCTGTTGGCTCATTAATTAATACAACTAATGCAAATCGAGGATCACTAGCAGGTGCAAGTCCAGCTGTATAGGCAATATATTTATCAACGTACTCACCTTTTTCCAATTTACGCGCTGTCCCTGTTTTTATTGCTACTCTAAAACCATCAACGGCAGCAAGCTGTCCACCTTCCCCTTTTTGAGCCACACTTTCCATCATGTGTACTACATCACGGGTAATTTTTTCAGGTAAAGCTCGTTCGCCAATTACTGGCGGATCAACTTTTGTAATAGATAATGGACGATAGATACCAAAACTTCCTAATGTTGCATAAGCTCTTGCTAATTGTAGTGGAGTAACACTCAATCCATATCCATATGCTACTGTTGCCCGCTCAATATCAGACCAACGTTGGCGATCACCATTACTCCCTCTTTCTTCACCCAGTCCTAATTCAGTATCTTTACCAAACCCTATTTTAGTATAAGTATCCATCAGCGCTGTCGAAGGCATACGCAAAGCTAATCGACTTACCCCAACATTACTCGACTTTTGTAAAATACCCGTTAATGTCAATTCACTTCGCGCAGAAACGTCTTTAATTAAATGCCCATTTACTCTAAAAGGTCGAGTGTCAATAACTTCGTCAGGATAAGTAACCTTATTATATAAAGCAGTTAAAACAACGAAAGGCTTTACAGTAGATCCTGGTTCAAACGTATCTGTTATTGCTCTATTTCTTGCTAATTCAGGCTTAAAATCAACACGATTATTAGGGTTATAGGAAGGAGCATTTGCCATTGCCAATATCTCCCCAGTCTGTACATCAACCAATACAGCAGTACCTGATTCTGCTTTATTTTTTATTACCGCCTTCTTAATTTCTCTGTACACCATAGACTGCAATTCAGCATCAATACTCAATACAACATTTTGTGGATCATATTGTTTTTCATTACGAATATTCTCGACAATATTTCCTCGCGAATCTTTACGCGTAATCTTTTTACCATTCTTACCCACAAGTAATGAATCAAAATTCCGTTCTAAACCTTCAATACCTTTCTCATTTTCTACATCGGTAAATCCAACTAATTGGGAAATCTCTTCGGCTAATGGATAGAATCGACGTGATTCTGTTTTCAACACCATCCCTCTAATTCTTAGAGCTCTAGCATAATCTGCAATAGCCTCTGGCTGATGACGTGAAATATACTGAAAACGGCTTTCAGAGTGACTATATAGTTTATTCATTAAATCAGCATATTTTAGATCTAAGCTTTTTGTAAGAGCTTCAATCTTTTCTTTAAATACAGTTGCAGCTTCCTTCTCTAACGCAAGAAATTGGGAGGCTTTATTATTACGCACATTTTCAATCAAAACGTTATAATCAATCCCTGTTGCTTTTGCGAGTAGAGACCAATATTCATTATTGTCTGTATTGAGAATGAAACGTGCATCATATCGCTTTTGCTTTCCATCAATTTTTTGCTCAATAAAATTATTTACTGAAGCTTCTATTTTACTTGCTGAATACCCTGTTTCCATAGCTAAACTACGCCAACGTTTTTTATCTCGTCTAAATTCAGCATCAAAATATTCTTTTGGATCGATAGTAATAGAATACATAGGAACACTAATAGATAAAACTCTATTATTACGGTCGAGTATTTGCCCTCGTGTAAAAGGAAGCTCTGTGACACGTAATGAGCGGTTGTTTGCCTCTTTAATTAAGCGCTCAGCATCAGTTACTTGTAAATAAGCACTTTGTCCAAGTAGAGCAAATGCTAAACAAGCGACAAATATATATAACAACCCAAAACGATATGGCATAAAACTTGGGCTATTCTTTGATTCTTTACCAATATGATTAGCCGCTTTTTCTACTGCTTTCTTAGATTTAAATTTTACTGCCTTTTTCATACACTATCTCACCAAAATGACTTCTTGTGATTTATCCACTGGCTGTAATCCAAATTTAATAGCAAAAGCATCAATAATAGAGCGCTCACTACTTGAATCTTCCTCTAACTGCAAATGTATATATTGGTTATCCAATTTCTGATTTTTATAAGCTAAATCACTTTGCTCAACTGTTAATAATCTGGTTTGATGTGTTACCCATACTGTTGCAAATGCACTAATAACCACCAAAACTAATAAAATCAATGCGACTTTATTATGGCTTGTCAAATCATCTAATATCACTTGTCGCAAGGGATAGCGCTCTTCTCTCATTATCTTCTCTCCGCTAATCTCAATACAGCACTACGTGAACGAGGATTCTGTTTAATTTCCTCATCACTTGGCATAATTGCTTTGCCTATTGCTTTTAAAGGAATATCTTTATTCAAATCTTTTTCTAAAATCGGTAATCCTTTAGGTACTGAAATTCCTTTACTATGTTTACGAATAAATTGTTTCACCATTCGATCTTCTAATGAATGAAAACTAATCACTGATAATCTGCCAGATGGGGTAAGAACGCTCATTGCTGAATGTAACGCATTTTCTAATTCATCCAATTCACGATTAATAAAAATACGAATGGCTTGGAAAGATCTTGTGGCTGGATGTTTATGTTTATCCCTGAAAGGTACTGCATCTTCAATAATTTTGGCGAGTTGCAACGTTCTTGATATTTTTTCATTTGCAGATTTATTATAGGAAACGACCGCTTGTGCAATACGTTTAGCAAAACGTTCTTCGCCAAATTCTTTCAATACCCAAGCGAGATCATCGGCAGAAACTTCAGCAAGCCACTCCATCGCAGAAAGTCCTTTTGTTGTATCCATTCGCATATCTAGTGGACCATCTCGCATAAAACTAAAGCCTCTCTCTGCCTCATCTAATTGAGGAGAAGAAACGCCCAAATCTAAGAGAATACCGTCAATCTTTCCTGTTAGTCCTAATTCTTGACAAATCTCTGGAATAGCTGAAAATTCACGATGAATAATTTTAAAACGAAGATCTTGAATTTTTTCAGCTTCGGTAATAGCCCTTGGATCACGATCAATAGCTATCAACCGTCCATTTGGACCTAATTTACTCAAAATAAGTCTGGAGTGTCCTCCTCGACCAAAAGTGCCATCAATATAAATTCCATCCTGTTTGATTGCTAGTCCATCTACAGCCTCATGCAGTAGTACAGTAATATGTTGAGGATTGGAGTTATCATTCATGGTTGTATCCATTTTTATTTTATTAAAATTATTTATAACGAAAGATTTTTTAACGCCTCACAATTTAGCACTTCAGATGAATTTCCTACCGCCAAATCTTCAGCAATTTGATCTTGCCATTGTTGAGATTGCCAAATTTCAAATTTATTGAGTTGCCCTACAAGCACAATTTGCTTTTCTAAATGAGCATGTTGACGTAGTGTTGGACTAATTAAAATTCGCCCTGAAGAATCCATCTCACATTCGGTTGCAAACCCTTGCATCACACGTTGCACACGTCTTTGTATTGGATCAAAATTGGATAGTGCGACTAGTTTTTCTTCAACTTTTTCCCATTCTTCTAATGGATATAGCAATAAACATGGTTGCCTAAAATCGACAGTACAAACCAATAGCCCTTGATGGTTTTCAATTAATTCAGCACGATAACGTGTTGGAATTGCCAAACGTCCTTTACTGTCTAAACTGATTGTATTCGCACCACGAAACATGACTAATTCACTTAATAAGATTGATTAATGAAGAGATTACTTACAATAGATCTAAAATCTATTATTTAATCCCACAAAGTACTACTTTTTACCACTTTTTACCACTCGTGGTTAAATTTTATAGATTAAAATGTCATGGAGCAAGATGTTTTAGCTTATATAATAAATAAAATTGACGTGTAGTTATGAAAATTAAGCTTAACTTATTAATAAATTAAGGATGGATTGATATGTAAGACAGAAATTTTAATCAACTGATTAACAAATTCAAATGTCATCAAAATAAACATTAGAATTACCAATACTGAAATATCACATCATAAAGAAAAGAGGCTGAATAACAATCCAGCCTCTTAGCACATATATTATTTACCTTTATTCTGACTAATTTTGATTATCAGCCCACCAAGCCGCACCGATTAATCCAGCATCTTGTGCGTAATAAGCAGGGACAACATCTGGTCGATAGATTTCTGGCATTAAAGAAAGAAAATGCTCGACTCTATCTTTATATCCCTCTGCTAATCCTACACTGCCCCCAAGCGCAATACGTTGAATATCAAAGCTAATTTTTAAATCAGCAATGAGATTTGCAATTGCTTTAGCTGATTTGTCAACTAATTCACTTGCTTGTTTATCGCCTGCACGGAATCGATTAAAGACTTCTGGTGGATCACAAGGGTCATCCCATTTTGCTGCATCTCTAGCAATTGCACGCCCTGCTGCAACGGCTTCGACACACCCTACTCGACCACAACCACAAAGCTCACCATTAGGATCAGCAAGGCTATGTCCAATATGTCCAGCAATACCATTGGTTCCAGTAAAGAGTTTACGGTTTAAAATCACTCCACCACCGACCCCTGTTGAGACAGTGATAAAAGCAAAATTATCAATGTCATCCTGACGTAAAAATTCTGCACAGCCTGCAGCTTGAGCGTCATTTAACAATGTAACTGGCTTATCCGTATGTTTAACAATACTTTCTTCAAGAGGGAAAAAGGCAAGATTTCCTAAATTCTTAGGATTTAAAGCCGTTAAAATACCATTTTGAATAATTCCTGTTGAAGCTACCGAAACACGATCAAACAGCCCTTCAAACTTAGTTAAAATTTCAGTTAATGCTGAATCTAACGCATCTGCACTGGGATTTTGAGGCGTATGAATCTGTACTCGTTGCTCAACTTTTGTCTCTTTTCCATCAAGAGTAACCAGTGCAGCAGCGATTTTTGTTCCACCTACATCAATAGCTAAACAAGCGGTCATTTTACGCTCCTGTTTTACGATTATTTATAGCAGAAACAAACCAACTTACAATATGTTCCAAACGAGTTAATGCAGATCCTACTGTCACCGCATAAGCGCCATTTTCAATCGCAACAGCGGCTAATTCTGGTGTATTATAACGACCTTCAGCCATTACACGACAGCCATTCGCAACTAAATCACGAACGAGTTGCACATCAGGATCTTTAGGAATTTCACCTCCAGTGTAACCCGACATAGTACTACCAATCAGATCAACACCTAATTTTTGGCAATACATCCCTTCATCAAAAGTAGAACAATCTGCCATAGACATTGCACCGAGTTCTTGTACACGTTTTGCACAAGCTTCAATGGTTGTTGGTCTAACACGATCTGTACCATCAAATGCAATAATATCTGCACCTGCATTGTAAAGATCATCAATATCTTGTAAGAAAGGAGTAATACGAACTGGGCTATCATCTAAGTCACGTTTAACAATACCAATAATAGGTACATCAACTGCTTTACGCGCTGCTTTTAAATTTTCAATCCCTTCAATACGCAATCCTGCAGCACCACCAACAACTGAAGCGGCGGCCATCGCTGCAACAATTTCAGGAGAATCCATAGGGCCATCATCTACAGGTTGGCAAGAGGCAATAAGTCCATTTTTTAATTGAGATAAAATCTGTTCTTTGGTTAGTCTTGACATAAAAACTCCATTATTTTTATTTTTAAAGAATATTAACTCCAAGAATAATACAGCTATGACTTAGAAACAATACATAGAGAAAAAAAGTGAGAGATAGATCAAATTTTTTATGCTTATTTTTAAGTAAATTTTAAAAACTAAGAGATCTAAATAAAAAAAATCGGTATAGTAACGGAACTTTTTTCACTTAATTGTTTTTATTACCCAAAATCAATTTATTTTCAACTTTTTAGAGGTGTTTTAAAATGGATACACTGATTAGCCTTCTAGGTATTGTTGTCCTCCTTCTCATTGCATTTTTGCTATCTAATAATAAAAAAGCGATAAGCTATCGAGCTGTTTTTGGTGCGTTAGTTATTCAAGTCGGTATCGGTGCATTAATTCTTTATGTTCCTGCTGGTCGTGATGCATTACTTGCTGCTGCAAAAGGTGTAAGTGCAATCATGGATTATAGTAATGATGGAATTAATTTCTTATTTGCAGGTTTAGTCAGTGATAAAATGTTTGAAGTCTTTGGCGGCGGCGGATTCGTTTTCGCTCTTCGTGTACTCCCTCCAATTATCTTCTTCTCATCATTAATTTCTGTTCTTTATTACCTTGGTATCATGCAAATCATCATCAAATTAATTGGTGGATTGTTACAAAAAGTATTAGGCACATCAAAATCAGAATCAATGTCTGCTGCAGCAAATATTTTTGTAGGTCAAACAGAAGCACCATTACTTATAAAACCTTACATTAAAGCAATGACAAATTCAGAACTATTTGCTGTTATGTGTGGTGGTGTTGCATCAGTAGCTGGTGCGGTAATGATAGGCTATGCAGGAATGGGCGTACCATTAACTTACTTAATTGCAGCATCATTTATGGCAGCACCAGGTGGTTTGTTATTCGCGAAAATTCTTCATCCGCAAACAGAACCATTTAAAGATGAATTAGATGAATCTGATATTGAAGAAAAACCATCTAATGTAATTGAAGCTGCTGCAATTGGTGCCTTCTCAGGTATGCACCTAGCGATGAATGTGGGTGCAATGTTACTTGCATTTATTGCTTTAATTGCAATGATTAATGGTATTATTGGATGGGCTGGTGGATTAGCTGGCTATGAAGGTGTAACCCTACAATCATTACTTGGCTATGTATTCCAACCGCTTGCTTGGGTAATCGGTGTACCATGGGGTCAAGAATCTCAAATTGCAGGATCATTAATTGGTCAAAAACTTATTGTAAATGAATTTGTTGCCTATTCAGATTTTGCTAATTATTTAAATCCAGAAAGTACAGTAGCATTAAGTGATAAAACTATTGCAATTATTACTTTTGCATTATGTGGTTTTGCAAATCTAAGCTCTGTTGCGATTCTAATTGGTGGTTTAGGTGGAATGGCGCCAAATCGTCGTAGTGATGTTGCTCGTATGGGACTAAAAGCTGTTGCCGCAGGAACATTATCAAATCTAATGAGTGCAGCAATTGCAGGATTATTTATCGGTATCGGTGGTGCGGTGTTATAATTAGCAACCATAGATTACAACCAACACCACAGGAAACTGTGGTGTTGTCATTTATAGGGTAAGAAAACGATTGCGTAAAATAGGAGAATAAGATGAATTTAAAAGAAATAGCTAAACAAGCTTTGTCATTGATGGATCTCACTACACTTAATGACAATGATACAGATGAAAAAGTGATTTCTCTTTGCCAACAAGGTAACACTGAGTTTGGGACACCTGCTGCAGTTTGTGTGTATCCTCGTTTTGTACCTATTGCAAGAAAAGCATTGAAAAATCAAAGTACTGAACAGATTAAGATTGCAACAGTAACAAACTTCCCACACGGTAATGATGATATTGAAATTGCTGTAGCAGAAACTAAAGCGGCTGTTGCTTACGGCGCAGATGAAGTTGATGTTGTTTTCCCTTACAGAGCTTTAATTGCAGGAAATGAAACCATTGGTTTTGAACTCGTTCAACAATGTAAAGCAGTTTGCCAAGCTAACAATGTTAAACTCAAAGTTATCATTGAATCTGGCGAATTAAAAACAGAAGAGTTAATTCGTAAAGCGAGTGAAATAGCCATTAAAGCAGGCGCTGATTTCATTAAGACTTCCACAGGTAAAGTCCCTGTTAATGCAACTTTAGAGTCTGCACGCATTATGCTTGAAACGATTCGTGATCTGAATGTCTCTGATCGCGTTGGATTTAAAGCTGCAGGTGGAGTTAAAACCACAGAAGAAGCCGAACAATATCTTTCTCTTGCTGCTGAGATTTTAGGTAAAGATTGGATTAGTACTGATCATTTCCGTTTTGGTGCATCTAGCTTGCTTGGTAATTTATTAGCTACTCTTACAGATAAAGAAGCTAAGGAAACCACTGGCTATTAATATCAATATTAAAGAGTGATGTAAGCGGTAAGATAGCTATATTATTTTGTAAAACATCACTCATTTAACATTTCAACTATTGCCATTAATGATGCCAATGATTGAAAGCCCTATTTTTTAACTAACGAGGAAAATAACATGACTCCACATATTAATGCACCTGAAGGTGCTTTCGCTGATGTTGTATTAATGCCAGGTGACCCACTTCGTGCAAAATATATCGCAGAAACATTCTTGGAAAATCCAAAACAAGTGACCGATGTCCGCAATATGTTTGGTTATACTGGTACTTACAAAGGTCGTAAAATTTCAGTAATGGGACATGGTATGGGTATTCCATCTTGCTCAATTTATGCCAAAGAATTAATTACTGAATATGGCGTTAAAAAAATTATCCGTGTAGGTTCATGTGGTGCTGTCCGTCCAGATGTTAAATTACGTGATGTGGTTATTGGGATGGGTGCTTGTACAGACTCTAAAGTAAATCGTATTCGTTTTAAAGATAATGACTTTGCTGCAATCGCTGATTTTGATATGACCCTTGCTGCAGTACAAGCGGCTAAAGAAAAAGGCGTGAAGGTACGTGTCGGTAATTTATATTCAGCAGATTTATTCTATACACCCGATGTAGAAATGTTTGATGTAATGGAAAAATATGGCATTTTAGGTGTTGAAATGGAAGCTGCTGGTATTTATGGCGTTGCATCTGAATTTGGAGCAAAAGCCTTAACAATTTGTACTGTATCCGATCACATTCGTACTCATGAACAAACAACAGCAGAAGAACGTCAATTAACTTTTAATGATATGATTGAAATCGCATTAGAATCTGTTTTAATTGGCGATAAAGCTGAATAAAATTGCAAAAAATCGTTCGAATCTAACCGCTTATCTATAACATAGATTCGAATGATTTATCCTTATTTTGCCTAGAATAATCCCTCCAATTTACAAAAATCACCACTACTCCCAATAAATTGTTTAAACATTCACAGGCAATGTTAAAAGCCACATTAACTTTATACTAAATGATAATTATTTATGAACTTTTTCTTATTTTAAATGTTTGATGTAATGGCAGATACAATAATTGTATTAAAAATATTGGAAATTTTAATAGGATAATAACATGATAGAATTAGGTATAGATATGTTTGGGGACTTGCAAATAGACCCTAAAACAGGAAAAGCAAAATCACCTGCCAAAAGAATGCAAGAAATGGTGGAAGAAGTTAAATTGATGGATGAGGTTGGTTTAGATTTCTTTGCTATTGGAGAACATCACAGAGAGGAATATGCAGTATCTTCACCCGAAATATTTTTAGCTGCTGTAGCACCTGTTACAAAAAATATAAAATTAAGTAGTGCGGTTTCTATAATCAGTTCTGCAGACCCTGTAAAATTGTATAAAGACTTTGCAATGGTTGATTTATTATCAGATGGTAGAGCTGAAATAATGGCAGGTAGAGGTTCATTTATTGAATCATTTCCCGTGTTTGGTTATGAATTAAAAAACTACGATGCTCTTTTTGAAGAAAAGCTAAACCTTTTACTTGAATTAAACGAAAAAGAAACAATTTCTTGGAAAGGGGAATACAGACCATCATTAAATAATCAGCCAATTTATCCTCAGCCTAAAAATGGTAACATACCAATATGGGTAGCAGTAGGAGGTACACCAGAATCTGTAATTAGAGCTGCTAGCTTACGTTTACCTGTCATGTTTGCTATTATTGGAGGCACAATTGATAGATTTAAACCATTATTTGAATACTATAAACAAGCGTGGGTACACGCTGGTAATGATATAAAAGATTACCAAGTAGGGGTTCATATGCACTCTTTGTTTGGAGAAAATGATCAAGAAATAGCTGATTCATATTTTCCATTATATGCAGAACAACGAAATAGAACTGGAGCAAGTAGAAACTGGCCACCATACCAAAGAATACAGTATGATTATGGTCGTAAAAAACTAGGACATTTAATTGTAGGCGATGCAAGTCATGCTACTGAAAAAATAATTGAAGCAATTGAAGTTCTAGGGCTTACTCGTTTTTCAGCTCATATGGATGTAGGTGCTCCAGATCATGCAACAATGATGAAATCAATTGAGATATATGGAGATAAAATTGCTCCGAAAGTGAGAGAAGCTTTGAAAAAGTAATTTGAATAACAATATTTTTAAAATCCCTATGTTTCATACATAGGGATTTTTATGTTTTAGTTAAGTATAATTTTATCTACTCCAACTCACCGCAAAAACGATACCCTTCTCCATGAATGGTCACAATAATTTCGGGTGTATCGGCATGATCTTCAAAATGTTTACGAATACGTCGAATTGTTACATCAACGGTACGGTCATGTGGTTTTAATTCGCGACCAGTCATACGTTTTAACAAATCATCGCGGGTTTGAATTTTACCTGGATTTTCACAAAACTGTAATAAGGCTCTAAATTCACTACGAGGTAATTTAATCACCTCTCCTTCAGGGTTAATCAAGCTACGGCTATTAATATCCAACATCCAGCCATTGAATCGATAACTATCAATTGCTTTACTTTCCTTATCCGCTTTGTCTTTTTCGAACATTGTGCGTTGCAATAAGTTTCTAGCTCTAATTGTTAGCTCACGAGGATTAAATGGTTTGGTGATATAATCATCGGCACCAATTTCTAGCCCAAGGATTTTATCAACCTCATTATCTCTCCCCGTTAAAAACATTAACGCAATATCCGTATTCTCACGTAATTCTCGAGCCAACATGAGACCATTTTTTCCGGGTAAATTAATATCCATAATCACCAAATGTATCTCTCTGCTACTCAATACAGAGTGCATTTCAACACCATTACTCGCTTCAAATACATCATATCCTTCAGCTTCGAAAATACTTTTTAATGTATTTCGTGTCACCACTTCATCTTCAACAATTAAAATTTGTGGATTTTCCATGTTTTACCCTTACAAAGATTTATAGTTAGTTTGTACAGTACTATCCTAGTAAAAAATTATATCATTTTATTGACAATTTATGTTTTCATCTGCAACTTATTTTACATTTTCTTAGCTTTAATCAAATTTTATGTAAGATAATCAATTAGTTTAACTTAATTGGACATACTCTATTTCCAACCCAAGCAGACTTTGTGCTAAAGATGCGGTGATATTTTTGTGACTTAAAACCGCATCCTTTTCGGCTAATACAATACGAGTCACTTGACTATTTTGGTAACCTTGCAATCTCGAATAGTTTAACGCACATTGCAAAGGTAAAAAGCTTGGATTAAATGCCGCATTTTCAATATATCGACCAGTCACAATTTTGTCACCAACTTGCAACGCAATACCACTAAAAGCATCACTGTAAGGAGCATAAGATAAACTTGCTGCGTTAATTGCCGATTGAACTAATTCATCACCTTGTGGTGTAAAATCTTGCTGTTGAGCATCAAACATCAGTAAATCAATGTCTAAATTTTTAGGACCAAATGCATCTGGTAAATAACTGTGTAATAAATTATTTTGGCTATGTGGTAAATGAATTTTTAATTCAGATGAGGTATTAAGCTCATTCATAAATTGGCGACAGTGGCCACAAGGTGTATAGTTTACGACAACATCAGTTACCGATTTTTCCCCTTCTAACCATGCATGAGAAATAGCACTTTGCTCTGCATGAACAGATTGTTGAATGGCATCTTTAGCAAATTCTTGGTTAGCACCAAAATAAAAATTACCCGATTCTCCAATCGCAACTGCCCCTACATAAAAATGAGAAACAGGTACAGTGGCATAACAAGCTGCTATAGGTAAACAAGCTAAGGCAAGTTCAACCGTTGAAAGATCAAATTGTGTGCGCAAATTTTCAACATCAGATCGATTAATTTTGCCCACAAGATTTTGGGATATGAGAAACTCAACAATCTGTCTTACCACATTTTCATCAGTATCAGCTAACAATTGCTCTAAGCGTATTAAAACATCATTTTTTACCATATCCATTATGCATTTCCTCTTTCAACAATGACACCAACGCTAGCTGCTTGTGCCACTGCTTTGGGTTTGTGTAACTCAATACGAAGCCATTGTATTTTATATGTATTTTGTAATAAGTCAGCAACTTTATACGCAACCGTTTCGACTAATTTGAATGGCGTATTTTCGACAAAATCTAAGATTTTTTGGGAAACTTCGGCATAATTTAAACAAAAACTGACATCTTCAGATTCCACTGCTTGAGTAAAATCCCACACCATTTCAATATTGAAAACTAATCGTTGTTTAATCGTATGCTCCCATTCATAAGCACCAATAGAAGCAAATGCAGTTAATTCATGGATAAAAACTTTGTCACGCATTTTTTATTTCCTTGTTTTTCAAAACTTCAGGTAGAATATAGCATAATCATTTCATCAATAAGGAAAAATATGAGCATTACTGCCTATTCTCTCATCGCAGGATCCTATCTCTTAGGTTCAATCTCTAGTGCTATTATTTTCTGTCGTCTAGCAGGATTACCTGATCCTAGAACCCAAGGTTCTCACAATCCAGGCGCAACGAATGTGCTAAGAATTGGAGGAAAACTTTCTGCGTTAGGCGTCTTACTTTTTGATGTATTAAAAGGATTCTTGCCCGTTTCAATTGCAATTTATTTAGGATTGCGACCAACTGAAATTGGCTTCATCGCATTAGCAACTTGCCTCGGACATATTTTTCCAATCTTTTTTCAATTTAGAGGTGGAAAAGGTGTCGCAACTGCTTTTGGAGCAATTTTCCCTATAGGTTATACCATTGCTGGCCTAGCCTTTGGCAGTTGGCTAATTATCTTCTTACTCTTTGGTTATTCTTCATTAAGTGCTGTCGTCACAGCAATTGTTGTGCCATTCTATGTTTGGTGGTTCGCACCAGAATTTACCTTCCCTGTTGCTTTAGTCTGCTGTTTGTTGGTTTACCGCCATCACGATAATATTCAGCGTTTATGGCGGGGTCAGGAAGATAAATTATGGCAGAAATCACTACTACGTCATAACTAAAAAAGCCACAACTAAATATTTTGGCGAGGCACTGAATTTTGGTAACCAAATTGTCGCCAAGCCTCGTACACAACGACCGCCACAGAATTAGATAAATTCATACTGCGACTATCCTTGCACATTGGAATACGAATTTTTTGCGACATTGGTAAGGTATCTAAAATGTCTTTTGGAATACCTCGACTTTCAGGTCCAAACATTAAAAAATCACCAAGTTCGTATTGCACTTCGCTATGGTTAGGCTCGCCTTTGGTTGTTAATGCAAACAATCGCTTTGGTTGTGCTTTCGCGAGAAAATCTTCAAAACTGTGATATTTCTGAATATCAACAAACTCGTGATAATCAAGGCCTGAACGACGTAATTTTTTATCATCCCAAGTAAAACCAAATGGCTCGATCATATGCAAACGAAAGCCACAGTTTGCACATAAACGAATAATATTGCCGCTATTTTGCGGAATTTCAGGTTCAAATAAAACAATATCTAACATCTTTTACTTCTTCTATATTTTCTATTTTTACAAAATATTGGATCAATCTAACCGCTTGTTAAGCTACGTTCTTGATAATCCAACAATTATGAATATGCGGATTGCGTTCAAAATCAAGAGGTAACGTTTTCTTGGTAATATTCTCAGCACTCAATCCAAGCTCTGCTAACCGCTCTAAATCCATTTTAAAACCACGTTTATTATTAGAAAAAACGATAGTGCCATCTTGAGTTAAAATGCGTTTTAACTTTCTCATAAGTTCAATATGGTCTCGTTGCACGTCCCAACTATTTTCCATTCGTTTTGAATTAGAAAATGTTGGAGGATCAACGAAAATCACCTCAAAACGTTCTCGACATTCTGCTAACCATTGTAAGCAATCAGATTGGATCAAGCGGTTAGTTCTTAAAGATAAATCGTTCAACTCTAAATTCTGCTCAGCCCAATTCAAATAAGTATTAGACATATCAACAGTCGTGGTTGATTTAGCGCCATTGAGTGCAGCGTGAATAGTTGCAGATCCCGTGTAAGCAAATAGGTTTAAGAAAGTTTTCCCTTTTGCCATTTCCCCTACCATTTTTCGTGTTAAACGATGGTCAAGGAATAAACCTGTATCAAGATAATCCGTTAAATTAACCCACAACTTCGCCCCATACTCTTCAACATAAAAGTACTCGCCCTTATTGGCTAATTTTTCATATTGATTGGTACCTTTTTGCTTTTGACGAACTTTTAGGACTAATTTATTGGTTTCAACACCCGTCACATATAATGTTGCCGATACCGCATCTAATAAACGCTGACGTGCTTTATTTTCATCAATATTTTTAGGAGCGGCATACTCTTGTACCACAATATGATCACCGTAACGATCAACGGCTAAATTATATTCGGGTAAATCGGCATCGTAGAGTCGATAAGCCTCAAGCCCTTGTTGTTTCGCCCATTTTTCAATTTTTTTGATATTTTTAGTGAGGCGATTCGCGAAATCTTGTGCAACTTGTCCATTTTGCTCAAATTTAAGTTCTTCCTGTTCAGAAACTTTTCTTTCACTGATTGAATAATTTTTTTGAACACAATCTAAAGGTCCATTTTTTGCTTTAAATTGACGAGAAGAACGTAAACGTAAACAATTTAATAAATCTGGTTCGCCACTAAAAATTGATGCATTCCACCCTGCAAATTGTTGTTTTAAGCGTTGCCCGAAAACAGAATAAAGAGCGATAAGCGCTGGCGTTGTACCTAAACGTTCCCCATAAGGAGGGTTACACACCACAGTACCAATTTGATCGGGAACTGGATTTTTTAATGCAGAGACATCTCCTTGTTGCCATTGAATTAAATCAGCAACACCCGCATTTTCCGCATTTTGTTTTGCTTTAGCTAAGACTCGGTGATCTAAATCGAACCCAAAGAAGTTCGCAAGCGGTGACTTTTCCGTTGAATTTTGCAGATCTTTTGCCTCTTGCCAAACTGCTTGCCATACTGCTGGTTGATGCCCTTTCCAAAAATCAAATCCCCATTTTTGACGATTAATTTGTGCCGCAATATTCGCTTGCATTTGTGCTGCTTCGATCAACAAGGTTCCCGAGCCACACATAGGATCCACAAGTGGCGTACCTTTTTCCCAACCTGAACGTAAAATAATGGCAGCTGCCAATGTTTCACGCAGTGGGGCTTTACCCGTATCTTCACGATAACCACGAAGGTGTAACGCATCACCACTTAAATCGAGCGAAACAATCACATTTTCACGATCTAAATAAACGTGGATGCGAATATCAGGAGAGATTTTATCAACACTTGGACGAGCAAAACCTTTACGCTCAAAATAATCGACAATACCATCTTTTACTCGCATTGCACCAAATTGTGTGTGGCGTATTTCACTATTTGTCCCATTAAAATCGACAAAAAAAGTATCGCGAGCGTCAACTAATTTCACCCAATCATAACTGACAATAGACGCATAGAGATCACTATCACTAAAAATCTTAGTGGAAATTAGCGGTAACAGGATTCGAGAAGCTAAACGGCTATGTAATAACGCTTTATACATACCCGTTTGATCTGTCGTAAAGTGAACGCCACCTTGTGCGACTTTACATTGTCCTGAAGTGATTTGCTCTAATTCTGCTTTTAACATTTCTTCAAAGCCACGAGCAGTGGTTGCGAAATAGGTTGTTTCTGTTGTCATCTTTTGATCTTTATTTTAAATATTAGTAGGAATTATAACGGAAGTATTGTGATAAAGGGGAATTTTATGAATGAATACTCTAAAAATAAGTTTCTCTGTTTACTAATAATTCGCATCTAATAATGACAAATAAAGCACCAATCTTTATTGATACTTTAGAAAAAAATGGATAAAATTTGCACTCCCAATACCACTAATTTTATTATGGTTATTTTGTAATCAAATGATAATGATTATCGTTTATTTTGATTGGTAACTAATATACAATTCAACCTACCGATATTCCTAAATAAAATGCGATAGAGGATCCATTGTGAAGAAATTTGTCAAAACTGCCATTGCTACCGCTGTAATCAACAATATATTGTCAATGGCATATGCAGCAGATGACATTGGTGGTGATATGGTACTTGATACCATTGAAGTCATTACTCAAGGTTTTAAAGAACGAGAAGAAACATACAAAAAAAGCGGTGCTGTTAGTATCCGAGATGAGATCAATAAATCTGATAAAAATTTAGATGAAATTATTCGTTCAGCTCCTGGAACATTCACACAAATGAATAAAGCCGCTGGTGCAGTTAGCGTAAATATCAGAGGGGCAACTGGATTTGGACGAGTCAATACCATGGTTGATGGCGTTTCTCAAACATTCTACAGTAGCGGTGGCGATACCGGTGGTAAAGGTGGAGCTGGCTCTCAATTTGGTGCTGCAATTGATCCTGCATTTATTACTAGCGTTGAAGTGAATAGAGGATCATTTAATGGTGCTAGTGGTGCCAATACACTCATGGGTTCTTCTAACTTCAAGACGATTGGTGTTGATGATATTTTAAGATTTGACAGAAACGTTGGTGGAATGATCAAATCTCAAGTCGGTACGAACGATACCAAACCAGAATGGATGATGGCTGTTGCAGGTAAGAAAATCTTTGATTATGGTGGTTCACTTGGTGTGTTATATGGTCAAAGCCGTAAAACAATCACTCAAAATTATAAAGTGGGCGGAGGACAAACTCATAGAGAAATTTCTGAAGCGGCAACAGAAGAGATTAGAAGAGATTATATAAACAGTTATGGCATAGATTCTGAAAGACTATACGATATCACCCCTTATGATCCCGAGAAAGTAAAGCAAAAGCCAGTTAGTCATATTTTTAAAACAGAATATGCTGATGACTATAACTTGCTTGAATTGCAATATAGAAAAACCACTAACCATTTAGCTGGACGAACAATTAAAGGTGATACAAAACAAGTTAAGTATAATTTAACCCTACCTGAGAATAACTTTGTCGATTTTAATATCCTTTATGCAAAAAATAAAAACACACAAAATTATGATGTTGGAAGTACAATAATTAACAGAACAATTACAGCGCCTTTAACAGGTAAAAATGAATCAACTACCTTAGATATCAATAATACACTAAGATTTGATTTACCTTTTGAGGCTAATTTAGCAATTACTCCTGGTGTAAACTGGTTAAAAAATAAATATTCTAAAAATCGTTATCCTAATGAACTAAGAATTTTTAAACCTTGTGAATATGACGGAGATACGGAATGCTTTAGTACTTCTGGTGGCTATGATCCTACTCGTACAGATCTAAATCTCTATGAAACGGTTAATGCCTCTTTACCAACTAACTCATTCTTTCCAAAAGGAAATCAGAGATTAAATACAATTTATTGGGATAACCAATTAGATTGGAATATGTTCACACTAAATTACAATATAAACATAGTAAAATATAAAAATAAGGGGGAAAGTCTTAATTCTGTCGATCAAGAATATTATAAAATCCAAGGTAAAATTGATGAGCTAGATGAGATCTTAGAAAGTATTCCTGAAGACTCCGAAGGTGCAGAAGAAAAACATGAAAAAATTCTTGCTCAGATCCATGAGTTGGAAGAAGAACAAGAAAGATTTGATGAAACATATGAATATGATAGAGAAGAAGGTTATAAGAAAAGACCAACATTTAGACATGATCATACTGTAAAAAATCATTTTGTGAATTATTCTGCGATGTTAACTGCAAATGTAAGTAACTACTTCACTCCTTTTATTGGGTATTCCAAAACACATAGAGTACCGACAATTCAAGAAATGTTCTTCTCAAGTCTAACTGATGCAGGAATGAATTTAGATTTACAGCCAGAAACAGCTAAAACAAAACAACTTGGTTTTAATGGTTTCATCGATGGTGCAATAACCGAAAATGATAGACTCGGTTATAAATTGACAGGATACGAAACAAGAATTGAGAACTTCATCCATAACGTAAACCGTGCGGTACAAGTAAGAGGTATCAACCCTGTATTCGGTTATCAAACGCTTATGACGATTTACCACAGAAACTATGATGTACCAGTCAAAGTAAAAGGATTTGAAGCTGAATTAAGCTATGATATGGGCAAATTCTTTGCAAACTTAGCCTATTCAAGACAAATGACAAATCAGCCTGCTTCTTACAGTGATTTAGCAAGAACGGGTAGCAATATCAATACTGACCAAGCAGAACTTCAAAGTTTTGGCTTAACCAAAGTCACAATTTTACCTAATAGTTATGGTTCTCTTGAGCTTGGAACAAGATTCTTTGATAACAAACTAACACTAGGTGTTATTGCTAAATACTACGGTAAAAGTAAGCGAAGTAAATACGACCCTATTGGTATTTGTGAAGGTGGTGGCAGAATCTATTTTGATGATCAAAGAAATAGACCAGTATGCCCAGGCTATATGGATACCACCCATAAAGCAGGTTCAATTGCAGAATATAAAGAAATCGATCATCAACCAATGGTTTATGATCTCTATGCGATTTATGAGCCAACAGAAAATCTTATGATCAAATTAGCGGTTGATAATGTCACTGATAGAAGATATGTAAACCCACTTGATGCAAATAATGACTCTGCTTCTCAATATTCTGATGCGATTCATCCAATTCCAAATAGTAACGGTGATTATAGCTATGTAAAAGAGTATCAAAATAACTTTGCACGAGGCAGAACATTTAAATTAAACCTTTCTTACAAGTTTTAAGTAAATCTATCTAAAAATATCCATTCTCTAGCAAGGCTAAATTTAGCCTTGCTATTTTTTCACTCATCTTATTCTTTAGCTACTTAATGGCTGATTACAATTCCATTTTTAATAACAATTTTAGACATTGTTGGACCAATTATTTTACTATTCTCAATCGCTGCATTAATTCTAAGAATATCGCTTTCAGTAAATTGTATAGCAAGGCTTGCTATGGATTCTTCTAATTGAGCCATTGTTCTTGCACCTGTAAGCGGAATAATATCGTCTCCTTGGTTAAATATCCAAGCTTGAGCTAATTGTGCTACCGACACATTTTTCTCCGTTGCGATAGTATTTACCACATCAATTAATGGATCTTGGCGAGTGCCTAAAAGTCGATTTAATCTCAATAAGCCAAACGCAACCACACCAGTACCAAACTCTCTTGCGACAGGCAACACTTCATGTTCGATACTATTGTTCATAATAGAATAATCCAATTCAACTAAGCTAATCGGATGTACTTCATTCGCTTTTCTAAGTACGTCAGCATCAACTTCTGATAGCCCAATATGTTTTACATAACCTTCTTTTATTAAGTCTGCAATCGCACCAATAGTGTCTTCGATAGGAATACCAATATCGACTCTAGCAGGTTGGTATAAATCAATATAATCAAGATTTAAGTTTTTAAGAGAGGAAGTAATGTATTTTTTGACATTTTTAGGTCCCACATCAACATGGTTACCGCCTGCAAAAAGATTACCGAAAGTACCGTATTTCACTGAAACAAACGCTTTATCCCTATCTTGATTTTTCAGTGCTTCACCCAGTAATTTTTCATTATGCCCGTCAATACCGTAGAAATCGCCTGTATTTAGAAGGTTAATGCCTAAATCTAATGCTTTATGAATGGTTGCAATGCTCTCTTTTCTTTCCGAATTAGGATTAACGGACATACGCATACAGCCTAAACCAAATCGTGAAATGCTAAAATCTTTACTTTGATATTGTTCGATACTCATACTTATAAACTCCGATTAAGTTAGCCACTATTTTACTTTGTAATGATCATTACAAAGATTTCAGATCTAAAGGGGTATGTGGAGTTTCTATAAACCTTTGAATCGATAATTCATAAGGAAATAGTCAGTGAATTTGAGATTTATATTAAAACTGCAATTTACTCTACACAGCCTTTTTGGGTAGTAAATATACAAAAGGCTTCTGTTCTAACAAAAGCCTTTTCAGTTTATTTATAGAGTGGATATATAACAAAAAGTTCGGTTATTTTTCCTCAAACTCTTCATCATCAAAAAACTCGCCATCTTCGCCATATTCATCTTCATCACTATTTGGATCTTCAAAATAGGTTCCCCAGCCTTCGTACTCTGCGCCCGATTTTTCAATTAAAGGCAGAAGTTCTTTTTGTTGAGCGGTAATTATATTCGCATCTAATTTAATTTCTGACACAATATCGCACACAAAAAAGACTTTACCGTCTTCTTCGATTTCTTCCGCTTCTGAGATTTCATAGCCTAGCTTATAAGCATCAACGACTAATTTTTCCAGTTTATCAAAATCGTGATGGGCAATGTGATGCTCAACAATATACAACGCATCATGATCTGAGCCATCTTGTAATAAATTTGCGATAATTTCGTCAGTTTCTTGTTTTAATTGATTCATATCGTACATTTAATTTTCCTCACTTTCTGGCTCAAATGCTTCAGCAAACCAGCTATCTAATTTTGTTGCTAACTTTTCAATGCCAATTTTATTCAATGCAGAATAAGCTTCTACTTGGATATCACCTTGGAAAGGTAAAATAGCCTCCCTTACCATTTTTACTTGTTTACTGCGTCCGCTTTGGCTTAGTTTATCTGCTTTGGTTAAGAGCAATAACACGGGCAGATCCGATGAAACCGCCCATTCGATCATTTGCTGATCGAGATCTTTTAATGGATGGCGAATATCCATTAAAATAACCACACCTCGTAGGCATTCTCTTTTTTGTAAATATTCACCTAAGGCTCGTTGCCATTGGAGTTTCATTTGCTCTGGTACGGCAGCATAGCCATAGCCGGGTAAATCAACTAACTTACAGTTTGGTTCAACTTCAAATAGATTGATAAGCTGAGTTCGCCCCGGTGTTTTTGACGTACGAGCAAGGCTTTTTTGATTGGTTAAGGCATTTAATGCCGTAGATTTCCCTGCATTCGAACGCCCTGCAAAAGCGATTTCAACACCATTATCTTCAGGTAAATGGCGAATATCCGGTGCGGAAGTTAAAAAGTGGGTTTTCTGGTAATTTAATTTTATGGTTGTCATTATTTTAGTCTTATTGATAAACCTTTGTTGCCATAGGCATTAGGTTCGGGATTTCCTGCAAATACACCCCATTCGAGTAATAATATCATACCGATAAACAGTGGCATTAAGATACCGAGTAACCATGCCATTGTACCTTGTGTACCAAGAGAGGCAAAATAACAGAGAATTGGAACGAGTACCATTGCTAACGCTTTGCCCGAACGATTACGGTCGTGCAAACGTTTGATAATCACGGCAGATAAGCTATACGCCGACAGCAACAAGGGTAATACACTTACCCATGTGAAAGCGGTCGGATTAAAGATGAAATTTGCAAAAATAAAAAGGAATATGAAATTCACTCCAAAGCCGATCCAAAACCCTTTTCGGTTTAATCGACCTTGGAATGAGAAGAGCAAATTATACCAAGGCATTACTGCAATGCCTTTTCAATTTTCTCGAAGAGATCACGCGCAAGGTTATCTAACCCTTTCAAGCGTTCTAAACCGCGACGCATAAGCGTTTGACGTTGTGCATCGTAACGAGAAAGTTTGATTAATGGCTCAATTAAACGAGCTGCAACTTGTGGGTTAGTTTCATTTAACTGAATCAACATATCTACTAAGAAACGGTAGCCTGAACCATCAATAGCATGGAATGCACGAGGGTTTTGAGAGGCAAAGCTACCCACCAATGAACGCACACGGTTTGGATTCTTAAAGTTAAAACTACGATGGGTTAATAGCTCTTGCACAATTTCTAATACGTTGCTATCTGGACGAGTTGCTTGTAGTGCAAACCATTTATCCATTACTAAGCCATCAGTGTGCCATTTTTCTTCAAAATCAGCTAATAAATTATCACGGCACGCTAATTGTGCTTTAGTTGCTGCCGATAATGCTGCCAAAGTATCTGTCATATTATCTGCTTGATGATAATGTTTATGCACAAGCGTATTACCCACATCAGTGAAAGCTAGGTAAGACAAGCACACATTACGCAAAGCACGTTTTGCCATATCTTCCGCTTTAACTTGGTATTCACCCACTTTATTGTGATTGTAGGCAACAAGGAAACGATCTTTTAATGCTTCTGCAATAGATACTTGCATAAAATCACGCACCGCTGCTATGTTTGTAGGATCAATTACTTTAAATGACTCTGCAAATTCTGTCTCTTTTGGTAATGATAAGGTTAAAGCGGTCAGTTCTGGATCTTGATTTGCATTATCCAATAATAAGGTTAACGCATCTAACAATGATTCAGAAAATTGCATTGGTTCATTTTGTTGATGGCGATGCAAATTATTTTTTAATTCATTCACAAAGAGGGTTTGAGCCGCATCCCAACGTACAAAATCGTTTTCTGCATATTTGAGTAATACTGCTAATTGCTCTGTGGTGTAGTTGTAATCCACTCGTACTGGAGCAGAGAAATCGCATAATAATGCAGGTACTGGACGTTGTGTCACGTTGTGGAATTCAAACGTTTGATTTTCGTGGATCACATCAAGTACATCGCTCACACTTAATAATTCGTGTTGTAGCTTAATCTTTTGTCCGTTTTCGCCATATAACGCAATCTTAAGTGGAATATGTAGATTGACTTTTTCCACTTGATCGGCAGTTGGTGCTGTCATTTGAGCAACGTGTAAACGGTATAGATTATGTTTTTCATCATATTCATCTGCGATCGTTAATTCAGGCGTACCCGATTGGCTATACCAACGGCGGAATTGGGTTAAATCAACCCCTGATGCACGTTCCATTGCAGACACAAAATCCTCACACGTTGCCGCTTTTCCGTCATTTTCTGCGACGTACAATTTCATTCCTTTTTGGAATTTTTCTTCGCCCAATAAGGTATGGATCATACGGATCACTTCTGCCCCTTTTTCATAGACAGTCACCGTATAAAAGTTATTCATTTCAATCACTTTTTCTGGACGAATTGGGTGTGCCATTGGGCTTGCATCTTCGGCAAATTGGAAAGCACGTAAGAAACGCACGTCTTCAATACGTTTTGCTGAGCGTGACCATAAATCTGAAGTAAATTCTTGATCACGGAAAACCGTTAAACCTTCTTTTAAGCTTAATTGGAACCAGTCACGGCAAGTAATGCGGTTTCCTGTCCAGTTATGGAAATATTCGTGAGCAATCACAGACTCCACGCCCATATAATCTTCATCGGTTGCAGTTTGTGGGTTTGCTAAAACAAATTTTGAGTTGAAGATATTTAATCCTTTATTTTCCATTGCGCCCATATTGAAGAAATCAACGGCAACGATCATATAAATATCAAGATCATACTCAAGCCCAAAACGTTCTTCATCCCATTTCATCGCACGTTTTAAACTTGCCATTGCCCAAGTTGCTCGCTCTAAATTACCGCGATCGACATAAATTTCTAAATCAACGCTACGTCCGCTCATTGTGGTAAATTTATCTTGTAATAAATCGAAATCACCTGCAACAACAGCAAATAAATAACTTGGTTTAAAGAATGGATCTTCCCACTCGACCCAATGGCGACCATCTTCTAAATCGCCTTGTGCGATACGGTTACCATTCGATAATAAGAATGGATATTTTTCTTTAGAAGCGGTCAGTTTAGTCCGATATTTTGCAAGTACGTCTGGTCTATCTAACATATAAGTGATTTGGCGGAATCCTTCTGCCTCACATTGAGTACATAAGCCATCGCCTGATTGATATAGCCCTTGTAGTGACGTATTTTTTGATGGGTTTAATAGGGTTTTAATTTCTAATTCAAATTGATCTGCTTGGAAATCGGTTAAATCCAAAGTAAGCGATTCATCATCTTGTTTATAATTTTTAAATGATTCGCCGTTTAACTGAACCGAAAGAAATTCAAAACTATGCCCATCTAAGCGTAACTGTTTGGCTTCCGTATTTTTACGTTTTACCGTTAATTTTGAGGTTACCAAGGTTTCTTCTGGATCAAGTTGAAAATCCAAGTAAATATCAGTAATGGTAAAATCTGGTTGACGATAATCTTTTCTAAATTTTGCTTTAGGTTGCATAGCAGTTCCTTTAGGTAAAGTATTTTTAATCTAAACGGGTGTAAGTATATTGCAGTTTAGGAATAAAGTCATTGTTACAAATTAATCTCTCGCACCAAAAATTGCAGTGCCAATTCGTACCATTGTCGATCCACATTCAATCGCACTGACTAAATCGTCCGACATTCCCATTGATAAGATATCAACGGAAGTATATTTTTCCTTGAGTTGTTCAAATAATATAGCCATTTGAGAGAGTGCGACACGCTGTGCTTCTGGCTCAGATTCAGGTTTAGGGATTGCCATCAATCCTCGTAATGTTAAACGAGGTAAATCCGCGATTTGTTCCGCCAAAGCAAACATTTCTTCAGGAGCAATGCCTGATTTTGAATTTTCATCGCTGATATTAATTTGAATTAAGACATTCAATGGTGGTAAATCATCAGGTCGTTGCTCACTTAAACGTTGGGCGATTTTAAAACGATCAACGGTCTGCACCCAATCAAAATGGGTTGCCACAGGACGTGTTTTATTGGATTGCAATGCACCAATAAAATGCCATTCTAGTTGATCATTACCTGCAAAATATTGAACCTTTTCAATGCCTTCTTGCACATAATTTTCACCAAAACAGCGTTGTCCCGCCTCAATCGCTTGTTCAATCGCCGTCACTGGCTTAGTTTTCGTTACTGCCAATAATTTTACCGAATTTTGTGGGCGATTCGCTTGGTTCTCAACCTGTTCAATTTTTTGTTTAATCGTTGCTAGATTCTGTGCAATCGACATTAGTCTCTCCAAAAAGCTATAATGGCAGGCATGATAAAACTCCCCCATAGCAAAATCAAGGAAAGCAGATGAATAGATTAGCAAAAATTAAATTAGTTATTACCGATGTTGATGGCGTATTAACCGATGGTAGTTTCTACTATGATGAAAATGGCGAAGCACTCAAATATTTCAACGTAAAAGATGGATTAGGAATTAAAATGTTGCTCGCCTGTGGCATAAAAGTTGCCGTATTATCGGGCGGCGATACACCTATTTTACGTCGCCGTATTAAAGATCTCGGTATTCCCTTTAGCCAACTCGGTAAAATGTCTAAACGCCAAGCTTGCTTTGACTTGATGGAACAAGCGGGCGTTACGCCTGAAGAAACCGCTTTTTTAGGGGACGATACCCTTGATTTACCTGCTTTTGAAGTGTGTGGACTGGCGGTCGCTGTGGGCGATGCCTTTGATTATATAAAACAACAAGCCGACTTAGTGATGACAAGAAAAGGTGGCCATGCTGCCTTTCGTGAATTATCCGATATGATCCTAAAAGCACAAGGCAAAGAGGAAGTCTATTCAACTGCTGATGGTTTTATGAAAGTCGTGGAACAAATGGCACAATAACTATTATATTATTTATCGTACTCAATGATTTATTCTACAAGCGGTAATTTCCTCATCTTATTTTGCAAAATTTTGCTAAAATCTTACCGCTTTCCATATATTCAATTAAGGAAAAATTATGACAATGATGAACATTACATTATCCCAACAACCTGCTAATGAGGTTTGGGGAAAAAACGCAATCCTTTCCGCCAATGACAATGGCATGACTATTCACCTACAAAAAGATCCTCTCGTTACTATTCAACAAGCTGCACGCAAAATCAAAAATCAAGGTATTCTCAATGTCGCTTTGAAAGGGAATAAATGGACACTTGAAGAATGTTGGTCATTTCAACAAGGCTTTACCAGTGTTAAAAATGCTGGCTCAGTGCAATTCCCTGAGTTAAATGCAGATCAAGCGGAATTTGATGCACGTATCGCTTGTTCTACTTTCGTGAAAAGCATTATCAATGAGCCTTCAGATACGCTTACTCCTGAAGTCCTTGCTGAAAAAGCCGCAGAATTTATTACGACTCAAGCAAATAAATATGTGGGTACAGGAAAAGTATCTTTTGAGATTGTCGCAAGAGAGGCTTTACAGGAACGTGGCTATAACGGTATCTGGGCTGTCGGAAAAGGCTCTGCACACCTTCCTGCAATGTTACAACTTGATTTTAACCCAACGGGAAATCCCGATGCACCTGTGCTTGCTTGCTTAGTCGGAAAAGGCATTACTTTTGATTCAGGCGGTTATAGCTTAAAACCAAGTGAAAGTATGTCCACCATGCGAACAGATATGGGCGGTGCGGCTTTAGTCACTGGTGCATTAGGCTTAGCTATTGCTCGTGGATTAAATCAGCGTGTGAAATTATATCTCTGCTGTGCAGAAAATATGGTAAGTAGCCGTGCATTTAAACTTGGCGACATTATTACTTATCGCAATGGAGTAAAAGTTGAAGTATTAAATACCGATGCAGAAGGTCGCCTAGTCCTTGCGGATGGTTTGATTGAAGCAGACAAACAACAAGCACAATTTATTGTCGATTGTGCAACCTTAACGGGTGCAGCAAAAGTCGCTGTGGGCAATGATTACCACTCTGTACTTTCAATGGACGATAATTTAGTGGCGGATTTACTCCAATCTGCAAAAGCAGAAAAAGAAGCATTTTGGCGACTTCCTTTTGAGTCTTTCCACCGCTCACAAATTTCTTCATCATTTGCGGATATTGCCAATGTTGGCTCAGTTCCAGTTGGCGCTGGGGCTAGTACCGCAACAGCATTTTTATCTTACTTCCTAGAAAAGCCAGAACAAAATTGGTTACACATTGACTGCTCTGCAACCTACCGCAAAGCACCAAGTGATTTATGGAGTGCAGGCGCAACAGGTATTGGAATCAAGACATTAGCTAACTTATTGCTTGCTAAGTAAACCCACTCTAATTAGGTACAAAAAATAAAGATCCTTCTCGGGATCTTTATTTTTATATACTGTATATATTTACAATAAAATTTAAATTTCTCTATTGACACTGTGTATTTAAACAGTACAATTACCTGTATAAACACACAGTTAATTAAATGGAGAATAGTATGGCATCCCTAAGAAGCTTAGAACGTAACAATTCTTACCAACCGATTCCGTTATATCGTGATTTTAATACCCAACGATCTGTCAAATTGGATCTCAATTCGCTCTGTATAAGACGACCGACAGATACCTTTTTTATTCATGTGAAAAACCCAAATTTGATTGCTTGGGGAATTGAAATGGATGATCTATTGATCGTTGAACAGAATCAAGAGATCTTGATTAATGATTTGATTGTTATCGAAAAGAATGGGGAATATAAATTCTATCAATTCTTCAATGAAATAAATGGGGAAAAGATCCTATTTTCGCTAGATGCAATAGAACCTAATTTACGTATTATGCAATGGCAAGAGGTGAATATCTCTGGTGTAATCACGAATGTCGTACACCAAATGAGAAACCGCACACCTCAAACAAAATATGCAGCATAATACTATCAATGTAGAATTAAAGTACTCGACGAGACTGTGTGTAATTTCTAGACCAATAACTGTCAGATAAAGAACTCGTCGTTACGCCTTGGCTTGTGCTTGAATGAACAAATTTTCCACCGCCAATATATACTCCAACATGACCATTTTTACGGAAAAAAACAAGATCACCGGGGCGTAATTCTGATTTAGAAATAGCTTTACCTACCTTTTTTTGACCTGTTGTCGATCGAGGTAAATGCATATTAAATGCATGGCTCATCACAACCTGTACAAATGCAGAACAATCAATTCCTGCCTTAGTTGTACCGCCAAAACGATAACGTGTACCAACCCAATCTTTATAAACACTCAGTACTTTACTTACATTGACGTTGCGATCAAAATTTCTTACTGATTTATGGGTATTTTTTAAAATTTGACTCGGGGTTGCTGCTTTTGTACTTAAGCTAGCATGGGATAAAGATGAAAAGCTCAGTCCTAAAACGACGACTGTTGTTGTCCCAAAATATTGTGTTAACTTAAAAAAAGATTTCTGCATAATAATTTTACCGTCTCGCTAGAACCTAAAAGCGGATACTCTCCTGTTTGTTAAATAATGTATGGTAATGTAAATTAAAATTAAATTTAAATCAAATCTACTTTACGTAGAATGTGCGACAGTACTATTTTAATTTTGTTCCAAACTTTTTAAAAATTTTATTTCATCGCTCCAAATATCTGGATTTATTGTTTCCAAAATAAGAGGAATATTGTCAAAATATTGATTATTCATCACAAATTTAAAAATATCAGTCCCAATTGTCCCTTCCCTCAACATATCGTGACGATCAACTCGGCTGCCTAATGGTGTTTTAGATCCATTAAGATGCATGCCTCGCAAATATTGAAAACCGACGGTTTTTTCAAAGTCAGTAAATACTTGCTCACACTTCTCTGTAGTACTTATGTCATAACCTGCGGAAAAAAGATGGCAAGTATCTAAACAGACACCCACTCGCTTTTTATCATCCACCAGCTCAATAATCTTAGCTAAATGATCAAAATGCCAACCTAAATTGGAACCTTGCCCTGCAGTATTTTCAATTACTGCAACCACATTGGGTACTTTTTCTACTGCAATATTAATTGATTCTGCAATACGCGCTAAACAATCATCTTCTGAAATTTTCTGTAAATGACTACCGGGATGGAAATTCAATAATTTTAAACCCAACTGCTCGCAACGTTGCATTTCCTCAATAAAGGCATCTCTCGATTTTTCCAAATTTTCTTGCTCTGGATTACCTAAATTAATCAAATAACTATCGTGAGGTAAGATTTGATCGGCAGAAAAATGATAAACTTGGCAAAAACGCTTAAATTTTTCGATATTCTCTTGCTTGAGTGGTGGTGCTTTCCATTGGCGCTGATTTTTTGTAAACAAAGCAAAAGCATTGGCGCCAATCTCAACGGATCGCAACACGGCATTTTCAACCCCACCAGATGCACTAACATGCGCACCAATATATTTCATCTTATCTTCCTTCTCCGATTCGTGTAACATAGACTTTTTCAAATTATAACAACCGACTATTTATATGAGCGAAGTAACCATTAACGATTTTTCCCTATTATGCCGTCTATTCGGCAATTTATTTTATCGTAATCCCACTGATCCTGTGCTTGCGGGCGTATTCAACTGGCTACAACAAGGACAACTTAGACAACATTGGGCTTTAGCGACCGACACCCAAAGTGAGCAGGCTCTTACAATTTTAGAAAAAGAGGCTAACCCTACTGAATTAGCGGTGAGTTATCAAGCACTTTTTGCAGAAAATGGTAATGTATCTCCTCGTCTTTCTGATTATGGTATTGATCCAAGTGACTTTATGACTTTTCGCCAACAACGCAATATGCCTGAAGTAGACAATGTTAATCACGTTGGATTATTGCTCTTAACTGCCTCTTGGATTGAAGATAATATTGATTCCATTGCAGCACAAAAAGCCCTATTTGAAACGTTTCTTTTACCTTGTTTAAGTAAATTTTTAGGAAAAGTGGAGGCGTTTGATACAGGATTTTATAAAGCCCTCGCTCAACTCACACGAGATGCGTTAAGTGCAATGGCGGATGAGTTGGAAGAATCTGAATAGCAAACAGCCTAATCTTGAAAATAAAAATCCCTACTGCAAATTGCTAGTAGGGATAAATCACTCAAAATCTACTCTTTTTTCTCTTCCATTGCATTGAAGATCATCGCAAGAATTGGACCTGAAATGTTGTGCCAGAAGCTAAATACTGCACTCGGCACTGCAATTAATGGATTAGCTTTAAAATGAATCGCCGCCAATGCCGCACCTAATCCTGAATTTTGCATTCCCACTTCGATTGAAACGGCTTTACTATCCGATAATGGCAGTCTGAATAAGCGGGCAACAAGATAGCCTACCGCATAACCTAATGCATTGTGTAAAACCACAATAGCGAAAATTAACAGCCCAGATTCAATAATACTATCCTTACTGACAGAAACCACCGCTGTTACAATTAATACAATCGCAATGACCGATACTAACGGCATAACTTGGCTGACATTTTCTACTTTTTGTTTGAAGATAGAACGAATAATTACACCCACAAAGATTGGTAATAGCACCATTTGCAACACAGAAACAAACATTGCTCCTGCATCAATATCTAACCATTGACTCGCAAATAGATAAAAGACCGCAGGGGTTAAGATTGGGGCTAATAAGGTTGAAATTGTAGTACAAGCTACCGAAAGTGCTGTATTCCCTTTCGCAAGATAAGTCATCACATTAGAGGAAGTACCACCGGGGCAAGAACCAACAAGAATCACGCCAATCGCTAAATCGGGAGGAAGATCAAATAATTTCACTAATAGAAAAGCCAACGCAGGCATGACGATAAATTGAGCAACGACACCAATAATCGCCCCTTTAGGATTACGCGAAACCTCGCCAAAATCTTTAAAGGTTAGGGTTAGCCCCATACCAAGCATGACCACCCCAAGTAAATAAGGTACCCAACCTAAAAAGACTTTAAACGTATCGGGAAATTGTGCCGCAATTAACGCAAACACAACCACCCACACAGCAAATGTTTTGCTAACAAACTGAGTGAACTTCAACAATGCATTCATTAATTATTTACCTCTTAAAAAATGTTGATTTTAGGTAAAAATTATATGAGTTTTTGTTAAATGTAAAGTATTGTAATACCTTCAATTAGGTTAACTTTTAATCCCAAAAAATAAAACAAAATTATTATATAAATAAAACATTAATTCTAACTTTACTATAACTTATATTAATTGTGCATTTAAAATATTATCTAATAGCTCTTCATTCTCTTTAAATACTTTAGCATTTAGTAAATGATATTTTTCATTTTTTAACTCAATAACATTTATTTTATCATTATGTACAAGCTCAAATTTTTCTAATCCAATTGATGAGAAAATAAGCTGACTATAATTATCTGAATTTTCTAATATATAATTAGTCAATGCTTGATCCTTATCAATATCCATTTCTGCATTTTTAGGACTATCTAATACCATTGGTAGCTGTAAAGAGCTTTTGTTAAAATATTTTTTCAATACGTTTAGAACAAAATACCATATAACAGTTGAAATTGGCTTATTACTTCCACTAGCACAAAAAACACGGTTAATAGATTTATATTGTGAATCATCTAATTCATTTAATCCAAACTTTAACACTTCTGCATCTATCATATTATAATATTCTTTATTAATATCCTGTTTATTTTCTGATATTCTATCTAATTCCTTTTTAATATTTACAATTTTATCATTAATATTATTTTGTATATTTAACTCATTAACTCGCTCTATATTTAGGCTATTATAAAGTTCATTCAACCCCATATAACTAGCATAATTCTTTATTTCTTTTTTTGTTACACTAAATTTTTCAGTATATAATTCTAGCTTTATAGATAGTTCCTTATAACTACTCTCCTTTTCGGAAATGGATTCTTTAATTTTTTCTATATCTTCAAAAATACTATCACTTATGTATTGTGAATCCTCAATTAAGTTATATCTTTTGCTCCTTAGACCTATCGTATCATTTAATTTGGAATAACATTCAGGACAAATATTATCATTTAGAATAATCTTTATCTCTTGTTCTTTATTATGCTTAAATCTATTAATTTGATTCAAGGCAATCATTAACTCATTTCTTTCATTTCTTAAGTTAGTAAGTTCATATCTAAGTTTATTCATAGATTTCAATATAACATTATATTCTTCTGATCTAATAGTAAGCTCTATATTTAGCTCTTCTATATTTTCAGGGACAACTATATTTTCTAATAAACTAGATATTTTAATCTGCATTTCATTAGCTTTATCATATAAAGATTTAGATTTATTGATTTCTTCAACTAGATTTTGTTTGTTTTTTATATAGTTAAAATATTTCTTATTGTATATTCCTAATTGTGCATAAATTACATCAAGCTTAAAATTTTTATATTGACCTAAATTTTTAAAAGAATTAAAATTAGTTCCTTCATAGTGATCTTGATCAATAAAGTTCATTACATACGTATAAGCTAATGGAGCAATCTCTAATATATCTGTATTCCTATTAGGTAAAAATATTTCAAAATTCCAAATTTCACCTAAATACTTTGATAATTCTATTCGAGATAATGTTTGGAATAATATGGTAAGAGAAGAATCAAACACTTTAAATATCTTTCTATATCGATATATAAAATACTTGCTATCATCAACAAAAAACTCTAATAGATATACTTTATTTCCATTTTTTATCAAAATAAGCATCTGCACCCAAAGTATGATACAAACTACGTAGCAACACTGATTTTCCTCTATCTGTACCATCAATACTACTAGAAGTAACAATAGTTATATTCTTATCAAAACTAGCAACAAAAGCTTCTTTAGTTACAATATCAAAAATATATATTTTCTTAAAAAATATATTCATTAAATACTCCCCCCTTCTGCATATATATAAAATATTAGTAGGTAAAAAACTTTCTTCATGATTTCCGTATATTCTACTGGGAATTTTTTATCAAAAACAGAACTTAACATTTCAAGAAGTATAATCTCATTTTCTATATTATCCTCTTTTTCTTTTATATATTTAAAAATTAATAATTGCAACTCATTTAAATTATGACTATGATAGTTTTCTAACAAATTATTTAAAGCTTGGTTATATTCTCTTCTTTCTTTTAAAGATAATTTTCTAATGTAATCTCTAGTTTGCTCTATACCTGTTATAGATTTCTTCCTATGAGCTTCAAGCATTTTATCAAATTCACCCTTAGAAATTCCTTTCCAATATAGAACATCACTATAATTAGTAATTTCCAACTCATAAGAAGCTTTTTTCTGAGCAGTTTCAAAAACCAATCTATATAATGCATTTGGGTTATGGGGTTCTTCATTTTTAATATTTTGAAAAGATTCAATCAACTTTCCTTTTATAGCATAATCAGGATGTGTTAAATCAAGTTCTTCACAAATATAAAATATATTATCTAAAATGATATTTGATAATGCTAACTCTTCCTTTAATTTATCCTGAACCAAATCTATTATTTTTTTATCTAATTCTCCTAAACATATTTCTGATCTTAAATCTTCATTCCTACTAATTTTTAAATGCTTATTACAAACTACAGCCAACTTCACTTTTTGTGTAGGACTATATAATGCATATAATGTCCCTAAAATAGAATTACTATTTCCCTTTCTATTTGTTAGACTTTTAATACTATGATTTCCTCTATTTTTTGTTTTTATTTGATAAAAATCAAATCCTCTTTTATAATGCAATTCAATATCACATTTAAAATCAAATACAACAGTATAATCTTCATAATTTTTATAGGAATCAATTAATTTACCAATCCCCCATAACAATTCTACTCTGAACCTATTTTTTGTTCTACTACCAGCCAAATCTAGAGGTAAATTCATGTAATATTCTGAATCGCTCATCTAACCTCCTATTTAATCATCCTAATGTATAAATAATTTTTATCTTAAAATGTGATAACTAATATATCAAATAACAAACTAGTATATAACTATTTAAATGGTCATGTAATGAAATAGTACGTTTATTACTATAAAAAATGATTTATTTCAATAAATTTACTCAATACTCTCTGAATATTCATTCGTTTATTTCAATCAACAATCCCACTAATTTACGTTACCTCTCTATTTTTATTTACTCAACACCACCACCGACTCCAAATGCCCTGTATGAGGAAACATATCGATCATTGCCCCTTTAATCAGTTTATAGCCTTTTTCGATCAACTTTTCGCAATCTCGGACGAGGGTTGCGGGGTTGCAGGATACATATACAATCCGTTCGGGTTGCAATTCGCATAGATGATCGAGGGCGAACAAAGCGCCGTTTCGGGCGGGATCAAGCAAGACTTTGTTAAATGATTGACTTGCCCAAGGCTTATCGGCAAAAGGTTGGGCTAAATCTGTTTGGTAAAATTGTACGTTGTCGATACCATTTATCCGTGCGTTGTGTTGAGCTTGTTCAACCATAGGTTGCACACCTTCAATCCCGACAACTTTTTCCACAAAACGAGCCATTGGTAACGTGAAATTGCCCATCCCGCAAAATAAATCGAGGATCCTATCGCTTGCATTTAATTCCAACCAATCTATTGCGGTTGTGACCATTCGCTGATTTAAACTGGCATTGACTTGAATAAAATCACGAATGGAAAAAGATAACTTTAAGTCGCCTAGCTGATAATAAGGGGAATCCCCCCGCCATTGTTGAATCTCGTCTTTCTCGGTCATCACAAATAACATTAAATTTTCTTGTTCAGCAAAGGCATTAAGATTTTCTCTATCTTGCGTGGTTAATTGCCCGATATGGCGAAGTAACAAAGCGATCCCATTGTCTGCACGCACCAATTCAATATGCCCTAACGCTTTTTTCTGTTTCCATCCCTTTAATAAGGCTTTAAGGCGAATTAAAAAGTCGGATAATGGCTTTTCTAAGACTAAACATTGCTCAACCTCGATAATTTCTTGAGAATTTTTTTTGCGAAAACCTAATAGCACATTATTTTTATCCCAACCGATATGCAATTTTGCACGACGACGATAACCCTGATCGTCACCCACAATCATTGGTTGAAAATCAATAGGGGCAGATTGCAATTTTTGTAAGCGTTGAAAAAGGGCTTTTTGCTTGGTGGCACGTTGCAGATCGAGTGAAATATGTTGCATTTGACAACCGCCACATTGTGCGTAGAGAGAACAATCTGGCTCAACTCGATTTGCAGATTTATGCGAGAATCTTACCGCTTGTGCCATTCCATATTGACGTTTTTCTTCGATCACATTGGCATCCACTTGCTCGCTAGGTAACGCATTCTCAATAAACCACGTTTTACCGCCAACCTTTGCGACACCTCGTCCTTGATAATCTAAATCTTGAATAGTCACGCCTTGTAAAGCGGTCGGTTTTGTTGTTTTTTTTGCTTTTTTCTCAGAATAAAATAATGCCATTGGATATTGCTTAAACAGAAATAATTGTGCGATATTATAGCCTAAAATACCCGAAACTTCGGGATTCTCATCAAAAAGGGAGAGAATAAGCAATGCAACAAGATCAAAAAACAAAACCAGCTATTTGGAAAGACAATGCGTGGACGGAACGATTTTTAGGGGATAAACACAGAGAACACGATCATCGTTCACCTTTTCAACGGGATCGTGGACGTATTTTGCACTCGGAAGCATTTCGCTGTTTACAAGCCAAAACGCAAATTCACGCCGTCGGCGAAGATGATTTTTACCGCACTCGTTTAACTCATTCCCTCGAAACTGCTCAAATTGGTGGTAGCTTACGGGCGAAACTCAATGAAGATAAACAAAGTTTTCAAGCGGTCTGTTCCGATCCAAATTTTGCAAAATATGCCGATGATCTTACCGCTTTATTGCCTTCCCGTAGTTTAATTGAATCCCTTTGTTTTGCTCACGATATCGGGCATCCTCCTTTTGGACACGGTGGGGAAATGGCACTAAATTATAAAATGCGAGAGTTTGGGGGATTTGAGGGTAATGCTCAATCTTTTCGTATCGTCACTCAACTTGAGCCTTATACACAAAATGCAGGAATGAATCTCACCCGCCGTACCTTGCTCGGCATTATGAAATACCCTGCGCTACTCAGCCAAACTGTGCCAAAAACACCTAAAGTTATTCCTGAAACCCCTTATATCAACTTGCACCAAATCAAAACAAGCAAGGGCATTTTTGAGGACGATACACAATTTTTTGATTGGGTACTGCAACCTTTATCTGAAAAAGATAAGCAATTATTTACCTCTGTGATAGCGAATACTGATCCGCAACAACCTAATAGCACACAGTATAAATCCCTTGATTGTAGCATTATGGAATTGGCGGATGATATTGCCTATGGTGTGCATGATTTAGAAGATGCGATTGTCGGCGGAATGGTCACTCCGCAATCTTGGATTCACGCTGAAAAAGCATTTGAAAAATGTGAGTCTGAATGGTTAAAAGCCATGTTGCCACAATTGCGTGAAAAATTGTTCTCATCTCACCGCTATGAACGTAAAGATATTATCGGGGCATTAGTCAATTATTTTGTAACCAATGTGCAATGGAAAGACATCAAAGAATTTGATGAGCCATTATTACGTTTCAACGCCACCTTACCTGATGATGTGAAAGCGGTGTTAAACGTCTTAAAATCATTTGTATATGACTATGTGATTTGTGATGTAAAAACACAACGGGTGGAATACAAAGGACAACGTATTTTAATGGCACTATTCGATATGCTGAGTTGTGATCCGACCCGCCTACTCCCAAAAAATGTTGCAGAACGTTGGGAAAATACCGCCCCCACTAAACAACCTCGAGTAATTTGTGATTACCTTGTAAGTATGTCGGATAGACAAGCGTTTAAGTTGTACGAAGGGTTGTGATTTTAAATTATCGACTATAATCGAAATAAAACATAAAAATTCTGTCAGTTTCGATTATAGTCGAAATAGATCTATCCCATTTTTCCGCTATTAGTCCAACCTTTTATACTTAGATAACTCCAATCTATCTAAGGCTTCAACCGCTTGAGCACAAGGGTATTCTCGCATTGCATAATGATATTTAGCTTTATTTCTCTCTGAGGCAATTCTATATTCACTCTTGTCACCAAAAGGGGCTTTTAGGCGAATGGTTTCTGTCCAACCTAAATCATCGTCATCATACGTAATCACATATTCATCTAAGTCTAATGCATCAAACTCTTTGAATTTATTGTCCATATTATCAAAGCATTGATTAAAGTCCTTTTTTAAGCTTTCATAATTTGCTACATAATTATTGATCGTATCTTGTCTTATTTCATATAGTGCGGTCTGCCAAACGCTACAACTTGATAATTCTCTACTCTCTTGTTCACAATATGACGTATCTTGTAATAATTGTTTATAAGGCTGTGTTTTTAATATATTGATACCTCTCTTAAAATTATCAATATAAAGAGCCCTGTTAGAAATGACTTCCTTATTACTCTGCCAGTCGCGATCACCTGATTCAATATAGGCTCGCGTATAAATATCATCTAAAAATAGGTTATCACTTTCTGGTACCTTTCTAATATCACCATCATAACTATATTTAAAATCACTCAAAACAGAATAATCTTCATAAATAAAATCAATATTGCTATCGATATATTCTTTCCAATCCATATCCTTATATTGTACTTTTTTGCTATTCCAATAATCTTCGACTTCTTTTCTTCTATTGGCTATCTCTTCTTGTTTTTTGAGCTCTTGTCGTTCCTTTTCAACCTTTAACAAAGCCTCTTGTGCATTAGCACAATTACTCAGAAAAATAGAGCGATCTTGATGATATTTTTTCAATACTTCTGGATCAGAAAGTTTACTCGCCTCTACGTCTAAAGATGCCTTTGTGCTATCACATTGCTCTGCCACTTTTTTCGCTTTATCTATATTTTGATAGTAATAATCTGAAGACTCATATTCTGTTGGCACATTTATCAATTCCCCACACGCAGTAAGTGCCAACGATGAAGCTAATGCTGACAATACAAATAGTTTTTTCATGTAATCACCTTATAGGATAAATAAGCAGTCGCTATTGCCTTTGGAATAAAGGCACGATCTATAAATATTATACTCAATAATCAAAAACAACCCAAAAACTTGCAAAAGTTTGACAGAATCCTACCGCTTGTTAAAGTAAAATCAGGTAGAATAGACATTCAGAAACCAAGAAACAAATCATACCAAAGAGGAATCTATGAGCTTTGTCGTTGGACAACGTTGGATCAGTGAATCAGAAAATAATTTAGGTTTAGGTATTGTGCAAGCGGTGGATACTCGCACTGTAACGATATTTTTTCCTGCTGCCGATGAGCAAAGAGTGTATGCGACAGGAGTTGCACCATTAACTCGAGTGCAATTTCAAAAGGGTGATAGAATTACTACTGTCGATGGTTGGCAGTTAGATATTGATAGCGTGGTGGAAAATCAAGACGTGATTATCTATTTAGGTACACGTGTTGATACCCAAGAGGAAACTGTTCTGCCTGAAATGATGCTAGATCATAAAATCAGCTTTAGTAAACCACAAGATCGCCTTTTTTCTGCTCAGATTGATCGTAGCGATCGTTTCTCTTTACGCTATAAGGCTTTTCAATATCAACAGGCTCAATTCCAATCTGAATTACGCGGGATGCAAGGTATCCGAGCAAGTTTAATTCCCCACCAGTTACATATTGCTAAAGAAGTTGGGCAACGTGTTTCCCCTCGTGTGTTATTAGCCGATGAAGTGGGATTAGGTAAAACTATTGAAGCTGGAATGATTTTACAGCAACAACTCTTTTCGGGTCGAGCCGAGCGTGTGCTAGTGCTTGTGCCAGAAAGTTTGCAACACCAATGGCTAGTAGAAATGTTACGTCGTTTCAGCTTAAACTTTTCACTTTTTGATGAAGAGCGTTGTAGCGATTTCACTAAAAAAGATGACGCTGATAATGATATCAGCGAGAATCCATTTGATTCAGAATCTCTTGTGATTTGCTCTATTGATTGGTTAGAAAAAACACCTCAACGAGCTAAACAAGTATTAGAAAGCCAGTGGGATATGTTGATTGTGGATGAAGCCCATCATTTAGAATGGAATGAAGATGAGCCAAGTGTTGCCTATCAATTTGTTGCACAATTAGCCAAACAAATTGCGTCAGTATTATTGCTTACTGCGACCCCAGAACAACTAGGACAAGAGAGCCATTTTGCTCGTTTAGCATTGCTCGATCCTGATCGTTTCTATGATTATCAAGCCTTTGTCGCAGAACAACAACAATATCAACCCGTTGCCGATGCGGTTTCGACTTTATTAAGTGATAAAGCGTTAAGTACAGCGGAACAAAATAGCATTAGCGATTTACTTTCAGAGGAAGACGTTGAGCCAATGCTCCGCATTATCAATGCGCAAGAAATAGATACCGAACAACGCTTATCTGTTCGCCAAGAATTGATAAATAAATTAATCGATCGTCATGGTACAAGTCGTGTGTTATTCCGTAATACTCGCCAAGGAGTAAAAGGTTTTCCACACCGTATTTTTAACCAAATTACTTTAACGATGCCTGAACAATATCGCAATGCGTTAAAAGTAATGGGATTGATGAAAGGAAATAAAAAACAAGATTTACTTTATCCTGAATGCCTATTCCAACGCATGAATCCAAATGCGAAATGGTTTGAATTCGATCCGCGTATTGAATGGTTAATCACTTTCTTGAAAAATCATCGTGATGAAAAAATTCTCGTGATTTGCCGACAAGCTGAAACAGCGATTCAATTAGAGCAAGTATTACGTGAAAAAGAAGCGATCAGATCAGCGGTATTTCACGAGCGTATGAGTATTGTAGAACGAGATAAAGCGGCAGCTTACTTTGCTCAACAAGAAGAAGGCGCACAAGTGCTAATCAGTTCAAGCATTGGTTCGGAAGGACGAAACTTCCAATTTTCGCATCGTTTAGTGTTGTTTAATTTACCTGATAATCCAGATTTATTGGAACAAAGTATCGGACGTTTAGATCGTATCGGACAAAAATCAGATATTAAAATTTATGTGCCTTGCTTTGAAGACTCATCACAAATGGTCTTAGCTGAATGGTACCACAAAGGTTTAAATGCCTTTGAAGAAACCTCGCCAATGGGAGCAAGTCTGTTCAACCAATTTAGTGATAAATTAGAAAGCTTTATCCTAAACCCTGTGCGTTCAGAGGCATTTGAAGAGTTTTTAGCTGAAACCCAAAAGCGTCAGCAACAACTCAAACTAGAGTTAGAAAAAGGGCGAGATAAACTGTTAGAACTGAATTCTAATGGAGGCGATAACGCTCAACAGCTTGCACACGCTATCGAACAACAAGATGAAAATCCAAAATTAATTAATTTTGCATTAAATCTATTTGACGTGGTCGGCTTAGAACAAGAAGATTTAGGCGAGAAAAGCATTGTAATTCGTCCAACAGAACATATGCTCGTGCCTGATTTCCCAGGACTTGATGAAGAAGGTAACACCGTTACTTTTGATCGTGAATTAGCCTTAGTGCGTGAAGATTTACTCTTCTTAACATGGGATCATCCAATGATCCGCAATGGGATTGATTTAATTACCTCTGGGGATATTGGTAAAAGTGCGGTGTCAATTTTGGTGAATAAAAATCTACCTGCGGGTACTTTATTACTTGAAGCGATTTATATCGTTGAAGCTCAAGCACCGAAAAAATTACAGCTTACTCGTTTCTTACCGCCAACACCTGTGCGCGTATTGTTAGACAGTAAAGGGAATGATTTAGCCTCACAAGTTTCTTTCTCTGGGCTTGAAAAGCAGTTGAAACCAGTGAATCGTCAAATGGCAAATAAAATCGCTAAAATGGCTCGAGCAGATATTGAAAAACTGATTGCATTCGGCGAACAACAAATCGCACCAAAAGCAGAAGCACTCATCAATGAAGCAAAACAAAATGCTGACCAAACATTGAGTGCAGAATTACAGCGTTTAACTTCGTTACAAGCGGTCAATAAAAATATCCGTGCTGATGAAATTGCTGAATTAGAAACAATTCGAGAAGAATCGCTCAAACAACTAGAGCAAGCAAATTGGCGATTAGATAGTTTGAGAGTCATTGTAAGTAATAAAGAATAGACTCAGTAATTATAAAGTATGACCTTTCATAAAAAAGGTGGGAATAAAAATTCCCACCTTTTTCTTATATTGAATTCAAAAGTAAAATGAATTACTTAATCACTTCAATCCCATTCATATAAGGACGTAACACTTCTGGTACAGTAATTGAACCATCTGCGTTTTGGTAATTTTCTAATACTGCAACTAGAGTGCGTCCAACAGCCAAGCCTGAACCATTTAAGGTATGGACTAAACGTGTTTTCTTTTCACTTTTTGCTTTGCAACGTGCTGACATTCTACGAGCTTGGAAATCCCACATATTAGAACAAGATGAAATCTCACGGTATGTATTTTGTGCAGGTAACCAAACTTCTAAATCGTAAGTTTTAGTTGCACCAAAACCCATATCTCCAGAACAAAGTAACACTTTACGATAAGGTAAGCCTAATAATTGAAGGACTTTTTCTGCATGGCCTGTTAATTCTTCTAATGCTTCCATTGATTTTTCTGGTGCAACAATTTGTACCATTTCAACTTTATCGAATTGGTGCATACGAATTAGACCACGAGTATCACGTCCATAAGAGCCTGCTTCTGAACGGAAACACGGAGTATGTGCGGTAAATTTCAATGGTAAACTTTCTTCGTCTAAGATTTCATCTCTGACTAAATTCGTTACCGGAACTTCTGCTGTTGGAATTAATGCATAAGGTTTTTGTACTGCATTAGGATCTTGTCCTAATAATGGTTGAGTATGGAAAAGATCTTCACCAAATTTAGGCAATTGACCTGTACCATAAAGGGTATCGTGGTTCACTAAATATGGTACATAAGTTTCCATATAACCGTGTTGTTCTGTGTGTAAATCTAACATAAATTGTGATAAGGCACGGTGTAAACGAGCGATTTTATCTTTCATTACAACGAAACGGCTACCTGTTAACTTTACGCCAGCAGGGAAGTCTAAACCTGATAAATTCTCACCTAATGCCACATGATCTTTCACTTCAAAATCAAATTCACGTGGAGTTCCCCAACGGGAAATTTCGACATTTTCACTATCATCTTTACCAATTGGCACTTCATCCGCCGGTAAATTAGGGATAGTTAATAATAATTCTCTGATCTCAGTTTGAATTTTATCTAACTCTACTTTCGCTGAGTCTAATTCATTCCCCATTGAATCCACTTCAGCTAGTAGAGCTGAAATATCCTCGCCTCTCGCTTTCGCTGCACCAATGCTTTTCGAACGAGCGTTACGCTCTGCTTGTAATGTTTCTGTTTTAACTTGTAATGTTTTACGCTGTTCTTCTAGTGTTGCAATTTTTTGTACATCTAATTCAAAACTACGTTTTGTTTTTAAAATATGTGCAACTTCTTCTAAGTTAGTACGGAGGAGATTCTGATCAATCATTGTTTATTCCTAATTTTCTAATACTTAAATAATGACAAAATATGTCACTGATCTAACCGCTTATAATTACTTTATCAAAATAATTCTAGCGGTTAGCATGTTTCATAATACGTTGCTTCGCAACTTGCCACTCACGATCTTTAATATCTTCGCGTTTATCGTGTAATTTCTTCCCTTTGGCTAAACCAATTTTTACTTTTGCCCATGCATTTTTCCAATACATTGAAAGGGCAACCACAGTAAAACCATCACGATTTGTTTTACCAAATAGAGAATCTAATTCACGTTTGTTTAATAATAATTTACGGGTACGAGTTGGGTCTGCAACAATATGAGTTGATGCGACATTCAATGGTGTGATCATCGCCCCAAACAAATAGGCTTCACCATCACGAAAAATAACATAGCTATCACCAATATTGGCTTTGCCCGCTCGTAATGCTTTAACTTCCCAACCTTGTAATTCTAATCCCGCTTCAATTTCATCTTCAATAAAATATTCGTGTCTTGCACGCTTATTCAATGCGATCGTATTTGAAGCCACTTTTGGTTTCTTACTCATAATACCAATTTGTTAATAAAAATTTATATGATTGTACCCTAAATAAGCATAGGTTTGAATGTGCAAGCGGTAAGATCCGCTCAATATTTTGCAAAACTAATAAATATTTACCTATAAAAATGCCTAGCATAAGCTAGGCATTTGTTTATCTTAAAATGAAACTAACCAATTAGTTAGATGCAGTTAGAATCGATATCCTACACTTGCTCCACCAGAGAAATCACCATAGTTATTCGCACTTCCTGTGACTTTAAAGATAATTTTTCCATTATCTGACACTTTAGAATAACCAAGAGAAAGTGCTGATGCACCTCTGTAAGTCCCTGCACCTATAGCAATCAAGCTATCACTTGGGTTAAATGCTTGTACTAATGTCGCAGAAGCAACTGCACCAGCAATACCCGCTCTCAAGCGATTATCAATTTTACCCACTTCAGCTTTAAATTGACCATAGTTTACCGCATCACCTGCATTAACAGCTTGACCTACATTCTGGATTCGGTTTCCACCCATATCGACTTTTCCATTAGGATTAACAGTCAATGAATTGAAATTAGGTCTTAATGACGTTGCAATATCAATGCGGTTACCTTCTTGATTTACCACAATATTTTGACCCGCATTCACAATAAAGGCGTCACCTAATCCGATCTTGGTTGGTTGGGCATTGGTTGCTACTCCATTAGTTCCTTCAACTGAACCAATATTTAGCTCCCACCCTTTACCGACAACTTCGTGTAACGCATAAAGTTGGCTACCATTGATTGCATCAGTACTGCTGTCACTCACTAAACCTGGTGCAACATTTTGAATACGGCGTGTTTGCATAGAACCATCAGATTTAACATTCCCTACGCTCACAACACCAACAACTTCATTTTGTTCTCCACCTGCGTAGTTATAAGTATTATCACCGATAACTTGAGAAGTATGAGCAATGTTACCTTTAGTCGTATCACCTTCTGCAACATACCCTGTATCACTACCTAAGAATACAGAATTATCTACGGTAGTAGTAACATTATTACCGACTACAAACGTATCGTTAGTCTTCACAACATTGTTATTACCTACCGCATAGCTTTCATTACCAGAAATTACGCTAGGATCACCTATTGCACCAGAATTATTGCCACTTACGACGTTTCCAGTACCGATACTAATTGTATTATCGCCTGTTGCTTGTGAACCATTACCTAATGCAATTGCATTTTCTCCATTAGCTTTAGCCTGATAACCCACAGCTGTTGAATAAGCACCAGATGCACTTGAGTCAATCGTATTTTCACCTTGAGCAATAGGTTTAACCACTCCGTCATTAGTATGGAAGAACTTAATACCTTGTTCATTCATTCGCCCAATAGCTTCAATAACATTGTTAGTACGATACTCTTTTTGATCCTTAACATTATAAGTTGTTAATGTGTAGCCTCCTGACTCGCTTACCTGAACAACCTCAGTTGAGCCATCTGGATTTACAATGGTTGTACCGACAGTACCAATAGTTGATATATCGCCGCCTAATGCTTGATGAACTGCGTACAATTGCTGACCATTCACTGCATCTTTACTTGTTGGTGAAATATCGCCATCTGCAACATTGGTAATGTTCTTACCATTAGCATCTAACCCATCAAATACAGGTTTATCTGCCATTTGGATCTCAACCTTACCGTCTTTTACAACAGTTTTAATATTTTTACCGCTATAAGATCCTTCTGTTGTCGCCTCGCCACTAATTTCTAAAGTCTCACCTAACTTACGGTTAGTTTTACCGTCATTTCCAGAGAAAGCTAATCCTTTATCAGTAAGACCTTTTACTGCTGTACTTACTGCATCATCTACATCGCCACGATTGGCTGCATCTGTTGCATTTGTACCCGATTTAACTCCTGAAATAACATTATTACCCATGTTCACCATTGTGTTACTAGCAACATTGAATGACTTACCATTACCACCTAATGTTACATCGCCAGTTGCAGTCAGATTAGTTAAATTAGAGTCGCCTTCAACTGTTAAATCTTTCTTCACTGTTTGGCTACCCTTTATTAGTGAATCACCTGATACAGTTTGATTGCCTTTGATATTAGCATCGCCTTCAACAGTTAAATCTTTATTCACTGTTTGACTACCTTTTATCATTGAATCGCCTGATACAGTTTGATCGCCTTTAATATTAGCATCACCTTCAACAGTTAAATCTTTTTTCACTGTTTGGTTACCATTTATCGTTGAGTCACCTTGAACTGTCTGATTACCTTCTATTGTTGAATCACCCTTAACAGTTTGATCACCATCTACATTTAAATCACCTGTTGCAGTAATATCATTAAACGTCGGGTTATCAGCGAATTGAATTTCAATCTTACCTTCTGAACCAACAGTTTTCACATTTTTAGCACTGTAATCTCCTGCAGTTCCATTTTCTGTTGCACCTACAATATCAAGTGTTTCACCTAACTTACGAGCAACATCAACTTCAGTATTATTACCTTTGAAATTCAAACCTTTATCAGTGAGAAGATTTGTAAGATTATCAACTTTTTCATTTAATACATCTAAATTAACCGCATCTTTTCCATCTTGGGCATCACCAACATTTTGTATACGGTTACCACCAACATCTACAGACTGATTAGGTGCTACTGAGAATCCACCATTAAAGCGAGTTGCTCCACCAACAGTTAATGTATTTAACACAGTATTACCTGTCGCAGTAATATCACCAGTCTTAATTGATGCAGAAGTGATATTTGCAAAAGTAGGATTCTTATCAATTCTGATTTCTAATCCTTTATCAGTTTTAACTGTTTTCACATTGTCAGCACTATACTGATCATCTTCCTTGCTACCAGAGCCAATAATACTGAGTTTATCTCCCAATTTCTTAGCAATTTCACCACCAGAATTACCTTCGAACACTAACCCTTTATTTGTCAATGCATTTGAAGTTTCATCCAACTGTTTCTTATTCACAGCATCAGTGTCATCTACCGCATCACCCACATTCTTTATGGTGTTTCCACCCATATTTACTGTTTGGTTTTCAGCAACAGTTAAGCCACCGTTTGCATTCAGCATCCCTCCAATGGTCGCCGCACCCGTCGTCGCTAATGTCACCGTATTAACCCCAGTACTATTCACCGTTGTAAATGTCACATTATCTTGCGTGCCATACGTCACCGTACCATTCGCTTCTCGCTTCACCTTCAAGTTTTTACCCGCTTGAAGTTTTAATTGGTCGTTCGGGTTGATTGACTCATCCGCTAAACTCGCTTCCGTTTCATCAACACCACCCTCCACAGCACCATTCGTCAGATTCCATGCAGAGCTAGAGACTAAATCCTTCACTTGACCTAAATTGGTCGCATCACTCTCCTCTGTCGCGGCTGCTACATGACTTATCGTTTGATTCGATGCATCAATCCCTTTTTGAGCTGTTAACTTACCGCCTATCGTAGCATCACCCGTCGTCATTAATGTACCTGTATCTACATTCGATGCCGTCACATTATTAAACGTCGGGTCTTCCGCTATTTGAATCTCAACTTTGCCATCACTTACCACTGTCTTCACATTCGATGAGGTATAGTTACCCGCTGTGCTTGCTGTACCTGTGATATTCAGTGTTTGACCTAAATTACGGTGGGTCTTATCTAAACCTGCATTACCCGTAAAATCTAACCCTTTATCCGTTAATCCTGAGGTCGTCGCATTTAACTGACTTAAGTTCACCGCATCCGTATCCGCTGTACCATTCGCAACACCTTGTACACGGTTATTACCCAGATTCACGGTTTGGTTGTCTGCAACAGTTAAACCACCATTCGCCGTTAACATGCCACCAATCGTCGCCGCACCTGTCGTCGCTAAGGTCGTTGTATTCACATTCGAACTGGTTACATTTGCAAAGGTGACATTATCCTGTGTTGAGTACGTTACCGTACCATTCGCTTCTCGCTTCACCTTCAAGTTTTTACCCGCTTGAAGTTTTAATTGGTCGTTCGGGTTGATTGACTCATCCGCTAAACTCGCTTCCGTTTCATCAACACCACCCTCCACAGCACCATTCGTCAGATTCCATGCAGAGCTAGAGACTAAATCCTTCACTTGACCTAAATTGGTCGCATCACTCTCCTCTGTCGCGGCTGCTACATGACTTATCGTTTGATTCGATGCATCAATCCCTTTTTGAGCTGTTAACTTACCGCCTATCGTGGCATCACCCGTCGTCATTAATGTACCGGTATCTACATTCGATGCCGTCACATTATTAAATGTCGGGTCTTCCGCTATTTGAATCTCAACTTTGCCATCACTTACCACTGTCTTCACATTCGATGAGGTATAGTTACCCGCTGTGCTTGCTGTACCTGTGATATTCAGTGTTTGACCTAAATTACGGTGGGTCTTATCCAAACCTGCATTACCCGTAAAATCTAACCCTTTATCCGTTAATCCTGAGGTCGTCGCATTTAACTGACTTAAGTTCACCGCATCCGTATCCGCTGTACCATTCGCAACACCTTGTACACGGTTATTACCCAGATTCACGGTTTGGTTGTCTGCAACAGTTAAACCACCATTCGCCGTTAACATGCCACCAATCGTCGCCGCACCCGTCGTCGCTAATGTCACCGTATTAACCCCAGTACTATTCACCGTTGTAAATGTCACATTATCTTGCGTGCCATACGTCACCGTACCATTCGCTTCTCGCTTCACCTTCAAGTTTTTACCCGCTTGAAGTTTTAATTGGTCGTTCGGGTTGATTGACTCATCCGCTAAACTCGCTTCCGTTTCATCAACACCACCCTCCACAGCACCATTCGTCAGATTCCATGCAGAGCTAGAGACTAAATCCTTCACTTGACCTAAATTGGTCGCATCACTCTCCTCTGTCGCGGCTGCTACATGACTTATCGTTTGATTCGACGCATCAATCCCTTTTTGAGCTGTTAACTTACCGCCTATCGTGGCATCACCCGTCGTCATTAATGTACCGGTATCTACATTCGATGCCGTCACATTATTAAATGTCGGGTCTTCCGCTATTTGAATCTCAACTTTGCCATCACTTACCACAGTCTTCACATTCGATGAGGTATAGTTACCCGCTGTGCTTGCTGTACCTGTGATATTCAGTGTTTGACCTAAATTACGGTGGGTCTTATCTAAACCTGCATTACCCGTAAAATCTAACCCTTTATCCGTTAATCCTGAGGTCGTCGCATTTAACTGACTTAAGTTCACCGCATCCGTATCCGCTGTACCATTCGCAACACCTTGTACACGGTTATTACCCAGATTCACGGTTTGGTTGTCTGCAACAGTTAAACCACCATTCGCCGTTAACATGCCACCAATCGTCGCCGCACCCGTCGTCGCTAATGTCACCGTATTAACCCCAGTACTATTCACCGTTGTAAATGTCACATTATCTTGCGTACCATACGTCACCGTACCATTCGCTTCTCGCTTCACCTTCAAGTTTTTACCCGCTTGAAGTTTTAATTGGTCGTTCGGGTTGATTGACTCATCCGCTAAACTCGCTTCCGTTTCATCAACACCACCCTCCACAGCACCATTCGTCAGATTCCATGCAGAGCTAGAGACTAAATCCTTCACTTGACCTAAATTGGTCGCATCACTCTCCTCTGTCGCGGCTGCTACATGACTTATCGTTTGATTCGATGCATCAATCCCTTTTTGAGCTGTTAACTTACCGCCTATCGTGGCATCACCCGTCGTCGTTAATGTACCTGTATCTACATTCGATGCCGTCACATTATTAAACGTCGGGTCTTCCGCTATTTGAATCTCAACTTTGCCATCACTTACCACAGTCTTCACATTCGATGAGGTATAGTTACCCGCTGTGCTTGCTGTACCTGTGATATTCAGTGTTTGACCTAAATTACGGTGGGTCTTATCTAAACCTGCATTACCCGTAAAATCTAACCCTTTATCCGTTAATCCTGAGGTCGTCGCATTTAACTGACTTAAGTTCACCGCATCCGTATCCGCTGTACCATTCGCAACACCTTGTACACGGTTATTACCCAGATTCACGGTTTGGTTGTCTGCAACAGTTAAACCACCATTCGCCGTTAACATGCCACCAATCGTCGCCGCACCCGTCGTCGCTAATGTCACCGTATTAACCCCAGTACTATTCACCGTTGTAAATGTCACATTATCTTGCGTACCATACGTCACCGTACCATTCGCTTCTCGCTTCACCTTCAAGTTTTTACCCGCTTGAAGTTTTAATTGGTCGTTCGGGTTGATTGACTCATCCGCTAAACTCGCTTCCGTTTCATCAACACCACCCTCCACAGCACCATTCGTCAGATTCCATGCAGAGCTAGAGACTAAATCCTTCACTTGACCTAAATTGGTCGCATCACTCTCCTCTGTCGCGGCTGCTACATGACTTATCGTTTGATTCGATGCATCAATCCCTTTTTGAGCTGTTAACTTACCGCCTATCGTGGCATCACCCGTCGTCGTTAATGTACCTGTATCTACATTCGATGCCGTCACATTATTAAACGTCGGGTCTTCCGCTATTTGAATCTCAACTTTGCCATCACTTACCACAGTCTTCACATTCGATGAGGTATAGTTACCCGCTGTGCTTGCTGTACCTGTGATATTCAGTGTTTGACCTAAATTACGGTGGGTCTTATCTAAACCTGCATTACCCGTAAAATCTAACCCTTTATCCGTTAATCCTGAGGTCGTCGCATTTAACTGACTTAAGTTCACCGCATCCGTATCCGCTGTACCATTCGCAACACCTTGTACACGGTTATTACCCAGATTCACGGTTTGGTTGTCTGCAACAGTTAAACCACCATTCGCCGTTAACATGCCACCAATCGTCGCCGCACCTGTCGTCGCTAAGGTCGTTGTATTCACATTCGAACTGGTTACATTTGCAAAGGTGACATTATCCTGTGTTGAGTACGTTACCGTACCATTCGCTTCTCGCTTCACCTTCAAGTTTTTACCCGCTTGAAGTTTTAATTGGTCGTTCGGGTTGATTGACTCATCCGCTAAACTCGCTTCCGTTTCATCAACACCACCCTCCACAGCACCATTCGTCAGATTCCATGCAGAGCTAGAGACTAAATCCTTCACTTGACCTAAATTGGTCGCATCACTCTCCTCTGTCGCGGCTGCTACATGACTTATCGTTTGATTCGATGCATCAATCCCTTTTTGAGCTGTTAACTTACCGCCTATCGTGGCATCACCCGTCGTCGTTAATGTACCTGTATCTACATTCGATGCCGTCACATTATTAAACGTCGGGTCTTCCGCTATTTGAATCTCAACTTTGCCATCACTTACCACAGTCTTCACATTCGATGAGGTATAGTTACCCGCTGTGCTTGCTGTACCTGTGATATTCAGTGTTTGACCTAAATTACGGTGGGTCTTATCTAAACCTGCATTACCCGTAAAATCTAACCCTTTATCCGTTAATCCTGAGGTCGTCGCATTTAACTGACTTAAGTTCACCGCATCCGTATCCGCTGTACCATTCGCAACACCTTGTACACGGTTATTACCCAGATTCACGGTTTGGTTGTCTGCAACAGTTAAACCACCATTCGCCGTTAACATGCCACCAATCGTCGCCGCACCTGTCGTCGCTAAGGTCGTTGTATTCACATTCGAACTGGTTACATTTGCAAAGGTGACATTATCCTGTGTTGAGTACGTTACCGTACCATTCGCTTCTCGCTTCACCTTCAAGTTTTTACCCGCTTGAAGTTTTAATTGGTCGTTCGGGTTGATTGACTCATCCGCTAAACTCGCTTCCGTTTCATCAACACCACCCTCCACAGCACCATTCGTCAGATTCCATGCAGAGCTAGAGACTAAATCCTTCACTTGACCTAAATTGGTCGCATCACTCTCCTCTGTCGCGGCTGCTACATGACTTATCGTTTGATTCGATGCATCAATCCCTTTTTGAGCTGTTAACTTACCGCCTATCGTGGCATCACCCGTCGTCATTAATGTACCGGTATCTACATTCGATGCCGTCACATTATTAAATGTCGGGTCTTCCGCTATTTGAATCTCAACTTTGCCATCACTTACCACTGTCTTCACATTCGATGAGGTATAGTTACCCGCTGTGCTTGCTGTACCTGTGATATTCAGTGTTTGACCTAAATTACGGTGGGTCTTATCTAAACCTGCATTACCCGTAAAATCTAACCCTTTATCCGTTAATCCTGAGGTCGTCGCATTTAACTGACTTAAGTTCACCGCATCCGTATCCGCTGTACCATTCGCAACACCTTGTACACGGTTATTACCCAGATTCACGGTTTGGTTGTCTGCAACAGTTAAACCACCATTCGCCGTTAACATGCCACCAATCGTCGCCGCACCCGTCGTCGCTAATGTCACCGTATTAACCCCAGTACTATTCACCGTTGTAAATGTCACATTATCTTGCGTACCATACGTCACCGTACCATTCGCTTCTCGCTTCACCTTCAAGTTTTTACCCGCTTGAAGTTTTAATTGGTCGTTCGGGTTGATTGACTCATCCGCTAAACTCGCTTCCGTTTCATCAACACCACCCTCCACAGCACCATTCGTCAGATTCCATGCAGAGCTAGAGACTAAATCCTTCACTTGACCTAAATTGGTCGCATCACTCTCCTCTGTCGCGGCTGCTACATGACTTATCGTTTGATTCGATGCATCAATCCCTTTTTGAGCTGTTAACTTACCGCCTATCGTGGCATCACCCGTCGTCGTTAATGTACCTGTATCTACATTCGATGCCGTCACATTATTAAACGTCGGGTCTTCCGCTATTTGAATCTCAACTTTGCCATCACTTACCACAGTCTTCACATTCGATGAGGTATAGTTACCCGCTGTGCTTGCTGTACCTGTGATATTCAGTGTTTGACCTAAATTACGGTGGGTCTTATCTAAACCTGCATTACCCGTAAAATCTAACCCTTTATCCGTTAATCCTGAGGTCGTCGCATTTAACTGACTTAAGTTCACCGCATCCGTATCCGCTGTACCATTCGCAACACCTTGTACACGGTTATTACCCAGATTCACGGTTTGGTTGTCTGCAACAGTTAAACCACCATTCGCCGTTAACATGCCACCAATCGTCGCCGCACCCGTCGTCGCTAATGTCACCGTATTAACCCCAGTACTATTCACCGTTGTAAATGTCACATTATCTTGCGTACCATACGTCACCGTACCATTCGCTTCTCGCTTCACCTTCAAGTTTTTACCCGCTTGAAGTTTTAATTGGTCGTTCGGGTTGATTGACTCATCCGCTAAACTCGCTTCCGTTTCATCAACACCACCCTCCACAGCACCATTCGTCAGATTCCATGCAGAGCTAGAGACTAAATCCTTCACTTGACCTAAATTGGTCGCATCACTCTCCTCTGTCGCGGCTGCTACATGACTTATCGTTTGATTCGATGCATCAATCCCTTTTTGAGCTGTTAACTTACCGCCTATCGTGGCATCACCCGTCGTCGTTAATGTACCTGTATCTACATTCGATGCCGTCACATTATTAAACGTCGGGTCTTCCGCTATTTGAATCTCAACTTTGCCATCACTTACCACAGTCTTCACATTCGATGAGGTATAGTTACCCGCTGTGCTTGCTGTACCTGTGATATTCAGTGTTTGACCTAAATTACGGTGGGTCTTATCTAAACCTGCATTACCCGTAAAATCTAACCCTTTATCCGTTAATCCTGAGGTCGTCGCATTTAACTGACTTAAGTTCACCGCATCCGTATCCGCTGTACCATTCGCAACACCTTGTACACGGTTATTACCCAGATTCACGGTTTGGTTGTCTGCAACAGTTAAACCACCATTCGCCGTTAACATGCCACCAATCGTCGCCGCACCTGTCGTCGCTAAGGTCGTTGTATTCACATTCGAACTGGTTACATTTGCAAAGGTGACATTATCCTGTGTTGAGTACGTTACCGTACCATTCGCTTCTCGCTTCACCTTCAAGTTTTTACCCGCTTGAAGTTTTAATTGGTCGTTCGGGTTGATTGACTCATCCGCTAAACTCGCTTCCGTTTCATCAACACCACCCTCCACAGCACCATTCGTCAGATTCCATGCAGAGCTAGAGACTAAATCCTTCACTTGACCTAAATTGGTCGCATCACTCTCCTCTGTCGCGGCTGCTACATGACTTATCGTTTGATTCGACGCATCAATCCCTTTTTGAGCTGTTAACTTACCGCCTATCGTGGCATCACCCGTCGTCGTTAATGTACCTGTATCTACATTCGATGCCGTCACATTATTAAACGTCGGGTCTTCCGCTATTTGAATCTCAACTTTGCCATCACTTACTACAGTCTTCACATTCGATGAGGTATAGTTACCCGCTGTGCTTGCTGTACCTGTGATATTCAGTGTTTGACCTAAATTACGGTGGGTCTTATCTAAACCTGCATTACCCGTAAAATCTAACCCTTTATCCGTTAATCCTGAGGTCGTCGCATTTAATTGGTTTAAGTTAACGGCATCTGTACCCTCAACACCATTCGCTACGCCCTGTACTCGGTTATTACCTAGGTTCACGATTTTATTTTCAGCAACAGTTAAGCCACCATTTGCATTCAGCATCCCTCCAATGGTCGCCGCACCCGTCGTCGCTAATGTCACCGTATTAACCCCAGTACTATTCACCGTCGTAAATGTCACATTATCTTGCGTGCCATACGTCACCGTACCATTCGCTTCTCGCTTCACCTTCAAGTTTTTACCCGCTTGAAGTTTTAATTGGTCGTTCGGGTTGATCGCCTCATCCGCTAAACTCGCTTCCGTTTCATCAACACCACCCTCCACAGCACCATTCGTCAGATTCCATGCAGAGCTAGAGACTAAATCCTTCACTTGACCTAAATTGGTCGCATCACTCTCCTCTGTCGCGGCTGCTACATGACTTATCGTTTGATTCGACGCATCAATCCCTTTTTGAGCTGTTAACTTACCGCCTATCGTGGCATCACCCGTCGTCGTTAATGTACCTGTATCTACATTCGATGCCGTCACATTATTAAATGTCGGGTCTTCCGCTATTTGAATCTCAACTTTGCCATCACTTACCACAGTCTTCACATTCGATGAGGTATAGTTACCCGCTGTGCTTGCTGTACCTGTGATATTCAGTGTTTGACCTAAATTACGGTGGGTCTTATCCAAACCTGCATTACCCGTAAAATCTAACCCTTTATCCGTTAATCCTGAGGTCGTCGCATTTAATTGGTTTAAGTTAACTGCATCTGTACCCTCAATACCATTCGCTACGCCTTGAATTACGGAGTTTCCAGCATTAATTCCATCTGTTTTATCTAGCGTTACTGAACCAACCGTGACTTTATCAAAACTTACTTCAGGTGCTGTTGAAAATGCAATGGATCCATTTTTATTCTCTGCTACTGTATTTGTTCCATTAACAAAATTTAAAGTATTTACATCTTTAGTTAATGTTTTTGCATCACTGCCATTAACCTGAGCTTTCCATGATTGCAATGCAGAATCAGCTTGTTCTAAGGATTGAACAGTCGCATCACTTAAGCCCAATTTATAATCTGTAGTATGTGTTGTATCATTAGGTGTAGTAGATAATTTTAAACCCGTACCCTCAGTACTTACCGTTGTACCATTTGCATTGACAGTATATGTTTTGCCACCATTAGTGTTATCCGTTTCAGCAACACTATGTACATTTGTCCCTGCTACTACATTAGATTTAGTCGCATTTAATTGACTTAGGTTTACTGCATCCGTATCTGCTGTACCATTTGCTACATTATGAACTGGATTATTACCCATGCTTACTGCTTGATTTGGAGCAACAGTTAAGCCTCCTTTTGCATTCAGCATGCCTCCAATCGTTGCAGTGTCTGTGGTACTTAACGTCGTTGTATTAACATCTGTCGCTTTTACATTTGTAAAAGTAGGATTCATGGAAGTTGCAATAGTAATATTCTTATCACTTAACTTAACATCGATGTTATTACCTGCGGTAACAGTGACAGTTTCACCTAATTTTACATTTGAATCACTCCCTGAATTTGTACCACTAGCTGTTTTAGCCGTTGTAAGGTTCCAACCTTTACCTACTAATGTTTTAACATTATTTGCTGTGCTATTGGCAGTGTTAGCCGTACTGTTCGCGGTATTCGCTGTAGTATTGGCTGTATTGGCAGTACTATTCGCCGTATTTGCGGTGGTATTGGCTGTGTTGGCTGTATTATTTGCCGTATTTGCGGTGGTATTGGCTGTGTTGGCTGTATTATTCGCCGTATTTGCGGTGGTATTGGCTGTGTTGGCTGTATTATTCGCCGTATTTGCGGTGGTGTTAGCTGCATTGGCAGTGCTATTCGCATCATTTGCTGTAGTATTAGCTGCATTCGCTACGTTATTCGCATTATCTGCAATAGATTTTACCCCTTCTAACTGGCTAAAATTCACAGCATCTTTATCTGCTGTTCCATTTTGAAGGTTAGTGATTTTTTGATTATGAAGATCTATTCCTGCATTAGCATCAATTTTACCAGAGAAATTGGCTGTTGTAGCAGTTAAAGCTCCTGCATTAACAGAGGTAAAGACGGGAGAATCTACGGTTTTAATCGTAATATCATTTCCATCACGAGAAACATCAATATTCGTATCTTCTTTAACTCGGACAAGATTCGTTTGCGTATCTACACTACTTGCATTAGCTTCTGTCTCATTATTTACCCCTAGTTTCCAACCTTGCTGTAACTTACTAGTAATGCTATATAATTGAGATCCGTTGATGGCATCTGTTGAATCAGACGCAATTTTCCCTGGAGCAACGTTCTTTATTTGGCGTTTTATAGTTGCACTACCAACGGAAACGGCATAGCTTACTTCTTCAACTTCACCGTTTGCTGGGTTATATGTAACGCCATTAACTTCAATATTCCCTTCTTTAGTAGCCGCTTCATTAGTTTCAGAATTTGAACCAAGGGCAATTGAATCAGCATACCTCGCTCTAGCTCTTGTACCAATAGCAGTACCTCCAACTGCATCTGTTCTTGCTGAATCACCTATTGCAACACCCTCTTCAGAATTGGTAAATGTATCTTTACCAAATGCAATACTGTTTGTTCCTGCTGCAAATGCATTAGAGCCGATAGCAATTTGATTTCGTGAGGCATCTGTATCACCTCCAGTTCTCGGTTTACTACCAAATGCTGTGGCATTAAGTCCTATCACTATATTATTTCTTCCTGGAGAAACTGCATTCTCTCCTATAACAACATTATATTTGGCAGTGTTAGGCAGAAATGAACCATCCGTCCCTTTATAGTTTGTTCTCTCTATTTTTGCTGTATTACCAATTAAAATATTAGATTTTCCAAAGTCATTTGTTTCAATATGGACATTATTAGCCCCTACTGAAGAAATAGATCTTGCCGCATAACTATATTCCGATAATATTGGGAATGAAGCTAATAAACTAATAGATACTAAGGATAAAGATACATTAGAGTTTGCATTATTACTACTTGATTTCACTCTACCTTTTGCTAGTTCAGATACAGCAATCCAAGTTTGAGTTGACTTATTCCAAATTACACGAAATATTTTATTCATAATAATGATTCCTCTTTTGTCGTTTGTTAAAATTTATATAAACGTCCCGAGTCTATCATGCTAAGAGTAAACTTAAGTCAGTGAAAAATAAAATTTATTATTTGCATAAAATTTTTTAAGCCAATTTATCTCCTAAAATAAACTGTAAAACCGAATCCATTCTCAAATGAGGAATCGGCTGATCAAAATCTATTTTTTTAGGTTCAAATTGATCAAAGGCGAAATGGTTATTTTCCCAAAATCTGCTATCAGGTAATCGGCTTGGTACACTACCTGGAAAAATAGTAACCATCTTTTTGTCAGAAGATCTAACCCCTCTGATTGCCTTAAATTGCTTATCATGCTGAGTCACAATCACAGGATCGGTAGCTCTAATGGATGAAATAGCCTGATAAGCCGTTTCAATACCAGCAAATTCAGCGTGTCGCCCACCTTCTTGAACTAATTGTTTCATTAATCCTTCTAAATTAGGTAACTGATCTGTCGTAATATGATCAGCCTTAGTTGCAATAAAAAGTAATTTATCGATATTTGAAGAAAATAATCGGGTAAATAGTGATCTATTTCCATAATGGAAATGTTTAAATAATTGCTGTAATCCGATTTTCATTTCTAAAAAAGCCTGCTGACTATGATTGAGCGGAGTTAAACAATCAGCCAGAATGACTTGACGATCAAATTGTGAAAAATAATCTTCATAAAAAGGTTTCACTATTTTCTGTTGATAATGTGAATACCGTTTTTTTAGTGTATGAAAAATACTATTTTTAGGACTCTGTTCTAACTGCTCCCAAGCTGATTCCGATAAATCTAATAATGGGAAAAATTGATAAACAGGCGCTCCTCTTTCACTACTTGGAAGAACAAACCTTCCGGGTTGAATATACTGCATGCCAATAGCTTTACATTCCAGTAAATAAGCGGTGAAATCTTCACTCAGTTTTGCTAATTGGTTTTCATCGACCTTTGAAGTTAAATCAAGTTTTTTAACTTGTTCCAACCAATTTTGAGCAAGCTCTGCCCTTTTGCCATGATGAACTAATTGCTGTGCTTGAGACCATTCTTTAAATGATTGAGAAAGTAAGGGAAGATCAAGTAACCATTCTCCTGGATAATCAAAAATATCAAGATACAACGTATTTGTTTCTTTTAAATAACGTAATAGGCTATCCCTTCTTTGATATTTAATTGCCAATCTAATTTCACTAATCCCCGTTGTAGAAGGAGACCATTCAGGCGGATCCATTTCAAATCCTTGGCGATTTTTATCATATTCAAAACGAGGAATTGTCAGATCATGTTGCTCAACTCTTTTTACAGAAATAATTTGTCCACTTTTAGCAGGAAAAAATAAATTCAAATGGGCATTATCATTGATATTCACGTGTAAAAGTTGATCAACCAAACTGGTAATAAATGCTGTTTTGCCACTACGACTTAACCCTGTTACCGCAAGGCGAAGATGGTTGTCCAACCCTCTTTGCACGAATTTATGGAGCTGATTTTGAATTTGATTAAACATTTTATATACTCATTAGAGAAAAACTTTATAAAATATAGCAAAAGGTCATTGTAAATTCTAGGGAACGATAAACATATGGAAAATGAAATTGAATTAAAAATCATGCTGAAACCAGAAAATATCTCTACAATAGAAACATGGTTTCAATCCCTTAATGTTATATCTCAATCCATCGATATACTAGGCAATACCTATTATGATTCCAATGATTTCTATTTTGAAAAAAATCAAATGGGCTTGAGAATTCGTAACAAAAATAATACTTATGAATTTACCTTAAAAATGAAAGGCGAAATTGTAGGAGGATTACACGTTAGACCTGAATATAATCTACCGCTAACAAATAATAAGCCTGATCTTAAATCACTTGTCTCTTACTTTAATTTAGATATTCCTGAAACTGAGAATTTACATAATAATTTAGTGCCTATTTTTAGTACTGATTTTACCCGTAAAACCTACCTCATATCCTTTCAAAATTCAGAAATTGAAATTGCTATCGACCAAGGCATCATCAAGAATAAAGATGATGAATCCCCTATTTGTGAAATTGAATTTGAATTAAAAGAAGGATCTATCGCTGACTTATTCAACCTATTAACAATAATGCCTAAAGTTGATGGAATGTGGCTAAGTAGTCTAAGCAAAGCACAAAGAGGTTATTGGGTGGGTAATGCAGAAAAAATTGCAAAAGAATTAGATAAACTGACCGCTTGTAAATTAGAAGATTTATCTGATCTACAAAAATATCAAATCACCCAAACGATAGCTGATTTTATCCGTTTAACCGACAATAATATACTTACAGAAAAATATTATTCAGTAACAAACTATCAACATAGCGATATTAAAAATATAAAAAATGAGATAGATAGTGCTGACTATCTATCTCATCAAATTACATTACTTCAAAAGTTCTACTTAACAACTTCAAAATATTGAGTTGGGTAGGTAACATCATTTACTTGAACATCTACACTATATTTTCCAATTGGATCATTTTCACCAAAAGACCAACATCTTTCAATAAATTCACCATTATTACTTGGTAAACTTACCTCTAGTGTATGTGTTTTCCCATCTTCAGATGTTGTGATCTTTGATGGCCCATCAATAAAAGTTGTCTTTTGAGGAGCATTAAATATCTCCTTAACTTGATTAAGTGGTTGAAATGGCATATTAAATGCAACCCAACAAAGTTTATGAGATGGATTACCAAGAGAATATTTCTCAACCTCTTGTGCTACTGTATTGCTAGTATCAAAAACACCAAAACGTAACATAGGCTGAATATCTTGAGGAACAGATATTTGTTGCTCGGCTGCACAAACAACAGATGTGGTAAATACAACACCTAATGCAATAGCTAATAAATTTTTCATTTTATTTCTCCAATGGTTCACTTGTTTGATATGTTTCACGTAACTCTTTTGCGACTATTGCAATAGCTTCACCGCTACCAATTCCTTCTTGCATAAGTCTCTGAATTTTTTCAACGGCTTGTTGCTGTTGCTCATGAGTTAAGCAAAGTAAAATATTATCCATAGTTATCCCTTCAATGTCTAATAAAAATCTGAAAGCTCCCATTCGAAAGACTCAGCGACTCCTTTCCAGCTACTATCAAGCGGTGCTTTAATTGAAATCTTTTGCAATTTTTTAGGATGAGTAAATGTTAATTCATAAGCATGTAAAAATAGTCTCCCATGCCCAATATTTGCAGAGAAAGCCCGATTTTGATGTAGATCACCATAATTTGTATCCCCGATAATAGGATGAAAAATATGCTTCAAATGACGTCTAATCTGATGTTTCCGCCCTGTTTGGGGAAATAATTTGATCAAGCTATAACGAGCTGTTGCAAACTTACCCGCAGGATAAGGTTTTTCAACTTGAGCAATTACCTGATAATCAGTAATTGCGTCTTGAGGCTCTTTAGCCTGTGAAAATTTATCTGCAATCTTATCTAATTTGACTTTAAGGGGATAGTCTATTCTACCCTCTTGATCCTTCAGATGCCCTCTTACAATTGCAAGATATTGTTTCTCCATTTCATGCTGTTCAAATAACAAGCTCATAATACGAGCCACATCACTATTCAACGCAAATAATAGTACACCCGAAGTTGGTCGATCTAAACGATGAATTGGGTAAACGTGTTGCCCAATTTGATCTCGTAAGGTTTGCATTGCAAAAACTGTTTCATGTTTATCCAACCAACTTCGATGAACTAACATTCCTGCTGGCTTGTTAATTGCAATAAGTTCCTCATCTCGATAAATAATCTCTAACATAAAATAAGATGAATTAACTTTTTAGCAATTGTTCAAGTTTAAGTAATGGATCATGCAAATCCATTAAATAGGCTTCTTCTTTTAATGCCTCTTCTAAATAAGGTGTAATCGCAAAATCTCTCGGTAAATCCGCATTCGCATCTAATAAGGCATTCATTTTAGGAATAAAAATCCATTGCAACCACTGGGATGGAGAAAGTGCGTTAACACAAAATGGATCGGTACTTGCCAACGCTTCCTCCGAAGGCGGTGTTGCCTCCCATAGATGATGTTTTTTCATGGCTGCTTCTACTTCATTGATATATTTTCTGGTTTCTTGTTTCATATTTTTCTCCGTTAAATTTTCATAGTGATAGCTATTCTATCTAGATTAGTGTCTGAATATGGGGACTAAAGTTTATTTTTTCAACGATCGAATTCAAACACCTATTTTTTTGCCGAAATTTTATATTTTTTGATTGACATAGAAATCTAGACGTCTAGAATCCCAAACATCCATTTTGTATTAGTTAGGAATAGAACAATGATAGAGCTGAAACAAATCAGCAAACAATTCGAGGTATCAGGAAAAATCATTACCGCATTAGATAATGTTGATCTCGAAGTACCTAAAGGTACGATTTACGGAGTAATTGGTGCCTCTGGTGCAGGTAAAAGTACATTAATCCGTTGTGTCAATTTACTTGAGCATCCAACATCAGGGCAAGTCATTGTTGATGGCAAAGATCTTACCGCATTTTCAGAAAAAGAATTAATTATCGCGCGTCGTGATATTGCAATGATTTTCCAACACTTTAACTTACTTTCATCAGCTACTGTGTTTGAAAATATTGCATTACCATTGAAATTAAGCAACTCAAGTAAAGAACATATAGAGAAAAAAGTAAACGAGCTTTTAGGATTAGTCGGGCTTACAGATAAAAGAGATGCTTACCCAAGCAACTTATCTGGTGGGCAAAAACAACGTGTTGCAATCGCAAGAGCCTTAGCGAATGATCCTAAAGTGTTACTTTGTGATGAAGCAACCAGTGCTTTAGACCCAGCAACAACACAATCAATTTTACAACTATTAAAAGAAATTAATGTTCGATTAGGCTTAACAATTTTACTTATTACCCATGAAATGGATGTCGTTAAACGTATTTGTGATCGTGTTGCGGTAATCGATAAAGGTAAATTAATTGAAAGTGGTTCTGTAAGTGAAATTTTCTCAAATCCAAAAACAGAACTTGCTCAGCGTTTTATTCAATCAACATTCCATATTGAATTACCCGCTGAATATGCAGAAAAACTCTCAGCAACACCAAGCGAAAAGAGTTTCCCAATCATTCAATTTGAATTCACTGGGCAATCTGTCGATGCACCATTACTTTCACATGCATCGAAAAAATTTGGTATTGATTTCAGCATATTAATCTCACAAATTGATTATGCAGGTGGCGTAAAATTTGGGTTTGTGATTGCTGAAGTTGAAGGAGAATCAGATTCTATTGCACAAGCAAAATCTTTTTTAATTGATAATAATGTAAAAGTTGAGGTACTTGGCTATGTGGGCTGATCTTTTAAATGAATTAACACCGAGAATATGGGAATTAGTTGGGCAGTCCACGCTAGAGACAATTTACATGGGATTTATTGGTACGCTAATGGCTGTCGTATTTGGATTACCGATTGGGTTCCTTGCTTTTTTAACAGGTAAAGGACAAATTTTAGAACACAAAACGTCTCATCAAGTGTTAGATGTGATCATTAATATTGGACGTTCAATTCCATTTATTATTTTACTTGTTATTTTATTACCTTTTACCCGCTTAATTGTAGGGACAACATTAGGTACAACGGCGGCAATCGTGCCATTAAGTATTACTGCGATTCCATTCTTTGCACGTTTAACTGCAAACGCATTGTTGGAAATTCCAAGCGGTCTTACTGAAGCTGCGAAGTCAATGGGTGCAACCAACTGGCAAGTCGTTAATAAATTTTATTTACCAGAATCTTTACCAATTTTAATCAACGGCATTACGCTAACCTTAGTTTCTCTCATTGGTTACTCTGCAATGGCTGGTGCTGTTGGTGGTGGTGGCTTGGGTAACCTTGCTATCAGTTACGGAGAACATCGTAATATGGTCTACGTAAAATGGGTTTCAACAATCATCATTGTCGCTATCGTGATGATTAGCCAAAAAATAGGTGATACTCTCGCAAAACGTTACGATCACCGATAAATAAAAACAAACACAACATCATTTAATTTAATAAGAGGATTTACTCATGAACTTAAAACAAACACTCAAAGTTGCAGTAGTTTCTGCATTAGCATTAACTGGTTATAACGCTCAAGCAGCAGATGAAGCTCGTCAAATTACTGTAGGGGTAATGTCAGGACCAGAAGCACAGGTAACCGAAGTGGCTGCACTATTAGCAAAAGAAAAATTTAACCTTGATGTTAAGCTTGTTGAATTCACTGAATATACAGGACCAAACCAAGCACTCAGTACAGGTGAATTAGATGCAAATGCATTTCAACACAAACCATATATGGATGATGAAGTAAAACATAGAGGTTATAAACTAGCGATTATAGGCAATACTTTTGTGTTCCCAATTGCTGGTTACTCAAAGAAAATCAAGAATGTATCTGAACTACAAGAAGGAGCAATTGTTGCTGTACCTAATAGCCCAAGTAATTTAGGACGTTCACTCATCCTACTAGAAAAACAAGGCGTTATTAAACTAAAAGATTCTTCTAATTTGTTAGCAACACCACTTGATATTGTTGAAAATCCGAAAAATATCGAAATTCAAGAAGTTGATTCTTCATTACTACCTCGTACTTTAGATGATGTCGATTTAGCGATTATCAATAATACTTATGCAGGGCAAGTAGGTTTATCCCCAGAGAAAGATGGGATCTTTGTTGAATCAAAAGAATCACCATATGTAAATCTTGTTGTAAGCCGTGAAGACAATAAAGATGATCCAGCAATTAAAGACTTCGTTAAAGCATTCCAATCTGAAGAAGTCTATCAAGAAGCGCTAAAATATTTTGAGGGTGGTGTAGTAAAAGGCTGGTAATTACTGGCTATGACAAGCGGTTACATTAGATAAGAATTTTGCAAATTCTTATCAAGAAGTAACCGCTATATCTACCTCACCAGTAGTAAAAAAGGAAGATATAAAAGGAATAGATATGAATTTCAAAAAATTACTCACCGCCACTGCTGTTATCTCTGCATTTATATTAACGGCTTGTAACGATGTAGCAAAACCACTCAAAGTTGGTGCGATGTCAGGTCCTGAACATGAAGTCATAGAAGTTGCAGCAAAAATAGCAAAAGAAAAATACAATCGTGATGTGGAGATCGTGCTTTTTACCGATTATGCAACACCTAATGAAGCATTAAATAATGGTGATTTAGATATCAATGCATTCCAACATAAACCGTATTTAGATAAACAAATTGAAGATAAAGGCTATAAATTAACGCCTTTAGCAAATACCTTTGTTTTCCCTATTGCCGCTTATTCAAACAAAATTAAATCAATTGATGAATTAAAAGATGGCGATACGATTGCATTACCAAATGATCCAACAAATTTAGGTCGTTCTTTACTTTTACTAGAAAAACAGGGCTTAATTAAATTAGATGACAGCACTAATCTTCTTGCTACAACGGTAAATATTGTTGAAAACCCTAAAAATTTAGATATTCAAGAGATTGAAGCTCAATTACTGCCTCGGACCTTAGATGATGTGGCATTTGCTGTTATTAATACGGGATATGCGGGGCAGATTGGATTAACACCAACTAAAGATGGGTTATTTGTTGAAGATAAAGACTCCCCTTATGTCAATCTGATCGTATCTCGTGAAGATAATAAAGATAATGAAGCAATTAAAGACTTTATTAAATCTTACCAAACAGATGAAGTCTTCGAAAAAGCAAATGAAGTCTTTAAAGGCTCGATGATTAAAGGTTGGTAATAAACTTTATAACAAGCGGTTACATTAGACTCTAATTTTGCGAAATTTCACACAAAAGTAACCGCTATACACAATAGATATATAAAAAGGAATAATTATGAATTTAAAAAAATTACTTACAGCTACTGCTGTACTCTCGGCATTTATATTAACAGCTTGCAATGATGCGCCTAAAGCATTGAAAGTCGGCACCATGTCTGGTCCAGAACAAGAAGTTGCAGAAGTTGCAGCAAAACTAGCTAAAGAAAGATACAATCTTGATGTAGAACTTGTTGGATTTACCGATTTCTCAACACCAAATGAAGCATTAAATAATGGTGATTTAGATATCAATGCATTCCAACACAAACCATTTTTAGATAAACAAATTGCAGACAAAGGATATAAATTAACACCTTTGGCAAATACTTTTGTCTTTCCTATTGCCGCTTACTCAAATAAGATCAAATCAGCGGCCGAAGTAAAAGATGGCGATACCATTGCTGTGCCTAATGATCCAACTAATTTAGGTCGTGCGTTAATTTTATTAGAGAAACAAGGTTTAATTAAACTACAAGATAGTACTAACCTTCTTTCAACAACAGCTGATATTATTGAGAATCCTAAAAATTTAACCATTCAAGAAGTGAATGCTGAATTACTTCCTCGTACCTTAGATGATGTAACATTTGCGATCATTAATACAATCTATGCTGGACATATTGGCTTAACACCTGCAACAGATGGTATCTTTGTCGAAGATAAAGATTCACCTTACGTAAATTTAATTGTAGCCCGTGAAGATAATAAAGATAGCGAAGATATTAAAAACTTCATCAAAGCTTATCAAACAGATGAAGTATTCCAAAAAGCAGATGAAGTCTTTAAGGGTTCTATGATTAAAGGTTGGTAAGATAACCATTTCTATAAACATAAAAAAACCTGCATTATTGCAGGTTTTTTTATTTGTCTGAGAATCTAATATTAGGCACCAAACTGTAAGCTATAAAGCTGTTTATAGGCACCTTGTTTGGCTAATAAATCAGAATGAGTACCGCATTCTACAATTTCACCATCATCTATAACCAAAATTTCATCAGCTTTTTCAATGGTCGATAATCGGTGTGCAATAACGAGTACTGTACGATTTTTCTGTAGCTCTTCTAGAGCTGCCTGAATTGCTCTTTCTGATTCTGTATCTAATGCAGATGTTGCTTCATCCAGAACCAAGACTGGAGAATCACGTAATAACGCTCTAGCAATAGCTAAACGTTGACGTTGTCCGCCAGATAAACTGATTCCATTCTCACCAATAACTGTATCTAACCCATCTGGCAATTTTTCAATAAATTCCATTGCATAAGCCGCTTTCGCTGCATCCTCAATTTCCTTTCTTGTGTATTTTTCAGTTGCAGCATAAGCTATATTATTGGCAATGGTATCATTAAATAAATGAACTTGCTGTGAGACAATTGCACACTGTGCACGTAAATTATTCAGCGTATAGTCACTAATTTTTTTATCATCTAAATAGATATTACCTGAATCTACGTCATAAAAACGGGTAATTAAGTTAGCAATAGTCGATTTCCCTGATCCAGAACGACCGACTAACGCTAATGTTTTCCCTGCTGGTAACTCAAAGGAAATATGTTTTAACGCAGGATGATCTTTACCTAAATAAGTAAAAGAAACATCTTCAAAACGGATATTACCTTTAGCCCTACTAACTTGATAAGTTCCGGTATCTTTCTCTCCAGGAAGATCAAATAATGTAAATAAAGTCTGACAAGCCGCCATTCCTCGTTGGAACTGTGCATTCACATTAGTTAATGTTTTTAAAGGACGAAGAATACCCATTAATGCACTAATAACAGCAGCGAACTCTCCCGCTGTTAGTTCATTCCCAATGATACTTGGAGAGCCTGCAATAAATAAGACGACAGCAAGGGCCAAAGAGGCAATTAATTGTATAATCGGATTTGTAATGGCTGTTGCTGCCATCATTTTCATCCCTTTACGACGCATATCATTACTTTTATGATTAAAACGTTCCTCTTCCACAGATTGCCCACCAAAAGAAAGTACAACCTTATGCCCTCTTAACATCTGCTCAGCACTTTCGGTCATTGTTCCCATAGACTCTTGCATATTACGCGCTAACCGACGAAAACGCTTAGAAATGACCCTAATAAGAATAGCAATTACTGGCGCTATTAAGAAAAGAACAAGAGATAGACGCCAACTATAGTAGAACATAGCACAGACTAGGAATATGACATATACCCCCTCTCGTACAACACTTTGTAGTGCATCTGCTGAAGATGAAGCAATTTGTTCAGAATCATAAGTAATACGTGAAAGCAATTTTCCAGAAGAGTTTTGATCAAAAAAAGTGACTGGCATAAACATAAAGTGTTTAAAAACACGCTGCCTCATTACCATCACAACTTTACCTGATACCCATGCTAAACAATACGCAGAAGTAAAGCTAGTTAATCCCCGAGCAAAAAATAGACCAACGACAATAAATGCCATTTCTCGTAAGAACGACCGATCTGCACTATTACCAAAACCCTCATCGATCAGGGGCTTAATCATTGTTATTAAATAAGCATCAGATGCTGCATTTAATATCATTGCAATCATAGCCACAATAATTCCCAACTTAAAAGGAGATATCATTGGCCACAAACGTTTAAATGTCTTCAAAGTGGATTGATCTTTCGTCATTGCATCAAGTGAGAATGAATCTTTAGACATAATTTCTCTTTAGTTAAAATAAAAGATAAAGTATTGTAAAGGGTAATTTCATTTATACCAAATAACTATTCTATTTACCATAAAATAACCCAACTAATACAAGTATTTTAAAACAAAATGGAGCATAAAAGGGGCAATAATTGAAGATAAAACCCCACATAAGACTAATGCGACAGAAGCATAACTCCCTGCTTTGATACTATAATCCATCGCACGAGCAGTGCCTAATGCGTGAGAAACTGCACCTAAGCTTAATCCAATAGCGTGCGTTCTCGTTACTTTTGCCCATTTTAAAAAGCCTATTCCAAAGGCAGATCCAAATATTCCAGCGATAGTTACGGCTACCGCAGTAATGGCAGGATTTCCTCCCAATTCTTCAGTAATTGATACTGCAATCGCTGTGGTGACAGATTTAGGTAACATCGCAATCAAAATTTCTTGATTAGCCCCTAATAACCAAGCAAAACATAAACCTGACAGCATAGTAAATAACGTTGAACAGCCTACTATTATCATAATTTTTCGCCAATGCTTGGTTAATTGTGGCAGTTGCTCATAAAAAGGCACAGCCAAAGCAACGATAGACACTCCTAATAAATTATTTACAACTAAATTGCCTTGGTAATAACTTTTAAACGGAATATGAAAGAAATAAAGAATGGCAACAAGAAAAATCAGTGAAAGAATAAATGGATTTAACAAAGAAACTTTTAAGCGTTTGCTTAATTTTCGGCTGATAATAAACACGATTAGCGTAAAAAGAGAGTAAAAATAAATCAGTGAGCTATTCATCTTCTTCTCCATTTTCTGCTTTATGTGTAAATAATTTTTGAGCCAAATAGCCTAAAAGAATTAGAGACAACATAGTGCTAAAAAAATTAGCAAAAATTAATGAATCTACATGCTGATTAAGCATATCAAATTGATCGACGACACCCGCACAAATGGGTAAAAAGAACAGCGTCATATAACGAGTTAAAGGGGTAGAGGCAGGTAATACCCACGTCACTTTAATTAATCCTATTACCATAGAGGTAAAGAGAATTAACATTCCCCAAATACTTTCAGGAATACCTATTGGAATCAATAGGCTAAGGAGTTTACCCAAATACAACATTAAGAATAATAATGCTAATCCGACAATAAAACGCAATGCTTTAATTAACATACTGCAATCCACAACAAGCCATTAAAAAGAGTAAAACGTTGTGAGGAACTTACCGCTTGTGAAGAAAGTTGATCACTTTATTGAGATCTCGAGTACGGGTGGAAGGTGGTAAACTCTTGAGGAAAGTTGAACCATAGCCACGCATTACCAAACGAGAATCACAAATAATCACCACACCTTTATCTGTGACATCTCGAATTAAACGCCCAACCCCTTGTTTTAAAGTAATCACAGCTTCTGGAATCTGAATTGCATTAAAAGGATCGCCACCTTGTAATTTGCAATCGTCCATTCTCGCTTTTAATAGCGGTTCATCGGGAGCAGAAAAAGGTAATTTATCAATAATCACTAAAGAAAGCGCATCACCTCGCACATCAATGCCTTCCCAAAAACTTTGGGTTGCAACTAACACACTATTCGGTTCTGCAACGAATTTCTCGAGTAATCGGCTTTTACTGGTTTCCCCTTGTAACAATACGCTTAGATTGCTATGTTCACGCAGAAAATCTGCCAAGCCACGCATCATAAAATATGAGGTACACAGTAAAAAACAACGTCCTTCATTTGCCTCGATAACTGGTTGAAGAAGTTGTCCTAATGCCGTTAAAGTATGGGCTTTATTTGTATCTGGTAGGTAGCGAGGTACACAAAGTAGCGATTGATTTGCATAGTCAAATGGACTTTGTAACACCATTGTATCGGCATCATCAATGCCCAAACGATTACAAAAGTGATCAAATTTTCCGCCCACTTCTAACGTTGCAGAAGTAAACACCCAACCAATATTTTGGCTTTTAAGTTGTTCACCAAATTTATCTGCCACAGTTAGAGGAGTAATATGCAATCCAAACGAGCGTCCATTGGCTTCATACCAATAGCAATAACCCATAACATTAGTATCGCTCAATTTATTCAGCAAAACTTTGACTTCTGCTAAACGTTCAAAAATTTTATCTAATGTTTCCGAACGCCCTAGTGATTTTTTAACCACCTCAATTAAAAAGTCTAAATTTTCCTTGAGCTTAGTTAAGCCTTCAACGACTTTGGGATCACTTAATAAATCTCTTAAATTTCCTCTCACCGTCCCACTTCCCATCAATAACCTAAAATCTTGAATAATTTTTTGGAGATGATCGGAAGCTTTGCCTAATTGGGCTAAGTCTTTTAATTCCGTGCGATAAACAATATTGGCATCTTTGCAGATATCAAATAACTGACGAGAAGTGAGAGATTGACCAAAATATTGACTAGCAATATCAGGCAACTGATGGGCTTCATCAAAAATCACCAGTTCAGCTTGAGGAATTAACTCCCCAAATCCACTCTCTTTCACTGCCATATCAGCACAAAATAGATGGTGATTTACGACAACAACATCAGATTCTAAAGCCTGCTTACGAGCTTTAACAACATAGCACTCTTTATAATTGGGGCAATCAGAACCTAAACAGCTATCAGTCGTACTGACTAATTGAGGTAAAATTGGACTATCCTCGGCAATGGTAATACACTCACTCAAATCGCCCGATTGCGTGCCTGTATGCCATTTCCTCACTTTTTTTAAATCAGCAAGTACCGATTTATCGCCCAAAACGCCCATTGCAATCACTTGATCTAAACGTTCTAAACACAAATAATTGGCTCGTCCTTTTAATAAAGCGATCTTGCCAGTGTAATTTAACGCTTTCTGTATGGTGGGAAGATCTCGTTTGAATAACTGATCCTGTAAATTTTTGGATCCTGTGGAAATGATCGTTTTTTTGCGTGAAAGTAAAGCTGGCACTAAATAAGCAAACGTTTTCCCCGTCCCTGTTCCCGCTTCAATCACACTATTTTTTGCAAATTCCACAGCTTTTCCGACCGCTTGTGCCATCACTAATTGCGCTTCACGAGGGCGAAATCCTTGAATATTTTTACTCAGTTTCCCTTCTGTACCAAAGGCTTGCTTGATTTTTTCTTGATAGTTCATTTTATCCAATATACACAAGCGGTGAGATCTTCGCTAAATTTTGCAAAAAATCAGGTTAATCTGACCGCTTGATAATGATTTATTTTTTATAGCGCTGTTGAATACTTTGTTCGTCTTGAGATTTTAACCAAGCCATTTTTTCTTTAATTTGCTTTTCCATGCCTCGTTCGGTTGGGAAATAAAAGTGGGTATCACGTAATTCTTCAGGGAAATAATTTTCACCTGCTGCATAAGCATTGGGTTCATTATGGGCGTATCGGTATTCTTCGCCATAGCCCAAGGATTTCATTAATTGCGTTGGGGCATTACGTAAATGTTCTGGCACATCATAATCTTTCGTTTCTTTAACGAGCTGTTTAGCTTGGTTAAATGCAGTATAAACGGCATTACTTTTTGGTGCGACCGCCAAGTAGATAATCGCTTGAGCAATAGCTCTTTCGCCTTCATAAGCACCGACTCGTGTATAACAATCCCAAGCAGCTAAGGCGACTTGCATTGCTCTAGGATCGGCATTACCTATATCTTCTGAAGCAATGGCTAATAAACGTCTTGCTACATATAACGGATCGCCACCTGCGGTCAAAATTCTCACATACCAATATAACGCCCCATCAGGCGATGAACCTCGTACCGATTTATGTAACGCAGAAATCAGATCGTAAAAACGATCGCCGCCTTTATCAAAGCGAGCCTGTCTTTCGCCTAACACTTCTGTTAAGAGTGATAAATTGAGAAGTTTTCCTTGCGGTAAAATCTCCGCCATATCGCTCATCAGTTCTAAGCAATTTAACGCAAAACGTGCATCACCATTGACATAATCGGCTAATAGATTTAAGACATCATCTTGTAAGATAAAGGTTTCATTACCTAAACCTCTCTCTTTATCGCTAATCGCATTTTGCAAAATATGTAAAATATCGACCGCTTGTAAGGGCTTTAAAATGTAGATTCTAGCTCGAGAGAGTAATGCATTATTTAATTCAAAAGAGGGATTTTCGGTTGTTGCACCAATAAAAATTATCGTACCATCTTCGATATGAGGTAAAAAAGCATCTTGCTGGCTTTTATTAAAACGATGAACTTCATCCACAAAAAGGAGTGTTCTTCGTCCCATCTGTTTATTTTGTTTAGCTTTTTCAATGGACTCTCGGATCTCCTTGATTCCACAAGTGACCGCTGACAATCGCTCGACATCAGCGTCTAAACTATTTGCAATCAATTCAGCTAAGGTTGTTTTACCTGTTCCAGGTGGTCCCCAAAAGATCATTGAGTGAGCGTGTTTAGCTTGAATGGCTCGTCGAAGAGGTTTCCCTTCGCCAATTAAATGAGATTGCCCCACATATTCATCTAGTGTATGTGGACGCATACGGGCAGAAAGTGGTCTGAAATCATCTGCAAAATCAAAGGAAAGAGTGTTCATTAGCGAAGTCTTAATCCTCGACGAATATGTCGCATCAGTAAGAAGATCCAAGGCCATAGAATCCCACTGACTACAGCTCCAAATAATTCCTGTGTATTGAACTCTCCACTGTGTAGAATCAATTCAATAAAGAAAATAGCAAAACGAATCAATGCAATATAAGCAATAATGAGAAGACTTTGTAACCAGAGTGATAAATTACGTAAGATAAGATGATATTTTGCTACGAAATAAATCATAACAGAAAGAACTAATGCATGTGTTCCTAGAACAGAACCTAAAATGACATCCCAAATAATCCCAATAATAAATGCTGTACCAACACTAATTTTATCAGGTAATGCCAATACCCAATAGGTTAAGACTAATACACACCAAGCTGGTCTAAAGCCTTGAAAACCAACAGGCCAAGGCATAAGTTCTAAAACAAGAGCAACAACAAAAATAAAAACTAATACTAAAAACTGAAAAATAAGATTTTGCTTCATCACTCATCTCCTCCTATCTCAGTATTATTTTCAGGTAGCTCTTGCTCTAAAACATCTTCATTATTATCTTTTGACACATCAAGACTATAATTTAGATCATCTTCTCGTACCTGCTCTTTTTTATTTGCTTTTAAGAGATCTAATGGATTCAACATATTACGACGTTCTTCAACGGCATTACGTACATCTTGAGGAGAGATTCTTTGTGCTCCTCTACCTTCCTCTGTTGGCCATAAAAGAAGAACATACCTTAGGTGGTCTAAAGATGCCAAGGGCTTAGATGTTACTCTAGCAAAATGACTTGAACCATCATTAATAACTGTTTCGACTATCGCTACGGGATAACCTTCTGGAAATACTCCACCCAATCCTGAAGTAACTAATACATCACCTTTCATCAAATCAACCATGCGTGGTAAATTATCCAAAATAAGTTCCTCATTATGTCCCGTACCACTTGCAATTCCCCTTACATCATTACGTAATACTTGAACAGGAACAGAGTGAGTTACATCTGTTATCAAAAGAACTCGGCTACTATTTTCACCAACTGAAATCACTTGTCCAACAACACCTCGTTCATCAATTACAGGTTGGCCTACAAATGCCCCATCTTTCCTACCCTGATTGATAATGATTTGCTGTCGATAAGCATCCATTTCAGCTGTCAACACTTCTGCTATTTTTTTATATTCATCTTGTCTAAGAGGGGAACTTAATAATAAACGTAAACGTTGATTTTCTACTTTTAATTGATCTAACAACAATAATTCAGCATTTTTTTCTCTAACTTGCTCCTTTAATACGTCATTTTCTAGTTTTAATTTTTGACTATCAATAAAATTATTACTCACTCCATCTAATACTAAACGTGGAGTATTGGCAAAATAATATAAGCCACTCACTGCTGTTTCCAATACCCCTCTTACTTGTAACATAGCAGAGCTTCGCCCATCAAAAAAAATAAATGTTACTGAAACAACAATAGCAACAAATAGGCGAAGTCCTAATGGAGGTGATTTAGCAAAAATCTGTTTCATATTTTGTACAGAGAAATCTGAAAATAAGTGAAAGGAATCAACAAAAAGAAAATGGACGAGAATCCTATATTTCCGCCCATTTCCAATTTATCAGAAATTAATTATCATCACTGAATACATCACCACCGTGTGTATCAATCATTTCTAATGCTTTACCGCCACCACGAGCAACACAAGTTAATGGATCCTCTGCAACAATAACTGGAACACCTGTTGCCTTAGAGAGTAATACATCTAAATTTTGAAGTAGAGCCCCACCACCAGTCAGTACCATTCCTCGTTCAAAAATATCAGCAGCAAGCTCTGGCGGACATTGTTCCAATACTGCTTTAACTGCTTCAACAATACCAGCTAAAGGTTGCTCTATCGCCTCTAGTACTTGCTTGGAAGTTAATTCAAATGTTCTTGGTGCGCCTTCTGCTATATTATGCCCATGAACTTCTGTTGATAAAATTTCATCACCTTCTTTAATATAAGCTGTAGCAATTTCTTTCTTGATACGTTCAGAAGTAGTTTCACCAATTGCAGAACCGAAGTTTTTACGAACATAAGAAATAATTGCATCATCAAATTTATCACCACCAATACGTACCGAAGAAGAATGGACAATACCATTTAAAGAAAGAACTGCAACCTCAGTTGTACCACCACCAATATCAATGACCATTGAACCAGCAGCCTCATCAACGGGTAATCCTGCACCAATTGCTGCAGCCATTGGTTCTTCAATAAGGTAAACTTCACGAGCTCCCGCACCAATCGCAGATTCTTTAATCGCTTTTCTTTCAACTTGAGTTGCACCAGCTGGGACACAAACCAAAACTCGAGGACTTGGTCGCATAAAATTATTACTGTGAACTTGTTTAATAAAGTGTTGCAACATTTTTTCTGTTACATAAAAATCAGCGATCACTCCATCTTTCATTGGACGAATAGCCAAAATACTCTTTGGTGTACGCCCCAACATTGATTTTGCATGAGTTCCTACAGCTGCAATGCTTTTTGCTGAACCAATACGATCTTGACGTACAGCAACCACCGAAGGCTCATCTAGTACAATCCCTTGTCCTTTTACATAAATTAATGTGTTTGCAGTACCTAAATCTATAGAAAGATCATTAGAAAATAATCCGAGAAATTTTTTAAACATAAATGAAATCCGTAAATCAATTATTAGTAACTCAACATACCCATAGCATGAGCAAAAATTGTCTGTAATATATCAAAAAAGGCTATAAAACACCAATGAATAATTAAAAACTAATGAGGTAAATCTAGGCAATATTAATTATATTTACCTTGAGCCAAAAAATTCCCCCTACACTAAAAAATAAATGATAAAGTTATAGATATTTTAGTTGCTCCATAAGTTTGTTTTTTACTCAATTAAGCAGTTAGGAATTAAACACAGCAAAAAGTTGCAAAACTAAAATATTTTTTTATTTTCACAAAACTACACAGGAGTCTTTATGCTTATTGGTGTACCAAAAGAGTTGCTGGACAATGAAAGTCGTATAGCAGCAACGCCCAAGACCATTCAGCAAATCCTCAAGCTTGGCTTTGAGATTGTTGTAGAAAACAATGCAGGATTTAAAGCAAGCTTTGAAGATAGTGCTTATACTGAAGCTGGCGCCACCATTGGAAATACAAAGTCAGTTTGGAATGCAGACATTATTTTTAAAGTAAATCCACCTACAGATGAGGAAATTCAATTAATAAAAGAAGGAGCAACCTTAGTTAGCTTTATTTGGCCTGGTCAAAATAAGGAGTTAATGGATAAACTTTCTGCCAAAAAAATTAATGTATTAGCAATGGATGCTGTTCCTCGTATTTCTAGAGCACAATCCCTTGACGCATTAAGCTCAATGGCAAATATTGCAGGTTACCGTGCAGTAGTTGAAGCTGCCCATGAATTTGGTAGTTTCTTCACTGGCCAAATCACTGCTGCCGGTAAAGTTCCGCCAGCTAAAGTGTTAGTTATTGGTGCTGGTGTGGCTGGATTGGCAGCTATAGGTGCGGCAAATAGCTTAGGTGCTATTGTTCGTGCATTTGACTCCCGCCCTGAAGTAAAAGAACAAGTTGAAAGTATGGGCGCTAGCTTCTTAGAAATTGATTTCAAAGAAGAAGGCGGTAGTGGTGATGGCTATGCTAAAGTGATGTCAGAAGAATTTAATAAACGAGCTTTAGCTCTCTATGCTGAGCAAGCCAAAGAAGTTGATATTATTATCACTACAGCGTTAATTCCAGGTAAACCTGCTCCTCGATTAATTACCAAGGAAATGGTTGAAAGCATGAAACCAGGTAGTGTAATCGTCGATTTAGCGGCTGCAACTGGTGGTAACTGTGAGTTATCAAAAGCAGGTGAAGTGGTTGTTACCGACAATCAAGTTAAAATTATTGGCTATACTGATTTACCAAGCCGTTTACCAACACAATCATCTCAACTTTACGGCACAAACTTAGTTAATTTACTTAAACTACTTTGTAAGGAAAAAGACGGCAAAATCAATATTGATTTTGAAGATGTTGTTTTACGTGGGGTAACAGTAATCCGTGATGGTGAAATTACGTGGCCAGCGCCACCAATTAAAGTCTCTGCACAACCACAACAAAAACCAAGTACACCTGTAGAGAAAAAAGAAGAAAAGCCGACTAATCCAAAAGTGAAATATGGCTTATTTGCATTAGTAGGTATTCTCTTTCTATTAATCACTTCCGTTGCACCAGCATCTTTCCTCGAACACTTCACTGTATTCGTCCTTTCTTGTGTTGTCGGATATTATGTTGTATGGAATGTAAGTCATGCCTTGCATACCCCTTTAATGGCTGTAACTAACGCAATTTCAGGCATTATTATTGTTGGTGCATTACTACAAATCGCACAAGGCGGATTCTTTATCAGTATCCTTGCCTTTATTGCTATCTTAGTTGCAAGTATTAATATCTTCGGTGGATTCAAAGTAACCCAACGTATGCTTGCTATGTTCAGAAAAGGTTAAGGAGAAAATCAATGTCTTTAGGTCTCGTACAAGGTGCATATGTTATCGCTGCACTTCTCTTTATCATGAGCTTAGCAGGTTTATCCAAACATGAAACTGCTAAAGCCGGTTGTTGGTACGGAATTGTCGGTATGGCGATTGCATTAGTTACCACAATCTTTGGTCCACAATCAGAAGGGACTTTCTTTATTTTAATCGCGATGGCTATCGGTGGTTATCTTGGTATACGCAAAGCATTAAAGGTTGAAATGACAGAAATGCCTGAACTAGTCGCTATTCTACATAGTTTTGTAGGTCTAGCTGCCGTATTAGTTGGTTTCAACAGCTATGGTTTGCACCAAGAAGCTATAATGCCTGCTCATTTAGATACAGTGGCACAAACAGCATTTCTCGCAGAACAAGCAACTCTTGCAACTATTCATAACGTTGAAGTATTTTTAGGAATTTTCATTGGCGCAGTAACATTTACAGGTTCAATTGTTGCTTTTGGTAAACTTAGCGGAAAGATTAATTCAAAAGCCCTAATGCTACCACATCGCCATAAGTTAAATTTAGCGGCGTTGATCGTATCTGCATTGTTACTTATCGTATTCTTAAATAATACACATAATATTTTCCCTGTATTAATTATGACTATAATCGCATTAGCATTCGGTTGGCACTTAGTGGCATCTATTGGTGGTGCCGATATGCCCGTTGTAGTATCAATGCTAAACTCTTACTCTGGTTGGGCTGCTGCAGCTGCTGGTTTCATGCTAAATAATGATTTATTGATCGTTACCGGCGCATTAGTAGGTTCATCAGGTGCAATTCTTTCTTACATTATGTGTAAAGCAATGAACCGCTCATTTATCAGTGTCATTGCTGGTGGATTTGGTAACGATGTTCAAGTTAGTTCAGATGCTGAACAAGGTGAACATAGAGAAACAACTGCTGAAGAAGTGGCTGAAATGCTTAAAGGAGCAAGCTCTGTAATCATTACTCCAGGATACGGAATGGCGGTTGCACAAGCTCAATACCCTGTTGCAGAAATCACTCAAAAATTACGTGAACGTGGTGTAAATGTCCGCTTTGGTATTCACCCAGTTGCAGGTCGTTTACCTGGTCATATGAACGTATTACTTGCTGAAGCAAAAGTGCCTTATGATGTCGTATTAGAAATGGATGAAATCAATAATGATTTCCCTGATACTGACGTTGTATTGGTTATCGGTGCAAATGATACCGTAAACCCAGCTGCAATGGACGATCCAAACAGTCCAATCGCAGGAATGCCAGTTTTAGAAGTGTGGAAAGCACAAAATGTTGTTGTGTTTAAACGTTCAATGGCTGTAGGTTATGCTGGGGTACAAAACCCATTATTCTTCAAAGATAATACGCAAATGCTATTTGGTGATGCGAAAGATCGTGTTGAAGATATTTTGAAAGCACTTTAATTTTAATTAACATAACTTGAAAATCGGAGAAACTATCATTCTCCGATTTTCTGTTTCGATATTTAAAAAAACTAATTTCCAAGTCAATTAACCACATTCTTAACCAATTTTCTCATAAATAACAAGCCTTAAATATAATTAGCTAATAATAAGTAAAATAATCATCTCTTGTAACCTAAATCAAAATTTAGAAAATAATTTACTCTACCTTACAAATAAGTTACATTATTTAAGATTAAATTTATTTGCCACATTATTAAACAAGGAAAGTATATGAAAAAAACAATATTGGCTATGTTAATTACATCATTCACAACAAATTATACTTTTTCAATAGAAAGTGATAATTATATTTTTGAATATTCAAGTACTAAAGGCTTATTTAAGCCTTTAGATCTTACTTCACAATTTACAAACCATAACACACTAAATCTAGAAAATGGCTCAATCACATTTAGATTTAAAAATGGTAGTGACTTTGGCACATTTCTAGGAGTTGCTGATCCTGATTCCAGTACTAAATATCTAAGTTTTTATTCATATGTTAATAATCCTATTGGGAAAGACACCTACGGAATTGAAATTAGAAATGGAGGTAGCGAAGTTATTCGTACAAATGTCCCAACATCATCAAATGAATATAGAAATATTACTTACACGTTTGATAAAACCAATAATAAGGTTGAGATGTATATTGATGGTGAAAAATTATTGTCTAATAATAATTCTAACTTTTTTACAGATATACCTAATATATCCAATGCATTTTTAGGGGAAACAAGACGTTCTACCGTTGGTGGCTTTAATACCATGCGTTTTAATGGTGATATATTTTATGCTGATTTTGATAAAAATGTACTAACTCCAGAAGAAGTTGCAGAAAAGCATAAATATTTAACAGAATTCCAAAGCTATTCTTTAGGAAAGAAACAATACTTTAATACATATAAAACGACAGCTACGCCTTTATTTATATCTGGTCAGAATGGGGCTAATAATTACAGAATCCCGTCTCTATTTACAACAAAAGATAATGTGGTTATCGCCGCTATTGATAAGCGTCATCAACATCCAAACGACTGGGGCAATATTGATACCGTTATTCGTCGAAGTTTGGATGGAGGAAAAACATGGGAAGATGATCAAGTTTTAATTGATTTAATCTCACAACCTTATGGTAATCAAAATTCTGCATTTTTAATTGACCCTCAAATAGTACAAGATAAAAATACAGGGCGTATATTTATGATTGTAGATATGTTCCCAGAAATGCGAGGACTATTTGGTTTAACAACTAATAGCGAAGGGACTGGCTATAAGAATATAGATGGTAAAAACTATCGTTTACTAACAGATGCAAACAATAATCAATATACTGTTAGAGATGATGGAATTGTCTATGATGAAAGTAATCAACCAACAGACTATAAAGTAGTTGTTGAGGGGGATATAAGCAAATCTTATCAAGATCTTGGTGATTTATATCGAGGTGACAACAAGGTTGGTAATATATTTTTAAACACTCAAAATGAAGGAAATCAGAGTGCGCCATTAATGGCAAAAATAACTAGTTATCTATGGATGATTCATAGTGATGATAATGGAAAAACATGGTCTAGTCCTGTTGATATTACCCCACAAGTAAAAGCAGATTGGATGCAATTTTTAGGTACTGGCCCAGGTAATGGTATTCAACTCAAAAATGGCAATTTAGTCGTCCCTGTTTATTATACAAATAATGTAGGCGGATTAAATTCACAATCTCCTGCGGTCATAATTAGTAATGATGGCGGTAAAACTTGGACACGTGGAGAATCGCCAATAGATCGATGGGAGTATCAAAATGGTGGAACTAGAGAATTAAATACTCGAAATAAACAAATGACTGAGTCACAAGTAATCGAGTTAGATAATGGCGATCTAAAAATGTTCTCTAGAAATCTAATGGATAATTATGTTGTAATTTCTACCAGTAAAGATGGCGGATATACTTGGCAAAATACCAGACAAATTGATGATGTTTTATTAGAACCATACTCTCAACTATCTGTTATCAAATATTCAAAAAAAATCGATGGTAAAGAAATCGTTATTTTTGCTAATCCTCACGCCTCAAATCGAAGTAATGGGAAAGTTTGGCTAGGTGAGGTTCAAGATGATGGTACCATTGAATGGAAATTTAATACGACTATTACTACGGGTAGCTATGCCTACAATAGTTTAACTGAATTACCTAATGGAGATATTGGATTACTTTACGAAGAGAGTGCGTCTTCTATTAACTATGTTCGGTTGAATTTACAGGAACTTGTATGGCACGATAACCTTATTTATAGAGATATAAGAGCTGATAATGAAGATAAAAAAGAGTTCTCTTTAGATTCTAATATTGCAGAAACTTTCTATAAAATTGGTGATGGAGAGATGGTTAAAGTTGGGAAAGGAGAGAATTTAGCAAATCTTGTCGTCAAAGAAGGAACTGCCACATTAAACCAACAAGCTGATAATAATGGGAAATTATCCGCATTTAATTCTGTTACAGTAGAACAAGATGGTAAAGTCAGATTAGGCTCACCTGATCAGGTTAATTTAAGTAATATAAACTTAAATAATGGTACATTAGATTTAAATGGCAATTCAATTACTTTATCTCTTGATTCAGAAGCAGCGACAGGTCTTAGAAGTTCAGATATTTTAGGTAATATTATCAATGAAGATAATACTAAACCATCTGAATTAACTTATACACTCAATGGTGAAAATAGTCTAACTGGTAATTTAGGAAGTGAATCGGGAAATTTAGATTTTATCTATACACCAGAAGATCATAGTTCTAATTTTACTTTAAATGGTAACTCTATTCTTAATGTTGTTGATATTAAATCTGGGTCTATCACTTATGCTTCTAATACTGAACATCTAATTAATGATCTTCAAATTGCAAAGGATGCCAACTTTATACTTGATAGTGGTACAAATACAACGATTAAATCAAGTGATGTAACAGGAAAAATTCGTGTGCAATCTGATAGTAACTCACTCACCCAGTTGAATATAAACTCATCGGGTACAGGTGAATTAATCAAATCAGGTGATGGTCTACTTAAACTAACTGGTGCATTATCGCATTCTGGACAAACTCACATTCAATCAGGAGCAGTGGAATTAAATGGAAGTTTATCCAACGGTGCATTATTAATTGATGAAAATTCAATTTTAGGGGGAAATGCAATTATTACGTCAGAGAGCACATGGAAAAATAATAGTGTTATTCAACCAGGAATTGCACAAAATGAAGGCAATTTTGGCAGTAGAGTGATGAAATTTGCTAATGTACTCAATGGAGGTGCGAATTTATTACTACGAGTAAATAATGCAAATGAAGATATTTCTACTTGGGAACATGATCAAGTATTAATTAATGGCGATGTTGTTTCAAGAAAAGCAATACCGGTAAATGTTCAATTCCTAGGAGAAGGACAGTCCAATTCCGACACCAATAATAATGGTAAATATGATCCTGATGAGGGTATTTCATTAATACAGGTACTTGGAGACTCAACGGCTGAGCAATTTGTTTTAGGTAAAAGACTTAATTCAAATAAAGATGAAACAGATCTATTCCAATATACTCTTGTTGGTGTGGACAAATCTGTATCAAATACTGCTCAAAGTAAACTTGATGATCCAAATGCTAGATTCTTTGATTATCGTTTACAAACCTTACTTGTTAATGAAAATGGAGAAAACCCAGACCCAATAATCAAAGTAGCAACTGACACAGGCTCTTCTATTTCAACAGAAGACAAACCTACATTATCTACAGAAGATGCACTCAATTTAGCAGGACAAGAATATCGTGTTGCTATTAATCAAAAAGTTCCATCTTATCTTGTGGCAAATAACGCTATCCTGAATCAAGGAGATACAATTCGCAGACAATTTATGGATAATATCTGGTCTATAAATAAGAAAGGCTTTTATATTAATCAACAAAATGGTAATTCTAGATATACATCTGATGTGAGCTTCAACAATTATGGGTATGGTTATAAGGCTACACAAAGCAGTACATTAATTGGTGGGTTTACTCCAATAACAGAAAATATGGAATTGCATGCTGGAATTGGATTTAGCAAACAAGATGTTACTCCTCGCTCACCTGATGGTTATAGTGAAACTCGCTACAAATCTACATCGTTCTTAGCAGGGCTACACAATAGATGGAATAATATTATTCTTAATTCTCATATTGGATACCACATTCATCATGGTAAGGTTTCCACTGCTGAACAAAGAAATATAGCAAGTATTAATGCAAAACAATTCCAAATTGGTAGTGAAGTTGGTTATGCAATACCGTTAAATGATATTACTATAACACCAACAATTGGAATAAATTATCAAAGAATCAAAACTAAAGTAAATGACCATAGTAATGATTGGAATATATCAATGAAGCCATACAATGTATTCAGTCAATATATGGGAGCTAATGTAGGTTGGAAAAATGAAATTGTTGCACTTAATCTTGGCGCATTTTATGAAAATAGCAATCTCGATAGAAAAGATGTACTCATCTCTGATGGAAGACAACATTCTGACTTCATGACAGGAAAACAAGGTGATGCATTCTTAATGAAAATAGATAGCGAATTTACAATAACTGAGCAATTATCTTTAGGTTTAAAAGTTGAGCATAGACATGATATTTCTGATGCTAAATTGAAACAAACCCAGTTCGGAGGAAGATTAGAATATAAATTTTAATTAGAAAGATTTTATTTTAATACAAAAGAAAGCCCCAAATTTGAGCTGATCTCAAAATGGGGCTTTTATTTACGACAGAGGAAATTTTATTTTAATTATTTGGCTAATTTTGTACGAATTGCGTTAGCTAATTCTGCACTCACTTTTTCAAAATGAGTCATTTGTCTTTCAACAATCTCAGGCACTGTTACACCTGATAATCCAGCTGCAAAGTTTGATGCCAAACGATCTTTTTCTTCAGCTGTAAACACATTATAAAGTGCAGCTGGTTGTGAATAGTAATCTTCATCATATTCACGGAAATCAAAATGTGCCGCTTCACGTTCAATTTGTAATGGTAATTGATCATGTGTTGGTACGTAAGTGTCAAAACGATTTGGCGCATAGTTAGGATGCTCGCCACCATTTTCATCCATACGCATTGCACCATCACGATGAGTTGTGTGATATGGGCATTTTGGTGCGTTTACTGGAATCTGATGATGATTCACACCTAAACGGTAACGCTGTGCATCTTGATAAGAGAACAGACGACCTTGTAACATACGGTCTGGTGAGAAACCAATTCCCGGTACGATATTACTTGGTGCAAATGCCGCTTGCTCTACTTGTGCAAAATAGTTAGACGGATTACGGTTTAGCTCTAATACACCAACTTCAATAACTGGATAATCAGCATGTGGCCATACTTTTGTTAAGTCAAAACTATAATTATGCTTGTGTGCATCTGCTTCAGGCATAATTTGAACTTGTACAGTCCAGCGAGGGAAATCGCCTTTTTCGATAGACTCATACAAATCTTGCTGACTTGATTCACGGTTTTCACCCACAACTTTAGCAGCTTCTTCATTAGTAAAGAATTTATGACCTTGTTGAGTTTTAAAGTGGAATTTCACCCAAAAACGTTCATTATCTGCATTTACAAAGCTATATGTATGGCTACCGTAACCATTCATATGACGTAATGTTGCAGGAATACCACGATCACTGAATAACGTCATAATTTGGTGCATTGATTCAGGGTGACGTGACCAGAAATCCCATGCAGCATTTGCATCACGTAAATTTGTTTGCGGATTACGTTTTTGCGTATGAATAAAATCAGGGAATTTTAATGGATCACGAATAAAGAACACTGGTGTGTTATTTCCCACTAAATCCCAGTTACCTTGTTCTGTATAGAATTTTAATGAAAAACCACGTACGTCTCTTTCTGCATCGGCTGCCCCACGCTCACCAGCTACAGTAGAAAAACGTAATAAGACTTCGGTTTGTTTACCTACTTCACTAAATAATGCTGCTTTAGTGTATTTAGTAATATCATGAGTAACGGTAAAAGTACCAAATGCTGCTGAGCCTTTAGCATGTACAACACGCTCAGGAATACGCTCACGGGCGAAATGTGCTAGTTTTTCTTGAAACCAAACATCTTGTAAAAGTAATGGTCCTTTTGGACCTGCTGACATAGTATTGTCGTTATCTACAACAGGCGCACCTGCTGCTGTTGTTAATGTTTTTGAATTATGATCAAATGGACATTTAGACATAAATATTCTCCTCGAATAATAGGTTATTGGTTTTGTGAGGCGAATTCTAGAGTAAACATCATCCATTGTGAAACTATCAAATCAATAAACTTTAACTATTAAAAATTAAATATTGATAGTTAAATTTATTATATTTGATAAATAACCAAAACATCCCCTAAATGTTAATACCTAAACTTAAAAAAAGGCTCTGCCAATCTCCAATTACCAACTCATCTTGTTCTATGCAAAATGGTACTACCCACAATCTTAATTCATCATTGAAATAAAAACATTCTAGGGGACGAGTAAAATTAGTATGCTTAGGATAAATAAGCATCATATCACCCTGTGCATTTAGATACTTATGTCCATAGGCAAACATTTGATAAATATCAGATTGACTGATACCAAAGTCTTTATTAATACCAGAGTCTAAAAGCTTCCATTTAGTATCCATAACACATACATTTAATCTTGAGTTTTTAATCAATAAATCAGGCTTTAAGGCAAATCGTTTTTGAGAGTGATTTTTGGTATGTCGACTATAAATCATGTATTGGTTCTTTGCTTGTGATACCAAATTAAAAGGCGCTTTAATCTTAGCGTTTAAACAATAAGCAACGTGCTTCTCAAAAAGGGTTTCCATAGGAAATAATAAGGCAATACCTTGATGCATACCCTTTTGAAAATTAGGATTCATTTGCTCTAATATAAGCTTACACCAAGGCTTTATCGTACGATACGATTGTAATATTTTGCTATCCTCCCATTTAGGGAAATCTATCAACGGATTAATTAGACTGTGAATGGGAGTAAGAATATGCGACAGCTCATTTGCCAATCGCCAGTTATTCGAAGTTTTACAAAGCCTTTGCACATAATTAAGGGCTGTTTTAATTAGTCTATTTTCTAGGCGATCTGGATGATAAACATCATGGCGAATATGAAAACGATGAGCCTGCCCAATAGGTTGTCGTTGCTATTTAGCAATATCAAGTTGACCACGAATAAAATTGCTTTCTTCTGCAATTCTCAGGTAATCAAAACGTAACCCTGATGCGACTAAATCATTCAATGCTTGTAAAAACTGATTGAATATCCATTCATGGATAGGTAACTTCATACGTTGTAAATCTGCCGAATGCATTTCTTTTGGAGAGATCCCCATTGATGAACACAGCATTTTACACAAAACTTGTCTTGCCAATGATGGATTATTAGAACCTAATCCTGTCTTCGGTAGTACTTCAATAGCTTCTCCATGAGGGCTTTGTAAATAGCCAACATAGGACTGCAATTGAAGCCATTGCGGGCGCTTATAAATAATAAAGCGTCCGTACCCTTCACGTTCGCTTAACTGTACTAACCAATCAAATGTTTCTTTTTTTATGATGGCTAACTTTGAGTTAGTCACAACATCTCTGTTTGTGGTTAACTCCGCATATTCTTCTACCTGTATCATTCTTGACTATCCGATGATTCAGGTAGTTGGGTGTGAGGCATCAATATTTTTTGATACGATTCAGGCTTAGAAAAAGCACGTTCATTAATTTTATAACGGCGGTCGTTCACTAAGCCCTCAATATCACTACCAAACAGCTCACTTAGTTTTGGCGATAAACTCTCAGTTTGTATAAATTTCTCATCAGCTTGTTTATTAGAATCATTTAACACCCAACCGATACGCTCCCAATCTGAAAAGAAGTACTCTTGTAATAAAGGAATAATGCGTTTTTCAAAAATATTAGCTAGTTCCTTTTCTTTCTGTTCTTCTTTTTCTAAATTTTTTAATGTCCAAAAGTATGAGTGACCTATTGTATGTTCTCTATCTAATAAGACTTCAATACGGGCATTTATAGTCGATAACAGTTCAGATACATCCACACCATGCACAGTAATACCTTCTAATAAGCGAGGATTAGGCAATAATTCACTAAATTCAAAACGTCGACGCAAAGCAAGGTCTAATTGAGTCAATGATTTATCTGCGGTATTCATTGTACCCAAAATATAAAGGTTAGATGGTACCGAAAATTTCTCCTTAGAATAAGGAAGCGTTACTTCACGTGCATCACTGCCACCTTTTCTCTTATCTGGTTCAAGCAATGTAATTAGCTCACCAAAGATACGGGAAATATTACCTCGGTTGATTTCATCTATAATTAACATGTAATTATTTTCCCTCGGTCTAGAGGTATCTAGAGCAGATCTATCTTTAAAGTAATCTTGTCTTTCCAGCTCATCTAATAATGAACTCCATTTTAAATGTTTTAAGGGTACACATGTCGGAATTTCTAATAGTTTGTTATGGTTTAAACTATATATATCTATTGATACATTTTTTAAAAACCAATTAACTTTACGAACATGTGGGTAACAAGAAAATTTATCGATGCTATTCTTGTCATAAAAGTAGTCAGAGGTAACTATACCTACTGCCTCTATAGATTTTCTCGTTTGTAAGCAAACAATTATATCCCCGATTTGAATATTTTCATGAAAGTTAGTAATTGAATTTTGGTTCTGTGAACTCTGATCATAAAAATACTTTTTTTCAGCCTCTGTTTTGTCATTAATATCAATATTTAGATCGCCTACTTCTTTCCAGCCAATCCTTGCTTCTCCAGCCTCTATACATGCTTTACGAAACTCAGCTTCCTCTCTTCTACCTAAGGATATTTTCCAAATATTGGGTTCTTTAGATAAGTCGACTAAACGCTCCCTCATTGTTTCATTAAGAGATGCATTTGCTAACCTTTTAAAAACCCCATCTTCTACACTATAATAAACTTGCTTAGTTTCTTCATCAATTTCTGCTCGGATACCCTCTATAAAGTCCTCATAAGCAAAACTTTGATGAAACGTTGTAAAAGCAATACGCCCCTCAGCAGTTAGCTCATCATACCTAACTTTCAACTTATTTCTTCTCTCTACACTATACTGTTCTGGTTCAGGATATTGCTGTGTTAGCTTAGCGTACCAATTAGGATCTACACATTCTACGGCAAGTTCCGTCGTTTTATAGGTTTTACCCGTGCCAGGAGGTCCGTATAAGATGCGATTTAGAGGTATTGTTGTGGTATTATTTGATTTTGAATTTTGTTTCATTTGAGTGTTTACCTGTGGTGACTGAACTTGTTTTTTGTATTTTTTACTATTTTGGTTTTCAATCCATGCTTCATAGGATATTTCCCAAAATGGCTTATTGTTAGTTTTGATTCTAACTTCATCTAGACATCGTTGATAATTAGCAAGTTTTTCATTTTTATTGTTCTTGGGGACATTTAGCCTTAGGGAGATTAAAAAAGGTCTGGTTTGAGAGTCTATGGGTAAATACTTAGAAGGATTAATATAGAAGATATTTTGAGTCAGTTTATCGAAACCCACTTTTTTGATTTTAAGAACTTTATCGAAGGTATCATCATCAATCTTACCATTTCTTATTTGCTCAAAAAACTTCCAAAGTAATGGTATTGAATCATCAGAACGTTGATCTTTTGAAGGAAATAGCCAGGCATTTACTTGTTGAGATTTCGGTACACCATAAAAATCCTTAGGTATGGGGATCTGTATACCCATTTTCTTAATTAGATTACTAATAAATGTTTTTCTCTTTTCATCTCCAAATTTTAAAATTAAAGCAATGAATGTAAAAGGATCTATTTCTTTTAATGTGCTCTTTTTACCATCACTATCAACATCTTTAAGTCCATTACCAACACCAATTTCAATCAAAATATCGATTAGCTCTTCCTGTCTATCCTTATAATCTACTAGCCAATCTGCGATAGCTTTAAATGTAGGTATCCATGTATAGCCTTGTTCATTATTTACACTCATACTTCACCTATCTATTTTCATCTCTGGGGGGAGTTATATAAATTTTGCATAATATCTCTGATAAAAGGACCTCATTATATAACTGAGTGACATATTGCTCAAAATCTAAAATTGAGCAATAAACAAGCTGACAAGTGTTGTTTAGTGATTTGATGCGTAAATCAAAGTTGTTCTGATGAGTTTTAATTCCTACAAATTATCTTAGTAAGCTAGAACTGTGCTAATAAAAAACAGGCGAAGATATAATCTTTCGCCTGTTTTTAAAAATACTACCTATTTTTATCTTAAATAAACTGAGTTACTTCTTTTGCATCAAGTCTCACAGATCCATGTGATTCATAATTTGCTTTACCAATTGCTACAATCATAATGGGAACATATCTTTCTGCATCTAAACCTAACGCTGCTGCAATTTTATCTTCTTCAAAACCACCGATCGGGTTAGTGTCATAGCCATGAGATCTTGCGACTAACATAAATTGCATTGCTGCTAAACTAGAATCTATTTTCACAATATCATTCATTTTTTGCTTCGGTGCATTTTTATAGAAAGGCATAAATAAACCTAGCAATTCAGTTTTAACTGATTCTGGCATTATTCCTTCTTGTACTGCTTGAGAATAAATTTGCTCACCTTTTTCATAACACTGCATATCCCCGAAAATCACAACCATCGCAGCAGAAGTATCATTCTGTCTTGTATTAAAACGAACTAGTGGTCTTAAGGTGTCTTTACCTTTTTCACTGTCAACTACAACAAATCGCCATGGTTGCATATTGACAGAAGATGGGGCTTTTGTTGCCTTTGTAATCATCTCAAGCATTTCTTCATGACTAATTTTCACATTTTCATCAAAGACTTTAATTGATCTACGATTAAAAGCAATATCTTCAAAATTATTATTCATTTTATTTTCCTTTTTTATAACTAAATAGAACTTTGTAACAGACACAGTATAATGTATATAGTTTCACTTGCCCTAACTCAAATTGCTAAAGATCCAACAATTTCTCTCTTGAATTCTAGTTTTTATCCCCCATCTATCCAACGTTTTCAGATAAACAACAAGCGGTGAGATCCCGCTTATTTTTTGCAAAATTAAGAGGATTATATGAGTACAAATCAACAAACACACAGTTTTCAATCGGAAGTAAAACAATTACTTCAATTAATGATCCACTCACTTTACTCCAACAAAGAAATTTTCTTACGTGAATTAATCTCTAACGCATCGGACGCTGCCGATAAACTTCGCTTTAAAGCCCTTTCAAATCCAGAACTTTACGAAGGCAATGGCGAATTGCGTGTACGTATTAGTGTAGATGAAACTCTTGGCACAATTACCATCAGCGATAATGGTATCGGTATGAGCCGTGAACAAGTTATCGATCACCTCGGTACTATCGCAAAATCAGGTACAAAAGAATTTTTAAACGCGTTAGGCTCAGATCAAGCGAAAGATAGCCAACTTATCGGGCAATTTGGGGTAGGTTTCTATTCATCATTTATCGTTGCAGACAAAGTGGTTGTCCGCACTCGTGGTGCAGGTTTAGATAAATCTCAAGGGGTAGAATGGGAATCAGCAGGCGAAGGCGATTACACTGTTTCAGATATTGAAAAAGCAGATCGTGGTACTGACGTTATTCTTTACCTTCGTGAAGATGAAAAAGAATTTTTAGGCGAATGGCGTTTGCGTGAAATCATTGGTAAATATTCTGATCATATCGGTTTACCAGTAGAAATCGAAACCAAAGAATACGATGACGAAGGCAAAGAAACAGGTAAAAAATGGGAAAAAATCAATAAAGCTCAAGCCCTTTGGACTCGTGCAAAAAATGAAATCACTGACGAAGAATATAAAGAATTCTATAAACACATTAGCCACGATTTCTCCGATCCACTTTTATGGTCTCATAACAAAGTAGAAGGTAAGCAAGAATACACGAGCCTACTTTATATCCCAAGTAAAGCACCGTGGGATATGTTCAATCGTGATCAAAAACACGGTTTAAAACTTTATGTACAACGTGTCTTCATTATGGATGATGCCGAAGTCTTTATGCCAAATTACTTACGCTTTATGCGTGGTTTGCTCGACTCTAACGACTTGCCATTAAATGTATCTCGTGAAATCTTACAAGATAACAAAACAACAGCAGCATTACGTTCAGCATTAACTAAACGCACGCTTCAAATGTTAGAAAAATTAGCAAAAGATAGCCCAGAACAATATCAACAATTCTGGAAAGAATTCGGTTTAGTCTTAAAAGAAGGGGTTGGTGAAGACTTTAGCAATAAAGATCAAGTGGCTGGATTACTCCGTTTTGCTTCAACACACACTGATAGCAGTGAACAAGCGGTCAGTTTAAGTGATTATGTTGCAAGAATGAAAGAAGGACAAAAAGCGATTTACGTCTTAACGGCTGATAGCTATCAAGCGGCAAAAAATAGCCCGCATTTAGAATTATTCAACAAAAAAGAGATCGAAGTCTTATTACTTTCTGATCGTATTGATGAATGGATGTTAAGCTACCTAACTGAATTTGATGGTAAACCACTCCAAAGCATCACTAAATCAGATTTAGATTTAGGCGATTTAGCGGATAAAGAGGAAGAAGAAAGCCAAAAAGCTCAAGAGCAAGAATTTGCATCTTTCATCGAACGTGCCAAAAACTACTTAGGCGATCGTGTCAAAAAAGTGGTATTAACTCACCGCTTAACAGACACACCAGCGGTCGTTTCAACGGACAGCGATGAAATGGGTACACAAATGGCGAAACTCTTTGCAGCTATGGGACAACAAGCACCAGAAGTGAAATATACCTTTGAGCTTAACCCTGATCACGCAATGGTAAAACGTGTTGCAGATGTGGCTGATGAAGATCAATTTACCGATTGGATTGAATTGTTATTTGAACAAGCATTACTTGCAGAACGTGGTACTTTAGAAAATCCAAGTGCGTTTATTAAGCGTATGAATAAATTATTGGGTTAATTACTTTATAATCTTACTAACAGAAAAGGCATGGTATTCACTATCATGCCTTTTTTCTTAATCCACAAAACTTATCGCATTCTAAAAATTTAAAGAAATACAATCATGCTAATCTATGCATTGTATGGTGTGCAAAGTTCTGATAAAGAGAAGTCAAAGATTGCCCTGTCGGTAAAATCAGATCGGGCGAAAGATCGTAAAGTGGCACAATCACAAATTCACGATTATGCATATCATAATGGGGAACAACCAAACGTTCTGAATTTATCTGCTCATTACCATAGAGCAAAATATCTAAGTCTAGGGTTCTTTCACCCCAACGACGCAAACGTACCCTACCCTGTTCATTCTCAATAGATTGCAGCTTATCTAACAATTGAATAGCGGTCAGTTCCGTATCAAATTTTGCAACTGCATTGACATAATCAGGCTGATCTTGTGGACCTAAAGGTTTACTACTATAAAAAGGGCTAACCTCAAAATTATGTGCAAAACTCTGCAATGATCTGACCGCTTGCTTTAATTGTTCCTGCGGATTATCTAAATTTGAACCCAGAGCAACATACACCGTTTGCATTTTTCGCTATTCCTCTACTTTTTTCGCTTTTTTCTTACGATGGAAACGACGACGAGGTTTACGTTTCTTCTTCGGTTCATCATCTGAATGAGAATGTGCAGTTTTAACACCATTAAGCAAGGTTGAACGCTGTGATTCATTACTTAATTGATATTCATGCCACCAAGCACTTAACTCAACTAAGTCACCACCTTCTAATTCTGCACGCATCACTAACAAGTCAAATCCTGCTCTGAATTTGATATGCCCTAGAGTTTGTTGAGGACGTTTACCTGTACGTTTAGGGAATTGGAATTGTAATGCCCAAATATCACGAATAACGGCGGTATGTCTGCGATGTAACGCTACTCTACGACAAGCCTCGGATAAAATCTCATTTGCCGCCAAAAGCATTGCATCATGAGTATTTAATCCACCTTCATTTTTCAATTCATCAATTTTTTCACGCAATGGATACCAGAATAACGCCGCAAATAAGAATGCTGGATTAATTCGTAAATTATCACGAATACGATCATCCGTTGAACCCAATGCTTTCACAATCATGCGTTCAGCATTTGAATCTTGCTTTTCAGTAAAATGAACAGCTAAGGTTGGGAAAAGCTGTTCGAATAAACCATACTGGCGTAATAATTCATAAGTTTTTAAGCCATAGCCAGATTGCAATAACTTTAATGATTCTTCAAATAATCGAGCTGCTGGAATCGATTGTAATAAAGGTGCCATGGATTTAATTGGTTCATCGCTGGCTTTATCTAAAAACATATCCAATTTTGCCATAAAGCGAATCGCTCTAAGCATTCTGACAGGATCTTCTTGGTAACGAATCTTTGGTTCACCAATTAAACGCAAACGCCCTGCTTTTAGATCGTCTATTCCATGGTAAAAATCAAAAATAAGTTGATTTTTGACATCGTAGTAGAGTGCATTCACGCTAAAATCACGACGTTCAGCATCTTCACGCAATGTACCATACACATTATCACGAAGGACTAAGCCTGATTCACTCGTCTTATAAATTTTTTCAGAGGCATTTTCTGCATGATCTGCTCGGAATGTCGCGACTTCATAAATTTCACGCCCAAACATAATGTGGGCTAAACGGAATCGTCTACCAATTAAACGACATTGACGACCAAAAACTTTCTGGATCTCTTCAGGTTTTGCATTTGTTGCAATATCAACATCTTTTGCTTTTTCTCCTGACAACAGATCACGAATACAGCCACCAACTAAATAAGCTTCATAACCTGCTCTTTGCAGTTTATTGACTACCGTAATCGCATTACTAGGAAAATTTTTTACCGTGATACCATATTTTTTTGCATCTACAGTAAACTGCTTATGAATAATGTGGGATTGAGAAGCTTGAGATTTTGAAGAAGATTTTGATTTGTATTTTTTCTTTGGCGAAGATACCGCCTTATCAGCACTCTTTAAGACTGATGGTTTAGACTCCGAAATCTCAACCTTATTTTTATTTGGATAACTTGTTGTTTCAACAAGCGGTTGTTTTCTTTCCTTTTTTTGTCGAGAAAGAAGAGATTTAATGTAATTAAAAATAGTACACCTCAAATTTTATGCTAATTAAACAAGAAATGTGGTGCTTATCTAAACACCACATCATCATTAATTAACCGCCCATTTGTTTTTCACGGATTTCTGCGAGTGTTTTACAATCAATACATAGATCAGCGGTTGGGCGAGCTTCTAAACGTTTTAAGCCAATTTCAATACCACAAGCATCGCAATATCCATAATCACCAGAATCCAGTTTTACTAGAGTTTGTTCAATTTTTTTAAGCAATCTACGTTCACGATCACGATTACGTAACTCTAAGCTAAATTCTTCTTCTTGAGTTGCTCTATCTGATGGATCCGCAAAATTTGTTACATCATCCTGCATTTGGATTTTAGTACGCTCCGCTTCTTCTATAATTTGAGCATGCCACGCCTTTAAAATTTTACGAAAATGCTCAATCTGAGCATCATTCATATACTCTTCATCTTTACCTAATTGGTAAGGGGTTACGCCTGCAATGGCTAACAAACTAAGCGAATTTGTATTTGACGCTTGTGTCATAAGGTCACTCCTGTTTTTGTGATCTTCCTTAAGAGTACATCTAAAGCTCTTTTAGGGTTATGGCTTTTTAAAAGCGCGTATAAATATCAGAACTTCAACCTTTTAGCAAATTATTTTTTTATTTAGTGCATTATTGTTATCCTTTCATATGAATACTAGATTTACGCTTATTCCCTATCGCAACCGTTTGCTTAATGTTATAATTCGAAAAATTTTTTATTTCATTGAGGTCTTTTCTGTGACAACACAACTAAGTTATAAGGATGCAGGCGTAGATATTCACGCTGGTAATGAATTGGTCGAACGTATCAAAGGTGACGTAAAACGTACTCATCGTCCAGAAGTAATGGGGGGATTAGGCGGTTTTGGTGCTTTATGTGCTTTGCCAACTAAATACAAAGAACCTATTTTAGTTTCGGGTACTGATGGGGTTGGAACTAAATTACGCCTTGCGATTGATTTGAATAAACATGACACCATTGGTATCGACTTGGTGGCGATGTGTGTTAACGATTTAGTTGTTCAAGGCGCTGAACCATTATTCTTTCTTGATTACTATGCAACAGGTAAACTCAATGTCGATGTAGCTAGCTCTGTAATTAAAGGGATTGCTGATGGTTGTGAACAATCTGGATGTGCATTAGTTGGCGGTGAAACAGCAGAAATGCCAGGAATGTACCATGAAGGCGATTATGACCTTGCGGGTTTCTGTGTTGGTGTCGTTGAAAAATCAGAAATTATTGATGGTTCAAATGTTAAAGTAGGCGATACTTTAATTGCTCTTGGATCAAGTGGTCCTCATTCAAACGGCTATTCATTAATTCGTAAAGTGTTAGAAGTCAGTGGCGCAAAAGCTGACGATCTGCTTGAAGGCAAATCATTAAGCGAGCATCTCCTTTCTCCAACTAAAATTTATGTTAAATCAGTCCTTCAATTAATCAAAAAAGTTGAGGTTCATGCCATTGCTCATCTTACGGGTGGTGGATTCTGGGAGAATATCCCTCGTGTATTACCGAAGAATGTTAAAGCTGTGATCGATGAGAAAAGCTGGGAATGGCAACCTGCATTCAAATGGCTACAAGATAAAGGTAACATCAGCCGTTATGAAATGTATCGCACCTTTAACTGTGGTGTAGGTATGGTAATTGCATTACCAGAAGCAGATGTAGATACAGCACTCACCCTTCTAAAACAAGCGGGTGAAGACGCTTGGGTTATCGGTAAAATTGAGAACTTAGAATCAGGTTCTGAACAAGTTGAAATTGTTTAAATAAGGCAAATGAACTGACCGCTTGTACCTGATAAGATACAAGCGGTTAGTTTTTAATAGAATTATGAAAAAAAATATTGTTGTACTCATTTCAGGTAATGGTACCAACTTACAATCCATTATGGATACGATTGAGCGTGGCAAAATTAACGGTCAAATTTGTGCAGTCATATCCAATAAAGCTGATGCTTATGGGTTAGTCAGAGCAGAAAAAGCCAATATTCCACATTTCGTTTTTTCGCGTAAAGATTTCGATAGCAATCAATCGATGGATAGTGCAATTGCATCAAAAATTGATGAGCTTGGCGCTGATTTGATTGTTTTAGCTGGCTACATGAAAATTTTAACCGCTCAATTCACCCAACACTTTGAAGGAAAAATCCTCAATATTCATCCTTCTTTATTACCTAAATATGCAGGGCTACATACTCATCAACGCGCAATGGAAGCAGGGGATACTGAACATGGTATGAGTATTCATTTTGTTAATGAAGAAGTGGATGGTGGGTCTGTTGTGTTACAAGCAAAAGTGCCGATTTATCCTGATGATACATTAGAGGATGTTATACAACGAGTACATGAACAAGAACATCGATGCTATCCGCTCGTTGTGGAATGGTTCTGTTCGGATCGTTTATCTTGTATTGATGGTAAAGCTTACTTAGATGGAGAACTACTATCAAAACAAGGCTATGCCATCGATTAGCTTTACGCTCCTCTCAATTTTGATAAGCACACAACGCTTGTGTGCTTTCATCCTGATTATTCATAAAAAAAACTAATCTGAGATGACAATTTATATCAGCCCACTCATCCCCAAAATATGATCTAGATCGCATTTTTTCTCGGTGTAAGCCAGTATGATCCGCCCAAAATTGTCACTATTAATAGAAGGAATATATCGTGAATAATACAAGAATTGAAGTTGATCTACTCGGCGAACGTGAAGTACCAAATGATGTTTATTGGGGAATCCATACACTAAGAGCGATTGAAAATTTCAATATATCGAAAAATGTCATTTCCGACGTTCCCGAATTTGTGCGCGGTATGGTAATGGTAAAAAAGGCGACTGCCTTAGCCAATGGAGAACTTGGTGCAATTCCAAAGAAAATAGCTAAAGCGATTGTTCAAGCTTGTGATGAAATTCTCGTAAATGGGCGTTGTATGGATCAGTTCCCTTCAGATGTCTATCAAGGTGGTGCAGGTACTTCTGTTAATATGAATACCAATGAAGTGGTGGCAAATTTAGCCCTTGAAATTATGGGGCATCAAAAAGGTGAATATCAATACATTAATCCAATGGATCATGTTAACGCAAGCCAATCGACTAATGATGCTTACCCTACGGGATTCCGAATTGCTGTGTACAACAGCATTATGCAATTGATTGTTAAAGTCCTCTATCTACAACAAGCATTTGATAATAAAGCAGAAGAATTCTCAAAAATTTTAAAAATGGGAAGAACACAGCTACAAGATGCAGTACCAATGACAGTAGGACAAGAATTTAAAGCATTTTCTGTTTTACTTGATGAAGAAATCAAAAATCTAAAACGTACTGCTGAGTTATTATTAGAAGTCAATTTAGGTGCAACTGCAATTGGTACAGGTGTGAATACTCCAGAAGGTTATTCTGAACTTGCTGTTAAATATCTCTCTGAAGTTACTCAACTTCCTTGTGTACTATCTGAAAATTTAATTGAGGCAACCTCAGACTGTGGTGCTTATGTCATGGTGCATGGTGCATTAAAACGCACCGCGGTAAAACTTTCCAAAGTCTGTAACGATTTACGTCTGCTCTCTTCTGGTCCTCGTGCTGGCTTAAATGAAATTAATTTACCTGAATTGCAAGCAGGCTCATCAATTATGCCAGCTAAAGTCAATCCAGTGGTGCCTGAAGTGGTTAATCAAGTTTGCTTTAAAGTGATCGGAAACGATGCGACGATTACCTTTGCAGCTGAAGCAGGGCAGTTACAATTAAATGTAATGGAGCCTGTTATTGGGCAAGCAATGTTTGAATCTATTGAGATTTTATCCAATGCTTGCGTCAATCTTCGTGATAAATGTATTGATGGTATTACTGTGAATAAAGAAGTGTGTGAGAACTACGTATTTAATTCTATCGGTATCGTTACCTACCTCAATCCATTCATTGGTCACCACGAAGGTGATGTCGTCGGTAAAATCTGTGCTAAAACAGGTAAGAGTGTACGAGAAGTTGTTTTAGAAAGAGGATTGCTCACAGAAGCTGAATTAGACGATATTCTTTCTGTTGAAAATTTAATGAATCCGAAATATAAAGCAAAAAAATTTGAAGAAGAGTAAGAATTAATACTTTAATCTACACTAAACTAAAAAGACCTTAACATTGAAACATTAAGGTCTTTTATTTATTTCTGGTTTCTTAATACATTTTATGATGGAAGATGTTTTTTCTTTATCGCTACACCCAGAAGAATAATTAAGATAACGCCCAGTAGGCTAGTAATGATTCCCCCCTCGAATCCAAATCCACCACCAGAAATTAAATCTTTATTTGGTTGAGCTATTGCAGTGAATACTGACTCTTGAATATGGTTACCCGATACTTCTGAACCATAGAAAAAACCTTGTAGATAATTCCACGTACCGTGTGCGAAGCCTACGAGTAATAAATTTCCAGACAAGACATAAATTAGAGAAAAAACAACACTTGCTAACATTAAGTTAATCACAGGCAAAGCTGTCATATTTGGGTTTAAACCATGCATCAGCATAAACAAAATACTGGTTATAATAATTGCCCAGAATTGTTTCATGGCTTTTGAAAAATAAGGCATAAGATAACCTCGATATATCAATTCTTCAAAAGTTCCTTGAAAAGCAAAGAAGATAACGCCTAGGATTAGTGTACCTAGATATTCAGGCTTAAAATTAAAGATTAAATCAATTCCGCCCAAAGCAGCTATAAGCAAAGTGACAACAGTAATTGCTAAAAATCCACCAAAGATACCAATCAATATATTCTTAACAAGTTTGTTGGTGGTTAAACCTAATGTGGATAATTTCACTTTACCCATAAAGCGAATGACTAATAAGGATAAAAGCACATTCAAAATCATAGATAATGTACTTGATGGGCTAATCATCGCTTCTTCAGTTTGTGGCATAAGCAATACGATACCTATTCCAGCAATTAAAGGGATAAGTACGACACAAAGTAAAGCGATAATAAGTGGAATCACAATCAATTTAACTTTAGATGTTGCTTGAATGGATTCTACATGGGATGTAAACATAAGGTTTCCTTAAAAAATAAAACCGCCAGTTAAGGCGGTTAATAAGTTGATTCATAGACAAATTTGTTGCGCTTTCGCATACCATTGTACGTGCATTCTGACATTTTGCAATCTGGGGAACTTATCCGTCAATTTCCTCACCTGTCTCATCCCATTTAAAATTGAGGGCGACTGAGTTTAAACAAAAACGCAATCCTGTTGGTGCTGGGCCATCAGGGAAAACATGTCCCATATGGGCATCGCAATGACCACAACGAATTTCTGTACGATGATGTCCTAAACTGTAATCATCTAAATAGCGTAATGAGTCCTTTGAAATGGTTTCATAAAAACTAGGCCACCCACATCCCGCATCAAATTTAGTATCTGAACGGAATAGTGGATTATGACAACGGACACAACGATAAGTCCCAACTCGCTCTTCGTTCAAAAATTTACCTGTAAAGGGTCTTTCTGTCCCACTATTTATACAAATTTCAACTTGCGCATCAGTTAATTCATTTAATTCTTTCATCTTTTTATTTCCCCACAAAACATCATTTTGATATTAGACTGATTCTAACTGAATTTATTACATTTTAAAGCCCATATTTAGTAAATATATATGGATACTTTCCCCCGAATAACAGCTTTTATGCTATACTAAAAAACAATTTTCGTCCTAATTTATCAGGACATTTTTTGTAACATGATTAGGAAATTTCAATGAGCGAATTAGCCAAAGATATTACCCCCATCAGTATTGAAGAAGAACTCAAAACATCTTATCTCGATTATGCAATGTCAGTAATTGTGGGGCGTGCATTGCCGGATGTTCGTGACGGTTTAAAACCTGTTCATCGTCGAGTACTATTCTCTATGGATCAGAGTGGTAATACCGCCAGTAAACCTTATGTAAAATCAGCACGTGTTGTCGGTGACGTAATCGGTAAATACCACCCGCACGGAGATTCTGCTGTTTACGATACTATCGTGCGTATGGCACAACCATTCTCATTACGTTATATGTTGGTCGATGGGCAAGGTAACTTTGGTTCAATTGATGGCGATGCACCTGCGGCAATGCGTTATACCGAAGTCCGTATGCAAAAAATTACACAGGAATTATTGACAGATTTAGATAAAGAAACTGTCGATTTTTCGCCAAACTATGATGGCAAAGAGATGATTCCTGATGTATTACCAACCAAAATCCCTGCTTTATTAGTAAATGGTTCATCAGGCATTGCAGTAGGGATGGCAACAAACATTCCACCACATAATTTAAACGAAGTATTAAATGGTTGTTTGGCCTACATTGAAAATGATCAGATTACTTTGGAAGAGTTAATGCAACATATTCCGGGACCTGATTTCCCAACGGCTGCAATCATTAATGGTCGTAAAGGAATTGAAGAAGCATATCGTACGGGGCGAGGCAAAATCTATGTGCGTGCAAAAGCGAGCGTAGAAACTACCGCTAAAGGTCGTGAGCAAATTATCGTGACCGAAATTCCATATCAAGTGAATAAAGCCAAACTGATCGAAAAAATTGCCGAATTAGTTAAAGATAAAAAAGTCGAAGGGATCAGTGAATTACGTGATGAATCTGATAAAGATGGATTACGTATTGTGATTGAAATTAAACGTGATGCTGTAGGCGAAGTGGTTTTAAATAACCTCTATGCGCTCACTCAAATGCAAGTTACTTTTGGTATCAATATGGTCGCATTAGATCATGGTCAACCAAAGGTTTTAAACCTAAAACAAATTATCGAAGCTTTCGTATTACACCGTCGTGAAGTGGTTACACGTCGTACTATTTTTGAATTACGTAAAGCCCGTGATAGAGCCCATATTTTAGAAGGGTTAGCGATTGCTTTAGCCAATATTGATCCTGTAATCGAATTAATCCGCAAATCTAAAACCGCAGAAGAAGCAAGAGAAGGCTTACTTGCTCGTCCTTGGAGTTTAGGCAATGTTGCAGCTATGCTAGAAGCAGCAGGTGTTGATGCAGCAAGACCAGATGAACTTGAGGAAGAATTTGGCGTACGTGATGGACAATATTATTTATCAGAAGCGCAAGCAAAAGCGATTCTAGAACTTCGTTTACACCGCTTAACAGGTTTAGAACACGAAAAAATTCTCGATGAATACAAAGAACTTCTCGATACTATCGGTGAATTATTGCATATTCTCAATAGCCCAGAACGCTTAATGGAAGTAATTCGCGAAGAGCTAGAAAAAGTTAAAAGTGAATTTGGCGATGAACGTCGCACAGAAATCACAGCCGCATCGGGCGATATCAATTTAGAAGATCTTATTGCTCAAGAAGATGTAGTGGTAACATTATCTCACGCGGGTTATGTTAAGTATCAACCACTTTCAGACTACGAAGCACAACGTCGTGGTGGTAAAGGTAAATCTGCAACAAAAATGAAGGAAGATGATTTTATCGAACGTCTTTTAGTTGCTAACACGCACGATACGATTCTGTGTTTCTCTAGCCGAGGTCGCTTATATCAATTAAAAGTATTCCAATTACCACAAGCGAGTCGTGGTGCAAGAGGTACACCAATTGTTAATATTCTGCCATTAGTTAAAGAGGAAAATGAACGAATTACGGCTATTCTCCCAATTCCAAATGGTGAATTTAGTGCCGATAAGTTTATCTTTATGGCAACAGCGAGTGGTATCGTTAAGAAAGTATCTTTAGATGCATTCAGCAATATTCGATCAAGCGGTCTGATCGCATTAAAACTTCGCGAAGGTGATGAATTAATCGGAGTCGATATTACCAATGGCGAATGTGAAATTATGCTGTTCTCAGCACAAGGTCGTGTAGTTCGTTTCAATGAAAGTGGTGTACGTGGAATGGGACGAATTGCGACAGGTGTTCGAGGTATGAAATTAGCCTTAACCGATGTCTTAGAAGAAGTTGAGGAAGCAGAGATTGAATCGACTGAAGATGATGAAAATACGGATTCAAGTGTGGATTTAAATACCGATAAAGTCGTTTCGCTTGTTATTCCACATAACGAAGGCGATATCTTAACTGTGACTCAAAATGGTTATGGTAAACGTACTTTACTTACGGAGTATCCGACAAAATCACGTAATACAAAAGGTGTGGTATCCATTAAAGTGAATGAACGTAATGGTAAGGTTGTCGCTGCGGTACAAGTGGAAGAAACTGACCAAATTATGTTGATTACAGATGCAGGGACTTTAGTACGTACTCGTGTGAATGAAGTAAGTCTTGTAGGTAGAAATACCCAAGGTGTGAGAATTATTCGAACCGCTGAAGATGAAAACGTAGTAAGTTTAGAACGCATCTGTGATATTGATGATGAAGACTCAGAAGAAGTTCATAGTGAAGAAGAATAACTTCTATATTCAATAAGTTATTAAATAAAAGTTGCTATTGATGATCAATCTTTAGCAACTTTTTTATTGATATTTATTGTGCAAATAACACTGGCCGGCTAATGTTAAAGCTCACAGCAACTTTACTCCCAATTTTGTAGTCTAGTGTTTGGTAAGCGGTCAGTTCAGTATCATTGATTGCAATTTTGTATCGGAAAAACTGCCCTAAAAATAATTTCTCTATAATAATACCTTGCCCATTTAACTCATTTTCTGTAAGTAAAATTTGCTCTGGTCGTAATAGCCACTGATAACTACCTTTTGCATATCGCATTTCTGGGAAATGATAGTTGCCAATTAGACTATGAATACACTGATTTTCATCAACATTACACGTAACATAATTCGTTCCTCCTAGAAAATCAGCAACAAACCGATTGACTGGAGAATAATATAATTCCATTGATGTACCAAATTGAATAATTTTACCCTGATCCATCACCGCAACTTTATCAGCAAAAGCAAAGGCTTCTTCTTTACTATGTGTAACAAAAATTGCTGGTACATTTTGGCTTTTCAAAATGGTCTTAATTTCTTGAATCATTTCATAGCGAGTTTGGCTATCAATATTCGAAAAAGGTTCATCTAATAAAAGCAATTGTGGCTTACAAGCTAATGCTCTAGCAATCGCTACACGTTGTTGCTGTCCACCTGATAATTCGTGAGGATAACGTTGCTCGAATTCTTGTAATTGGACTACCGCCAACATTTGCTTTGTGATCGTTTGTTTATCTGATTTAGATAAATTCGACAAGCCAAACTGAATATTGTCCCAAACAGTTAAATGTGGGAAAAGAGCATAATCTTGAAAGATTAAACCTATTTTTCTCTCTTCTACCGCTTTAGTGCGAAGATCTTGTCCTGATAATTCAATTTTGCCTTGTTCAACAGGTAATAAACCCGCAATAGCTTTTAATAAGGTTGTTTTTCCACACCCACTCGCCCCAAGTAAACAGACAATTTCATTCTCACTGACTTCTAAATCAAGAGATTGTAAGACGACTGTTTTATCAAATTGATAACTTAATTTTTCAATTTCAAGTACTTTCATTTTATTAACGTTCTTTTTCAGATTGGGAAATTAATGAGCGAGTAAGCCAAATAACGGGAATTAATCCCACTAAGACTAATACAATAGCAGGAAGTGCTGCTCGTTCTAATTGCTCATCAGAGGTAAAGGTAAACACGTGCGTGGCAAGCGTATCAAAATTAAATGGGCGTAGTAATAATGAGGCATTGAGTTCTTTCATACTTTCAATAAATACCATTAGTCCTGCGGTGATGATACCTTTAGATATTAATGGCAAATGGATTTTTCTAAACATCGAAAATCCATTTTTTCCCATTGTTTGACTTGCCATATCTAATGAAGGAGAAACTCGGTTAAGTGAACTCTCAAGGCTTCCAATTGCCATGGCTAAAAAGCGAATAGTGTACGCCAAGACTAACGCAAACAATGAACCAGAAAAAATTAACCCAACGGTAGGTAATTCAAAATATTTTAAGATTGAGTGTAGACTATGATCTGCAAATGAAAGTGGTGAAAGCAATCCTATGGCTAATACTGTTCCAGGAATAGCGTATCCTAGTGATGAAAATTGTAATGATAATTTTGTAATCGATTGCCAAAGTTTATTATTTTTCGATAATCTATATGCGAAGTGTAAAATTAATGCTAAAGCAATGGTTACAAGAGAAGCAATAATCGACACTTTTAAACTATTAACTGCAAATTCAACAAAATCTAAATTCCAAGATTGTTCAAAATAGTCATAAGACCAATATAATAGTCGTCCCAAGGGAATAAAGAAAGCCAATGACAATAAACTACCACACCAAAAGTAAGCTAATCCTAATTTCCAACCCACAAGTTTCTTAAAGGATTTTTTCTTTTCATATCCTCTTTGATAATGTTTCTGCTTACGACGGCTATATTGTTCTAATAAGATAAAGAAAAAAATAAATAGCAACATAAATACAGAAATCTGACTAGCGGTACCTAAATCTTGAAAACCTAGCCAAGAATCATAAATGGCTGTCGTGAGTGTCGTAACTGCAAAATAAGAGACTGTACCAAAATCCCCTAATGTTTCCATTGCAACAAGAGCAATTCCTATAGCTATTGCTGGACGAATAAGGGGAAAAGTAACTCGACGAAAAATTTGTGTCGAACTTGCTCCTAATAATTTAGCACTTTGCACTAGATTTTCTGATTGTTCTAACAAAGCAACACGAGCTAAAAGAAAAATATAGGGATACAAAACAAGCGCCAAGACAAAACAAGCCCCGTATAAAGTTCGAATTTGAGGAAACCAGTAATCCTGAGGCATTTCCCAACCAAAAATAGCACGTAAAAGCTGTTGCAACGAGCCCGAATAATCTAATAAGTCAGTATATAAATAAGCAATAAGGTAGGCTGGCATTGCAAGAGGGAGGCATAATAACCACTGTAATGTCTTTTGTCCCCAAAACTGATAATTTGCAACAATCCAAGCAGAAGGTAATGCAAAAAATAGAGCTAAAAAAACAGTACCTAAAACCAATAAACTTGAATGAAGAACATAAGTACTTAATGTAGTATTCCAAAAATGAGCCAAGTTTTGGAGGTTACCATCAAAAGCATGGTAGATCACAGCCAGTAATGGAAGCAAAACTAAAGATGTGGTAATACAAGCAAATGTTTGCCAAGAAAGATATTGATTTTTCATTAATTCAGAAACTATCATTATAAACAGAATAGGACGCCACAGAGCGTCCACTATGTAATATTATGCGATAAATACGATCGTATTTATCACATATCTACCTCAATAATAATCTTTAAAACTCATCAAATTTTACTTCATCAACAAGTTTTAATGCTTCTGAGGAATGTTTTGCTATATCTTCAAGTTTTATTGCATCAACAGTATATTCTCCCCAACTTTTAACTAATTTTGATGGATCAATGCCTGGTTTTACTGGATACTCATGATTTAATTCAGCATAAAGAGCTTGTGCTCTATCATTACTTAAATATTCAACTAACTTGATAGCATTTGCTTTATTTGGTGCATATTTAGCGATAGCAACGCCACTAATGTTGAAGTGAGTACCAAATTGACCATCAGGGAAATTGATTACAGCCGCTTCAGCCCATGATTTTTGTTTTTCATCATCTAACATTTTACCGTAATAATAGCTATTACCTAATGCATAGTCACAAATACCATCTTTAATTGCTTTAACCTGATCACGGTCGCCACCTTGTGGTTTTTGTGCTAAATTTGCTTTCAAACCTTTAAGAAATTCTCTTGTTTTTTCTTCACCGTAGTGTTCAATCATTGCAGCAAATAATGAGATGTTATACGAGTTTTTACCTGAGCGTACACATACTTTACCTTTATATTCAGGTTTTGCTAAATCTAAATAATCAAAACCTGCTGGTAATTTACCGACACGATCTTTAGATGTGTAGATAACACGAGCACGTTTAGTTAAAGCAAACCATTCGTCATTTGAATCACGGAATTGAGCTGGAATATTTTTCTCTAAAATTTTAGAATCAACCTTCTGTGCTAAACCTGCATCCACGAGTTCTTTGACGCGTTGGATATCTACTGTTAAAAGAACATCAGCAGGGCTTAATTCTCCTTCTTTCTTAACACGTTCAAATAATCCTTTATCTGCAAAGATAACATTTACTTTAACACCAGTTTCTTTTTCAAAATCTTTGAGCATTGGCTCAATTAGGTATGGCTGGCGGTATGAATAAACATTGACCTCATTAGCTGCAAATGCAGAAGAATTTGCTAAGATCGCAGATGTTGCTATTGCAAGGGTAGAAAGTGCTTTTTTCATGTAAGCTCCTAAAATTGAAGAGTTAATTAAAAATTATCTATCAGTATGATAGGCAAAATAAGTGTGAGAATTCTAGAGTGATACACTGTTAATGTCAATGAGAAGCATTTTTATTTATATAATAATTTCTCAATTTTTTTGTAAAAAAAGATGAGTTAATGAACGATATGGCTAAATATGGTTGTTCATTAGCCCGAAAAAACGGATAATGTCCAACATTTTGTGAATAGTTAGATGAGACATGATTGAATATATTTTATTAGTTATCAGTACGGCGTTAATCAATAACTTTGTACTGGTAAAGTTTCTTGGAATTTGTCCATTTATGGGCGTGTCCAAAAAAGTAGAAACAGCGATCGGTATGGGAATGGCAACAACCTTCGTATTAACGGTTGCCTCGCTTTCGGCGTACCTGATTGAAAATTATATTCTTGGTCCATTAAATGTGTCTTTTCTACGTACACTTGTTTTTATCTTAGTCATTGCAGTGATTGTTCAGCTTACTGAAATGATCGTCCATAAAACAAGCCCAACACTTTATCGTCTATTAGGTATTTATTTACCCTTAATTACAACAAACTGTGCCGTGCTTGGTGTGGCGTTATTGAATGTCAACTTAGCCAATAATCTTATTCAATCTGTATTATATGGATTTGGTGCAGCAGCTGGATTTTCTCTTGTTTTAATACTGTTCTCTGCGCTACGTGAGCGTTTAGCGGCAGCCGATGTGCCTCAAATATTTCAAGGTGCATCTATCGCCTTGATTACCGCAGGTTTAATGTCTTTAGCCTTTATGGGCTTTACTGGTTTAGTCAGAATTTAATGTTAGATCAACCTATTATTTTTTACGTTATCATCATCGTGGCTATTATCGCGCTTATTTTTGGGGCGATTTTAGGCTATTCATCACTTAAGTTAAAAGTGGAAGCCGACCCGATTGTTGAACAAATTGATGCACTCTTACCGCAAAGTCAATGTGGGCAATGTGGCTATCCCGGCTGTAAGCCTTATGCCGAAGCCGTTGCGAATGGAGATGATATTACTAAGTGCGTACCTGGCGGACAACCGCTCGTAGTCAAACTCGCTGATTTAATGGGTGTTGATGCACCTGATATGGACGCTGAAACTCCCGAAGTCAAAGTTGCCTTAATTCATGAGGATATGTGTATTGGTTGCACCAAATGTATCCAAGCCTGCCCTGTTGATGCCATTATTGGTACAAATAAAGCAATGCATACCGTCGTTGCTGATTTATGTACGGGCTGTGAATTATGTGTAGCTCCTTGTCCAACCGATTGTATTGAAATGATTTCTCAAAAACCGACGATTAAAAACTGGAATTGGAAATTTGATCAAAGTTTAGTTATTCCCATTTTAAATACCACTGAAATTCAGCCTAAAATGGTAGTAGGAGACGACAGCAATGCTACAAAATAATGTATTAAGTCGTATCCGAGAAGGCAAGTTATGGGAATTTCCTGGTGGTGTCCATCCACCAGAAATGAAAAAACAATCGAATCAAAAACCGATTCGAACCTTACACTTACCTAAACATTTCTATGTGCCAGTAGTGCAACACTCAGGAAGCGCAGGTAATATTATCGTTCAAATTGGCGATCAAGTACTTAAAGGGCAACCGCTTACCCAAGGCGATAATTATCGTCAATTACCCGTGCATAGCCCAACGTCAGGTAAAGTGGTTGCTATTCAGCCTTACGTTTCTTGTCACCCATCAGGCATGGCAGAACAAACCATTGTCATTGAAACTGATGGTGAAGATCAGTGGATCGAACGCCACCCTATTGATGATTTTCTTTCACTCAGTGCTGAAGAAATTATTGAAAAAATTTATCGAGCAGGAATCGCAGGACTTGGTGGAGCAGTATTCCCCACTTCTAGCAAATTACAATTTGCTGAAAATCGTTGTAAGGTCTTGATTATGAATGGGGCAGAATGTGAGCCCTATATCACTTGTGATGATCGGTTAATGCAAGACTATACCAACGAAATGATCGAAGGTATCCGTATTCTACGTTACATACTTCGTCCAGAAGAAGTTGTACTGGCAGTGGAGGATAATAAACCCCATGCCATTAAAGCCATAAAAAAAGCATTAAAAGGGGCGAATGATATTTCATTACGAGTCATCCCTACTAAATATCCTTCAGGTGCAAGCGATCAGCTAGTCCAAGTTTTGACTGGATTAGAAATTCCACAAGGTAAACGCACCATTGAGCTTGGCATTGTGATGCAAAATGTGGGAACAGCATTTGCGGTAAAACGTGCCATTATGGATGATGAGCCATTAATTGAGCGTGTTGTAACCCTCACAGGTGATAAAATTCGCAATAAAGGGAATGTATGGGCAAGACTTGGTACTCCGATTCTGCATTTATTAGAGCAAGTGGATTATCAGCCCGATGAACGTTTTCCTGTTTTCTTGGGGGGGCCAATGATGGGATTTATTCTCCCTTCATTACAAGCGCCGGTAACCAAAACAGCGAACTGTATTATCGCCCCAGATCATTTTGAATATGCGCCGCCACAACCAGAAAGAAGTTGTATTCGTTGTTCTGCCTGTTCAGATGCTTGCCCTGTTAGCTTGCTACCCCAACAACTCTATTGGTACGCCAGATCGGAAGATCACGATAAATCAAGAGAGTATCATCTTGATGCCTGTATCGAATGTGGAATTTGTGCTTATGTCTGCCCAAGTTACATTCCGCTTGTGCAATATTTCCGCCAAGAAAAAGCAAAAATTGCAGAAATAGATGAAAAAGCACGTAAAGCCGAAGAAGCTAAAATTCGCTTTGAAGCAAGGGAAGCTCGCTTAAATAAAGAGAAAGAAGCTCGAGCAGCCCGTATTCAACAAGCCGCTGAAAAACGCCGTGAAGAAGTATCAAGTTCAGCAGGCGAAGATCCTGTAAAAGCGGCAATGGCTCGTCTTAAAGCGAAAAAAGCTGAAAATGCAGTGAAACCAACAGATATCAAAGCAGATGGAACACCAGATAACAGTGAGTTAATGGCACAACGTCGTGCTAGACGACTAGCTAAACAAGCCGATCAACAAACAGAACAAACAAATGCACAAGTGGTCGGTTCTGCACAAAATAATGCAAATTCTGCACCCGAAGATCCAAGAAAAGCCGCTGTAGCTGCGGCTCTCGCTCGAGCTAAAGCGAAAAAAGAAGCTCAGCAAGCTGGACAAACAAATACACAAGCGGTCGGTTCTGAGCAAAATCATGCAAATTCTGCCCCCGAAGATCCGAGAAAAGCTGCTGTAGCTGCTGCTATTGCTCGGGCTAAAGCGAAAAAAGCAACAACGCAACAAATAGAACAAACAAATGCACAAGCGGTCAGTTCTGAGCAAAATCATGCAAATTCAGAACCCGAAGATCCAAGAAAAGCCGCTGTAGCAGCTGCTATTGCTCGGGCTAAAGCCAAGAAAGAAACCCAACAAGCAGGACAAACAAATACACAAGCGGTCAGTTCTGCACAAAATAATGCAAATTCTGAACCCGAAGATCCAAGAAAAGCCGCTGTAGCTGCCGCTATTGCCCGTGCTAAAGCTAAAAAAGCTGCACAGCAAAGTCAGCAACACACTCAAGAACAAGCAGTCAGTTCTGAGCAAAATAATACAAATTCAGAACCCGAAGATCCAAGAAAAGCCGCTGTAGCTGCGGCTATCGCTCGAGCTAAAGCTAAAGCTAAAAAAGCAGCACAACAAAGTCAGCAAAACACTCAAGAACAAGCGGTCGGTTCTGAACAAAATAATGTAAATCCAGAGCCTGAAGATCCAAGAAAAGCGGCTGTGGCTGCTGCTATTGCTCGGGCTAAGGCAAAGAAAGCAGCACAATTACAAAATAAAGATAATGATGAAAATCATAAGGGATTAAGCTAATGTTTAGAATGATCAGTTCACCCCATACCCATTCTAGCAATTTAACTGCCAAAATTATGTGGTGGGTTATTGTTGCTATGTTACCTGCACTTGTTGTGCAATGGTACTTCTTTGGCTATGGTGTACTTATTCAGATAGGCATTGCAGTTGTTTTTACAATTGTGATCGAGCTACTGGTGGCAAAACTCCGTAAAAAGCCGATGACGTTTTACTTAGCTGATATGTCTGGCATTTTATCTGCGGTAATTTTAGCGATGGCAATTCCCCCGTACTCGCCCTATTGGTTAATTATTATTGGGCTAATTGTCGGGTTAATTCTAGCGAAACACGTTTATGGCGGGTTAGGACAAAATATATTTAATCCTGCTATGGTGGGCTATGCGTTGTTACTTGTTTCATACCCTGTGCAAATGACAGCTTGGCTGCCACCTGTGGAATTACTCAGTGAACCGCCAACATTAGCGGACAGTTTCTCTCTGATTTTTTCAAGCGTAACAACCGATGGCTTTACCATTCATCAATTAATTCAAAGTGTAGATGGTATTTCTCAAGCTACCGTATTGGACGGCACGAAAACCACCCTGACTTTAACAGGACAAACACCCGAAAGTATTACGACTGTGTTTAATACACTCTTGGATAATATTTTTTGGGGCGGTTGGGTACAAGTCAATATCGCTTTTCTTTGCGGAGGTTTATTCCTCACTTATAAACGTATCATTCATTGGCAAATACCTGTTTCAATGCTAGCCTGCTTTGCTCTGTTTAGTGTGGCGACAGATTTATTTTCTCAAACTGAAACTTGGAATATGCCATTACAATTATTCAGTGGGGCGATGATGTTTGGGGCATTTTTTATTGCAACGGATCCTGTTTCTGCCTCAATTACACCAAGAGGAAAATTAATTTTTGGTGCATTAGTTGGTTTGCTCGTTTATTTGATTCGTTATTACGGTAATTATCCTGATGGTGTTGCTTTTGCCGTGTTGTTGGCGAATATTTGTGTTCCCCTTATTGATCACTATACGCAACCTCGATTATATGGCACAAGAGGAGGAAAACGTTAATGAAAGCATCCGTCATTACCACTCGCTATGCTTTGATTTTAGGTGCAATCGCTTTAATTTGTACTGCAATTTTAGTGGGCGTGTATTTATTAACAAGAGGAACGATCAATGATGTGGTAGAAAAACAACAACGATCCTTATTGTTAGAAGTGGTTCCTCAAGCACATTTTGATAATGATTTTTTAGCAACGTGCAAAATTATTGATCTACCAGAAGCGCCTTTTTTAAATAAAATTTATATTGCAAAAAAAGCCGATAATCTTACCGCTTACGCAATTCAAGCGACCGCGCCTGATGGTTATTCAGGCAATATTGTATTGCTTATTGGTATTACGCCAGTAGGTACAATATTGGGGGTTCGAACTCTTGAGCATCAAGAAACGCCAGGCCTGGGCGATAAAATTGAAATACGTATTTCAGACTGGGTAACCCAATTTACTGGTATACTATTCAACGAAGAAACTGAATCAAGTTGGAAAGTGAAGAAAGACGGTGGGCAATTTGACCAATTTACAGGCGCAACCATTACACCACGAGCCGTTGTCAATAATGTTCGTCAAAGTGCAAAGTGGACAGTCACCGAACTTAAACAACATCCTGAAATAATCAACAGTTTTGTTAATTGTGGGTAAGAAATGACAAAAGAAAATCAAATTCCAATTAAACAAATTGAAATAGAACCAGTAAAAATAGTGGAACCTTCTATTTGGAAAACACTATTTACACAAGGAGTCTGGTCAAACAATGGTGCATTAGTCCAATTGTTAGGATTGTGTCCATTACTTGCTGTATCGAATAATGTCACTAATGCATTAGGCTTAGGTATAGCAACCTTGTTTGTCCTGATCACAACAAATACAGTGGTATCTTCATTTCGTAAAGTTATCCCTCACGATATTCGGATTCCAATTTATGTGATGATTATTGCTACCGCTGTAACGGCGATCCAATTATTGATGAATGCTTTTGCTTATTCTGTTTATCAGTCTTTAGGTATTTTCATCCCCTTAATTGTGACAAACTGTATCGTGATTGGAAGATCCGAAGCCTTTGCTTCCAGAAATAGCGTATTACATTCGGCGTTTGATGGATTTGCTACCGGTTTGGGTATGCTATTCAGCCTAGTCATACTTGGAGCATTGCGTGAAATCCTTGGTAATGGTACATTATTTGATGGATTAGATTTATTATTTGGAGAATGGGCAAAATCTTGGCGAATTGACCTATTACATTTAGATTCCGGACTACTCTTTGCTATTTTACCTCCTGGCGCTTTTATTGGACTAGGATTTGTTTTAGCAATAAAAAATGGCATTGACTATCGAAAGAAGAAAAAATTATGACTGACGACAGATTTACCCAACAAGTGAATTACCGACATCACTTTTCTAAAGAATTTTTATACCCTAAATATTGGGGTGTATGGATTGGTGTTTTAATATTAGCTATTCTTGCTTATGTTCCCTTTCGTTTACGAGATAAACTTGGTGTAGGAATTGGCAAACTTGTTACCAAGTATATGAAAGCAAAAAATAAAAAACAGTATCGCCGTTCAGATATCAATTTACGCTATTGCTTTCCAGACTGGTCTCAAGAAAAACGTGAAGAAGTGATTGAAAATATGTTCATCACCGTTTCTCAAACAATGTTGGGGATTGGCGAGATTGCGTTACGTTCTGTAAAGCATATTCAGAAACGCAGTGAATTTTCAGATCTCAATTTATTGAGAGAAGCAAGAGAAAAGGGTAAAAATATAATATTACTCGTGCCTCATACTTGGTCTATTGATGCTTCTGGTATTGTATTACATACCTATAATATTCCGATGGTTTCTATGTATAACCCTCATGCTAATCGCTTAGTTGATTGGTTGTGGAATACAACGAGAGAACGATTTGGTGGGAAAATGCATACCCGTCAAAATGGAATTAAGCCATTTTTAATTGATGTGCGTAAAGGGAATATGGGTTATTTCTTGCCTGATGAAGATTATGGTGAGGAATTAAGTATCTATTCTCCTTTTTTTGCGACAGAAAAAGCAACATTACCGGGATTAGATAAAATGGCAAAGATCACAAATTCAGTCGTGATCCCGATGTTCCCAATTTATAATGCTGAAAAAGGTGTATATCAAATTGAGATGCTACCACAAATTGAATTTGATGGTACGTTAGAGCAGTCTGCTCGAGAAATGAATCGTGTCATTGAGTATTTTGTAGAGAAAAATCCTGAACAATATGTTTGGATCCTTCGGTTATTAAAAACTCAACGAGATGGAAAAGACATCTATCAATAGTAAAAAAACCTGAATGACGAAAGTGATTCAGGTTTTTCTTTTTAAGCCAACCCAATAAAAAAAGCTAGCAATAATGGAGCGACTAAATTAACAATAAATCCAAAGCTAATCGCCAAAGGAACAACTTGCATTCCGCCTGATTTCTGAATAACTGGCAACATACAATCTAATGATGTTGCGCCGCCTAAACCAACCGCCGTAGATGGAAATAATCGCATAAAGAAAGGGATGCTAAATAAGCAAAAAATTTCCCGAGATAAATCATTAAAAAAAGCAATACTGCCGTAAAAAGGTCCCCAAGCATCATTAAGCAATACGCTAGAGAGTGAATACCAACCAAAGCCTGAAGCTAATGCAAGAGCGTGAGCCATAGGTAGATTCAATATATAAGCCGCAATAACCCCGCCAAATAATCCACTCAGCATAAAAATGACTGAAGTAAATAACCCTCTCTTATTGAAAAAGACTTCTCGTAGAGGAATGCCACTATTTCTCAATTGCACCCCAACACAAAAAATCATCACAACCAGTGCATAGGTACTCATATTAGATGGGAATGTAATAAAAGTTTTGGATAAAAAGCCAATCACTCCGCCAATTAATACCATCCCTAATAATAAAAGAGATTCCCCTATTTGTTGCCATCGAGAAGAGATGACTTGTGCAGAAAAAGAGGCTCTTTTCATTGGATAGAATTTATCAAAAATGATTAAGCTACCAATGTTACATAAATGAAAGATAACACTTAACCCTAAAGCAATGACACCAATTTTAGGTAATATTTCGCCCAAATCGTCTAATTGTCCTAACACGACTCCCATTGCCAGTAGAATAAGGTAAAGGCTATACATCATCAGCTTATTTACTATATTCATTATCCTACTTGATCTAACTTTAAATAGGTACCCAATAAAAAGCGGTACAAACGCAATTAATAATCCATAAATCATATTTATTCCTCACTCCTATTTAAGAATTCTAACGGGAAATAAAAACAATTAAACTGGTTTTATATACAGCATTTTGTTATATTAACAAGCGGTCAGATTCTTACATAATTTTGCAGATGAGTTTATTACGAAAAATTATTCATGTTGATATGGATTGTTTCTATGCAGCAATTGAAATTCGTGAAAATCCTCAATTACAGGGAAAAGCCGTTGCAGTAGGTGGAAGTGCCGAGCGACGAGGTGTCCTCACTACCTGCAATTATGAAGCCAGAAAATTTGGGTTACATAGTGCAATGTCCAGTGCGCAGGCAATGAAGCGTTGCCCTAATTTGATTTTACTTCCTGTTAATATGCCCCTATATCGACAAGTTTCACAACAAATTCATCAAATATTTAGACGTTATACAGATATTATTGAGCCTATTTCATTAGATGAAGCCTATCTTGATGTTACTCACTGCAAACAACATTCTGGATCTGCCACTTGGATTGCACAAGCGATTAGGCAAGCCATTTATGAAGAATTAAAACTGACTGCATCGGCAGGCATCGCTCCACTCAAATTCCTTGCTAAAATCGCCTCAGATCAGAATAAACCCAATGGGCAATTTATTATTGCTCCAGAACAAGTCGATCAATTTATTTTGAATTTACCATTGAAAAAGATTCCCGGTGTTGGGCGAGTTACCAATGAAAAATTAAACCATTTAGGACTAAAAACCTGTGCCGATATTCAAAAAAGTGATCTGCCATTCCTTGTTTTTCATTTTGGTAAATTTGGACAACGATTGTGGGATTTAAGTCATGGGATCGACCCAAGACCCGTTGAACCTAATCGTATTAGAAAATCATTAGCCGTTGAAAATACCTTGTTAAAAGATATTGATTCATTAGCCGAAGCAGAAAAAATCATTAGCGATTTATTTCATAAACTGGTTTATCGCATTCAACGTAATTATGAAGATAAGCCATTACACGAATTTAAGAAATTAGGTATTAAATTAAAATTTGATGATTTCACACAAACGACATTAGAACAATCGACTGATGGGCTCTCATTTGAATGGTTTATTCAATTATTGCATAAAATATGGCAAAGAAGAGAAGGAAGAAAAGTACGACTTATTGGATTAAGTATTCATCTTCCTGAGAAAAATCGTATTCAGCAGTTAAACTTATGGGAATAATTACAGTCCTACCCTTGAATTTTGATAAAGTACCACTATTTCAGTATCTTACTTTATTCTTTTAATGAAATTTATTATCTGGAGAACTACCTATTATGATGCGAATCGTACTTTTTCTTGCCACTAACTTTGCAGTGATGATTGTACTTGGCATAATTTTAAGCGTTACAGGTATTGCGGGGAACAGTACTGGTGGCATTCTAATTATGGCATTGCTGTTTGGTTTTGCAGGATCGTTAATTTCTTTATTTCTATCAAAAACAATGGCATTGCGTTCTGTTGGTGCTGAAGTTATCACTAACCCAACAAATAATGCGGAAAGATGGCTAGTCAATACAGTACAACATCAAGCCCAACAAGCAGGGATACCTATGCCTGATGTTGCGATCTATCATTCTCACGATGTGAATGCATTCGCAACAGGAGCAACCAAAAATAACTCTCTTGTTGCGGTAAGCACTGGATTACTTAATACAATGACCCAAGATGAAGCCGAAGCCGTAATTGCTCACGAAGTTTCACATATTGCCAATGGCGATATGGTAACTATGACCTTATTACAAGGCGTACTAAATACTTTTGTGATTTTCTTATCTCGAATGATTGCAAGTGCGGTTTCTAACTCTCGTAATGATGATGGTTCAGAAAGCCACAGTTCTGGAATTTATTTTCTGGTATCAATGGTGCTAGAAATCGTATTTGGCGTTTTAGCCAGTATCATTGCAATGTGGTTCTCTCGCTATCGTGAATTCAGAGCGGATGCAGGATCGGCAAGCTTAGTAGGCAAAGAAAAAATGATAGCTGCATTACAACGTTTACAATCTATCCACGAACCACAAGAAATGACCGGATCTTTAAATGCCTTTATGATTAATGGTAAACGCAGTGAACTCTTTATGAGCCATCCACCATTAGAAAAACGCATTGAAGCATTGCGTAATAACTAATAAAAATAAAGCCCATAGATTATTAACTCTATGGGCTTTTTAGTTATCTTATATTATGCAGAAAGTTTTTCTCGACCATGTGGTGTCGTAAAATCAATATCTGGTCCAATTGGCACAACACCAGTTGGATTTACTGCCTTATGACTTCGATAATAGTGTTCTTTTATATGTTTCATATTAACAGTTTCCGCAATACCTGGAACTTGGTATAAATCTCTCAGGTATCCCCAAAGATTTGGATAATCAATAATGCGTCTAACGTTACATTTAAAATGCCCAAAATAAACGGGATCAAAACGAACTAAGGTGGTAAATAAACGCCAATCGGCTTCGGTAATTTGATTGCCGGTTAAATAACGACGAGTCGATAAACGTTCTTCTAATTTATCTAATGCCTCAAAAACGCCAGTTACCGCTTCTTCATAGCCTTCTTGTATCGTAGCAAAACCCGAACGATATACCCCATTGTTAATATTTGGGTAAATATAGGCATTAAGTTCATCAATTTCTGCAACTAATTCAGTGGGTAAGAAATTAACAGGATTTGCACCAATACCATCAAATGCAGAATTGAACATTCGGATAATTTCTGAAGATTCGTTGCTCACGATCGTATGGGTCTTCTTATCCCATAAAACTGGCACGCTTGCTCTGCCTGTATAATTTGCGTTTGCGGCAATATAGACTTGATGGATATATTTCACATTCAAAATAGGATCAGGAATCACCCCCTCATCATCTTCAAAAGTCCAACCATATTCGCCCATAAAAGGATTCACGACAGAAACTGAAATCATATCTTCTAACCCTTTGAGCTTACGATATATCAACGTTCTATGCGCCCATGGACAAGCTAAAGATACATATAAATGATAACGATTAGGTTCAGCTTTAAATCCACCTATACCGATTGGTCCTGCTTCACCATCAGCAGTGATCCAATTTCTAAATTGGGTTGTTGCTCTCTCATATCGTCCATTTACAATTGCTGGATTCACCGTTGTATCGTGCCATTTCCCATCAATTACAATTCCCATACTCGCTCCTTATTAAATTCATTCTTATATTACTCAACTAACTAACATAAAAATAAGCCCACAGCAAGTTACATCTGTGGGCTTTTTGGTACTAATTAGTATATTAACGTACTAATTATTATGCAGATAATTTTTCACGACCATGTGATGTAGTAAAGTCAATATCTGGACCAACTGGTACAACACCAGTAGGGTTGATCGTATCGTGACTTTGATAATAGTGTTTCTTAATATGATCCATATTTACAGTATCAGCAACACCTGGTACTTGATATAAGTCACGTAAATATCCCCAAAGATTTGGATAATCAACAATACGTTTAATGTTACATTTGAAATGTCCTACATATACAGGATCGAAACGTACTAAGGTTGTAAATAAACGCCAGTCTGCTTCAGTAATTTGGCTACCTGTTAAGTAACGGCGAGTAGATAAACGCTCTTCAATTTTATCTAATGCATTGAATAACTGAACTACAGCTTCTTCGTATGCTTCTTGTGTTGTAGCAAAACCTGAACGATATACCCCATTGTTAATATTTGGATAGATAAATTCATTTAATTCATCAACTTCTTTCACTAATTCTGCAGGTAAGAAATTAACAGGATTTGCACCGATACCATCAAATGCAGAATTGAACATACGAATAATTTCAGATGATTCATTACTCACGATTGTGTTTGTTTTCTTATCCCATAAAACAGGAACTGTAACACGTCCACTATAATCTGATTTTGCGGCCGTATAGATTTCGTGTAAATATTTTGCATTAAAAATTGGATCAGCAACAACACCTTCACCATCATCAAAAGTCCAACCATGGCTAGCCATATAAGGATTAACCACAGAAACAGAAATCATATCTTCGAGGCCTTTTAATTTACGATAAATTAATGTGCGATGGGCCCAAGGACAAGCTAAAGAAACATATAAATGATAACGGTTAGGTTCTGCTTTAAAACCACCTACACCACTTGGACCAGCACTACCATCAGCAGTTACCCAATTTCTGAATCTTGAAATATCTCTTTGAAAGCGTCCACCTGTTGCAGATGTGTCATACCACTTATCTTCCCATTTACCATCAACTAATAATCCCATTCTATTCTCCCTAGCTTTTACTTAAAAAATTGAGTTTATAATGTTAACTCTTTATACTTAAATAATAAATATCAATTTTATAAAAAGATTATTCTCTTTAGAGAAACAATATAACTATTTACCACATATACCTGTGCTAAGATTTATCATGCAATGTCAGCCTTTCTTCTGAAACATCTCCTAGTAATAATGCATAACGTACTGTGGTTGTGCTTGATTCTAAAGCAATTTTTAATGCCATTGTGAGAGGAACAGACAATAACATTCCGACTGTCCCCAAAATCCATCCCCAAAATAATAATGATAAAAATACAACTAACGTTGACAGCCCAAGTTTTCGTCCCATCATTTTAGGCTCTAATACATTTCCTATAACCATATTAATAAGGATAATCCCAATTGCCACGCCAAATCCAATAGAAAATCCATTCAATAAAAGAGCTTGTACAATAATGGGTACACCCGCAAGAATTGAGCCTATATTAGGAATATAATTTAAAAGAAAACTCAGTGTTGCCCATAGCACTGCGTATTGGACATCAAGAAGTACCAACATAACCCAAATACAAGCTGCGGTTAATAAGCTTACTATTGTTTTTACACCAAGATAGCTAATCACACCTTCTAATACTCTATTGATATTATTTTCTTTTAACTCAGTATCTTCATTACCACTTAATGCAACGGCTAATCGGTGCTTAGCGGTCGGTGCTTCAAATAACATAAAGACAACAACAAGTAATAAAACAAAAATATCAGTAACCACTCCAGAAAAACTCAGTAATAAACGACTGACAAAATTCATAATTCTGCTTGGATCAAGTTCATTCATAATGGAATCTTCTGATATATCAATAGGTATATTCCATTGCTTTGCAAAATCCAACAATAATGAAATACGCTCAGACAATAAAATCTTATAAGAAGGAATAGAGGCGGTAAATTCCTTGATCGTACTGTTAATGAGCCCTGACAAGAATGTAAAACCTATGGCAAACAAGACAAAAAGTAATGCAATCGCAAGCCAAAGAGGGATTTTTCTATCTGTCATTGATTTCACAATCGGAGAACAAATAATGGCAATAAATAAGGAAAGTAAAAAAGGAATAACAATTTCAGTAGCCATTTTTATTCCCGCAAGAATAATCACAATGGCAGCTATTGTTAATAAAATACGAAAAGTAGAACTTGATGTTTGCATAGTATCTCACAAAAAAGCAACTGATTATTCCCTTAATTTTACAAAAAATAAGGAACAACTCACCGCTTATAAAATATACTTAATTTAAAATTACCAAATAGATCACTAAAATAATTTTATACATAAAATAAAACGTGGAAAAATCCACGTTTTATTCTCTATAAGCCCAAAAGTAATTATCCCGTATATTTTTGGAAGACTAAAGATGCATTTGTTCCACCAAATCCAAAACTATTAGACATCACTGTTTTTAATGGTTTATCTTGACGCTCAGTCACAATATTCATCCCTTGTGCTTTTTCATCTAGGGTCTCAATATTAATACTTGGTGCAATAAAGCCATTATCTAACATTAGTAATGAATAAATTGCTTCTTGAGCCCCAGCAGCCCCCAAAGAGTGGCCTGTCATAGATTTTGTTGATGAAATTGCCGGTGTTTCATCAGGGAATACTTCACGAATTGCCTCTAACTCTTTTACATCACCAACTGGAGTGGATGTACCATGTACGTTAATATATTCAATCTCACCATCAACACTTGCAAGAGCTTGTCTCATACAACGCACCGCACCTTCACCACTCGGTGCAACCATATCATACCCATCTGATGTAGCACCATAGCCAACAATTTCTGCATAAATTTTTGCACCACGTGCTAATGCATGTCCTAATTCTTCAACAACAACTACTGCACCACCACCCGCAATTACGAAACCATCACGGTTTGCATCATAAGCACGTGAAGCTTTTTCTGGCGTATCATTATATTTTGTTGAAACAGCCCCCATACCATCAAATTCTGTTGCACATTCCCAAGAAAGTTCTTCTGCTCCACCAGCAAAAACAATATCTTGTTTGCCTAATTGAATAAGTTCCATCGCATGACCAATACAATGCGCAGATGTTGCACAAGCAGAACTAATACTATAATTCACACCACGAATTTTATAAGGAGTTGCCAAACATGCTGAAACACTTGATGCCATAGTTTTTGTTACAGCATAAGGTCCAATAGCTTTAACACCTCGTGGCCCACGAACAGCATCACAAGCTACCAGTTGACTATGAGCAGATCCTGTTCCCGCACCAATTACTAATCCAGTACGATCATTCGACACTTGATCTTCTGTCAATCCAGAATCTTCAATTGCTTCTTTCATTGAAAGATAAGCATAAGCTGCAGCATCTCCCATGAAACGATAAATTTTACGCTCTATAAGCTCTGCTGGATTTAATTTAATTGTGCCGGCTATCTGGCTACGCATTCCAATTTCTTGGAAAGATGGGACAAACTCTATACCTGATTTTCCATTACGTAAGGAATCTAAAACTTCCTCTTTATTATTACCAATACTGGAAATAACCCCTAATCCTGTAATAACAACTCTCTTCATTCTGTTCCTCTTAAATTATTAATGTTATATAGTCAACACATTTTACACTATTTCCAGTAGAGCTTAAGCATTAAATATCAATCATAGATCAGATCCGAGCTGTTTTTAATCGCTATGACACTCTCGTAAGATAAAATGTTGAAAATAATGTTACAAAAACTATTAGTTGGTGAAGTTCTTTTTCATTATGTTAATAGAATTACCCCTTCAAACTTCCATAAATAAAAGTTTCTGATCAATTAGTGAAGCTGTATCTCTGCTTTGTAATAACTATACTAAAAATAATTACCTCACTATTAAAACTGAATTTCTTCTCCTACTTTTGGTAAAATGAGTTCAATATCATTTGCAGCAAAAACTTCTTTTGCTTCTTGATGATTGATTGCTATTGGCGGAAATGTATCAAAATGACAAGCAATGACTTTTTGGGTTTTTATTAACTTTTTGGCTGCAAAACTTGCTAAGTTAGCATCTAATGTATAATGCCCACCAATTGGCAATATTGCTGTTGTAATTTCTCCAAAGATAGGCGTTAAGTATTCCATATCTTTATTTAATCCAGTATCTCCCGCTAAATATAAATTTTTATTCGGGAACTGAAATACATAACCTGCCGGTACACCACCATATCTACCATCAGGAAAAGAACTTGTATGGGTTGCACTGACCATTGCGATTTTTAAATCACCAATTTGATAAGAACCACCTATGTTTAAATCGACTTGCTTCACATGATTAAAATAGCCACAAACTTCGGGCTGACCTATGATTGTAGCATCCGGATGAACCTGTAAAACTTCTTCTACATCTGTGATATGGTCTTCGTGAGCGTGAGTAATCAATACATAATCAACTTTCTGAGCATTGATATCAAAACCTGATTTATCCTTTTGAAAGTTATAAAAAGGGTCTGATAAAATTAATTTATTGTTATAGTTAAATAAAAAACAGTTTTGTCCTAAAAATCTAATTTTCATACATACCTTACTTGTTGTGAGTTTAATAATAAGTCTTTGATATCTATTTTTAAGAGTAGTTCATCTAGCTCTTACCAGTTACCAGTCTATTCTGCTTTTATCAAAAAACGTGTTTGCAATTTTAAGCTACAGGAATGCGTGGTAATAATACTGCACAGCTTATTCTACACAACTTCTAGTAAGGCTTAAATGTTAAATCTTCATTACAAAATTGTATTAAAATTTTCAAATAATGATTCCAATTATCAAAATTTAATACCTTTTTATAGAACATTTTATCTACAATGATGATTAAACCACATTCTATAAATATACTCATAGGAAATTTATAATTTACTAATAATTAATAAATATTTATTTTTAAAAATAATTATTTAAAAAATTGACTTAATAGTGCTTAAAAAGTTATCCTATCAAGCATATATGAAGCCTTAGACTAGGTCTGTGATATGAAATCCAATTTAGGAACCCAAATATCATAGGAACTTTCCCATAGTGAGATGGTCTAGGTGGTATATTAAATAAAGTTTGATTTTATGAAAATATTTTGTTAAATTTTTGTAAAATCAAGTTTTATTTAACAGAGTATTGGTAAGTATTAAATGTGATAAATACCAGTAAAATCAGATAAATTAAATCGGAGAATAAAAAGATGGCATCACAAAATCATGCACAACATTGGATTAACGGTGAATGGGTTAATACAGGCAAAACTCGTGAAACAACTAACCCTTCTACAGGTGAAGTACTTGGTACCTACGTTAAAGGTGGTAAAGAAGAAGCAGAATTAGCAATTAAAGCAGCACAAGAAGCATTTGCTAATACAGATTGGAAAACCAATCGTGAACTACGCCATCAAGTTTTATTAGAAATGGCAGAAGCTTTTGAAGCACGTAAAAAAGACTTAGCGACAATGATCGCTACAGAGAATGGTAAGTTGTTTGCAGAAGCAAGTTTTGAAACAGAATTCGTAAAACCTGGTTTATATTTTTCTGCTGCAACAATCTATACAGATTATGGACGTGCTGCAGAATGGGGAGCAGGTAAATACTCTATGTTAGTTAAAGAGCCTGTTGGTGTAGTTGGTATCAGTACACCTTGGAACTCACCACTTGCATTATTAATTCGTTCATTAGCACCTGCTTTAGCAGCTGGTTGTACAACTGTATTAAAAATGCCAGATCAAACTGCTTTAACTAATGGTTTAATCGCTGAAATTCTAGCTAGTGTAAAATCATTACCAAAAGGCGTAATTAATATGGTAACAGGTGGTCATGAAGTTTTAGAACCTTTAGTTACTCACCCTGAGGTTCCTGTTATCAGCTTCACAGGAAGCACTAGTACTGGACGTGCATTACAAAAAGAAAGTGCTCCATATCTCAAACGCCTTAGCTTAGAACTTGGCGGAAAAACACCATTAATCGTATTTGATGATGCGGATATTGATGCGTTAATTCCTAAAGCGGTGAAAGCATTAACTGTATTCTCAGGCCAATTCTGTATGACAGGTAGCCGTATTTTAGTACAAAAAGGTGTTGCGGACGAAGTGCGTAAACGCTTATCAGAAGAGTTAGCTAAAGTAAAAGTTGGCCCTGCAATGGATCCTCAATATGACATGGGGGCTTTAATTGACATGCGAAGCGTTGAACGTGTTAATGGTATGGTAGAAGATGCGATTGCAAAAGGTGCAAAAGCATTAGTTCGTGGAGGTCCTTACACTGAAGGCGAATTAACTAAAGGTGCATTCTATCGTCCTACATTATTAGAAGTTAACGATAGCCAAGCAGATATAGTTCAATCAGAAGTTTTTGGTCCTGTATTAGTGCTAGAAGAATTTGAAACAGAACGTGAAGCTGTTGAAAAAGCGAATGCAACTGAATACGGTTTAGCTGCAAGTATTTGGACAAGAGATGTTGATCGTCCATTACGTGTTGCTCGTGAAATTGAAGCTGGTACAATCTGGATTAATGATTGGGTTGTTATGCGTGATGAATTTGAAGAAGGTGGCTACAAACAAAGTGGAGTAGGCCGTCAACGCGGTATGACAAGTATCAATGAATATCTAGAAGTGAAACACATTGTGTTACAACCAGGTGTTATCAATCAATAATCACCTTTAGGTTAATATAAAAAACCGCCAATCTTGGCGGTTTTTTATTGGAGTAAGTTATCAAAACTGTTTAAAAATTAGGATGAAATTACTTTCGCCCTTTAAACTGTTTCAACTTACTGTTACTACTCAGCAAATGGATCGCTTAAAATCATTGTTTCAACACGATCTGGACCAGTTGAAAGAATATCAACTGGAACACCTAACACTTCTTCAATGCGTTTAATATAGTTAATCGCATTTTGTGGTAAATCATCCAGTGAAGTTACGCGGAAAGTATTTTCAGACCAACCAGGTAATGTTTCATAAATTGGCTCAACACCTTCCCAATCTGCTGCAGCCATTGGTGCATATTCAACAATTTCACCATTTGGCATTTTATAAGCAACACAGATTTTTAGCTCATCAAACCCATCTAATACATCTAACTTCGTCATACAGAAACCTGAAATAGAGTTAATTTGGATTGCACGACGAACTGCAACAGCATCAAACCATCCACAACGACGAGGTCGTCCTGTTACTGCACCAAATTCATTCCCTTTACGTGCAATTTCTGTACCTATATCATCGAATAATTCGGTCGTAAATGGACCCGATCCAACACGAGTACAATAGGCTTTAATGATACCCAATACGTAATCTAAATTACGAGGACCAAAACCTGAACCTGTCGCAACACCACCAGCAGTAGTATTTGAGCTAGTAACGAACGGATAAGTACCATGGTCAATATCTAACATTGTACCTTGAGCACCTTCAAATAGAATATTGTCACCGTTTTCACGAGCTTTATGTAGAAGAGTCGTAATATCAGCAACCATACCTGTGATGATATCTGCAATCGCAAAAATTTCATCTAATGTTTTTTGATAATCAACAGGCTCAACTTTGTAGTAGTGAACAAGTTGGAAATTGTAATACTCTAGAATTTTTTTAAGTTTTTCTGCAAACACTTCACGATTAAATAAATCGCTAACACGTAATCCACGGCGAGCGACTTTATCTTCGTAAGCTGGACCGATACCACGACCAGTCGTACCGATTTTATTCTTACCTAATGCAGATTCGCGAGCGTGATCCATAGCAACGTGGTAAGGTAAAATTAACGGACACGCCTCAGAAATTTTTAAGCGATCACGTACGTTAATACCGCGAGACTCTAACTCTCCCATTTCTTGCATTAATGCCGTTGGTGAAAGTACAACACCATTACCAATCAAGCAAGTCACATTATCACGTAAAATACCGGATGGAATTAAACGTAAAACTGTTTTTTCCCCATTAATAATTAGAGTATGACCTGCATTATGGCCACCCTGATAACGAACCACATATTTAGCACGATCCGTTAATAAATCTACAATTTTACCTTTGCCCTCATCGCCCCACTGAGCGCCAAGTACAGCAACACTTTTACCCATAATAAATGCCTCTTGAGTTAGTTGTTAGTTAATTCTATTAGACTATAATTTGTTAATCTTTTACTTAAAGTGACCGCTTGATCACAACCACAAAATGTAAAAGACCCGATTACTCGGGTCTTTCGCATATACCTATTCTGTAGGTGCTTTCATAAAGCGGAAGAATCCGCTATCTGGTTTTAATATCATTAAGTTATTCTTACCTTCGGCAAAGCTTGCCTCATAAGCTTTTAAGCTACGCACAAAACTATAAAACTCTGGTTCTTGATTAAATGCATCCGCATAAATTTTAGCAGCCTCTGCATCACCAGCCCCACGAAGTTCATCGGAAGTTTTATTTGCTGTTGCAAGAATTAATGTAACTTTTTTATCAACCTCAGCTCGAATAAACTCAGCTTTTTCTTCACCTTGTGAACGGTGTTCACGAGCAACTGCAGCACGTTCAGCTTGCATACGTTGGTAAATAGATGAAGAAACTTCGTTTGGTAAATTAATTTGTTTAACACGAACATCTACCACTTCAATACCTAAACGTTCAGCACCATCTTCACCTGTATTTAATGATTTCTGTGCGCCTGCCATCAATTCACCACGCGAACCTGAAACAATATCTTTAATCGTGCGAGAACCGATTTCTGAACGCAAGCGGTCATTCACCTTACGACGAAGAAGGTCAGATGCTTTTAAGTAATCGCCACCTGTTGAGGTATAAAATTGTCCAAAATCGCTGATTTTCCATTTTACGTAAGAATCAACTAATAAGTCTTTCTTCTCAACAGTAACAAAGCGATCTTCTTGTCCATCTAATGTTTGGATACGAGCATCTAATACTTTTAACTGTTCCACAAAAGGAATTTTAAAGTGCAAACCTGGCTCATATACTACAACTTTATTGTCAGCATCACGTTGTACTTTATTAAATCGTAACATGATCCCACGTTGCCCTTCCTGTACAACAATAATTAATTGAAACAGAATAAATGCAACCACAATGATAATAGGTAATAAAAATCTACGCATCGTTAAAATCTCCCTTTACGTACAGGTTCAACTTCTTGAACAGGTCTAGGTGGTACAGGCTCTGTTCGTACAGGAGTACTTCTTTGGGCAGGCATCGGCTGTGGCACAGATTGCTGTGATTGTGCAGACGCGTCTGATTCCCCATTACCTGATGATTGTTGCATCAATTTATCAATCGGTAATACCGTAAGATTATTACTACTTGCGCCATCCATCATCAATTTAGGCGTATTCTTCATTACGTTTTCTATCGCTTGAATATACAAACGTTCTTTTAGAATTTCTGGCGATGCCTTATATTCTGGGAGTAATTGAATAAATCGATTTACTTCCCCTTCGGCATTCAATACAACTTGCTCTTTGTATGCACTAGCTTGTTCAAGAATGCGTTGAGCACGTCCACGAGCAATAGGCTCTTGACCTCGAGCATAAGCTTCTGCTTCTCGAATTAAACGTTGTTCATCTTCTTGTGCTTTAATTGCATCATCAAAGGCAGCTTTCACTTCTTCTGGCGGTCGTGCATATTGGAAGTTCACGTCTGTAACAAGTAAACCCATATCATACGTTTTAATAATATTATTTAACTCAGTCCAAGTTCTTTCTCTTACAACTGCACGTCCTGTTGTTAATACATCATCCATTGTCATATGACCAATAACATAGCGTAAAGCACTATCTGTTGCTTGTTTTAAACTGTCATCTGGATTATTAACACTAAATAAATATTTAGCAGGATCATCGACTCTATACTGTACTGTCATTTCAACAAGTACCATATTTTCATCTTGGGTTAACATTGAACCATTCGTTTTTAATTCCATAACTCGTTCAATATTCACTGGGATCACTTTATCTACAAAAGTAGGTTTCCAGTTTAAACCTGGTAAAACGATCTCATTGAGCTTACCAAAACGAGTAACAACACCTCTTTCAGCCTCTTGGATAGTATAAAAACCCGATCCAGCCCAAATAACTGCACCAATCACAACAGCTATTGGCAAAATTTTTCCAAATGATAAAAATTGTGAAGGACCTTGATTACCACGATTGTTACCGTTCGAACCATTGCCTCCATTACGACCTAATTTTTTTAATAAATTATTAAACACTTCTTCTAAATCAGGTGGTTGTTGTCCAGTTTGCTTTCCTTTTGGCTCTTGCTCTGGTTGCTGATCCGAGCCTTTGTTTTCCTGTTCAGGCTTTTTCTGCCCTGGTTTACCCCAAGGATCTTGCTGATTGCCTGATTCATTCCACGACATAGTTCTCTCCAAGAAAAAAATGAATTTACATTTTTAAAAGATAAAAATGCAAGCGTTTGATTGTACCTATTTACGTTACTTTTGGCTAGATTCAATCTTTAATTATTTTGTTAGTAAAAAAATATTGCAAATAATTCAATGATTATTTGGGCAAACGATTGCCTAATACGTAAAAAACTCTATAATTCGCCCCCTTCTCTCATTTTAATTTTCAATCAAATAAACATTAAAAAATTATGCAAAAACTTCTTTATTCCATTAATGATAAACCACCTTTTGGGCTTACATTACTGTTAGCAGCTCAACATCTTCTTGCCGCTTTAGGTGGAATTATTGCCGTACCACTTGTCATTGGGAATGTATTAAAACTCCCTGCGGAAGACACTATCGTATTAGTTAATGCAGCATTATTGGTCTCTGGTGTGGTGACCATTATTCAAAGCCGAGGTATTGGTATTATCGGTTTACGCTTACCTAGCGTAATGGGAACAAGTTTTACTTTCGTAGCTGCTGCTTTGGCCATTGGTTTCAATGAAGGTGTATCGGGTATTTTAGGTGCTTCTCTTGTCGGCTCTTTAGTGATGATTATCGGTAGTTTCTTCATGCCGTATGTTCGAAAATTATTCCCACCTGTTGTGACGGGTGTGGTTGTGATGATCATTGGTTTAAGTTTAATTCCTGTTGCTGTGGATTGGTTCGCAGGTGGACAAAAAACAGATCCGAATTATGCTGATCCTGCTAATCTTGCTATGGCAACCTTTGTGCTTGTTATCGTCGTTGTGCTTGTACAATGGGGAAAAGGGATTTTCGCAGCCGCAGCTATCGTTATTGGTATCATGGTCGGTTACGTTGTTGCTTTAGCACTTGGTTGGATCGATTTTTCTAATGTGGAAAATGCGAATTTATTTGCTCTACCTCAACCGTTCCATTTCGGCTTAAGTTTCCCTATTTCCGGCATCATTGGTATGAGTATTGCTTACTTAGTAACGATTGTTGAATCTAGCGGAAACTTTCTCGCACTCGGCAATGCAACTAATACAGAGATCACAGGTAAACATTTAAGAGGTGGGGTGTTATGTGATGGTTTAGGTTCAGCTTTTGCGGCGATTATGTCCACGACACCATTCTCTTCATTCTCACAAAATATCGGTGTAATTTCACTTACTGGCGTAGCAAGCCGTTATGTTGTGACAACAATGGGAGTATTGCTTGTTCTTGCAGGATTATTCCCAGTACTAGGAGCATTAGTTGTTTCAATTCCAATGCCAGTGTTGGGTGGTGCAGGGTTAATGATGTTTGCTATGATCATCACAGCCGGAATTCAAATGTTAGATAAAGTAGAACGTAGCAAACGTAATGGATTAATTATGGCTATTTCTATTGGTTGTGGCTTAGCGGTAACCACTCGCCCTGAATTACTTCATAAACTCCCTGAGTTTTTACAAGAAATTTTAGGTTCAGGAATTACGGTAGGTTCATTACTTGCATTAATCTTAAATTTAGTTTTACCTCACGAAAAAGCGGAAGTAAAAGAAAAATAATCAAACTTATAGATATTTCCTACTTGAAAAGTCGGATATAAATCACTATCTTGTAGGAATCTTATTAACAAGTCTTTATTGGATTTGTTTTATATCTATTAAAAAGGAAAAATTATGAGTAATGTAATTCACACAACTGATGCAAACTTTGAGCAAGACGTATTAAAATCGGACGTTCCAGTGTTACTAGACTTCTGGGCACCTTGGTGTGGTCCTTGTCGTGCAATCGGTCCAGTATTAGATGAGTTATCTGCACAGGTTGGCGATAAAGCACGTATCGTAAAAATGAATGTTGATGAAAACCAACAAATCCCAGCACAATTTGGCGTGCGTAGTATCCCATTCTTACTCATTTTCAAAAATGGTGAAGTGGTTGCTCAACAAGTTGGCGCTCAAAACTTAGCTGCATTTTTACAAAATTTAGCATAAGTTTAGATTTAAACAAAAAAGGTGAATTGCTTAATCAATTCACCTTTTTTCTTATAACGCTAACAAACTAATTAGCTTCAACAAAGCTCAATGCTTTTTCGATTACTTCAATTCCAGCACCTTGCTTATAAGCATTTTCACTTAAATAGCGACGCCACTGTCTAGCCCCTTTACATTGCTGAAATGATCCAATCATATGACGAACAATATGATTTAAGTGAACATCTTTTGACAATTCTTGTTCAATATAAGGAAACATTTTCTCAATCGCTTGTTTAGCAGTAATAATAGGTGAATTTTCATCAAATAACGCTTGGTCAATTTCCCCTAATAGTGATGGATTTTGATAGGCTTCTCGTCCCACCATTACGCCATCAACAAATTGTAAGTGGTGTTTAATTTCATCAATGGTTTTAATTCCGCCATTGATCGAAATATTTAAGTGAGGGAAATCACGTTTTAATTGATAAACACGTTCATAATCTAAAGGTGGAATTTCACGATTTTGCTTAGGACTTAAACCAGAAAGCCAAGCTTTGCGTGCGTGAACAATAAAATCACGGCAATAAGGTTGAATTTTCTCAATAAAATTACATAAAAACTCATAACTATCCAAATCATCAATGCCAATACGGTGTTTGACTGTAACAGGGATAGATACCTCATTCACCATTGCTTCAACACAGCGAGCGACTAAATCGGCATTACCCATTAAACACGCACCAAACATCCCATTCTGAACACGATCAGATGGACAACCTACGTTTAGGTTAATTTCTGCATAACCACGTTGTTCGACTAATTTTGCACAAGTTGCCAATTGCTCAGGATCGCTGCCACCTAATTGTAAAGCAACAGGGTTTTCCGCTGGATCATAAGCTAATAAATCATATTTGGCGTGCAAAATCGCAGGGGCGGTAATCATTTCACTATACAGCAAAGAATGTTGAGTGAATTGACGATGAAAATAGCGACAGTGTCGAGTCGTCCAATCAAGCATTGGGGCAACTGAAAATCGCCCTCGATAATAGGTATTTTCCATTCAATATTCCAATAAATAAGCGGTCACTTACTTATATTAATTTGCAAATTATTAATACAATGTCACCGCTTGTTTGTGATATAAAATCAATAAATTAGATTTGATATTTGGTTTTATCGCCAATATCAAAATGTAATGGCATACGCCATTTTTGTACGGATAAAACTAATAATAGTAAGGCACTAATTGCACTTAATACGATAACCGCTATTTGCCATTCTAAAACAATGGCAAACCATAAAATCGCCAATAGTACAGGTTGAAAATTTAATCCGATGACTTTAAAGCAAAAATATTCTTTGTAACATAATCCGCCAAGGGTAAAAAACACAGCACCTAACGCTAATTCAGGCAGATTAAAGATTTGGCAAAGTAGACCGACCCATAATGCAAACTGAAAGAGGAAACGGAAACTTTTCATATAGAGATGCAATGAGGATGCCATCATTACGCCACCAACTAAAAGTCCATATTGTGCGATATCCGCTTTGTATGGAATAAGTGCAACCATAATAGTTGAAAGCACAAAGCCCATACGATATAAAATAACAGTCAGGTAATCCCAGCTGTCCATTGGTGATTTAATATGTGGATCTGCCATCTTTATAACCCCGCTAGTTGAATAAAATCTTGTTCAGTTAAAATTTTGATACCTAATTCTTGCGCTTTAGTCAGTTTTGATCCCGCTTTTTCGCCTGCAATAAGGTAATCGGTTTTGCTTGATACACTGCCTACGACTTTGCATCCAAGCTGTTGCAACATTGCTTTTGCTTGATCTCGCGTAAGTTCGGTCAATGTTCCCGTTAGTACGACTGTTTTATCTTTTAATGGATTATCGGCAATTTCTTGTTTAACCACATCTTGCCAATGTACGCCTTGCGCAATTAAATCTTCCACCACTTCCACATTGTGAGGTTCTTGCCAGAATTGGAAAAGACGATTAGCAACCACCTCCCCCACATCTTGCACATTTTTTAATTGCTCAATATCTGCTTGGCGAATCGCTTCTAATGTACCAAAATGATTTGCTAAATTTTGTGCTGTGGTTTCCCCGACATCACGGATCCCCAAGGCAAAAAGAAAACGTGCTAGCGTGGTATTTTTTGATTTATCGATACTCTCTAATGCATTATTCGCTGATTTCTCACCCATACGTTCTAATCGAACTAAGGTTGCGTGATCTAATTTGAATAAATCCGCAGGCGTATGAATCAACTCTTTTTCCATTAATTGTTCAATTAATTTTTCACCTACCCCATCAATATCCATTGCTTTGCGTGAAACAAAATGTTTTAACGCTTCTTTACGTTGTGCTGCACAAATTAAGCCACCTGTACAACGAGCAACAGCTTCACCATCAACTCGTACCACCGCAGAACCACACACAGGACAAGCGGTTGGAAATTTGATTTTTTCTGCATTTTTTGGACGTCGCTCCAATACAACACCAGTAATTTGAGGGATAACATCACCCGCACGGCGAATAATAACGGTATCGCCTAGCACAACACCCAAGCGCTCAATTTCATCGCCATTATGTAAGGTTGCATTACTTACTGTCACACCTGCCACAAAAACAGGTTCTAATTTAGCGACTGGTGTGATTGCTCCCGTTCTTCCCACTTGAAATTCAACGCTATTTAAAATTGTCATTTCTTCTTGAGCGGGGAATTTATAGGCAATCGCCCAACGTGGTGCTTTAGAAATAAAGCCTAATCTTTCTTGTAGATCGATATCGTTTACTTTTAATACTGTACCATCAATATCGTAACCAAGCGAGCTACGTTTTTCTTGGATACTCTGATAAAAAGCTAATAATTCATCTCGCCCCTTAGCTAAAATAATTTCATTATTGACCGGAATACCGAGTGTTTTTAACCATTGCAAGCGATCAAAATGAGTATGCGGTAATTCATCATCACTTTCATAAATACCAATTCCATACGCATTTAACATTAACGGACGCTGACGAGTGATTTTCGGATCCAATTGACGTAACGATCCTGCTGCCGCATTTCTCGGATTAGCAAAGGTTTTTTCACCTTTCGCTAAGGCTTTTTCATTTAATGCGTCAAAGCCTTGTTGTGGCATAAATACTTCGCCACGCACTTCTAAACGAGCGGGCGGATTATCGCTATGTAATTTAAGCGGAATATTTCGGATGGTACGAATATTGGCGGTAATATCTTCCCCTGTACTGCCATCACCGCGAGTGGCTGCTTGCGTTAAAACGCCATTTACATAAAGAATACTCACAGCTAACCCATCAAGCTTAGGCTCACAGCAAAATTCAATGGTTGAACTATCAATGATCACACGATCTTCAATACGGCGTAAAAATCCATCCAATTCCTCATTAGAGAATGCATTATCCAAAGAAAGCATTGGGATTTCGTGCTTGATTTGTGCAAAGCCATCTAAAGGTTTTGCACCCACTCGTTGAGTCGGCGAATCATTGGTAATTAATTCAGGATGTTGCCATTCAATATTTTTTAATTCATTCATGACCCGATCGTATTCTGAGTCGGTCACTAATGGATTATCTAATACGTGATAATGGTATTCATATTTTCTTAATAACGTTTTTATTTCTTCTAGTTTTTGTTTAACGTTGTCTAACTTTGGCATAGTAAATTTCTCGATAAAAAAGACCGCTTACAAGCGGTCAGATTTTAATTATATTTTGTAATAATTAGTTTGGCATCTTGACTCGTAATAGATAATCTTCTCTAGCATTTTCATCAAAGAGTTGTCGATTCTCATCTAGGATAAAGCCATCCATTGATTCTGCAAAACGTTCAACGGTACGAATCATTAAACGCAAGTTTACTAAATCATTACCTGCAGATGGTAAATACATAAAGAACACAAGCCCTACGGTACTGAATTGATCCATGGTATTTAAGTCGAATACCCCTGGTTGCATCATATTCGCTACACTGAATAACACGGGGCTTGTCATATTATCTAAATGACGATGGAAAATTTGATATTCACCATAATGGAAGCCAAGGGCTTCTAAAGACTGGACGATGTCATTCCCTTGGAATTGCTGTCCTTCTGCAGCCACAACATATAAGCTAATGATATTGGAATTATCTGACTCATTTTCATTTTGCTGAGTAACTTCATCATAAGGCTCTGAGGTAGCTTGCTCATTTTGTATGTACCCATCTACTTGAGGTTGTGCGACATAATCCTGCTCTACTGGTTGTAGTTGTTCCATGTAGGCATTTTCCATATAATTTTGAGTATTATTTTGTTCAAAAAAACTTGTTTGTGATTGTTCTGCAAAGGGAGAGGTAGCTCTAGCATTAGGTGCCATATCTTCTTCTGGTAAACTGATTCGAATATTTTTAATGCTATTTTCTACTTCTTGCTGAGTTTGGGTAAAATCTCCAGTAATTGGATGTGCTGAATTCTGAACAGAATCATTCCCTTGTTGTCGATTAAAATTTGGTATATCTACGTCTAAATTAGTGTTAATTGGTGTAGATGGCGGACGGGTTGAAAATGTATTTGAAAAAACACGTGATTTTTCACGGCGAGCAGACCATAGACTATAGCCGACTAAAATTGCAATGAGTAATCCTGCTAAAATAAAGAAAAGAATATGCGTTTCCATTTTGTCCTCTTTGCTAAAATAATTGGCGAAATTGATCTTTCACCCTTTACGAAAACTTGCTCTATAGCTTACCATATTATCAAATTTTGAGTAACACCATTAAATCTAAAAGGTAAATTATGTCTTATCCACAATTTTCAAAACCCGAAAATCAAATCAGCGCTGGCTTCCATTATTTTGTATATGGTTGGCGCCTATTATTACAAAAAAAGCTCCTACCTTTTGTCTTATTTCCCATTTTAATTAACGCCATTGTTATGGGAGGGCTTGTCTGGCTATTTTTTGCTAATGTAGGTCAATTGCTAGATACAGCTTTACCAAGTTGGTTAGAATGGCTAAGTTTTATTCTAATTCCTCTCATGTTCCTGATGATACTAGTGGTGTTCTATTTTACTTTCACCACATTAGCCAATTTTATTGCAGCCCCCTTTAATGCTCTACTTTCGGAACGAGTAGAACAACAGCTGACTGGTGAAAATTTAACAGATATGAGTATGGCTGATATGCTTAAAGATGTCCCAAGAATGCTAAAACGGGAGTGGCAAAAAATGTGGTATAGCATTCCTCGTATTATTGCATTATTTCTACTTGGGTTTGTCCCTGCCTTAGGACAAAGTGTTATCCCTTTAGTGACTTTTATCTTTGGTGCATGGCTCATCGCTATTCAATATTGCGACTATCCATTTGATAATCATAAAATCAGTTTTCAGCGTATGCGTAATGCCCTTTTAGAAAAAAGAATGATGAATTTTACTTTTGGGATTTTAGTCAGTTTATTTACCATGATTCCATTCTTAAACCTAGTCGCTATGCCTGTTGCAGTATGCGGTGCATCAGCTATGTGGGTAAGTGAATATCGTCATTTCTTTGTTGGCAATTCTTCTAGCGAATTTAAAGATTTTGAGATTACTTCTAACTCTACTGGAAAATCTGTCAGTACCCGAAATAATAATATTGTTAAGTAATATTTATCATATAAAAAAATAACCTGATAGAACATCTATCAGGTTATTTTATATCAGTCTATGAATATCCAATAAAATTGATATTGTACTTAGAAATTATAGGCAAGACTCACTTTAACATTTCTACCTACACCGTCCATGAAGCTAAATGCAGGTCTATATTTCTTATCAAAGAGATTTTCAATAGCAAAGTCAACACGGAGATCTTTTAACATCCCATTTTGAGGGGCATAAGTTGCAGTAAGATCCGTTAGAGTATAGCTACCATAAGTCAGAGCATAATTCTCAGGTACTCTCTTTTGTTTCGCATAATGAGTAACTCTTGAACCTACCGTTAATTGATCTGGTAACAATTCATAATTCACAGCAAGCGATACTTTATCTGCGCCTATATTTTGTAATGCTTCACCAGTATTTTTATCTTTACCACGAGTTAAACCATAGCTAGCAATTACCGCTAAACGATCTGTTTGATAACTACCTTCTACTTCAACCCCTCTCAAACGAGCATTATTGATATTTTTATATTGTGAACGACTTGGAATAGTTTCTCTTGGTGTGGCTTTAAATACATCTAAGTTAATGAAATTTTTCACATCATTTTGGAAGTAAGTCACATCAAACACAACTTTATCATTTTGGATAAGGACATTATCAAAATGAACATTTGCATTCACTTCTTTATTTTTTGCTGTTTCAGGTTTCAAGTTTGGATTCACAACAAATATATTGTTTGTAGCTCGTTGCCCTTCCCCCATTCCAAAGTGAGAACCACTAATAAATCGTTCTTGCATAGATGGAGCTCTAAATGCCTCAGTATAGCGAGCAGTTAAATCTAACCAGTTTGTTGGTTTCCATGTTAATGCTGTAGCTGGAGACCAACGATGGTCACTGTATTTACTATATTCACCGTCCGTTGTTCCTTTCGTTTTAAAATAATCATAACGAATGCTTGGTGATAAAATCACAGTATCATTTAATAATGGAATATGTGTGAGTAAATAAACACCAACATTATTTGATTTTGCATCATAAGGATTTGGACGATATCTTCCATCATTACTTGTATTATTTTTCTCACGTTGAGTTGTGACCTTATCTCTACTGAAATCAACACCATAAGTCATACTCAACCAACCAAGATCAGAACTATTACGAAGATTTACACCTGAAGAAGTTGCTTTAGTCTTGTCATTTAAACCATTTACCAGTCTTTCTTCTTTTTCTTCCGTTCTATTATGGAAAGCGGTAATTTGTGAATCAATATAAGCATTATCCGCAGGATTAAAATAATAATTCAGTGTGGTATTTTGATCAGTGATCTTTTGTTTTGATAAAAAGTTTACACTACCAAAAGTACTCGTTAATCCGCCATAAAATGCTAACATTCTCGGCATATACGTTGGATCATTTCTATCCCATGGATTTGCACTATGCCACGCACGAATTCTACTTGTAATATCATCATAAGTGAATTCACGCTCAGTCTCATTATTACTTGGTGCAATCTGTTTAAGAATACTCGAGCGATGTGACAATTCTAAGCGGTTTGCATCATCAATTTGCCAGCCAAATTTTGCAAAACCACCTTTTTGAGTATAACCACTATCGGGTAATCTATCGCCTTTACCTAAACGAAGGTTATTACCATCGTAGTAGTAACCACTTACTAAGAAATCAAATTTATCATTGGCAGCAAAAGCAGAAAGTTCACTTTCAGATAAGTCATTGGCAGATTGATAACCTTGACGAGCTTTAACACCAAAGCTTCTACCCGGTTTTAACAAATCTAATGCACTAGGAGTTTTCATTGCAACCACACCACCTAAAGCACCACTCCCCCATAATGTACTTGTTGGTCCCTTAATTACCTCAATTTCTTGTACAAGGGAAAGGGGAATAAAATAAGAACCTCTATGTTCTAAATTAAACGTCTGCTTAACACCATCAATAACTTGAGCAACTCGAACATCACTTAAACCACGAATTCTTGGTTTTTGTGCAATAGCTCTTGCACCATCCTGAATATCAACATTGGCGATATTTTTTAATGTATCCGCGACACTAGCTGCTTGTTGTGAACGAATTTGATCAGCGGTCACTTTAACTATTTTATTTGCTGATTCTGCATAAACACTCGGATCACGTGATGCAACTACATCTATTTGACTAAGTTGATCCATATCTTCTGCAAATGCAATGACTGGAGCCACTGTAAACAGTGCAATATAAATTTTTGATAATTTCATATATGATTCTCTTTAACAACTTGAAATGTTTACAATATGTAAAATTTGGTAAAATTTTGTGAATAAATAATACTAAATAAAATAATTTTTTCAATAGCATTGAGAACTATTTTCATTACAAATGCGATTATTTCTGATAATAAAATGTTATTAAATAGAACAAAAGGCAATAAAAAAAGCCAAGCTATTTAGAAATAATAGCTCAGCTTTTCATCAGTTATCTAAATTAGATAATTAGGTAAGGCTTAAACATCATAAGTTGTTGATGCAGTATTACCACCACGACCAGTCCAGTTTGTGTGGAAGAATTCACCACGAGGTTTATCTGTACGTTCGTAAGTGTGGGCACCAAAGTAGTCACGTTGTGCTTGTAGTAAGTTTGCAGGTACTCTCTCAGATGTATAACCATCTAAGAATGTAATTGCAGATGCCATACAAGGCATAGGAATACCCACTTCAATAGATTTAGCTACCACTTTACGCCAGTCACCTAAGGCGCTCTCCAAAATATTTTTGAAGTATGGATCTGAACCTAAGAAAATAAGGTCAGGATTAGTTTCGTACGCATCACGGATATTACCTAAGAAACGGCTACGAATGATACAACCTTCACGCCATAACAATGCTGTTGCACCATAGTTAATATCCCAACCAAAGTTTTCTGATGCTTCACGAATTAACATAAAGCCTTGTGCGTAAGAAATAATTTTAGATGCAAGTAATGCTTTACGCACTGCTTCAATCCAAACTTTTTTATCGCCTTCAACTTTACCAATCGTTTTGTTGAATAATTTTGAAGCATCAACACGTTGTTCTTTGAATGAAGATACACAACGTGCAAATACAGATTCAGTGATTAATGTTAATGGAATACCAAAATCTAATGCATTGATACCAGTCCATTTACCAGTCCCTTTTTGGCCTGCTGTATCAAGGATTTTCTCCACTAATGGCTGACCATCTTCGTCTTTGTAGCCTAAAATATCTGTTGTGATATCAATTAAATAGCTATCTAATTCTGTTTTCTTCCATTCTTCGAAAGTGCTTTGCATTTCTTCATAGCTTAAACCTAAGCCATCTTTTAAGAATTGGTAAGCTTCACAGATAAGTTGCATATCTCCATATTCGATACCATTGTGTACCATTTTAACAAAGTGACCTGCACCTTCTTTACCGACCCAATCACAACATGCTTCGCCTTTATCTGTTTTCGCTGCAATGCCTTGTAAAATAGGTTTTACATATGGCCACGCTTCAGCATTCCCACCAGGCATAATTGAAGGTCCATGTCTTGCTCCTTCTTCACCACCAGAAACACCAGAACCGACAAAACGGATTCCTTTTTCTGCTAATGCTTTTACACGACGGTTTGTATCAGGATAGTTTGAGTTACCACCATCAATAATAATATCGCCTTCTTCTAAATGTGGAAGTAGTGCTTCAATAAATTGATCAACAACATCCCCTGCACGTACCATTAACATCACTTTACGAGGTTTTTCTAATTTACTTGCTAAATCTTCAAGTGAATAAGCCCCGATAATATTTGTTCCTTTTGCTGCGCCTTGTAAAAAGTCATCGACTTTTGATGTTGTACGGTTATATGCAACCACTTTAAATCCGTGATCATTCATATTAAGAATGAGGTTTTGACCCATTACCGCTAATCCGATAACACCGATATCGCCTTTTTGTGACATTTTTTTCTCCTATTGAGTTTTAAATTCGATTAAATTAAAGAATAATGTAATGCTATATTTTTTTGACTTGCTGATTTTTCTAGCTCTGCTTTATCTGTTTCACTACTACCAGCCATATATAAATGAACATTTTGACCTATTTTTTCAGCATGCTCTAAGGCATAGATTACCGTTACCTTATTTAGTGCTTGGCTCTTTCCAAAAATTCCAACAGCCATATTATCAACAGCAACAAGTTCAACTAACTGTTTTGTTACAGCAGATCCTGAAACTTTAACTGCCGCAAGCAAAATGCCATCAGAGACCAGACTTGACGTCGATACCACCTCTAATCCTATAGCAACTTGCCCTTTGGGCATATCTCGGGAAGCCTGATTCAAAGTAACGCCTGAGCTACAAGCAACTAAAACAAAAGCGAATAGCGTAACAAATAATTTTTTCATGGTATATCCCCAATACTATTATTAGTAGAAAACTATAATTATTCAGTTATTAACTCAGCTGCATCCCTATCCAAATACCATTCCGTAATGCCATTCTTAGATTGGATCTTAGCGGCTGGATATGGTAGATCTTTTGCATCCTTTGTTGCAATTTCTTGCAAGATATTAGCTTTACTTGCACCGGTAACGAGATAAGTAACACGTTTAGCTTGCTCAATTAATTTTGCCGTTTTAGAGATACGAATTTGTCCTGTTTCTGGATGTTTCGCAATTACAGCTAAATTCGGATCATTAAAATCGGTTTGATGAGGGAATAATGATGCTGTATGTCCATCACCGCCCATCCCTAAAATGATCCAGTCAAATTGATGGTTAGGCACAAGATCCAGTTCTTTGGTAAAACGAACTAACTCATCTTCAACGTTCGCCTCACCACGAATACGATGAATGTTTTCCTCTGGAATTTGAATATGATCGAACAATAATTTTTGCACTTCACCATAGTTACTTTCTGGATCACTTGGAGGAACTATGCGATCATCTCCCCACCAAAAATGTAAATTTTCCCATTTAACCGCTGTATTGAATGGTGATTGAGCTAATGTTTTAAACAGTAACTTAGGCGTACTTCCACCAGAAAGAGAAATATGGACAGGGCGATCTTGCTTGCTATATTCCACAAATTCTTGTGCAATTTTTTCAACAGCAAGCTGTGCAGTTTCAAATATAACCTTATTCATTTTAATTCCTTAATTTATTTAAATTGATCCCCTCAGTAAAGAGGGGATGAAAGGAAGTGATTACACTTTTTTCTTCATTGCACCACTAGGTTTACGCCATACCTTGCCACTTTTAGCAATTAATTTATCGGCTTCAGCGGGTCCCCAAGTACCTGATTCATATTCATAAATACGACCATTCGCATTTTTGTAATCCAAAATAGGTTGTACAAACTTCCAACAAGCATGAACTGCATCAGTACGAGCAAATAAGGTTGCATCACCTTTCATTGCATCAAGTAATAAACGCTCATAAGCCGTTAATAAACTTGGTGATGCTAAATCAGCATAGCGGAAATCCATTGAAACTTCTTTTGATTCAAAGCCTGCACCCGGTTTTTTCAAGCCAAAACGCATTGAGATACCTTCATCAGGCTGAATACGAATAATTAATTTATTATCTGGTGCATTTTGACTGAATACTGGATGTGGTGTCGTTTTAAAATGAATAACGACTTCGGTTACACGAGTTGGTAAACGTTTACCTGTACGCACATAGAATGGTACACCCGCCCAACGCCAGTTATCAATCTCACAACGCAATGCCATAAAGGTTTCAGTATTAGATTCACTTGGCACGCCTTTTTCTTCAAGGTAGCCTTTCACTTCTTCGCCATCTACAGTGCCACGGGAATACTGTCCTAATACTAAATTATTTTTCACATCTTCACTGCTTAATGGATGTAAGCAATATAACACTTTAGCAACCTCATCACGCATTGAATCTGCATTGATAATTGCCGGAGGCTCCATTGCAACCATAGCTAACACTTGTAGCAAGTGGTTTTGGAACATATCACGCATTGCACCAGAACCATCATAATAACCACCACGTTCTTCAACACCAATAGATTCAGCACCAGTAATTTCGATATAGTCTATGAAATTACGATTCCAAAGTGGTTCAAATAATCCATTAGAAAAACGTAGTACAAGTAAATTCTGAACGGTTTCTTTACCTAAATAATGGTCAATACGATAGATTTGATGTTCATCGAAGAAACGGTGAATTTGGGTATCTAATTCTTTAGCTGTTTTCATATCATAACCAAATGGTTTTTCAACGATGATACGTTTCCAACCAAATTCTTCAGTATTTAATCCATGAGCAGCTAAACATTCTGGGATAACAGGATAAAGGCTTGGCGGAGTAGAAAGGTAGTATAGTGTGTTTCCGCCAGTATGATATTTATTATGTAATTCATCTAAGCGAGGAACAAGCTTACCATAATCTAACGCATCAGATGTATTAACAGCTTGATAATACAAGTGATCGCAAAATTTATCTAAAACATCACCACTTGCTTTTTCATATTTAACAAGTGCTTCACGCATTTTAGCACGGAATGCTTCATCATCCATTTCAGTACGAGCCACACCCAATACCGAGAAATCGTCACCTAGACGATCAATTTTAAAAAGATTATAAAGTGCAGGGATTAACTTACGAAAAGTCAAATCACCTGATGCACCAAAAATAACAATACAATTATTCTCTGTGTTCATTATATTTTCCTATATTTGTACAGCTTGTTAATTTATTTAACCATTTTGCAATATTTTTATCAAAGTGGCTAATTAATAAAATTCATCAAAAGAAAAAATCTGCTTCCAATCAAGATCTTTGTTCGACACCATCATAAAATAAGGGTTTACAAAAGTTTCTCTCTGATTGTAGCTAAGTGGTTCAAAATTAAGGTTAAAAATTTCTCCACCAGACTCATTAAGTAATATTTCGGCTGCTGCCGTATCCCATTCTCCCGTATCACCAAAACGGATATAACAATCTGCTTTACCTTCTGCAACTAACCCTGCTTTTAAACTACTTGAACCATATTTAATAAATTCAACATCATAATGTGCTCTTACTGCTTTTTTAACCTGTGGACATTGTGATGTCCCAATTGTGACGTGTAAGCGGTTAGTTTCAGACAATGATTTACCATGGTTTGATAAACGCAAAGTTTGCTCATTTTCAATCAGAAAAGCCCCATGTTGATCATACGCATAATAGGTTTTATCGAAAATAGGCGCATGAATAACACCAAGGACAGGAACATTTTTTTGGACTAACGCGATGACAACAGAAAATTGATCGGTACGATTAATGAATTGTTGAGTGCCATCTAATGGATCAATAATCCAGTATTCTTCCCAATCTTTCCTTTCTGACAAGGGTATTTTGCAACATTCTTCTGAAAGAATAGGAATATTTGGCGTTAATTCTTGTAAGGCTTGGGACACAAATTTACTCACAAAAATGTCGGCATCTGTCACTGGAGTATTATCGGCTTTAATATGAATTTCCACAGAATTAGCATAAAAGGATTTAATATGCTCACCTGCTTGGTAAGCAATCTTCAACACATTTTCTACCAATTGTTGATCGAGCTTGAGCATAAATTATCATCCTTGTCATCAGTGAAATTACCTAAAATATCATACCGCCAAATAGATTAAAGCAAAAGTAACAGATTCTATTTTTTTGGTAAAAATAAACGCAATATTATCAATGCATAAACACTACTCGGCAGTGCAAACATTAAGGCATATAAAATGATCGCCAATGAGTTTCCCCATCCTGAAATTGCCTCATCAGCATACACAGAAATAGTGATAATTGAATATAAAAACATCACCATTCCAGAAAAAAAAGCAATTTGTACTAAATTACGCTGATGATACTTCTGTACGACACATACAATAGCAAATAAGAATGCAGGTATTGTTGCTAATACAAATACATCAAACATCCCATCAGCATTAATCCCCCCAAAAAAAGGTAAAAAGAGGGAAATAATAATCTGTGTCAGTAATGGAAAAACCAATAAAATTAACTTAGGATTTTTTAGCATTGAGATACTCTCTGAGTAAAAATAAAGTGGATAAATTTCTCGACTCTGCAAAATTAGGATCGGCCAACATATCATCTATGGCTGATAATGGATAATATACAACATCCAAAGGCTCTGGCTCATCACCTTCTAATTTTGAAGGATAAAGATCTTGAGCAATAAATACATGCATAAGTCCATATCCATGGCTTGGCCCACTGTATAATGTCCGTAAAGATTCAATCTTATTAGCACCAAATCCAATTTCTTCTTGCAATTCACGATTCGCACTGACAATAGGTTCTTCACCTAAATCAACTAATCCCTTAGGAAACGTTAATTCATAACGCTCTGAACCAACAGCATATTCTTTAATCATCACAAGTTGATCATGATGAATAGGCACGATCATCACTGAGGCTCGACGTTGTGGCGTCATTCGTTCATAGACTCTTTCTTCACCATTAGAAAAACGTAAATCAACGGATTGAACCTCAAAGATACGTGTTTTAGCGATAGTTGAAACAGATAAAATTTCTGGAAGTTTTTTTGTCATTATTTTATTTCCTTTCGGTTTATCGTATAAAAGTTAGCCATTATAATATTCCGGGAGTGAAAGTATAAACACCCCAAAGAAGGATAGCATATCGACATCCTTTAGCGACAAAAATAAGTAGTAAACTATATAGCACATTAAAGCGCAACCACCCTGCTAATCCACAAAAAATATCACCAAGAATAGGAAGCCAACTAAACAATAATACCCATATACCATATTTCTGAGTATAAAGTAATGCATTCCTTGTAGATGAATTATGCGACGATTGAAGTTTAGGAAGAGGAACAAACCGAGCAATATAGTAAGTTGTCATACTACCTAAGGTATTCCCCAGTGTTGCCCAAACTAACAAACTAACAATAAAAGATGAACTATCCCCCATAATCAAATACTGAGATAAAAAAATACTAAAGATAATTTCTGAATTTCCTGGTAAAACTGTTGCACTCAAAAACGCGCTGACAAACATCAAAAACAATTGATTTTCTGATCTAAAAAATAATGCGAAAAATGAAATAAAGTAATCGTACATTGAGTATTTACCGAGTAATAATAACCCCTAATCTAAAGTAAAAAGATCAAATTTGACATGGATCAACAAACCATTCTACTTTATTTATTTTATTTATGAAATTTATTTAAGTAAAAAGCGAACAGGGCTATAATTCTCAAAAAATTTTATAAATTTTGAAACTTTAGTTTAAGGATAACCATGTTTTCACCCGCTGAAATGGCTAAAATTGCTGAAGATGGTGCAGTATATAAAGCCACTAAAAAACAATTTTACTCCTTTATCTCCGCTATTACCGCAGGTGCTTATATTTCAATTGCTTTCGTATTTTATGCAACCACTCAAGTTGGAGCAGAAACACTCCCTTGGGGAGTCTCTAAGCTAATCGGTGGTACCGTTTTCTCTCTTGGGATCATTATGTGTGTTGTATTTGGTGCGGAGTTATTTACTTCATCAACGATGACTGCTGTTGCAAAAGCCAGTAAACGAATTACCTTACTACAAATGCTAAGAAACTGGTTTGTTGTCTATAGTGGTAATTTTGTTGGCGCAATTTTTATTGTTCTATTGGTGTGGCTAAGTGGTCAAATAATGACAGCTGATGGAAAATGGGGCTTGACTATTTTACAAACAGCCCAACATAAAGTACATCACACTTGGATTGAAGCATTCAGCTTAGGTATTTTCTGTAATTTAATGGTTTGTATCGCAGTATGGATGGCGTACGCCGGTAAAAGCTTAACAGATAAAGCTTTTATCATGATTTTACCGATTGCGATGTTTGTTGCATCAGGTTTTGAACACTGCGTGGCAAATATGTTTATGATACCGATGGGAATTTTAATCCATTCTGGTGCGAGTCCTGAGTTCTGGACAGCTATTGGTATTGACCCTGTACAATATGCAGATTTAACCATTGCTAATTTTGTTGTAAAAAATTTAATTCCAGTAACTTTAGGCAACATTGTCGGGGGTGCATTCTTTATTGGTTTAGTGCAGTGGTTCTTGCATTTAAGAAAGCACTAGAAAGAATTTTGTAAGCGGTAAGATTATTGCAAAATTTTGCACAGATTCGACCGCTTGTAATCTCATTTTACTTATTAACTAACGAGGTTTTACAATGACTCAACTAACAGAAGCTCAAATGAAAGCATGGGAAGGTTTTACCCCAGGTGAGTGGCAAACAGAAGTAAACGTACGTGATTTTATTCAAAAAAACTACACACCTTATGAAGGTGATGAATCATTTTTAGCTGAAGTAACTCCTGCAACAAAAACATTGTGGGACGATGTGATGGAAAAAATCAAAGTGGAAAACAAAACCCACGAACCGTATGATATTGATACAGATATTCCATCAACAATTACTTCACACGCTCCAGGTTACATTAACAAAGATTTAGAAAAAATTGTTGGTCTTCAAACAGATGCTCCATTAAAACGTGCAATCATGCCATTTGGTGGTATCAAAATGGTGAAAGGTTCTTGCCAAGTTTATCGTCGTGAACTTAATCCAGAAGTAGAAAAAATCTTCACAGAATATCGTAAAACTCATAACCAAGGTGTATTCGATGTTTATACTCCAGATATCTTACGTTGCCGTAAATCAGGGGTAATCACAGGTTTACCAGATGCTTATGGTCGTGGTCGTATCATTGGTGACTATCGTCGTATGGCACTTTATGGTGTTGATTTCTTAATGAAAGATAAATTAAATCAATTTACTTCTTTACAAAAGAAATTAGAAAATGGTGAAGATATCCAAGCAACCATTCAATTACGTGAAGAAATCGCTGACCAACACCGTGCATTAGCTCAAATTAAAGAAATGGCTGCATCTTATGGTTATGATATTTCTAACCCAGCAACTAACGCACAAGAAGCAGTACAATGGACATACTTCGCTTACTTAGCTGCAGTTAAATCACAAAATGGTGCAGCAATGTCTTTCGGTCGTGTTTCAACATTCTTAGATGTGTATATTGAACGTGACTTAAAAGCAGGCAAAATCACAGAACAAGAAGCTCAAGAATTAATTGACCACTTAGTAATGAAACTTCGCATGGTTCGTTTCTTACGTACACCAGAATACGATCAATTATTCTCTGGTGACCCAATGTGGGCAACAGAAACTCTTGGTGGTATGGGACTTGATGGTCGTACATTAGTAACTAAAAACAGCTTCCGTATTTTACATACTCTATACACAATGGGCCCATCACCAGAACCAAACTTAACTATTCTTTGGTCTGAAAGCTTACCAGAAAACTTTAAACGTTTCTGTGCGAAAGTCTCTATTGATACTTCTTCAGTACAGTACGAAAACGATGACTTAATGCGTCCAGATTTCGACAGTGATGACTACGCTATTGCTTGTTGTGTAAGCCCAATGGTTGTGGGTAAACAAATGCAATTCTTCGGTGCGCGTGCAAACTTAGCGAAAACTATGCTATATGCAATCAACGGTGGTATTGATGAAAAATCAGGTATGCAAGTTGGTCCTAAATCTGAGCCAATCTTAGACGAAGTATTAGACTTTGATAAAGTAATGACTCGTATGGATTCATTCATGGATTGGTTAGCAACACAATACGTGACAGCACTAAATATCATCCACTTTATGCACGATAAATATGCATACGAAGCGGCATTAATGGCATTACACGATCGTGATGTATATCGCACAATGGCTTGTGGTATCGCAGGACTTTCAGTTGCAGCAGACTCACTTGCAGCAATTAAATATGCAAAAGTTAAACCAATTCGTGGTGATATTAAAGATAAAGATGGTAACGTAGTGGCATCAAACGTTGCTCTGGATTTCGAAATTGAAGGTGAATACCCACAATTTGGTAACAATGATGACCGTGTTGATGAAATCGCATGCGACTTAGTTGAACGTTTCATGAAGAAAATTCAAACACACAAAACTTACCGCAATGCTGTACCTACACAATCTGTACTTACAATCACTTCTAACGTGGTATATGGTAAGAAAACAGGTAACACTCCAGATGGTCGTCGCTCAGGTGCACCATTCGGACCAGGTGCAAACCCAATGCACGGACGTGACCAAAAAGGTGCGGTAGCATCATTAACATCTGTGGCTAAATTACCGTTTGCTTTTGCGAAAGATGGTATCTCTTATACCTTCTCTATCGTACCAAATGCATTAGGTAAAGATTACGATGCACAAAAACGTAACTTAGCAGGTTTAATGGATGGTTACTTCCACCACGAAGCTGCGGTAGAAGGTGGACAACACTTAAATGTAAACGTAATGAACCGTGAAATGTTATTGGATGCAATGGAAAATCCAGAAAAATATCCACAATTAACAATCCGTGTATCTGGTTATGCAGTACGTTTTAACTCTTTAACTAAAGAGCAACAACAAGACGTTATCACTCGTACCTTTACAAAAACAATGTAAAAGCTATTAAAATTTAATTAGAAATCAAACCTCATTTCTGAATCAGAAGAAGTGAGGTTTTTCTAATGGCTTAGTTTTATGATCAAATATTATACTATAATTACGATACTATTTTTGTCTTATACAATAAATATAAATATTTTCGAATTTTTCCTTATTGGAATATTATTCTTAACTTTATTTTTACATAATTTTGAATTAATAAAAGAAACGTTATTATCTTTTAAGAAATATATAGAGGCAGAAGAGAACAAATATTACTTCTATATTATTTCCATAATATTATCTCAACTAATATATTATCTAAATATATATAATATAAATCACTTAAATTCTTATAAAGATTTTATATCTATACTATTTCTATCAATACCAACATTAACGGTTTATTACTATATAATATTAAATTTTTACAATAAAAAATTTTTCAATTATTTTATAAAAGGTAATTATATACTAGATATCATAGTACTAGCTACTGGATATTACTTTTTAAAATTATTGTCTGAAGATATTGTTTTTATTTTTGGTTATGGATATCAACAATTTAATGAGTTTTACTTAATTATTTTTTCTTTGATATTTGGATTCTGTTTTATAATTTTACTTATAAATGCATTTACACCAATAATTATTAGTTACCCTTTTTTTTTACAAAAAACAAGCAATCACCCGAGTTGGTTTATTTATATTTTAAGTGCAATAATTTTAATATTTATTGTATGCAATATAATTAACTCTTTATATTTTATTGACAAAATAAATAACAATGATACTTATAACATGATTATAAAAAACTCCATCTCTGATATATTTTACACAGATTCCCCAAAACGATGCACTGAATATTATAATACTGAAGATAAGATATATTTTATTTCATCAAATGAAATATCTGTAGCACACTATGAAAATGGTATATATCAGTTTAAAATAGATAAATGTGATAAGAGTTATAATTAATATATTGAGGAGTGATTGTGTACGATAATTTTTCAGCTGAACTTGATTGGGCAACATTACATATGACAAGAACCCGTGCAGCAGTAGAGGCATTACCTGACCTTTCTCATGTACGATTGGCGTGTAATATGCACCTTGATCTAAAAATGGCTCCCCTTGTAAAAGGCTTATTAGATAAAGGGGCTAAAGTCTTCTTAACAACTTGTAATCCAACGACTGTTCAAGATGATGTGGTCGCTTACTTAATGAACCATGGTGCAGAAGCAAAAGCATGGCGAAATATGGAATATGCTGATTGGCAAGAAAGTTTTAGAGAAGCACTCGCTTGGAATCCTACTCATTTATGCGAAATGGGATCGGATATTACTGCACTTATTCATAATGAAAATATTAAAACTAACGTCAAAGCAGGCTTAGAGGCAACGGGTTCGGGTATTAATCGCCTAAATGGTCTAACACCAAACTACCCTATTTTTAACTGGGATGATTTACCGGTAAAAGAAGGTCTGCATAATCGCCACATGGTCGGTTTAACCGCATGGCATACATTTTTTGAGACAACACACTTAACCCTTCACGAAAAAACAGTAGTCGTTATTGGTTATGGCTTAGTTGGGCAAGGTGTAGCAGCCGCAGCAAAAGCTTATGGTGGCAAAGTGATTGTAGCAGAAATTGATAAAGCTCGTGCTTTACAAGCTCAATACGATGGCTGGCAAGTGATGCCATTGGCTGAAGCAGTTAAAATTGCGGATGTAATTGCGACAGCAACAGGGGCTAAAAATGTCCTTTCAGGCGATTTATTACAACAAGTCAAATCAGGTGTATTCATTTTGAATGTGGGTCACGTTGCTGAAGAAATTGATGTCGATTTCTTAACAAACTACAAAATGAAAGAGCCAATGCCTTACATTAATGCGTATCATCTTGATGATAACGACGATAAAGTTATTTATCTATTAGCCAATGGATCAATGTTTAATTTAACCGCAGGTTATGGCGACAGTTTAAATGCCTTCGATGTAACCTTAGCAGTGATGGCAAGTGGTATCGGACATATTGTTGGAGAAGGTGAAAAAGCCGATAATGGTGTATATTTATTACCACAAAATGTTTGGCAAAAAGTACTCTAAAAGCGACTGCTTGCAAGCGGTCTGATCTCATTCAAATTTTACAATTTTAAGGAAATATAATGTCAGTAGCTCGTTACCACTCTTATGAATCTTGCGGAACTGTGGATGGTCCAGGAATCCGCTTTATCCTATTTTTACAGGGCTGCTTAATGCGTTGTAAATATTGTCATAATCGTGACACTTGGGATCTTCACGGTGGAAAAGAAATCTCAGTCGAAGAACTAATGAAAGAGGTCGTAACCTATAAACATTTTATGCGTGCAACAGGTGGCGGAGTGACTGCCTCAGGCGGAGAAGCTGTTCTGCAAGCAGAATTTGTAAAAGATTGGTTCAAAGCGTGTAAAGCAGAAGGCATTAACACTTGCTTAGATACCAATGGTTTTGTACGTCATTACGATCAGACTATTGATGAATTACTGGACAACACCGATCTTGTGTTACTCGATCTCAAAGAACTTAATGATGAAATTCATCAAAATTTAATCGGTGTCTCAAATAAACGTACTTTGGAATTTGCAAAATATCTGGAAAAACGTAACCAACTAACATGGATCCGCTACGTAGTTGTTCCCGGTTATACTGATGATGATGATTCTGTTCATCGTTTGGGTAAATTTATTGAGGGCATGAAGAATATCGAAAAAGTCGAATTACTGCCGTACCATAGACTAGGGGCTCACAAGTGGGAAACGTTAGGCTATAAATACGAATTAGAAGATGTGCAACCACCCACAAAAGAATCGTTAGAACACATCAAAACAGTTTTAGAAGGTTATGGTCACGAAGTAAAATATTAAAGAAAATGTTCAAAAAGACGAGTTAGCGATAAGTCGTGTACTCGTCTTTTTGATAGTAAAATATAAACCTTACCTTTCTACTTTTCTATGACAACTTTTACTACTTTTACCACTCCATTAACATATTTTGCAACATTAGCTGCTGCATTAGCTTGTGTAGGAGATAAATTTCCCATTAAGAAAACTTCCCCATTTTCAGTAATTACTTTCACATCTGTTGCTTTGACCTCTGCATTTAATAATAACTGAGATTTAACTTTAGTCGTAATCCAACTATCCTTACTGACTTGCCCAAGAGTTATTTTAGGAGCTACTCGAATTTCATTATAAACATTACGGACACCTTCAACACCACCAGAAACATTCTGAGCTATTTGTTTAGCTGATTCATTAGGAACCTGACCAATTAATAAAATTCGTCCATCATAAGCAACAACATTAATTCTTGCCTCTTCCTGAAGTTGAGCATCTCTATTTAGATTATAAGCTACCCTTTCTTCTAGAGTCTCATCATCAATTTGACGCCCTGCAGTTCTTGGATCAGTTGCTACTTTTGTTGCTACTGCAGCTGTTCCAACAACAGCTGTCGTAATACACCCCTGCAATAAAAATATAGTTGAGGTAAGTGCAATAATTCCAAATTTTTTACTTTTTATTTTCAGTAACATAATAACCCCTTAATAGTTTGAAGTTGGATTAAATAGTAAGTTATCAACCAATTCACAAATTAAATTAATACAGAATAAATGCCCTTCAATAACTCTCATTTCATTATTTGACGGAATCGATATTTCAACATCACCATCTCCTAATAATCCTTGAGTATGATCATTTCGACTACTTGTAAATGCAAGAATTGTTAAATCTTCACTATTTGCATAGCTTATAGCATTGAGTACACAAGTTTCATCTCCGATAGGTAAAAATGCAACAAAAATATCGTCTTTATTTGCGACAACCTGTAATTGTTTTTTATAAATATACTGTACATTATTTTCTTGACTTAATTGACTCGCTAATACACCATCAAAATGTAATAAATGAGCAGATAAACTTGGTCTTTCTAAATCATAACGATGTAATAAATGGCTAACAAGTAATTGTGCATTAATGTAAGAGCGCCCATGACCACACACAATAACTTTATGACCAGTAAGCAAACAATTTACAATCTTATTGGCAGCCGTATTTATTGATTGAGGTAATACATCTGCTGTTGCAATTTGAATTTGTATGCTCTCAGCAAAGCGGTCTTGAATCTTATCTAACATATTATCCTAAAAAATTTTTTATCCAAGTAAGCTGATTACTCCCTTCAAAAGCAATTACATCAAAGCGACAATCTGCGGTATCTAAACTTTGACCTCGAGCTGATAGCCAAAGATTGGCTGACTTCAACCATTTTACCTGTTTTTTCAAATCAATACTTTCAGCAGCAGATCCAAAATAATTACTTTTACGCTGACGAACCTCAACAAATACGAAAGTTTTTCCTTCTCGCATAATCAAGTCCAATTCACCACATCGGAAAAATTGATTTTGTGCAATAAAAGCTAGACCTTTTTCTTCTAGAAAAGACCTAGCTTTTTGTTCAAAATACAGTCCTTGCTCTCTACGGTTAGTTCGTTGGGGCAATTGAGCCATTCCTATATTCTAACCAAGTCATATCACGCTCAATAGTACAATTAGTCCCTGCACTTAACACACCAGTCAAACCAGAAATTTTATATCCTGGAATTTGGCGAAATTCATTAAACTTATTCGCTATAGCCCAAGAATCAGCCCCCATAGCATAAAGTCTCATCATAGAAAAATCACTTCCTGCTAAGGTATCAGCTTGTCTATATAGATCTGAACTTGAATCAGATAAAAGAGGAATTTCACTAAATTTAACACCTTCCATCATTAATCTAAAATCAGGACCATTATTTGGTGAATTGCTACGAGATGATGTATAGAGAGCCAATTGGCTAGAAAGACCTACATTATCTAAACCTTGTTTTAATTCAATTAATTGTCCTGCATTTCCTAACAAATAAACACCACTTCTCTGAGCTACTCCATTATTTCTTAATGCATCAATTGCTTCCAATGGCTGTCTATAATACCGGATATTAGTATCTTTATTCGTTAATTGTCTCCAACGTTGAGCAAAAGCATCGGCAGAACGAATACCAAAGTCATCCTGAGGTGCTATTACGATCGCGGTAGACACTCGATCAGTTAAAAAACGATCAGCTGCAGATCTCGCTTCAGCTTCTGGAGCTAATCCATAGTAACAAACTTGAGCAATGGCCTTAGAATTAGGAGTTGCATTTAGAGCCAATATATTAATATCTTGCGTCTCTGGATTAGATAAGATTTCATCGACTCTATATTTTAGTAATGGTCCAACAATAGTTTGAATGCCTTGTTGTCTAGTTTGATTCAGCACATCTTGGATAGGTGAGGTATTCGTATCATAAACTTGAACATAAGTTGTTGTATTACCCTTCGCTTCATCAAATCCTTTCTTAATGATATCACCTAATACTTTTGTATCTCCACTTAACGGTAACAATAGAGCAACACTATTTAATTGAGTTTGTTGAAATGTTGCAATATTTTGTAGCTCTGTTGGTAATAACTGAGCAGCACTATGATTTGGGTATTGGCGTTTCCAATTCTCAATAACTTGTGGTAGTTGACTTGGATTCACCATACTTTGATTATAAGCTACAATTAAAGATAGCCAGCCAGCTAATCCAATTTCACCAGGATTAACTGTTGCATGCTCTAACATTCCTCTATTTGCATTACGTAATGTAGCCCAAATCTTATTATTATTATCTTGTCGAACTCGATTATCCGTCAAATAATTATCCATTAATGATCTTGCTCGAACAGTTTCAATCACATCTTTTCTATTCTCTGCAATTTGAGCATAAGTTTCATAAAGACGTAAAGATTGAGATTGGCTCAGAGTATTCTTAGGCAGTTGTGAGAGTAACTGTAATGCTTGATCGTTCTTATTTTGCATAGCAAAAAGACGTGCAGAAAGTAAATTATATTCTAAACGTTGGAGTTCATTAAACTCTACAACACTCAACATTCCCATCGTATTTTGAGCTTCTACCACTTTATTTTCATCAAGTAATTTACGAATAGCTAAAAGACGATAAGTTTGTTGATCTTCTCTACTTGTGGAAGTATCAGCCTTATTTATATAAAATTCAGAACTAGAATATGCTGCATTTCTTAGTGACTCAGTCACTTCATTTTTAAAAAAATTAGTGCCAGTACAAGCTGATAGAAACAACGCTATTGCAGTAGGGACGAAAACTTGTTTGATTTTTTGGCTAAAAGTACGACTTTGTACTAGAATAGTAGACATTTTATTACTCCATCAGTTGGAAAATTAGAATATTGATTCTTGTGTAGAATTACCTAGTTCAAATCTTACTGATCAAACCAACGAAAATCAAATGAAAAACAGACATTGTATGGATCAATCAGGTATATTATATATTGTTGCTACTCCAATCGGTAATCTAGCAGATATTACCCAACGAGCACTAAATATATTCAAAAGTATCGATCTAATCGCTGCTGAAGATACTCGTCATAGTGGATTATTATTAAGCCATTATGGCATAAAAAAACCTTTTTTTGCTTTACATGATCATAATGAACAACAAAAAGTAAATACGCTTGTCGAAAAATTACAAGATGGTTTAAATATCGCATTGATTTCTGATGCGGGTACACCTCTTATCAGTGATCCTGGATTTCATCTCGTACGCCATTGCAGACAAGAAGGTATCAAGGTGGTTCCTATACCTGGTCCTTGTGCAGCAATTACAGCTCTTTGTAGTTCAGGTATTGCTTCTGATAGGTTTTGTTTTGAGGGCTTTTTACCTGCTAAAACAAAAGGACGTTGTGATAAATTAACTTCACTATTAGAAGAAACTCGCACAATGATTTTTTATGAATCAACTCATAGAATCTTAGATTCATTGATAGATATACAAAAAATATTTGGTACCAATCGATATATTGTCATGGCGAGAGAACTGACAAAAACGTGGGAAACAATACATGGCTCAGAAGTTGGAGAATTAATCGATTGGGTCAATGAAGATCTTAATCGTATAAAAGGTGAAATAGTCCTCATTATTGAGGGGGCATCGGTATCATCTAATAAGGATGACATTTCACCACAAGCAACAAAATTATTAGGAATACTCAGTAAAGAACTTCCCCTCAAAAAAGCAGCATCAATTGTTGCAGAAAGTTTTGGATACAAAAAAAATGAGCTATATCAATATGGATTAGCTCATTTTAAAGAATAAATTTTAATCTATTATTAGAGGAAAATATATGGCAGCAGAAGGAGCTAATCAACTTGTTGGAGTTGTAACATTATTAACCGCAGCAGTTGTTGCAGTACCACTTTTTAAACGCTTAGGGCTAGGATCGGTATTAGGCTACTTAGTAGCGGGTCTTGTTATTGGTCCCTTTGGTATCGGGTTATTTAGTGATTCAGAAAGTATAATACACATCGCAGAATTTGGGGTGGTCATGTTCTTATTCATTATTGGATTGGAAATGAAACCCTCTCATATTTGGGGATTACGTAAACATATTTTCTGTGTGGGAGCCTTTCAAATATTGATTGTAGGTTCAGCAGTTGTTTCTCTTGGAATCCTAGCGGGTTTTGCATGGGAAGTCGCCTTTATCGCTGGAGCAGGATTTACACTGACATCTACAGCAATTGTGATGCAAGAACTCAGTGATCGTGGTGACATGACCTCTCAACGAAGTCAAAAAATAGTCTCTATTCTTCTCTTTGAAGATTTAATGATTGTACCTCTTTTAGCGTTTGTCGCTTTCTTATCCCCTTATCATATTTCATCTGATGAACCAGTATGGATGACACTTGGTATTGCAGGTGTATCTATCGCATTACTTGTTGTAGCAGGGTTATGGTTACTTAACCCTCTATTTAAAATGCTCGCCAAAACAAAAATTCGAGAAATAATGACAGCCGCAGCACTTCTTGTGGTACTTGGTTCTGCTTTATTAATGGAATTAGGTGGATTATCAATGGCGATGGGGGCATTTTTAGCGGGGGTTCTTCTTTCAGAGTCAAGCTTTAGACATCAACTTGAAGCAGATATAGAACCATTCCGTGGCTTATTGTTAGGGCTATTCTTCCTCAGTGTGGGAATGTCATTAGATCTCTCCGTTGTATTTAATAACTGGATATTGGTACTTTTAGGCGTACCAACATTTATGTTTACTAAATCATTCTGTGTGTATGTCGTTGCTCGATTAACTCGAAATAGTCATGCTATTGCAGTAGATAGAGCATTTATTATGTGTCAGGGTGGTGAGTTTGGTTTTGTTCTTTTCTCGACTGCTGCGGCACAGGGCTTAATTGACGAAAATATGCAAGCAAGTATGACAGCGATTGTCGTGCTATCAATGGCACTTACACCATTATGTTTAGCTGCATATAAAAAATATGTTATTCCAAAAGTTGCACGAGTTGCAAAAGCACCTGAGGCAGATCATATTGATGAACAACATCCAACAATTATCATCGGATTAGGTAGATTCGGACAAGTTGTGAACCATTTACTCATGATGACTGGTTACCACCCAACCGTTATTGATAAAAATGCGGCATTGGTTGCTGGAATGAAAAAACGAGGCATTAAAAGTTACTATGGAGATGCAAGTCGCCCAGAATTATTACATGCAGCAGGTATAGAGGGTGCTGAATTATTAATTGTCGCTATTGATGATAAAAAACAAGCATTGCAAATTGTAGAACTTGCACGAAAACTGAATCCACAATTAAAGATTATTGCAAGAGCCTACGATCGACTTCATGTATTTGATCTCTTCAAAGTAGGAGCAGATGTTCAAGTACGTGAAACCTTTGACTCTGCACTAAGAACAGGTAAAAAGGCCCTTGAGGCAATGGGTATGGATAAAGAAATTGTAGATGAAGTAGGTAGAGCTTACTTCTATAGCGATCGCCACAGCGTAAAACTCATGGCCGAAGTCTATAACCCTAATATTGATCAATTTAACAATGATGCTTTCTTAAAAATTGCATTGGAAAATGATCAAGAAACTATGTTAGAAATTCAACAAATTATTAATAAAGAGCATTGATTATAATTATCAAATAATTATTGAAAATCAATATCATCTTTTTAATAGCTGCAATCTATTAAAGAATGAATTATATTCATTTCACATATTGTTTTTTTTTGCTTAAACTTGTTAACGGTAGCATGAACTTAGAATACTATTCATTCATGCAAATTAATAATAGGAGAATATATTATGAATAACCCAATCGGATTAGATGTCACATCATCAAAAAAATTAGCAACAGATTTAAATAAATTACTAGCAACTTATCAAGTGTTTTACACAAATGTACGTGGCTATCACTGGAACATCAAAGGTGTAAGTTTCTTCGAATTACACGCAAAATTTGAAGAAATTTATGATAATTTAATTATCAAAATTGATGAGGTTGCAGAACGTATCTTAACTTTAGATGAAGTTCCAGCAAATGGCTTCAGCCAATACTTAAAAGAATCTCTTATCAAAGAAGATATCGGTGTTAGCTCAGCTCAACAATGTTTATCTGGTACTTTAGAAGGTTTCCAAACATTGCTTAAACTTCAACGTGAAATTTTAGCAGTGGCTAACGAAGTAGAAGATGAAGGTACAGCTTCACAAATGAGTGATTACATCAAAGAACAAGAAAAACTTGTATGGATGTTCTCAGCAGCTGCAACTTGTGCAACTTGCCGATAATCATTGTAATACTCTATTCTATTACATCTCTAAAGCTGACCGATGGTCGGCTTTTTTATTAAGAGCCACGCCCACTTTTTTCACATCACCCATCAATATCACAACACATCTATTGATATAACATGAAAAAGTAAAACGAATATTTATAACTGAAACAAGAATTTTAGACATAAAAAAAGCACCTTTAGGTGCTATCTTTTATTTTAGAATGGTGCCCGAGGCCAGACTTGAACTGGCACGCCCCGAAAGGCGAGGGATTTTAAATCCCTTGCGTCTACCGATTCCGCCACTCGGGCTAAACGCTAAAATGGAGCGGGAAACGAGGCTCGAACTCGCGACCCCGACCTTGGCAAGGTCGTGCTCTACCAACTGAGCTATTCCCGCTAAAAAACGCTACAGATTGCTGTAGCGTTTCAATGGTGCGTATTCTAGCGAATTGAACGCTTGTGTCAAATAGAAATTATCAAAAAAATTTTATTCGACTAAATTTCAGTCTTTTTTATCTTTTTGCAAAAAACAGTGGTGAACCTACCGCTTATTTTTGCTTAATTTGTGAGAGTTTCTATCAACTCAGCTACGAATTTTAAACGTTCCTCACCAGATTCCATTGGCTTAGTAAAACGGAATTTATGTGGTCCATCAAATTTAAAGGTATTTTTATCAGATTGAATCAACTGTAAAAACTTCATTGGATCAGGCTGTGCTGTTGGTTTAAATTCTAAGTAACCGCCATTGATTCCCGCATCGATTTTTTTCAATTCCAACGCTTTGGCTAAATAGCGTAATTGGGTAATGTGGAATAAATTTTTAGTCGCCTCTGGCAATAACCCAAAGCGGTCAATCAATTCAATTTTGAGATCCTTTAATTCATTATCATTTTCTGCACTGGCAATGCGTTTATAGAACGAAAGTCGCATATTCACATCTGGCACATAATCGTCTGGCAGAAGTGCAGGGATACGCAATTCAATCTCAACTTGTTGCTGTGTGATTTCATCTAACGTTGGTTCTCGTCCTTCTTGTAAGGCTTTTACCGCACTTTCCAATAAATCCATATAAAGAGAGAATCCAATCGACTCAATTTGCCCACTTTGTTCGCTACCAAGCAGTTCACCTGCTCCACGAATTTCTAAATCGTGAGTCGCTAACACAAAGCCCGCTCCGAGATTATCAATGGTGCTAATCGCCTCTAAACGCTGTTGAGCATCTTTGGTTAAAGTTTTTGGTGGCGGAGTGAGCATATAAGCATAGGCTTGATGATGAGAGCGTCCCACACGACCTCTTAATTGATGTAATTGTGCTAAACCGAATTTATCTGCTCGCTCAATAATAATCGTATTGGCAGTTGGAACATCAATTCCTGTTTCAATAATGGTTGAACACACAAGTAAATTAAAGCGTTGATGATAAAAATCTGCCATTACACGCTCTAACTCACGTTCTCGCATTTGACCGTGCCCGATCACAATTCTGGCCTCTGGCACAAGTTCAGCCAGTTGTTGAGCGGTATTTTCAATGGTCGCCACATCATTATGTAGATAATAAACCTGTCCTCCACGTAAAATTTCACGCAGAATTGCTTCTCTAATCACGGTATCATCACTTTGGCGAACAAAGGTTTTAATGGATAAACGTCTTGCTGGCGGACTTGCAATAATGGATAAATCCCGCATTCCATTTAACGCCATATTGAGCGTTCTTGGAATTGGTGTTGCTGTTAGCGTTAGAATATCCACATTGGCTCGTAACTGTTTAATTCGTTCTTTTTGCCGCACCCCAAAGCGATGCTCTTCATCAATAATCAATAAACCTAAATCACGGAATTTTACATCGTCCTGTAACAATTTATGTGTACCGACTAGGATATCAACTTTGCCCTCAATAGTTCGTTGTAAAATATCTTTCTGCTCTTTAGCCGTTTTAAAACGAGAAAGCACCTCCACTTGTACCGGCTGGTTAGCAAAACGATCTTTAAAATTTTCATAATGCTGTTGAGCTAATAAGGTAGTCGGGGCAAGAATCGCCACTTGTTTTTGGTTCATTACCGCTAAGAATGTTGCCCTAATAGCGACTTCCGTTTTACCAAAGCCAACATCACCACAGACCAATCTGTCCATTGCTTTTGGTTGGCACATATCACTGATAACAGCATTAATTGCCATTTGTTGATCGTCTGTTTCTTGATAAGGGAAGGTAGCACTAAATTGCTTAAAGGCTTCTTTATCATACTCAAAGGCAAAACCTTTTTGTGATTCTCGTTTCGCATAAACGTCAAGTAATTCGGCTGCCACATCACGAATTTTCTCAGCGGCTTTTTGACGAGATTTCGCCCAAGCTTCACTGCCTAATTTATGCAATGGCGCATTTTCATCTGAGCCACCAATATAGCGACTAATTAAATGTAACGATGCCACTGGCACATATAATTTCGCATCATTCGCGTAGTTAAGGACTAAATATTCTGCTTTAACCCCGCCTGCATCAAGGGTTGTCAGTCCAGCATAGCGCCCTACACCATTCTCTAAATGCACTACCGCTTGCCCGATTTTTAACTCAGCTAAATTACGGATAAGCGTATCAGGATTGACGGTTTTACGATTTTTATCGCGTTGGCTTTTTTGTTGAATTTTTTCGCCAAGTAGATCTGTTTCGCAAATAATTGCCAGTAACTCACCGCTTGTCTCTTCGATAATAAAGCCTTTATCGAGATTACCGATCATCAATGAAAATGGCGTACTAATTTCATCAAAACTTTCAACTTGTGTCGGCTTAATATTCAGTGGTGAAAGTAAATCAAGTAAGGTTTCTCTTCGCCCTTCGGTTTCTACAGAAAAGAGGATTCTGCCTTCAAAAGTTTGTTGGAATGCTAAAAATTGAGAAAAAGGCTCTTTCAGTTGCGACTGTACAGCCACTTCGGGCAAAGGCAAAATATTGGCGTTTTTCTTAGCCGCTGAAATGGACACACTTTCATTCAATAAACTCAAACGAGGATAATGTTTAAGGTGCTGATACACATAATCAACGCTAAACCATAATTTATCGGGCGATAATAATGGACGCATTGGATCCACTCGACGATTTTCATAACGTTGTTCAGTATCTTTTAAAAAGTATTCCGCTTTTTCTTGAATATGATCGAATGTGATAAATAAGGTTTGCTCTGAAAGATAATCAAACAAACTTGCCATTTCCTCAAAAAAGAGTGGTTGCCAATATTCAATCCCCGCATTTAGCACACCTTTACTCACTTGCTGATAGATATGTTCAGGCTCTCTGCGAATTTCACCAAATTGTTCTCTAAATTGCCCTCGGAAAAATTCAATGCCTTTGTTATCCGTTGGAAATTCGTGGGCAGGTAACAGATCGATGGCTTGAATTTCCGCAATAGTGCGTTGGCTATCAATATCAAAAGTTCGGATCGAGTCAATTTCATCATCAAAAAAATCTAAACGATAAGGCAATTCTGACCCCATTGGGTATAAATCAAGTAACGCCCCCCTTACCGCATATTCGCCATACTCTAACACTTGTTCTACCGCACGATAGCCTGCATTTTCTAGTTGTAAACGTAATTTTTCGATAGAAAACGTATCGCCTTTTTTAATCAATAACACGTTATTGGCTAAATAGTTTGGCGGGCAAACTTTTTGTAATAAAGTAGTTATTGGTAATAAAAAGATCTGTTTTTTACCTTGCTGTAGATGAAACAATGCAGATAAACGTGCAGAAATTATATCTTGGTGCGGAGAAAAATTATCGTAAGGTAATGTTTCCCAATCAGGGAAAAGTTGTACCTCTAACGACGTAAATTGTGGCAAGCTTTTTTCTAAGCGTAATGCGGTTCGTGTGTCGGGTGTAACAACAATGGTTAGCCCGTTAAATTGTTGGCTTGCTTGTGCAATCGCAAGGGTATCGGAATGTCCGATTAAGTTACCTAAAATTTGATGATCTTGATGAGATTGATTGATCTTCGGTAGGCTAAATTGAAGTTTATATGACATAACAAGCGGTCTGATTTGAGTTAAATTTTGCAAATAAAGCTAGTTTACTCGCTAAACTCTTATTCTGCAAAATATCCGCTGAATCTGACCGCTTGTAGAGAGATAAGTTATTGTTTATTCCAAGGCATAAAAGACAAGAGTTTTGCCATACCACAGAATCCTGTTGCTCCAGAGGTAATTAATCCTGCTCCTACAAATGCACAGATTAAATAAAATGCAGGGGAAACAGAATAGCCTAAAATTGCTCCAAGTAATACTAATGAGCCTGCGCTTAAATGCACTTGACGCATCATCTCAAGCGGTTGTTTGCGATCAAAATTTGTTGAAAAACCTGCTTTTTTCCAACCTTCGATCCCACCTTCTAAAATGTAAAAATCACGCCCATTGGCTAATTTCTCAAAAGTAGGAATGGCATTTTTAGTACGAATGCCTGATTTACAATGAAAAATCAGTGTGGAATCGGCGAGATCCGTCGGTAAGCCTAGTGTCAAATGCTCTAATGGCATAGAACGAGCTTCCGTAATATTTTCTCTACGATATTCATCTGCTGCACGAATATCAACAAGTACCGCGCCAGACTCTAATTTTTGTTTAACCTCTTGGGCTGAAATGATATTAACTGTCATAGTTCTTTATCCTATTATTTACCTTTGTTATTTGTTTGTAAGTTTATCTAATAATTTTTGATGAATACCGCCAAAGGCACCGTTACTCATCACTAAAATATGGTCACTCGGTTGAGCAGATTCAATGACCCAATTTACTAATTCATCAATATTATCTGACCATTTAGATGGCTGATTTAATGCATCAGTAATTGTACTCACTTTCCACGGAATTGTATCAGGTTGAAAAATAAAAACTTCATCCGCATCTTGCAATGATGGGGCAATTTCATCTTTATGTACGCCCATTTTCATCGTATTAGAACGAGGTTCTAACACCGCTAAAATGCGTTGTTCTTGACCAACTTTGCCTCTTAATGCTTCAATTGTCGCTTTAATTGCTGTTGGGTGATGGGCAAAATCATCATAAACAGTAATCTGATTTACCGTCCCTTTCACTTCTAAGCGACGATTTGCATTAACGAAAGTAGCCAGTGCCTCACAAGCTTGTTTTATCTCTACTCCTGCGTGATGGGCTGCTGCAATTGCCATTAAGGCATTATGCATATTGTGTGCCCCTAAAATTTGCCAATGAACTTCGCCCTCTAATTTACCGTAATGATACACTGCAAAATTTTGGTAATCAGGAGTCAGAGGCTCCGCAAACCATTCATTCTCTTTACCGATAAATTTCAACTCACTGAAATTGCCCATGGCTAAGGTATCTTGGACATTTTGATCGGCTTTAGCTGATAAAATTTGTCCGTTTTGAGGCATGGCTCGAATAAGATGATGGAATTGACGTTGGATTGCCTTTAAATCATCAAAAATATCGGCATGGTCAAAATCAATATTATTCACAATTAAGGTTTTAGGATTGTAATGTACGAACTTTGATCGCTTATCAAAAAAAGCAGAATCATATTCATCGGCTTCAATCACAAAAAATTCGCTATTGCCCGCACGAGCAGAAAGTCCAAAATTGCCAGCTACGCCACCAATTAAAAAGCCTGTATCAATACCTGCTTGGTCTAAAATCCAAGCGAGCATTCCTGTTGTGGTCGTTTTACCGTGAGTGCCTGAAACAGCTAATACCCAACGATCTTTGAGTAAATGGTCATGTAACCATTGTGGACCTGAAGTGAAATTTAGGCGGTTATTTAATACGTATTCTACACAAGGATTCCCTCGGCTCATTGCATTACCGATAATCACCATATCGGGTGCGGGATCGAGTTGCGAAACGTCATAATGAGGAATGATTTCTATGCCACTTTTTTCCAAAAAAGTACTCATTGGCGGATACACATTCGTATCTGAACCTGTCACTTTATAGCCAAGTTCTCTTGCAATAATGGCTACGCCACCCATAAAGGTGCCACAAATGCCTAAAATGTGGATATGTTGTTTCATTGTATTCCTCAAAATGTAAATTATTGTGAACAATCTCACAAAATTAGAGTTTGTTTTAAACCCATGTAATTGCTAGGGCTATAATAAAACAAATGAGATTGAATAGCTAATAGGAGAAGGTATGAAAACACTCGGCGAATTTATTGTTGAAAAACAAGCTGAATATCCAGGGGCAACAGGGGAGTTGAGTGGGATTCTCTCTTCAATACGTTTATCTGCCAAAATTATTCATCGAGATATTAATAGAGCGGGATTGACTCAAGATATTTTAGGGGTATCGGGCGATGAAAATATCCAAGGTGAAACACAAATGAAGTTAGATGTGTTTGCCAATGAAACCATGAAAAAAGCCTTGATTGCTCGTGGAGAAGTAGCAGGGTTTGCTTCCGAAGAAGATGATACCTTTGTCGCTTTTGATACAGAACGAGGCCGTAATGCAAAATATGTGTTATTGACCGATCCTCTTGATGGTTCCTCTAATATTGATGTGAATGTCTCTGTGGGTACGATCTTTTCGATTTATAAACGTATTTCACCCGTTGGCACACCTGTTACGTTGGAAGATTTTTTACAACCAGGGCGTAAACAAGTTGCGGCAGGCTATGTAACTTACGGTTCATCAACCATGCTTGTTTATACAACAGGTAACGGGGTTAATGGCTTTACTTATGATCCTTCGTTGGGCTTATTTATTCTTTCCCATCCAAATATGAGCATGCCAAAAGACGGCAAATATTATTCAATCAATGAAGGACAATATGTGACGTTCCCTATGGGCGTGAAAAAATTCATTAAATATTGCCAAGAAGATGATCTAGCCACTAAACGTCCATATTCTTCACGTTATATTGGTTCATTAGTATCTGATTTCCATCGTAACTTACTCAAAGGTGGAATCTATATTTATCCGACTTCAACGGTTTATCCTAAGGGTAAATTACGTTTACTTTATGAAGGCAACCCAATGGCATTTTTAGCTGAACAAGCGGGTGGAATGGCAACGGACGGAGTAAATTCGGTGTTGGATATTATTCCAACAGAATTACATCAGCGTATTCCTTTCTTTGTCGGCTCGACTAATATGGTTGAAAAAGCAAAAGCATTTTTACTGGAAGAAACCAATTGTTAAATATAACGATTTAAGTTTAAATTTTTGTTGAAAAAATGTTGATTATTGAAAAATTTTACGTTAGATTTACAAACAATCATTAGGAGAACACAACATGAACATTATTCGCATTACTCATCATCACCATTTACCTGATTAATCTTTCAGGCATTTGGCGTTGCTTGGAAGATAAGTCTTCCGAGTATGTGCGAATAAAAAATTGCAATTACCCCCTCGGAAGGTCACTTTCGAGGGGTTTTTCTTTATTTAATATTTACAACAGGGACAAAAATTATGGAAAACAGCAGATTACGCATTGCGATGCAAAAATCAGGTCGATTAAGTCGAGAATCACAAGCTTTACTTAAACAATGTGGGATTAAAATCAATTGGCACGAGCAACGTTTAATTGCCTATGCAGAAAATATGCCTATTGAGATTTTACGTGTGCGTGATGATGATATCCCTGGGTTAGTGTTTGATGGTGTCGTCGATTTAGGCATCATTGGTGAAAATGTATTAGAAGAGGAAGAACTAGGTCGCCTTTCGGCAGGTGAAAATGTTAGCTATAAGATGTTAAAACGTTTAGATTTTGGAGGTTGCCGTTTATCACTAGCGATACCAAGAGATAACAATTACACTGATGTTACTGATCTCACTGATGCTCGTATTGCGACATCCTACCCTAATTTACTCAAACGCTATATGAATGAAAAAGGCGTACCTTTTAAAAACTGTTTACTGACAGGCTCTGTTGAAGTTGCCCCAACAGCGGGATTAGCAACTGCTATTTGCGATCTCGTTTCATCTGGTGCAACCCTTGAAGCCAATAATCTACGTGAAGTTGAAGTGATTTATGAATCCAAAGCGTGTTTAATTCAACGTTCTAGTGCTTTAACGCCTGAAAAACAAGCCTTAGTCGCTCGACTACTTACCCGAGTTCAAGGAATTCAACAAGCCAGTGAATCTAAATACATTATGTTACACGCACCAAAAGATAAACTCCCAGAAATTACAGCTTTATTACCTGGTGCTGAACACCCAACGATTCTACCGCTTGCCGAAGATAACAATAAAGTGGCTATGCACGTTGTTAGCCAAGAAAACTTATTCTGGGAAACAATGGAAAAATTAAAAGAAGCGGGCGCAAGTTCAATTTTAGTTTTACCGATTGAGAAAATGATGGAATAACGCATCGCAATAAATAAAAAATAACAAAATATTGAGATGATCTTACCGCTTACTCTCGACTTAATGTGGAATTGGAGACAAAAATGCAAACATTAATTTGGAATGATTTAACCGAAGAAGAAAAAAAACAGGCATTAACCCGCCCCGCCATTAGTGCATCCGCTGATATTAAAAAAGCCGTTGAAAATATTGCGGAGTTAGTGAAGTCAAAAGGCGATAGCGCACTATTTGAACTCACTGAAAAATTTGATCGTGTAACACGAGATAGCCTCGTTGTTTCACCACAAGAAATCAATGATGCCATAAACCGTATTCCAGAAGAATTAAAACAGGCAATACAACAAGCAAAACGCAATATAACCACTTTTCACGAAGCACAAAAACCACAAACCGTCGATGTAGCGACGCAAGAAGGCGTACGTTGCCAATTGCTTACTCGCCCAATTCAACGAGTCGGGTTATATATTCCGGGTGGTTCTGCACCACTTTTTTCAACGGTGTTAATGTTAGCCATTCCTGCAAAAATTGCAGGTTGCCAACAAATTATTCTCTGTTCACCTCCACCGATTGCCGATGAAATTCTTTACTCCGCCAATCTGTGTGGCGTAGAAAAAATTTATACTATCGGTGGCGCTCAAGCCGTTTTTGCGATGGCAAATGGAACAGAAACCGTGCCACAAGTTGATAAAATTTTTGGACCTGGTAATGCGTTTGTGACGGAAGCTAAACGTCAAGTTCAACAACAAGGGACCGCCATTGATATGCCGGCAGGCCCTTCCGAAGTGCTTGTGATTGCCGATGAATTTGCTGATCCTGATTTTGTTGCAAGCGATCTGCTCTCTCAAGCAGAACATGGAGCAGATAGTCAAGTGATTTTAGTGACACCAAGCATTGAACTGGCTCAAGCCACAGAAACAGCCATTGAGCAACAAATTGCAAAACTTCCTCGTGAACAGACCGCTTGGAAAGCCCTAGAAAATAGCCGTATTTTTATTGGCGAAGATTTGCGTGAATGTGTCAATGTCAGCAATCAATATGCTCCTGAGCATTTGGTCGTTCAAGTCGAAAATCCACGTAACTTACTGCCATTTTTAGATAACGCGGGATCGATTTTCCTTGGGGCTTACTCGCCTGAAAGTATGGGTGATTATGCCAGTGGCACAAACCACGTTTTGCCAACCTACGCCTACACAAAGACCCACTCTAGTTTAGGTTTAGCTGATTTCAGTAAACGTATGACAGTGCAAGAACTTTCGCCACAAGGCTTTCAACAACTAGCCCCAACGGTGATGAAAATGGCAGAGGCAGAAAAATTAGATGCACACAAACAAGCCGTGAGTATCCGTTTAGCTAAAATCAATGCAGGAATTTGAGGAACTATTATGACAATAACATCACTTTCTCGTAAAAATATACAAGCCCTTACCCCTTATCAATCCGCCAGACGTTTAGGCGGAAAAGGCGATATTTGGCTTAATGCTAATGAATATCCAACTTCACCGAAATTTGAACTCACTTTAGAAAAATTTAACCGCTACCCTGAACCTCAACCACAATCAGTGATTGAAGGTTACGCACGTTATGCCAATCTTAAACCTGAAAATGTGTTAGTCAGTCGGGGGGGAGATGAAAGTATCGAACTCATTATTCGTGCTTTTTGTGAACCAACAGACAGCATTCTTTATTGTCCGCCAACCTATGGTATGTATGCAGTCAGCGCGGAAACTTGTGATATTCCACAAATTACCGTGCCACTCACAGCAGATTTTCAATTAAATTTAGCGGAAATCGAAAAACAACTTGATAAAGTCAAAGTGATCTTCGTTTGTAGCCCAAATAACCCAACGGGGAACACGCTCAAGCGGTCAGATTTAATCAAACTTTTGCAAATCACTGAAGGTAAAGCAATTGTAGTTGTAGATGAGGCTTATATTGAATTTTGTCCTGAGTCCACAATGGTAACTGAATTAGTTAATTACTCTCACCTTGCGATTGTGAGAACGCTTTCTAAAGCCTTTGCACTTGCTGGGTTACGTTGTGGTTTTACCCTTGCTAATCCTGAGTTGATTAACGTCTTACAAAAAGTGATTGCCCCCTACCCGCTAGCAACCCCTGTTGCAGATATTGCTACACAAGCATTACAAGAAAAGGGCTTACAGCAAATGCAAAAGCGTGTTGAAGAAATCAAACAGAATCGACAAATTTTGCAAAATAGTTTGAGTAACTTACCGCTTGTTGAGCAGATTTATCCGAGTGATGCCAACTATCTTTTAGTTAAATTTAAAGACGGACAACAAGTATTCAATGCCCTTTGGGAGCAAGGGATTATTTTACGCAATCAACATAATGCCTTAGGATTAGCCAATTGCATTCGTATCACCATTGGTACACAAACAGAAAATCAACGCGTGATTGATGCCATTACCGCACTTCAATCAAGCACAAAATAAAAGGAAAACAGTATGCAACCAACACTTTTTATCGATCGTGACGGGACTTTAATTGATGAGCCAAAAACCGATTTTCAAATTGATAGTTTAGAAAAATTACAATTCGAGCCTAACGTGATTCCTGCTCTACTTGCTTTGAAACCTTACTATCGTTTTGTAATGGTCAGTAATCAAGACGGACTTGGTACAGACTCTTTTCCGCAAGAGGATTTTGATAAACCGCACAATGCAATGATGGCATTATTCAAATCTCAAGGGATTGAATTTGACGACGTATTAATTTGCCCACACAAGCCAGAAGATAATTGCGATTGCCGTAAACCAAAAACGAAATTACTGCAGAAATATATCGATAAAAAGAAATTCGATCCACAGCATAGCTTTGTCATCGGCGATCGTGCTACCGATGTACAGCTTGCAGAAAATATGGGTATTCAAGCACTTCAATATGATCGTGAGAAATTAACTTGGGATTTGATTGCGGAAAAACTTTTACCGAAAAAACAAGATAACACTCAACGTGAACCTCGCTATGCGGAAGTGGAACGTAAGACCAAAGAAACGGATATCAAAGTACAAGTCTGGTTAGATGAAACTGGTGTGAACGAAATCAAAACTGGGGTTGGATTTTTCGATCATATGTTAGATCAAATTGCGACACACGGTGGTTTTAGAATGAATGTAAGTTGCAAAGGCGATCTTTGGATTGATGAACATCACACCGTCGAAGATACCGCTTTAGCATTGGGAACAGCCCTCAAACAAGCATTGGGTGATAAACGAGGTATTGCTCGATTTGGTTTTGTCTTACCAATGGATGAATGTAAAGCAGAATGTGCCTTAGATTTATCAGGCCGTCCTTATTTTAAATTCAAAGCAAAATTCAAACGGGATAAAGTGGGCGATTTTAGTACCGAAATGACAGAACATTTCTTTCAATCCCTCGCCTATACCTTAATGGCGACCTTGCACTTAAAAACCAAAGGCGATAACGATCACCACAAAATCGAAAGCCTATTCAAAGTATTTGGTAGAACATTACGTCAAGCAATCAAAATTGAAGGCAATGAGTTACCAAGTAGTAAGGGAATGCTTTAAAGAAATAAGGATAAAAAATGTCTCAGATTACGATTATCAATACCCGCTGTGCCAATCTTTCATCCGTAAAATTTGCGTTTGATCGATTAGGTTATAAAACCGAAATTACCGATGATATTTCACAGATTCAATCGGCGGATAAATTAATTTTACCCGGTGTTGGCACTGCAAAAGCTGCTATGCAAAACTTAACAGAGTTAGGCTTAATTGAAGTTATACCGACCTTAAAACAACCTGTTTTAGGCATTTGTTTGGGGATGCAGTTGATGACAGAATTTTCAGCCGAAGGGAATGTAAATACATTAGGAGTAATGAGTGGCACAACGGAATTAATTCCAGATACGCAACTTCCACTCCCACATATGGGCTGGAATCAAGTTCATTATCAAGCAGATCACCCTTTATTTTCAGGAATCGAACAAGATAGCCATTTCTATTTTGTGCATAGCTATGCGGTATTACCCAATAGCCATACGATAGCAACAGCAGATTATGGTGTGCTATTTTCAGCCGCTTTACAGCATAACAATTTCTATGGGGTGCAATTCCACCCTGAACGATCTGGCAAGAGTGGCTCACGCTTACTGAAAAATTTTGTCGAAAATATTTAACGACAAGCGGTTAGATTCAAACAATATTTTGCAAAATATCCGCAACCCTATTCGAAAAAACAGGAAATACAATGGAAAAATCAATCATTATCCCTGCATTAGATTTAATTGATGGTAAAGTCGTTCGACTTTACCAAGGCGATTATGCCCAAAAAACACAATATAGCGATAACCCTATCGCTCAATTTCAACATTATGTCGAACAAGGGGCTGAATCTTTGCACTTGGTCGATTTAACGGGTGCAAAAGATCCGACTAAACGCCAAACGGCATTAATCAGTGAAATTATCAAAAATGTCCCTTGCCCAATTCAAGTCGGCGGTGGAATTCGTACAAAACAAGATATCATTGATTTATTTGATATTGGTGTGAGCCGTGTTGTGATCGGCTCAACAGCGGTAAAACAACCCGAATTAGTGAAAACGTGGTTTACACGTTATGGGGCAGATAAATTTGTTTTAGCGTTGGATATTAATATCAACACTCAAGATGAAAAACATATTGCCATTAGTGGCTGGCAAGAAGATAGCCAAGTTTCCCTTGAGCAAGTCATTGAAGATTTTCAAACAGTCGGTTTAAAACACGTTTTATGCACGGATATATCTAAAGACGGTACATTGCAAGGCTCTAATGTGAAACTTTATAAAGAAATTTGCCAAGCCTTCCCTGATATTCAGTTTCAATCTTCTGGCGGAATTGGCTCCCTTGAAGATATTCAAGCTTTGAAAAATACGGGCGTTGCAGGTGTGATTGTAGGTAGAGCGTTATTAGAAGGAAAATTTAATGTGAAGGAGGCGATAGCATGTTGGCAAAACGGATAATTCCTTGCTTAGACGTTAAAGATGGTCAAGTGGTAAAGGGCGTTCAATTTCGTAATCACGAAATCATTGGGGATATTGTTCCGCTCGCTCAACGCTACGCTGAAGAAGGGGCTGATGAATTAGTCTTTTACGATATTACGGCATCAAGCGATGGACGTACCATTGATAAAAGCTGGGTGGAACGAGTCGCAAAGGTGATTGATATTCCTTTTTGCGTTGCGGGTGGCATAAAAACAGAAGCGGACGCTGAGCAAATTTTTGCTTTTGGTGCAGATAAAATTTCAATCAATTCCCCTGCTATTGCTGACCCTGACTTAATCAATCGTTTAGCCGATCGCTTTGGTGTGCAAGCTGTGGTGGTGGGGATTGATAGCTGGTTTGAAAAGGAAACTGGGAAATATTGGGTAAACCAATATACTGGCGATGAGAAAAGAACAAGACAAACACAATGGCAAACAATGGATTGGGTCAAAGAAGTACAACAACGTGGTGCAGGGGAAATCGTCTTAAATACGATGAACCAAGATGGTATGCGACAAGGCTATGATATCGAGCAACTTAAAAAAGTGCGTGAAGTGTGCAATATTCCGCTTATTGCATCAGGTGGTGCAGGTGAAATGATCCATTTCCGAGATGCTTTCATCGAAGCAAAGGTAGATGGAGCCTTAGCTGCCAGTGTTTTTCATAAACAAATTATTCAAATTGAACAGTTAAAACAATATTTGAGTAATGAAAATATTGCAATCCGTAACTAATTTAAACCGAGGGGAAAGAATATGTTAGATATAAGCAAAATAGATTGGCAAAAAGTAGATAACTTATTACCAGTTATTATTCAAAATAATGCAACCTGTGAAGTGCTGATGCTAGGTTATATGAACCAAGAAGCCTTAGAAAAAACGCTCGCAGAAAACAAAGTAACCTTCTTCTCTCGCACTAAGCAACGTCTGTGGACTAAAGGAGAAACCTCTGGACATTTCCTTAATGTAGTCGATATGAGCCTAGATTGTGATCAAGATACCCTTCTCATTTTAGTTAATCCAATAGGTGAAACTTGCCACACAGGCAAAGAAAGTTGTTTCCACCAATTTGAATTAGATAATCAACCTGATTGGGTCTTTTTCAGCAAATTAGAACGCTTGATCGGTGAACGTAAAGGAAAAGATCCTGAAACGTCTTATACCGCATCACTCTACGCAAGAGGGACAAAACGAATCGCACAAAAAGTCGGCGAAGAAGGCGTTGAAACAGCACTTGCTGCCACTATGAAAGATCGTATGGAAACGATTTCAGAAGCGGCTGATTTAGCTTATCATTTAACCGTTTTGTTGCAAGATGCTGAACTCTCTTGGTCAGATGTCATTGAAAAATTAAAAGAACGTCATCAAAAATAGCAATCGCATTAATATGCTTTTTAGTTATAAAAGCCTTGTTTTAGTTCTTTACCTGCGGTAATAAAATCGGTATCTTGTTGATGAGAGTTCAAATATCAACAGGAGAAAGTATGAAAATTAAGACGAAACTTTCATTACTTAGTGCGACATTATTATTTGCTACTGCAACTCAAGCGGCAGAATTTAATACCTTTATTAACTGCACCAGCCGTGCCCCAACAGGATTTAGCCCTGCTTTAGAGATGGATGGTATCGCTTATACTGCAAGTTCACAGCAAGTTTATAACCGTCTAATTGAATTCAAACGAGGCTCAACAGATTTAGAACCTGCATTAGCAGAAAGTTGGGATGTCAGTGATGATGGTCTCACTTATACATTCCATTTACGCAAAGGGGTAAAATTCCACTCTAATAAAGAATTTACCCCAAGCCGTAATTTTAATGCCGACGATGTTGTATTTTCATTCGAACGCCAACTTGATCCAAACCACCCTTATCACAATGTTTCAAATGCAACCTACCCGTATTTTAATGCAATGAAATTCCCCGCTTTATTAAAATCTGTAGAAAAAGTGGATGATAATACAGTAAGAATTACATTAAATAAAAAGGATGCAACTTTCCTTGCTAGCTTGGGTATGGACTTTATTTCTATTTATTCTGCTGAATATGCAGATAAGATGATGAAAGAAGGAAAACCAGAAACGATTGATAGCAATCCAATTGGTACTGGTCCATTCGTATTCTCAGGCTATCAGCTAGAACAAAAAATTCGTTTCTTAGCCAATAAAGATTATTGGAATGGTAAAGCTGATATTGATCAATTAATTTTTGATATTGTTCCTGATGCAAGTACTCGTTATGCAAAATTACAAGCTGGCACTTGTGACACGATCGACTTCCCAAATATTACCGATCTTGAGAAAATGAAAAATGATCCTAATTTAACAGTGATATCACAAGAAGGATTAAATATCGCTTATATTGCGTTCAATACGCAAAAAGCACCTTTTGATAACGTAAAAGTACGTCAGGCTCTTAACTATGCTGTCGATAAAAAAGCAATTATTGATGCCGTATATCGAGGAGCTGGTGTTGCAGCTAAAAATCCTCTTCCGCCAACCATTTGGGGATATAATGACTCAATCACTGATTATGAATATGATCCAGAAAAAGCAAGAGAATTATTGAAAGAAGCTGGATATGAAAATGGATTTGACACAGAATTTTGGGTTCAACCTGTTGTGAGAGCCTCAAATCCAAATCCACGTCGTTTAGCTGAGCTTATTCAAAGCGATTGGGCAAAAGTAGGTGTAAATGCAAAATTAGTCAGTTATGAATGGGGTGACTATCTCAAACGTACCAAAGCAGGTGAATTAACTGCAGGTATTTACGGATGGTCTGGTGATAATGGTGATCCTGATAACTTCTTGTCCCCACTATTTGCTAGCGAAAACATTGGTAACAGTAACTATGCTCGTTTTAATAGTCCTGAACTAGATGCATTACTTGAACACGCAAGAGGCTTGTCTGATAAATCAGAAAGAGCAAAACTCTATGAGCAAGCTCAAGTGTTATTAAAAGAGCAAACACCTTGGATCAACGTCGCGCATTCGCTTAACTATAAAGTGCTAAGAAAACGTGTACAAGACTATAAACAAAGCCCATTTGGTTATACTTATTTCTACGGTACTAAAATTGTAGATTAATCAAAAACCAAATATCCTATCTTAAATCTGTACTTTAATTTACGAGTAAATAGTAATTAAAGTGCAGATTTTTTTATTGTCGAATTCCCCATGTTATAGGGCGCTTACCAAGGAATATTTTTCCAATTTTTAAGAATAAAAAAACCTACTCTCATTCAGTCATTTAACTGATAAGAGTAGGTCTATTAAATCTAGATAATCTTATCTAAACTTGACTAGTGATTAGCCTTTGTAGTTATGAACTAAAGCAACTAAGTCTAATACTTTGTGTGAATAACCAGTTTCGTTATCATACCAAGAAACTAATTTCACGAAAGTATCTGTTAAAGCGATACCTGCTGCTGCATCAAATACTGATGTTAATGTGCAACCGTTGAAGTCTGTAGAAACTACAGCATCTTCAGTATAACCTAAGATACCTTTTAATTCATTTTCAGATGCACGTTTTAATTCTGCACAGATTTCTTCATATTTAGCTGGTTTTTCTAAGTTAACAGTTAAATCAACAACAGATACGTTAGTTGTTGGTACACGGAATGCCATACCTGTTAATTTACCATTTAATGCTGGTAATACTTTACCAACCGCTTTAGCTGCACCTGTTGAAGATGGGATGATGTTTTGTGAAGCACCACGACCACCTCTCCAGTCTTTCATAGAAGGACCATCAACAACTTTTTGTGTTGCAGTTGTTGCGTGAACAGTTGTCATTAAACCTTCTTTGATACCAAATTTATCGTGAACAACTTTAGCTAATGGCGCTAAACAGTTTGTTGTACAAGATGCGTTAGAAACGATGTCTTGACCTTCATATTTATCAAAGTTAACACCATTTACAAACATTGGAGTTGCATCTTTTGATGGACCAGTTAATACAACTTTTTTAGCACCTGCTGTAATATGTTTACGAGCTGTTTCATCTGTTAAGAAGATACCAGTTGCTTCAACTGCTACATCAACACCAATTTCGTTCCATTTTAAATTTGCAGGATCTTTTTCTGCAGTTACACGGATAGTTTTACCATTAACAACTAAATGACCATCTTTAACTTCTACTGTTCCGTCAAAACGACCGTGAGTTGAATCATATTTCAACATGTAAGCCATGTAATCAACATCGATTAAATCGTTAATACCTACAACTTCAATATCATCACGTAATTGTGCTGCGCGGAATACGATACGTCCGATACGACCGAAGCCGTTAATACCAATTTTAATAGCCATGGATTTTCCACCTATAATTTAAAGTTAAACAAAATTCTTTCTTCTATTCCTATAGAACAGATCCTATAGAATGAATGACATATGGATTATAACACAGTCTCATTCTTCTTTGACAACAGGAAATGGCACGACATTCAAACACATATAATTATTATATGATCTTTATCAAATTTAACAGAATAACAATACCTATTATTGTTTTTTCGCCCAATCCAAGAAACGTTTTTGAGTTTCTTTATCAGCTTGTTGGAACCAATATTGTAATTGCTGTTCTGCGATATTTTCACCCTGCACCATTACTTGTCCTTTAGTCGCTCTGCCATTTTGCATTGGCATCATGGTAGCCATTGGTGTCATCGCAAACTGTTTTAATGAAGCAACATTATTTCCCGCATTATAATTTGCTAAATTTTCTACAACATTAATATTTGGTAAGAATCCTTCTCCCTCTAAATAGTCTAATTTATGACTTACTTCTTTTCCTGATGTTGTCTTTATATCCAATGTTGGGGCTTTTTTAAATTTTTCAACCTCAAAATCAGAACGTAAGCGAGGAGTAATAATTTTTATATTTTCTTGGCTACCTGTAAACGTCACAACAATAGGTGTTGATTCAAAATAGTTGCTGTCTGAACCAGAGTCATAGATACTAGAAACTTCTACTACAACTTGGTGTTGAGCATTATCATTGACATTTAATGCTGTATCTTTTTTAACTTTTTGTCCATCAAAAGCTAAAAAATTTACATTTGAAGAACCAGTAATTGAACCAGCGAATGCTGCTGTACTTGTAATAAGCGTTGTTGCAACAAGTGCAATTTTACTTAATTTCATAAAAATAACTCCTTTGGAGAGGTTTCTGTAAAAAAATTAGGCATATCCTATTCTAAATTTCAATAAATAGAAAGCAAGTAATAGAGGTTAATGTCGATTTTTTATCTAAACTGTGGTAATTTTCGATTTTATTTATTTACGAGAATATACAATGAGCGATGACCAACAAGACGCACATTCGTCAGACAAGAAATCATTTTTTAAAGCTATTTTAGGTGGATTTTTTCAGCAAGAACCTAAAAATCGAGAAGATTTAGTAGAAGTCATTAGAGACTCCGCTGAAAATGAATTAATTGATACAGATACAAAGCAAATGATCGAAGGAGTCATGGAAATTTCAGAATTACGTGTTCGAGATATCATGATTCCACGTTCACATATTATTTTTATTGATACCGAACAGCCGTTAGACTCATGTGTTGATACCATTATTGAATCAACTCACTCAAGGTTCCCTGTGATCAAGGATGGAAAGGATAGTATCGAGGGTATTCTACATGCCAAAGAACTATTAAAATATCTTAGTTCAGATTCTGAGCCTTTTGAAATGTCGAAAATTTTACGCCCAGCGGTTATTGTACCTGAAAGTAAACGAGTTGATCGCATGCTCAAGGAATTCCGTTCAGAACGTTTTCATATGGCAATTGTGGTTGATGAATTTGGAGCAGTTTCTGGTTTAGTTACCATTGAAGATATTCTTGAACAGATTGTAGGTAATATTGAAGATGAGTTTGATGAAGAAGAAGTCGAACCAATTCGTCAGCTTTCCCAGCATAGTTACGCTGTATTAGCATTAACGGATATTGAACGTTTTAACCAACAATTTGCAACACATTTTACTGATGAAGAAGTTGATACCGTTGGGGGATTAGTAACCAAATCTTTTGGTTATCTACCAAAACGTGGGGAAGAAATTGCCTTAGAGGGAATTACATTCAAAGTCACCTCCGCGGATAGCAGAAAATTAATTCAATTCCGGGTTACTGTAACAGATGAACAGTTAGAGTTAATGGAACCGAAAGAGAAAGACCCTGAATAATGGCTATATCAAAAAATTTTTCTACAGTAACCATTTACCTTTTTGCCTTAATTTCTGGAGGAATAGGAATTCTAGCTTATTCCCCCTTTGATTATTGGCCTGTTGCTTTTATTTCAGCATTTGGCTTATTGTGGTTGATTATCACTCAATCTAAAAAAGTCGCATTAATTGGTGCATTTTTATGGGCTGTGAGCTATTTTTCCATCGGTGTAAATTGGGTAAGTGTGAGTATGACTCAATTTGGTGGAGTACCAGAAATTGTCAGCTATCTTGCCGTATTGTTACTTGCAAGCTATTTAGCTCTTTATCCATTACTCTTTACCTATTTATCACAACGATTTAATTTAAAAAATCCTTGGGTATTAGCGAGTTTATTTTCATTCACTGAATATTTACGTGAAATTGTCTTCACAGGCTTTCCATGGTTGCAATTTGGCTACACACAGATCGATTCTCCATTTTATGGGCTTGCTCCCATTACCGGCGTACAAGGACTGACTTTTTTTGTTATTTTAACAAGCGGTTACTTGGTACAAATTTTTTGCAAATGGTCTGAACATAAAATAATACCTCATCAGCCCATTTTAGTTTGTATCGGTATTTTAATTTTCACTGCATTCACACAACTATTTACTTTTGTTGAAGATGATACTGAAAAAAAATCTATCAATATCAGCCTTATTCAAGGCAATATTGAACAACAAATGAAATGGGATCCCAGTTACTTCAACGCAACGTTGGCTACCTATAATCGTTTAATTACTCCATTGCTTGGTAAGAGTGATGTCATTATTTTTCCTGAATCAGCCATTCCAGCAAAGGAGAATGATATCGTCCCTATTTTGAATCAGTTAGATTCCCTGGGAAGAGAAAATCATAGCGAAATCATACTAGGCACCCTTTATCAAGAAAATAATCAGCTGTTTAATAGTGCAGTCTTGCTTGGCGATTCTAATCAACCGTATAATATGTCCCAAGCTCAACGATACAATAAGCATCATTTGGTACCCTTTGGTGAATATGTTCCGTTCGGTAACCTACTTGATTGGATGCGAGAAGTATTTATTCTCCCAATTAATTTAGCTCGAGGAAATTTTATTCAGCCAGCACTCAACATTGCTAATAATTCATTTAATTTAGCAATTTGTTATGAAATAATCTTCGGTGATCAAGTTCAACAAAATCAAAAACAGCAACAATCTGATTATTTAGTCACGATTTCAAATGATGCTTGGTTTGGAACCAGTAGTGGTCCTTGGCAACATTTACAGATGGCGAGAATGCGCGCTTTAGAATTAGGAAAACCTTTAATTAGAGCAACCAATACTGGCATTACCGCATTTGTCGATGTCAATGGTCAGATTATTAAACAAGCTCCTCAATTTGAGGCAACAACGCTTACTCAGTCAATGCAACCAACCAAAGGAACCACACCTTTTACATTACTTGGTCATTGGTTAATTTATGGAATAAGCTTAATGATTTTAGTTTTTTCTACTTTTATGAATCGTGGTAAAAACACAAAATGACCAAATAACAAACAAATAATTTACTTGGATGAACTTTTTCCCAAATAAACATACTAACGAGGTGTGCGAAGGGGAAGATCCAGCGTAAAAGTTAGGAGAACTCAATAGATGAGCGAGCAAATTACCGATCAAGAATTGGTTGAGCGTGCACAACAAGGTGATAAAAAAGCATTTAATTTACTCGTCATACGTTATCAAAATAGAGTAGCAGGATTGCTAACACGCTACGTTGCACGCGATGACATCCCAGATCTTGTACAAGAATCTTTTATAAAAGCGTATCGTTCTTTAGAGTCATTTAGAGGAGAAAGTGCGTTCTATACTTGGCTGTATAGAATTGCCGTAAATACAGCAAAGAATCACTTAACCGCTTTAGGACGACGTCCTCCAAAAGAAGATATTCTTGCTGAAGATGCAGAAAGTTACGACAGTGGTGTCCAGTTACGTGAAGCAGACACACCAGAGAATTTAATATTATCTGAAGAGTTAAAACGAATTGTATTTGATACGATTGAAAACTTACCCGATGAATTAAAGAATGCAATAACCTTGCGTGAAATTGATGGGCTAAGTTATGAAGAGATCGCAGAAGTTATGCAATGTCCTGTTGGTACTGTAAGATCTCGTATCTTCAGAGCAAGAGAAGCGATTGACGCAAAAATTAATCCATTAATGCAAAAAAATTAAAACATAGATTAAAAATATTGGAGCTATCTATGCAACAAAGAGAAACACTTTCCGCCTATATGGATGGACATAATGTGGAGCATGCTTTTACCGATACATTATGCAAAAGTGAAGAGTTACAACAAAAATGGGCTAACTACCACGCAATCCGTAGTGTTATGCGAGGAGAAGAAATTATTCTTGGTAGCGATTTCTCTGCGAAATTAGAAGCAGCTATTGAAAAAGAAGAAATTTCGACTCAAGCAGAAAAGCCAAAAGGTTTATTGTTAAAACTTAAGGGTTGGAAAACACCGATTATGCAAATGGGAATTGCAGCTTCTGTATGTTTAGTTGCAGTATTTGGTGCAAATATCATGACTGCAGAGCAAGAAGTTGCACAAGTTGAACAACCTGTATTACAAACACTTCCGTTTAGTAATTCAGTTCAGCAAGTAAGTTACAATGCCCCATCGCAAACACAACCTACTCCTGAGCAATTAGAATACCAACAACGTCGTATTAATGCATTATTACAAAATCATGAATTACAACGTCGTACTAACGTCGGTGCTATTGTATTAAGTGCAGCTGAAAAAGCGAGAGCTCAAACTTCAGCAACGACACCAAATACAAGTGAAAATGATGAAACTGAAAGACAACAATAAAGAATAGAAGTAATAAGATAAAAGAAAACCCCGCTAAACTAAATTGCGGGGTTTTTTATGGCTAATTTATATCAACCAAGTAATTCAGCAATCAATGCTTGATGACGAATAGATTGAGCTTCTTGTTTAAGACGTTCTGCAATCAGAATACTCTTTAATTCCGTTAATGCTGTATCAAAATCATCATTAAAAATGACATAATCAAATTCATTATAGTGGCTCATTTCAGATACAGCTTTATTCATTCTGCCTTGAATTACTTCTGCCGAATCCTGCCCTCTTCCAATTAAACGATTTTCTAATTCCGCTTTAGATGGAGGAAGAATAAAGATACTCTTCACATTCGGCAGTTTTTCTCTGATCTGTCTTGCCCCCTGCCAATCAATATCTAAGAAAACGTCAATGCCTTCTTCCAGACTTCGCTCAATTAGCGGTAATGAAGTACCGTAATAATTACCAAAGACTTCTGCCCATTCTAAAAAATGACCTTGTGAAATTAAATGCTCAAAATCACCATGAGATGTGAAATAGTAGTGAACACCATGTTCTTCACCTGGGCGAGGGGAACGAGTAGTATGGGATATTGACAATTCAACGGTTGAACGAGGTAAATCAGCTAATAATGCGTTGATTAATGAAGATTTACCCGCACCACTTGGTGCTGAAATAATATAAAGATTACCTAAGCTCATAATAACCTATTCGATTTAATTACATAAAGAACACTAAAGTAAAGGACGCATTTGCGTCCTCTCACTTTTATTCGACAATCATCTTAAGTCAAACTTATTGTTTTGAAAGTGGTTTAACAAAAGTAATACCAAGATCCCAAGGTTGTTCAATCCAAGTTTCTTGAGGAATATCGATTACATAATCATCAACAAGCTCTGCACCTAAAGGTTTAGCAAATACGGTCACAAATTTTGCTTTTGGATACATTTTACGAATTTCACGCGCGGTATTACCTGTATCAACTAAATCATCAACAACAATAAAACCTTCTCCGCCATTTGCTACGTCAGCAGCATGTAAGACTTTTAATTCGCCTTGATTATCATGATCATAACTCGCAATACAAACTGTCTCTACGTGGCGAATATTTAATTCTCTTGCTAATACTGCCGCAGGAAATAACCCTCCGCGACTCACTGCAATAATACCCTTCCATTGTGATGAAGGTAAAAGACGTTCTGCTAATTTACGTGCATGCATGTGGAACATATCCCACGTTACCACGTATTTTTCGTTTGTATATTTTTCACTCATAAAATTACCCAGATAGTGATGACAAAATCATCTTAAAAAATTGTGGAGAGATAACTTGAAAATCGAATTCATGCTATCATTTCCGATATATTCTACAATAAAATCCTTTCGACGTGTGATTTTTGTAAAAATTAGTCCAAATCTCACCGCTATTGGTTAAAACAAGAGGTAATTATGTCTGAAATCCAAACACTCAATCCAACTATCTTATGGAAATGGTTCGATCAAATTTGTGCAATTCCCCATCCGTCTTATCATGAAGAAAAACTCGCTGAATTTATTGTGAATTGGGCAAAAGAAAAGGCGTTTTTTGTTGAACGTGACGAAGTCGGCAATATACTTATCCGCAAACCAGCGACCAAAGGCATGGAAGACCGCCAATCTGTTTCCCTACAAGCTCACTTAGATATGGTGCCACAAGCGAATGAAGGTTCATCACACAATTTTGAAACAGATCCGATTAAACCTTATATTGATGGCGAATGGGTAAAAGCAACAGGCACAACATTAGGGGCAGATAATGGGATTGGATTGGCATCTTGTTTGGCCGTTTTAGATTCTGATGATATAGCTCATCCTGAGCTTGAAGTGCTTCTAACAATGACCGAAGAAGCGGGCATGGAAGGAGCGATTGGTTTACGTCCTAATTGGCTAAAATCAAATATCATGATCAACACGGATACGGAAGAAAATGGCGAGATTTATATCGGTTGTGCAGGCGGAGAAGATGCGACGATTGATTTACCCGTAGAACAAACCACTCATTCATTTGATCGTGCAATCAAACTGAATATCAAAGGATTAACTGGCGGTCACTCTGGTGTCGATATCCACACGTCAAGAGTGAATGCAATCAAATTATTAGCGAGAGCCTTAACGGATCTTAAATCACAAATTACATTCCAAATTTCAGAAATTAGCGGGGGTTCTGTGCGTAATGCCATCCCTCGTGAATCCTCTGTTATTATTGCATTTAATGCAAAAGATGAAGCGAATCTTACCGCTTGTCTCAAACAAATCGAATACGATTTCAAAGTAGAACTTGCTGTGGCAGAACCAAACTTAGTTTTCATCACAGACTCTATTTCTGCTCCGCAAAAAGTTTTCACCTCAGAATCTACTCACAAGGTCATTAATTTCCTTAATGCACTACCTAATGGTGTAATCCGTAATAGTGACGTGGTAGAAAATGTAGTAGAAAGCTCACTCAGTATGGGCATTTTAACTACTGAAGAAAATACAGTGAAAGCCAATATTTTAATTCGCTCACTAATCGAAAGTGGCAAAGCCGATGTAAGAGGAAAACTCAGTGCCATCAGTGAATTATCGGGTGCAAATGCCGTATTCTCTGGTAGTTATCCGGGCTGGCAACCTGATCCACATTCACAAATCACTGCACTCACTCAAAAAATCTACGATGAAATTCTTGGCTATTCCGCCAAAATTCAAGTGATCCATGCAGGCTTAGAATGTGGCTTAATTAAGAAAACTTACCCAAATATGGATTTAGTTTCTATTGGTCCAACAATCCGCAATGCTCACTCGCCAGATGAAAAAGTGCATATTCCTGCAGTGGAGACTTATTGGAAGTTGCTGACAAGTTTGTTGAAGGGAATTCCTAGCTGATAAATAATTATTAGGTATATTTATCATGCTGATAGCCATATGTCATAGATTATTACAAGTGCAGGTTCTAATCAGATAAACAAATCCTTTGTTATCTAAAATGAAAGTATAAGAAGTTATCTGTGGTAAAATTCCCATAAGAGAGTGAATGAAAAAATTTGTTTATATCAAAATAAAGTTTTTAGGTCTGTTTTAGATAACTAGATCAGGTCTGAATTTTTTGACAATCTATTTGATGTTAGAATAAAATCGATAAAGGTTGTTTGTACACTAAAAACACAAATAGTTAACAGAAAATATTGATAAGATGATAATACAATTCAGAAAGATATTTACAAATTAAGCTTAATATTCATTGAAATATACTACTCTTAATTACTGAATTATTACAAATCAACCTTAAAAAACCAATGGCTCTAACATAGAAAGACTAGATGAATGAAATTAGAACTTAAAATAGAAAACAAAAAAATATTTTCACCTCTTAAAGATAAATGGCTTGTTTTGACGCCAGAGGAAAAAGTAAGACAAGAGTATATCTGTAGACTTGTAAATCATTATGGGTACTCTCTTGACCAAATGCAACAAGAAGTGACTGTTGCCGAAGGCAATAAAAGAGGTACTGGTAGAGCTAGTGCCGATATTGTCATTTGGAAAAATAAAGATGAAGTTGAGAAAAAGGCTCCTTCAATCGTTGTAGAATGTAAAGCGGACAACATTGATATTGTTGAGGGAGATTATTTTCAAGGGTCGCATTATGCTCGCTATGTAAAAGCACCTTTTTTTGTCACTACTAATCTAAAGCATACAAAAGTTTTCAAAGTAAATCTTGAAGGTTATCCAAAAGATTTAGAAGATGAAATTTTAGACATTCCAACTTCAGAGGATTTACAAAGCGACAAAAAAGTAAAAAACTTATTGACTCAAACAAAAGCTTTTACAAGAGATGAATTTAGTAACCTACTTTTGAGATGCCATAATATTATCAGAAATAATGATAAACTTTCACCAGAAGCTGCTTTTGATGAAACAAGTAAGATTTTATTTATGAAAATTCGTTATGAACGAAATCCTGACGAAGATAATATTTTCTCTTTAAAACAATTCAAGAAACAAGAAGCTCATTACGAAAAAAATATAAGACCAATCAACGTAAAAAGAAATGGTCCAAAAGATGACATTCCTTATATGGATTATTGGTTTGAGCTAACAAAAGATGAGTTTAAAGATGATGACCTTTTTGACCCAAATGAAAAGATTAGAATCAAGCAGGCTAGTTTTGAGGCAATTGTAAAAGCTTTAGAAATTTACAATCTTTCAACAACATCTGATGATGTTAAAGGAATTGCCTTTGAGAAGTTCCTTGGTAAAACATTTAGAGGTGAGTTAGGTCAATTCTTTACACCAAGAACAGTTGTTGATTATATGGTTGAAGTTCTTGATCCACAAGAAGGGGAAACCATTTGCGATCCTTGTTGTGGAAGTGGTGGTTTTTTAATTAAAGCTTTTGAATATGTAAGAAGTAAAATCGAAAATGAAATAAAAAAAGCCAAAGAGGAAATTAAATTAAAACATTACACTGACGACTATTATAAAGCTTCTAAAAAAGAGCAAGAAAAAATAGACCAAAAAGTTAATGACCTATTTTCTTTACTCAACACTGAATTAGATATTCGAAATCCTGAAAGTAGATTAAGACAACTTTCCTACGATTGCATTTTTGGAACAGATGCAAACCCAAGAATGGCTCGCACTGCAAAAATGAATATGATAATGCACGGAGATGGGCACGGAGGAGTTCATCATCACGATGGATTATTAAATGTTAATGGGATTTTTGAAGAGCGTTTTGACCTTATACTTACAAACCCGCCATTTGGAGCAAGAGTTGAAAAATCTCTAAAAGTAACTGAACAAGATAAATATACCGATAAAATAAGAATTGAAAAGTACAAAAAACGCTATGGGGATAGATATACTAGAGCACTAAAACAAATCAATGATAATATTGGAAAGTCTGTTTTAAGCTTGTTTGATACCGGTAAAATGAGCAGTCTTACAGAGGTTCTCTTCATTGAACGCTGCCTTGATTTATTGAAACCTGGTGGAAGAATGGGAATAGTTTTACCCGAAGGTGTTTTAAATAATACTAAACTTCAAAAAGTTCGTGATTATGTAGAAGGAAATGCCAAAATTGTAAATATTACATCAATTCCACAAGATGTATTTATTGCTTCTGGAGCTACAGTAAAACCAAGTTTACTGTTTTTCAAAAAATTTACTAAAGAAGAAGCAAACGAATATACTACAATTTTAAAAACAGCAAAGAAAAATGCTGAAAATAAACGTGAAAAAGAAATTACTGTACTTCAAGACAAAATAAAAACTCGCGGAATTGACAAAGAAGAGAAAAAGGAACTGAAAGAAAAACTAAAGCAAGTTCAACAACAAATGGAAGATGAAATAAAAATGGAAGTAAAAACCAAATTTGATTATGAAATTCCAATTGTAGAAGTAGAAAAAGCAGGAATCAGTACAACAGGCACAAAAATTGAAAATGAATTAGAACCAATTGCCAAAGAGTTTACTAAATACAGAATTGAAAAACGACTTTGGAATGATCACTATACAACTGTACAATATGATGAATATGATGGTAAGTTTCAGCGTATTGTTGCATTTGGAGAACCAGAAATATTTTATACAATATATGAAAACATTGAAGAATAATACAAATAAATACTTTAAAACGGTCTCATTTAGTAATTTAATACTATGGGATGTCAAGCGCTATTCTTTTAACACAATAAAATCACAATATCCAATTGTAAAATTAGGATTACATATTCAGGAAGAAAGTCATAAGATAAAATTATTTGATTTTCCTGATGACGAATTTGGGATTTTAGGTGTAAATAACAAAACGGGAATTTTTGATGCTTATAAGGAGAAGGGTTCAAATATCAATCAAGCATATAAGAAGATGGAAAAAGGATGGTTAGCTTACAATCCATATCGAGTAAATGTAGGTAGCATTGGTTTAAGAACTGAAGAACATGAAAACGAATTCATTAGTCCTGCTTATGTAGTTTTTAGCTGTAGAGAAACACTACTGCCTGATTTTCTTTTTAAACTTTTTAAAATGGAAATATTTAATAGAATCATTAATGCGAGTACAACAGGTTCTGTAAGACAAAATTTGACTATTGATATTTTAAAATCTTTAGATATCCCATTGCCTCCAATAGAGATTCAAAAGAATTTATTAGAAATCTATTACCAAAAACAAAAGGAAATAGCTTATTTCAATAGTAAAATCAAAGAAAATCAACTAAAAATTGAGCAGATAATAGAAAATGAGTTATGCTTAAAGTTTCCTGAAATAAAAGCTAAAAAACTTGGAATGTATTTTAGTCATTTTTCTGAGGTTAGTAGATGGGATGTATGGATAAATGGAAAAAATGGTAGAAGTGAAAAATATAAAAATGGAACCCTCCAGGAAGTAGTAATTGGTAATCCCATGTACGGAGCTAACGTTAAATCTCAAGATAAAAAAACAGGAATAAGATATATTAGAATTACTGATATAAATGAAGATGGTACTTTAAATGATAATATAGTGTCTGCTGAGAAAGTAGAAAGAAAATACCTTTTAAAAGAAAATGATTTTTTAATTGCTCGCTCAGGTAATACTGTCGGAAAAACATTTCTCTATAAGAATAAAATTGGTAAAGCAATTTTTGCAGGCTATTTAGTAAAGTATATTTTGAATACTAAAAAAATAATACCAGAATATCTGTTATACTTTACTAAAAGTAGACTTTACAAAAACTGGATTACCTCCAATCAAAGAATATCTGGACAACCAAATATTAATGGTCAAGAATATTTATCCTCACCTATTGTTATTCCTCCAATCGAAATTCAATCGACTATTGTGGACCGCATATTAAAAATAAACAATGAAATAGTTAGATTAAAATCAAATATAGAAAAAAATATTAATACTAGTATCAATGAAATTGAAAATAGATTATTTAAATCATGAAATTGAATAAACTAAAAATAAAAACGCATTTTAAAAATTTAAAAGATTTTGAAATAGACTTTTCTGATAAAGAAGGAATTACAGTTTTAATTGGTAACAACGGAAGTGGAAAAAGTAATATTTTAGAAGCAATAAGTAGTGTTTTTGCAGGTTTATATAATAAAATTTATAATCCAAGTTTTGAATACGAACTTTCATATATAAAAGACTCCTACAATGTTGAAGTGAAATATGAATCGGGTGTTTATGAAATTAAAGTTAATGGACATTTTACATCGTTACGCCCCGAATATTTACCCAATAAAATAATTGCTTCTTATAGTGGTGAAGAAAGCAGATTATGGGATAAATACTACCTCCCCTTTTATCAAGATTATATTAAAGCTATTAAAGGAAAAACAGTTCCTGATTCTAAATTAATATTTATTAATAAATATTATTGGAATATAGCTCTTTTAGTGTTGCATTTTTATGATTTTGATGAGTTTAAAGATATTAGAGATTTTTGTAAGAAAACTTTAGGAGTTGATAAGGTAAATAATATAACTTTTAATTTTGATATTCCTACGCTAAATACTTGGTCAAGAAACCCAGTTAAAAACATGGTTGATAATTTAAATCCAAAAAATGAAACCTCAATAACTATAACATTAGAAGAGTTTAAAAATAGATTGGGTTTTATTAATGAAATAGATCTATTTAAGTATCTCACTGCTGCTTTTATGCCAAAAGATTATAAGGTTATAACCAAAATTGATATTGATTATAATACGGGTTTGAAAGCAGAAAGTTTAAGTGAAGGAGAAAAAAAACTTTTACTCATAATGCTTATCTTAGAAGTGATTGGAGATGAAAATTCCTTGATACTTCTGGATGAGCCTGACAGTCATATTCATCCTTCAAATAAAGAGAAAATTAAGGAACTATTAGAAAAATATTCTAATCGTGAAAATATATTAACAACTCACTCTCCTACTCTGACACATCATTTTGACTTAAAACACGTCACAATGCTTTCAAAAAAAGAGAATAATAGTGTTCAAATTGAAGACATGGAAAAGCAAAGAATTGTTTACGAATTAACAAAAGGAATTTGGAGCTATCAAGAACAGAACATATTTCTAAATTCTAAAAAGGATATTTTATTAGTAGAAGGAAAGACTGACGAAGTGTTTTTAAAAAAAGCCTTAAAAGTATTAAAAGACCCAAACGACCCAAATAATCGTTATAATAATCTTGAATTTGAATACTTACCCTGTGGGGGAGCAGAAGGTGTAAAATTACTAACACAAAAGTTTAAGCCAAAAGTTGGGCAACATATAATTGCATTCTTTGATAGTGATCAGTCTGGATGGGGGGCGATAAATAAGATTTTTGAGGATGAAAAGAAGAAGTATAATGCAGAAAATTACGGTAGCCATAGAAAACACGGAGAAATATGGATAGCTGTTTATCCAATTCGACCAAGGTATCAAGGTGGAAAAATTTTTAATATTGAGGATTATTTTAGTAAAAAACGCCTAACGAAATATGTTTTGCAGTTCAAAGGATTAGATTCAATTGTTACAAAAAGTCAAGTAAAAAGCCAGTTGGCAGAAAACTGTGAAGGCTTTCCAGATTCTGAGTTTCAACCCTTTAAAGAAGTATTTGAACTGATATTAAAAATTAAAGAAGAATAATGCTAGTACATAAAACCATTTTTAACTAGCAAAAGCATGGCATAGAAAACGAAAAATTTCCCACACTTTTGTCTACTATGCCTTTATTTTTATACTATTTAGTTATATAGAACTAAAACGGTATATCATCATCAAAATTATCCATTGGTGGTTCTGCTTGTGGAGCTGGTTTAGCTTGTTGTGCAGGGGCTTTTGAACCGCCACCGAAGTTATTTGATTGTGAATAATTGTCGTTATAACCACCTTGATTATAATTGTTATTATTTGCTCTTGGTGCTGGGGCTGAATTATTCCATCCGCCTTGGTTTTGACCATCATTGTATCCGCCTGCTTGTGCATTTCTGCCACCAAGCATTTGTAATACGTCGCCTTGGATTTCTGTTGTGTAACGATCTTGACCATTTTGATCTTGCCATTTACGTGTTCTTAAACGACCTTCAACATAAACTTGTGAACCTTTACGTAAATATTGTCCCACCACTTCTGCTTGACGACGGAAGAATACGATACGGTGCCATTCTGTGTTTTCACGGCGTTCGCCTGTATTTTTATCAGTCCAACTTTCTGTTGTTGCAACGCTGATATTTGCAACGGCATCTCCATTTGGCATGGTACGCATATCAGGATCATTTCCTAAATTTCCCACAATAATCACTTTATTTACACTTGCCATAACTTTCCTCATATTCAAAAATTAATCATGTTCTAAACTTAGAACTTTGCTCTATTTTGCCTGAAATTCTGAAAAAGATCATCTAATAAAACTGATATTTTGTACAGTTATCTAAATTATGCGATAATGCTCGAAAATCAGAAATATTTCTCTTTATATTTCCTAGCCTAGAAGGGATTTATGCAGTATATCGACATTCGTGGTGCAAGAACGCACAATCTTAAAAATATCAATTTAACCTTACCAAGAGATAAATTTATCGTGATTACAGGACTTTCTGGATCGGGTAAATCGTCCTTGGCATTTGATACCCTTTATGCAGAAGGGCAACGTCGCTATGTTGAATCTCTTTCTGCTTATGCTCGTCAATTTTTATCCTTAATGGAAAAGCCTGATGTGGATCATATCGAGGGGCTATCTCCAGCAATTTCTATTGAGCAAAAATCGACCTCTCATAATCCTCGTTCAACAGTGGGTACAGTGACAGAAATTCACGATTATTTGCGATTGTTGTTTGCTCGTGTAGGTCAGCCTCGTTGCCCTGATCACGATGTCCCCTTGGAAGCTCAAACCATTTCACAAATGGTGGATCGTGTATTGGAAGAACCTGAGGGTAAGCGATTAATGTTACTCGCACCAATAGTGAAAGATCGTAAAGGGGAACACGTAAAACTTTTGGAGAATCTGACCGCTAATGGCTATATTCGCGCAAGAATTGATGGGGAAATATGTGATTTATCCGATCCGCCAAAATTAGAACTACAAAAAAAGCATACGATTGAGGTCGTGGTCGATCGTTTTAAAGTCCGTCCTGATGTTGGAACACGTTTGGCTGAATCCTTTGAAACGGCATTAGATCTTTCTGGATCAACAGCAGTTATTGCCGATATGGATGATCCAACAGCAGAAGAATTAACCTTTTCATCTAGCTTTGCTTGCCCTCATTGTGGTTATTCCATTACTGAATTAGAACCTCGTTTATTCTCATTTAATAATCCAGCTGGGGCTTGTCCTACTTGTGATGGTTTGGGTGTTCAGCAATATTTTGATGAACGTAAAGTCATCCAAAATGCAGAAATCTCCCTTGCCAATGGGGCAATTAAAGGCTGGGATAAACGCAGTTTTTACTATTTTGGTTTATTAAAATCTGTCGCTAAACATTATAAATTTGATATTGAAACGCCTTTCTGTGAACTGCCGAAAAAGATTCAGCACATTATTTTAAATGGCTCAGATGAAGATATTGAGTTTTTATATACGAACGATAGGGGCGATACGGTTAAGAGAGTGCATCCTTTCGAAGGTATTTTAAATAATATGGCTCGCCGTTATAAAGAAACGGAATCGAATGCGGTAAGGGATGAATTAGCCAAATATATTAATAACCGCCCTTGTACTGATTGCCAAGGCTCTCGCTTACGTCGTGAGGCACGTTACGTCTTTATTGATAATACTAATTTACCGATTATTGCGGAGAAGAGTATTGGCGAAGCACTTACATTCTTCGAGGAATTAAATTTAACAGGACAACGAGCAAAAATTGCGGAAAAAATCCTCAAAGAAATTAAAGAACGTCTGCAATTCTTAGTGAATGTAGGGCTAAATTATCTCTCGCTTTCTCGTTCAGCGGAAACCTTATCAGGCGGAGAAGCACAACGTATTCGCCTAGCAAGCCAAATTGGTGCAGGATTAGTAGGTGTGATGTATGTGTTGGATGAGCCATCAATTGGACTTCACCAACGTGATAATGAGCGACTGCTCAATACATTGTTACACCTCAGAAATTTAGGTAATACCGTAATTGTGGTTGAACACGATGAAGATGCGATTCGAGCCGCAGATCATATTGTCGATATTGGACCGGGTGCAGGTGTTCATGGTGGACAAGTGATTGCACAGGGTACGGCAGAAGAAATTATGCAATGTGAGGAATCACTTACAGGGAAATTCCTTTCTCAACAAGAAAGAATTGAGATTCCAAAACAACGTGTTCCTTACGATGCAACGAAATTACTTACCCTAACAGGTGCAAGTGGTAACAATTTAAAAAATGTGAATTTAGAAATTCCAGTTGGATTATTTACGTGTATCACAGGGGTATCAGGTTCAGGTAAATCTACCCTTATCAATGACACGTTATTCCCGCTTGCACAAAATGCATTAAACCGTGCAGAAAATAGTGATGTCGCACCTTATAAGAGCATTGATGGATTAGCGCATTTTGATAAGGTTATTGATATAAACCAAAGCCCGATTGGTCGCACACCGCGTTCAAATCCTGCAACTTATACGGGCTTATTTACTCCGATTCGTGAGTTATTTGCGGGAACACAAGAAGCAAGAGCAAGGGGCTATAATGTGGGACGATTCAGCTTTAATGTGAAAGGTGGACGCTGTGAAGCGTGTCAAGGCGATGGAGTAATTAAGGTTGAAATGCACTTTTTGCCAGATGTTTACGTCCCTTGTGATCACTGTAAAGGCAAACGCTATAATCGTGAAACCTTAGAAATTCGCTATAAAGGCAAAACGATTCATCAAGTGTTGGAAATGACCGTAGAAGAAGCTCGAGAATTTTTTGACGCGATTCCTGCTCTAGCGAGAAAATTGCAAACATTGATTGACGTTGGATTGTCTTATATTCGACTTGGACAATCATCTACAACCCTTTCGGGCGGTGAAGCGCAACGTGTTAAACTGGCTACGGAGTTGTCTAAACGAGATACAGGAAAAACCTTGTATATTTTAGATGAACCTACAACAGGGCTACATTTTGCGGACATTAAACAATTACTCAAAGTTTTGCATCGTTTACGTGATCAAGGTAATACGATCGTTGTGATTGAGCATAATTTAGATGTGATTAAAACTGCCGACTGGATTGTCGATTTAGGACCTGAAGGCGGTTCTGGTGGTGGGCAAATAATTGCAACAGGTACACCAGAACAAATTGCTCAAGACAAAAAATCACATACAGCAAGATTTTTAAAACAAATATTAGCAAAAGGCTAACAATGTAAGCGGTCAATTACTTACTATTTTTTGCAAAAAATGAGAGCAATCTGACCTCTTATTGAATTTCTTACGAAAAAGGAATATAACGATGGAATATCAATTTACACACAGCATGCACGGTGTTGTTGCAAAATGCTCAATGGATCATGAGGCCTTTTCTCGTTGGTTAAATATTGAGGTTGTTGATGACCCAAATTTACTTGAAGCTGTTTTTGAAGAAATTAAGCTCTGCAAAGCCTCTTCTCTACATGAAGCAATTTTTGAAGGTTCGGAATATTCGTTATACATGACATCAGAAGAAGTCGTTGCAAAAGCGAATAATCTTGAAATCACCTCTGACGAATTAGATAAAATCGAGGATGGGTTTAATTTTTACAATGAAGAAAGCATTGCATTTTGTGGTTTAGAAGACTTCGAACAGTTTTTACTTGCCTATAAAAAGTTTATTCAAACTTACCATTAATCAAATTTGTATAAAAATTACACCATACAACCATTTGAATTTATTCATTTATTGAGTTAGATCGCATTTTTATAAGAATAAATTTGATAGAATCACTCCAATTCATTTTTAACTTTAAAATTTAAACTTTAGTGAGGTTGTATGAGTGATATTGCTCTGACGGTTAGCCTACTATCCTTAGTTGCTGTTCTAGGACTGTGGATCGGGCAAATAAAAGTAAGGGGTGTGAGTTTAGGTATTGGAGGCGTGTTATTTGGGGGGATTATTATTGCCCACTTTATGACACAGTACGGTATCGAGCTTGATCCCCACACATTACACTTTATCCAAGAATTTGGATTAATCTTGTTCGTTTACACTATTGGTATTCAAGTTGGACCAGGGTTCTTCTCTTCCCTCAAACAATCTGGTCTAAAATTGAATGCCTTTGCTCTACTCACGGTTGCCATTAGTGGTGTTCTTGTGATTTTATTACACAAGCTCTTTGATGTTCCCCTCCCTGTCATTCTTGGGATTTTCTCTGGTGCGGTGACAAATACTCCATCTTTGGGGGCGGGACAACAAATTCTTGAAGAACTTGGTAGTCCCACAACTGTAATGGGGATGGGATATGCAATTGCTTATCCATTCGGGATCATTGGTATTTTACTTTCCATGTGGCTCATTCGTGTGATCTTCAAAATCAATGTTGATAAAGAATCAGAAGATTTTGATAACAACAGCACTCATAAAAAAGAAGGGCTTACCACATTAAGTGTACGAGTAAGTAATCCTAATTTAAATGGGTTATTACTCAGTGAATTACCTGATTTTGATCGACATGATGTGGTGTATTCTCGCTTAAAGAGAGGCGAAGATCTGTTTGTTCCAAAAGTTGATACGCAGATTCAATTAGGAGATATTCTCCATCTTGTAGGAGAAAGACCAGCCCTAAGAAAAATGCTGTTAATTATTGGGGAAGAAACAAACATTTCACTTTCAACTAAAGGCACTTTATATAGAACAGAACGTGCCGTAGTCACGAATGAAAATGTCTTCGGTAAAAAAATTCGCCAGCTAATGTTAAAGGGTAAATATGATGTTGTAATTACCCGCTTAAATCGTGCTGGGATTGATTTAATTCCTACTGGCGAAATGGCATTACAGTTTGGGGATGTGTTGCATCTTGTGGGTCACCAAGAAGATATTGATACAGTAATGTCAATTATCGGTAACGCTCAACATAAATTACAACAAGTTCAAATGTTGCCTATTTTTATCGGTATTGGATTAGGGGTATTACTAGGTTCTATTCCAATCTTTGTACCGGGTTTCCCTGTGGCATTAAAACTCGGTTTAGCAGGTGGACCACTTGTTGTTGCCTTAATTCTTGCTCGTATCGGTAGCTTAGGTAAACTTTATTGGTTTATGCCACCAAGTGCAAACTTGGCATTACGAGAAATTGGTATCGTGTTATTCCTTGCGGTTGTGGGTTGGAAAGCAGGCGGTAATTTCTTTGATACTTTACTCAGTAATGATGGTTTATCATGGATTGGCTATGGTGCATTAATTACCTTCATTCCACTCATGATCACAGGAGTCATTGCTCGTATCTACGGTAAATTAAACTACTTAACCATTTGTGGATTATTAGCAGGTTCGATGACTGATCCTCCAGCTTTAGCATTTGCTAATGCAATTAAAGAAGGAAGTGGTGCATCTTCTTTATCTTATGCAACCGTTTATCCTTTGGTGATGTTCTGTCGTATTATCTTGCCACAATTACTGGCTATTCTACTATGGACGGTCGGTTCATAAATTGGACTGTGCTTAGAGAGAAAAAGGCTTATCCAATTATAGATAAGCCTTTTTTATTCTATGATTTTAAGTCATTCGCTTGCTGTAACAGATTACGACTTTCTTTAAGAAACTGTTCAGAATACTTTCCAAACCATTGATGTACTTGCTCAAAGGCATCGATAAATCCTTGTTTATCATTGTGTTTAAAGAAAGCTAAACACTGATCAAAACTTTCTCGTAACGATTCTGCCACCACTAAATTTTCTGGTTTGTCGGCAATAATATCGGCATATAAAGTCGCATCTTGTGCAAATAATCGTCCAATCATAGCCAATTCTAGGCGATAAATAGGCGAAGATAATGCGAGTAATTGTTCAAGTTTTACTGGCTGTTGAGATAAATGCACACCTGATACAAAAGTGGAAAAATGGCGTAACGCTTGAATATAGGTCATTGCGTTATCATGCTCTTTAGCATCAATTACTTCTATTCTCGCCCCCCAAATTTGAATCTGCTCTAGCAACCATTGATAACGCTCAGCAAATCTTCCATGACAACAAGCGGTCACTTGCTTCGCAAAACTTGCAATATCCGGTCCAAACATTGGATGTAAACCTACCACTGCCCCACTATGAACTTCTAACATTTTAGCTAAAGGTTCGGCTTTAACCGAAGTAAGATCAGCTAAGATCATATCCTCTGTTAAATAAGGCTGAAGTGATTCAATCACGGCGATTGTTTTTGCGATCGGTACAGAAATTACTACTAAATCTGCATTTTTAAGAATACAATCTGCCTGTTGCCAATCCTCTTGATCAAGTGACTCAACCTTGTAACCAGAACGTGTAAAATAACCTGCAAAAAGTTGTCCTAATTTTCCTTTTCCGCCAACAATAACAATTTTTTTAATCGCTGGATTGATCGTTTTGAACCCGTGTTTATTTTCGCTGATATAGGATTCTCGCATAATGCGACGTAAAATATCTTCAACCAAATCTGCTGGTATGCCCTGTTTTTCAGCTTCTGCTCGACGAGCCTTAATCATTGTAGCTTCACGATCAGGTGCATAGATAGGCAACCCGTATTGTTGCTTTATCTGCCCAACTTCTGCAACAAGGGATAGACGTTTTTCAAGTAAATCTATCAGCTGTTGATCAACTAGATCGATTTGTTCTCTAATTTGCTCTAGTGGATTCGTCATTTTATTCCTTTATTCATTTGCTAGATTCAACATTTCACTCATTTTTTGCTGAACTTGTTCAACCGTAATTTTATCCATTAAATTAGCTGTCTTCGCTTTGGTTGCCCAAGGTAACGCTTGCCACGGTTTTCCATATTCTTGCAATATTGCCTCTTCATACACGGAAATCACATCATTGATATGATGATAAGGCCCTGTGCGTTTTGGATTTTGAACAGCATATAGTCCCAAAACCTTAGCACCTTGTGTGGTGGCAATGTGAGCTGGACCAGAGTCAGAAGAAATGACTAAATCAGCATGAGACATCAATACCGCCAATTGCTTTAACGTCGTTTTACCCGCTAAATTAAGAGTACTTGGCACAGCTTGGTGGATCGTATCTGCAACTTGCATTTCATATTTTGAAGGTGAACCACACAGAATTACCTGTAAATTATGTTGTTCAGCAAATTGTGCGATCTTAATATAATTTTGTGGCGACCAATCTCGTTTTACACTACTTGAACAAGCGGCAATAACTAATTGTTTTTTATCTTTTTCAATAAACTGATCGATATATTGTTTATCCTCTTCGGATAAAGCTAATTGCCATTGAGGGTTTAAATCCGTTACACCAATCGCTTTAGCAAACAACATTAATCCATCTAATACATGGTACGTTGCTGTCTTTTCAACCTGTGCATTGGTAAATAACCATTGACCCTCTTTAGCTCTTTCTCGATTAAACCCAATTTTTTGCTTTGCTTTAATACCGAGCGACAGTAGAGAGGCACGAATAGCCAATTGCATATTTAATAAGACATCGAACCGCTTGTGACTGAGCTGTTTCCATAATGCCAAAATACCTTTAAAACCTGATTTTTTATCGTAGGGAATTAAAGTCACATTTGGAATCCCTTCAACCAACATTGCCTCTACTTTACCAATAATCCAAGTGATTTCTGCATTAGGATATTGTTTTTGAATTGCCTGTACCACCGCTAAGGTATGACAAACATCACCAATAGCAGATAAACGTAAAATGCAAATAGAATGTGGCTGATTTTTCATTATGAAACCCTATGAGATGGTTATAAACACTTAGCAGGTTTTGGAAGTCCTGCAATTTTTGTAGCTTGTTTTGCTGGTCCTTCTGGGAATAAACGCTGTAAATAACGGCTGTTACCTTTTTCTGCCCCAAATTTTTGTGCCAATGCTTTTACTAACATTCTGATTGCGGGCGAGGTTTTATATTCCTGATAAAAATCCCGCACAAAATAGACAATTTCCCATTGAGCTTCCGTTAATTCAAGCCCATCTTTTTGAGCAATAGCAACCGCTACCTCTTCCGACCAATCATCAAGATTCTTTAAATATCCAAATTCATCTGTGGGAATTTGTTGATTATTTACTTCGATAAAATTATTCATAATACAAACAAAAATGCCACATTAACTGTGGCATTTTTAGACTCCTAAACAAAATTAATCATCGTTACCTAATACACCAAAGATTTGTAAGAAGCTGAGGAATAAATTATAAAGCGATACATATAAATCAACTGTTGCACGAATGTAATTTGTTTCACCACCATGAATAATATTACTTGTTGCAAGTAAAATTGCGCCAGTAGAGAAAATAATAAATAATGCGCTAATTGCTAGGCTTAATGCTGGAATCGTTAAGAAAATATTTGCAATTACACCAACAAGTAATACAACAAATAGTGCGATCATCATTCCTGATAAGAAAGACATATCTTTCTTCGTTGTTAGTACGTAAGCGGAGCAAGCAAAAAATACTGCTGCCGTTGCTCCCAATGCAAGACCAACAACATCACCCAATCCATAGCTAATATAAGCATTTAAAATAGGACCCAATGTGTAACCTAAAAAGCCAGTCAGTGCAAATACACTCACTAAACCCATACCACTATTTGCAGTTGCGTTAGTTAAAAAAAGTAAACCATAAAAGCCTACCAACAAGCCCCACCAAGGTAAAGGTGGTAAGTTTAATGACATTGATACCATCGCCACAACAGCAGAGAATGTCAACGTCAATGCTAATAAAAAGTAAGTATTACGTAATACTTTGTGGGTACTCAGTAGCGACTCACTACGTGCACTCGTTACTAAACGATCTTGCATAAAAACTCCTTTTAAAGTTTATGTTTTTAGTAAAAAAATTTTTCATAAGTTAGCTATAAAATGAAATAAAGTCAATGAGATAGTATATAAGTCAAATAACAAAATTTATGATCATCTATACATTAGTTTATTATTTTGTGACAGAGTTCACAAAACAAACAATTTATACATGACAAATTTTCATAATCCGTTTATTTTCTGAGCTACTTAGCCGATCGGTTATTCTTATTTTCATCAACTAATAAGGACTATTTTATGAGGCATACGTTATCATTTAGTCAAATTTGGTTCACCATCGACCCTAAACTTTCATTTTTCTTTCCCATAAAAATCTAACTCATCCTTAGGCAATCTTTGCCCTCTCAAATAAAACATACTACCTAAATAGTATAGTATTTCATCGACAATTTAATTAAAGGATTTTTCTATGGAAAATTTTAAACATTTACCAGAGCCGTTTCGTATTCGTGTTATTGAACCCGTAAAAAGAACGACTAGAGAATATAGAGAAGAAGCTATTTTAAAAGCAGGAATGAACCCATTCTTACTTGATAGTGAAGATATCTTTATTGATTTATTAACCGATAGTGGAACAGGTGCAATCACACAAGATATGCAAGCAGCGATGTTTAGAGGGGATGAATCATATAGTGGAAGTCGTAGTTATTACGCACTGGCTAATGCTGTCAAAGAAATTTTTGGCTATGAATACACTATTCCAACCCACCAAGGAAGAGGGGCTGAACAAATTTATATCCCAGTTCTTATTAAAAAAAGAGAACAAGAAAAAGGGCTAGATAGAAATAAAATGGTTGTATTCTCAAATTATTTCTTTGATACCACACAAGGACACAGCCAACTTAATGGGGCAACGGTTCGTAATGTCTATACCAAAGAAGCATTTGATACTGGCATCAATGCCGATTTCAAAGGAAACTTTGATCTAGAAAAACTAGAACAAGGTATCAAAGAAGTTGGCGCAAATAATGTGCCTTATATTGTTTGTACCATTACCTGTAATTCATCTGGTGGACAACCTGTTTCATTGGCAAATATGAAAGGCATGTACGAAATAGCACAAAAATACGATATTCCAGTCGTTATGGATTCCGCTCGTTTCGCTGAAAATGCTTATTTTATTCAACAAAGAGAAGACGCTTATAAAGATTGGACTATCGAGCAAATTACTTATGAAAGCTACAAATATGCTGATGCGTTAGCAATGTCAGCTAAAAAAGATGCCATGGTTCCAATGGGTGGTTTACTCTGTTTTAAAAATCAATCCATGGAAGACGTATATAATGAATGTCGTACACTCTGTGTAGTTCAAGAAGGTTTCCCAACATATGGCGGTCTTGAAGGCGGCGCAATGGAAAGATTAGCCGTGGGTTTAAAAGATGGTATGCGTCAGGATTGGTTAGCTTATAGAATTAATCAAATCGAATACCTAGTTAATGGTTTAGAGGCAGAAGGTATCGTTTGCCAACAACCTGGTGGACACGCTGCTTTCGTCGATGCTGGAAAATTACTTCCGCATATTCCTGCTGATCAGTTCCCTGCTCAAGCATTAGCTTGTGAACTCTACAAAGTGGCTGGTGTTCGTGCAGTAGAAATTGGTTCTTTCTTACTTGGACGCGATCCTAAAACAGGTAAACAATTACCTTGCCCTGCGGAATTGTTACGTTTAACTATTCCACGAGCAACTTATACTCAAACTCATATGGATTTCATTATCGAAGCCTTTAAGAAAGTGAAAGAAAATGCACCGAATATTAAAGGATTAACATTTACTTATGAACCAAAAGTATTACGTCACTTTACTGCACGTTTAAAAGAAGTTTAATAACAATAAATCCATAAAACAGAATGCACCTTAAGAGTTAGAATAAAAATTAACTAATTAAGGTGCATATTTTTATTAAAATTTAGCAAAACTCTTAATGATCGGTTAAAAGGCATACCATAAGCTCTATTATTTTAAATTTAAACTGGTACAATAGTACAAAAGCACAAATTAACCTTTCAAGGAGATTATATGAGTAAACAACCATCTATTTTTGGTGGAGCGGCTATCATTGCCAGTGTATGTATTGGTGCAGGGATGTTAGGACTACCAACTTCAGGAGCTGGGGCTTGGACTGTCTGGTCTACCATTGCTATAACTTTAACGATGGTTGTAATGACTCTATCTGGTTGGTTGTTATTAGAGGCTTATAAACATTACGACACTCGAGCTTCATTTAATACAGCAACTAAAAATCTGCTAGGCAGTGGTGCGAACATCATTAATAATATTTCTGTTTACTTTGTAGGCGGAATCTTACTTTACGCCTACACCACCGCATCTGGTAATATTTTATCAGGTTTAACAGAATCATTTTTTACTTTAGATTCTCGTTATTGGTCTATTTTATTTGTGCTAGTTTTTTCTTTCCTTGTATGGCATTCAACAAGGGTGGTCGATAGAATTTCTGTATTACTTGTTATTTTTATGGCACTCACCTTTATTTTTAGTACTTTTGGACTGACTGCCAATATAGATATCAATACCTTATTAGATAAAACTAACCTTGGTAGCAATGATACAAACTATGGTATTTATGCAATGGGATTACTCCCTGTCGCACTGACTTCTTTTGGCTATCATCACTCAGTTGCAACAATGAGGGCCTACTATGGCGAAGAGCGTAAAGCAAAACTCGCTATTCTAGTAGGAACAGGGATCGCTTTAGCAATCTATTTATTATGGGTACTATCTATTTTTGGTAACTTACCTCGCGATCAATTTGCGCCAATTATTGCTGAAGATGGAAATCTTGATGTCCTATTGGCTGCATTAAATAGCGTGATTGAATCTGAATCAGTAAAACACACTTTAAATGCATTTTCTATTGCCGCGATTTTATCTTCATTTATCGGTGTAGGATTAGGAGTATTCGATTTCTTAGCTGATTTCTTCAAATTCGATAATACAAAATCAGGGAGAGCAAAATCATGGGCAGTAACCTTTTTACCGCCATTAGTACTTTCAGTGCTATTTCCGTTAGGCTTTTTAAAAGCGATCGGTTATGCAGGTGCTGCAGCAACAATTTGGACTTGTATTATCCCTGGTTTATTAGCTTATAAATCACGCAAATTACCAGATGGAGAGAAAGGATTTAAAGTAGCTGGAGGAATGTTCACTATCGTATTAGTGATTGTATTTGGTATCGTCACTGCACTATTCCACTTCCTTTCAATGTTTAACGTGCTTCCCGTTTTCAAAGGGTAAAACACGAATCTATTAGATAGAAAAATAAAAAAACAAAGGCATAGTAAAATATTAACTATGCCTTTTATTTTTGCAAAATAATGTCAAAAAGTGACCGCTTGCAACTCTTCCCTTATTTAGAAAAAGTTGCCCATACTGGCGCGTGATCTGATGGTTTTTCCATTGCTCGAATTTCTAAATCAATCCCTGTTTCTACGCAATATTGTGCCAATGGATTTGAGGCTAGCACTAAGTCAATACGTAATCCTCGATTATCATTAAAGCCTTTTGAGCGGTAATCAAACCACGAGAATTTATCACTTGCTTCTGGATTCATTGCTCGGAATGTATCAACTAAGCCATAGCCGTGTAAACGCCCTAACCATTCACGTTCTTCGGGTAGGAATGAACATTTTCCTTCTCTTAACCAACGTTTGCGATTAGGTTCGCCAATCCCGATATCTAAATCAGTCGGACTGATATTCATATCGCCCATAATGACAATTGGATTTTCAGGTTGTAATTCAGTTTCTAGATAGTGTTGTAGATCGGCATAAAATTTTTCTTTAGCAGGGAATTTTGTTTCGTGACTACGATTTTCACCTTGTGGAAAATAGCCATTTAATACAGTCAATACACCAAAAGGTGTTTCAATATCTGCCATAATCATACGTTTTTGGGCATCAGCGTCATCGGTAGGAAAACCTTTACGCACAGCAAGAGGTTTTTCTTTTGTGAGTAAAGCCACACCATAGTGTCCTTTTTGTCCGTGATGAAAAACGTGGTAGCCCAAATGTTCAACGAGGTTGTAGGGAAAATCTTCATCAGACACTTTAATTTCTTGTAAGCCAATGACATCGGGTTGATGCTTTTCAATAATTGCCTCAAGTTGATGAGGTCTTGCTCTCAGTCCATTGATATTAAAAGAAATAAATTTCATAGTTTGTCCTTTATAAATAACAAACCGCCCAATACAAGCGGTCTGATTAGTGAAATAATTTACTCAATTGCTTTAAATGCGATCACGCCATTTTCAAAGTATTCTTGCTGATCTTCGTCTTGAACAACGGGTGTTGTCGGAATTTCTTCTTTATCGAAAGCGATATCGCCCTCAATACCCTCAATCACTGCACCATGTTTTATGCCTTTAAAATCAAAAAGTTTTGGATCACACAAGTGCGAAGGCGTGACATTTTGTAATGCACTAAACATGGTTTCGATTCTACCCGGATATTGTCTATCCCAAACCTGTAGCATCTCTTTCACCACTTGGCGTTGTAGATTTGGTTGTGATCCACAAAGGTTACAAGGAATAATTGGGAATCGCTTAGCCACCGCATATTTTTCAATATCTTTTTCTTTGCAATAAGCAAGCGGTCGGATCACGATTTGTTTTCCATCATCACTCATTAGTTTCGGTGGCATACTTTTTAATTTTCCACCATAGAACATATTTAAAAAGAGTGTTTCGAGCATATCATCTCGGTGATGCCCTAAAGCAATTTTAGTTGCGCCCAACTCTGTAGCTGTACGATATAAAATACCACGACGTAAACGAGAACAAAGTGAGCAAGTTGTTTTCCCTTCTGGGATCTTCTCTTTCACAATACCATAGGTATTTTCTTCAACGATTTTATATTCTACGCCAATGCTGTCTAAATATTCGGGCAAAATATGCTCTGGAAAACCCGGTTGTTTTTGGTCAAGATTGACGGCAACAATATCAAAATGAATAGGTGCATTGATTCTTAAATTTAATAAAATATCGAGTAAAGTATAGCTATCTTTTCCACCAGAAAGGCAAACCATAACTTTATCGCCTTCTTCAATCATATTAAAATCAGCAATTGCATTACCGACATTGCGACGTAATCTTTTTTGTAATTTATTAAAATTATAAGTCTGTTTTTTGTCTTTTTGCGTGTGTTGTGACGAGTCTTGATTCATAATGTAAAATCAGTAATGTATAAAATATCGGAAAGTTCGACATAGTAAACTTTTCCCTGTTTTTTTCAAGTTTAAAAGAAGATTAGGATGGAATAATGGAAAAACAACGAATTATCGTTGGAATCAGTGGAGCAAGTGGATTTCAATATGGTTTTAAGGCTCTTCAGCTATTAAAAGATATTCCTCATATTGAAACCCATCTTGTTATGTCTAAAGGTGCGGAACTTACTCGTGAATATGAAACGGATATTCAAGCAGAGCAATTAACTGCATTAGCCGATGTTATTCATCCTATTCAAAACCTTGGTGCAAGCATTGCCAGTGGCTCATTTAAAACCCTTGGTATGATCGTTGCTCCTTGTTCAATGCGAACATTAGCCTCTATTGCTCACGGAATGAGTGATAATTTATTGACGAGAGCCGCTGATGTTGTATTGAAAGAAAGACGTAAACTGTTATTGATGGTGCGTGAAACACCATTACACCTTGTCCATTTAGAAAATATGCAGAAGGTCACACAAATGGGCGGAATTATCTTTCCGCCAGTCCCAGCGCTTTATCATCAACCTAAAACTGTAGATGAAATTGTCACTCATAGCGTGAGTAGAGCTTTAGATATGTTTGTTGGTATTGAGATTGAAATTTTACGTTGGAATGGGCAAAAAGAAGGGAAATAATGCAACCTATACCTGAAGTTATTCGAGAATTTATTCATTCACAACACGTTGTAAGTCTAGCGTGCCATTATGAAGAATCTATTTGGTGTGCGAATTGTTTTTATGCCTTTGATGAGAACAAAAACCGATTAATTATCCTCACGAAAGAAAGTACCCAACACGGACAGTTGATGACATTAAATCCACATATTGCAGGAGCGATTGCCAAGCAAACAGAGAAAATTACTGAAATTGAAGGAATTCAATTTCTAGCTGAGACATATTGCTTAACGGATCCCACAGAAAAAGAAAATGCCCTTGAAATTTATCTTCAAAGGCATCCGATTGCTAAACTTATTCCAAGTAATGTGTGGGAAATTCAATTTACCCAAATTAAGCACACCAGTAATAAGCTCGCTTTTGCAAAGAAAACGTTATGGCACCGATAATGTTCCCTTATTCATATTATAAATATGATCAAACTTTTCTAATCCACTTAATCTATGCGTAATAACAACTAATGTTTTATTCTGACAATGTTCAAAAATTACTTTTAAGATCTGTTGTTCGGTATCACGATCTAACCCTTCTGTAGGTTCATCTAATAAGACTATTTCCGCAGAATTCAGGAGTATTCGAGCTACGCCTAGCCTACGTTGTTCTCCACCAGAAAGAGGACGTCCACCATCACCAAGCCAAAGATCCAATCCTTCTTTTTCATTTAATAAATAGCCAAGCCCCACTTTATTAAGAGATGATCGCAATTCATCTTCTGTCGCCTCAGCATTGCCTATCAATAAATTTTCTTTTAAGGTATTGCTAAAAATATGCACACGTTGCGTTAAAGTAACAATGTGCTGACGAAGAACTTCTTCTGGATAGTCTTGAATATTGCAAGAATTTAATCGGATCTGACCGCTTGTAGGATCATAATTACGCACGAGTAACTGAAAAATGGTCGATTTACCACTGCCCGTTTTACCCAAAATCGCAATTTTTTGCCCAGCTAAGATTTCAAAAGTAATATCATTCAACACGACTTCGTCCCGATTAGGATAAGAAAATTGCACATTATTAAATGACACAAGCGGTTGGTTATTGACAATATTTTGCCATTGTTGCTTGCCCTCAAATTTAACAAGAGGGGCTTGTTCTGTAATTTCGGTTAAACGTTCTGCGGCTGCAATAACTTGCCCTAAATGTAAGAATGCTGCACCAATCGGCATTAGAACCTCTAAAGAGGCTAATACGCAAAAGATGACTAAAGCAATTAATGCGCCTTGATGCTCAACATTAGGTAAAGAAACAGCTGTTGCTAAAAGATAAAGAACAATAATGATAAGAAAGCCATTAGCAGCGATCAAAATGGCATTAGATAGCCCAGCTAACTGACGCTCTTGTCGTTGGGTTGCTATCCATTCCCGTTCTGTTTCTTGTAATTTGTTGCTGGCCTTATCTAATACGCCAAACAATAAAAACTCGGCATTAAGCTCAATCCATTCAATAAATTGACTCCGATAATTCGCTCTATATTGGATCACTTTTTTACCCAATTTACGACCTAAATGATAAAAAATAGTCGGTAACAACAAGAGCAATACAACTAATATGCTACAAATAGTCCACGCTAATAAAGGCGAAATAAACGACAATCCAATTCCCATAAAGGCAATGACCATGATTGCACTCACGAAAGGTGAAATTAAGTTTAGATAAAGTGTATCTAATGTATCAACATCTGCCACAAGGCGATTTAACAACTCACTATGGCGGTATTGAGCTAATTTTGAAGGGGTTAATGGGACTAATTTTTGAAAAACCGCAACACGAAGGCTAGCAAGTACACGAAAGGTGGCATCATGAGTCACTAAGCGTTCAATATAGCGAGAAACAGTACGCCCGATGGCAAGTCCTCTCACACCAGCTGAAGGGTAAAAGAAATTAAAGAGAATACTTGAACCTGCTAAAAAAGCCGCAGATAAAAACCATCCCGATAAACTTAATAAACCAATACTTGCCGTTAAGCTTGTGATTGCAAGTACAATACCTAAAACTAATTGCCCGAGATGATGGCGATATAACGAAAGAAAAGGAAAAAGAGAACGCATTTTAATTACCTAATAATTCTGCAAAAAAACCTTGAGATTCAAGATCACTAAACTTACCTTGTTGAACAATCTGTCCGTGTTTCATCACCCAGATTTCATCACTCTGTCTTAAATCTTCAATACGATGGGTAATCATTAATGTGGCTCTTTCTTCACTTAATTTTTGAAGGGCTTGGATCACTTGTTGCTCAGATTCACCATCTAAACTTGCTGTTGGTTCATCAAGTAATAATAATTCGTAAGGTCTTAATAATGCACGAGCAATGGCAATACGCTGTGCTTGTCCGCCAGAAATGCCCACGTTGGCATCTTGTATTTCCGTATCTAACCCTAATCGATACACAAATTCGTCTGCTTTCGATTGGTGTAATGCCTCAATAATTTCCGATTCTGAAATATCATCAGTACCTAATAAAATATTTTCACGTAAAGATCCCTTAATTAGCTGTGGATTTTGCCCAACCCATGCTAATTTTTCTCGCCATTGTGCAATATTTAAATCACGTAACTCAATATCATTCATTTTGATACTGCCTTGGTAATCAAGGAATCCTAATAGCATATTCATTAATGAGGTTTTACCAGCACCGCTTTGTCCAACAAGTGCAATATGTTGATTTGGTTGAATTTGAAATGTTAACGGTTGAGTTAATGGTTTACCTTCTGGCGAGAGGATAGTGCAATTCTCAGCGACTATGTGTATAGGACCATTAGACATATTGATTTTCCCTGAACATTGTAAAGCCGTTTCTTTACTTAAAAACTGTTCTACACTATCTGCAGCACCGATAGCTGCGGCTTTATCGTGATAATACACGCCTAACTCTCGTAGTGGTTGATAGAACTCTGGCGCTAGCATTAAACAGAAAAAGCCAATGAATAACGTCACACTTGTACCATAATCTCCAAAATCCAACTGCCCGAGATAAGTAAAGCCGAAATATACAGCGGTAACGGCAATAGAGATCGCAGCAAAAAACTCCAACACAGCGGAAGATAAGAATGCCATTTTGAGTACTTCCATCGTACTCAAACGAAACTCTTCTGTACGTTGGTAAATATGATCCGTTTGTCTTTTGGCTTGTCCGAATAAACGGATTGTTTCTAAACCTTTTAAATGATCAAGAAACTGCCCACTTAAACGAGAAAGTACGCCTATGTTTTTTTGATTTGCTTCAGCGGCTTTAAAACCGACTAAAGCCATAAAAATAGGTAGCATAGGAAGTGTTAAAAAGAGAATAAGCCCCGCAGCCCAGTTCAATGGAAAGACAAAACAGAGAATAATAAGCGGTATGATTAACGATAAAAATTGCTGAGGTAAGTAACGAGCATAAAAATTATGTAAATTCTCCACTTGCTCTAACATCAATGCAGACCAACTTCCTGCGGGTTTATTTTGGATAACCATAGGACCGACAAGCGATAATTTAGTAATGATCTGCTCACGTAAATGTATACGTAATTGTTGCCCTGCTTTAAATCCTATTCGCTCTCTAAGCCAAAATAAGACGGCACGCCCTAAAAAACAAACCAACAATAAAGACAACAATCCCCAGAATGATTGAGGACTGTCGTGCTGAACAATCATTTTTTCTAAAATAACCGCCAACACGCCCATTTGAGCAATTAACAATAAAGCACTCAAGGCACCAAGCATTACATTCAAATAAAGCAATTTCTTAATAATTTTTTGCTGTTGTCGCAACCATTTTTGTAAATACTTTTGCCTGTCTTTATCCATAATTTTCTCTCTAGTTAGTCTAATTTGATTAGCTTTCATTAATCAAATTCAAATTGATACAATAGATCAACAGCTTGATTAATACTGGAAATAAACTGGAGATATAAACTTGGAGCTAAACGATAACGTAATGTTAATTCTGTCAGCGGTGCAAATATTCCTACACCGTATTTCACCTTAAATTTAGGGGTTAAACTGCCACTCACCACAACTTTGGTATTATCGCCAATTCCTGCAGTGCTAACACTTAAATCACTGATACCAAATGCACTACCTACATCTCCAACAGTCTGACTACCTTGTGATAATCCCACTCCAATTAAAGCTCCTGCTATTGAATTGCCCGAACCAGATTCATCACTATCTAATCCTCTTCCAGTTAACAGATAAGATAATGCTTGATCTTGCCCCATTGATGGATTAGAAAAGACTTTTACTTCAGGCAAGTCTGCAATACCTGTTACTTTCACACCTGCTGTCACATTCGGATCTTCCATTGCCTCTGGATTACGAATAGCCTCAATATCCAAAGTCGGTTGAGATGGTAAACCAGTGAAAGAAATTAAACCTTTTCGAATAAGTAGATCTTGCCCAAATGAAGAAAATTGACCATCTTTTAAATTAACTTGCCCATATAATCCTAAACCTCGATTTCCTTGCTGTACTTTTAATACACCATATAAATCGGTTTGTAATCCATAAGCATCCAATTTCACATCATTTCCAATATTAATAGAAATATTAGCATTTATACTCATGCCACCTGCATTACTCGGTAATTGTTTAGATAAAATGGCATTTCTATCTTTGTCTATAGATCGTCCTTCCATAATTACTTCATCATCACTGACACTTACCGCACTTTCAGGTAATTCTTTAATGGCAATTCTTGCCCAAGGGATGTCAATATTTCCTGTTAATAAAAGCTCTTGAGGTGTTACTTTTACTTCAATGTCAGGACTCACTTGAACCTTAGCAATATTTGGAATATCTAATTTAAAACGCTCTGCATTAGCGTGAATACGGGTATACCATGCATCAAGTTGTTGCCAATTAGCATCGCCATCCAAAGTAAGTTTGCTATCTGGGGTTTGTAAATTCCCCGTTAAGCTTGATTGGCTACCATCAAAACGTAAGGCCAAATTCCCACCAACAACATCAAAAGGCATAATTTCTGCTCTTGCTTTTAACTCCGTTAAATCAAGAGTTCCATATAAAAGCGGTGATAATGCATTTCCACCCAAAGTAAGACGAGCATTGATATCTCCCTGAATAACTTCACCATTACTCAAAAATGGTTTAATTAGATCTAATGTCAACCCATCTATATTTATGTTACCAGATAAAGTTCGGGTATTAACGATATCATCCATTATGACATCACTCACTAATCGTCCACCTTTTTCTAAACTAATATCTGTTGATAATTGCAAATTATTATTCGCTAAATTTGCCACAACTTTTACAGGTTTCAAGTTAATTGGGAAATTCTTACCATCTAAATTTTGAGAAAAATTAATCGCATCAGAAAGCAATTCAACATTAACTGCTACAGGTTGTTCTTCAGACCATGCGGCATCACCTTTTGCACTAACAATACCTGAAATCTTGCTATTTTTATCTAAATATTGCTGAGCAAGAGCTAGATTCAACTGTTTAATTTCAAAAGGCACTTTTCCACTCTTTCCAACTTTAAAGGATTCAGGGAAACATAAATTCAGTTCGGTACTTTGCCAACAATGAGCAGAAATATTCGCATCAATTTGATTGTTATCATAAGTAATTTGTACTGACTGATCATTTCTTAATTCGCCAATAGGCGTATTTAATTGAACATTACTAAGCTGACCATCCCAGACTTGACTTGAACGCTCAAAATTGCCCGATAACTGTAAATTCCCACCCACAGGATTACCTTTAGAAGTCAAAGAAAGAGTATGTGCTTTCTCGGTACCTGATACTTTTAAATGCGCATCACTGAACTTGATCTCACCTTGCTCAAATTGACCAAGAGTAATATCAATATCTCCTCGAATCATTTCGTCCGTTGAAACTTGACCTTTAGCCACTAAATTATTCAGATTAATTTGATTATAATTTAAATTTTTCGCATTCAAATCTATATCAAGAGTAGGAGCAGATATCTTACCTTTTAATATAACATTACCATCAATATTTGCTCCTAGATTAGGAATAAGGCCTTGTAAATTAGGCGCATGAATTTCTGCCGAAAAATCCGACTCTTCGCCTAAAATCCCTTGCATTGCAATATTATTATCGCCATAGATAAGTTGAGCTTGGGACACATCTAATAATGTGCTATCACTTGCAGTAATATCTCCTGTGAGACGTAAATTCTTTTGGAATAAATTACCATGCAAATCAATATCTGATACAGAGACATTCCATTGTTCTCCATATTGGCCTCTTGATGAATAGCCTGAAGAGGTTAGCGCACCCGATAATATTGCGGCCCACTCTGGCAAAATTGACTTGGTATTGACTTTATCTAAATTCACTTGTGACTGCCATTCAATCCCGTTAGACCAATCCAATCTACCTGATAAATTAGCTTGACCTTCTAATGCATTCAAACTTAATTGATTAAGTTCAAATTTGGTTAACTCACCCTTACCGTTAACATTTATCTGACCTGTTGGAATATTCATTCCTTCTAGCCCGACACTAGTCTCTAATTGATAATTCAATAAATCTCCAGATAATAAAAGATCAAGATCCTTGATTAACAGAGGCTTATCCTCTTTTTTAGCAATAAAAGGATATTGAATTTGTGAACTTACTATATGCAAATCTAAAGGTGTTTTTGGTTCAGCAAGTTTAACTGAACCTTGTACATTGACATCAACAGCACCAGACGTATCAATATCAAGAACGGTTTCGCCAAATAACTCACCATTTAATTTAGCACTAACTTTACTTGCTGGAATTATCGTTGTACCAAACTCTAACTGTGGAGAAATTCCTTGAAGGTTCCAATCAAGAGGATAATTATCTTGTAAGGTTAATTTACCTTCGCCAATGACATCGCCCTTATCTGTTTTAATCTCTAATTGCTTTAACTCCACAGACTGAGTATCTGATTTAGCAACTAAATCCGCTGAATGAATATTGATAAGTGAAAGAGGTTCAATAAAATCACCCTTATCATTTTTCACTTTTCTACTTAAAGAGACATCGGTAATCTTGAAGGAGGGAATATCAAAATTAAGAGGAAGCTTAATCGGATCGAGTTTGGTTAATAAAGGTTGTGAAAGGGTTTTCTCTAATTCAGCCCAATCAATATTTTCTCGTTCAACTTTTACATTTTCTTCTTCAGAACTCACCGCTTGTGGTGGTAATGAAAGGGACAATCCGCTCAATTCAGTAGGTAAAATTGAAAGATCTTTACCTTGTCCTTCCATCCCTGATTCAAAATGAGACAACCTCATATCCATCTCATCAACTTTAAGTGAGATATTATCTAATGCGACTCTTTTTAAAGCGATCGCTGGGAGTTCTAAATTGCCATTATTTTCTTCTTTTGGCTGCTCAGACTTCGGCAGTTTACTTGTATCAATAACGATATTCGCATCAGCAAGTGAAATATTCTCAATGCAAGCTTTACCTTCAAGTAAACACGAAAATCCAATATGGGCTTGTGCTTCACCGATATTAACCTGAACGCCATCAGTAATAAATTTTGTATCTGTTAGGATTAATCCATCTTGTAAGCTACCGCTTACCTCACCAATTTCTAATTGATCGAGTGATTTTGAAACTAATTCCAAAGCAAAGCGTTGCCCAGCCCCAGTTGACAAAACAACAATAGGAACAAGCACAATGATGAAAAGGAAAAACATTATCCAACGGCAACAACGCCATTTATTTTTTTTCTTTGATTTTATTTTTTTATCAATTTTCTCAGAAGAAACGTTTTTTGACGAAACATCTTCTCTTTCTTGTGGAATTGTGTCTTCTTTCATCTAATCAATGCCCAACGAAATTATTATAGTTCGGAACCAATGCCAATATAAAACTGAACACCTTTTTTATCACTACTAGGGTTTTTTACTGGCGTTGCGATATCAAATTTAATAGCACCGATCGGAGATGCCCATCTTACACCGACACCCACACCAGAATGTAATTCACTCATAGAATAACTTTTGGCAGCCAAACCCGTATCATAAAATGTCGCGGCCCACCAACTCGGATAAACTTGATATTGGTATTCAGCTGTTGCTGTTGCTAAATGCGATCCCCCAATCAATTTGCCTGATGAATTACGTGGGGAAATATCCTTATAGCCAAAACCTCTTACACTACGATCTCCACCAGCAAAATAACGCAGTATAGGTGGAATACGATCAAATTCACCTGCTTTTAGGTATCCAATCTCACCACGAAGATAAACACGATGATGATCTTTAAACGTTCTAACCCAAGCAGTTGATGCCTTTGCACTATAAAAATTAACGTCAGATCCCCAAATTTTATTGCCCCAGTTTACTGTTAAATGCTGAGCATCTCCCCACAGAGGAAATCGACTACCATCAGTTCTTATACGATTAGCTGATGCAGTAGAATAAAGTAAAAATGTTTTAACCCTTTCATCATCACCTTGTTTAAATGAATCATAACGAGCTTTAATTCCTAAAGAAAATGCCCACCCAGTTTCATGGTTCCAAAAACGTTGTATCCCAATATGAGCACCAGTCAATTGAGTATCATTAATATCTTCTCGCTCTGCTCCTGCTGAAATCTCATAAAAGTAATCAATCGGCTGTTCTTTTACTGGAATCTTATACCCAAATTCAATTTGCTGTTCGGGCTTAGAAATATGCATAGAGGTTTCAATACTATGTCCTCTATTATTTATCCATGGCTTTTGCCATCGCATTTGGAATCTAGGTCCAACATCACTTTCATACCCAATTCCTACTTCAATGTTATTTTTTTTGCGAGGTTGGAGCAATATATTAAGTGCAACATTTTTTTGCTCACTATCTATCTCTGGTTCCACGAGTACTGAATTAAACCAATTGCTTGATGAGAAATCACTAGAGAGTTTCGAAAGATCATTAATATAATAATAATCACCAGGTTTAATGCGTAGTATATTTCTCAGATAATCCTCTCTAATCTGAGAGTTTTTAAATGAAATTTCTCCGTAACGATAACGTTCACCACTCTGATAAGCTAAGCGCCAATCAGCAATATGCTCCGAAGGATAAACTTCTAATCGATGAACACTCCATTCGGCATCAAAATATCCTTTTGAAGAAGCTAATTTTTCTATACTACTTTTAAAATTATCATAAGTCTGATGATTTAATATTTCACCCTTTGATGGTTTTCCACTAGTAATTAATTGAGTAAATTCTTCATCGTCCTTTGCCATCCCTGATAATTGAACATCTCGTTGATCTAATCTTACTGGTTGATCGAGGGTCACATTCAATATGAGCAGATCTTTCTGAGGTCTAGGACGAGGAGTAATTGTAAAATGATATTTCGTATTGTAATAACCTTTCGCTCTGAGTGCTTTATCAACTTTCTCCTGCACAAGATATTGATAACGTTCGGAACCATCTGCTTCATCATTACTTAGCTGCGATAAGTAAATTCGAATATTAGTCGATAAATCTTTGTCATTAACCCCTTCAATTTTCAATAATACAGTCTGCTCAGCATATACGATTTGATAAAATGAAACCGCAATACACAAACTGATTACTGAAAATCTTTTTATTTGGCTAACAATAGTATGTTGTACTTTCATAAACTTTTACTCTTTAGGTAATCCTCTTAGCATCGGAACCGATTTAAAGGGAGGAACAGATGTCAATGCAGGTTCTACATCAAATAAAGTGATAAAAGGTTTCTTAGGCTCTACTTTTTCATTTCTCCACAAGGTACCTATTTTCACTAATTCAATATCACTTGGTAAATTAGCTAGCCCTTTTTGCAATACGCTAATACTATTCTTTCTTGGGTGCCCTATCATGATAGCAACGCCATTTTTTCTTGCATAATTGATAGCAAGATGAAATTGGTGCTGAACATCAGTAAGTTTGTCACTATTATCTAAAAAAATATGTCTCTCTAGTGCATTTATCCCAAATTTATTTGCAATTTCATAAGCTACACTATCTCCCGATGTTTTGCTATCTAAAAAAAATAGTTGCTGAGAAGAAAGTGTATTCATTAAATATTCCATGGTTTGCCGATCAGATGTCGCCTTACTTCCCATATGATTATTCAATCCAATAGCATACGGAACCTGAATTCTGGAGAACTCAACTAAACGATTCACCTTCTCTTGATCCATACCTACCATTAATGCTCCAGCTTCTACAAGCGTAGAACTATTCTTGGGTTGCATAGGTAAATGAATTAAAATATCACGATCCTGTTCAAAAGCTTCCCTCGCTCTTATCGTAGCTTGAGGCGCTGATGGAATAATTGCAACATTAACTTCTTTTGGTAATTGATAAATTGCAGAATCTTCTTTAGCCCGATAACCAATATCATCAATAACAATGGCTAATTGTCCAGCATGAGTAGAAGAACAACACACAATTATTTGTAAAAAAACAACATAAACTAAGCGCTTATAATTTCTTTTAGTCATTTATTTAATCCAATTTAAAGGATTTACTGCAACTCCCTTTCGACGAATAGCAAAATAAAGAGCGGATCGTTCTTGTCCACCTGAATTCCCAACATAAGCTATAGTTTGTCCTGCCTTTACACGGCTATCTTTTTGAACAGCAATTGATTGATTATACCCATAGAAAGACATATCCCCTTTACCATGATCAATAGCAACTAATTGTCCGTAACCTTGTAACCAACTTGCTAAAACTACTCGCCCATCAGTAATAGCTTTAACTGGTGTACCAGCATTTGCTTCAATAACAACAGCATCCCACTTTAATTCTCCAATCTGAGGTGAACCAAAACGATTTACGATCTTGCCATTGATTGGCATATTATATTTTCCTGATAAACCTGAACCTGCTCTAACTTGCTGTTTTTCTTGCTCGGTTGCTTTAGGCTTACCTTCACTTTTCTTTTGTTTATCTAATTGGGCGATTTCTTGCTGCTCTTTCTTCTCAGCTTCTTTCATTGCTTGATCAACTTGGCGACGTAATGCTGCTTCGTTATTTTTTAAAGCTTGCAAGCGACTTTTATCAGCCGCTAATGTTTTATCAATTGAACGAATCGTATTTTCGCGTTCTTTTTTTGCCTTTTTTAAGTCACTTTCTTGTTTCTTTTGCTCAGTTAATTGGGCTTGTTGAGCGACTTGTTGAGCATTAAGTTCATCTCTACGAGCAGTTAATTCTGATTGAATACGATGTAACTCATTAATTGCATCAATTCTAACTTTATTAATATGTTCATAATAAGCTCCGATTCTATCTGCACTTTTAGCTTGTTCAGAAAATAGTCGTTCTAAAGTAGAAGGATGAATTCCTGAACGATAAGCAGAATCTAGCTGTTCCTGTAATTTTTCTTTTTGCTCTATTTCCTGCTTTTCTAACTTTTCAATTTCTTGCTCCGTAGCTTTAATTGTCTTACGAATTTCGCTAATATTACCCTCTATTTCTTTTAAATTACTACCAATTTGACCAATCTGAATTTCTTGCTTTTTTAAAGTCGATTGCAAGGAATCTCGCTCTTTTTGTTGCTGATTAATTTTCTGTTGTTGCTGGTTAATTTGTTTCTGTAATTGTGATAGATCGGCGCCATAAGCAACGTCAAAACAACAAGCAACACCAAATAAACATAAAAAAGAATAAATGTATTTCATCACATTCACAAAAAATCCTTTAATAAAATAAAACTAAGCAATACCAATAATAATTCTTATGTCTACAAAAAACGTTAAGAAACATTAAACATTCGTAAAATAATTTGTAGGTAAAGCACACAACCACATCATAATTGCGTACTCTAATCACTTAACTAATTGATATTAAATGCTTCTTGATAAGGAATAATACCTTTACTTAATAGTTTGTCTAAACCACTACTATAATTATTACCTAAACGTAATTCAAAATTCACACCAAATCGATTGTCGTAATAAACGTCATTAATTGAATCAGGCTTACCTTGTGGAGTTGCAATTAAATGACGTGCAGTGTAGAGAGACACATTCCAACAACAAGTGCTGTAAGTAACACCAAATTGACTCTGTACAGGTTTCTTCAATGCTAAATCATGGTAGTGGGAAATCATGAAACTCACATTGTCATTCACAGCCCATCCCACAACAGCACCTACTTGTTTAATATCTTGATTGTATGGGTTTTCACCTAAATTTTGGTCAATATAATTTTGACTTGCATAACGATAATTTAACTGTACCAAATTATCTGCTGATGGTTTATATTGTAATGACATATTCGCTAAAGCTGTTTCATTCAATATTGTGTCGTACTGATAACTACCTCGCCAATTCCAATCTTTATGAAACTTCCAATTGGACTCTAATGACCAAGATGATGAACTATGGAATGTTCTATTTCTACTAGAATCATCTACTCTAGAAGAACTCAAATAATAAATTTGTCCTGCACTAAAATTGAATACTTCAGAACCCGTTTCATCATCAAAGAAACGTGTTGTTCCACCTACGGTAATTTGGTTTGCAGAAGCAATTCTATCTAGACCACTGTAACGACGATCATTAAATAAAGCAAAATAGTCTTGTTGCAATAATGCGGAATCATAGCCTAAACCAACCGTATCTCTATCTTGTGAACCAATATCTTGTTGATTTTTATATGGACGATATAAATATTGTACCCTAGGCTCTAATACTTGAGTAAATCCTGTAACCAGTTGATTTTCTGATTCCAATGTTGTCTTTAAATCTAACTTAAATTGAGGTAACACACGAGTAACATGTTTTTTAATATCATTTGCATCCTCAGCTTTCCCTCTTTTTTGCAAATAATGTGTCGCATACAATTTAGTCTCTAGATTTACACTACCTAAATTATTTACAAAAGGAAAATTGATAGTAGGTTCAACATGAAAACGCCATGCTGTCGGCATACTATGACTATCGTTATCAAATCGGCTAACTTGTCCAAAGAAAGAAAAATCACCATGCTTGAGCAGATTATTCTTGTAATAGTGAAAATCAATCTGTGGTAAAACACGATAAGGTTTGATGCCAGAACTATCAAATGTTTGAAAACGCTTAGCCGCAATGGAAAAATCATAATTAGATTGATAATAACCTAGTCTGAAATTTTGTGTGGCATATCCATCAGTTCGATTACCGTACAACGAATCAAAATCCGCAAAATAACGATTATCGCTCACTTTAGTATAGTCGGCAAAAAAACGCCAATGTGTTAAGAAATTTGCTTGATGTTGCCAGAAAAGTAAATGGCGAGATTTATTTGATTCAATCCAATCAGAAAGTCTATCCTTTTTCATGTATTCGGCAGCGACTTTCCCTTCACCAAATCTCGTTAAGTATCGTAATTCAGGACTCAACTGCCATCCTCTACGACTATAGTAAGTTGGGGTTAATGTTGCATCGACATTCGGCGCAATATTCCAATAAATTGGCTGAGAATAAAAATACCCTTCTCGACTAGAATGTCCCGCACTCGGAATTAATAAACCTGAACGACGCCGGTCACCAATTGGGAACTGAAGATATGGTGAGTAAAATATTGGAACACCTGCAACTTTAAAACGCGCATGCCATAATTCAGTATATTCCTCTGATACATGCTGAATCATTTCATTTGCTTCTATTGACCAAGATTCATCATTAGGCAAACAAGAGGTAAAAGTCGCATTTTTCATGACTCGAATATCATCGCTCACAGCCACATCTTCGGCCGTTCCTCTCCCTTGACGACCGACTAATTGGTAATCTGCACCATTAAAATTAGCATCTCTATTAAGTAAATTAAGTGTCGCATTATTACCTTTTGCACTAATTAAATTATCTTGATAATTAAAATTACCATTCAAATAAGCAATTCTAGACTGATTACCTTGTTGCTCAATTTTAACCTCATCCACCAATACAGATCTCATCCCCTGTTTAATACTTACATCGCCAGTATAAGTTGCATCTGTAGGCTGATTAATTAAAGCACTATCTGCTTCAATATAGATAGGTAAGCGAGTTTGATCGCCGGCTTGTACTATTTCTCCTCTGAATTGAGGCACACCAACTAAACATTGAGCCATAAGATCAGCCATAGCATCATTGCTATAGAAAGCTCCCATAATTGACATGGCGAGAAGGCTATAATGGTGTTGTTTCATAACGTTGTCCTATAATTAATAACGTATAAAGTATTGAAATCCGTTTATCTAACCGCTTGTATAAAGCGATTTACATTAAATAATTCTTGAAAACTGTTGTCGTTTAGCTTGCTGTCTTGAATAAATATCAAAACACATACAAATATTACGAATAAGCAAACGTCCCCTAGGAGTAACAGAAATAGATTTTGAATCGATCTCTAATAATCCATCCCTTGCTAAAGGCGCTAATAACGATAAATCTTCTGCAAAATATTTTTCAAACTCAATTTGATAATTCTCTTCAACTTTTGCGTACTCTAGCTGAAAATTACAAATTAGGGCTTTAATGACATCTCTTCGTAAGCAATCATCTTTGGTCATTACTAGCCCTTTATGTAGAGCGATACCTCTATTCTCCACTTCAGCATAATATTGTTTTAATTCTTTATGATTTTGAGCATAACTATCACCAAGTAAACTAATAGCAGAAACGCCCATTCCTAATAAATCAGCATCTTCTTGTGTGGTGTACCCTTGAAAGTTACGATGTAAAACTCCCTTCTTTTGAGCAATAGCTAACTCATCAGTCGGTTTTGCAAAATGATCCATACCAATGAATTGATAACCTGAATTACTTAAAGTTTCGATTGTCTTCTGTAAAATTTCTAGTTTTGTTTCAGGTTTAGGTAACATTTCATCTTTGATTTTGACTTGAGCAGCAAAACGGCTTGGTAAATGCGCATAGTTAAAAATACTCATTCTATCTGGATTCAGCTCAACAACCTTTTCTAAGGTAAACATAAAGCTGTCCACCGTTTGATTAGGTAACCCATAGATTAAATCAATATTGGTCGAGACAAATTTTAACTCTTGAGCGCGTTTCATTAATGCAAAAATGAAGTCTTCATCTTGCTCACGATTCACTAATTTTTGCACTTCTTTATTGAAATCTTGGATCCCCATACTAATACGGTTAAACCCAATCTCTCGCAAATGATCTAACATACTCAATTCAATTTCACGGGGATCCATCTCAATGCTGATTTCAGCCTTTTCACTGACATTAAAATGCTTTCTAAGCATCGCCATGAGACGTAAAGATTGATCTTCATCCAAATACGTTGGCGTACCTCCCCCCCAATGAATTTGAGTTACCGTTCTATTCTCAAACAATGGAGCTCGATAGCGAATTTCCCTCTCGAGATAATCCAAATACGTATCTACTTTATGCTTATGTCGAGTAATAATCTTATTACATGCACAAAAATAGCAAAGCTTATGGCAAAATGGAATATGAACATACAGAGATAAAGGTTTATCTGGATATCTTGCTGCTGCAATCTTAAAATCATCATCATTATAAGATTCGTTAAACTCTAATGCTGTTGGATAAGACGTATAACGAGGTCCTGATTGATTATATTTTTGAATAAGATTGAGATCCCAAATAATTTCTGGCATACAGGTAACCTATTTTAATTGTTGTTTAAATTGCTCAATTTCAGTTGAAAGTTGCTGCAATTCGGTTTTGATTTTTTCTTCTAACTCTGCTTCTTTAGATTCTCTCTCTAAATCGAGCTTCATTCTCTCGTTACGTTTTAATTGTTTTCGAGCATCTAAAATAGGCATATCTTCAACGACTTGATATAACTCCCACATTGCTGGAAAATTTTTTAATGTTTTTCCTAATACATCAAGCAAAGGTTTTAAACGTAATACGCCTTCAGAAAGATCGCATCGACCATCAAGCATTGCTTTAATAATGATATCAATACTTTCAACAACCCTGTGGTAACGCTCATGTTGAGCTTGTTTTAGTTTATTCTTATTTTGATTTAATTTTATAAACAGACTCACTGCATAGCCTGCCATTGAAATAACAATTAAAACCGCCAATACGATTAAAAAAAATCTAAGCATAATTATTCACGAAATTTATTAATATCTAACGTTTCAAATTGACGTAGCAAATCTTCGTCACTTTCCTCTTCATCTTGAATACCCAGTTCTTCCATCAATTCATGAACACGATCTAAGCATTCATCCACAAATTTTTGATCGTCAGCAGATAATTTTTTGCCTGCTTCTAAGTCATCAAGAAGCTGATTTAGACATTCATTATTTTCTAATTGCTCTAATTCTACTTCTGGTAAAAGTGGTGCTTTTTCTGGAACGATTTCTACCTTCGGAATTGTCTTACCTTTTTCAGGCTTATTCACAAATTCAACCATAAGAGGCACTTTTTTACGACTGCCTACACGTGGATCTTTGATCTCTTTTTCTGTTCCTTTTTTCTGTTCAGCACCATCATTCAAACGTGATCCCGAAGGTAATCCTTTGTGTCTTTTTTTCTTCTTCTCTTCTCTAGATTGTAGATCCAATTCATAGCGAGTAGGTTTACGTCTTTTTGTTGTCCCATAAGGAATCTCTACCGATTTATCTGCCTTTCTAATCGGCATAATATCTGTGACACGACGTGTTTTTTTTGTACGACTCATAGTCTCTTTATAATAGTAATGAAAATAGTGATCGATTGTATCATTAACTGAAGGGAATGAGAAACGAGGAATAATGAATACTGTAAGCGGTAAGATCTTTCAATTTATTTACTATTTGCAAGATTACCGCTTACTAAAATCTAGAATTGGCTAGTTAGTTCGCCAAATAAGTGTCGCCATTCTGCCTGTTCTACCATCTCGACGATAGGAAAAGAAAGATTGAGGTTCACTATAAGTACAGTGTTCGCCACCTGTAATATCTGTAATGCCTAATCTATTCAGGCGTTGCTGAGCTAATTGGTAAATATTACACAGGAACTTACCGCTTGTGGTTTCATCTGCAATAAACGCTGAACTCGCATTTGGATCGACAGCACAAAATTGATCCCTAACCTCATGCCCCACTTGAAAAACAGTGGGTCCAATCGCTGGTCCAAACCATGCTGAAATATCAGAAGTCGAAGAGGCAAACTTCGCTACCGTTTCTTCTAATATCCCGTCGCATAATCCTCGCCACCCCGCATGAGCAGCGGCTATTTCTTTTCCATCTTTACTGCAAAATAGCACAGGTAAACAATCAGCGGTCATGATTAAACAGACTTGATTTGGCTGATTGGTATAAACCGCATCAGCCTCTAAATTATCACTGCTATATGGTAAACTCAGTACTTTAGTGCTATGAGTTTGAGTTAAAAAAGTAGGAAAGTGAGGTAACTGCACCTGCTCTACCAATTGTTTTCTATTTGCTAAAACAGACTCTGGTATATCTCCAACATGATCACCCAAATTAAAGCTATCAAAAGGTGGTTCACTCACCCCCCCCTCTCTTAATGTTGTTAATGCTTGAATATTCGTTGGTACAGACCAAGTTGGAATAATATACTTCATGTTTTCTCCTATTTTCTTAAGGCGATAGCTTCTATTTCAATTCCCACATCTTTTGGTAAACGTGCCACTTCCACACAAGAGCGTGCTGGAAATGTTTCATGTTTATTTTCAATAAAGAAGGCTTCATATTCTGCATTCACTTTATTGAAGTCATTCAGATCTTTTAAAAAGATCGTCATTTTCACAATATCACCCACTGTTAAGCCTGCTTGAGTAATGATTGCCTTAATATTCTCTAATGATTGACGAGTTTGTTTTTCAATTTCTGCCGCCACTTCACCTGTTTTAGGATCAACAGGAATTTGACCCGAAGTAAAAACTAAATTACCTAAATCAACGGCTTGAACATAAGGACCAATCGCCTTAGGGGCATTTTCAGTATGAATCACTTTTGACATATAACTCTCCTTAATTCCAATACTAAATTTCAACATAGTCATGTAATAAAGACAAAAGCTAGTTTGAAAGGTTTTACCTCATTTGTAAATAGCCTATAATCATCAAAAATTTTACAAAAAAACCTGCGGTTCTTACCGCTTGCAAGGAATATTATGAGCATTACGGTTACAGAAATTGTATTACATCAACTTCATCAAACTAATGATGAACCACCCCAATTAACCACAGTTTTGCGAGATAACTTACTCTCGATTACACCTGAAGTAGAACAAATGATGCTACAACTTCATCAAGCCTATCAAGGTAAAACGAAGGCGTATGGTGTATTCAAATCAGAATCTGTTTTTGCTCAACAACTTAATCGCTTGCTTGAGCAAGAAACTGATTTTTTACCCTTTAGCCACAGCAGTGCCAAAATGTTGGCTTCTGAATTAGGTAAATATACATTTGCTACTGGTGGGACTTTTATCCTGTGTCGTTATACCTTTTTGGCGACGGATTATTTATTTATCGCCTTGATCGATAGCCGTAGTTCAATGCTTGTCGATGATAAATTAGAAATTAAACGCACTGAATATTTAGAAATTAGTCAATATGATATTGCTTGTCGGATTAATCTGACTGAATTGCAAATGAATGCAAATTCCAATCGTTATTTAACCTTTATTAAAGGACGAGTAGGCAGAAAAGTAGCTGACTTTTTTATGGATTTTCTCTCCGCAGAAGAAGGGTTGAACCCACAAGTTCAAAACCAAACTTTATTACAGGCAGTGAGTGATTATTGCGAACAAGGCGACCTCGATAAATCGCAAACTCAAGCTGTAAAAAAACAAGTATTTGATTATTGTAAAGGGCAAATTAATACAGGCGAAGAAATTGCCTTACAGGAACTTTCCGCCACGATTCCGACCTTAAATGACAAGGACTTTGCGACTTTTACCTCGACCCAAGAATATGGCTTAGAAGAAACGATTCCACCCGTGCGTAACGCCTTAAAAACCCTCACTAAATATTCAGGATCGGGCAAAGGTGTAACCTTAACTTTTGATGCAGATTTATTGAATCAACGTATCATTTGGGATGAACTAAACGACACATTAACTATCAAAGGACTACCGGCAAATTTACGTGATCAGTTAATGCGTAATAAATAATGGTATTTTTCAAACTCTTTCGGTATGATCGAGTCAATTATTTGAAACTAAAGGTTATATGACTATGAAAATGAAATCTCTTGTAGCTGTACTTCTTCTTTCTTTAGGTATCAGTGCTTGTTCTACTTTAGAAAAAGTCGTTTATCGCATTGATGTACCACAAGGTAATTATCTAGAACAAGATAAAATTGATTTACTGCAAGTAGGGATGAACAAAGAACAAGTAAATTATGTTCTAGGCACACCATTACTTAATGATATGTTTGAAAAAGACCGTTGGGACTACGTATTTATCAAACGAGAAGGACACAATGATCCTATTCAGCATCTTCTACAAATTTACTTTGACTCCAAAGGCTTAGTCAGCGAGATTAAATTAGATAACCCAATTGTGGCTGAACAAAAGCAAGAAAAAACTGATAAAAAATGGTATATGCTATAAATACGTAAGATAATAAAATTCCCTAATATACACCACCATATTAGGGAATTTTAATTAGTAATCTAAATCATCTTTATAGAGTAAATAATCTACCTTCAGCGCCTCAATCAATTCCATAAAATCTTCTGGAAGTGGTGCGTGCCATTCCATTAATTCACCTGTAATAGGATGCTCTAAACGAAGCATTGCTGCATGAAGTGCTTGTCGTTTGAAATTTCGTAATACCGTGAGAAACTCCTCACTTGCACCTTTAGGTGGTCTAGGTCGCCCACCATAAAGTTGATCGCCTAATAGAGGATGAGCAATATGTGCCATATGTACACGAATTTGGTGTGTTCGCCCTGTCTCTAATCTCAAACGTAAGCGAGTATAGTTACGAAAACGCTCCATAATTCGATAATGCGTTACCGCAGGTTTACCCATTGGATGCACCGACATTGCTGTACGTTTCGTTGGATGCCTTGCCATAGGTTCATCAACTTTCCCACCTTGAGTCATTACGCCGCTTGCTACAGCTTCATATTCACGAGTTATTCTACGTTTTTGTAGTGCTGTCACTAAATGTGTTTGAGCAGGAACCGTCTTGGCAACTACCATAAGTCCTGTTGTATCTTTATCTAGACGATGCACAATACCAGCCCGAGGCACTTCCGCGATTTGAGGGTAATAATGCAATAAGGCATTAAGAATAGTGCCATTCGGATTTCCAGCCCCAGGGTGTACAACAAGCTCTTTGGGTTTATTAATCACTAAAATATCGTCATCTTCATACACAATATTCAAAGGAATATCTTCTGGCTCAAAACGAATTTCATCCTCAAGCTCTGCTTGTACTTCTATCAGCTCTCCGCCAAAAACCTTTTCTCTTGGTTTATTAATGATTTTGCCGTTAACAGTGACTTGATCATTCTCAATCCAAACTTTTAAACGAGAACGTGAATAATCGGGAAATAATTGTGCTATCGCTTGATCTAGTCTTACACCCAATAGATCATTAGTAACTTCTGCTTGTAGAGTAATTTTTTGAGTCATTCTATATAAAATTCCAAATATGATTTTGTGATTAAGTAATATCTAATAAGGTGAATAGTACCATTTTTTATCTCAACTTTGTGAACAATAGTCAGTGTCAATTTGCTATATGCTAACTTTTATCCACAAATAGTTTTTACGACCTGTCTATAAATACCTTATGAGAGGCTAAATTGCCGATTTATAAAATCGTATTTTTGAATCATTCCATATAAAATGCCAAATTATGTTTTCTTATTCAACGATGTCCGATAGAATAGGAGTACTTTTTATATGAACTTTGCGAACGATAGTAAGTCGAACTTGGTTACATATTACTTTTACCCGCAAACACTTTTATAGGTACATTATTATGCGCAAATTAACCCCTCTTCTTTCACTTGTTCTTGCAAGCTTAGTTATCGCTGGATGCTCAAGTTCTGAAAAAAATGAATTTGAGGGCATAGCTACCCAAGAACTTTATAATAAAGGACAAGCCTATTTACAAGATGGCGATTATACTAATGCCATCCGCTATTTGGATGCGGTTGATGTACGTGGCCAACAAGGTGCCTATGGAGAACAGATACAACTTAGCATTGTATATTCTCAATATAAATTAGGTGAATATTATAAAGCATTAGATGCTGCGGAACGATTTGCTCGCTCTTATCCAAGTAGTCCATCTATGGATTATGTATTTTATCTTGCTGGATTGAGTAATGCTCGTTTAAGTGATAACTGGGTTCAAGACTTTTTCAAAGTCAATGATTCAAAACGTGCTGTAGATAATGTTCGAAATGCTTATGGTAACTTCCAAAGTATCGTTCAATATTATCCTCAAAGCCAATATGCACAAGATGCACAAAATTGGATGGTTTATCTAAAAAATCGCTTAGCTCAACATGAACTTGAAATTGTCAAATTCTACATGGAACGTGACGCTTATGTCGCTGTAGCTAATCGTGTCGAGAATTTAATCAATCTTTATCCAGATAGTAAAGCAACACATGATGCTCTACCCGCTTTACAAAAAGCTTTCGAGGAAATGGGCATTACTGATTCAGCACAAAAAGTTGCACAAATGATCGAAGCAGATAAAGATCAAGCCTTCCCTGAAATTGTAAAACCTAGTTATGGTGCGCAATTCTAATAATCTACAAATTATTAAATCTTTATTATATTTTATGGGGGCGAATACGCCCCTATACCTTTTTATGAACGAGTAAATAAAATGAGAATTTTAGGTATTGAAACCTCATGTGATGAAACTGGGGTTGCTATTTTTGATGAAAATAATGGGCTCATTGCCAATCAGTTATATAGTCAAATTGAGATGCATGCAGATTATGGTGGTGTTGTACCAGAGCTTGCATCGCGCGATCATATCCGCAAAACTTTACCGCTCATTCAAGCTGCATTAAAAGAAGCGAATCTGACCGCTTCTGATATTGATGGTATTGCTTATACTTCAGGCCCAGGTCTAATTGGGGCATTACTGGTAGGTTCAACCATTGCTCGTTCTCTTGCTTATGCATGGAATGTCCCCGCGCTCGGTGTGAATCATATGGAAGGGCATTTGCTCGCGCCAATGTTAGAAGAATCTCCCCCTGAGTTCCCATTTATTGCCTTGTTAGTTTCAGGCGGACATACTCAACTCGTCAAAGTGGATAATATTGGCGAATATGAGTTATTAGGTGAATCTATCGATGATGCGGCAGGAGAAGCCTTTGATAAAACAGCAAAATTATTAGGATTAGATTATCCAGGTGGCGCAGCCCTTGCGAAATTAGCCGAAAAAGGAATGCCAGATAGATTTATATTCCCTAGACCAATGACTGATAGACCAGGACTTGATTTCAGTTTCTCTGGACTAAAAACGTTTGCCGCTAATACAATTAATGTCAATTTGGATAGTGCAGGTCACCTAGATGAGCAAACTCGTTGTGATATTGCCTACGCATTCCAAGATGCAGTGATCGATACCTTACTCATAAAATCTCGTCGAGCATTACAACAAACGGGTTATAAACGCCTAGTCATTGCTGGTGGGGTGAGTGCAAATAAAAAATTAAGAGCAGATTTAGCCGAGTTAATGAAAACGCAAGGAGGCGAAGTTTTCTATCCTAGACCTCAATTCTGTACAGATAATGGTGCAATGATTGCCTATGCGGGTTTTATGCGATTAAAAAATAATGAACATAGTGATTTATCTATTAATGTGAAACCTCGTTGGCCAATTACTGAACTACCAACTCTTACATCTGCATAACTTCTTTATAAAAGGATTACTGTAAAAACATTCATAACTACAGTAATCTTTTTTACTCCAAAAAATTTTTAGTTTTTGATTAAATTTTGACTAGGCATATTCAAAACCTTAAGAAATACGTTACTTCAAAAAAACCCAATTATTTATTTTATTAAAAAAAATAAATACATTATATTATGAGTTTTGCACAGCCTGAAATTGTCAAGATGGAAAGCAATAATTTTTTTATATATTTTTGATAGTAATCGCTAGAAAAATTTTAACTTATTGATTTTAAACAACAAGTTATTTTACAACCAATTTTTAAAACTACACGGAAAGCCTAGTATTCATCAAGGATCCGAGCGTTTATAAAAAAGTTACTCACAAAGTTATCCACAGATTTTGTGGATAGAAAAATTGAGATAAAAACCCTATATTTTTTTAGATTTGATGAAGAGCAATGGCGGGCGATGTTGAAGATCTTTAAATTCACTATGCCATTGAGGAAGATCTTGTAACATTGGTTCTTCAACTTTTTCGATAATAAAGCCAGATTTGATTAGCTGATTGCAGAGTGTTGCAAAAGTACGATGATAGGTTTTAAAAGGCTGTTTAAACCAATTTCTATCCCGTTCCCCTTCTTCCCGATAATAATTAAGCCGATAAGCGACTTGTTGCTTATTTTCATCTTTCTCCCAACGATTCCCTTCTCTAAAACAGGTAGTAATAGGATGTTCTTGAGAAAAAATAAGTTGTCCATTGGTAACCAATTTTTTGGAAATTTTATTGAGTAATGCAGGAAAATTCTCAATGTAGTGGAAAGCAAAGGAACTAGTAATCAGATCAAATTCACCTTCCACGATTTGATCGAGATCTTCCATAGGCAAACAATAGAAATTATAAGCGGTCGGATCTTCATGATATTTTGCAAAAGTTTCTTTTGCTTCAGATAACATTGATTCGGATAGATCAAGCCCAACAACTAATTTAGCCCCTAACTCTAAGTAATGATGTAAGTGAGATCCGACTCCACAACCAAGATCTAGCACTTTCTTACCTTTTAAATCAGGCAATAGTGAAAACATTGTCGGTTTTTCAATGATTTCATTCACACTAATGGGGTTTTCTCGTAATTTTAAATAACGCTCGAAAAAAATAGGATTATCGTAAATACTTTTTTTCATCTGCCATAGCCTATTGTTTTTCTAATTTTGCCATTTTAGCAATGAGCCATTTAATCCCTTGATTTACAAAAGCAATTTGTAAACGGGTTTGATCGCCACTGCCTTCAACATTGATAATAGTACCTAGTCCAAATTTGGCGTGTTTCACTTTTTGCCCCATCTTCCATTCATTTTGAACGATAGAACTCATACTAGCGGTCGGTTTCACCTGTTTATTTGCAAAAAAAGTAGCTGGACGATTAATATTGCCACGTAATCTCACTTCTCGGATATGCTTTTCTGGCAATTCTGCAATGAAACGGGAAGGTAAATGACGCTCTTCTTTACCATATAATCGGCGACTTTCCGCATAGCTTAAGGTTAATTTTCGTTTTGCTCGAGTAATACCCACATAGGCTAAACGACGCTCTTCTTGTAAACGACCTTCGTCAAAACTCATTCCGCTTGGGAAAATGCCTTCTTCAACCCCGACAATAAACACACGTGGAAATTCTAAGCCTTTCGCTGAATGTAACGTCATTAATTCCACATAATCTTGATGTGGAGAGGCTTGTGTTTCACCTGCCTCAAGTGAAGCGTGCGTCAAGAAAGCGGTCAGATCGCTCATATCTTCTGCTTCTTCAGGCTTCACAAATTCTTTAGTGGCACTGACTAACTCCGCCAAGTTTTCGATTCTCACTTCCCCTTTTTCGCCTTTCTCTTGCTTATACATTTCATATAAGCCTGATTTTTTAATCACAAAATCAGTTTGTTCAGATAAGGACATTTGCTCCGTTTCTTGCTCAAGGGCGTTTATTAGTTCCACAAACCGTAATAACGCAGAGGCGGCTCTGCCAGATAAATGCTCATCTTGCACACCAATTTGAATCGCTTGCCAAAGGGTAACTTGGCGAGCACGAGTAAGTTGACGTAACGTTTCTAAGGTGCGATCACCTATCCCTCTTGGTGGTGTATTGATAACACGTTCAAATGCCGCATCATCTTGACGATTAGAAATAAGGCGTAAGTAAGCCAGTGCATCTTTAATTTCTTGGCGTTCAAAGAATCGCATACCGCCATAAATGCGGTAAGGAATATTCGCTTGAATTAGCGCTTCTTCAATCACACGTGATTGGCTATTACTGCGATAAAGCACCGTACATTGATTTAATTCGCCCTCATCTTCTTTCCACTGCTTAATTTGTGAGGCAACAAATCGAGCTTCATCTAATTCATTAAAGGCACAATAAATATCAACGGGATCACCATCGCCACTATCCGTCCATAAATTTTTACCTAAGCGATTGTCGTTATTTGAAATCAATCCATTTGCGGCATTTAAGATATTACCCGTTGAACGATAATTCTGCTCTAGTCGAATAGTTTGTGCATTGGGGTAATCTTCTAAAAAGCGTTGAATATTCTCAACTTGTGCGCCACGCCAGCCATAAATTGATTGATCGTCGTCGCCCACAATCATCACTTTACCTGTTTCTCCCGCCAACAATCGAATCAAATCATATTGGATATTATTGGTATCTTGAAACTCATCAATCAGGATCTGTTGAAAGCGTTGTTGATAGCGTTGGAGGATATGCACATTATTCTTCAATAATTCATAAGTGCGGATCAGTAATTCAGCAAAATCTAATAATCCTGCACGATCACAAGCATCTTGATAGATCTGGTAAATCTGCACCAATTTTTTTGTGTTTTGATCTTCGGAATGATCAATATCTTTCGCTCTTAACCCCTTATCTTTTTGTGCATTGATAAACCAGCCTACTTGCTTTGGTGGAAAATGTTTTTCATCAATATTGTGTAATTTTAAGAGACGTTTGATTAGACGATTCTGATCTTCACTATCCATAATCTGAAAATCTTGAGGAAGATTAGCATCTAAATAGTGAGAGCGTAACAAGCGGTTGGCAATGCTATGGAAAGTCCCGACCCACATTCCAAATAGACGATGATGTGTTGATTGGGATAAGGTATGTTCGATACGATGTCGCATTTCAGCGGCGGCTTTATTGGTAAAAGTTACCGCTAAAATGTTAGATTCTGGAATATTCTCTACCCCGATAAGCCAAGCGATACGATGTGTCAGCACACGAGTTTTACCACTCCCTGCACCTGCTAGTACTAAATAATTTCCATTAGGTGCAGCCACTGCTTCTCGTTGTTTATCGTTTAAGCCATCAAGTAATAAAGAAAAGTCCATCGTTATATCTCTGTTATTTATAAATTCACTACCGATTTAAGTATGAATTTAATAATGTTTTTTTATACAGTAGAGACTATTATAACGACAAAAATCTAAATTAACAGTAAGTTTATCTTAATGATAATTGAAATATTACTGCTTCCGCTTGGCAGCTAAAATTAAACTCAGAATGTAGCAAATATCCCTGCTCAACTTGTTTAATTTCACTTTGAATATCACAAGGCTCACTTTCGATATTGCGAGCTTTTTCAACCAAAGTCGCTAATGTTTTTTGAGCTTCTTCTTCGTTAGTGTAAGTATTTTCAACAATTACTTGGCTTTCTTCATTATCAAACATTGCGGTATCTTTTGGTTTGCAACCATACTTACAACTTTCTACTTGATCACTTAGTGTCTTTGTCATAATACATTTCCTTTTATAAATTCATTATGGGCAGTTTATCAAATTATTAAGTCGTGAATATTGAGTCAGAACAAGATTTAACTTTATTGTAAAAATCAGGTAGAGTAAGCCTATTTTGTCGATTCAATAATAATTCAAATATGCTACGTCGATTTATACAATTCTCTGCGTGGATGATTTATCTCATCATCATAATGTTATATGGCTTTAGCCTGTGGGCATTATTTGAATATCGCACCAATGAAACCTATTGGTCGTTTAGCGAAGTATTTCAAATTCTTAAACAAAGCCTATTACAAGCTAGCCTTTCTGCTATTTTATCGACATTTCTAGGCATATTACTCGCCCGTAGCTTGTTCTATTTAGATTTTCGGGGAAAATCGTTTCTGTATAAAATTATCTCATTTGCGTGGGCATTACCTTCATTAGTAGTGATTTTTGCTGTGATTGGAGTCTGGGGAAATGCAGGCTGGATCTCTCAGTTTGTACAATTCTTTGGCTTTGAATGGGATTTTCAACTCTACGGTTTACAAGGGATTTTACTTGCCCATCTCTTTTTCAATATTCCGTTAGCGACCAAGTATTATTTAGAAGGATTGCATCTTATTCCAAGCCATCAGCATCAGCTCGCGTCACAATTAAATTTGACTGGATGGCATTATTTTAAGATCGTGGAATGGCCAACCTTAAAAAGTATCCTACCTTATACTTATACCAATATTTTCCTTGTGTGTTTCACCAGTTTTCCGATTGTATTGATGCTAGGAGGTGGACCGAAGTACAGCACTTTAGAAGTCGCAATCTATCAAGCGGTCACTTTTGAGTTTGATTTTGCAAAAGCAGTAATGCTAATTATGACGCAAATTATAGTCGGCATTGGTTTGCAGATTGTGATGGATATTGCTACCAAGTTTGCCTTTAACCATTCTCGTAATGAATCCCAACCAAGTGGTAAAATCTGGAAAGCGCATTTGACTGGAATGAAAAAATGGGTATTGCAGGCAATCCTCATTATTATTGCAACCTCAATCATTGTACCATTATTAAATGTAATTTGGGTGGGAATCTCGGTAAGTGATTTCTTCGATCGTTTAAGTAGCCCATTGTTATGGAAATCAGCGTTGTTCTCGCTAATATTGAGCTTAATTTCATCTTTTATTGTCATTTCAGTCGCTTACGTCATAGCGTTAGAGGCTCGTCAGTTAGCATATCGCAACAAAAAACTGGGACAAAGTATCTTATCAGGCGTGGCAACCTACCCATTAATAATGCCTGTTTTTATGCTTGCGGTTGGATTGTTTCTACTATTGATGAATGTTGAACTTAGCACGTTTGACTTATTAATTTTAGTTGGGGTCTGTAATGGGCTAATGTTACTCCCTTATATCTACCGATTAATCTTTTCGGCTATGTGGAAATCATTAGTTTCTCACGATAAATTAGCGATTAGCTTGGGCTTAAAAGGATTTAAACGTTGGTGGATTGTGGAAAAATATTACTTGATCCGACCGCTTAGGAATGCCTTTGCTTTGTCTATGGCATCCAGTTTAGGCAGTTTTTCTGTGATTGCTTTCTTCGGCAATCCAGACTTTAGTACCTTGCCTTATTTACTTTATCAACAATTAGGTAGCTATCGAATGGAAGATGCTTCAGTAACCGCACTGGTATTAATGCTCTTTGCCTTTTTACCCTTCTTATTGATCGAACAAAAAGAGAATACACGATGATTAATTTAAATGTAAGTTTCGATTACCCTGATTTCCCAATGCAATTCGATTTACAAGTCAAAAAAGGTGAACGTGTTGCTATTGTTGGCGAAAGTGGTGCGGGGAAAAGTACCTTGCTCAATTTAATTGCAGGATTTGAACAAGCTGATCGTGGCGAAATTTTGCTAAATGGCGAAAATCATTTTTCTACCGAACCCGCTCTTCGTCCTGTATCTATGTTATTCCAAGATAATAATCTCTTCCCTCATTTGAGTGTTCAACAAAATATCGGTTTAGCACTCGTATCCAGTTTGAAACTCAATACGCAACAGCAAAAACAAGTGGCTGAAATTGCCAATAAGATGGGGATTGGGGATTATCTTGCTCGTCGTGCCGATTCCCTTTCGGGTGGGCAAAAACAACGAGTGGCTCTTGCTAGAACCTTGTTAAGAGACAAGCCTATTTTATTGCTTGATGAACCCTTTTCAGCCCTTGATCCTTTGCGTAGACAAGAATTACAACAGCTAGTTAAAGAGATTTGTGAAGAACAAAACTTAACATTATTGATGGTGACCCACCAACTTGATGAAGTGAAAGATTTATTTGATACCGCAATTACTTTAGAACAAGGGAAAATTAAACAATTAACCCAATATTAGAAATCAATAAATTAAGCATATATTCCCTTTATTTTATGATTGAGAATGTGTTGATTACCTAGTCAAAGAGTTCTTTTTTTAGTAGTATTGAGATCTTAATATATTTTCAAAATAACAAGAGGTTATCGTGCCAAATCGTGATTACGCTGTACGCAAAAAAAATAAAAAAAGTGGCAATAAACGGGTTATTCTATTAGCTATTATCATTATAGTCGCTATTACTGGATTGGGATTATGGTTCTTGCAAGAAAGTGCGCCACCTAAAACAGTTCCTGTAACACAGCAAGTCAAAACAAATGCCAATACTAAGCATGAATTACCAAGCCGTCCAGAAGAAGTTTATAGCTATATCAGAGATCTAGAAACTCGAGAAGTCCCTGTCGATAAAGATTCTACCTTAGCTAAATTAACCAAAGAACAAGAAGAACAAATTATTAAACAGCGAGAACTAGAACAGCGTAAACTTGAACAATTGGCACAACAAGCTGAACAAGCAAGAACTGAGGCTGCTTCAGTAGAAAAAAATACACAAGAACAAATACAGGCAGCTAGAGATAGTATTAATGAGAAAATTCTTGAAGAAAAAAGACAAGCAGAAGAAAAAAAACAACGTGAGTTAGCTGCCCAAAAAGAGAAAGAGCAGCAACAAGTAGTAACAGCTAAGCCAGCTTCTACGCCACCGGCTCAACCAAAACCATCTTCAGCTCAATATGGGCTACAATGTGGTGCATTTAAAAATAAAGATCAAGCGGAAAATATGCAAGCTCGTTTAGCAATGGCTGGTTACAATGCAAGAATTAACAGTAGTGCAGAGTGGAATCGTGTGGTCGTTGGCCCAATTGGCGATAGAGCCGCTGCCTCAGCAGCATTATCTAACGCTAGAAGCGTAGCTGAATGCTTAATCGTTCGTATGTAAAAATACTGATATGAAACAATTCCAAGACTATTTAGCGACATTTCCTAGTATTGAGCATCTTAATCGTATAGATCTTATTGATACGCAAGGAACTGTCGCCCATTCTATACCAGCTATCGAAGGAAAATTAGGTTCACTTAAATTGTACAACGCACTTGCACTAAAGTTTCATGGTGAACTTAATAGAGAAAGTGCTCAACAAGGTCTTTTATGGTTTGCCGAACTTGTTGAAGATGCACAGAAAAATATTGGCAAACATCCTAATATTGATCTACTGCTTGAAGTTGTAAAACATAACCTAAATTATCGTTTACAACCAATAAGTAAGTAACCATTTACCTTTATTGTTAAGGATACCATTATGAAATTAAGTACATTCAAACTATCAACACTTACAATTTGTGCAACTTTAGCCTTATCAGGCTGTGCTACAACAAATCAAGATTCTGGTGAAGTGGTTTTACAACAACAAACTGTCTTAGGGATTAACTGGGTTCAAGAATCTGGCGAATACCAAGCATTAGCTCATCAAGCATTTAACACTGCAAAATTTGCATTTGATCATGCTAAAGTTGCAAAAGGTAAGAAGAAAGCTGTTGTTGTTGACCTTGATGAAACAATGATAGATAACAGCCCTAATGCAGGCTGGTTAATTAAAAATAATAAAGGATTCGACAGTGCAGATTGGACTCGTTGGGTTAATGCAAGAGAAACACTAGCAATCCCTGGTGCAGTTGAATTCAATAACTATGTTAATAGCCACAAAGGAACAGTGTTCTACGTATCAAACCGCAAAGACAGTAACGAAAAAGAAGGCACTATTGATAACTTAAAACAACTTGGTTTCCAAGGGGTAAGTGAACAAACACTTTATTTGAAAAAAGATAAATCAAACAAATCACCACGTTTTGCAGAAATTGAAAAACAAGGCTATCAAATTGTCCTTTATATTGGGGATAACTTAAACGACTTTGGTGATGCAACTTACCATAAAACCAATGCTGAACGTCGCTCTTTTGTAGACTCAAACAGCAAGTTATTTGGTAATAAATTCATTATCTTACCTAATCCAAACTATGGCGACTGGGAAAGCGCTATTTTTGACTATGACTACAGCCGTACTCCGGAACAAAAAGCAAAAGCAAGAATGGATGCAATCAATGCTTGGGATGGAAAATAAAATATAGCGTGCTATGTCATCCTTTTTACCAAGAAGAGAGCAATAGCTCTCTTCTTTTTTATCCATTTCATTTTTAAAACCCTTGATCTTTTTCTGATAGTCAGTATCATCTCGTCCTCGTTTTTCACATTGGGTTCCCTCACCCCAATTTATTCAACAAATAAAAAGGAACAATATGAATATTCTTGCTTATTTTTCTGATCAGCAGAAACGTCGATCATTACTATTACTTTCACTTTTTCATATCTTCATCATTACTATCAGTAACTATCTAGTTCAAATTACATTTGAGATAGACATTCCGTTTACTGACTGGGTGATCCCAACAACATGGGGAACTTTTACCTTTCCATTTGTTTTTTTGGCAACGGATTTAACTGTTCGAGTATTCGGTGCAGACTTAGCCAGAAAGATCATTTTAGTTGTAATGATACCCGCTTTGATTGTGAGCTATCTTGTTTCCGTCCTATTCTTTGAAGGACAATTTCAAGGTTTTGCAACGCTGTCAGAATTCAATACTTTTGTATTCCGTATTGCTTTTGCGAGTTTTGTTGCTTACATCGTTGGTCAATTAATGGATATTTTTGTCTTTAATCGTTTACGTCAAGGAAAACAATGGTGGTTAGCACCAGCAAGCTCTACTGTGTTTGGTAGCCTTGTCGATACGTTTGTATTCTTCGCTGTCGCATTTTATCAAAGCGATGATAGCTATATGGCTGAACATTGGTTCACAATAGGGACAGTTGATTACTCATTCAAATTATTTGTCAGCTTACTTCTTTTCCTTCCTTTATATGGCGTATTACTTAATATATTGATTCATAAATTAAAATTAGCTATAAAATAATATGCTACAAGCGGTCAGTTATGATAAAAATTTTGCAATAACTGACCGCTGAGTTATCCCCCGTGAATTATCGCTTCAAAAAGAGTATAATCTTCTAACGATTAATTTTTACTAAAAGAGATAGTTTTATAATGAGTAATATTCCAATTAGATCTGAAGCAGAGATCGAAAAATTACGTATCGCGTGTAAATTAGCATCTGATGTCCTCATCATGATTGAACCTTATGTAAAAGAAGGCGTGACAACAGGCGAACTTGACCGAATTTGTCATGAATATATCGAAAAAGAACAACAGGCTATTCCTGCTTGTCTTGGTTATCATGGTTTCCCAAAAGCAACCTGTATTTCACTTAATGAAGTCGTTTGTCATGGTATTCCTAGTGAGGGAAAAAAATTAAAAAAAGGCGATATTGTTAATATTGATGTCACTGTAATTAAAGATGGTTACTATGGTGATAACTCAAAAATGTATGTTGTGGGCGAACCAAGTATTAGAGATAAACGACTCATTGAAGTAACTCAAGAATCGCTCTATAAAGCCTTACATATTGTTAAACCGGGTATTCGTCTTAATGAAATTGGTAAAGTAATCCAACAATATGTTGAAAAAGAGGGCTTTTCAGTAGTACGTGAATACTGTGGCCATGGTGTTGGTGATGAATTCCATTGTGATCCTCAAGTCCTTCATTACTATGCAGATGATGGCGGTGTTGTATTGCAAGAGGGAATGGTATTTACTATTGAACCAATGATTAATGCTGGTAAAAAAGAAGTTCGTTTGATGAATGATGGTTGGACTGTAAAAACCAAAGATCGTAGTCATTCCGCACAATTTGAGCATGAGCTTGTCGTCACTAAAGATGGTTGCGAGATCATGACAATTCGAGATGAAGAAATTGAATCAGGACGCATTCAACGTTTTATGAAAAATAGTTAATCTATTTATCACATACAAAAAAGCACCCAATTGGGTGCTTTTTTGTTGTAATTTTATTATAAACTTTCAGTGAAAGTACGTGTGATAACATCACGTTGTTGTTCAGGAGTTAATGAGTTAAAACGAACAGCATATCCAGATACACGAATTGTTAATTGTGGGTATTTTTCTGGGTGTTTAACCGCATCTTCTAATGTTTCACGACGTAAAACGTTCACATTTAAGTGTTGTCCACCTTCTACTTTGATAGTTGGTGCGATATTTACTGGCACTTCACGGTATGCAATTTCACCTAATTCGCTAATTGCAACAATTTGATCTTCTTTGAAATCGCCTTTAGCAACTAAGCAACGAGCTTCATTTTTTTCATCATCTAATAACCAGAAAGAATTTAACAAATTGCTATTTGTAGATTCTGTAATTTGTACGCCTTTAATCATGTTTGACTCCTAATAAGGTCTATATTGAGGTTATAAAAAAAGTTTAATTATTCAAAATTTTTTGAATATTCTACTCTCTAGATAAAAAAAAGCGAGAAATATTTATCTATTTTTTATAAAAATCCATTTATTGTACAAAAAACACACTATAAAAGTATGATATCATAAGCGTAAATCGTAACTTATTAATTGAATAGAGATAAAAATGAAGACATGGAAAGAAGCCATTGGGAATGAAAAATCTCAACCCTATTTTGAAAATATATTACGTCATGTGCATACAGAAAGAGTAAAAGGAAAAACTATTTATCCGCCACAAAATGAGGTATTCAGTGCTTTTTCACTGACTGAGTTTTCTGATGTAAAAGTCGTTATTCTAGGACAAGACCCTTACCATGGACCTAATCAAGCCCATGGGCTTTCTTTTTCCGTCAAGCCAGGAATAGTTCCCCCTCCATCCCTCGTCAATATTTATAAAGAACTTGCGCAAGATATTCACTTTGAGATCCCAAAACATGGTTATTTGGTTGAATGGGCAAAACAAGGTGTCCTGATGCTAAATACCGTACTCACAGTAGAACAGGGTAAAGCCCATTCTCATGCAAATATAGGGTGGGAAACCTTTACTGATAAGGTCATTCATCAACTCAATGAAAATCGTGAAAACCTTGTCTTTTTATTGTGGGGAAGCCATGCTCAGAAAAAAGGGCAATTTATTGATCGTAATAAACACTTAGTGCTAACTGCACCTCATCCCTCACCACTTTCAGCTCATCGAGGATTCTTTGGCTGTCAGCATTTTTCAAAAACTAATCATTATTTAATGGAAAAGGGAATAAAAGAGATTAATTGGCAACTACCTTTAGAAGTGTAAGCGGTAAAATTGTTGTCTTATTTTGCAAAAGGCACTAAATCCATTGATTTTAGTGCCTTTTTACCATTCTATATTATCCAGTATAGCTCAATGGACGAAGATTCAATTTATCCATTAAGATCCTATCTTTATCTTCCTCTGGGTTTTCCGTCGTCAATAATTTATCACCATAGAAAATAGAATTAGCACCTGCCATAAAACAGAATGCTTGCATTGATTCCGGCATTTCGCCACGACCCGCTGATAAGCGAACAAAGCTTCTCGGCATAGTGATTCTCGCCACAGCGATTGTTCTCACAAATTCCGTCCAGTCTAAATCTTCGGCATCAGCTAAAGGTGTGCCTTCCACTTTAACTAATTGGTTAATCGGTACGCTTTCTGGCTGAGGATCCAAATTGGCTAAACTGGCAATTAATCCCGCACGTTCTGGACGGGTTTCGTTCATACCGACAATACCACCACAACAAACTTTCAACCCTGCATGGCGAACTTTTCCTAAAGTATCCATTCGATCATCATGTCCACGAGTATGAATAATTTGATCGTAACGTTCTGGATCGGTATCTAAGTTATGATTGTAATAATCTAATCCTGCCTGTTTTAGATCTTCCGCCATACCTTCTTCCAACATTCCGAAAGTACCACAAGTTTCTAAACCTAATGCTTTTACTGCAGAAACAATACTGGAAACCGTTTCAATATCTTTTGGTTTAGGCCCTCGCCAAGCCGCCCCCATACAGAAACGACTTGCCCCTCTAGCTTTAGCAATTTTCGCTTTTTCAACAATCTCTTCAACATCAAGCATTGTTTGACGAGTTAGCCCTGTATCATAACGAGCAGATTGAGGACAATATTCACAATCCTCAGGGCAACCACCAGTCTTGATCGAAAGTAAAGTTGATAATTGAATCTCCTGAGGATTAAAATTTTCACGATGAACCTGTGCCGCTTTAAAGATTAAATCCATAAAAGGCATTTCAAATAACTCTTCAACTTCACATTTCCGCCAATATTGAGCAGTTGGGTGAGGTGTAAGTTCACTCTTCGCTTTTAAACGTAAATTATAAGTTGTCATTTCCTATCCTTTATTACGCATAGATACCCCTTTATTTAATTTTTGCGGTATCTTGTATGTTGTTTTACTGCCTTACGAATTTGTCTTGCACTAGTGCGGCGACGATTTTTGGTCACATCAACTTTTGTTTCTGTTTCCGCAGGTAAGCCTACTAAATCACGAAGATAATTCACTTGCTCAAGTCCCATCTCTTCCCAACCGCCTCTTGGTAAACTTTTTTCTAGCTTGATATTACCGTAGCGAATACGAATTAATCGGCTGACTTGAATACCTTGTGATTCCCATAAACGACGTACTTCTCGATTACGCCCTTCGGTCAAAGTCACATCAAACCATTGATTTAATCCTGTTCCACCTACAACTTTTAGCTGTTTAAAGCTTGCAGGCCCATCTTCTAACTGAACACCTTTGCGTAAACGTTGCAACATCGCGTCATCTACTTCACCAAATACCCTTACTGAATATTCACGTTCAACTTCTCGGCTTGGGTGCATTAAACGATTTGCTAACTCACCATCTGTGGTGAAAAGTAATAATCCCGAAGTGTTAATATCTAAACGTCCTACTGCAATCCAACGCGAACCCACAATACGTGGTAATCGGTCGAAAACTGTGGCTCGACCTTCTGGATCAGAACGAGTACACAACTCACCTTCTGGTTTATAATACATCAATACACGACACACTTCTTTTTGAGCAGCAGTCAAATTAATTAAATGCCCATCAATACGAATTTTTGTACTTGAGCTTACTTGAACACGATCACCTAATGTAGCCGCTTTACCATCTACACTAACACGACCTTGAGCAATGACTTGTTCAATTTCTCTGCGAGAACCTTGACCCGCTCGTGCGAGTACTTTTTGAAGTTTTTCACCTAATACTTTAGATGTTTTACGATTTTCTGAAGATTTAGCTTCCTCTGATTTTTTAGCTACTCTTTCAGTCTGCTTTACCAACGGCTTACGTACAGCGGTCTTTTTTGTTTGCAAATTCTTTGCTTGATCTGACCGCTTATTTGTTGTTGGTTTACGAAATGTTGTCATTAAAATTCCTTATGTCGCTTTCACAAGCGTCTATGAGTCTGTTATGGATTCAATCTCATAACAGTTTAATTAAATGGGGTTGCATCCCCTGATCCCAGACGAATAATCTCTGGGCTATCTCCAGTTAAATCGATCACTGTTGTTGGCGCTTGACCTAAATAACCGCCGTGAATAATTAAATCTACCTGATGTTCCAAATATTCTCGTATTTGATCAGGGTCTGATTGAGTTACCTCTTCATTAGGCAACATTAATGAACAGGATAAAATTGGCTCACCTAATCCATCAATTAATGCTAAGGCAATCGCATTATCGGGTACACGAATACCGATTGTCTTTCTCTTAGTTAGTAATCGTCTCGGTACTTCTTTTGTTGCCGGAAGAATAAAAGTATAAGGATTAGGCACATTATTTTTAATCAATCTATATGACTGATTCGTCACTAATGCGTAAGATGAAAGCTCTGATAAATCACTACATACCAACGTGAAATTATGGTTCTCAGGTAACTTACGAATAGCAACAATTCTGTCCATTGCTTGTTTATTCCCTAGAGCACAACCAAGTGCATAACCAGAATCTGTTGGATAAACGATGACTCCGCCCTTTTTAATAATATCAACAGATTGATTAATTAAACGAGTTTGGGGATTTTCTGGATGGATATAAAAGAACTGGCTCATTATACTGCTCTCGTAATAAAATAATTCAACGATAAAATTATACCCCATCTTCTTAAATTCTCAGAAAAAAGATGAGGCATTAATGTTTTTTATTCTACAGAAGATTCCCTGAAACGTTCAATATGAGCACCCAATTGGCACAGTTTATCTTCAATATTTTCATAACCACGATCAATATGATAAATACGATCAACAATGGTTTCACCTTGAGCAATACAACCCGCAAGCACTAAACTGATAGAGGCTCTAAGATCTGTTGCCATAACTTGTGCACCAGAAAGTTTTTCAACACCGCGACAAATCGCTGTATTTCCTTCAATTTCCGCTTTAGCTCCCATACGAATTAATTCAGGGATATGCATAAATCGGTTTTCAAAAATGGTCTCAGTAATTTTACTTGTTCCATCCGCTATTGTATTAAGCAAAGTAAATTGAGCTTGCATATCAGTCGGGAATCCAGGATGAGGCATCGTTCTAATATTGACAGCTTTAGGTCTCATTCCATGTGAATCTAACGTAATGTAATTGTCAGAAACTTCCACATCCATGCCTGCTTCTCTTAACTTCTCAATAACGGCATCTAATGTATCTGCTTTAGTGCCTTTACAAGTGATTTTGCCACCTGAAATTGCAGCTGCAATAAGAAATGTTCCCGTTTCAATACGATCTGGGACAATATGATGTTCAGCGCCACCTAATTTATCAACACCTTCAATAGTAATCGTATCTGAGCCTGCACCACTAATTTTTGCACCTAATTTATTAAGAAAATCTGCAGTATCAACCACTTCCGGCTCTCTAGCAGCATTTTCAATAACAGTAGTACCATTCGCTAATGTGGCTGCCATCATCACAGAAAGCGTTGCTCCAACACTGACTTTATCCATTACAACTCTTGCACCAGATAAACGCTCTTCCACTTCTGCTTTAACATAACCTTCATCCAAGGTAATTTTAGCACCCATCTTTTCTAGTCCAGAGATATGCATATCAACTGGGCGTGCACCAATGGTACAACCACCAGGTAAAGAGACTTGTCCTTGATGAAAACGAGTAAGCAATGGTGCTAATGCCCAAATTGATGCTCTCATGGTTTTGACTAATTCATAAGGCGCAACATAGTTATTTATGTGGCGAGCATCTAATCGAACCATGTTACCCTCGGATTCAATTTTAACACCTAATTGACGAAGAATTTTAAATGTCGTATCAACATCTCTCAATTTAGGAACATTCGTGAGCACAACGGGCTCTTCAGCTAAAATAGCTGCAAATAAAATAGGTAGTGCCGCATTTTTTGCACCTGAGATATTAACTGTTCCATTTAAACTAAATGGCCCATGAACACGAAATTTTTCCATTTTGATTCCTTAATAAAATAGACAAAAATTGAAAATAAAATATAGTAACAAGCGGTGAGATTACTCTCAAAGTTTGCATATATTTTATCTTCAATTTTTAATAAATTAACTAGCTAAATTGAGTAGACGTTCTCTTTTCCACTGTTCAGTAGTAAATGTTTTGATTGTTAATGCATGAATGGCATTAGTTGCAAAATATTCATGTAGAGGGGAATAAATCATTTGCTGTTGTTTTACTTTAGATAAACTTGCAAAAGCATCACTTACAGCTATTACGCCATAATGTGAATTTTCGCCTTGAACATAAACCTCATCAAGGGATAACTTTTCTTTTAAAATGTCTTCAATTTCTTTAGGTTCCATTAATTTTTCCCACTCGGTGCATCACAATATAAAAAATTACCTAACCAATCAGATAAATCAAATAGATCTGCCAGGTTTTTGACACAATTTGATGTATTGATAATACAGTTAGTACTATGTTGGTTATAATGATTTAATAATTCAGTAAATAAGGTAAATCCTGCTGAATCAATGTGATCTAATAACTTTAAATCCCAATACACATGCTGATTTGGTTTTGGTGTAAACAAAGAATCACGCTTATCCCATAAAGGCATCAGCGTGTCCCTAGTTAATTCACCGATTAACTGAATAATCAAACTATCATTATTTTGCTGGATTTTCCATTCTAACGACTTTTGATCTTTCATACTACTACTTACTTAATTTAATCGGTTGTCTAGCAGATTGTTCAATTTGAGCTATGAGTGTATCAATTCCTTTCTGACGTAAAATACCACTCCATTCGTTCTGCTTAGTAGCGACCATACTCACACCCTCAGCAGCCATATCATAAGCTTGCCACTCACCCGTTTTACTATTTTTTCTCCATTTAAAATCTAATTTAATTGGCTGAGTATTTCCTTGCTGTAATACATTAACACGGATGCTTACAATTGATTTATTATTAAGTGGTTTTTCATTTTCAATCTGAACCTTTTGATCACTATATTGAGTCAATACTTGAGCATAAGATTGCTCAACAAAGTCACCAAAAGCATTAAAAAATGCCTCACGTTGAGTATTATTGACCGAAGATAAGTTTTTTCCTAGCACGAGTTGCCCTGCATATTTTACATGAATATGTGGCATTAAATCATTACGCACAATAGTCCGAAGATAATTAGGGTCTCGTTGAATTTTATCTTGATTAGATTTAATATCACCAAAAAGCTTATCTGCAGTTTGTTGCATTAAAGTGTATGGATTACTTGCAGCAAATGCAGAGGTAGAAACCAATGCTGAAATAGTAACAATACCAGCTACAATTATATTCTTAAGGCCTTTTATCATCTTTTAACTCCAAATAAAGAAATATTCTCGTTACATTAACGAGTCCATAATCCAAAAGTATGCTAATGCTACTTTTAAAAATTAGTCAGCACTCCACCAAGATTCTTTACTGCGAATCTGAATTATCTGACTGTTTATCACCATATAAAAACTGACCGATTAGATCCTCTAATACCATTGCTGAATTGGTATCAGAAAATGAGTCACCTTCTTTCAATATAGAGGTTTCACCCTCCATTGTAAATCCAATATTTAAAGCCACATACTGCTCACCTAACAAACCAGAAGTTTTAATTGAAAGAGAACTTGTATCTGGAATATTGCTAAATTCTTCTTCAATCGCTAACGAAACTTGTGGTGAATACGTTTGTGGATCTAATTGGATATCTGAAACTCGACCGACAACAACACCTCCAACTTTAACAGGAGATCGCACCTTTAGGCCTCCTATATTATCGAAAGTTGCGTAAAGAGTGTAAGTTTGTTTAGATGAGAATCCCTGAACATTCGCAACTCTTAGTCCTAAAAAGACCAATGCAGCTAAACCTAAAAGCACAAATAATCCAACCCAAAACTCATATTTAACTGATTGACGCATATTTTTTCCTTACTCATCAAAACATAAAATGTAAGTGGTGACATTTTATCACCAATTTACAAATTCTACTTCTTAGATTAACCACCGAACATGATTGCTGTTAAAATAAAATCTAATCCCAATACAGTGAGTGATGCATTCACTACCGTTCTAGTGGTTGCTTGACTGATCCCTGCTGATGTTGGTATGGAATCATAACCATTGAACAAAGCTATCCAAACTACTGCAAAAGCAAAAACGATACTTTTTATAAAACCATTAGTTAAATCATCTAAAACCACACTATTTTGCATAACAGACCAAAAACTACCAGAGTCAACTCCTTTCCAATCGACACCAACTAGTGATCCTCCCCAAATACCAATTGCAGTAAAAATTATTGCGAGTATTGGCATTGAAATAACCCCAGCCCAAAACCGAGGTGCAATAATTCGACGTAATGGGTCAATCGCCATCATTTCTAAACTGGAAAGCTGTTCAGTTGCTTTCATTAATCCTATTTCAGCAGTCAGAGCAGATCCAGCGCGTCCTGCGAATAACAATGCCGTTACAACTGGTCCTAATTCTCTGAGAAGAGATAACGAGACAAGCTGACCTAAACTAGTTTCAGCTGAAAAACCGACTAAGACAACATAGCCTTGTAAACCTAAAACCATGCCAATGAAGAGTCCAGATAGCATAATAATCAATAAAGATTGTACTCCTACTATATATAATTGCTTAATAAGTAAAGGCGAATGCTTACGAAATTGTGGTTTACCAATTAAAGCACCAACGAGAAGAAAGCTAGCTCTTCCAAAAATTCTTATTAAATCAATGACAAACATTCCTACTGATGAAATCAGTTTTTTCATTGAAACAACTCCTCTGCATAATCTTTCGCAGGATAATGAAATCTGACAGGCCCATCTGCATTACCAGATAAAAATTGTATGACCTGAGGATCTTGACTTTTGACTAATTCATCGGCTGTACCTTCTGCAATCACTTTTTTATCTGCAACAATATAAGCATAGTCAGCAATGCTTAATACCTCAGTAACATCATGTGAAACAACAATTGAGGTCAAATTCAGTGCCTGGTTCATTTTCTTAATTAAAGTAACAATAACCCCCATACTAATTGGATCTTGTCCAGCAAAAGGTTCGTCATACATGATTAGATCAGGATCAAGAGCCATCGCACGTGCAAGTGCAGCTCGACGAGCCATCCCCCCCGATAATTCTGAGGGCATTAAATTCGCAGCACCTCGAAGCCCAACAGCCTCAAGTTTCATTAGAACAATTTTTCTTATCAACGTTTCTGGTAATTTTGTATGCTCTCTGATAGGAAATGCGACATTCTCAAATGTGGAAATATCGGTAAATAATGCCCCTGATTGAAACAACATCCCCATTCTTTTACGAATCTGGTAAAGTTCCTTATTGGAAGCTTGACATATATCTTGACCATCAAATAGAATCTGTCCAGATTCAGGCTCAAGCTGACCACCAATTAAACGAAGTAAAGTCGTCTTACCAATACCTGAAGGTCCCATAATTGCGGTAATTTTACCTTTTTGTACTTTTAAATTTAGATTATCATAAATAATGCGGTCACCTCGTTTAAAGGTTAAGTCTTTTATTTCTACTAGGTTTTTTGTATCAGACATTTGCTACTCTTACTCCATAAGATGGCTTTGAATCTTCTATGAAGAGGCATATAAAGTCAATTTATTTTAATTAATTTGACAAAAATTGAAAAAGATAGAGCCACTTAATAATAACCAATTATATGTAACTTATTCCACGGTTTTGGTTGGACACTATAAAACTTAAGAAATTCATTCTAATTTCTCTCCATCTTTTTAATGTTTCTTGATAATATGCACCGATTCAAAATAAAAATATAAATAATGTTATGGCATTAATTGAATATAACCCACCAACTTCCCCCTGGCTTAACGAAATTTATCGAGACAATCATATTCTAGTGATAAATAAGCCGAGCGGATTACTTTCTGTACCCGGCAACCGACCTGAATATCAAGATAGTGCAATGGCTCGAGTCAAACAGAAATATGGATTTACCGAACCCGCTCATCGCTTAGATATGGCAACAAGCGGTATATTACTTTTTGCATTAAGTAAACAGGCGGAAAAGGAATTAAAACGCCAATTTAGAGAAAGAGAACCAAAAAAATTCTATCAAGCTATTGTTTGGGGGAAACTAGGTGATCAAGTAGGCGAAACAGGTGAAATTAATTTTCCTTTAATTTGTGACTGGGAAAATCGCCCACGTCAAAAAATTTGTTTCGAGAGAGGAAAACAAGCGGTTACTTTCTATGAAATTCTTGCACATTATCAAAACAATACAACAAGAATAAAATTAACACCTTATACTGGACGGTCTCATCAACTTAGAGTACATTGTTTAGCTCTCGGTCATCCTATTTTAGGCGACAAATTTTACGCAAATCCGCTTGCTAAAAGTTTAGCACCTAGACTCTATTTACACGCTCAATCTTTAACAATTACCCATCCTATTACTGGGGAATCCATGACGTTTGAGTGTGAACCAGAATTCTAAAATAAAAAGCGAGATATTATATGGAATTACATTTAAATCATTATAAAGAAAATACGAAAAAACTATTTAAGCTATCAACACCCATCTTTATTTCTCAATTAGCTGTGTCAGGAATGGGCTTATCAGATATCATTATGGCAGGGCTGGTCAGTGATGCGGACGTATCTGCTATTGCTGTCAGTAACTCAATTTATTTTCCCTTATTTCTATTCGTTTTGGGTGTTCTAAATGCAATTACACCAACGGTATCTTACCTCAATGGCTCAAATCAACGCCAATTAATTGCCCATCAAATTCGTCAAGGTGTATGGTTAGTCTTTGTGCTAAGTATTCCACTACTTACTATTTACTTAAACAGTGACCTTATCCTTGAATACATGAAAACCCCCGCAGAATTTGCTCATAAAGCCTATACTTACTTATCGATTATTAGTATTGGCCTTATTCCTGCTCTATTATCTATTAACTTACGTTGCCTTAATGACGGATTATCCAATCCTAAACCAGCAATGATAATTATGTTTACAGGATTACTACTCAATATTCCTCTTAATTATATCTTTATTTTTGGAAAATTAGGTTTGCCTGCAATGGGCGCTGTAGGCTGTGGAATTGCAACAGCGATTATAAATTGGATTATGTTTGGATTGATGGTGACTTATTGCTACACCAATAAATCACAAAAAGATATCCATCTATTCGAGAAATGGATTGAGCGTCCAGAATGGGCAACGATCATAAAATTACTCAAGCTAGGAATCCCTATCGGCTTTTCTCTCTTTACTGAAGTTATGTTATTTTCAACCTCTTCATTGATCATGTCTAGACTAGGGTCCCAAGTTGTAGCAAGCCATCAGGTTGCTTTACAAACAAGCTCTCTCTTTTTCATGATTCCTTTATCTTTAGGTATCGCATCAACCATCATGATCGGGCAAACATTGGGGCAAAAGGAAATTGAAAAAGCTAAATATTTAAGCTACCACAATCTAATCACAGGGATGATTATCGCTGTTATCATTGGTATCTTTATACTTGCTTTTAAAGATCTCATTCCTCATGCATTCACCTCGGAAGAAAGCTCCATTATCATTGCATCAGGATTATTAATCTTTGCCGCAATTTATCAAATTCCAGATTCATTACAAGTCATCACAAATGGGATTCTTAGAGGATATAAATATACGAAACCGACACTACCGATTACTTTATTTTGTTACTGGATTATTGGACTACCGCTAGGATATGTCCTTTCTATGACTGATTGGCTTGCTGAACCTATGGCAGCAAAAGGATTTTGGCTTATCTTCTGTGTAACATTAAGCCTATCTTCTGTGTTATTAATATACCAAATGAGAAAAGTTCAATCTATGCCTGTACAAGATATGATAGATAGATTAGAAGCGATAAAATAAATACATAAAACTAAAAGAGGGTTAACCATTTAAATGAGTTAACCCTCTTTTTTATCAATTAGCCTACAATATCATCCTTACAATACGATCTAACCGTACTCTACCTAATTTGCGAAGTAATTTTCTCACTTTTTCTGGATAATCCTTTTGCTTATCCAAAACATTGTAGCTCGTTAAGACTGTCGTATGAGTTCTGATTTGTTTAAGTTCACCTGCAACCTTCTCTCTCAATTGTTCTTGCGGATCAGAAATTAGAATAGCATTCTCTGCATCCAATTTCCAAGCACGAGGATTTAAGTTATTTCCAGTGAGTAATACATAACGATTATCGACCCAAACACCTTTCAGATGGTAGGTATTCTGATCGTGCTTCCATAAACGAATCACGAGTTGACCATTTTGAATATAAGTATCTAAACGTTTAGCAAAAGCTCTTAAATTCTTTTCATACAAATAAGGAACAGCCGATACCGTAGTAAATTTTTCATCTGGCGCAGTATAAAAGTCATTAGCCGTTTTATCTCCAACAATAATTTCTACTTTTACTCCTCTAGAGAGTAACCACTGTATTCTCATACTCAATGAACGAGGTAGATTAAAATAAGGTGTACAAATCACTAATTTTTCTTGTGATTGAGAAAATAAAGCTTCAATGGTTTTATTTAATCTATTTTTTCGCCCTAATCCCACTAAAGGAGACACCATAAGTGCATCATCACTCATAGTTTGCCCAACAAAATCATAACTCGCTTGGCTTAACTGCTTACGAAATAGTTTAACTAGCGGTCTAATTTCTTTAGTTGTTGGGCGAGCTTCATCTAATCGGCTCACAACAGGATTACTTAAAATATGTTGCTCAATCAGAGAGACAAAAGTATCCGCTAATATTTTATTATTAATTTGATGATAGCGATCATAACGATAGCGATCTAATTGGTGTAAATAAACATTATTAATGCTTGCACCGCTATAAAGTACAGTATCATCAATAATAAAACCTTTTAAATGTAATACACCAAAAATCTCTCGACGATTGACTGGGACACCATAAAAAGCAATATCATTTTCGATAGGTAAATTATATTTCTGTCTAACCACAGCATACCAGTCTGCATTGCTCGATTGATCTTCTGCCCCGATTAATCCTCGTTGAGCACGATGCCAATCTACAAGGATCTTAATCTCTAATTCTGGTCTAGCTAATTTTGCTTGATACAAGGCATCTAATATTTCTTGTCCTGCCTCATCTTTTTGAAAATAAAGTGCCGTTAAATAAATACGAGATTTCGCCTGTGCAATTAATGCTAAAAGACGTTGCTTAAACTCAACACTATTAGTAATAAAATCAATTTGATCTGCTTCTTGTGAAATAAAGGAAAGTTTTCTCAAATAACGCTCTGCTCGAGTAAGCTTGTTTAAACTAAGCATGGAATTGCTCCTAAAAAATAGCATATCAATTTTACAAAACATTTATCTAAACTGACCGCCTGTTTTTATTATAATTTTATCATCAAAAATGAGAGCCTCTATTTTTAGAGGCTCTAGTTATTTAATGATTAAGCAAAGTTACGCTTCTCACCATCACCAGCCACATTTTCAACACAGCGACCACAAATTTCACTGTGTTCTGGGTGTGAACCAATATCGGTAGCATAATGCCAACAACGAGGGCATTTTTCACCTTCTGCACGCTCTACTTTTACGGCTAATCCTTCTAATTCACCTACTGAGACATCTGCATCAGCCAGTGGTTTCACAATTGCTTGTGAAGTAATTAGCACAAAACGTAATTCATTACCCAATATTTCTAACAATGGTAATAAGTTATCATCTGCATAAACAGTCACTTTCGCTTCTAAACCTGCACCAATAAGTTTATCACTACGAGCTTGCTCTAGTACACGGTTTACTTCAGCTCGTACTTTCAAGAGTTGTTGCCAATAAGCATCATCCAATTTATCGCTGTTATCTAAACCGAATAACCCTTCATAAAATTCTTCAGTGAAAACAAACTCTGCACGATTTTCTACTTTTGGTAAATGACCCCAAATTTCATCTGCCGTAAATGATAAAATTGGCGCAATCCAACGTACTAACGCTTCTGAAATATGCCATAAAGCAGTTTGGCAACTACGACGAGCTAAACTATCTGCTTTAGTTGTATATTGACGGTCTTTGATAATATCTAAGTAGAATGATCCCATTTCAATTGAACAGAAACGCATTAAGCGTTGTACTACTGCATGGAATTGATAGTTATCATAAGCTTCTTTAATTTCATTTTGAGCGTCTAACGCACAACTTACTGCCCAACGGTCAAGAGAAATCATCTCTTCTGGTTTCACTAAATCACGTTTAGGATCAAAGCCATTTAAGTTCGCTAATAAGAAACGAGCAGTATTACGAATACGGCGATAAGAATCAGCTGCACGATTTAAAATGTTCATCGATACCGCAATTTCACCCGTATAATCCGTTGATGCAACCCATAAACGTAAAATATCCGCACCATTTTTGTTCCAAACTTCGCTTGGCACAATCACATTGCCGAGTGATTTAGACATCTTACGACCTTTCTCATCAACTGTAAAACCATGAGTTAAAACTTGACGATAAGGTGCTTTCCCATTGGTTGCAGTTGAAAGCATTAATGAAGACATAAACCAACCACGATGCTGGTCAGAACCTTCTAGGTACATATCCGCAGATTGTCCATTAAATTCTGGACGTTGTTCAACAACTGAGGCATAAGTAGATCCTGAATCGAACCATACATCTAACGTATCGGGTACTTTACGATAATCTTTTGCATCATCGCCAAGTAATTCTTCTGGTTCTAAATCCCACCATGCTTGAATACCTGATTTTTCAACACGTTTTGCGACTTCTTCTAATAATTCTAATGTACGAGGATGCAATTCTTCTGTTTCTTTGTGAACAAACATCGTCATTGGGACACCCCAAGTACGCTGACGAGAGATACACCAGTCAGGACGATTTGCAACCATTTTATCAATACGTGCTTCACCCCAGCTTGGAATCCAACGTACAGACTTAATTTCACCCAATGCTTGAGTTCTTAAGCCTTGTTTTTCCATACCGACAAACCATTGTGGTGTTGCACGGAAAATGATTGGTGTTTTATGACGCCAACAGTGTGGATAGCTATGCTTAATTCTTTCTAATTTGAGCAATGCACCAACTTCTTTTAGCTTCTCAACAACAAGTTCATTGGATTCGAAGACACCTTTCCCTGCAAAGAATGGCGTCGTAGAAATAAATTTACCATCATTATCAATTAAACCAGCTATTTCTAAGTTATATTGTTTTGCAACAATAAAGTCATCTAGACCGTGATCTGGTGCAGTATGAACTAATCCAGTACCTCCATCAGTAGTAACGTGATCACCTAAAATGAATGGTACATCAAAGTCATAAAACGGATGATTAAAACGCATTAACTCCAGATCTTTACCTTTTGCAGAGCCTAATACTTCAACCTGTTCTATATCCACCGCTTTTTGTACGCTTTCAACTAACTCTTGAGCTAAAATCATACGTTCATCACCAAATTGCACTAATTGATAGTCTAATTCAGCATTTAGTGCGATAGCTCTATTTGATGGAATTGTCCAAGGTGTTGTTGTCCAAATTACAGCAGAGATCTTACCGCTTCCTTTACCTACAGCGTTAAATTTTTGTTCTACTTGTTCAGGGTTGACTGCAGAAAAACGGACATAAATTGATGGAGAAACTTTATCTTCGTATTCAACTTCAGCTTCTGCCAATGATGAACCACAATCTAAGCACCAGTGAACAGGTTTAGAACCTTTGTATAAGTGACCATTTTCAATCACTTTACCTAAAGTGCGAATAATCGCAGCTTCGGTACCGAAATTCATGGTGAGATAAGGATTATCCCAATCGCCCAAGATTCCCATACGGATAAAATCTGCTTTTTGTCCTTCCACTTGCTCTTTAGCATAATCACGACATGCTTGACGGAACTCAGCAGCAGAAATCTTTTCATTAGGCTTACCTACTAAACCTTCTACTTTTAATTCGATTGGTAAACCATGACAGTCCCAACCTGGCACGTAAGGTGTATCAAACCCTAGTGCCGTTTTAGATTTCATAATAATATCTTTCAAAATTTTATTAACTGCATGACCTAAGTGAAGGTTACCATTCGCATAAGGAGGACCATCATGAAGAATAAATGTTTTCTTTCCTTTACTTGATTCACGTACTTTTTGATACAATTTTTTTTCGTACCAATTTTTTAACATATCAGGCTCACGTTTAGCGAGATCCCCACGCATAGGAAAACCTGTTTGAGGTAAATTTAATGTATTTTTATAGTCAGTCATATTATTTTCCAGTTAATAAAATTTAATATTTATAAAATCACTCAGCTCTTTCAACAAATGATCTAGCCACGATAGCATCCTGTTCAATTTGATTTTTCAATGCTTCGAAACTTTCGAATTTAATCTCTGAACGAATCTTTTTCAAAAAGCTAACTTCTATTGATTCACCATAAATCGCTTGGCTAAAATTAAAAATATGTACTTCAAGAATTGGTTTTGTACCATTGATCGTTGGGCGATTACCTACATTAGCCACACCAAAAAAATCACCTTCATCTGTTTTTATGGAAACAGCATAGACCCCTTGAATAGGTATAACTAAACGATTCAGCATAATATTTGCAGTTGGAAAACCAATGGTTCTACCCAATTTATTGCCATGAGCAACACGCCCTCTGATTGAATAAGGTTTACCCAACATTTTTTCAACTAAATCTAAATCATCATTTTTTAATGCATCACGAATCAATGAACTACTAATTCTCAATCCATCTAAACAATAACTATTGCTATTATCTACTTGAAATCCAAACTCAGCTCCGACTTTATTTAAAAATTGAAAGTCACCTTGTCTATTCTTTCCAAATCGAAAATCATCACCCACGCTTAAATACTTAACATTCAATTTTTCTACTAGTATGTTTTGTACAAATTGTTCTGGTGATTGTTCGGCAAATTTAGCATTAAAACGAAGACAAATGACATAATCAATTCCCATTTCTCTAAGATAATACAATTTATCTCGTAAACGCATTAATCTAGCTGGAGCGGTTACATTCTGATTATTCCTAGCAAAAAACTCCCTAGGCTGAGGCTCAAATAACATCACTACTGATGGTAGTGACAGGTGTTTAGATTTATCCAACAACCGCTTTAAAATATGCTTATGCCCTAGATGAACTCCATCAAAATTACCAATGGCTAACACACATCCATTAGCAAGTATTGGATGCCTAGTTAAATTATGAATTCCTCGAATTAATTGCATTGAATAAATATGATCAATTTAAATAAAATAGTGTTTGATTATACGTTTAACTAGTATAAATTGAAAGGAAGAGTAATTGATATTATGTAAAAATTTGGAAGAATATATCGTTATAATAAATCGACAAGTTTTATCAATAAACAAACTAAATTTTATAGTAAAAAGCAAAAAACCGTAAGTTATCTCTAACCTACGGTTTTCCTAATAAAGCCCTGATGACGACCTACTCTCACATGGCGAATCACCACACTACCATCGGCGTGACAGCATTTTACTTCTGAGTTCGGGATGGGTTCAGGTAGTTCCACTGCACTATGACCATCAGGATAATCCTGTTGACGACTTCCGTCTTATTCTGTCTTTTTTTCTTTCTTTTAAAATCTTAAAACAAGCTGTCTTTCTGTTCGACTTCCTTTTACTTCTTTCAGTCTGTGTACCTTTTCTTAGTAAACTTCATACTCTCTTATGTTTTCTCTATAGTTTTTTTCGAAAAAACACTTGAGGTTGTATGGTTAAGCCTCTCGGGCAATTAGTATGTGTTAGCTCAACGTCTCACAACGCTTACACACCACACCTATCTACGTCGTAGTCTCCAACAACCCTTACTGACTTATAGTCAGGGAGAACTCATCTCTTGGCAAGTTTCGTGCTTAGATGCTTTCAGCACTTATCTCTTCCACATGTAGCTACCCAGCAGTGCCTCTGGCGAGACAACTGGAACACCAGTGATGTGTCCACTCCGGTCCTCTCGTACTAGGAGCAGCCCCAATCAATTCTCCAACGCCCACGGCAGATAGGGACCGAACTGTCTCACGACGTTCTAAACCCAGCTCGCGTACCACTTTAAATGGCGAACAGCCATACCCTTGGGACCTACTTCAGCCCCAGGATGTGATGAGCCGACATCGAGGTGCCAAACACCGCCGTCGATATGAACTCTTGGGCGGTATCAGCCTGTTATCCCCGGAGTACCTTTTATCCGTTGAGCGATGGCCCTTCCATTCAGAACCACCGGATCACTATGACCTGCTTTCGCACCTGCTCGACTTGTCTGTCTCGCAGTTAAGCTTGCTTATACCATTGCACTAACCTCACGATGTCCGACCGTGATTAGCAAACCTTCGTGCTCCTCCGTTACTCTTTGGGAGGAGACCGCCCCAGTCAAACTACCCACCAGACACTGTCCGAGACCACGTTCCGCAGTCTTCGTTAGAACATCAAACGTTAAAGGGTGGTATTTCAAGGACGCCTCCATAGAAACTAGCGTTCCTACTTCATAGGCTCCCACCTATCCTACACATCAAAATTCAATGTTCAGTGTCAAGCTATAGTAAAGGTTCACGGGGTCTTTCCGTCTAGCCGCGGGTACACCGCATCTTCACGGCGATTTCAATTTCACTGAGTCTCGGGTGGAGACAGCCTGGCCATCATTATGCCATTCGTGCAGGTCGGAACTTACCCGACAAGGAATTTCGCTACCTTAGGACCGTTATAGTTACGGCCGCCGTTTACTGGGGCTTCGATCAGGAGCTTCTCTTTCGATAACACCATCAATTAACCTTCCAGCACCGGGCAGGCATCACACCCTATACGTCCACTTTCGTGTTTGCAGAGTGCTGTGTTTTTAATAAACAGTTGCAGCCAGCTGGTATCTTCGACCGGTTCAACCTTCAGGGGCAAGCCCTTACAATCTACGCCGGCGCACCTTCTCCCGAAGTTACGGTGCTATTTTGCCTAGTTCCTTCACCCGAGTTCTCTCAAGCGCCTGAGTATTCTCTACCTGACCACCTGTGTCGGTTTTCAGTACGGTTTATTATAAGCTAGAGCTTAGTGGCTTTTCCTGGAAGCGTGGTATCAGTTACTTCGACTCCGTAGAGTCTCGTCATCACTTCTCGGTGTTTAATAAGAGACCGGATTTGCCTAGTCTCTCCACCTAACGGCTTAAACAGGGATATCCAACACCCTGATAACCTAACCTTCTCCGTCCCCACATCGCACTTATAACAAGTACGGGAATATTAACCCGTTTCCCATCGATTACGCTTTTCAGCCTCACCTTAGGGGCCGACTCACCCTGCCCCGATTAACGTTGGACAGGAACCCTTGGTCTTCCGGCGAACGAGTTTTTCACTCGTTTTATCGTTACTTATGTCAGCATTCGCACTCGTGATACGTCCAGCAAACCTCTCGATTCACCTTCATCCGCTTACACGACGCTCCCCTACCCAACAGAATAAATTCTGATGCCGCAGCTTCGGTACTATATTTTAGCCCCGTTACATCTTCCGCGCAGGCCGACTCGACTAGTGAGCTATTACGCTTTCTTTAAATGATGGCTGCTTCTAAGCCAACATCCTAGCTGTCTAAGCCTTCCCACTTCGTTTCCCACTTAATATAGATTTTGGGACCTTAGCTGGCGGTCTGGGTTGTTTCCCTCTTCACGATGAACGTTAGCACCCACCGTGTGTCTCCTGAGTATCACTCTTCGGTATTCGCAGTTTGCATCGAGTTGGTAAGCCGGGATGGCCCCCTAGTCGAAACAGTGCTCTACCCCCGAAGGTGTCCGCTCAAGGCTCTACCTAAATAGATTTCGGGGAGAACCAGCTATCTCCCGGTTTGATTGGCCTTTCACCCCCAGCCACAGGTCATCCGCTAATTTTTCAACATTAGTCGGTTCGGTCCTCCAGTTAGTGTTACCCAACCTTCAACCTGCCCATGGCTAGATCACCGGGTTTCGGGTCTATACCTTGCAACTACTCGCCCAGTTAAGACTCGGTTTCCCTACGGCTCCCTTATTCAGTTAACCTTGCTACAAAATATAAGTCGCTGACCCATTATACAAAAGGTACGCAGTCACAAGATAAACTTGCTCCCACTGCTTGTACGTACACGGTTTCAGGTTCTATTTCACTCCCCTCACTGGGGTTCTTTTCGCCTTTCCTTCACAGTACTGGTTCACTATCGGTCAATCAGGAGTATTTAGCCTTGGAGGATGGTCCCCCCATCTTCAAACAGGATTTCTCGTGTCCCGCCCTACTTTTCGTTAGCTTAGTACCATGGCCTGGTCTTCGGATACGGGGCTATCACCCTGTGTCGCTGAGCTTCCCAACTCATTCTCCTAACTCTGCCACTATCACTAACTGGCTTCTCCGCTTTCGCTCGCCGCTACTCACAGAATCTCGGTTGATTTCTTTTCCTCGGGGTACTTAGATGTTTCAGTTCTCCCGGTTTGCCTTACTGAGCTATGTATTCACTCAGTAATAATAGGTTCTTCACCTATTGGGTTTCCCCATTCGGATATCTTGGATTAAACGCCTCTTATCGACTCATCCAAGCTTTTCGCAGATTAGCACGTCCTTCTTCGCCTCTGATTGCCTAGGCATCCACCGTGTACGCTTAGTCACTTAACCATACAACCTCAAGTATTTTTAAATCAATTTAATCATTAATATTAAATAATAATTAAATAACAATAAAAAACTCAAAGCTTATGCAAGTCTACTAATACTTGCCTGCTTTTGTTCAGACAAGATTTTATTCTTACTCAGACTTCTTCTTATCCTCTCGGACTTGAAAGTCTCTTCAGTTTTTCAGCTTGTTTCTCAATTTTTAAAGAACAGAAATAACGACGTTTATCGCTATAGGTAAATATAATTAATCCAAAATCATTAACTTAATAATAATTAATCAACCATTACACTTAACTTTAACGACAAGCAGAATATCTTGGTGGAGATAAGCGGGATCGAACCGCTGACCTCCTGCGTGCAAGGCAGGCGCTCTCCCAGCTGAGCTATATCCCCAATATTCTTCAATTCTCCTACTCACTCGCTCTTGAGTGGTGGGTCTGAGTGGACTTGAACCACCGACCTCACCCTTATCAGGGGTGCGCTCTAACCACCTGAGCTACAGACCCACAGGATGAATCGCTTCTTCGTTGCTTCTTTACATCAAACAATCTGTGTGAACACTCGCTATGTCGATTTCTTTGGTAAGGAGGTGATCCAACCGCAGGTTCCCCTACGGTTACCTTGTTACGACTTCACCCCAGTCATGAATCATACCGTGGTAAACGCCCCCCCGAAGGTTAAGCTATCTACTTCTGGTACAACCCACTCCCATGGTGTGACGGGCGGTGTGTACAAGGCCCGGGAACGTATTCACCGCGACATTCTGATTCGCGATTACTAGCGATTCCGACTTCATGGAGTCGAGTTGCAGACTCCAATCCGGACTTAGACGTACTTTCTGAGATTCGCTCCATATCGCTATATCGCTTCCCTCTGTATACGCCATTGTAGCACGTGTGTAGCCCTACTCGTAAGGGCCATGATGACTTGACGTCATCCCCACCTTCCTCCAGTTTATCACTGGCAGTCTCCTTTGAGTTCTCAGCATTACCTGCTAGCAACAAAGGATAAGGGTTGCGCTCGTTGCGGGACTTAACCCAACATTTCACAACACGAGCTGACGACAGCCATGCAGCACCTGTCTCATAGTTCCCGAAGGCACAAACACATCTCTGCGTTCTTCTATGGATGTCAAGAGTAGGTAAGGTTCTTCGCGTTGCATCGAATTAAACCACATGCTCCACCGCTTGTGCGGGCCCCCGTCAATTCATTTGAGTTTTAACCTTGCGGCCGTACTCCCCAGGCGGTCGATTTATCACGTTAGCTACGGGCACCAAGCTTATAGCCCAATCCCCAAATCGACATCGTTTACGGCGTGGACTACCAGGGTATCTAATCCTGTTTGCTCCCCACGCTTTCGTACTTGAGCGTCAGTATATTCCCAAGGGGCTGCCTTCGCCTTCGGTATTCCTCCACATCTCTACGCATTTCACCGCTACACGTGGAATTCTACCCCTCCCTAAAATACTCTAGCGACCCAGTATGAAGTGCAATTCCTAGGTTGAGCCCAGGGATTTCACACCTCACTTAAGTCACCGCCTGCGTACCCTTTACGCCCAGTCATTCCGATTAACGCTCGCACCCTCCGTATTACCGCGGCTGCTGGCACGGAGTTAGCCGGTGCTTCTTCTGTGACTAACGTCAATCTACTGTTCTATTAAAACAATAGCCTTCCTCATCACCGAAAGAACTTTACAACCCGAAGGCCTTCTTCATTCACGCGGCATGGCTGCATCAGGGTTCCCCCCATTGTGCAATATTCCCCACTGCTGCCTCCCGTAGGAGTCTGGACCGTGTCTCAGTTCCAGTGTGGCTGGTCATCCTCTCAGACCAGCTAGAGATCGTCGGCTTGGTAGGCCTTTACCCCACCAACTACCTAATCCCACTTGGGCTCATCTTATGGCATGTGGCCTTGCGGTCCCACACTTTAATCCGTAGATATTACGCGGTATTAGCTACAGTTTCCCGTAGTTATCCCCCTCCATAAGCCAGATTCCCAAGCATTACTCACCCGTCCGCCACTCGTCAGCAGAAAAGCAAGCTTTTCCCTGTTACCGTTCGACTTGCATGTGTTAAGCCTGCCGCCAGCGTTCAATCTGAGCCATGATCAAACTCTTCAATTAAAAGTTCAATCGCTCAATAACTGTTTTCTAGCTTTATTATTCTTTATGAATTTTCAAGTTATAGACACTTATTAAGACTTCAAAATTAAATTATTTTAAAATCAATCATCAACAAGTGCCCACACAGATTGTCTGATATGTTGTTAAAGAGCAAAAAATAACGACGCACTGCATTAAATCTTTCACCACAGCGCGTCGTTGTGTGGGGCGTATTATAGAGAAAAATTACATCCTGACAAGTACTTTTTTTCAAAAAATAAAAAAAATATATCACCTGCTTACAACTCATACAAAAACATACTTTTATGTTAAAATACTGTAAAATTTAATCCAATTTTTGGCTATATCAATCAAAGGAAATAATATGATCTCAAAAAATTTTATCGGGCTAGGTGTTGCAGGCAATTTTGCTGGTCATTTAGAACAAGCAGGCGAAGCCAGTGATTTTGCACAGGTTAAAACAGAAGAAAGTATTCAACCTAAAGCAATTTTTCCTTTCTATCTTCCAACAAACGATATTGAACCTACTTATAAGTTCTTAGAGAAATTCCCATTATCTTCTAACGAAATTCAATTTCCTAATGATGCAGACAATCTTCAAATTGAACCCGAAGTCGCTTTAGTCTGTAATATTAAGTATGAAAATAACCAAGTTATAGCACTTATTCCAACTCATTTTGGTGCTTATAATGATTGTTCCATCCGTCGCCCAAACGCTCGAAAAATTTGTGAGAAGAAGAATTGGGGAGAAAATTCCAAAGGATTATCCGAAACATTGATTCCGATCGATCAATTCACATTGGGTGGAAATTTAGATAATTATCATATTGCTTGTTTCCACAAACGTGGCGAAACAATAAATGAATATGGTATAGATAGCCCAACTGTAGGTTATAACTATTTCCACGAAAAATTACTGAATTGGATTGTAGATAGAATGAATAATCAACCTGATGAAGGTCCAATGAATCATATTGCACAAATGTTATCGCAATCTAATTACCCAACAAAAGCAATCATAAGCATTGGTGCGACTCGTTATACTGAGTTTGGCGAACACAATTTCTTGCAAAAAGGCGATACCAGTATTGTCGTTGTCTATAATGGTAAAAAATATACGCATGAACAAATTATGGATATGGCTAAGCAAGAACAATTCCCTGAGGATATTTCTGCTTTAATACAAGCGGTAAGATAAGTTAATTTTTTTGCAAATTTTACGACAATGATCGCAAAAAAGCATAGTTAGTCTAGGCTTATGCATTTTCTTCTATATAGTCGCTACATATTTATTGAGGATAATATATGTGGCGACTATTTTTATTTTTGTTATTACCGACTACTCTACTCGCTAGTCCGCTCAATCTTATGCTACTCCGCCAATATACAAATCAAAATATTGAAGGGTGGGTAATGAGTGAAAAATTAGATGGAGTGCGAGGATATTGGGATGGCAAGCAATTATTAAGTCGTCAAAATTACCCGCTCAATCCACCTGAATTTTTTACGAAAGGATTTCCACCTTTCCCTATTGATGGAGAAATCTTTAGTGAAAGAGGAAAATTTGCAGAAATTTCATCAATTGTGCGTTCTAATCATTCAACAGGATGGAAAAAGCTAAAACTCCATGTGTTCGATGTACCAAATGCCAAAGGAGATTTATTTGCACGACTTGCTGTTCTGCAACATTATTTAAATGATAATTCCTCTGACTATATTGAAATTATTCCGCAAATTCCCATTGAAAATAAACACCATCTTCAACAGTTTTTTGAACACATCCAAGAAATGAAAGGAGAAGGAGTTGTGCTTAGAAGTCCTAACGCAAATTATGTGCATGGTCGGTCCTCACAAATCCTAAAATTAAAAGCAGTATTTGATGAAGAATGTACTGTAATTGCTCATCACAAAGGGAAAGGTAAATATGCAGACAAACTAGGCTCACTGACTTGTAAAAACGCTCGGGGAACATTTCGAATTGGGTCTGGATTTAAGGATAAAGATAGGGATAGCCCTCCACCTGTTGGTAGTACCATTACTTATAAATATCGCGGATTTACTAAAACGGGAAAACCTAAATTTGCAACCTTTTGGCGAATTAGAAAAGAGTAAATGTTGATGAGAAACCGACCGCTTGCAAACAAAATTCTTTAAAGTATAGTAATCAACTCTATTTACGCTATCACAAACGACACAATTTATTTATGAAAAAAGCACCTCAATCCAAAAAACGTACACTCAGCCAATCCATTTTTGTTGTTATTATTGGGATCTTCTCAGTGATCACCTGGATCAATAATGAAAAAAAGGAAAGCAAGCAAACCGAATCCACAACTAATACTGAAAAATCTCAAGCGAACAAAACGCAAACTAATGTAACTCAATCCACTTCTAATCTAAAAATTCCTGAAAATTTAGGCTATTACGATACTTCACTAAGCCGAGATAGCTTTGGTCAAAATAAAAATGCCCCCGTAGATTACTATATGCTCGCACTCTCTTGGTCGCCTGAATTTTGTGAATATCAAGCTCGTCGAAATAATGGAAAAATACCAGAGAATCTTCAATTCCAATGTAATAATAGCGAACAATTTGGCTGGGTGATTCATGGATTATGGCCTCAAAATGCACATGCTCGTTCTGTTGAAGATCATCCTCGATTCTGCCAAGGTGACTTACCGCCAGTATCAGAAGCGGTAATTAAAAAATATTTGCCTGAATCACCTGGCGCATCCTTATTACAAGGCGAATGGGAAAAACACGGTGCTTGTGCCTTCGATACTGCGGAAAGTTATTTTAAAAAGCAAAAAATGTTATTTAAAAGTTTAAACTTGCCGGGACATGAAATGAGCCGTAACGAATTATTCCAATGGATGAAAAAATTCAATCCTCAACTACAAAATGCGTACCTACAATCAAGAAATAATGAGCTGTATATTTGCTACGATAAAGGTTGGAATGTTCAAGACTGCCCTCGCTAATGTCTGATTTTCGTCTGCTAAAAATGCAAGTCCAAAGACAGCTAAAACGGGATTTGGACAAAGCTAATACTTATTTTAATACAATATTTACGCCTCCGACTGTCAGTTATGCAGTAAGGGGCGTTAAAGCAGGCGTTGCCTACTTACACAAAAATGAAATCCGTTTTAATCCTATTTTGCTCACTGAAAATGGGCAAGATTTCATTCAACAAGTTGTGCCACACGAATTAGCTCATTTACTCGTTTATCAACAATTTGGACGAGTAAAACCTCATGGTAAAGAGTGGCAAATGATGATGGAAACAGTGCTTGGCATTCCCGCCGAAACTTACCATTGTTTTGATACAAGCTCAGTACAAGGACAACGTTTTGAATATCAATGCCAATGTCAAACGCACTGGCTTTCAATTCGTCGCCACCAAGCTATTTTACGAGAAAAACGTCAATATATTTGCCGACAATGCAAAACGACTCTACAATTTGTTGGCAATTCAACGCTATAGCTTATTTGTTTAAATACGTTTGAATAAAATCAGCGATTTGTTCGACATTGTTAATATCCAGACTCACCTCTCTATCTAAAGCATAATCCGTTGCCGTTGCAACCGTAAACTCATCAAGTTCAGGTAAAGGCTTTTCAATATCTTGGCGATGAAGTTGGATTTTGGGCAAATTCTCATGCTTAAACCCTTCCACTAAAATGAGATCAACATTAGCACCTTCAAACTGACTGACTAATAATTGAAAACTTGCGAGTTCATCGGTTTCTTTCATCAATGCCCATCGCTGATCACAAACTATCATTGTTGGATTTGCTCCAGCTTGACGTAAGCGATAGCTATCTTTATTCGGTTTATCCACGTCCACATTATGATGAGAATGTTTAATCAACCCAACATTAATATTGCGTTGCTTTAATTGTGGAATCAATTTTTCTAACAGTGTCGTTTTACCTGTGCCACTATATCCTGTAATCGCTAATAACGGAATATTGCAAAATATTGATGAAATCTGACCGCTTGCGAATTCTTCAGGCGTATTGAAATTTTTAAATGCCCAAGCTTGTTCCGAAAAATCAACCGCCACACTTTTTTGCGAATGAAAAAATTGTAGCAAGCGACGTTCCCCTGTTGCTAAATAATCTGCTAATGCCTTTTCAACAGAGCGATGAATTAACGCAAAGGTAGGATGCGCTCGTTCGCCATCATGGGCATAGGCAATCTGAGCTTGATTGATTTGTAAGGCAGTCGCTAATTTTTTCAGTAAATTCGAGGGAAGAAAAGGACTATCACAAGGTACAAACAGCAGATATTCACTGTCTATATTTTGAAATCCCGATAAAATTCCACTTAATGGACCTTGAAAATCCGCTAAATTATCTGAATACGTTGGAATAGCAGGATATTGCCGATGATAAGCCTCATGCAAGCGGTTAATATTGAGGTGAATTTTGCAAATTTGCGGGGATAAGCGTTCAATAATGTGTGTAATCAATGGCTTCCCTGCAATTTCCTGCAAGCCTTTCTCAACCCCTTGTAAACGACGAGCCAAGCCACCGGCTAAAATTACCGCAGAAATCTCATTTATTTGACACATTTTATTCCCTTAATTTTGCAAAGTTATAGTGAAAAGTATATGATTTCCGCTTGTTTTTTCCAAATTATTTAAGGATTTATCATGAAGTGTGAACGTTTAAACGAGGTGCTTGAATTACTAGGTGAACATTGGCGTAAAGAGCCTGATTTACATCTACTTGATTTACTTCATAAAATTGCAGAAGAGGTCGGTGAAAAAGATAACCTTGATGCACTGCGTGATGAAGTCTTAATTTACCAATTAAAAATGCGAGGGAAAGACAAATCAGAAGTGATTCCTGGAATCAAAAAAGATTACGAAGAGGATTTTAAAACAGCCCTACTCAGAGCAAGAGGCATTTTAAAGGATTAATGAAACTTTACGAAGTTATCTGTTGTCAATCTAGATGACTTTTTTCACTAGAGGATATATATGAAAAAATTAGCATTAAAAACGACTTTTATTGCACTTTCTGCATTATTTGCATTTAACTCGGCAGCAATTGCACAGGATCCTGTTTTAGGCAAAGAATTCATTGAAGTTCGTCAAGTACCTTCTGCACAAAAAGAAGTCTTAGAATTTTTCTCTTTCTATTGCCCTCATTGCTATAATTTCGAAATGAATTACGAAATTCCAGACAAAATTAAAGCAGATTTACCTGAAGGTGCTGTGTTAAAACAATATCACGTTGATTTCTTAGGTCGTCAATCTAAAAACCTTACTCGAGCTTGGGCTCTTGCAATGGCTTTAGGCGCAGAAGATAAAGTAAAACGTCCATTATTTGAAGCTGCACACAACGATCAATTTAAATCAATGGATGATATTCGCGATGTATTCATTGCAAATGGAATCACAGCAGAACAATTTGATAATGGAATTAACAGTTTTGCAGTTAATGCGTTAGTCAATAAACAAGAGCAAGCTCTAGAAGAATTCAAAGTTCGTGGTGTACCAACATTCTTGGTAAATGAACAATACCAAATTAATGGGGAAGGATTCTCTGATTCAAAATCAACAAATGATTTTATCCAACGTTATGTTGATACCGCGTTATTCTTAGTTAAATAATAAAGCTAATAAGCGGCCTTTTTACTCCATAAGTATGCAAAAGCCTAGAATTGATATTCTAGGCTTTTTACTATTTATCTTTCTTATTTACTGCATAGTTTTCCGTACCATAAATAAACATACGAAGCTGTTTTGTTAGACGTTGTTTTAACAGATCTTTTTCTTTATTACTCATATCCAAAGCTCTTGCACCTGCAGTAAAAACCAGTGTGACCAAGCCTTCTGATTCTATATAGGCAAGCTCCGTCGATATATTTGGATTTCGCATTTTTATATATTCTGCCAATTCTGCCACAAAATGCTCTATTTCACGGAAAATAGCTGCTCGAAATGCAATGGAACTTCCAGAACTTTCTCTCAATAACAAGCGAAACATATTCGGTCTTGCTGTGATAAATTCAAAAAAGGTATCTACAGATGTCGCAACCACTCCTCCACCATTTTCTAGCCGTTTCCGAGCTCTTCGCATTAATTGACGGAGAACCAATCCTGATTCATCTACCATTGCTAATCCAAGCTCATCCATATCTTTAAAATGGCGATAAAAGGAAGTTGGAGCAATCCCAGCCTCCCTTGAAACTTCTCTCAAGCTTAAATTAGAGAAACTTTTTTCTGCGCTTAGTTGATTAAATGCTGCATCAACCAATGCTCTACGCGTTTTTTCCTTCTGTTCGGCTCGAATACCCAATTGAATTTCCTTCCATAATAGATTTAATTTCTTTTGCTAGACGTTCATAGCGTAAACGTAAAGGTGAACCTGGTCTATAGACTAATCCAATTTTACGATATGGTACAGGCTCATTAAACTCTAAATAAACTAGATTCTCATCTTTTTTGATATGAGTAGCCAACTCTGGAATAAATGCCATTCCAATTTCTGCGGCAACCATATTTCTTAATGTTTCTATACTACTTGCTTTAAAATGCTCATTTTCCTTTGCACCAATAGATAAACAATAATTCATAGTTTGTGTTCTTAAGCAATGCCCATTGTCTAACATTAGCATCTCTTGATCACGTAAATCACCCAATTTTAATACATCTTTATTTGCCCAAGGATGAGTACGAGAGACGGCAAGGTACATTTGCTCATCAAAAATAGGCACTTCAATAAAGGCTTCACTTTCTTTACCTAGAGCGAGAATAGCGCAATCAATTTGCCCTGCTTCTAACTGTTCTAATAATTCTTCTGTTTGCAGTTCGTAAATGTAAATATCTAATTCTGGATATTGTTTTTTTAATATAGGCAAAATCACAGGCGATAAATAAGGCCCCAAAGTAGGAATAACACCGATAAGAATTGGACCTGACATATCTTTTCCTTGATTACTTGCCATTTCTTTTAAGATTTTTACTTCACGTAAAATCCGTTTTGCTTGCTCAACAAGTGTCAAGCCCGCTTGAGTAAACAAAACCTTACGACTGGTTCTTTCTAGTAAAACGGTTCCTAATTCATCTTCTAGCTTACGAATTTGTCCACTTAACGTTGGCTGACTGACATTACAAGCATCGGCTGCTTTACGAAAATGTTTAAAATCAGCTAATGCAATCAGGTATTCTAGATCTCGTATGTTCATAATATGCTCTCTTTATCCCTATGATTGATGGGTAAATTATCTCACAGTTATAGATAAAATAGATTATGATTATGTCATATTTATGTGTAGAATGACCAAGATTTTTGGTCATTAACAGAGGAGAAAAAAATGTCTTTTAAAGATATGACTGGTCAGAAAGTTCCAAGCGTAGTATTCCATACTCGTCAAGGCGATAGTTGGGTTGATGTTTCAACTGATGAATTATTCAATAACAAAACCGTTATTGTATTCTCATTACCAGGTGCATTTACCCCAACTTGCTCATCAACTCACTTACCTCGCTACAACGAGTTAGCAAGTGAATTCAAAGCATTAGGTATTGATGACATTATTTGTATATCAGTTAACGATACTTTCGTTATGAATGCTTGGAAAGAAGCTCAAGAATCTGACAACATCACAGTAATTCCAGATGGAAACGGTGAATTTACAGAAAAAATGGGATTATTAGTTGATAAAGATGATCTTGGTTTTGGTAAACGCTCTTGGCGTTATTCTATGCTCGTTAAAAATGGCGTTGTAGAAAAAATGTTTATCGAGCCAGAAGAACCAGGCGACCCATTCAAAGTGTCAGACGCTGATACAATGATCAAATATATCAAACCAGATTGGTCTGATAAACCATCAGTTTCAATTTTCACAAAACCAGGTTGTCCATTCTGTGCAAAAGCGAAAAAATTATTAACTGAAAAAGGTTATCCATTTGAAGAAATCGTACTTGGACATGATGCAAGTACTACTTCTGTTCGTGCGATTACAGGTAAAACATCTGTACCACAAGTATTCATCGGTGGTAAACACATTGGTGGAAGCGACGATTTAGAAGCATATTTTGCAAAATAATCTATAGCGATTAATGACGTAAGGCTAAGTGTTCAACTTAGCCTTTTTTGTTTGTCGATAAATGGTAAACTATTGCCAAATTTAACTTTATATACGCAATCCTATGAATCAAAATTTACGCCCTTTCCATACTTTTCATCTGCCTGTTTCTGCTAACAAGATTATCCCTATTCACACGCAATCAGAATTAATTACTGAATGGCAAACAGCCAAGAATATCGGTGAACCTATACTTTTATTAGGTCAAGGCAGTAATGTATTATTTGTTGAAAGTTTTTCAGGTACCGTATTGATCAATCAATTCAAAGGAATTGAACATACTGAAGATGAAAATTTTCACTATCTTAAGGTCGCAGGCGGAGAAATTTGGCATGAGCTGGTTCAATGGACGTTATCACAGAACATGGCAGGATTAGAAAATCTAGCGTTAATTCCTGGTTGTGTTGGCTCTGCACCTATTCAAAATATTGGTGCTTATGGCGTTGAGTTTGAACGATTCTGTGATTTTGTGGAAGCCATTAACCTTCGTTCAGGTAAAACAGTAAAATTATCCAAAGAACAATGCCAATTTGGTTATCGTGAAAGTATTTTTAAACATGAATATAAAGATGAATATGCGATTGTATCCGTAGGATTAAGGCTGGCTAAAAAATGGCAACCAACACTCACTTATGGCTCCTTAACTCAATTCGATCCAGCAACGGTCACCGCACAACAAATCTTTGATGAAGTTTGTGCTGTACGATCTGCAAAGTTACCCCATCCAGATCAATTTGGAAACGCAGGGAGTTTCTTTAAAAATCCGATCATTCCTTTTGCAAAATTTTCAGCTCTTCTGACCGCTTACCCTAATATTCCTCATTACCCACAAGCTGATGGTAGCGTTAAAATTCCAGCGGGTTGGCTCATTGACCAATGCCAATTAAAAGGCTATCAAATTGGCGGTGCAGCGGTACATACGCAACAGGCTTTAGTATTGATAAATAAAGATAATGCAACAGGGAAAGACGTCGTTCAGCTTGCTAAAACAGTCCGCCAAAAAGTGCGTAAAAAATTTGGTGTAGACATTCATCCTGAAGTACGTTTTATGGGGCAATCTGGTGAAATTGACAGCGAGGAAATCACTCGATGATCCTACTGAATCAAGCAGAGATCCAACGTGCGTTGAATTATGGGCAAGCCATTGTGTTTACTGAAATTAATTCAACTAATGAATATTTACTTAATCATCACAATCAACTGCCGTCTGGCTCTGTTTGCCTTGCTGAAACCCAAACGGCAGGAAGAGGACGACGAGGCAGAAAATGGTATTCTCCATTGAGTAAGAATCTTTATTTTTCGATGCTTTGGCGTTACTCTTCTATCAATATTTCACAAATTGCACCACTCAGTTTAGTGGTTGCAATCGTTATTGCAGAAACCTTTCAGCAACTCAATGTTCAAGATATTCAAATTAAATGGCCTAACGATATTTACTATCAAGGTAAAAAAATGGGAGGCATTTTAATTGAGAGTAGGGCAAATCGTCATAGTATCGATTTAGTGATTGGTATTGGTTTAAATTTATCAATGAATGCCATTGATCCGAGTATTGTTAATCAGGCTTGGAGTGATCTTTCCAATTATCAACTCGACCGTAATAATCTCGCTGCTTTATTAGCACAACGACTTCAAAAAATGTTGGTTGAATTTCCTCAACATACCTTTTCAGATTATTTACCACAATGGAATCAATTCGATTTATTCTATAAAAAACCCGTTAAATTACTTACTGAAAAAGGGGAAATTCATGGCATTGCGAATGGAATAAATAATAAAGGCGAATTATTACTCGAACAAGATAATAAAATGACACCTTTTGCAATAGGCGAAATATCATTACGTCCAGATAATTAATATTATAACCTTTTGTCGTATTTCATAGAAAAAAGTAAAATAGGCAAATAATTATTTTTTAAATTGAGGAACAAACTCATGACAACAGCACAAAGTGGCATTACATTAATGCACCGTAAATCAGGTATATTTATTGAATTAACTATCAATGATTCAACAAAACTCGCTGATCGAATTAAAACGATTTATGAACAATTTGAAGAAACCAAACAAAAATTTTCAGTTGATGAATTAGGCATAACTTTCGCTTTTGGTGAGAGTTTATGGAGAAAATTAGCGCCTAAATCTTCCGCACTAGAATTAAAATCTTTTACCTCTTTAGGTTCAGAAGAACGTGAATTTGCTCCCGCAACGCAACGTGATCTACTTGTTCATATTCAATCAGATCGCCCTGACGTCAATTTTGCAGTTGCTCTGATTGTTGTTGAACAGTTGCAAGATATTGCCACAGTGGAAGAAGAAATAAATGGTTTCCGTTGGATAGAAGATCGCGATCTTACAGGCTTTATTGATGGCACAGAAAATCCTGAAAATGAAGAAAAATTACGTGAAGTTGCTCTCATTAACGAGGGGGAAGATGAAGGTGGAAGTTATGTGCTTAGCCAACGTTATGTTCATCAATTACAAAAATGGAATAAAATGTCTAGCGATCGCCAAGAACAAGTGATTGGTAGAACAAAAGCAGATAGCGTGGAATTAGACGATGTGCCAAGTAATTCTCACGTAGGGCGAGTTGATTTAAAAGAAAATGGTAAAGGCTTAAAAGTTTTACGCCATAGTCTGCCTTATGGAAAAGCAAGTGGTGAAAATGGTTTATATTTCCTTGCTTTTTCTAAACGTTTATACAATATCGATCAACAATTAAAAAGTATGTTTGGTGAATTAGACGGTAAAACTGACCGCTTACTTGGATTTACCAAAGCGGTAACAAGTAGTTATTATTTTGCACCAAGTTTAGAAATATTACTCAATTTATAAACATTTTTCTTTATTAAATAAATAGGGATATTGATGATTAATATCCCTATTTTTTTATTATTTTTTTCTGATTATTTATTAATAAATCACAAATATTTGTATTTTTTAATAAAAAAGTGAGAAGCATGTCAAAAAAATGTAAACAAGTTGTTTACATTTTCTCATATTTTGGCAAATTAGAAATGCAAACCAACAAATTAATTAAACAAATCAAGAGGAAAACGTAATGTTTCATCATAATTTTAAGAAACTCATTAGTGCATTAACTATTAGTGCTGCATTATCATTATCTGCATGGGCTAATGATCCTATTGTTATTAAATTTTCACATGTAGTAGCTAATGAAACACCAAAAGGTCAAGGCGCTTTATTATTTCAAAAATTAGTTGATGAAAGATTAGCGGATAAAGTAAAAGTTGAAGTTTATCCGAACTCATCGCTTTATGGTGACGGAAAAGAAATGGAAGCATTATTATTAAATAATGTTCAAATGTTAGCACCGTCTTTAGCAAAATTTGATAAATATACGTCTAAAGTGCAACTTTTTGATCTTCCATTTTTATTTGATGATATTAAAGCGGTAGAACGTTTTGAAAAAAGTGAAGCGGGTAAATCACTATTAAACTCAATGAAAGATAAAGGCATTACTGGTTTAGCTTATTGGAATAATGATCTAAAACAGCTTTCTGCGAATAAAGAGTTGCGTGAACCTAGAGATGCAAGAGGATTAAAATTCCGTGTACAAAACTCAGATGTACTTGATGCTCAATTTAAAGCATTGAGAGCGATTCCTCGTAAAATGGCATTTGGAGAAATGTATCAAGGGCTACAAACTGGTGTAGTAAATGGTGCAGAAAATCCATATTCAAATATTTATTCACAAAAGGTTTATGAAGTTCAGAAATACATTACTGAATCTAATCATGGTTTACTTTCATATATGCTGATTGTGAACACTAAATTTTGGGATGGATTACCTGAAGATATTCGCACTGAATTAGAGAAAATCCTTGAAGAAGTGACCACAGAAGTGAATAAACAATCTCATGAATTAAATCTTGGTGATAAACAAAAAATTATTGACTCAGGTTCGACTGAAATTATTACCTTAACCCCTAAAGAACGTGAAAAATGGAGAGAAATGGTTAAACCTGTTTGGAAAGAATTTGAACCTGCTATCGGTGCAGATTTAATTAAAGCAGCTGAAGCATCAAATCAATAATTAATCATTTACATTTTTGGAGTGTGACAGCTTTTACGGATAAGTTGTCACACTTTTTTATTCTGACAAGGAGAACTCATGACTTCTTTAAAGTGGTTTTGGGAACGTTTTGAAGAGTGTTTCATTGCCATTTTACTTATGGTAATGACACTAGTCACTTTTGCTTACGTGGTATTTAATAATCTTTATAACGTTTTTTTCGATCTAGCCGATCAATTTCCTTCAACGGCTAATGTCACTGAACCCATCGGTGATTTTATTATGACAATGGCACAAGAAATGACGTGGAGTCTTGCCATCACTAAAGCATGTTTTGGTTGGCTGATATTTTTTGGTGCATCATACGGTGTGCGTACCGCAGGTCATATTGGGGTCGATGTTTTAGTCAAAAAATTACCTCGTGTAGCACAAAAATGGGTAAGTATCGTTGCAGTACTCGCTTGTATCGGCTATGGCGTGATTATTGCCTCCGCTAGTTATGAATGGGTAGAAACCATGTACATTGCAGATATTGGCGCAGATGATCTCAATCATTTTAATGTCAAAATATGGCATATTGGATTAATCATGCCGATTGGATTTGGGCTAATTGCTATTCGTTTTATTGAAATTCTTGTCCGCCTTCTCGCCAATAAACAGGTCAATTTAGGTTTAGCTGATGAAAGTGAAGATGCCCTCAAACTTGCACAAGGAGATGAAAAATGACCATTTTAGTATTATTTGTTCTCCTATTTGTGCTGATGTTTATCGGCGTACCCATTGCGATCTCACTGGGTCTATCTGGTGCAATCACAATCATACTTTTTAGCCAAGATTCATTAAGTTCATTAGCTATTAAGCTTTTTGAAACCTCTGAACATTATACGTTACTCGCTATTCCTTTCTTCCTGTTAGCAGGTGCATTTATGACCACAGGTGGTGTAGCAAAACGATTAATTGATTTCGCAAATGCAACCGTTGGACATATTCGTGGTGGGTTAGCGATTGCTGCCGTACTCTCTTGTATGTTATTTGCGGCTTTATCTGGCTCTAGCCCCGCCACCGTAGCGGCTGTGGGTTCAATTGCGATTGCTGGAATGGTTCGTTCGGGTTACCCCGTATCATTTGGTACAGGAATTATTTGTAATGCGGGAACATTAGGTATCTTAATTCCACCTTCTGTGGTTATGGTTGTTTATGCTGCTGCAACAGAAACCTCTGTTGGACGCTTATTTATGGCAGGTGTTATGCCTGGTATCTTACTTGGCGTTGTTTTAATGGTAGCAATCTATCTCGTCGCTAGAATAAAGAATTTACCAGCCCAACCTAGAGCCTCAGTTAAAGAGTGGTTTAGAGCGGGAAGAAAGGCGATTTGGGGGTTATTACTTATGGTAATTATCCTAGGTGGAATTTATAGTGGTATTTTCACGCCAACAGAAGCCGCTGCGGTAGCCGCCGTTTATTCATTCTTTGTGGCTGTATTCATCTATAAAGACGTGAGATTAAGAGATTGTCCGAAAGTCTTACTTGAATCGGCAAAACTCAGTGTCATGTTAATGTTCATCATTGCTAATGCCATGTTATTTGCTCATGTTTTAACAACAGAACAAATCCCGCAAATTATTACCGAGGCGGTAATCGAATGGAATTTACAACCATGGGCATTTTTATTGGTGGTTAATATCATTTTACTGATTGCTGGTGCATTTATGGAGCCTTCTGCCATTATTTTAATTCTCGCACCAATATTATTCCCAATTGCAGTTGAATTAGGCATTGATCCTATTCATTTAGGTATCATTATGGTGGTAAATATGGAAATTGGTTTAATCACCCCACCTATAGGGCTAAATCTCTTTGTTGCCTCAGCGGTGTCTAAATTACCACTATCAGAAGTTATTAGAGCAGCGCTACCATGGTTACTAATTCTTTTAACTTTCTTAGGACTTATTACCTATATACCTGCAATCTCAATGGCATTGCCAGAGTGGATTGGTATACACTAAATGGTAGCATTCTCAATAAAAAGGATTAAATCGCATTCGGTACATTCTGATTTATTCCTTTTTATTGTACAATATTCATATCGACGTTCTCATTGGGGTGCTTTGATTCAAGCTGAGAAATACCCATAGAACCTGATCTGATTAATATCAGCGTAGGGATTTGAGACAAGTTGTTTGTCCTTGTTTTAGATCCTTCTATCTTAATTCTATTTAGAAGGCGTTATTCCATGAAACTTAATCATCTCTTTGCACTTTCAAGTATTGCAATCTCTGTATCTGCACTTGCAGCTAATCAACCAACACTTACTGTTTATACTTATGACTCATTTACTTCTGAATGGGGACCTGCACCAAAACTGGAAGCCCTTTTTGAAGAAAACTGTAATTGTGATTTGAAATTTATGCCATTTGAAGATGGTGTCACTATGTTCAATCGTATCCGTTTAGAAGGTCAAAAAACCAAAGCGGATATCATGCTAGGTATCGATAATTTTGTAATGCCAGAAGCTGAAAAATCAGACTTATTTATTCCTCATCAACTTGATACTTCTGGATTAAATTTAGAAACTGCATGGACAAATGAAACCTTTGTTCCTTATGATTTCGGTGAATATGCCTTTGTTTATAATAAGAAAAATGTCACAAATCCACCAAAAAGCCTAAAAGAGTTAGTTGATCGTGAAGATCTCAAAATCATCTATCAAGATCCTCGCACAAGTACCGTAGGTAGAGGCTTACTCTTCTGGGTTAATCAGGTTTATGGCAACGATGCAGAAAAAGCTTGGGAAAAATTGGCTAAACACACAGTAACTGTTGGAAAAGGTTGGTCTGAAACTTACGGAGCATTCCTAAAAGGAGAATCAGATTTAGTACTAAGCTATTCAACCTCTCCGCTCTATCATCAATGGAATGAACAAGATGATAGCTATGCCGCAGCTAATTTTGATGAAGGGCATCTTGTTCAGATTGAAGTTGCAGGAATCACAAAAGCAAGCAAACAACCTGAGCTTGCCCGTCAATTTTTAACTTTCTTACAAACACCTGAAGCACAAAAAATTATTTCAGTGAATAACGTAATGAAACCTGTTGTAGCGAAAGATGCCGATCCTGCATTCAGTACATTGCCACATTATGCTCAATTACCATTTACCCAACCTGATGTGGAAACCGTTAAACAATGGTTAGCAACCTGGCAAAAAGCAATGAGTAAATAAATTCATTCCCCGCATTAAGCGGGGATTTTTATTTATTTCATTAAAATCGCTATAATGTGCCATTAATTCTTATTATTACGATGTCTATGCTGAATTTTATTCAAACGGCGAATCAACTTGGTGCGACAAAAACACCCTTTTTCTTTCTTATCGATTTTGAACAAAATAAACCGCTGATCTACCCGCTTACAACATTAGAACAGCATAAAATTTGGTTTAAATTTCCTGATAAATCAAATGCTATTGAGCAATCTATCGCTAAAAAATTCGAATTGACTTTTACCCCAATGGAACGCTCTTTATATCAAGAAAAATTTCACTTGGTAAAAAAGGAAATTCAGAATGGTAATAGCTATTTGCTCAATTTAACTGTACCAACACCCATTCAAACAAACTACACATTAGCGGAGATATTTCAGGCAAGTCGCGCAAAATACAAACTATTGCTTGATGATCATTTTGTTTGTTTCTCGCCCGAATGTTTTATCAAAATTGAGAACAATAGGATTTATTCCTATCCGATGAAAGGAACGATTAATGTTGAGGAAGAAAATGCCCTAGAAAAACTACTTAATTCTGAAAAAGAATTAGCCGAACACAATACAATTGTGGATCTAATCAGAAATGATTTAGCTCTGGTTGCTCAAAATATCCAAGTCACAAAGTATCGCTATGTAGAACAAGTGAATACACACAAAGGGGCAATTTACCAAACCAGTTCGGAAATTCGAGGCGAACTGCCACTTCACTGGCAAAATAATATTGGAAACCTGCTAGAAAAAATATTACCCGCTGGCTCGATCAGCGGAGCGCCGAAAGTCAAAACCGTTGAAATTATCCAGCAAGCAGAAAAACAGGAACGAGGCTACTACACGGGGATATTTGGTTATTTTGATGGTGATGCTTTAGATAGTGCAGTCGCCATTCGCTACATTGAAAATGATCATAACCAATTTATTTTCCGTAGCGGTGGGGGCATTACCGCGCTAAGCCAATGTGATGATGAATATAATGAAATTCTAGAGAAAATCTATGTCCCATTATCCACTATTTGAAACTTTATCCATCATTGATGGAAAATTCCAAAACCTCTCTTTTCATCAAGAGCGGATGGATAACGCTTTTAATGCTTATTTGAATGAAAAACCAGGCATCAACTTATCGGATATTGTGATTCCCAATGAATATCAGCAAGGGCAATTTCGCTGTCGAATTGATTACAATGCCTATCAATATGAAATGCAAATTTATCCTTACACTCCAAGAAAAATTCAGCAATTTCAATGTGTTTATGTTGAAAATTTTGACTATTCATTCAAATTTACTGATCGTAAGCGGTTAGATTCACTCAAAAATTTGCAAAAAACCAACCAAGAAATATTGATCATTAATAATGATAAAGTCAGCGATTGTACGATTGGTAATTTACTCTTTTTAAAAAATGGTCGCTGGTATAGCCCGACAGATTATTTATTAAAAGGCACTCAACTTGCTTATTTACTTGAGCAATCAGTAGTGGAACTTGTATCTATAAATACAAAAGATTTATTGGAATACGAAGCCGTTATGATGATTAACGCACTAAATCCTTTTGATCCAAAAAGAGCGATCATTATCAATAAGCAATCGATCATTCTTTGATATTTTCGATCTCTCTCGAAAATCCTAAAAAAACACTTGAAACTGTATAAACAAACAGTATAATAAATTCAAAATTTTGCACCACATCAAAATAAAAGGATCAGGCAATGGCAGAAAAAAAATCATCAGCATCAGCAACTAAATATAATGAACCAGATAGCAAAGAAAAGGCACTGGCTGCTGCTCTAGCCCAAATTGAAAAACAATTTGGTAAAGGCTCAATTATGAAATTGGGTGATACGCAACAATTAGATATTGAGTCAGTTTCAACTGGATCTATCGGTTTAGATTTAGCGTTAGGCATTGGTGGTTTACCAATGGGACGAATTGTTGAGATTTTTGGACCAGAATCTTCAGGTAAAACAACACTCACACTATCTGTTATCGCCCAAGCACAGAAAACAGGTAAAACTTGTGCGTTCATCGATGCTGAACATGCGTTAGATCCTGTTTATGCGAAAAAATTAGGCGTAGATACTGATAAATTACTTATTTCTCAACCTGATAATGGTGAACAAGCTCTTGAAATTTGTGATGCATTAGTGCGTTCGGGTGCGGTTGATGTCATCATTGTTGACTCTGTTGCAGCACTGACACCAAAAGCTGAAATTGAAGGCGAAATGGGTGATTCTCACATGGGATTACAAGCCCGTTTAATGTCCCAAGCCTTAAGAAAATTAACTGCAAATATCAAAGCAACCAACTGTTTAGTGGTATTCATTAACCAAATTCGTATGAAAATTGGTGTGATGTTTGGTAATCCTGAAACCACAACTGGTGGTAATGCGCTTAAATTCTATGCATCTGTCCGTTTAGATATTCGTCGTTCTGGTGTTGTAAAAGATGGCGATGAAATCTTAGGTAGTGAAACAAAAGTTAAAGTCGTTAAGAATAAAGTTTCACCACCATTCCGTGTTGCAGAATTCGATATTATGTACGGAGAAGGTATCTCTAAAGTTGGAGAAATTTTAGGTCTTGCAGTTGCTCACAATCTTATTCAAAAATCTGGTGCATGGTTCTCATACAACGGAGAAAAGATTGGACAAGGTAAAAACAATGCGATTAAATGGTTAAAAGATAACCCTGAGCATGCAGATAAAATTGAACAAGATATTAGAAATTTACTCATGTCTAATAATGAAAAGTCAGATCTTGCACCAATTGAAAACAATGATGCTGAAGAAGTATTAGAAGAAATTTAATTCATCTTTAATCAAAAAATAATGCGGTTTTTAGACCGCATTTTTTATATATACTATGTTATGGCAAATAAATATACCGCTATCCAATATATTGTTTATCTTCTATCGAGAAGGGATTATAGTGAGTTAGAATTAAGACAAAAACTGCATCAAAAATCCTACGCTGAAGAAGATATTGAACAAGCGATGGAAAAAGCACAAAGCTATAATTGGCAAAATGATCAACGATTCTGTACTCAATTTATTCGCTCTCGTGCTAATCAAGGTTACGGACCTAATAGATTGAAACAAGAACTTCGTCTAAAAGGCATTTCAAGTTCCCTGATAGCGGAAGGACTAGAAAATGCAGAAATTGATTGGTTTGAGCTTGCAGAAAAGGTATTCAAGAAAAAATGCCCTACAACCTTAGATATAAAAGCCAAACAAAAACTATGGCAATATATGCTCTCTCATGGATTTACCCCCGAACATTTTGGGCATTTAATGGAGCTTTCAATTTACGATGAATAAAATTACATTCTTCAGCCGATTTGAATCAGATATTCTTAATGGTAAAAAAACAATTACGATTCGAGATAAATCTGAATCTTATTTCAAACCAACCCAAATCCTTGATGTTTTTACCAATGAAACTGACCGCTTGTTTGCAAAAATTCAAGTTATTTCGGTGACACCCATTAGCTTTGATCAGTTATCCGAACAACACGCCCAACAAGAAAATATGACGCTAGAACAACTGAAAGGCGTAATTAAAGAAATCTATCCAACTGAAAATCAGTTTTTTGTTATTGAATTTAAGTTAATTAATGAGCCTATTTAAATCGACTAAACAAACTGAATATTGCCCGCAATGTAATCATCCTTTAGTGATAAAACGTAGCAAACAGGGATTATTCTGGGGATGTTCTAATTACCCAGAATGTGATTATTTAAAACCATTGCATCAGGCTACACATATTATAAAGACCCTTGATGATACTTGCCCTGAATGTGGTTCATTATTGCAAGTAAAACAAGGTAGTTTCGGTATGTTTATTGGTTGCAGTCACTATCCTGAGTGTACTTTTACTGTACATGAAGAAAATGATGCTGTTGAAGAGTGGGATTGCCCAGAATGTCGAACACATAAACTGGTTGAGCGAATTGGACGTTCTGGCAAACGTTTTTATGCCTGTACGGGCTATCCTGAGTGTAAATTCACCCTCCCATCAAAACCAATAGAGAAAGCCTGCCCTCAATGTAATTATCCTTTGGTAACCCAAAAAAAGCAAAGAGGGAAAATGGTCTATTTATGTGCTAATAAACTATGTAAACATGTATTTACTGAAGAGGAAAATTAATGTTCTCTTTTAATGAAATTATCTCAAGATTACAAAATGACGAAGTGATTGCCTATCCTACTGAAGCCGTTTTTGGATTGGGCTGTAATCCTAATAGCGAAACTGCTGTGATGAAGCTACTCGCATTAAAAAAACGCCCAATAGAAAAGGGCTTAATCCTCATCGCCCCAACCAAAGAATTATTAATGCCCTATATTGATACAGACAAATTAAGCCAACAAGAATGGGATATTATTGAAACACCAATGGACAAAGCTATCACTTGGGTCGTTCCCGCAAATCCATCTACACCAAATTATCTTACTGGTCAGTTTAATTCTATTGCAATACGCCTATGTACCATTCCTGCTGTCACAAAACTTTGTCAAGAAACGGGATTTGCCTTAACCTCTACAAGTGCAAATCTATCAGGACAAGAACCTTGTCATACAGTTCAAGAAGTCATTGCACAATTCGGTGAACATTTTCCAGTTTTGGATATGCAAACAGGCGGAAAGCAAAATCCTTCTGAAATTCGAGATATTTTTACTCAACAAATTCTAAGAGCAGGCTAGTCATGAATAGGTATGCGGTTTGGGGCAACCCAATTCATCAAAGTAAATCACCTAGAATCCATCAATTATTTGCAGAACAACTCAGAAAGGAAATCAGTTACGAGGCAAAATTAGGTGATGAAACTCTTTTCGAGCAACAAATAAACGATTTTTTTAATACTGGAGCGATAGGGGCGAACATTACTGCGCCATTCAAAGAACGTGCATTTCAGCTGGCAGATGAACACAGTGAAAACTGTAAACAAGCAGGCGCTTGTAATACACTAAAACGCTTATCGGATGGACGCTTATATGCGGATAATACCGATGGAATCGGTTTAGTGACCGATCTCAAAAGATTAAACTGGCTAGACAAAAATCAACGTATTTTAATTTTAGGGGCAGGGGGAGCAACAAAAGGTGTGCTATATCCACTTCTACAGGCTCAACAAAAGATTACGCTTTATAATCGAACAATCGAAAAAGCGGTCAGTTTAGCTCAATATTTTGCAAAATATGGTGAAATTCAAACCGCTTGTTTAGAACAACTATCAAATCAAAAATTTGATCTTATCATTAATGCAACTTCCCTTGGGTTACAAGGTAAATATGTTGAATTACCTCGTGATTTACTGCATCAAGCTAAAATCTATGATATGCAATATGCCCCTCACAAAAATACGCCTTTTATTAATTTTGCCAAACAGCATTCTATTGCAGATTATCGAGATGGACTGGGTATGTTAGTTAGTCAAGCCGCATATGCATTTGAGCTATGGGAAGGATTTTTCCCTAATATTGCGGACACATTGGAGATTCTAGAAAATGAAATGAATAATACTAATTCCACCAATTCGTATTAAATTTTTCATACAAAATTTACTATTTTTTAATAAAATCTGTTGAATCTATATTCAAATAATCCAAAAAACTTTTTTTTTCTAAAAAAGTATTTGACGAAATGAGGCTAAATCAGCATAATACGCCCCGCAAGCCAATATGGTAACGCAAGGGCTACATAGCTCAGCTGGTTAGAGCACAACACTCATAATGTTGGGGTCGCAAGTTCGAATCTCGCTGTAGCCACCATTTGCGGGAATGGCGAAATTGGTAGACGCACCAGATTTAGGTTCTGGCGCCGAGAGGTGTGTGGGTTCAAGTCCCTCTTCCCGCACCATTTAGCTTGCAAAAGTACTAAAACAACTGGAGTATCGCCAAGCGGTAAGGCACTGGGTTTTGATCTCAGCATTCCTAGGTTCGAATCCTAGTACTCCAGCCATCTTATAAAATAAGCTAACTTAGGTTAGTTTTTTTCTTTTGGAGTATCGCCAAGCGGTAAGGCACTGGGTTTTGATCTCAGCATTCCTAGGTTCGAATCCTAGTACTCCAGCCATCCCCTTTATTTCCTTTAAGTTAATTTTAGTATTCTTTGCTTTAGCTTTTGTTTAAAATTCTTTAGAATTAACCTTTATTTTATTTAAGGAAATATTATGTTAAACCCTAAGAATATTGAATCTATTGCACAACAGCTCCACAATGCTCTCCCACAAGGTTTAAAAAACATCGGTAATGATTTAGAAGAAAAATTTAAACAAATCTTACAAGCACAATTATCAAAATTAGATGTCGTAACTCGAGAGGAGTTTGATGTGCAATCACAGGTTCTACTTCGCACAAGAGAAAAGCTCAATGAATTAGAAAAACGTTTAGATAGCCTCATAAAAGAAGAAGCATCAAGCGATTCAGAAAATTAATTTTAAACTTGAAAAAGGATAATATTATGCAAAATATAAACCCAACAAAGACTTCCTCATGGAATGCGCTTACTCAACATAAGAATGATAATTTAAATATTGCTGAATTATTCAAAGCAGATCCAAACCGTTTTGAAAAATACTCCCTCCAATTTGAAGATCAGATTCTAGTCGACTACTCAAAAAATGCGATTAATGAGAAAACACTCACATTACTTCGTCAATTAGCTGAAGAATGTGGTTTAAAATCTGCTGCTCAAGCAATGTTTAGTGGTGAAAAAATTAACCGTACTGAAGATCGTGCAGTATTACACACAGCATTACGTAATCGCTCAAATACACCTGTAAAAGTTGATGGTAAAGATGTTATGCCTGAAGTTAATGCTGTTCTTGCTAAAATGAAAGAGTTTAGTGACCGCGTTATCTCTGGAGAATGGAAAGGCTATACTGGTAAGGCAATTACTGATGTAATCAATATCGGTATCGGTGGTTCTGACTTAGGTCCTTATATGGTAACTGAAGCATTACGTCCATATAAAAACCATCTTACTATGCACTTTGTATCAAATGTAGATGGCACTCATATTGCAGAAACACTAAAAGATTTAAATCCTGAAACTACATTAGTGTTAGTTGCTTCTAAAACATTTACTACTCAAGAAACAATGACCAATGCGCATACTGCTCGTGATTGGTTATTAAATTCAGTAAAAGACGAGTCTGCGGTAGCAAAACACTTTGTAGCTTTATCAACTAATGCAAAAGAAGTTGCTAAATTTGGTATTGATACCGCGAATATGTTTGAATTCTGGGATTGGGTAGGTGGTCGTTACTCACTTTGGTCAGCAATTGGTTTATCAATCGTGCTTTCTATCGGCTTTGAAAACTTTGAGCAACTTCTTGAAGGCGCTCACGCAATGGATAAACATTTCTTGAATACGCCGATTGAGAAAAATATCCCTGCAACATTAGCACTTGTTGGTATTTGGAATAACAATTTCTTAGGTGCTGAATCAGAGGCAATCCTTCCATACGATCAATATATGCACCGTTTTGCAGCCTATTTCCAACAAGGAAATATGGAATCAAATGGTAAATATGTAGGACGTGATGGAGAAGCTGTATCTTATCAAACAGGCCCTATCATTTGGGGTGAACCAGGTACAAATGGACAACACGCTTTCTATCAATTAATCCACCAAGGCACAAAATTAATTCCTTGTGATTTTATTGCACCAGCACAAAGCCATAATCAAGTAGGCGATCATCACTCAAAACTTCTTTCAAACTTCTTCGCTCAAACTGAAGCATTAGCATTTGGTAAATCAAAAGAAGTGGTTGAACAAGAATTTGTACAAGCGGGCAGATCATTAGAAGAAGTTGCAGAAATCATACCATTCAAAGTATTTACGGGTAACAAACCGACTAACTCTATCTTAGTCCAAAAAATTACACCGTTTACACTCGGTGCGTTAATTGCAATGTATGAACACAAAATCTTTGTACAAGGTGTGATCTTCAATATTTACAGTTTTGACCAATGGGGCGTAGAACTCGGTAAACAACTTGCTAATCGTATTCTTCCTGAATTGGAAAATAATGAGAAAATTACAAGCCATGATAGCTCTACAAATGGATTAATTAACCAATTCAAAGCATGGCGTTAATTTTTAATTAAACATACAAGGTGGGATCTTGGTTAAATCCAATCCCACCTATTTTTTACCCTATTCACAACTTAATTGCTCAAAAAATAGTAAAATAGTTTTATTCTTAATAAAAATTTCTCGGTACATTATCTTGTTAACATTCCTATAACAAAAAATAATTATCTAAATATAACACCAATCTTAGAATTTAACTTCAAAAAGAAACATAAATTCACATGCTTTATATACAATTCAAAGAATAAAAATCTATTGACACTATTCTTTTTCACATTAAGATAGAGCCATTCCTACACAATAATGCAAACACAAACACATATGGTTAAAGATTTTTTACTCAGCTTACTCCTACTATCACATACGGTGTGAGGATAAGTTGTAGTTGAAAGAAAATTCAATATCCATACTTAGCCCGCACTCACACTGCGGGCTTTTTTTATTTATAACAAAGATAAAATACAATCAATTTGAGGAGTTTCTATGAGCAAAAATGAGGTCATTATTTTTGATACGACATTGCGAGATGGTGAACAAGCGTTAAAAGCAAGTTTAACAGTAAAAGAAAAATTACAGATTGCTTTTGCTCTAGAACGTTTGGGGGTTGATGTGATGGAAGTGGGGTTTCCTGTTTCTTCATCAGGAGATTTTGAATCTGTTCAAACTATTGCTAAACACATTAAAAATAGCCGAGTTTGTGCTTTATCAAGAGCTGTTGATAAAGATATCGATGTCGCAGCCGAAGCATTAAAAGTAGCAGAAGCATTCCGTATTCATACCTTTATTGCAACGTCTGCATTACATGTTGAGGCTAAATTACGCAAAACCTTTGATGATGTTGTGGAAATGGCAATTCATGCAGTAAAAAGAGCAAGACAATATACGGATGATGTAGAATTTTCTTGTGAAGATGCAGGACGTACTGGAGTCGATAATATTTGCCGTATTGTTGAAGCTGCAATTGCTGCAGGTGCGACAACTGTCAATATTCCAGATACTGTAGGTTACTGCTTACCATCTCAATACGGCAGTATTATTGCAGATGTCGTGAATCGTGTACCCAATATTGATAAAGCCATTATTTCCGTCCATTGTCATAATGACTTAGGCATGGCAACGGCAAACTCCCTGACTGCGATTGAGAATGGTGCTAGACAAATTGAGTGTACCATAAATGGCATTGGGGAACGTGCTGGCAATACCGCTTTAGAAGAAGTCGTAATGGCAATCAAAACCCGCCAAGATCTCTTTAATGGATTAGACACTCGCATTAATACAAAAGAAATTCATCGTGTTAGCCAAATGGTTAGCCAACTTTGTAATATGCCAATTCAACCGAATAAAGCCATTGTAGGTGCCAATGCGTTTGCTCACTCTTCAGGTATTCACCAAGACGGTATGGTAAAAAATAAAAATACCTATGAAATTATGTCGCCTGAAACCATTGGATTGAAAAAAGAAAAACTCAATCTAACCGCTCGTTCTGGTCGTGCAGCAGTTAAAAATCATATGACAGAAATGGGATATGCTGAATCTGATTATGACTTAGATAAATTGTACGATGCGTTTTTGAAACTTGCGGATAAAAAAGGGCAAGTGTTTGATTATGATTTAGAGGCTCTTGCCTTTATTGATATGCAACAAGGTGATGAAGATCGCTTAAAACTAGATATTATCACAACACAATTAATCAGTGGATTACCTGCTTCTGCATTTGTACAAGTTCAACTTGATGACGAAAAATTAAGTAAAGCATCACAAGGTGGAAATGGACCTGTAGATGCAACCTTCAATGCAATCCTTGATATTACTGGTATTGAATTAAAAATATTGAGTTATCAATTAACAGCAAAAGGGGAAGGAGCTGAAGCATTAGGGCAAGTAGATATTGTTGTTGAACATAATGGGCGACGTTTCCATGGTGTTGGCTTAGCAACGGATATTGTAGAATCATCAGCGCTAGCCTTAATCCATGCAATCAATGCAATTTACCGCTCACAAAAAGTTGCTGATTTAAAATTAAAAAATAACTAAAACAAAGGGAGACATAAAGCCAGTCTCCCCTCATATATTTTTACATACAATTCAATAAATTAGTTATTTATTATCATGTGCCTTTAAAAGTGAATAAAGCTCATCTTTAAGATGTAATTTTTCTTTTTTAAGCACTTCAATTTCCGAAGGCGTAGCTAAGTCAATACCCGCTTCCATATTTTTGATTTTTTGATCTAACTCATTGTGTTCATCAAAAAGACGAGAAAAATGTGCATCTTCAGTCTTTAATTTTGTGATTAAATCACGGAATTCTGGGAACATAATAATCCTCCATATAATAAATCATGTCCAAGGATATTAGCACTTTTCTTTTATCTAGTAACCAATAAAGATAAAATTTTTGAACAGGATCACAAAATAATACTGTATATCTCTTATAAAATTTAAAGGTATAATAACACTAATCTTATTTCATTCAGTGACCAATTATGCATTATTCAAAAGTTATCCCTGTAATAACATTACTGTTCTCTACTCTCGTTTCTGCACAATGGAAGAAAATCAATGATGTAGACTACGAATGGGGACCTTTTAAAATTTATAATATTGCATTATTTTCTGAAACGGGTGAATACACGCCAACAACGCGTCCTTTGATGCTGACATTAAAATATATGAAACCCGTTGATGGTAGAGACTTCGCTATTTCATTAGCTCGATCATGGTCTAATTTAGGTATTACTCTACCTGAACAAGATGATGTTGTGGATCGACTAAGAAAGATTATGCCCGATATAAAAGCAGGTGATTCTTTGAGCTATATTGCGCTATCTAATAAAGGATATTTTGTATTCAATGATAGCGTCGTTGATGAGGAATTTAATCAAGACTTTAATAGTGCTGTTGTATCTGTTTGGTTAGATCCTCAAGTAGAAATTGGTAAAAAATTATTACACTCCACTCCAGACAACAATCAAGATTTACTGAATAAAACTAATCACTCTACAGAAGATTATTTTCAAGTCGCTCTTGGAGAAAAAACTTATCCTTTCATTGAAGCACAAAATACTGATGACATAAAATCTCCTGGATCCCAATCTCAATCAGACATTACACCCAAAGAGCCAGTATCAAAGAAAGAAAGGTCTGGAGATGATACAGAAATTGAAATATCCCCCCCCATTGATGATCAACTACAATTTGACCAATCTCGAGGTAATCTAAGTTTCAAGAGCTAATATGAATTGTTATATAAAACTACTCTATAAAATTTATTTAGTTTTAAAATAAAAATATCAAACAATGATTATTTTAAAAATAAAAATATATGTACAAAAAACAGCGTAATAAATGTAGTTTTTAAGTAAATTTATCAAAAATTTGAGATCTATATCACATTTTTTGTTAAATTAGATTGTGACAGTAAGTAGAATAGATAGAATTCTTCCCCTATCCACTCTATTTAACAATAAATTCATTTCATTTTAATTTTACAAGGAAAAACAGATGAGTATTGCAATCATCATTGCTACCCATGGGGTCGCAGCTGAGCAACTTCTCAAAACAACTGAGATGTTAATCGGTGAGCAAGAAAATGTCGCGTTTATTGACTTTGTTCCTGGTGAAAATGCCGAAACTATTATCGGTAAATACCAAGACAAATTAGCGACAGACCTAGCACACTGTGATCAAGTCCTATTTTTAGTCGATACTTGGGGTGGAAGCCCATTCAATGCAGCAAATCGCGTTGCAGAAGGTAAAGACAATATGGATATCGTAACGGGTGTAAATGTTCCAATGTTAGTGGAAACATTTATGGCTCGCGATGATAATCCAAGCCTACAAGAACTCGTTGAAATTGCACTAGAAACAGGTCGTGGCGGGGTTCGTGCATTAAAATTTGTAGAAAAAGAACCTGAAGTAACTGCTTCTCCAGCACCACAAGCTCAAAAATCAGCAGAACCCTCTGTTGTTACAGCAAATGGCGTTGGTCATTTAGAAATTGGTTTAGCTCGTATTGACGATCGTCTAATTCATGGACAAGTTGCAACACGCTGGACTAAAGAAAGTAGAGTAACGCGTATCGTGGTAGTTAATGATGACGTTGCTAAAGACTCTGTTCGTTCAACAATGCTTAAGAGTGTAGCACCTCCTGGTGTAACCGCTCACGTTGTTGATGTAGAAAAAATGATCCGCGTGTATAACAATCCTGAATATGCAGGCGAACGTATGATGTTACTTTTCACCAATCCAACAGATGTTAAGCGTCTAGTTGAAGCAGGTGTTGATTTTAAATCAATCAATATCGGTGGAATGGCATATAAAGAAGGTAAACAAATGATCACTAGTGCTGTTGCAGTAGATGATAAAGATATCGAAGCATTCAAATTCTTAAACGATAAGAATATTGAACTTGATGTTCGTAAAGTATCAAATGATAGCCGTCAATATATGATGGATTTATTAAAGAAAAATGATCTAATCTAAGGAAATCAAGATGGAAATTTCTACTCTACAAATTATTCTCGTCTTTATCGTGGCTTGTATCTCAGGTATGGGCTCAATTCTTGACGAATGGCAAACTCACCGTCCACTCATTGCTTGTACCCTTGTTGGTATTGTTTTAGGTGATATGAAAACAGGTATTATTGTAGGTGGTTCATTAGAATTACTTGCATTAGGTTGGATGAATATCGGTGCAGCATTAGCACCAGATGCAGCATTAGCATCAGTAGTTTCAACTATCCTTGTTATCGTTGGTGGTCAAGATATCCCAACTGCGATTGCATTAGCAATTCCACTTGCAGCAGCAGGTCAAGTATTAACTTATGTAGTTCGTGCAATTACCGTTGGTTTCCAACATGCTGCGGATAAAGCCGTAGAAACAGGTGATTTAAATAAATTAGATTGGATTCACCGTTCAGCTTTATTCTTACAAGCAATGCGTATCGCAATTCCAGCACTTATCGTTGCAATGACAGCGGGTACAGACACCGTTCAACACTTATTAAATGCCATCCCAGAAGTAGTAACAATGGGTCTTAAAATTGCAGGTGGTTTCATTGCAGTTGTAGGTTATGCAATGGTTATCAACATGATGCGTGCAGGTCACTTAATGCCATTCTTCTACACAGGTTTTGTGGTAGCTGCATTCTCAGATTTCAACTTAGTTGCATTAGGTGTACTTGGTACAGTAATGGCGATTATTTATATTCAACTTCACCCTAAATACAACCAAAGTAAACAAGTGGTGCAAGTTCAATCAGCAACTAATGATCTTGATAACAGATTAGACTAAGAAGGGTAATACAATGACAACTGAAATCAAAAAAGTAACAAAAAGTGATTTAAATGCGGTTGTACGCCGTTCAAATCTCTTCCAAGGTTCATGGAACTTTGAGCGTATGCAGGCTTTAGGCTTCTGCTATTCAATGGTACCTGTAATTAAACGTTTATACCCAGATCCAAATTCGCAAGAGCGTAAAGATGCAATTAAACGTCACTTAGAATTCTTTAATACTCAACCATTCGTAGCTGCTCCAGTATTAGGTGTAACTATCGCGATGGAAGAAGAGCGTGCAAACGGTAAACCAATCGATGATGCTGCAATCAATGGTATCAAAGTAGGTCTTATGGGACCTCTTGCTGGTGTGGGTGACCCAATCTACTGGGGTACAGCTCGTCCAGTATTCGCTGCACTAGGTGCTGGCGTTGCATTAACAGGTAGTATTCTAGGTCCATTACTCTTCTTCGTTTTATTCAACCTTGTGCGTCTAGCAACACGTTACTTTGGTGTAACTTATGGTTACAAAAAAGGGTTAAACGTGGTTCAAGATATGAGTGGTGGCTTGCTTCAAAAACTAACGGAGGGAGCATCAATCCTCGGCTTGTTTATCATGGGCGCCTTAGTCCAAAAATGGACAAGTATCAATGTGCCGCTCGTTGTTTCGACTATTGAAAAACAAGATGGTACAGTTGAAGTGACAACTGTTCAATCTATCTTAGATAGCTTAATGCCTGGATTACTACCATTACTACTTACATTCGCTTGTATGTGGTTATTACGTAATCGTGTCAATGCCCTATGGATTATCATTGGCTTCTTTGTGATTGGTATCTTCGGTGCTTGGACTGGTATCTTAGGTTAATTTGCAAATTATTGCGAAAATCAGACCGCTTGTTAAAATACAAGCGGTCTTTTCTTTTATACAAAATGTAAATATAAAATGACAAATATTATTCTTTTTTTAGCCATTATACTCTTCATTGTTTATGCGATTTACGACCAAGTCTTAATGGATAAACAAAAAGGTAAAACATTACTGTCTATTCGACTTAAACGTCAGTCTAAAATGGATGCGATTATTTTAGTTGCCCTGATTGCACTGACTATTTCACAAGGCATTCAAACACATATCGAACCGCTTACTATTTACTTATTAGCGACCTGTATTGTGTTAGCAATTTACTCAACATTCATTCGCTACCCTCGTCTATTGCTCAAAGAAAAAGGCTTTTTCTTTGCTAACATTTACATCGACTATAAAAAAATTAAACAATTAAATTTAGCTGAAAAACAGATTTTAGTCGTGGACTTAACCAATGAACGACGTTTATTAGTTAAAATTGAGCATAAAGCAGATATAGAAAAAGTGGTTAATTTTTTCGGAGGCTATAAATCATGATTTTTAAACTTATTGGAAAGCATCAACATTACAATTGGGGAGGGGATAATTTTATCCCTCATTGGTTAAATCTTCCTGAACAAGACAGAAAAAATGAGCCTTATGCAGAATATTGGCTTGGCGCCCATCGATCTGCCCCTTCTCTCGTAGAATTTGAAGAGAAATGGATTCCATTGGATAAATTGCTTGATACCACACCAGAATTACTTGGCGAAGAAAGCCGTGAAAAATTTGGTGATGAACTCCCCTATTTATTGAAAATTTTAGACGTAAAGTTACCGCTTTCAATTCAATTACACCCAACTAAACAACAGGCAGAAAAAGGCTTTGATGCAGAAGAAAAATTAGGTATTGCGAATAATGCACCGAATCGAACTTATAAAGACAGAAATCATAAACCCGAAATGATGATCGCTTTATCTGATTTTTGGTTGCTTCATGGTTTCAAATCGCTAACGGAAATTCACGCAAGTTTAGAGCAACATCCGTCTTTACACCAATTATCAGAACAAATAACACAACAAGGTTTACCCGAAGTTTATTCCGCCATTATGCAAGCGGATCAAGCTCAATTAAGTGAATGGCTATTGCCAATCATTGAGCAATATCAGGCAGATTATCAGCAAAACAAACTCACTCTAGAACAAGCAGAATATTGGTTACTTTATACGATAGAAGCGATGGATATTGCCTTAGATAAATTAGATGCTGGATTATTGTGTTTCTTTTTATTTAATATTGTCCATCTCAAAAAAGGGGAAGGAATCTATCAAGGTGCGGGCTTACCTCACGCCTATTTACGTGGGCAAAATATTGAACTGATGGCGGCATCCGATAATGTAATTCGTGGAGGCTTAACACCCAAATTCGTTGATATTCCTGCTTTGTTGAATACCATTGATTACACGGAAATTACCCCAAACATCATTCCTGCCTATCAAGCATCTAGCGATCCCGATGATAATCTGTTTCTCTATTCCACCCCACAGGCAACCGATTTTGCATTGCAAAGACTAATCTTTAGCCAATCACAAGAAACACCCTTTATCAGCTCAAGTGCAAGTGTTTTACTGGTCATGGAAGGTGAAGTATCACTAAATAATGAAGGGAATGAATTAAATCTCAAACAAGGGGAGGCTGCATTTATCAGTGCAGAGACATCTGTAACAGCAACTGCTGAACAATCAGGCTATGCGGTTGTAGCAACCTTGCCTTAATCTCAAAAAAAAATGCTGTGATGAATCATCACAGCATTTTCATCTTCAAATCTATTAATGATTATTTGATAGTCACTTTAGCAAATTTACGTTTACCTACTTGGTAAATTGCTGTTGTACCGGACTTAATCTCCAATTTAGCATCTTCAACTTTTTCACCATCAATCTTAACGCCACCTTGCTTAACTGAGCGGATCGCTTCAGACGTTGATGAGACTAAACCAACTTCTTTCAATAAATTTGCTAAACCGATTTCGCCCACTAATGTAAACTCATCGATATTATCTGGCATCGCACCTTTTTGGAAACGATTGATAAATTCTTGCTCTGCTGCATCCGCATCCGCTTCTGAATGGAAACGTGCGATAATTTCTTTAGCAAGGAGAATTTTGATATCTCTTGGGTTCTTACCATTTTCCACATCGGCTTTAAATTGTGCAATTTCAGTTGTAGGGCGGAATGAAAGTAAATCATACCAATCCCACATTAACTCATCAGAAATAGACATCACTTTACCGAACATTTCGCTAGGCGATTCTGTTACACCAATATAGTTGCCTAATGATTTAGACATTTTTTTCTCACCATCAAGACCAACCAACAATGGAAGAGTCATAGCAACTTGTGGTTTTTGCCCTGCTGATTTTTGTAATTCACGCCCAATCAATAAGTTAAAGGTTTGGTCAGTACCACCTAATTCTACATCCGCTTCTAACGCTACAGAATCATAACCTTGAAGGAGTGGATACATAAATTCATGAATGGCGATAGGTTGATTATTACCGAAACGTTTTTTGAAATCATCACGCTCTAACATACGTGCAACAGTATAGTTAGATGCTAAACGAATCATACCTTCTGCACCCAATTTACCTAGCCATTCTGAATTGAATACCACACGTGTTTTTTGTGGATCTAAGATCTTAAAAATTTGTTGTTTATAGGTTTCTGCGTTACGCAATACATCTTCACGAGTAAGCGGTGGACGAGTGCTATTTTTACCTGAAGGATCACCAACCATTCCAGTAAAATCACCAATAAGGAAAATAACTTCATGCCCAAGTTGTTGGAATTGGCGTAATTTATTAAATACAACAGTATGACCTAAATGAATATCTGGTGCAGTCGGATCCGCCCCAAGTTTAATTTTAAGTGGACGATTTTCTTTTAATTTTTCAACTAAATCTGCTTCTGAGTAAACATCTTCTACACCGCGCTTTAATTCTGTAATAATGGCTTCAATAGATTGGGTCATGCTTATTCCTTCTCTTCTATTAATAATAAATATTATTTTATTATAACGAGATCCATTGAAAATCATAGGGAAAAGACGAAAAAAAACGCCTTATCTTGTGGGGGAATAAGGCGCAAGGAGTTGGAGTGATTACCTATTATTTTTGAAGTGATTAGATGATAATGATTCTCAGTTTTACTGTCAACACTTTATTTAAAAATAGATGAAAAAATATTTATCTTACGATCAAACTAAAAATGTATTTAACTTATGTTGATTATAAAAAATCGAGAGCAGAAGACGAAAAAACGCCTTATCTTGTGGGGGAATAAGGCGTAAGGAGTTGGAGTGATTACCTATTATTTTTTGAAGTGATTAAATGATAATGATTATCACCTATAATGTCAACACCTTATTTTTAAATAAATGAAAATAATTCTTATCTTTACGATTCAACTAAAATGCTGACCACAATAGGTTTAACTTCTCTATCTCTGGCATATACTCTTCTACCTTTGCTAGATAAGCTGTCTCATCAAATCCAGTAGCATTAAAATAGCATTTTAAAAAGAGTGATTTTTCCTCTGCTAAGAGAGCATTAGCCTGCAAAAATAATGCAATGTCTAATGCAGGATCAGAAATTGCTGCATATTCCCAATCAATTAAAAATAATTGCTCACCATGCTCTATTAAGTTACCTAAATGAACATCATGATGACAAATACTTTGTGTGAAAGGAATGATAGAAGGGAAATCATTTGAAAATGGAAGTTTTTCTCGCTTAACAAGCGGTAACTTGTTCCATAAATATTGGCAACGTTCGGCTAAGTCTAATTTTGCAATAAATGTTGAAGAACCTACCGCTTGATAATCAAAAGTATGCAATTTTGCTAAATGCACGGCAATCTTCTCTAATAGCTCAGAGGAAAAGGCCTTAGGTACATCACCATCAATCCAATAGAGTAAACTCGATTCTTCGTCAAAATAAATGGGTTCAGGTGCAATATTCAAAGGCTTTATTAACTGTAAAAGTTTAGCTTCTTGCTGGTAATCAATACCGTAATTAGTGGCACGCTCATTTTGTCGGCGTAACACATATCGCTCACCATTTGACAAAGTCACCATCTGGCTACAAGCAGTCAAACCTGCCAAATCATCTAATTTGCTGACTAGTTGTTGGCGATAATCAGTAAGCCACTCTAATGAGTTCATTATTGTCTACGTAAATATACACGATAATTAGCCGATTCAACTGTAGGTTTGATCGCTGGTATTTCTCGTTTTTCTTGTGGAGCTAATTCTAAATTATGCCACTCATCATTTGTTAGATTCATCGAATTTTGTGTTACACCCTCTTGATCATACCAAAAGAACTTATATACAACTTGAGTAGCTTGTTGAGAAATATTTGTTATAATTAAAGTTGTCGGTTTTGCATCCACTTGAATATATTGAGCAATATTCTGTTCTATATTCACGATAGGTTTATTTTCGACAGGTAAATAACTTTCCTGATTGCTAATACAAGCAGAAAGTAATCCAACAAATCCAAGTAAAAAAGATCGCTTTAAGTTATTCATCATTTCGCTAACATTCTCCCTAAAGGTTCTCCGCCCACAAGGTGCATATGGATATGGTATACTTCTTGTCCACCATCTTGATTACAATTTACAATTAAGCGATATCCACTTTCAGCAATTCCCTCTTCTTTAGCAATTTTTGCTGCTACAGTAAATAATCTACCTAACGCTGCTTCATCTTCTTGTGTCGCATGATTAATCGTTGGGATAAATTTATTCGGTACAATTAAGATATGTGTTTTTGCCTGCGGTGAAATATCACGAAATGCAGTAACTAAATCATCTTGATAAACAATTGCTGCAGGAATTTCTTTTCTAATAATTTTACTGAAAATAGTTTCTTCATAATTCGTTAAATTAGTTTGCATAATGTATTCTCCTGTTATTTTTTAATTTAATTTGCAAAAGATGGGATAAATCTTACCGCTTATTATAACCACCTTGCTACTTTTTTCTTATATTGTAAGTAAGCTACTCCAAATTTTTTCTCTAAAAATTGCTCTTCTGGAATAATTTGAAAACATGTGATAGCGTAAATAAAACCACCTACAACAACCAAACCAAGTAAATTGCCTACCCATAATGCCCATGCAATTAACAGCATAGCTAAACTAAGATACATCGGATTTCGGCTAATACGATAAATACTATGTGTCACTAATATTGTTGTTTTTTCTAAGTGAATAGGATCTAAGCTATTCTTTTTCTGATAAAAAGCAATCAGAGAAAAGACTGCTAATAATGCACTAAAGATAAAACTTATTATTGAAATTGGTAGAAAAAAATCATAATAAGGAAATATATCATTTGGAAGAAAGTAAATAATCAAGGCTGAAATTATAAATAATACAGGGGGGGGAAGTTTAAATTTCATTTCTGACTCTCTCCAATAATTAAATGTTTTAAAGGAATATCCCAATGTTCAATCGGTAATGAATCGACTTGCTGACAACGATGAGCTAACCCTACACTTACAATATCAGGGTATTGTGCCAAGGTACGATCATAAAAGCCACCTCCCATTCCCAAGCGATTACCTCTAGTATCATAAGCTACCAAGGGTGTAAAAATCATATCTAACTCACTCGTAGGCAACACTTTTCTTATATCTAATTTAGGTTGTAAAATACCAAAAAGATTTTTTTCTAAATCGGTATCATCATCGTATTCTAGAAATAATAATTGATTAGCTGAAAAGGGATGTAAAACGGGTAAATAAATTTTTTTACCTTTTATTCTTAAATAATTAATTAATTCAAGCGGCGAGATCTCACCATCAAAAGGCAAATAAAATGCTAATTTTTCTGCATTATTCTGTTCTATAAGCTGAAAAGAGGGAGAAATAATAGACTTTGCAGCAAAATCTTGCTCGGATGGGGAGAGTAATAAGCGTTTAGCGCGTATTAACTTTCTGACTTGATGACGAAATAAATCCTGCTGACTTTTTTGATATTCTGTACTCATAAAAGACCCAAAGTGCCGTTATTAGTTGTAGTCCTTGAACCATACGGTTCAAGGGAGTCGAAATCAATCGTTTTTAGGCTTCTCGCAAGCGAGCCTGCTCACCAACAATTAGTCATTCAACTCAAAGAGTTTTAAATATCGGCTCAGGGACGTAACTAACAACGAACACCTCAGGCAGATAAGATAGTAACGGAATTTACATCATTTTCCTAGTGTTCAGATCAATAAAATACATAAAAGCTTACTTTTCGGTATTTTCCTGCTCAATTATAACACTATCTAATTCACTTGATTGGAATTTAGCCAATGAGCTATCTAACTGTTGGACACAAGACATTAATACATTTTTATTCTCAACATTTTTACGTTGTTCTTGCTCTAATTCATAGTTGAGATTCAGCGCCACAATAGACAATACTTTTTCAAGCTGAATTATACCTGATTGCTCTTTTAATGTTGCTACACGTTCTTCTAAACGTTTAGCTGAAGCCAGAAGGAAATCTTGGTGCTCTGGTGGACAATACAAACGTAAAACCTGCCCGAACAGGGATAATTCAATATTATTTTTTGACATTATCAGGAAATCCTCACTAAAACATAATTTTTTGTTATTATGCCATTCTTTATATAAATAAGAAAATAGCAAAGTATGGCAATTTTAAAACTTAATGACTTAAAACAGTTAATTTCGACTCTTCAAATAAACTATTCACCTGCTGAATTCCATGGTTTTTTGAGTGGGTTAGTTTCTGGTGGTATTCAAGATGAATCTTGGAAGACGCTCACTTATCAATTCACTAATGATGGACATGCGTTTTCTCAAATACCTTTGAAAGATCTTTCTGACTTTTATCAACAGCTCAATGATGGCTTTGATGAAGTTGATACCTTATTCTCACTCTGGCTACCTGAGGATGAAAATGGCTTTACCTTAGCCGATGGTATTGCAGAATGGACGAGCCATTTCCTTTTAGGATTAGGTTTAGCGCAACCGACAATTGAGAAAGAGGCAACAGAAGAAGTAAATGAAGCCCTTAACGACTTAGAAGAAATTACAAAACTTGGTTACGATGAGCAAGATGACAATCAAGAATTATTAGAAGCAGGGGAAGAAATCATAGAATACCTTCGTGTTATCACACTCTTCCTGCATAGCCATTTTGCCAAGCCTAAAATGGAAAACAAACCGCAAATGCACTAATTAACAGATATGCTCTCTATATATGTTCTATATAATTAGGGGGCATTTTACCCCACTCAGCCAATTCCGTAGCATTTGTTCACCGTATTCGGTAATAAAGGATTCTGGGTGAAACTGTACGCCATAAATGGGAAGTGAAGAATGTTTAACGGCCATGACCACATTTTCCTCACACAATGAAGTAACCACAAGCGGTGAGTTTGTGAGAGAATTTTGCAAAATTGCCCAAGAATGATAAAGTCCGATTTTAAAGTTATCGGGTAGATTAGCAAAAATAGGATTTGAGATTGCTTGCATTAAAGTTTTTTGTTGTCCGTGGCGGACTGTACTCAAATTATATAATTTTCCACCAAAGAACTCACAAATCGTTTGATGCCCCAAGCACACACCTAAAATAGATTTCGTTTGATGATAACGCTCCAACATTTCAAATAATATAGGATAGGCTCTAGGCACTTCTGGACCAGGTGAAATCATAATATGGCTGAACTGTTCAATCTTATCTAAATTAAGATCTTCGACAGAGATAACGGTACTTTCCACTTCAATCTTACGTAACAAATCGACCAAATTAAAGGTAAAAGAATCATGATTATCAATAATTAACAACATTACGCATCACCTTGTTCTTCGCTTTTTTCTACTATCAGTTCTAAACGTGTGATATCCCAATCATTCGCCAATAATTCAACTTGTGGTAAAGTTTGACCCGCTTTATTCGATAGTTGTTGGAAACGTTCCACTTTGCCCACTAACCCTTGCTTTCCAACCAATGCTGTGACTGTATTGTTGTAGTGATTACTTGCTGTGGTTAATGAGTTTCCTAACTTAGATAAACGTTCTGCTATGGTACAAACTTGATTATAAATATCCCCTGCTTTTTCACTGATTTCACGCGCTTCTGCATTGCCTCGTTCAATCCGCCACAAATTCGCTACAGTACGCAAAATAGGCATTAAGGTCGTATGCGAAACCAAAATCACATTGCGCTCATAGCCATAATTAAATAATTGAGGATCATGTTTTAAAGCTTCAATATAAGCAGGCTCAATCGGCACAAACATCAATACAAAATCAGGGCTTTTTATGCCAATTAAGCTACTATAATTTTTCTTAGAAAGTCCATCAATATGAGATCTAAGTGAACGGCAATGCTCGTCTAACGCTTTAGAAATTGCAAAATTATCCTCGGATCTCACCGCTTGATCATAGGCAACTAATGACACTTTACTATCTAAAATAAGATGTTTATTATCTGGTAATTTCACCACGAAATCTGGGGCAAAGCGTTTACCCTCTTCATCACGATAACTTTCCTGTGCCACATAATGCTCGCCAGATAATAACCCTGCCGACTGTAACGCACTTTCAAGCTGAATTTCTCCCCAGCTCCCTGCCACTTTATTATTGCCTTTCAGAGCCGTTGTCAGATTTTGTGCTTCTTGCGACATTGATAGTCCAATATCTAACACTCGCTTAATTTCCGCCTCTAAATTTGCATTACCTTTAACCGCTTCCGTATGTACTTCATTAACACGTTTTTGAAATCCCTCAATTTGCTCTTTAAAGGGTTTAAGCAGTAAATTTAAGGCAGACTGATTACTTTCTGAAAATGACTTACTTTTCTCTTCCAAAATTTGTTGAGCAAGATGTTGGAACTCGGTATTGAGTTGTTGACGAACCTCTTGAAATTGTTTTTTTTGGCTTTCAAAATTTGCCTGTTTCTCACTTAATGTAGTTTTAATTTCAGTCAGTTCTTGTTGTGATTGAATAAATTTTGTAGAGAGAGTTTGAACCTCTTGCTGCTTACTATTCAAATGTTGTTGGCTTAATTGAAGTTGTTCTTCCAAACCTTCAACCTTCGCTTGTGCAGAACCTACTCTTTCCTTTAATTCATTAATATAACGCTCTAACTGATTTTCAGCATTTTCAGCCTGTTCAATCTTTTGCTGTAATTGTTGAATAGCAGTATCTCGTTCTTGCAAGCGTTCTGACGTACTTTCAGCTCGGGTTTGTTGCTGAATTGCCCATTGTTCTAACTTATTTTTATCTTGTGCAAGTCCATCATATTTTTGTGATAATTCACTTAACTGTGCTTGTGATTGGTTTAGATCTTGTTGTAATTCAACAACATCTCGTTTATAGCGAGATTGTAAAAAGATAAGAAAAATGACAATAAAAGTCAGTAATGCGATGATGGCATAAAACCATATTTGTTCGATATTCATCATAAATCAAATACTGTAAAAATTTATAGGTATCTTACCATAATATTTAAATATATTTCTCTATAGATATAAAAAGAGCTAAGTCTACCTTAGGATAAAACTTAGCTCTTTAAAAATAATTTAACTAGTAAGAATCACTAACTTAAATTGTTGGTGTGTAAATATTACCAAACATACCCAACACCAGCACCAAAGGTTGCATCACCATTACTATAACCTGAATTAACCTTTATTGATAATTTACCATTATCTGATGTTCTAGCTAAACCAAATGCTACAGCTTGAGTTCCTTTATAAGAACCTGCACCAACAGCTAGAGAAGTTTTACCTGGAACATAACGCAATGGTAAACTAGCAGTCGCAACGGATGAAGCAACACCGCGACGAAGCTCATGTCTTAATTTATTTGTAGTCGAATAGAGATTATTAACTTGACCGCCAATACTTTCAATTCGTTGACTATTTTTTAAGACTTGCTGATTTGTTTGGAATAACTGACTACCATTCACAGCATCTGTTGAGTTTCTACCTAATACACCTGGTGCGACATGCTGAATTTGACGTTCATTACCAACTGAACCAACAGATACAACACTTGCATCTTCACGTCGACCCGCAACACGAGCATCAGGATTATTTGGATCTAGTGCTTCTGACAAACCATACATTTCAACTACTTGACCTGGATTTTGACTATTATCTGGTCTATGAGCAGCTCCCACTTCAGAACCTGCTCCTAATGCAACACTTCCATCCACAGCATCATCTTTAACAACAGCATTTCTACCAATAGCCACACTATCTGCTTTATTTGCTACGGCACCTGAACCGATAGCTACAGAATGTGTACCATTCGCTTGAGCCGATGGAGCTGTTGCAGGTTCGTTTACCTTAACAAAACGTGAACCTCCTGTATTTAAACGATTTACAGCATCCACAAGATTATGTGGAACATTAGATTCACCTCTATTATTTGTAAAATTATCAAATGCATCTACTTTCAGATTAGCAACACCGCCTTTAAACTCTACATAATCACTACCAATAATATTGCTTACACTACGGTTCAATTGTCCACCATTTATAGCATCCTTACTATTTTCTGAGACTTCGCCATCTGCAATATTACTTAAAATGGTAGGTTCCTTGGTAGAACCATTGGCGTTGACTGTGCTAAGACGGACATCCTCTGCTGATATTGATTTAGCATTAGCTTTTGCATTACCATCTTTGAGTATGTCATTTACTAAGTAATATTCACCATCTTTGGCTTTCTTCACTCGATTTCCTTTAGCATCAGTATAAACTACCGTTCCAACCTCACCACTTTCAAGTTTTTCTAAACGATTATCCGCTTTATCAGCAATTGATTTAACTTGACCTTCTGTCGCTGCTCTACCAGCATTATCACCCACGCCAAATGTATCATCATTAACATCATGAACTTCCAATCCAGTTAATGAACCACCATCCTTTCCACCAACTAATTTGACAGTATTGGTTGCATCAGCATTACCTTTTGGAGTGATAGTTAAACCATCTTTATCTAACTTAACAGTAGTATCGTTATCCCCCTCTTTGAAAGTGATACTTGATAAATCTTTTAAGTCATCATTTAAATCAAATTTAACTTTGCCATCTTTATCGACACTTGATGAAATATTCTTACCATCAACAAAGTCTAGCCCTTGATTTAAAGTGACACTTTGAGCATCTTTACCATTTGCTTTGTAAGTAATTCTAGATGAATCACCAACATTGCCTTCAGTTAGAACTTTTGATGCAGTACCATCTTTTCCATCTGCACCATCTTTTCCGTTTATAACTGTTAAATTGCCATCAGCATCGACTCCTAACTCTGCTGATTTACCATCTTTTCCGTCTTTTCCATTAATGACGACAGTATTAAATTCTGGAGACTCTTTAATACCAATTTCAACTGTACCATCTGCTTTTACATTAGTTGCCACATTGTCTGTTGAGAAACCATCAAATGTTTTTGCATCTGAACCAACTATTCTTAATGTTTCACCTAAGTTACGATGTACTGTTCCTGTATTTCCAGCAACATCAAAGCCCGCTAATGATAATGTTTGTAAATCACCTACCGTTGCCGCTGTATTTAACTTCGCTTTATCTTCCTTGCTTGTTCCAACAATTCCATTTAAACCATCTTTACCCGCAATTAAACCTTTAGCAACATCAGCTGTCATTGCCGTGCCATTACCAATCTTCGTCGGATCAATACCGCTCGCAATATTTGCAAGTTTAGCTGGATCTGTTGTGTTTCCGTTTGGATTAACTAATGAAGCTACAATCGTATCTGATGGTTTTGCACTTCCTTTAACACTTCCATCTTCATTTAAATCACCTACATGATAGTAATTACCATCATTTCCTTTAATTAGGCGATTACCCTCTGCATCGGTATAAACAACTATCCCTGCTTCACCATTACGTAATGCATTTGCTTTTGCCGTCGCATCTTTTCCATTTAGACCATCTTTACCTGTCGGTCCATATGAACCCGCAGTTCCAGTACTTCCATCTTTACCATCACGACCATCTATACCAACACCTGTTAGTGATTTCTTAACCGTATCTGATAATTCAAATGCAACTTCACCGCCTTCTTTAGATGTGATATTTAAATCTGATGCCGATGTGAAATTTAAACCGTCGTTTAAACTAACTTGTTTAGATTTCGCATTATCTCCATCTCCACTCGCTTTATAGGATATCTTAGTTAAATCTCCTGCATTAGCTTCTGTTAAGACTTTTGATACGCCATCTTTACCATCTTTACCATTAACTCCGTCTCTACCATTGTTAACAGTTAAGTTTCCTTCTTTATCTACACTTAAGACCGCATCTTTTCCTGGTGCACCATCTTTACCATTTTCACCTTTAACAATTACTGTATTTGAAGTTACTTCTTTGAAAGTTGGTGCCTCTTTAATACCAATTTCAACTGTACCATCTGCTTTTACATTAGTTGCCACATTGTCTGTTGAGAAACCATCAAATGTTTTTGCATCTGAACCAACTATTCTTAATGTTTCACCTAAGTTACGATGTACTGTTCCTGTATTTCCAGCAACATCAAAGCCCGCTAATGATAATGTTTGTAAATCACCTACCGTTGCCGCTGTATTTAACTTCGCTTTATCTTCCTTGCTTGTTCCAACAATTCCATTTAAACCATCTTTACCCGCAATTAAACCTTTAGCAACATCAGCTGTCATTGCCGTGCCATTACCAATCTTCGTCGGATCAATACCGCTCGCAATATTTGCAAGTTTAGCTGGATCTGTTGTGTTTCCGTTTGGATTAACTAATGAAGCTACAATCGTATCTGATGGTTTTGCACTTCCTTTAACACTTCCATCTTCATTTAAATCACCTACATGATAGTAATTACCATCATTTCCTTTAATTAGGCGATTACCCTCTGCATCGGTATAAACAACTATCCCTGCTTCACCATTACGTAGTGCATTTGCTTTTGCCGTCGCATCTTTTCCATTTAGACCATCTTTACCTGTCGGTCCATATGAACCCGCAGTTCCAGTGCTTCCATCTTTACCATCACGACCATCTATACCAACACCTGTTAGTGATTTCTTAACCGTATCTGATAATTCAAATGCAACTTCACCGCCTTCTTTAGATGTGATATTTAAATCTGATGCCGATGTGAAATTTAAACCGTCATTTAAACTAACTTGTTTAGATTTCGCATTATCTCCATCTCCACTCGCTTTATAGGATATCTTAGTTAAATCCCCTGCATTAGCTTCTGTTAAGACTTTTGATACGCCATCTTTACCATCTTTACCATTAACTCCGTCTCTACCATTGTTAACAGTTAAGTTTCCTTCTTTATCTACACTTAAGACCGCATCTTTTCCTGGTGCACCATCTTTACCATTTTCACCTTTAACAATTACTGTATTTGAAGTTACTTCTTTGAAAGTTGGTGCCTCTTTAATACCAATTTCAACTGTACCATCTGCTTTTACATTAGTTGCCACATTGTCTGTTGAGAAACCATCAAATGTTTTTGCATCTGAACCAACTATTCTTAATGTTTCACCTAAGTTACGATGTACTGCTCCTGTATTTCCAGCAACATCAAAGCCCGCTAATGATAATGTTTGTAAATCACCTACCGTTGCCGCTGTATTTAACTTCGCTTTATCTTCCTTGCTTGTTCCAACAATTCCATTTAAACCATCTTTACCCGCAATTAAACCTTTAGCAACATCAGCTGTCATTGCCGTGCCATTACCAATCTTCGTCGGATCAATACCGCTCGCAATATTTGCAAGTTTAGCTGGATCTGTTGTGTTTCCGTTTGGATTAACTAATGAAGCTACAATCGTATCTGATGGTTTTGCACTTCCTTTAACACTTCCATCTTCATTTAAATCACCTACATGATAGTAATTACCATCATTTCCTTTAATTAGGCGATTACCCTCTGCATCGGTATAAACAACTATCCCTGCTTCACCATTACGTAGTGCATTTGCTTTTGCCGTCGCATCTTTTCCATTTAGACCATCTTTACCTGTCGGTCCATATGAACCCGCAGTTCCAGTACTTCCATCTTTACCATCACGACCATCTATACCAACACCTGTTAGTGATTTCTTAACCGTATCTGATAATTCAAATGCAACTTCACCGCCTTCTTTAGATGTGATATTTAAATCTGATGCCGATGTGAAATTTAAACCGTCATTTAAACTAACTTGTTTAGATTTCGCATTATCTCCATCTCCACTCGCTTTATAGGATATCTTAGTTAAATCCCCTGCATTAGCTTCTGTTAAGACTTTTGATACGCCATCTTTACCATCTTTACCATTAACTCCGTCTCTACCATTGTTAACAGTTAAGTTTCCTTCTTTATCTACACTTAAGACCGCATCTTTTCCTGGTGCACCATCTTTACCATTTTCACCTTTAACAATTACTGTATTTGAAGTTACTTCTTTGAAAGTTGGTGCCTCTTTAATACCAATTTCAACTGTACCATCTGCTTTTACATTAGTTGCCACATTGTCTGTTGAGAAACCATCAAATGTTTTTGCATCTGAACCAACTATTCTTAATGTTTCACCTAAGTTACGATGTACTGCTCCTGTATTTCCAGCAACATCAAAGCCCGCTAATGATAATGTTTGTAAATCACCTACCGTTGCCGCTGTATTTAACTTCGCTTTATCTTCCTTGCTTGTTCCAACAATTCCATTTAAACCATCTTTACCCGCAATTAAACCTTTAGCAACATCAGCTGTCATTGCCGTGCCATTACCAATCTTCGTCGGATCAATACCGCTCGCAATATTTGCAAGTTTAGCTGGATCTGTTGTGTTTCCGTTTGGATTAACTAATGAAGCTACAATCGTATCTGATGGTTTTGCACTTCCTTTAACACTTCCATCTTCATTTAAATCACCTACATGATAGTAATTACCATCATTTCCTTTAATTAGGCGATTACCCTCTGCATCGGTATAAACAACTATCCCTGCTTCACCATTACGTAGTGCATTTGCTTTTGCCGTCGCATCTTTTCCATTTAGACCATCTTTACCTGTCGGTCCATATGAACCCGCAGTTCCAGTGCTTCCATCTTTACCATCACGACCATCTATACCAACACCTGTTAGTGATTTCTTAACCGTATCTGATAATTCAAATGCAACTTCACCGCCTTCTTTAGATGTGATATTTAAATCTGATGCCGATGTGAAATTTAAACCGTCGTTCAAAGCAACACTATGTGCATTTTTTCCATTAGCTTTATACGTAATTTCTGTTCCAGCTTGAGCAATCTTTAATGTTGAAATTGCTGAATCTAATGCATGTAATGCAGAACCAACACCAGTCTTAGGAGATGCCTTATCTTCACCAGCTTTTAGGTTATATTTTGGTTGGGTGACACTTCCATCTGAACCAATAGTAGCAGCTGTATCGCCATCAACAGTACCACCTAATGTAGCCAATGCACCTTTCAATTGTGAAATATTCACTGCATCCAAATCTTCAGTACCATTTGCTAATCCTGTAATTTTCTTACCATTCATAGCAATACCAGTACTAGAAAGTGTTGGTCCTTCGGTAATGGATACACTTTTAATACCTGTTAAAGTATCGTTCAAATCAACCTTCACAACACCATCTTTAGCTACTGAAGTAGTTGTATTTTTACCATTAGTGAAATCCAAACCTTTGCTTAAAGTAACATTTTGAGGATTTTCTCCATTTGCCTTATAAGATAAAGTTGCTGTGTCATTCACGTTATCTTTTGATACTGCATTATCAATTTTATTCTTATAAGCTTCAGCCAAACCGACCTCAACTTTATTATTAGTTACAGTTGTTTGGATTTCATCCTGTTTTCCTGTAATGGATAACTTAGTTCCATTTTCCACCACTGTTTTATTTGATTCATTTCCATCATTAATCTCGAAAGTTGTCATGATAGATTTATCGCCTAAACTATCAACTTTATCAATTGCATCTTTAGCTTTTTTATCTAAGGATATTGATAAGGTGTCACCGCTAACGTTTGTGATAATATAATCTTTTGTTCCTTTAATATTTAAAGTATCACCTAGTTTTCTAGCCACTGAGCCTTCATTAGCTACAAAATTGATCTGTTTATTTTCTAAGTTATATAATTGCCCTGTTGTTGCTACAGCATTACCATCCTTAGTTATATCGCTAGCTGCAACTCCTGTAATTGTCTTATTATTTAGACTAATACCATTATCAGCAATTGTTACTATTGTTCCAGCATTACCAGCCTTATTAGAAATACTACTAATACCAGTTAAAGTATTATTCAAATCAAATTTAACAACACCATCTTTAGCTACAGAGGCTGTGGTATTCTTACCATTGGTAAAATCTAAACCTGTACTTAAAGTCACATTCTGAGAATTTTGCCCATTAGCTTTATAAGATAATTTTGCCTTGTCATTTACATCATCTTTCGACAACGCATTATCAACTTTCTTTTTCAAACTCGGATCAAGTGATAATTCAACTTTTCTATCTGTAGTACTAACAGTAGAAACTAATTCACCATTTTTACCTGAGATAACTAAGTTTGGATTATTCTTATCAACAACAATCTTATCACTCGTTGTAGTATCTGTAGAACTACTTACTGTAAATGATCCTAAAGAATTTGCACTAGCTGCTGCTGTCACTTTTTTCAATTGTGCAACATTGACAGCATCCGTATCACTAGCCCCAGCAGCGACATGAGTTATACGACGAGTACTATCATCATTCCCAATAGAAAATTCTCCTGCAGTTGGACGCCAAGTAGATGATGTTTCAGCAGATTCCCTATTAGTTGAAACATCGTAACCACTTATATTTTTAATTCTGTCATAATTTAATGAAGCATTAGAATTCGCACCAATTGCTACACTATTAGTTGACCCTGCGGCAGTAGAAGCATTGTAACCAATTGCAATAGAATCTTTACCTTTAGCACCTTGGTTATTGTAATTATATTGAGTGAGTTTTTGTTTCTCTTGTGCGGTTAATGCACCTGTATTTTCATCTTTATCTCTTGCACTCTCAATATCCGCAATAGCTTTATCAAAATTAAATTGACCATTTTGGTTATTAAAAGATAATTTTTTCAAATTACTATTATTAACTAAATTAGCAATCATCGCGTCTTTTTCGAGTGATGCTACTCTGTCTTTAAGAGGTTTAACTTTTTCTTCATCAATTGAGCCATTACTCTCAATTCTTCTCGCATCGACTGTAAGAAGTTGAGATTTTAAATTAATGTATTCTTTGAAAGCATTTTCTTTTCTTTCTAAATCAGCTAACTCTTTACCCAATCCACCTTGATTTAGCGTATCAATGGAAACATAATGAATTGCTCTATTTGCATTATCAGCATTAGAAAAATCTAGTCTATCTTGTAAACTCTTCAATTGGGAAATATTAACGGCATCAGTATCTCTATATCCTGGAGCTACATTAACAATACGACGTTCATACCCTTTTTTACCTACAGAAATAACACCAACTCTGGTTGAAGATGGGATAGAATAAGATCCTCTTGCAACCCAAGCTGGTGATTGTAAATCTTCAACAGAATAATCTGTTTTAGAGAGGTAACCTAATGCAACAGAGTTATCTAATGTAACTGACGCTTGATCACCTAAAGCCATACCACTTGCATTATTTACTACAGCATTTGTCCCTAACGCAACAGCATTAGATGCTTGTTTATCAACGTAAGATAGTGAACCAATTGCTACAGAATTATCTCCTAGTGCCCCTACAGCAGAACCAACACCAATACTGTTTTCCCCATTAGAAATTACATAGTACCCGATACCAACAGAATGATCGTTTTGTTTTAATGTTTTCTTAACTTGGGTAGTATCTGTTTCTATAACAATATCTTTACCAGTTTGATACTCAAAATCAATTCCATTTTGACTTGGACTTGCGCCCAATCTGTTGAAGAAACCTTTTGTATTTCCAGAAGCACTCACATTTTTTAACGCAGAAATAAATCTATTTTGTGAACGATTTTGTAATTTAGCATTTGCCGCAACACTCTGCCCGATAGCGATAGAACCAACACCAATAGCTCGTGCATTATATCCGTAAGCATTTGCGCCTTTATTTCCTGTTTCCGATTTATTACCAATAGAGATTGTGTTACTTGCAAAAGCTCTGGCTTCTTCCCCCATTGCTGTTGCACTATTTGCATGCTCATCAACAAAAGAACGTAAACCAATTGCTGTTGATCCATCAGCTAATGCAAATGACAATGTTCCCACAGAGGTTGAACCATTAGCATAAGCAAGAGAACGCGACCCAATAGCGATAGATCCAGCCCCTGTCGCAGCTGTTGGTGAATATATCAATTTGGAATTGCTTCCACTTCCATTAACATATGTTTGATCAAATTTTCCTTCTGTTAAAAAAGGATGATCGCCTCGATAAATATTTCCATATAATCTTCTTACAGTTCCCACTGGTAATTTATCTCGATAAACAGAAGAAATATCATCGTTACCTATTGCAATTGAAGACTCTCCACTTGCGTACACATTTGTACCAACAGCTGTACCCTGAGCATTTGCACCACTAAGGTATCCTACAGCAACGCCTTGCTTACCAATAACTTTAGCATCTGCCCCTATTATGACTGACTCATCAATGCCACCAGGATTTTTAGTATTTGTCAAAGATACTGTTCTGACACCATCAGGTTGAGTTCTGTTTATATAAGTACTAATACCACGTCCACTAACAGTTACATCAACCGCACCCACAGAGCCATCACTCTTTATACCAATAACTCCTGCAACTGTGTTTGCTTGAACTTGAGTTACACTGAATAACCCAATAGATGCTGCTAAAATTGATAATTTAAATAAAGAACGTAGTGATGAAGATTCTGTATTGTTAGTATCATTTACTCCAGACTTATGTTCAGAACCTTTTGCTATCTCAGATACAGCAATAAGTTGCCCTAAACGTTTACTGAATTTCAGTTTATAAATATGATTCATAACACAATCTCCTAAAAATAATTTATTAACTTAAAAAGCACAGGATTAACACAAAACCCAATGAGTCGTAGATAAATAATACATCAACTGCACACAATATCAACAAAACATGCAATCCAACTATGTAAAGAATTTTAAAGTATTTACGTTGTATTTAAGATTTTTAATATAATGTAAATATTTTGATTTAATCCAAAGTCATTTTTGCTGTATTTTACTAAGTAAAACTGCTCGTAAGTTTGCGATATTACTCGTGATTTTTTCTTCTTTCTGAATCTCTGTAAGCGGTGGTTTATCTTTTTCCCATTGTAAATCGTCTTGTGGAAGTTCAAGTAAGAAACGGCTAGCTTCGGGCTTAATGATTTCACCATACTGACGGCGTTCTTTACATAAAGAAAAAGTTAAGGTTTGTTGTGCTCGAGTAATACCTACATAAGCTAGACGACGTTCTTCATCCACATTATCTTCATCAATACTGGTTTGATGGGGTAATAAACCTTCTTCCATCCCAATAAGAAACACGTGCGGAAATTCCAGGCCTTTTGAGGCATGGAGAGTCATTAATTGCACCTGATCAGAAGCATCATCATCTTCACCTCTTTCCATCATATCTCGTAAAGTGAGATTAGTGACAGCTTGGCTTAAATTCATTGGTTCGTTGAGTTCATCACCTTCGAGCATTTTTTCTACCCAGCCAAATAGCGTTTGAACATTACGACTTTGCATTTCTGCCGCTTTCGGTGTACTTGCCGTTTCATACAAATAGGCTTCGTACTGAATATGTGCCAACATTGCTTTTACTGCATTTTGTGGCTCGGATCTGACCGCTTGATCAGATAACTCCACAATCCAACGGGCAAAATCTTGCAATGCTTGATAGGGACGAGGGGTTAAACGTTGTATCAATTCAAAATCAAAAATCGCCTCAAATAAACTCACATGTTTTTCATTAGCTAATTGCCCAAGTTTTTCAAGAGTTGCTGCTCCAATTTCTCGTTTTGGTGTATTAACAATACGGAGAAATGCGGCATCATCATCTTGATTTACGATTAGCCTTAAATACGCCAACATATCTTTGATTTCTGCTTTGGCAAAAAATGACGTTCCACCCGAAATTTTGTAAGGGATACGATTTTGAATGAGTAATTTTTCGAGTAAACGAGATTGATGGTTGCCCCGATATAAAATAGCATAATCTTTATATTTCGTTTTGCGACTGTAACGGTGTGCAATCAATTCGCCGACAATACGTTCCGCCTCGTGTTCTTCGTTCTTGGCTTCAATTACATTTAACTTTTCACCTTCACCCAATTGTGAAAAGAGACGTTTGGCAAAAAGGTGGTCGTTATTATCAATTAAGATGTTAGCACAATGCAAAATACGTTGCGTTGAGCGGTAATTTTGTTCGAGTTTTATCACCTTTAATTGTGGGAAGTCTGTTTGTAATCTTCCCATATTCTCAGGCTTCGCCCCCCGCCAAGAGTAGATAGATTGGTCATCATCACCCACCACAGTAAAGTTACCTTGTTCGCCTACAATCAGTTTGATTAATTCATATTGGCTTGTGTTGGTGTCTTGGTATTCATCTACTAATAAATAGCGGATTTTATTTTGCCAGCGTGCTTTAGCTTCGGGAAATTGGCGAAAAATAAAGGTTGGGAGCATAATCAGATCATCAAAATCTAACGCATTATAAGCTTTTAATTGATTTTGGTACTGCTGATAAAAATGGGAGAAAACACGATCCCGATCGCTCACTGTTTGCCCAATCACTTGCTCTGGTAAGAGTAGATCATTTTTCCAGTTTGAGATCGTAGAAATCAGTTGCTTAAGGAGATCTTTATCTTCGGTGACATTTTCGGGCAACAAATGTTTTAAAAGGGCAATCTGATCATGTTCATCAAATAACGTCATACCTGATTTGTAGTCAAGCAATTTATGCTCTCGTTTTAGGATTTCAAAACCTAAGGTATGAAAGGTAGAAATCGTCAGCCCTTTACTGTTTTCTTTACCGATAGAATGAGCCACACGTTCACGCATTTCTCGTGCCGCTTTGTTGGTAAAAGTCACAGCTGCAATGTGTTTAGGTGAATAGTCACAATTTTCAATCAGGTGAGCAATTTTATTGATAATCACCCTAGTCTTTCCCGAACCTGCACCAGCAAGTACAAGACAAGGTCCTGTGATCGTTTCTACTGCCTGTTGTTGTTGTGGATTTAATTTCATGTCATCTCCCTATCTCATAAGCGGTAAGATTGTAGTGATTTTTTGCAAATTGTCGAATAATAAAAAAAGCAGAAATACATTGTATTCCTGCTTTTATCTTTCAATCTAAATTAGAAAGTTATTGTCATCCAATGACTATTTTTTCCAGATTCGAGTTTGATAATCACGAATAGAGCGATCGGAGCTAAATGTGCCTAAACGTGCAGTATTTAACATAGCCGAACGACTCCAGGCGGCTTGATCCTTATAACGTTCTGCAATTTCTTGCTGTGCTTCACGATAGCTTGCAAAATCCGCCAATACACAGAAATAATCGCTGTTTAGTAGATTATCCACTAAGGCACTAAAACGTTGAGTGTCGCCATCTGAGAACATACCATTTGCTAATGCATCAATCGCATTTCTAAGTTGTTCATCTTGTTCATAATAACTACGAGGCACATACCCTTGCTCACGTAATTGACGGACTGATTCAACGGTATGTCCAAAAATAACGACATTTTCTTTGCCTGCAAATTCAGCAATTTCAACGTTTGCACCATCTAACGTACCTAAAGTAATGGCACCATTTAAGGCTAATTTCATATTCCCTGTACCCGATGCTTCTTTACCTGCTAGTGAAATTTGTTCTGACACATCTGCAGCTGGAATAATTTTTTCCGCCAAACTCACACGATAATCAGGTAAAAAGGCAACTTGTAATTTACCTTGCATATCAGGATCGTTATTAATCACTTTAGCAACACCATTAATTGCTTGGATAATTTGCTTCGCCATAAAATAGCCTGGTGCTGCTTTCCCTGCGAAAATAAATAATCTCGGCACAAAATCTTTTTGTGGATTAGCTTTAAGATCTAAGTAAGTTGCAATGATATTTAATAAATTGAGGTGCTGACGTTTATACTCGTGGAAACGCTTAATTTGCACATCAAAAATCGCATTACAATTCACTTTCAAGCCAATTTCTTGCTCAATCACATCAGCAAGTACCTGCTTATTAGACTGTTTGATCTCTTGATATGCTGTTTGGAAATGCGGATCGTCCACAAGATTTTCTAGCTGACTAAGCAATGCTAAATCTTTCGTCCAGTCGCCATCAATATGATTATCTAATAAACGAGCTAATGGTGGATTCGCTTGACGAATCCAACGACGTGGCGTAACACCATTGGTTACATTATGGAATCGCCCTTTAAATAATCTTGCGTAAGATGGGAAAAGATCACTCACAACTAACTCTGAATGGATTTGTGCAACGCCATTTACCGCAAAAGATCCCACCACACATAAATTTGCCATACGTACACGGTGATCCATTAAAATTGCAGTTTCTCGCCACGCTTGTTCAAATTCTTCATCATTGAATTCTGCTCTTACTTTGGCTAATAATTCACGGTCGATTCGTTCAATAATCAACATATGGCGAGGTAATAATTGTGCGACTAAACCATCTTCCCATTGCTCTAATGCTTCTGGTAATAAAGTGTGGTTAGTGTAGGCAAATGTTTTTGAAGAGATCGCCCAAGCTTGTTCCCAACTTAAATGATGCTGATCGAGTAAAATTCTCATCAACTCTGGGATTGCTAGTGCTGGGTGAGTATCATTCAATTGCACCACTTCAAACTCAGGTAATTCCATGAGAGTACGTCCTTGAGCCAAATGTTGACGTAATAAATCAGCAATGGAACAAGCACAATGGAAATATTGCTGCATTAAACGCAGTGCTTTACCTTCTTGATGGTTATCATTTGGGTATAAAACTTTAGTTAATTTTGCCGCATCAATAACATGTGATTCAGCCTGCAAATACTGCCCATCATTAAACTGAGCTAAATCAAATGAAGTTTCGCTATAACCTTGCCATAAACGTAAAGGTTGTTGTACCCCTTTGTATCCAACCACTGGTAAATCAAATGCTTCACCTTGAATGGTCCATGCAGGCTGCCAATCATATTGATCGTCTGTAATTTGAGCGACTGTTCCACCAAAACCCACTTTTTGTTGGAAATCAGGACGGTGATATTGCTGTAAATAAAAATCACGATTCCAGCTATCACCTGTTTCTAATTGTTCACCAGACTCATTGAAGTGTTGTTTGAATAAACCATATTGGTAATGTAAGCCATAGCCAATCGCTGGTTGAGAAAGGCTTGCCATAGAATCTAAATAACACGCCGCTAGACGACCTAAGCCACCATTACCAAGGGATGGATCACGTTCTTCTTCTAAAATATCTACGAGATTCTTACCATATTTTGCAACAAAATTATCCACATCTTGATAAACGCTCAGGCTCATCAAATTATTTCCAAGTAGACGACCAATCAAAAATTCCATAGAGAGATAATTCACTCTACGCGTATTCACAAGCGGTGGGTTAGTCGGAAAATTTTGCAAAATAGTAGATTGACTACACTTTGCGATAAATTGAAACCATTGAGTATTAGAGAGTTGTTCTGGGGCAATAAAACGTTCTTGACAGTATTGGTTAAGTTCTTGCTCAACCGATGTCATAAATGAAGCATTACTAATAGTAGGCATTTGATTCTCCAAAACGAAAAATAAATATAAAATTATGAAATACCTACATTATTCTTTACTCTCATTAAGTAAAAATCATCCTCGCAACATCTGATTGAGTATGAAAAAAGGGGCTGATCTCATCAGCCCCCATATTACTATTTCATCATTCTTGTTTTTGTTTGGATGTGCTTATTTTTAATCGATAGCGTTTATCAAACATACATAATAGCCCACCAAAGACCATAAATAAGCCGCCAAACCATATCCAACGAATGAACGGTTTGTAATATAAACGCAATCCCCAAGAACCATCATCAAGACGTTCGCCTAAGGCTGCATATAAATCACGAGTAAAGCCCCAATCAATCGCCGCTTCAGTCATACCCATTTTACTGACATTATAAAAGCGTTTTTCAGCAAATAACGTCGCTTCGTGATGATGATCTTTGGTGATTTCGATCTCCGCCGTTCCGCCAACATAGTTTGCCCCATTACTATCGTTAATACTTTTTAGGGTAAAGTTATAATCCAAAATCTGAACAGAATCGCCAATATTCAAACGCACATTACGCTCTACACTAAAGTTTTGACTAAATGCGATGCCAAATACTGTCATTGCAACCCCTAAATGTGCAAGCACCATTCCCCAATGAGAACGTGAGAGCTTTGTAATTCCTACAAAGAATGAGTGACGATGGGTTGCTCGTTGATGTAGTTCATACAAACTTAATGCAATAATGATTACCGACATCATTGTGCCTAATACGACACTAACGGTAATGGTATTTTTAAACAGATAAGGCAGACCAAAACCTAAAACAACCATTGCAATCAATGAAATAATCACAGGCAAACGAATAGCGGAGAATTTATCTCGTCGCCATTTTACAAGCGGTCCGATCCCGAGTAAAAATGCAAAAGGAACCATTAATGCCATAAACATTTGATCAAAGAATGGCGCCCCGATTGAGATACTGCCCAAACCTAATTGTTTATGAATAAGCGGTAAGATCGTGCCTAAAAAAACCACTGATAAAAATGCCATCAGTAAGATATTATTCAACAATAAGACCGACTCTCTCGAATAACGTTCTGAGTTATCAAGGCTCTTAATTTTGCTCCCTTGATAAGCGTAAAGTAACAACGAACCGCCTATCACAAGCACAAGGTAAAGTAGAATATACAATCCTCTTGTTGGGTCAGAAGCAAATGCATGCACCGAAACTAAAATGCCCGAACGCACCAAGAAAGTGCCTAATAAACAAAGTGAGAATGCTAATATGGCTAAAAGTACCGTCCACGCCTTAAAGCTACTGCGTTTTTCTGTGACTGAAAGAGAGTGAATTAGGGCTGTTCCAGCAAGCCAAGGCATCAATGAGGCATTTTCTACGGGATCCCAGAACCACCAACCGCCCCAGCCTAATTCATAATAAGCCCACCAAGAACCAAGCACGATACCTAAAGTTAAAAATGACCAAGCTGCTAATGTCCAAGGTCGAGACCATCTCGCCCAAGCGGTATCTAATCTTCCCGTCATCAATGAAGCAATGGCAAAAGCAAAGGCGATCGAAAAGCCCACATAACCCATATACAATAATGGAGGATGAAAAATTAAGCCCACATCTTGTAGCATTGGGTTAAGCTCTCGTCCATCAACTGGAAAATCAGGGAAAGTGCGTAAAAATGGATTAGAGGTAAATAAAATAAAGATAAGAAAGCCAACGCTCACTAATCCCATAATCCCTAAGACACGTGCCACTGCATCCTCTGGCATTTGTCGGCTAAATAAGGCAACTGCAATACTCCACAGGGAAAGTAACCAAATCCATAATAAGAGCGAGCCTTCGTGAGATCCCCACACCGCTGACAGTCGATACTGAAGTGGCAATTGGCTATTCGAGTTATTCACCACATATTGCACACTAAAATCATTCACTGCAAAAAGATAAAAGAGTGAACCAAATGATAAGGTTAAACTTAAAAACATTGCCCACGTCATCGGCCGAGCAAGGGAAATTAAAGTCGCATTCCCTTTTTCTGCACCAACAAGCGGTAAGATCGCCAATAAAATTGCAAAAGCTAAACTTAGTGCAAGAGCATAATTTCCTAACTCAGCAATCATTGAAGTTCTCCCGATAGCTTACGATCACGCTCAGATTCGCCTTTTAAATCCGATTCAGAGATCCCCATTGGCTGATGCTGTTTTTTCATCTGTTCACTCAAATCAGGTGGCATATAATTTTCATCGTGTTTCGCTAACACTTCAGTTGCTTTTAATTTTGTCGGTTCAACTAATACACCTTGTACCACAATACCTTGTCCTTCACGGAATAGATCAGGCAAGATACCCTCGTATTCAACTTCGATTGCAGGACCAATATCATTTAATCCAAATGTTACTTTTAGCGTTTTATCATCTCGCTTCACCGAGCCTTCTACGACCATTCCACCAACACGAATCCGTTGCCCAACACTTGGTTTTTTATCGGCTTGATTATCTTTTCCATAAATAATTTCTGACGGTGTATAGAACAAATCAATATTTTGACTTAATGCGTATAGCACTAATCCAGTAGCTACAGTACACCAAAATAAAATAACAATAATAGCAATTAATTTCAATTTACGTCTTGGATTCATAATTCCCCTGCATTCACTCCAAAAGATATCTCAAAAACATATTGAGATAAAACGTCCTCAGTGTAACAAAAAAGCCATTTGTGATCTGACATTCTTCAGATTAAGTGTATATAAACACAAATAAAGTGCAAAATGTTTGATAATATTCAAACTTTTGTTGTAAATAAATCAGGAAATATAATCTTATAACTCGAAAAATGAACTATGCTAGAATAATCCGACTTTACTCACTCATATTACTAAACAACGTTACTCATTTAGAGGAATTACTTTGACAGAAATTACTTTCACATTAGAACCAGAAGATAATGAACGCCTACAATCACTCTGTGGCCCCTTTGATGAACATCTCAATCTGATCGAAAAAAGTTTCGATTTAGCGATTTCACGGAATGCATTTAAATTCACTATTCGAGGTGCAGAAGGCAGTTCGCATTCATCTTCATTTCTAGAAAATTGTGCAACACTGATTAAACAACTTTATAACGATACAGCGCCTATCCGTGGTGTGATTAAAGAATTAGATTTAGAAGATATTCATCTCGCCATCCAAGAAAGTCGAATGCTACTGCAATCAACGGAGCAATCAGACACACAAGAAAAATCCTCAGATTATCACGCTATTACGATCAAAACTAAACGAGGAATGATCAAGCCGAGAGGGGAAAATCAACAACGCTATTTACGTAACATTCTTACGCACGATATTAGCTTTGGAATTGGGCCTGCTGGAACAGGGAAAACCTTTTTAGCCGTTGCCGCTGCGGTAGAGTCTCTAGAAAGACAAGAAATACGCCGTATATTGCTTACCCGACCAGCTGTTGAAGCAGGTGAAAAACTCGGGTTTCTTCCGGGAGATTTAGGGCAAAAAATCGAGCCTTACTTACGCCCTTTATATGATGCACTGTTTGAAATGCTAGGATTTGAACGAGCTCAAAAATTGATGGAGCGAAACGTTATCGAGATCGCACCGCTTGCCTATATGCGAGGCAGAACATTAAACGATGCTTTTATTATCTTGGATGAAAGCCAAAATACGACCATTGAACAGATGAAAATGTTTTTAACCCGTATCGGTTTTAATTCTAAAGCGGTGATTACCGGCGATGTGACTCAAGTAGATTTACCTCGTAGCCAAAAATCAGGACTTAGACACGCTATGGAGGTGTTAAGCAAGGTGCCTGATTTGAGTTTTAATTATTTTGAAAGTAACGATATTGTGCGTCATCCAGTCGTCGCAAAAATAGTTCAGGCTTATGATGCTTGGGAAGCGGAAGATGAAATTCGTCGAGAACAGAAAAGATTGGCAAAATTGGAATTGGAACAGCAAAAGATTTTAGAACAAGCTGAAAAACTTCTGTAATGGATACGTAAATTTATCATCTGACAGACTATAATCTGTCAGATGAATATCGCAATTATGCGTTGATTTCTAACTCAGGGAAGAGCATTTTAAGCACATTCTGAGTTAAACGTCGTGATTTTCCTTGATATGGGAAAATATGCATCATCATCATAGGATTGAAATTCGCTTCAATCACGCCCCAAGAGGATAACTCTTTTGTGGCTGGTTTGGTTAAATCAGGAATAATGATATCCACACCACAAACAGCTGCGCCCATCGCTTTTGCAATACCAACGGCCAGTTCTTTATAGCTAGGGTGCATTTCATCAGTCATATCAATAGAATCGCCACCTGTGCTGACATTAGAGTTAGCCCGTAACTGCACAAGTTGATCTTTAGCTAGAATACTCTCAAAAGTTAAACCTTGCTCTTTAAGTTGTAAGGCTTCAATTTCACCAAGTGCAATTTTTTTCAATGGAGTACGGCTGCCATCGCCTCGTAAAGGATCACTATTTTTGCTATTCACCAGTTCCGCAACGGTGTGAATACCGTCCCCAACGACATTCGCAGGTACACGAAGTAACACCGCTTCTGTTTTATCCCCAAGCACGAAAAAGCGATATTCCGTACCTGTTAAATAATCCTCAACCATAATCTCACGATCTTCTCTAAAGGCAATTTCAACTGCTTGAGTAAAATCCTCTTGATTCTTCACACCTTGTTGGAAAATCGTGATGCCTAAGCCATAATTGGTTGATTTAGGTTTAATCACTATCGCTCTATTTTCAAAAAGCGGATATTGACGAATCGCTTCATCAACTGAAGTAAATTCAATGCTTTGTGGCACATTGAATCCTGCTTTTTGTAGTACCTTTTTAGTGACCACCTTATTTTCCATAATCAATGGCGATATATAGCTGTCGTGAGAAGTCATATTGCCATTTTTTACGTATTCCAAATGATCGTTAAATTTCAGGCTTAAGAATTGATCATTTTCATCTAATAATTCTACATTTAACCCTGCTTTAATCGCATCAAAGAACAATGCTTGTGTGGACAATTCCATATTATCAAAAGCAGAAAGTGCATAAAAACGTGATAAAGATTGTTGTTTATATTTTTGAGCAAAATGCGCCCCTAATTTTTGGTAACTCCCTAATGCCTCGATTTCTTCAACCAATCGACCACATAATGTTTTTCTTGGATCAGCAAAAGCCAATAGTTTTTGCTGAACGATATCTTTCAATTCTGATGGCGCATTAATTTCTTCAAGCATTGCCAATAGCTGATGCAAAATTTGCTCACCTTCATCACGGAAAGCAGTTTCATCTAATGGATGCTCCCAAGCAACTTGAGCTAATCGCTCTTGCCCTACTTCGATCGCATTTTCAGCCTTATCCATCCAAATCATCAATAGTGCAAAATAATGGATAAATTTCGCATCATTTAAAGAAATACCATAAATTTCAAAGGGATTGAGATCAAACAAGCGAAACTCAAGGTATTTAATTCCTGTGGTAAGTAAATCTCTTACCTTCTTCGCTCCACGTAAGCGAACATTCGAGTAAAATTCTTTCTCCGCAATTAATTTTCCCGAATTCACCCAATGTTCTAAGGTTTCCACGTATTCTTGTAGAGAATCAAATGACACTTTAATTTCAGGATCATTCACATAACCATACTTACTAGAGCGCAAACTACGTACATAGTCTCCTTTTTTAAGCGGTGAGCCATCTTTAAAATACTTATCTTCAACAGTAGGTGTTGCACTCAATAAATATAAGAGAATCCATTGATATCTCAGGAAATTGGTAGCCATTTTCAGATATAAATTGTTCTGAAACTCTACGAAAGATTGTGAATTAGACTGGGCTTGATACAGTTTTTCAATAAAGATTGGTGATAATTGAAAATTATAGTGAATCCCACTTACCATCTGTTTATTTTTACCATACGCCTTAACTAAATGTTCTCGATAGGCTACATCCTGAAGATCATCTAATTGTGCAACTTTTATCAGTTCTTCTGGCGGTAAACCTGCTGGCATACTCAGAGGGAAGATATATTCATCTTCAGGTATTATACGTTGTACGACTTCGTGAATAGCGGATAACCATCGGTAAGTATCTTCGATTTTATTATTCGGTGGAGTGATTAACTCTAACTGACTTTCCGCAAAATCTGTTTGAATATAGGGGTGGTAGGAACGATTTCCGAATTTATGAGGATGAGGTGTCGTGACAATAGATCCATCTTTATAGACTCGCTGACTTTCTTTCTCAATTCCAAATGAGCCTTCTTGAAAGAGTAAAGATAGATTATTTTTTTTAATTATCTCTTTTATATTCACATTTATTCCTTTTCGAAACTAAAAATACCATCATGAAATATGTCTAGCATTGTACACGACTTTTCATAAATCTATAAAATTGAAATTATTTGACAATTGTATTATGAAAAGGCTCCGTTCCTAGCGTAATGCATATTTAGCAATTACCAAAGAATAAAACTCTCTTCAATATAACTGGATATGAAATGATATCATTGATTATGAAAAAAGGATTATTATGGTTTGTTATTAACCATGATAAAGGAATCTATCCTTAACCATGAAATAAACTTTATAATAAGTAATAAGCGGTTAGTTTCGTATAACATTTTGTTATTTATCAGATATTTCGAAACGCTAAAAAGCAAAAAACCGTAAGTTATCGCTAACCTACGGTTTTCCTAATAAAGCCCTGATGACGACCTACTCTCACATGGCGAATCACCACACTACCATCGGCGTGACAGCATTTTACTTCTGAGTTCGGGATGGGTTCAGGTAGTTCCACTGCACTATGACCATCAGGATAATCCTGTTGACGACTTCCGTCTTATTCTGTCTGTCTTTTTTTCTTTCTATTCTTTTCTAGGTTTTCTTTACTCTTCCTAGTCCTAAAATCTTAAAACAAGCTGTCTTTCTGTCGACTTCCTTTTACTTCTTTCAGTCTGTGTATCTTTTCTTAGTAAACTTCTACACGCTCTTATGTTTTCTCCATAGTTTTTTTCGAAAAAACACTTGAGGTTGTATGGTTAAGCCTCTCGGGCAATTAGTATGTGTTAGCTCAACGTCTCACAACGCTTACACACCACACCTATCTACGTCGTAGTCTCCAACAACCCTTACTAACTTATAGTTAGGGAGAACTCATCTCTTGGCAAGTTTCGTGCTTAGATGCTTTCAGCACTTATCTCTTCCACATGTAGCTACCCAGCAGTGCCTCTGGCGAGACAACTGGAACACCAGTGATGTGTCCACTCCGGTCCTCTCGTACTAGGAGCAGCCCCAATCAATTCTCCAACGCCCACGGCAGATAGGGACCGAACTGTCTCACGACGTTCTAAACCCAGCTCGCGTACCACTTTAAATGGCGAACAGCCATACCCTTGGGACCTACTTCAGCCCCAGGATGTGATGAGCCGACATCGAGGTGCCAAACACCGCCGTCGATATGAACTCTTGGGCGGTATCAGCCTGTTATCCCCGGAGTACCTTTTATCCGTTGAGCGATGGCCCTTCCATTCAGAACCACCGGATCACTATGACCTGCTTTCGCACCTGCTCGACTTGTCTGTCTCGCAGTTAAGCTTGCTTATACCATTGCACTAACCTCACGATGTCCGACCGTGATTAGCAAACCTTCGTGCTCCTCCGTTACTCTTTGGGAGGAGACCGCCCCAGTCAAACTACCCACCAGACACTGTCCGAGACCACGTTCCGCAGTCTTCGTTAGAACATCAAACGTTAAAGGGTGGTATTTCAAGGACGCCTCCATAGAAACTAGCGTTCCTACTTCATAGGCTCCCACCTATCCTACACATCAAAATTCAATGTTCAGTGTCAAGCTATAGTAAAGGTTCACGGGGTCTTTCCGTCTAGCCGCGGGTACACCGCATCTTCACGGCGATTTCAATTTCACTGAGTCTCGGGTGGAGACAGCCTGGCCATCATTATGCCATTCGTGCAGGTCGGAACTTACCCGACAAGGAATTTCGCTACCTTAGGACCGTTATAGTTACGGCCGCCGTTTACTGGGGCTTCGATCAGGAGCTTCTCTTTCGATAACACCATCAATTAACCTTCCAGCACCGGGCAGGCATCACACCCTATACGTCCACTTTCGTGTTTGCAGAGTGCTGTGTTTTTAATAAACAGTTGCAGCCAGCTGGTATCTTCGACCGGTTCAACCTTCAGGGGCAAGCCCTTACAATCTACGCCGGCGCACCTTCTCCCGAAGTTACGGTGCTATTTTGCCTAGTTCCTTCACCCGAGTTCTCTCAAGCGCCTGAGTATTCTCTACCTGACCACCTGTGTCGGTTTTCAGTACGGTTTATTATAAGCTAGAGCTTAGTGGCTTTTCCTGGAAGCGTGGTATCAGTTACTTCGACTCCGTAGAGTCTCGTCATCACTTCTCGGTGTTTAATAAGAGACCGGATTTGCCTAGTCTCTCCACCTAACGGCTTAAACAGGGATATCCAACACCCTGATAACCTAACCTTCTCCGTCCCCACATCGCACTTATAACAAGTACGGGAATATTAACCCGTTTCCCATCGATTACGCTTTTCAGCCTCACCTTAGGGGCCGACTCACCCTGCCCCGATTAACGTTGGACAGGAACCCTTGGTCTTCCGGCGAACGAGTTTTTCACTCGTTTTATCGTTACTTATGTCAGCATTCGCACTCGTGATACGTCCAGCAAACCTCTCGATTCACCTTCATCCGCTTACACGACGCTCCCCTACCCAACAGAATAAATTCTGATGCCGCAGCTTCGGTACTATATTTTAGCCCCGTTACATCTTCCGCGCAGGCCGACTCGACTAGTGAGCTATTACGCTTTCTTTAAATGATGGCTGCTTCTAAGCCAACATCCTAGCTGTCTAAGCCTTCCCACTTCGTTTCCCACTTAATATAGATTTTGGGACCTTAGCTGGCGGTCTGGGTTGTTTCCCTCTTCACGATGAACGTTAGCACCCACCGTGTGTCTCCTGAGTATCACTCTTCGGTATTCGCAGTTTGCATCGAGTTGGTAAGCCGGGATGGCCCCCTAGTCGAAACAGTGCTCTACCCCCGAAGGTGTCCGCTCAAGGCTCTACCTAAATAGATTTCGGGGAGAACCAGCTATCTCCCGGTTTGATTGGCCTTTCACCCCCAGCCACAGGTCATCCGCTAATTTTTCAACATTAGTCGGTTCGGTCCTCCAGTTAGTGTTACCCAACCTTCAACCTGCCCATGGCTAGATCACCGGGTTTCGGGTCTATACCTTGCAACTACTCGCCCAGTTAAGACTCGGTTTCCCTACGGCTCCCTTATTCAGTTAACCTTGCTACAAAATATAAGTCGCTGACCCATTATACAAAAGGTACGCAGTCACAAGATAAACTTGCTCCCACTGCTTGTACGTACACGGTTTCAGGTTCTATTTCACTCCCCTCACTGGGGTTCTTTTCGCCTTTCCTTCACAGTACTGGTTCACTATCGGTCAATCAGGAGTATTTAGCCTTGGAGGATGGTCCCCCCATCTTCAAACAGGATTTCTCGTGTCCCGCCCTACTTTTCGTTAGCTTAGTACCATGGCCTGGTCTTCGGATACGGGGCTATCACCCTGTGTCGCTGAGCTTCCCAACTCATTCTCCTAACTCTGCCACTATCACTAACTGGCTTCTCCGCTTTCGCTCGCCGCTACTCACAGAATCTCGGTTGATTTCTTTTCCTCGGGGTACTTAGATGTTTCAGTTCTCCCGGTTTGCCTTACTGAGCTATGTATTCACTCAGTAATAATAGGTTCTTCACCTATTGGGTTTCCCCATTCGGATATCTTGGATTAAACGCCTCTTATCGACTCATCCAAGCTTTTCGCAGATTAGCACGTCCTTCTTCGCCTCTGATTGCCTAGGCATCCACCGTGTACGCTTAGTCACTTAACCATACAACCTCAAGTATTTTTAAATCAATTTAATCATTAATATTAAATAATAATTAAATAACAATAAAAAACTCAAAGCTTATGCAAGTCTACTAATACTTGCCTGCTTTTGTTCAGACAAGATTTTATTCTTACTCAGACTTCTTCTTATCCTCTCGGACTTGAAAGTCTCTTCAGTTTTTCAGCTTGTTTCTCAATTTTTAAAGAACAATTAAGATAAATTCTTATTCATCTCTCGACAAAAAAGCCATCTTTAAATGGCGTCCCCAAGGGGATTCGAACCCCTGTTACCGCCGTGAAAGGGCGATGTCCTAGGCCTCTAGACGATGGGGACAACATTTAAAGATGTCTTCCGTTAAAAAACGTCTTTTGTCTTTTTACTACTACATCAAACAATCTGTGTGAACACTCGCTATGTCGATTTCTTTGGTAAGGAGGTGATCCAACCGCAGGTTCCCCTACGGTTACCTTGTTACGACTTCACCCCAGTCATGAATCATACCGTGGTAAACGCCCCCCCGAAGGTTAAGCTATCTACTTCTGGTACAACCCACTCCCATGGTGTGACGGGCGGTGTGTACAAGGCCCGGGAACGTATTCACCGCGACATTCTGATTCGCGATTACTAGCGATTCCGACTTCATGGAGTCGAGTTGCAGACTCCAATCCGGACTTAGACGTACTTTCTGAGATTCGCTCCATATCGCTATATCGCTTCCCTCTGTATACGCCATTGTAGCACGTGTGTAGCCCTACTCGTAAGGGCCATGATGACTTGACGTCATCCCCACCTTCCTCCAGTTTATCACTGGCAGTCTCCTTTGAGTTCTCAGCATTACCTGCTAGCAACAAAGGATAAGGGTTGCGCTCGTTGCGGGACTTAACCCAACATTTCACAACACGAGCTGACGACAGCCATGCAGCACCTGTCTCATAGTTCCCGAAGGCACAAACACATCTCTGCGTTCTTCTATGGATGTCAAGAGTAGGTAAGGTTCTTCGCGTTGCATCGAATTAAACCACATGCTCCACCGCTTGTGCGGGCCCCCGTCAATTCATTTGAGTTTTAACCTTGCGGCCGTACTCCCCAGGCGGTCGATTTATCACGTTAGCTACGGGCACCAAGCTTATAGCCCAATCCCCAAATCGACATCGTTTACGGCGTGGACTACCAGGGTATCTAATCCTGTTTGCTCCCCACGCTTTCGTACTTGAGCGTCAGTATATTCCCAAGGGGCTGCCTTCGCCTTCGGTATTCCTCCACATCTCTACGCATTTCACCGCTACACGTGGAATTCTACCCCTCCCTAAAATACTCTAGCGACCCAGTATGAAGTGCAATTCCTAGGTTGAGCCCAGGGATTTCACACCTCACTTAAGTCACCGCCTGCGTACCCTTTACGCCCAGTCATTCCGATTAACGCTCGCACCCTCCGTATTACCGCGGCTGCTGGCACGGAGTTAGCCGGTGCTTCTTCTGTGACTAACGTCAATCTACTGTTCTATTAAAACAATAGCCTTCCTCATCACCGAAAGAACTTTACAACCCGAAGGCCTTCTTCATTCACGCGGCATGGCTGCATCAGGGTTCCCCCCATTGTGCAATATTCCCCACTGCTGCCTCCCGTAGGAGTCTGGACCGTGTCTCAGTTCCAGTGTGGCTGGTCATCCTCTCAGACCAGCTAGAGATCGTCGGCTTGGTAGGCCTTTACCCCACCAACTACCTAATCCCACTTGGGCTCATCTTATGGCATGTGGCCTTGCGGTCCCACACTTTAATCCGTAGATATTACGCGGTATTAGCTACAGTTTCCCGTAGTTATCCCCCTCCATAAGCCAGATTCCCAAGCATTACTCACCCGTCCGCCACTCGTCAGCAGAAAAGCAAGCTTTTCCCTGTTACCGTTCGACTTGCATGTGTTAAGCCTGCCGCCAGCGTTCAATCTGAGCCATGATCAAACTCTTCAATTAAAAGTTCAATCGCTCAATAACTGTTTTCTAGCTTTATTATTCTTTATGAATTTTCAAGTTATAGACACTTATTAAGACTTCAAAATTAAATTATTTTAAAATCAATCATCAACAAGTGCCCACACAGATTGTCTGATATGTTGTTAAAGAGCAAAAAAATTGGTCGGCGAGATAGGATTTGAACCTACGACCCACTGGTCCCAAACCAGTTGCGCTACCAAGCTGCGCTACTCGCCGATAAATTTACATTTCTGTAAATGGGGTGGCTAATGGGATTCGAACCCACGACAACTGGAATCACAATCCAGGGCTCTACCAACTGAGCTATAGCCACCATTGTTTTCATTGGACTAACATCGTACTCTGGCGCGCTCGACAAGATTCGAACTTGCGACCTTTGGCTCCGGAGGCCAACGCTCTATCCAACTGAGCTACGAACGCGTTTTAGTAGTGCGCCGCAACGGAGGCGTATAATAGTGATTTCGCACCTCGTTGTCTAGCACTTTTTGAAAAAATATTTTCGCTTGCTTTTAATTTATGCAGCTCGTTGATTAATTATCTGATTCGTTTAATTTATAATCTATTTAACCAGTAATAACAAGCATATTTTGCTAACCTTAATTGTCTCCTCCAACGAGTTGGCTGTGATAATAAGCGATATAGCCATTCTAAACCTAACTTTTGCCAAAATTGGGGAGCTCGTTTCACTTTACCAGTGAATACATCGTAAGTTCCCCCCACTCCCATATAAAGTGCGTCAGGATAAATGGATTGTGCTTTTTGAATAAATAGTTCTTGTTTAGGCGAGCCTAAGGCAACCGTAACTAATTTAGCCCCACTTTGTGCAATGCGTTGAATAATTTCCTCTTCACTCTCTCTATCAAAATAGCCATCTTGAGTACCCACTACATTAACACCCATTTCTACCAATTTGTCATTTGTTTCAGCTAAAGTGACCGCTTGTGCTCCAACTAAAAACACTGGCATATTAAGCTGACTCGCTTTTTTCATCAATCCTACCCATAAATCTGCACCGGCTATACGCTGAATATCTGTGTACTCTGGATATTTCTTCTTTATAGATAAAACAATACTGATTCCATCTGCATAGTTATATTCTGCATTGTGCAAGACATCTCGAATAATCGGATCAGATTCACTGATAATCACTTTCTCAGCATTAATAGCAATCAGTATTCCTCTTTTGATTTCATCTCCATCACCAAGCAAATATTCAATCAGCGTTTGTTGATGAGGAGCCACTAATATATCAATCCCTCGAATCTGCACTTTATTCACTAGAGTTCTCCTTTATTTGAGTGTATTAAAAACTGGATAAATCTCGCACTCATCCAACATACCCAAAATACAAAGCTGAAAAAGAAAAAACGCGACACAAATGCATCTGAGCCTTCTCTAACTAAAATAATGAGATTAAAAATATTGGCTAAACAATATGCCTGTAAGATTGCGGAATAAGATCGATTACCTTGTAAACGAGCATAGTCAAAAATATTATCGCCTAGTTTGATCAAAATACCCGTTAGCCCCATCCCAATAATAATCATTGGTATCCCTCCCATTAAATAAAAAGAACCTAATATAGTGGGAGAAATAGCCAAGCCTGATTGATTACCCAAAATCACTTTAGTGAAATAATTCGCTGTATTCCAAGCAATATCTGGTCTATCTGGCCAGATACTTTGAGGTATATAGACATAAAAATCACGTACAATCGGCATTAACCCTTGAAACTCAACATCACTCGATAAAATTCGTGAGAGATTTTCCCACGGCGAAAATGTATCCCGTGTTAAGTAGAGGAACGTAAACCACATCTGTTCGCCTTGCACATCTAAGTTATAGCGGAATAAAGCGAGATAAAACATACCTAGCACCATTGCACTACCCGCAACAAATATCCAAGTAACAGACAGGTAGCGATGATACAAACCTAACAACAAGAAAAGGGTCACAACTAATGCGATATTAGCTCGTGTTCCACCAACGGCTAAATAGGTCAAAACCCCGAAACTGACACCAACAATTAAAAAGGACCACCATGCTTTTTTCGTTTTACTACAGAAATAGAAAATCAGTAACGCAGGGAGAAAGAAATAGAAAAAGCGTTTTAATGCTATACCTTGAACTAAATTAGAAAAAATTTGGCTATATTTTTCTAATCGAAAAAGTAAAAAGCCATTAAGAAATAAGAAATACCCAACACTGACAATCGCAATGAAAAATAATAAATAAGCGGTCAGTTTAGCTTCGAATTTTGCATTATTTGAGGGTAAAGCAATTTCCTTTTTGTAATTATCATAGCGACTCAATCCCCAATGATAGCTAACAAAGTAAATAAGATAGCCACATAATGCATACAATAAAGTGAGAAAGAGTGTATGCTTATCGGCTAATGCTACGCCAAATTTCCAATTCAAAATCAGTGAAAATGGAAAACCAAGAAAGAAAGTAATTAAGTAAATCAGGCTAAATAATAAATGTAATGAAAAAGGTTTAGTATGATAAGAACGATAAATTATCGTCCCTATCAATAAAATAGCGAGGAGATAAAAAACACTCAACAACATAAATTCAGGCATTTATAGTAATTCACTTATGACTGGATAAAGGCGATTATAGCAAGACATTACTGTGGCAAGCCAAAACGTTGTACAAGTGTTCTGAATAAAGCTGAGCTTTTTTGTTCTTCTGCATCAAACTCCTTCTCTAAAGCTGCTAATTTTGGATCAGATTCCGCCCCTTTTTTTGCGAGTAATGGCATCATTTGTTTAGATAACGTTAGCATATGTAACGTCATATCTTTAAGTTGTTTAACTTCAACGTGACGAATATTCAACGCTTTGAGCGTACTAATATTATTATCCAATTGACGATTCATTGCTAAAGATAGCGTTTCTTTTACTTCTGGGGAAGGTTCTCCTTTTGCTGGAGCGCTCATAACTTGATCATCCAAAACAGTCGCAAGCGAAACTTCCATTCTATCCATCCATTTCGCATATTGATAAAAATCTTCTCGACCAATATTAGGATCTGTTACTGTTGTGCTACAAGCAATGAGTGCCAATGCAAAAAATAAAAGTGAAATCGGTTTAAAAAGTGATTTAAAGTGCATAATTATCCTTAAGTAAAAAATGTTTATCCCAACTCTGCTAAATTATGAAGCCAATGAGTCAAATAATTTGATGGGAAAAATGGAATACGTGTTTTATCTATATTGGCTAAGTCTTGTCGTTTCTTTTCGATCAATTCGACACTAAAATGATCTGTGGTTAAAAATGAAATACCGCTTGCTTGCATATCCTCCAAAAATGGATTTTGAGGATCAAGAACTACAGGGATATTTTCCTGAATTAACAAGCAAATTGTACCGATGCCTTGTTGCCGTTTAAAATTAAAATAACCTAGATCGCATTTTGCTAAAAGTGATAGATAATCGTTAAAATCCATTTTCTCTTTAATTATATCTACAACACCCAACGGGAAAAGTTCATTTGCGGTTTGCTCCACTAATTCAATATATCGATGATTATTAGCGGGATAGCCCATCGGTAGAATCAATTTAATTTGCTCGCCCAATCCCAATGATTGTTTAATTTGCCGTAAGGCTAAAATATGCTGATTTGAACTATCACCCGAATTACCCACTAAGATAGTGAGTTTTCTATCACGCTTAGCTGATTGTTCACAAGGTAATATTGTTGATGGCAACGTTTCTGAAGGTAAACGAGTAGGGAAATAAACTAAACGATCTAATTCTGTATTTCGCTTTAAATTTTGGTGGGCATACTTCAAATCCCCTAATGTCCCCCAAATTCGAAATAACTGCTTTTGAGCGAAACGACGCAAAGGATAAAATAGCTTAAACTGCCATTGAGTAGATTCTTCATACAAATCAGCCCCCCAAATATGCCAAATGCAACGATCAGATGGTAACTGCTTAAACAAAATAGCGAGCCAAATCCAATGATTAAATTGTCCGTGAAATAAGAAATAACAATCTTGTTCACTTTTAGCTAACTGTATCAATTCGTTAGCAATCTGCTTTTTAGTCGAAAAATATTTCAACGCTAAATGAGGATAATCTGTTTGTAATGAACTTTCCCCAACCACCCAAAACTGATGATTTTTGGACTCCTCTTTAGGTAAGAATTTAGGTAATAATTCATTTTGGAAAAAACCTAAAACAGTCTGATTATGGTGTGGAATATTTGAACCTAAAATATGATAAATCATTGTCATACTGTTTCACTCCCCACATTTCCTCTCCGTTGATACACATAAAAGCCTACACAACAACAGACAAAATAGCAAAAATAGGTTAAGCCGTAAGCTTGTGTTGCCCCTAATTCTGCCCCATTTGGAATAAAGAAATAGCCAAACAATAATAATAACGCCAATTGAAAAATTTCCGCCAACACATAAAGTTTTAGTGCAGTTTTAGCCACAATTAAATAACCAAAGATATAGCTTAACACCTTAAAAAAATCGCCCACTAATTGCCAACTAAACAAACTTTCAATCGATGAAAACTCGGCAGAATAGAGTAATAAAATAATCCACGATCTACATACATAAATCAGTATTGATAAACCAATCATTGCAATACTGACTTTCACTAACATACTTTTTACTTGCTGTTTAATTACCTTTTTGGTTTTTGATTTAGCAAATATAGGTAGCAAGTAAACCGAAAAAATGGCAGTAATAAATTGTAAATAGGCATCGGAAATTTTTGTCATTCCTTGCCACAAACCGACCGCTTGTAAGGAATGATATTGGAAAAGTAAATCACGCAAGAAGAAGTAAGCTAAGGGAATAGTAATCGCAGTAATCAGCACCATTACGCTATATTTTAGTAATTGTTTCGCTAAAGAAATAGAGAAAGAATGGGGCAATAATTGCTTAAAGATAGGTTTTAAAAAAACACCAGCAGGGATTGCAACAAACAAAGGAACAACTGCAAGCCCAATTACCGCACTGTTATAATTTCCCCAAAACAGTAACCCAAGGAAAAGCACCAAGCCTAAAACAGCACTAATAATGAGACTAACTGCATTACCTTTCGCATCTTGAAAGCCTTTTAAAATTGCGGAAAAGTAGTAGCCAATAGCGAGTACGATTTGAATAATGGCAATATAGAGAATAACGATTTGATATTCATCCGAATAAAAAAGCCATTGGCTAATTTCACTAGCAAAAATCGTTAAGACAACCAGTAAAAAAATTGAAAATGACAGAATGATCCAACTTGCAGTAGAAAGGGTTTCCGATAGTTTTTGGGGATTATTCTCGAAAGATGCGACAAATTTTGTAACCCCATTAAAAATCCCCGCCCCCGATAACACACCCAGAACTGTTAAAAACGTCATAAAATTAGCAGCTAAACCTAACCCTTCTGTACCAAATTTCAGCGTAAATAGCTTAATCATCGCAAGCCCAACAACCATTTTGATTGCCGTTGCACTGAATATCCAAAGGGTTGTATTCGCTAACTTATTCATCATTTAATATGGATAACGTCGTGTTGATGATCTTTGCTAATTCATCATCTGTCATATTATAAAATAGCGGTAATCGAACTAATCTCTCGCTTTCTAAAGAAGTAAATATATCCTCACTATTAAAATCACCGAACTTTTCTCCCGCAGGGCTAGAATGTAATGGAATATAGTGAAATACAGTCAAAATACCCTGCTCTTTCATTTTCTGAATAAAAGTTGCTCGATCTTGCGTATTTCGTAATTTCAAAAAGAAAAGATGGGCATTATGCTCACACTGATTTGGAATATGCGGAATTTCTACACGCCCTTTATTAGCTACAGACAAAAAGGCATTGTAATAGCGATTCCAAATGGCTAAACGCTTTTGATTAATTTTTTCAGCTTGAAGCAATTGAGCGTAAAGGTAAGCCGCTTGTAATTCTGACATTAGAAAACTTGAGCCAATATCACGCCAAGTGTATTTATCCACTTGCCCGCGGAAAAACTGGTGGCGATTCGTGCCTTTTTCTCGGATGATTTCGGCTCGTTCCACTAGCTCTCGCTGATTAATTAAAATCGCACCGCCCTCTCCGCCAGAGGTATAATTTTTGGTTTCGTGAAAACTATAACACCCGATATGTCCGATCGTGCCGAGTTTTCGTTTATTATAACTTGCCATTACCCCTTGAGCCGCATCTTCAATGACCCAAAGATTATGTCGTTGAGCAATCGCCATAATCGTATCCATTTCACAAGCAACCCCTGCATAATGAACAGGGACAATCGCTTTTGTGTTTGATGTAATTGCTTGCTCAATTTTCGTTTCATCAATATTCATCGTATCAGGACGAACATCAACAAAGACAATCTTTGCCCCTCGCAACACAAAAGCATTCGCCGTGGAAACAAAGGTATAACTTGGCATAATCACTTCATCGCCCGCTTGAATATCGAGCAAAATTGCTGCCATTTCTAAAGCTGCGGTACAAGATGGGGTAAGTAATACCTTTAACGAGCCGAATTGCTGTTCAAACCATTGCTCACATAATCGGGTAAATTGACCATCACCCGATAATTTATCGGTTTGCATTGCTTGCTGAATATAATCCAACTCTGTTCCCACGATAGGCGGTTTATTAAAAGGAATTGTTAGCATTGTCGATAAAACCAATAATGTGTTTGTGTGATTTTTGCCTGAAAGGATTGATAAAGTTGGATGCCTGCAAGGTTACTCAATTGTGTCACAATTTTTAGCTGTGTTGCTTGCTGAGCAATCGCCCAACTTATCGATTGTTGCATTAATTTTTTACCTATGCCTTTTCCTCGACAATGAGCATTCACGGCTAATAATCCGATTTGGGCTGTTTGTTCTCTAATCCGTAAACTCACTCCGCCGATTATGTTTTGCTTTTCATCTCTTTCAACTAAACACAGATCATCAAATTCTCCTGAGAGCGAATTCCTTATCCATTGATGATAAAAGCGTTGATTTTCTTCTTCTAAAAAATAAGGCGGACGAAAACGGCTATGGGGGAAAGCAGTCGAAAATAATGGAGAAAGGCTTGCCAGATCTTGTGGTTCAGCTCGATAACAAGCGGTAAGATCACCACGATAATTTGCAAGATCTAACGAAAATTCAACACTCCCCTCGACTAATTCAAATTCATTTTGTTGTAACCAGTCTATTTGGTCTATCGTATCAGTGGATACTTTTGCAGTAATTAGATCATAATCTTGAGCAGAAAATATTGCATCCATCACAGCAGAACGGTCGAAAACCACTGTTCCGATCTTACGTTTAAAGAATTGAGATTCCCATTCGTTCAAGCTAATTATTGGATTCATTTGTTTGACCATACTCCTCGAGTATCAACAATCCATTGTTGTGTTAATTGTTCTCTTGTAACTGACTTAAATTCCGAGTGATCAACCAATAATACCAAAATATCTGCATCCAAAAGCGCCTGTTTAAAATCCACAAATTGCACTTTCTGCTTTAGGGTTGCGGGCAATTGCTGAACATGAGGCTCTACCGCCAAAATCGTTCCCGTATGCCATTCTGCTAATTGTTCTGTAATCGCTAAAGCGGGACTTTCTCTCAAATCGTCCACATCTGCTTTAAATGCTAAACCCAAGCAAGCAATTTTGATTTCACTCGGTTTCGTATTGCGACTGACAACACAATCCGCCAAAGCGGTTTTTACTTTTTCAATCACCCATTGTGGCTTATTATCATTCACTGCCCTTGCCATTTTAATCAGTTGAGCTTGCTCTGGTGCTTGCGCCACAATAAACCACGGATCCACGGCAATGCAATGTCCGCCTACACCCGCTCCCGGTTGTAAAATATTGACTCGAGGATGACGATTCGCTAAACGAATTAATTCCCACACATTGATCCCTAGCCGATCACAAATCAGCGATAATTCATTGGCAAAAGCAATATTCACATCACGAAAACTATTTTCTGTCAGCTTACACATTTCTGCGGTACGAGCATCCGTTGTAACACATTCCCCTTTTACAAAAAGTTGATACAAACTGACCGCTTGTTGAGTACATTCAGGTGTTAATCCGCCGATAATGCGATCATTCTCAAACAGCTCGGTCATAATCTTTCCCGGTAACACTCTTTCAGGACAATGGGCAATGTGAATATCGACGGCTTGTTCAGTATTTTGGGTCGAAGCAGGGAAAGCTAAATCTGGACGTAAATCTTGCAACCAGTGAGCAATTTTTTCCGTTGTACCTACGGGGGAAGTGGATTCTAAAACAACTAAATTTCCCTTTTTGAGTAAAGGGGCTATCGACTGAATAGCTGATTGAATATAACTTAAATCAGGTTGACGCTGAGAATCAAAAGGGGTGGGTACAGCAATAATAAAAGCATCAGATTCTTGAACATTTGTCGTTGCAAAAAATGACTGTGATCGAACCGCTTGTTGTACCATTTCTGGCAATTTAGGTTCTTCAATATGCACTCTGCCTTGGTTTAACTCATCCACAATATAGTGATTAATATCGACACCAATCACTTTTTTGCCTGACTGAGTAAACGCTATTGAAGTAGGCAAGCCAATATAGCCTAGTCCAATCACTGAAATCGTATTAAATGCTGACATATTATTTACTAAATAACCCTCTAATAATTTCCACAATTCGCTGAGCTGCTTGCCCATCACCATAAGGATTATTCGCTTGGCTCATTGATTGATACACTTCGCCATTGTCTAATAATAGGTTTACTGCACGAATAATTTCATCAGTATCAGTACCGACAAGTTTTACCGTTCCTATTTCTATCGCCTCAGGTCTTTCGGTCGTTTCTCGCATGACTAATACGGGTTTACCTAAAGATGGTGCTTCTTCTTGAATCCCGCCTGAGTCTGTTAAAATCAGGTAAGCTTTATTCATCAGGTAGGTAAAAGCAAGGTATCCTTGCGGTTCAATTAAAAACACATTATCAATGTTGGATAATAAACGTTTAACAGGCTCTAGCACATTTGGGTTCAAATGAACGGGATAAACAATTTGTACATCAGGATGATCTTTCGCAATCTTAGCTAAAGCTAAACAAATCTGCTCAAAACCTTGTCCAAAACTTTCCCGACGATGCCCAGTCACTAAAATTATTCGTTTATTTTCATCTAAAAACGAATAGTGTCCTGCTAATTTTTGTGCAAGCGGTTCGTTATCTTGGATTTTTTGTAAAACAGAAAACAAAGCATCAATCACAGTATTGCCTGTTACCCAAATATTATCTTCGACTCTTCCTTCTGCAAGTAAATTCTGTTTTGCACTCTCTGTTGGAGCAAAATGGTATTTGGCTAATACACTTGTTAAACGGCGATTGGCCTCTTCTGGATACGGGGAATATAAATCCCCTGTGCGTAATCCCGCCTCAATATGACCAACGGGAATTTGTTGATAATAACAGGCTAAGGTTGTAGCAAAAGTTGTGGTGGTATCACCATGAACCAAAACTAAATCTGGATTAAATTCAGTTAACACAATTTTCAAATCACATAAAATCTGGGCAGTAATATCAGATAGATCCTGTCCTTTTTTCATAATGTCTAGATCAAAGTCTGGGGAAAGCTCAAATAAGCTTAATACTTGATCCAACATTTGGCGATGTTGTCCAGTAACACAGATTTTTGTTTCAAATCCATCATATTGCCTGAGCAGTTTTGCTACGGGTGCCATCTTTATTGCTTCTGGCCGAGTCCCAAAAACAATTAGAACTCTAATTTTATGATTCATTAACGTTGACGAAAAAAACTAGAAATGGAAATAACAAATAACCCAAATAATAATCCACCTAATGCCCCAATTATAGCCCATAACAGTTTATCTGGTGAATAAGGAGAAGAAGGTGTCATTGGACTTTGTACAAAACGATACGGCACCAATTGATCATCAAGAGGTTGGACTGAACGCATCAACGTTAATTTACCAGACCAATCTTGTTGAGCCACTTGAGTTCCTTGTTGAATTGGCCCTAAATTTGTCTCTGAAGCCAGTTTCACTTGTTGGAATAATACTCGCCATTTTGCAATTAATTCTCCATTTAACACAGAACGAGTTTGAATTGTCACAAATTGGATGTATTCATTTAATATTTGGAATGCTAGTTCAGCATCATCAAATAAGAAAGATACGGTATTCTCTTTTTCTTTAAATTGAAACTTACCGATCAACTCTTGTGCCATTGCTTCAATTGAGGCCTTATGATCTTTAGCTAACTTATTCACACTCTCATTTTGAAGTAAAAATTGTTGCAAAATATCAGATGAAGTTAAGCTACGCTTAAACTCGCTATAACTTTCATCACCCAGCATCTTATCAACTAATTCCAAACTAACTGAACTTCCTTGCAACAATAAATAAGTACTTGCTAAATCATAATAATTGCCCAAATTTACCACTTTAGGTGGCTCAAATTTAGCTGTTACTTTCCATTGAACTGGTTGAGTTGCTGCAATTCCCCAACCAATGCCGCCACCAATGATGATGAATAAGATCAGTAAAAATAAACTACGAAAAAAAATAGCGACTCTACTTCTCGGTTGATGTGTTGTTTGTTGCTCTGTCATAAATCAATTCTCTATTTAGATTTGTTTTTTCTAATTCTGCGTTTATACCGACGTATAAAACGCGTGATTCGCCATGCATGTACAATTGAATAAGAATATAAAAAGAATAATATAATGAAACCAATAAACATTACCCATTGATTCCAATAATATACTTCTCCCAACACTCCTATTGTAGTACATATAGCAGAACCTAACGTAATAACAACCAAAGCCTGTCTTGATGTTAGCCCTGCTCTCATCATTAAATGATGAATGTGTAAACGATCTGGTCTAAATGGACTCTTTCCTTTCTTTAAACGCCTAAAAATAATTGCGACCATATCGATCAGAGGAACAGCAATTAACCATAATCCAGTAATTGGACTGATAGCATGCCCTTGTCCTTGAGTACTCAACAATAAAATCCAAATTATTGTAAAACCAATCAAAGTACTGCCAGAATCGCCCATAAAAACTTTCCATTTTGCACCAAACAGACTGAGATTAAACATCGCATAAGGTAACAAAACAAAAATAATACTAAAACACCAATAGGCTAATGTATATTGCTCATCTAACCACATAAGTGTACCTATACCTGCAAAACTGACACTTGATAATCCCGCCAGTAGACCATCTATGCCATCAATCATATTAAAAGCATTAATAATGGCAATAGTGATAAAGACTGTCAGTACAACACCAATTGTACCTAACTCTAAACTAAATGGTGCGATTAATTGACCTAAACTCGCAATAGAAAGCCCACTATATATCATTGCCCCTGCTAGACCAGCTTGAATACTTGCTCGTAATAATGGGCTAATATCAAAACGATCATCTAGCACGCCAATGATCAACAAAATAGTTACCGCACTTAAATAGAGTAAAGGAAACCTCATCTGTTCCCATTGCATCAAATAAAATGCTAAATTTCCTAAAAATAACGCAATACCGCCAATTAAAGGGATTACTCCTTGGTGGCGTTTTCTAAAATTCGGTTTATCCACTAAACCTACCCACTCCGCCACTGGTCGCATTACAATTAATACAACAAAGGATGTAATAAATACAACAAGAAATGTGAGCCACATAGACTAGGTTTCATCCTTATAAATGACTTATGAAAATAGTTGAAAGCATAACATAATCAACAAAACTCTCAATTTTTTTCACTGCATATTCCTGTTTAAAGTACAATATTTACTATTAATAGCAAGAAAGGAAACAATTCATGACATCATCTCTCTCACTTTTTGAAAAAGCACAAAAAGTTATACCTGGTGGCGTAAACTCCCCTGTTAGAGCATTTAAAGGTGTAGGAGGAACACCTGTCTTTATAGAAAAAGCTCAAGGTGCATACATTACTGATAGTGAAGGGAAACGCTATATCGATTATGTGGGTTCTTGGGGACCAATGGTATTAGGGCATAATCATCCTGTAATCATTGATGCCGTGCTAAAAGCTGTACCCAATGGATTAAGTTTTGGCGCACCTACTGCTATCGAAATTGAATTAGCCGAACTCGTTTGTAAGCTTGTCCCCTCAATCGAAATGGTCAGAATGGTGAGCTCAGGTACTGAAGCCACTATGTCGGCAATTCGTCTTGCTCGAGGTTATACTCAACGAGATAAAATCATCAAATTTGAAGGGTGTTATCACGGACACTCCGATTCATTATTAGTTAAAGCAGGTTCAGGTGCATTAACCCTAGGGCAACCAAGCTCTCCGGGTGTGCCTACCGACTTTGCTAAACATACGCTCACTTGCGAATACAATAATCTTGAATCAGTAAAACAAGCCTTTGAACAATATCCAAATGAAATTGCATGCTTAATTATTGAACCCGTAGCGGGCAATATGAACTGTATTCCGCCAAAAGAAGGATTCTTACAAGGCTTGCGTGAACTCTGTACCCAATACGGCACCGTCTTTATTATTGATGAAGTGATGACTGGATTCCGTGTCGCATTAGGTGGCGCACAAAGTTATTATGGCGTAACCCCCGATTTAACCACTCTCGGTAAAATTATCGGTGGCGGAATGCCCGTCGGTGCTTTTGGTGGTAAAAAAGAAATTATGGAATATATTGCCCCAACTGGCCCAGTTTACCAAGCGGGTACATTATCAGGTAATCCTATCGCTATGTCAGCAGGATTAGCGTGTTTAACAGAACTAGCAAAATCAGGTAACGAACAATTACTTGCAGAAAAAACGAAAATGTTAGCGGAAGGCTTAAAAACCCTAGCCCAAAAACATAATGTTCCATTCACTGCTCAATATGTCGGAGGAATGTTTGGTCTATTCTTTACTGAACAAGATAAAGTAGAAAGCTACCGAGATGTAATGAAATGCAATGTTACTGCATTCAATACCTTCTTCCATAAAATGTTAGATAAGGGAGTTTACCTCGCTCCATCTGCTTTTGAAGCAGGCTTTATGTCTTTAGCCCACAGTGAAGAAGACATTGCTTATACTCTTGCTATGGCGGATCAAGCTTTTGCGGAAATGAACTATTAATTTGAACAAAAGGTGAATATAAAATTCACCTTATTTCTTAATTGCGCTTCACTGCTTCCGCAATTTCTTCTGCACAGCGTTGGGCTAATTCACCATCATCACACTCAACCATGACTCGAATAAGCGGTTCAGTACCCGATTTGCGTAATAAAATTCTGCCTTTACTAGCCAAACGTTGTTCAACATCTTTAGCAACAGCTTTCACTTCTTCACTATCAAGCGGATTATTTCCACCTTCGAAGCGGACATTAATTAGGACTTGTGGAAATAATGGAACTGCTTTTACCAACTCATTCAAGCTTAATTTATTTTTCGCCATGGCACTCAATACTTCCAGTGAGGCAACAATACCATCTCCCGTTGTATTTTTATCAAGTACAATAATATGTCCTGAGTTTTCGCCACCTAATTTCCAACCTTTTTCTTTAAGTTGTTCAAGAACATAACGGTCACCTACTTTTGCACGAACAAAAGGAATTGCTAAACTTTTGAGTGCAATTTCAAGGCTCATATTACTCATTAGCGTGCCAACCACACCGCCTTGTAATTTTCCTTCACGTAATGCTTCTCTCGCAATGACAAATAAGATCTGATCGCCATCGACTTTATTGCCTAAGTGGTCAACCATGATAAGACGATCGCCATCGCCATCGTAAGCTAAACCGACATCAGCTTCAGATTCGATAACCACTTTTTGTAGTGCTTTAATATCTGTTGCACCACATTTTTCATTAATGTTTAATCCGTCAGGACGGGTACCAATTTCAATCACTTCTGCACCTAATTCTCGCATGACATTAGGGGCGATATGGTAGGTTGCACCATTGGCACAATCGACAACAATTTTATATCCATCTAAACTTAAATGTGCAGGAAATGTACTTTTACAAAATTCAATATAACGCCCTACAGCATCGGTAATACGGCTTGCTCGACCTAATTCTGCCGAACTTACACAATCCATTGGCTGTTCAAGCAATGCTTCAATGGCTTCTTCAACCTCATCAGGTAATTTTTCTCCCGTTGTTGAGAAAAACTTAATCCCATTATCATAATAAGGGTTATGTGATGCTGAAATAACAATGCCCGCTTCTGCACGGAAAGTTCGAGTTAAATAAGCGATTGCGGGAGTAGGCATAGGTCCAGTGAAAGCCGCGGATAATCCAGCCGCAGCCAACCCCGCTTCTAAAGCAGACTCTAACATATAGCCTGAAATACGGGTATCTTTCCCAATTAACACTTTTTTAGATCCTTGTGTGGCAAGAATTTTACCTGCAGCCCAACCCAGTTTTAATGCAAAATCGGGCGTAATTGGAAATTGTCCAACTTTACCTCGTACACCATCAGTCCCAAAATATTTACGTTCTGCCATAACATAGCCTCTTTTATTATTATGATAATAAGCGGTAAGTTATTTCTATTTTTCTGCAAAATTTATTGAACAACTGACCGCTTGTAGATTTAGAAAATTTATTTTAAAAAATATTGATAAGCAGGGCTTTCACTGACATTTTGATAACGATAACCTAATTGTTGCAAGTCTTCGTTGAAGAGAGATTTTTGATCATCATTCATCACAAATGCCGCTAAAATATCGCCATAATCCGCTCCGTGAGCACGATAATGGAAAAGTGAAATATCCCAATTAATCAGGGTTTTTAAGAAGTGAAGTAACGCACCTTTTTGTTCAGGAAATTCAAAACTGTATAACTGCTCATTGGGTACAGTAGAAGTCCGTCCGCCGACCATATAACGAATATGGGTTTTTGCAATATCATCTTCAGAAAGATCAGCCACATCATAGCCATTGCTTTGCAAGCTTTTAATGATATCCATTTTTTCATTATGACCGCTGACTCGGACACCAACGAAGATACAAGCTTTACTATCATCTGCATGACGATAATTGAATTCAGTCACGGCTCTATTTCCAATAATTTCACAGAATGTTAAGAAACTGCCTTTTTGCTCAGGAATAGTTACCGCTAATAATGCCTCGTGCTTTTCACCAATTTCACAACGCTCTGAAACATAACGTAACGTGTGAAAATTCATATTGGCGCCAGATAAAATACAAGTCATATTTTTATTTTCTATCTGATTTTGTTTCACATATTTTTTCAAACCAGCAAGTGATAACGCCCCTGAAGGCTCAGCTATCGCACGTACATTTTCAAAAACATCTTTCAATGCCGCACAAACTTCATCATTATCCACTAAAACAACATCATCAATGTATTGCTGACATAAACGGAATGTTTCATCACCAATACGTTTTACAGCGACACCATCGGCAAATAAGCCAACTCTTTCTAATTCGACAGGTTCTCCTGCTTTTAAGGCATAATATAAACAAGCAGAATCTTCCGCTTCCACGCCAATGATTTTAATCTCTGGCATTAATTGCTTAATCAATACAGCGATTCCAGCCGCTAATCCGCCGCCACCGACAGGCACAAATACATAATCAAGGTGATTGCTTTGTTGTAACAATTCCAATCCAATTGAGCCTTGTCCTGCAATAACGGAAGGATGATCAAAAGGATGAACAAAAGTCATTTGAAGTTCTTGTGAAAGCTCTATGGCTTTCGCTTTCGCTTCATCAAAATTTGCGCCATAAAGCAACACTTCACCACCGAAAGAACGCACCGCATCGACTTTGATTGAAGGTGTTTTTTGTGGCATCACAATTAAGGCTCTTAAGCCTAAGTGTTTAGCGGAAAGTGCAACACCTTGTGCATGATTACCTGCCGATGCTGCAATGACTCCAGCATTTTTTTGTGAAGTAGAAAGGCTTGAGATCATCGCATAAGCACCACGTACTTTAAAACTATGTACGGGTTGGCGATCTTCTCGTTTGATATAAATTTGATTGCCCAAACGGTCTGATAATTTTTCCATTTTTTGTAATGGAGTAACTTGGGCAAGATCGTAAATTTTTGAACTTAAAATGGCACGGAGATAATCCGTGCCTGTTTGTAGAAATGTCTCACTATCCATGAGTTATACCAATGTTAAATTAGTGACTGTGACCACAACCACAGTGATGACCATCTTCATGATCGTGATCGCCTCCGCAACAGCCTGCATCTGCTTGATGAACGTGTCCGTGTGCAATTTCTTCTAATGTTGCTTCACGTGTTGCAACAACTTCTACGCTAAATAATAATTCTTGACCTGCTAACATATGGTTACCATCAACAACCACTTCATCACCATCAATTTCAGTAATCACTACAGGTAATGGGCCAACATCAGTATCTGCAATAAAACGCATACCCACTTCTAATTCATCAACACCTTGGAACACATCTTTTGGTACACGCTGAACCATATTTTCATTATAGTCACCGTAACCTTCTTCTGGTTTCACTCGAACTTCAAATGTTTCACCAACTTCTTTACCTTCTAATGCATTTTCTAGTCCAATAACAAGGTTATTATGTCCATGTAAATACTCAAGTGGTTGCTCTACAGGTGCTTCATCAACCAAGACACCATCTTGAGTGCGAACTTGATAAGCAATACTTGGTACAACATTTTTTTCGATTTTCATATAAATTCCTTAGGTAAAAATAAAAACGGTAAACATTGTATCGGGTTATACATGATTTGCAAATTTTCCTCACAAAGTCACCGCTTGTTAAAAATTAAATTCACATTTAATCCGTAATATCTGGCGTAATAGTATCCACAACATCAACAGCAGTCCCTACTACAGTACCTGCTGCAGATACTGCTCCACCCACAACGGTCGTAACTAAACAACCGCTCAATGAAAAACAATAAATCATAATAGATAAACGAATAAAATAGCTCATCAATCACTGTTCCTGATTAAAAATAATCTTGCCTGAAGCTGTAGCAGAAACTTCACCAGTTCCAGCTTCCAAAGGTAATGAGTCATCTTCCATTGAAGATAATGATTTCGTTGCATACATAATAGGCATAGGACGTTGGTATTGACCACCACTATTAGGAGTATTTAAAGTAATTTCACCCAATACATAATTTTTAGCCTGTAAACTCTTTTGGATGACCTCGGCTTTATGTTTAAATTGATTAATAATTTCCACAGTCATTTCATCTTCTAGCGCTGCCTGTGCTTCTGGAGAAACACTAAAATTCACATAATCAATAGCAACCTCACTACCTAATGTTTCTAATACCTTGGCCATCGCATCAAAATCTTTACTTTGTAATAAAATTTGCCCCTCTGCAACCCAACCAATGACTTTACCATCATTATCATAATCTGCTCGATTACTAATCCCGTTGGTTGAAACGTTAATAGTTGAATATTGTTTTATATCTTCAAGCACTTTATTTAAATTGACTGAAACACTTTTCTTAATATCTGTTAAATTTTTCCCCGTTTGACGGCTATAAATTTGTGCTTGCATAAGATCTTTTTCTACTGTGCGTGTTACTTTTGTCGAAAAATGGAATATAGATTCTTGTTGATTAATAATCTGATCGCTAACTTGATCAGTACGTTGAGCAATGGCTGCGGATGCACTCACCGTTACCAATAGAAATGGCAAAATTGAGAAATATTGATATAATTTCATAGTAAATCCTTTAGGTTAAATTAGGTATTAATTAAATTGACGCTGTTAAATCATACTCATAATAATGTGCAGGCTTGGAGTAATTTAAGCTAAGTTAGTTCAATGGCACAACATCAAGTACTTCTGCTACATTTATCTTTCGTTCACTTATTTTCCACAGAACATTATGATTCGCTAAATGCATACCATACACTCGTAAACTCTGTTTCCCTTGTTGATAAGCAGGTCTAGGATCTTGAGCAATAACCTGACTAATAAACTCTATCGGTTGCTGAATATTAAATTTTGCAAAATGGGGGCTTGAACTCACCGCTTGCAATGCTGATTTTGAAAAAATAACCTCCAATTTTGCTGTTGGTTTGTCTTGAGCGAAACCGGAACTAGCCTCTGGCTCACTATCAGCATAAACAACATAGGGTTTAATATCCAAAATCGGCGTGCCATTCACTAAGTCAACACTCCCTAAATGCAAAAAAACTTCTCCTGAATTAGTCTCCACTTTCTCTAAAGCAACTTTAGATAATCCAATAGGATTAGGACGATGAGTTGCCCTACTTGCAAATACGCCGACCCGTTCATTTCCTCCTAAACGGGGAGGGCGAACAGTTGCATGCCAATTTCTCTCTGGTACTTTATCAAATTGGAAAATCAACCAAATATGACTAAATTGATCCAATCCTCTCACCGCATCAGCATTATTATAAGGAGGAAATAACCGTAAAATACCTTTGCCCTCTGCTACCAGATTAGGTTGTCGAGGCACGGCAAACTTCTCTCCATAAGGCGTTTCAACAATACCAATCGGATTAAAGATAATCGGCTGAATGAGGTTTTGCATAAATTTGAGGTTTTTCCATAAAAGATCAAAAATATTCTGCTTATTGTGTAATAATATGCACAGCTTTAAAAGTAAAACTATATAAAAATGGGTAAATCTATTGATATGAAAAAATCTTCTGCTTGCTCCGTTTGGTTAAGTACAGCTCGCCCAAGAACGCTTCCTCTTGCTTTAGCATCTGTTTTAGTTGGCTCAGCCTTAGCTGGTTGGGTGGGTAAATTTGACGGAATAACAACATTTTTGGCGTTATTAACCACTTTACTACTGCAAATTTTGTCCAATTTTGCAAACGATTATGGTGATCACGTTAAGGGTTCGGATACAGCGCAACGCATTGGACCATTACGAGCAATTCAACAAGGTCAAATTACGGGTAGTCAGTTAAAAACGGCATTGATTGTACTTGCCATATTAAGTTTAATTTCTGGTGCCATTTTGGTTGGCTATGCTTACCAAAGTTGGCAAGATCTGGTTGCTTTCACTATTCTGGGTATTTTAGCTATTGTAGCTGCAATTACTTATACTGTAGGGAAAAAACCTTATGGTTACATGGGGTTGGGTGATGCGTCTGTGCTTATTTTCTTCGGGTTTCTTGCTGTGGGTGGTACATTCTACTTACAAGCACACTCTCTACCTACGCAGATTTTACTACCTGCATTAGGGTGTGGCTTGCTCGCAGTTGCAGTACTCAATATCAACAACTTGAGAGATATCTATCAAGATAAAGCTGCTGGGAAAAATACCTTAATTGTGCGTATTGGTCGAGATAATGGACGCATCTATCACATAATCTTACTCAGTTTGGCTTTACTCTCTTATCTACTATTTGTTGCATTGCACTTTGACCATATTTACAACTATTTGTTTTTATTAACGACACCAATCTTTGTTAAACAAGGAAAAATTGTTTATAAACATAAAGAGCCAACAGAGCTTCGCCCATTCTTGGGACAAATGGCAGCTTTGGCTTTACTGACTAATTTATTCTTTGGATTGGGTATTTCCCTCTAAGCAAATATTGCAAAATAAACAGAAAAAAAGACCGCTTGTATCCCACAATACAAGCGGTCTTTTCCGATATACAACTAATATTTATACACTAAACGAAGAACCACACCCACATGTAGAACTTGCATTAGGATTGTTCACAATAAAACGTGAACCTTCTAAGCCTTCAATATAATCTACAGTACCACCAATTAAATACTGTAAACTCATTGGATCCACTACTAATCCTACATTTTGATTTTCAATCGTTAAATCGCCGTCATTCACTTGCTCATCAAAAGTAAATCCATACTGGAAGCCACTACAGCCTCCCCCCGTAATATACACTCTTAGACGTAAATTGGGGTTATCTTCCCCTTCAATTAGGCTTTTGACCTTATTGGCTGCCGCATCGGTAAAGATAATCGGCACATTTATATCACTCATCATATACACCTATTTATACTAAAAACTAAAGTTAATTTGGCTATTATGTAACAAGTATTACGTTCAAGCAAGAATTTGATGTAGGACAAAATTTGAATCATTTTGTTTTTAATAAAGATTCCTTATTTACTTCTAGAACTTTGCTACAATATTAAAAATTTCTTTTAAGAGGTCTGTTATGCGTACAATTTTTATCACAGGTGGTGCTGGATTTATTGGCTCAGCAGTTATTCGCTATATTTTGCAGAATACCAATGATAATGTAGTAAATATTGATAAATTAACCTATGCAGGAAATTTAGCCTCTTTAGAAAGTATTCAGCGCCATGCAAACTATCATTTTGAACAGGTAGATATCTGCGATCGTAAAAAAATTTCCCAACTGTTTAAGCAATATCAACCTGATGCCATTATGCATCTTGCAGCAGAAAGTCACGTCGATCGCTCTATTGATAAGCCAAGTGACTTTATTCATACCAACATTATTGGCACCTACACATTACTCGAAGTGAGCCGAGAATATTACACTCAACTTCCACCAGAAAAGAAATCACAATTTCGTTTCCATCATATTTCTACCGATGAAGTATTTGGCGATCTCTCGGATTCTGCAAAATTATTCACGGAACAGACCGCTTACTCACCTAGTAGCCCTTACTCTGCATCAAAAGCGGCGAGTGATCATTTAGTTCAAGCATGGGGAAGAACTTACGATCTACCAGTTATTATCAGTAATTGCTCTAATAATTATGGTCCATTTCAATTCCCAGAAAAATTGATTCCATTGATAATGATTAATGCTCTTCATGGCAAGAATTTACCTATTTATGGCAAAGGTGATCAAATTCGGGATTGGTTATTTGTGGAAGATCACGCAAAAGCACTCTATCTTGTTTTAATGCAAGGTAAAATTGGAGAACACTATAATATTGGTGGATGGAATGAAAAAACCAATATAGAGGTGGTACAAACTATTTGTCAGTTACTCAATATTGCAAAAAAAGAGAATAAACTGACCGCTTATTCAGCTTACATCAAAGATATAGAAGATTTTAGTTCATTGATTCAATTTGTAGCTGACCGACCTGGGCATGATAAGCGTTATGCCATTGATGCCTCAAAAATACAAAGAGAATTAGGCTGGCAACCTGAAGAAACCTTTGAAACAGGTTTAGCAAAAACGATAAACTGGTATTTAGAAAATTCACATTGGTGGCAACCAATTTTAGAACAACGTTATGCAGGACAACGCTTGGGAGTAACAACCTTATGAAAGGGATAATATTAGCCGGCGGCTCAGGTTCTCGCCTTTATCCGATAACTCGAGGTACGTCCAAACAGCTATTGCCTGTTTATGATAAACCGATGATCTATTATCCACTTTCTGTGTTAATGCTTGCGGGTATTCGAGATATTCTAATTATCACCACTCCCGAAGATCAGGACAACTTTAGACGTTTATTAGGGGAAGGCGAAGATTTTGGCATTCATATTCAATATGCTGTACAGCCACAACCAACAGGTATTGTTGAAGCTTTTATCATCGGTGAACAATTTATTGCTGGTGATAATGTTTGTTTAGTCTTAGGCGACAATATCTTTTATGGTCAAGCATTTACCCCAATGTTACAAAATGCGGTAACACGAGAAGGTGCGACTATTTTCTGCTATCAAGTCAAAGATCCTGAACGATTTGGAGTGGTAGAATTTGATCAACAATTTAAAGCGCTATCCATTGAAGAAAAACCTCAGATTCCTAAATCTAACTGGGCAGTAACAGGACTTTATTTTTACGATCACCGAGTGGTTGAATTAGCTAAACAGATTACACCATCAGCACGTGGAGAATTAGAAATTACAGCTTTAAATCAAAAATATCTTGAATTAGGTTTACTCAATGTTCAACTGCTTGGGAGAGGATTTGCTTGGCTAGATACAGGTACTCATGAGAGCTTACACGAGGCAGCTTCTTTTGTTAAAGCCATTGAACACGTGCAAAATTTACAAATTGCTTGTTTAGAAGAAATTGCATGGCGAAATGGATGGCTTAATGATGCTCAAATTGAGAAATTAGGGCATGCAATGGCAAAAACGGATTATGGGCAATATTTGCTACGGCTAGTAAATGCGAATAAATAAGCATTCTGCTACTTTACTTGCTCGATTCTCTAGGGTAGAATAACGCACCTTTTTTAGTTCTATGCTGCCGCCGATTGTGCAGCTTAATTTAAACAATATATATCCTGAGGTGATGGCATATGCCAGTAATTAAAGTTCGTGAAAATGAATCATTTGACGTTGCATTACGTCGTTTCAAACGCTCTTGCGAAAAAGCAGGAATCTTAGCTGAAGTTCGTGCTCGTGAATTCTATGAAAAACCAGCAGCTGTTCGTAAACGTGAAAAAGCATCTTTAGCTAAACGTCATGCGAAACGTAATGCTCGTGAAAACGCACGTAATACTCGTTTATACTAATTAACGTTTTTCGTTTTTTAGTCGAAGCCGTGAAACCGAATGGAATCACGGTTTCCTCGTTTATACAGATCTATTATTTTCAAGCGGTCAGTTTGTTTCTTTATTTTGCAAAAATAACGACTTAAGGTTCTTATAATTAAGAGTCTTACAGTAAAGGAGATATCTAATGAAAGGTTCTATACCTCGCTCATTTATTGATGATCTCGTTGCACGTACAGACATCGTTGATTTAATCAATAGTCGAGTCAAATTGAAAAAAGCAGGTAGAGATTATCAAGCCTGTTGTCCATTTCACCATGAAAAAACTCCTTCATTTACCGTAAGCCAGACTAAGCAATTTTACCACTGTTTTGGATGTGGAGCCCATGGTAATGCGATCAGTTTTTTAATGGAATATGACAAATTAGAATTCCCAGAAGCTATCGAAGAACTGGCAGCATTGCATAATTTAGAAATTCCACGTGAAACAAATTCACATAGAGATAGCATACCTAAAGTTAGTCTTAAAACACGTCGAACCCTGTATGAGTTACTTGATGAAATTGCTAGATTCTATCAACAAAATCTACAACGAAGTGAAGAAAGTCAACAATATTTAGCACAACGTGGACTCTCACCAGAAATTATCCAACGCTTTGAAATTGGTTTTGTCCCTAATACGATGGATACTGTGTTACGTAAATTTGGCACAAATAAAGAAGAAATTCAAAAGTTACTCGATACGGGAATGTTATCGCAAAATGACCGAGGAAATACCTATGATCGTTTTCGTAATCGTATTATGTTTCCTATTCGAGATAAACGAGGTCGTGTGATTGCCTTTGGTGGTCGAGTAATGGGTGATGAAAAGCCTAAATATTTAAACTCACCTGAATCAGCAACTTACCATAAAGGTAATGAACTATACGGCTTATACCAAGTGCTACAACATAATGAATCGCCTGACTCTCTACTCGTTGTTGAAGGCTATATGGATGTGGTGGCATTGGCACAATATGATGTCAATAATGCAGTTGCATCTCTAGGTACAGCAACAACAAGTGAACAAATTCAACAAATGTTCCGTTGCACCGAGCAAATTATTTGTTGCTATGATGGCGACAGAGCTGGGAGAGAGGCTGCATGGCGAGCCTTGGAAAACGCACTTCCTCATTTATATGATGGGCGACAATTAAAATTTATTTTCTTACCTGATGGTGAAGATCCTGATTCTTTTGTACGCCAGCAAGGTAAAGCAGGATTTGAGCAATACTTGACTCAAGCGATGACATTAAGTGATTTTCTCTTTCAATCTCTTTTAGCTGAAGTAGATCTCTCCACTAAAGAAGGACAATCAAAATTAGCAACGCTAGCGGTTCCTCTAATCAAACAAATTCCAGGGGAAATGCTTCGGGTTTATTTACGTAATATTTTAGGACAAAAATTAGGATTGGTCGATCCTACCCAAATCGCTAATCTGCTACCAAATCAAATAAGTAATAAAACGAGTAATGTAGTACATACCCCTAAAATAGAACGCACTCCAATGCGTCTATTAATTGCTTTACTACTACAAAATCCAAATTTGGCTACTTTTGTTGATGAAGAAATTAGCCTATTTAAGAGCCTTGATGAAAAAGGGATGCCTCTTTTCTTATCTCTTGTAGAAATTTGCCATCAACATATTGGTATAACAATGGGAGGATTACTTGAGCATTTAAGGGATAATCCTCACTATAAACACCTTGAAATTTTGGCAAGTTGGCACCATCTAGTTTCTTCAGAGAATATAGAAGCAACTTTTAAAGATACCTTAGCTTTTTTCTATAATAAGTGGATTGATAAAAGTATTGAGCAATTACAAGCTAAAGATAGACAAGCAACACTCAGCAGTGAAGAAAAAGCAATATTACAAGATCTTATTAAAAATAAAAAAAGCTAAAGGTTGATTTTAACATTTTGACAAACCTACATATACTAAATAAATAGTGATATAATTCGTCACTATTTGTTCTCACAGAAATGGATAAAAATATGGAACAACAATCTCAGTTAGAAGAAGAACAACAATCTCAGTTAGAGCTTCTTATCGCACAAGGACGAGAGCAGGGCTATTTGACACTTTCAGAAGTCCATGACCATTTACCAGAAGAGCTTGTCGATGCAGATCAAATTGAAGATATCATTCAAATGATCAATGACATGGGTATCAAAGTCCTCGAAGTAGCTCCAGATGCTGATGATCTAATGCTTTCTGAAGACATTCCTGATGAAGATGTTGTAGAAGAAGCAGCGAAAGTGCTTTCTACCGTTGAATCAGAATTAGGGAGAACAACTGATCCTGTTCGCATGTACATGCGTGAAATGGGAACTGTTGATCTATTAACTCGAGAAGGTGAAATTGATATAGCTAAACGTATTGAAGAAGGGATTAACATTGTTCAATGCGCTGTTGCTGAATATCCTGAGGCACTAAGTGGTTTTATCTCACGCTATATTGAAGTCGAAGATGGTACACTCAGATTATCGGATTTGGTCACTGCTTTTGTCGATCCAAATGCTGAAGAAGAAAATGTGACAGAAGATGACATTGATGCCAATTTAGATGATGAAGAAAGTGATACGACTGTTGTAGACGTAGATGATGACGAAGATGAAGACGAAGATGATGATAGTTCCTCCGATTCTTCCGATGATAACTCTATTGATCCTGAATTAGCTCGTATAAAGTTCTATGCATTAAGAGAACAACACGAAAAAGCATTGCTAGCTATTCAAAAATATGGACGTACTCATAAAACATCAAAAGCACATATTCAAGCTTTATCTGATGTTTTCCGTGAATTCCGCCTTGTACCAAAGCAATTTGACTTGCTTGTTGATTTTATGCAACAGATGATGAAACAGGTACGTACAGAAGAAAGAAAAATCCAACGTTATGCCGTTGAGTATGCTCAAATGAAAAAATCAGATTTTATCAAAGCTTTCCAAGGGCATGAAACTTCTGATGCATGGATTGATAAAGCAATTAATGCAAAACGTAATGGCGTACCAAAATTAGCTGATTATGCTGATAATATTCGTCTCAGTATTGCAAATCTAATTAAACTAGAAGAACGTTCTGGATTAACAATTAGCCAAATTCGTGAAATTGGTGGCCGTATTTCCGAAGGTGAATTAAAAGCTCGTCGAGCAAAAAAAGAAATGGTCGAAGCTAACTTACGTTTAGTTATCTCTATTGCGAAAAAATATACGAACCGTGGTTTACAGTTCCTTGATCTTATTCAAGAAGGAAATATCGGCTTGATGAAAGCAGTAGATAAATTTGAATATCGTCGTGGATATAAATTCTCAACTTATGCGACATGGTGGATTCGTCAAGCAATCACACGTTCTATTGCTGACCAAGCAAGAACGATCCGTATTCCTGTACATATGATTGAAACGATTAATAAACTTAATCGTATTTCTCGTCAATGCTTACAAGAAATGGGACGTGATGCAACCCCAGAGGAATTAGCCGAAAAAATGGGAATGCCTGAAGATAAAATTCGTAAGGTATTAAAGATTGCTAAAGAACCAATCTCTATGGAAACCCCAGTGGGTGACGATGATGATTCACATTTAGGTGATTTCATTGAAGATGGCACATTAGAATTACCATTAGATTCTGCAACCGCAGAAAGTTTACGTTTAGCCACTAACGAAGTATTAGAAGGTTTGACTCCTCGCGAAGCAAAAGTCCTTCGTATGCGTTTCGGTATTGATATGAATACTGACCATACCTTAGAGGAAGTAGGTAAACAATTTGATGTAACACGTGAACGTATTCGTCAAATTGAAGCAAAAGCATTACGGAAACTTAGACATCCAAGCCGTTCCGAAACGTTAAGAAGTTTCTTAGATGATTAAGTTATTTCCCTCGTGAATTCACGAGGGATTTTTTTATACAAGGAAAACCCAAATGAAAAAATCATTGTTAGCGATATTAATCGCATCTGGATTCATTCTATCAGCTTGTGATGACCAAGAGTTGACTCAGAAATTAACAGATGCTGAACAAAAAATCACACAATTAGAAACAGAGTTAAAAGCTATTCAAACTGAACAGGCAACAAAAAATAGTGTAGTAGAAAATTCACAAGATGCTTTCCCAACCCTTAACGTTGAAATTACCGAACTATTTAATAAATCAGAAACCTTAAAAGTTAAAGATAATCTTTATGAGGATGAGAATGAATCTGAAGAGCAGTTTTATGACTCTCGTGTTGCCGTTTTTGCCACAACAGCAACAACTAATGTAGATTGGCTAAACAGTTTATTGTTTAAAGAAATTATCAATCATTATTCGGATGAAGAACTCAATATTGGAAATGAAATTATCACTAAAGAAAATGCTACAGAGCTATTCTCAAGTATGTATGATGATTTTGTAAATGAAGTCAAACAAGGTGGTTATTTTATTGGGTTAACTGAAGCAGAAACGACAACTTATGTAAATCAAAGAGGAAATATTGCGACGTTCACTCAACATTATGACAGCTATACGGGTGGTGCTCATGGAATGTATTATACCCGTTACCTGAATATAGATGTGAATAAAAAAGCGGTTATTCAATTAAATGATTTAGTCGAGCCAAGTAAACAACAAGAACTGAAAGACATATTATGGCAAGAGTATATGTCAATGAATGCTGGAGAAGATGGACAGATTAGTGCATTTGTTACAGATAAAAATGAATTTGAATTAAGTCCAGATTTTTATTTTACCGATGATGGCATTACCTTTGTTTACCCTGTTTATGCATTAGGACCATTTGCTGCGGGGGAAACTAAATTACATGCCTATTTTTATGATATAAATGCATTATTAAGTAAAGATTACCAACGCACCGCAAAAGACGGATTTAATGTCTATCCAGATTCAATATTTTATTAATTAATCGCTGTCCAAGAAGAGATGGGGGCAAACCTCATTTCTTCTTTTTAGCCAATCTATCAACTAAATCACCCTTTCCTAGATATTGTACTTCATCAAACTCAAAAATAGGTAAACCGAGTTTAAAGCGAATAGCCAATAACCGAATACCGAAACCTGATAAAAGCGTGGTAATTACTACAATATTTTGAGAAATACCCACTTCCAATAATCCCACATAGATACAAGTTGAGAGACAGGCAATACTTGCGTACAGTTCTTTTTGAAAAACAAGGGGAATCCTATTACATAAGAGGTCTCGCAAGACACCACCAAAAGCCCCTGTAATCACAGCCGCAATAATAGCGATTACTAAACCATATCCCATATCTAACGCAACCTGTGCGCCAATGATAGAAAAGACGATTAAGCCCAACGCATCTAACACTAAAAATATGGTTCGAAAATAACCTAAAAATGGTGCAACAAACATGGTAAAGACTGCTGCAATCGCAACAATGAGAAAATATTCAGGATGAGCCACCCAGCCCAATGGATAATGCCCAAGCAAGACATCACGGATAGATCCGCCACCAATTGCTGTTACCGAAGCAATAATAATGACACCAAACATATCCATTTTTTCTCGACCTGCAGCTAATGCTCCAGTAATGGCTTCCGCAGTAATTCCGATAATGTAGAGAACAAAAAGTAACACTCAATCTTCCTATATAAAAAAGACCGCTTGTCTTATACAAGCGGTCAGATTCTCATATTATTTTACAAATTTACCACGAATTTGCCCACACCTAATTCGTCTTCTTTTCGTGTACGCTCAATCACACTTTGTGGCGATTCTACAATGCGTAATCCCATTTCTTCTTCCGTACGAACAACATCACCACGTAAAGAATTGGTATAAACATCAGTAATTTTCACATCAACGAATTTACCAATCATATCTGGCGACCCTTGGAAATTAACAATACGGTTTGTTTCTGTACGCCCTGTTAATTCCATAATGTCTTTCTTTGAAGGACCTTCAACCAAAATACGTTGCTCAGTGCCTAACATTGCTCGGCTAAATTGCATTGCTTGGTTATTGATGCGTTGTTGTAAACGATAAAGACGTTCTTTTTTCTCATCTTCGCTTACATCATCAGGTAAATCAGATGCTGGTGTACCAGGGCGAGCAGAATAAACAAAGCTAAAGCTCATATCGAAATTAACTTGTTCGATTACTTTCATTGTTTGCTCGAAATCAGCTTCTGTTTCTCCTGGGAATCCGACGATAAAATCTGAACTGATTTGGATATCTGGACGAACTGCTCGTAATTTACGAATAATCGCTTTATATTCTAATGCCGTATGGTTACGTTTCATCATCGTTAATACACGATCTGATCCACTTTGAATTGGTAAGTGTAAGAAGCTAACTAACTCAGGTGTATCACGATAAACTTCAATAATATCATCGGTGAATTCAATCGGATGGCTGGTTGTAAAACGTAAACGGTCAATACCGTCAATCGCTGCCACTAAACGTAATAATTCCGCAAATGAGCAAATTTCTCCGTCAAATGTTTCTCCACGATACGCATTCACATTTTGACCCAATAAATTGACTTCACGTACACCTTGAGCTGCTAATTGAGCAATTTCAAATAGAATATCATCCACTGGGCGACTCACTTCTTCACCACGAGTATAAGGTACAACGCAGAATGAACAGTATTTATTACAACCTTCCATAATAGACACGAAAGCAGTCGGTCCCTCTGCTCTTGGCTCTGGCAAGCGATCGAATTTTTCAATTTCAGGGAAACTAATATCAACAATCGGCGCAGTACGATCACCACGAATACGATTAATCATTTCAGGTAAACGATGAAGTGTTTGAGGTCCAAACACAATATCAACGAATGGCGCACGATGACGAATATGCTCACCTTCTTGAGAGGCAACACAACCACCTACACCAATAACTAAATTAGGTTTATTCTTTTTAAAATTTTTCCAACGCCCAAGCTGATGAAATACTTTTTCTTGTGCTTTTTCACGTATTGAACACGTATTTAATAAAAGGACGTCTGCTTCTTCCGCATTCTCTGTTAATTCAAAGCCATGGGTACTATTCAATAAATCTGCCATCTTTGATGAGTCATACTCATTCATTTGGCAACCCCATGTTTTTATATGTAATTTTTGTGTCATAGTATAAATAGGTAATAAGGAAATCAAAGTTAAAATTAAACGTAAAATGAAATCCTTTACGTTCACAGATACGTTATTCTACTCGTTTGAATACTGGATAGCTATAAAAAACAGAAACCACGACAAAGCGTGGTTCCTTACACAATACAGATTGAATTATTTTAATAAAGTTAAAACAACACTTTCACCTTGGATCACTTCGCCAGATTCTTTATGAAGATTAGAAATTTCATCCATATTAGAAATAACGACAGGTGTAAGAATTGATTTTGCTTTAGTTTCAAGTAAGGCTAAATCAAATTTAATAATTGGATCGCCTACTTTCACTTTTTGACCTTCTTCAGCAACACGCGCAAAACCTTCGCCTTTTAACTCAACAGTATCAATACCAAAGTGAACAAATAATTCAATGCCTTCATCTGATTCAATAGAAAACGCATGATTTGTTTCAAAAATTTTACCGATAGTTCCATTTACTGGAGCTGCAATTGAATCTCCATTTGGGCGAATAGCAATACCATCACCTACAATTTTTTCTGAGAAAACAACATCTGGAACATCTTCAATATTAACAATTTCACCTGAGAGCGGGGCGTAAATTTTTACTTCTTTTGATGCCGCATCTTTTTTGCCACCAAAAAGTTTATCTAAGAAACCCATAATTCAAATCTCCATTATATTAAATGAACAAAATAATCGCATATTTTATACGAGAATTTTGTATTTGTATCTACTTATTAGTTAAGTTTTTGATAGAACTCATCAACTAATTTTTCAATATCAACAGCTGTTGGTTGTTGTAAAGCTTCCTCAGCAAGTTTTTTAGCATCTGCATAGTTGACACTACGAACTAATTTCTTAATATGAGGAACAGAAATTCCACTCATACTAAATTCATCCAAACCCATACCGAGTAGTAAGGCTGTCGCACGGCTATCGCCCGCAAGCTCACCACACATACCAGTCCATTTACCTTCTGCATGAGAAGCATCTATCACTTGTTTAATTAGGTTTAAAACTGATGGCGACATTGGGTTATACATATGCGCAATCATTTCATTACCACGATCCACCGCTAAAGTGTATTGGGTTAAATCGTTTGTACCAATACTGAAGAAATCAACTTCTTTAGCAAGATGACGAGCATTTACCGCAGCTGATGGTGTTTCGACCATCACACCTACTTGGATGTTTTCATCAAAAGCAACACTTTCTGAACGTAATTCTGCTTTTAAGGTATCAATGATGCCTTTTAACTCACGGATTTCTTCCACTGAAATAATCATTGGGAACATCACAGCAAGTTTACCAAAAGCAGATGCCCTTAATACCGCACGTAACTGGGTGTTTAGAATTTCACGGCGAGTTAAACCGATACGAACTGCACGCCATCCTAAGAATGGATTCATTTCTTTCGGGAAATTCATGTACGGTAACTCTTTATCCCCACCAATATCCATTGTTCTGAGGATAACAAGCTTACCTCCCATTGCTTCAACCACTTCTTTATAGGCTTCAAATTGCTCATCTTCACTAGGTAAAGCACTACGATCCATGAAAAGAAACTCTGTACGATACAAACCTACCCCTTCGCCACCATTACGAAGTACACCAGTCACATCACGAATGGTACCGATATTTCCAACAACCTCAATACGATGACCATCAACAGTTTCTGCAGGTAATTCTTTTAGCTTAGCTAATTCAGCTTTTTCACTTGCTTCTTTTTCTTGCTGAGCTTTAAATTTATTAATCTGTTCTTCCGAAGGATTAATATGAATCTGATTATTGGTAGCATCTAAAATGATTAAATCACCCGTTTTAACTTTTTTGGTAATATCATTTGTTCCCACAATCGCAGGCAATTCTAACGAACGAGCCATGATTGAAGTATGAGAAGTTCTACCACCAATATCAGTAATAAATCCAAGTACTTTATCTAAATTAAGCTGTGCTGTTTCTGATGGTGTTAAATCATAAGCAACTAAAATCGACTCTTCCTTGATATTGCCTAGATCAACGATATGCATATTCAATATATTACGAATCAAACGATTACCAATATCACGCATATCACCCGCACGTTCTTTCAAATATTCATCATCAATTTCAGCGAGCATTGAAGCTTGCATATTGATAATTTTATTTGTTGCCACATCCGCAGTAACAAGGTGCTCTTCAAGATAGGTTAAGATCTCTTCCTCAAGCTCTTCATCTTCTAAGATCATCAAATGACCTTCAAAAATAGCTTCTTTTTCTTCACCTAAAGTGCGTCTTGCTTTTTCTTTAATTTTGGTTAATTGTTCAACAGCCTTTTCTCTTCCTGAGAAAAATCTTGCTTTTTCTGCTTCAACTTGGTCTGGAGTGATCTTTTGAGTGTTTAAAACGATAGGCTCATCTTTCAATACAAGTGCTTTACCAAACACTACACCAGGAGAAGCTGCGATACCAGTAATCATAATTGAATCCTTGGTTGAAAATAATACATTCGTGCGAAAAGCACAAAACGACCTCATTGTAAAATAGATGAATTTTTACATTCATCTACATAACAATAAAGTCGAAAATTGGAAAAATAAAACTATTCTAATGTTGGGATAAGATCGACCAAAAAGTCCACTGCTTTTTGCTCATCTTCACCTTCAGCAGAAATTGAAATCACTGTTCCTTGAGTTAATCCCAATGTTTGTAATTTAAACAAACTTTTTGCACTCGCACTTTTACCGCCAGAAGTTACTGTAATATCTGAAGCAAACCCTTTCGCTGCTTTAACAAATTCTGCTGCTGGACGAGTATGTAAACCATTTGGAGCAACGATTGTGACATCTTTTGAGTACATAGAAAATTCCTCTTTTTAAATTATATAAATTAAATAAATGTATAGTTATACAGTACAATAGCGCCATATAAAACAAAGTAACTTTACTACAAAATGCCTTTAAATACACGATAAAAAAAATCTAACACATGATAATTTGCCCTCAAAATGGAGTTATTTTAGGCAAAACAACATAATTTTTGATTTAGATTGAAACAACAGCATAATAATTTCACCAGTTTACCCATTTCCAATACCCTATAAATTTTCATTTGCATTTATTTTTAAAATCTTGTATTTATCAACTCTTTACTACTTTCAAACACAACTTAATTTTTTCAGGAGAATAAAATGCAAAACGTCGGTTTCGTTGGATGGCGAGGAATGGTGGGTTCAGTTTTAATGGATCGTATGGTTCAAGAAAATGATTTTGCTAACATCAATCCCGTCTTTTTCACGACTTCACAAGCGGGTCAAAAAGCCCCAACATTTGCAGGTAAAGACGCAGGTGATCTTAAAAATGCCTTTGATATCGAAGAACTAAAAAAATTAGATATTATCGTTACTTGCCAAGGTGGTGATTATACCAACGAAGTTTATCCAAAATTAAAAGAAACAGGTTGGAACGGTTATTGGGTTGATGCTGCCTCTGCATTACGAATGAAAGATGATGCAATTATCGTACTCGATCCAGTAAACCAAAACGTAATTGATGAAGGATTGAAAAACGGAATCAAAACTTTCGTTGGTGGTAACTGTACAGTGAGCCTCATGTTAATGGCAATCGGCGGGTTATTCGAACGTGATTTAGTGGAATGGGTATCCGTTGCCACTTACCAAGCTGCATCAGGTGCGGGCGCGAAAAATATGCGTGAATTAGTGTCACAAATGGGATTATTAGAAAACGCAGTATCTGCTGAATTAGCGGATCCCGCATCATCTATTCTTGATATCGAACGTAAAGTGACTGCTGAAATGCGTAGCGATAACTTCCCTACTGATAATTTTGGCGCGCCACTTGCAGGTAGCTTAATCCCTTGGATTGATAAACTTTTACCAGAAACTGGACAAACCAAAGAAGAATGGAAAGGTTATGCAGAAACCAATAAGATTCTCGGCTTAAGTGATAATCCAATCGCCGTTGATGGCTTATGTGTGCGTATCGGCGCTTTACGTTGCCACAGTCAAGCCTTTACGATCAAATTGAAAAAAGATTTACCACTAGAAGAAATCGAACAAATTCTTGCAAGCCACAATGAATGGGTAAAAGTGATTCCAAATGATAAAGAAACCACATTACGTGAGCTTACACCAGCTAAAGTAACAGGCACATTAAGCGTACCAGTTGGACGTTTACGTAAATTGGCAATGGGACCTGAATATTTAGCCGCATTCACTGTAGGTGACCAATTATTATGGGGAGCAGCAGAGCCTGTTCGTCGTATTTTAGTTCAATTAGTCAAATAATAAATAATTGCCCCTATCAAGCGGTCAGAACCTTGCAAAATTTTGTAAAAATCTGACCGCTTGTTTTTTGTTCTTCTTGTTAATCCTTAATTTAATCACTAAACAGGTTATAATAGACCATTATTCTATACTCTAATTGAAGGGATTTATGACAAATCAAGAACAAACAACGTCTTCTCAAAATATTCCAACTATTGCCATTGTAGCAGGCGAAATCTCTGGAGATATTTTGGGTGAAGGTCTAATCAATGCTCTCAAAGTCCACTACCCTCATGCCAAATTTATCGGTGTTGCTGGGCCCAAAATGCTTGCTGCTGGTTGTGAATCACTATTTGATATGGAAGATATTGCAGTAATGGGTTTAGCCGAAGTGGTTAAACATCTTCCTCGCTTATTACAACGTCGCAAGCAAGTTATCAACACAATGCTCGAATTAAAGCCAGATATTTTTATCGGTATTGATGCGCCCGATTTCAATATCAGTATTGAAGAAAAATTAAAAGCCAATGGGATCAAAACAATTCATTATGTTAGCCCGTCTGTGTGGGCATGGCGGCAAAATCGAGTCCACAAAATTGCACGAGCAACGAATTTAGTCCTTGCGTTTCTTCCGTTTGAAAAAGCCTTTTATGATAAGTTTAATGTGCCTTGTCGTTTTATCGGACACACTATGGCAGATGCAATTGCATTAAAACCTAATCGTGCCGAAGCTTGTCAATTACTACAACTTGAAGAAACGCAACGCTATATGGCAATTTTAGTTGGTAGTCGCACCAGTGAAGTGGAATTTTTAGCGGAACCCTTCTTACAAACAGCACTGTTACTTAAACAACGTTATCCAGACTTACAGTTCCTAGTCCCCCTCGTCAATGATAAGCGAATTGCTCAATTTCAAGCGATTAAACAAAAAATTGCCCCTGAGCTGGAAATGATTATTTTGAAAGGGCAGGCTCGCGCCGCAATGACTATCGCTGAAGCGACGCTATTAGCCTCGGGTACTGCTGCCTTAGAAGCAATGCTATGTAAATCACCGATGGTAGTGGGCTATAAAATGAAAAATACAACCCATTGGCTCGCGAAGAAATTAGTCAAAACAGATTATATTTCTTTGCCAAATCTATTAGCAAACTCACCGCTTGTCCCTGAGTTAATTCAAGACGAATGTACACCTGAAAATTTAGCTGAAAAACTGGATGTGTATCTTTCTGACAAACCTGAGAATGTATTATTGAAAAATGAATTAAAACAATCTTTTGTTCAATTACATCAACAAATTCAATGTAATGCAGATGCTCAAGCTGCACAAGCAGTTATCGATTTATTGAGTGAATCTGAAAATCAAATTTCAGAATCGTAGAAATAAAAAAGCACCCTACAAAAACAACCTCGTAGGGTGCTACACGCCTTAGCAAACTCTCTGATTATCGAGAAACGTGATCTAATTCAACTTCTGCATCTGGCTCATGAGAAATACGATTACGTAAATCGCGACGAATAACCTCAATCGTCCAGAACCAGAAAATATGTCCAACTAATTCTGAAATATGTTCATATAAAGGCCAATCTACCACTGGTGGAGTTAAGCCCATTAAAGGGAAAGTAATGTAATGCACACACACATCAGCGATTAAACCTGCACCAATACCTTGCCAGAATTTCACTTTAGGGAAACGCTCTGCAACCACACAGTACGCAATCGCAAACACTAATGAGAATGTAATATGAGTTACACCAATCCAATCAAAACCATGATCAGCAAATGTAAACACCGCTTGTGTAGGATCAATTCCAATGTAATCACGTAAGAAAACATGAGGAGGATTTAAAAATGCACGTGAACACACTTCTAACGCTTGTGATGGATCTTGACAAGCAGCAGTAAATAAATCAAAAGGGCTACGTGGAGGGAATGGGTGTTCAGCACCCCATTTAACAAATGCCGAGATAAGACCAGCGATAATTCCAACAAACACAGCTAAACCATAACGACGACGCGCAGGGTTAGTTTGTTCAAATATATTCATACAACATCCTTAAAATAATAAATTACAACAAATTATTTAGTCTTATTTGATAACCAAAACTAGCTAACAATAAAACGATTGTATTTTGGATTCTTTGTACAAAAAATTCAAGTGGTTTTTAATAAATTTTTCCTTTAAAAACAAAATGTTATACAAAAATTACACTTGTTATTCTAGTGTGTAAAGCATGTTAAAAATGTATAAAAAAAGCTCATTCAATTTTACATATTAAAACTGAATGAGCTTGTTCAAATGAAGTATTAATTACAAATAATGACTGAGTATTATTGTTTCGTTCCACCAAAACCAATAAATGAATCTTTCAGCTCTTCTTCTGGATAAGAAGAATTCGGTGTCTGATGTAAATCACTTTCAACAAATCCAGTTATCTCTTCCGCATTCGGACCAAAAAATAATAATGAATAACTTGAAACAACGTCATCATCCACATTTTTTTCACTTCTAGCATTTGCTTTTATGCCTAGCTCACTACCACTAAAGCGATAACCATCTATGTATGCGGGGTCATTTTCATATACCGTATCTCGAATATTATCAATTTTTCCTTCAGACAAAGTTATTTTTCCATAATCTGTTAACCCAGAAATAGAGCCACTACCTAATTTAGTAGAAAAATCAACAGAATAGTCTAACATCCCTTCATCTTTCATATCAAAGGCTACGCCTGTATAACGAAAAATACCACTAGTAGGTAATTGCTTAGTATTAATCCCCGAAATGTTCAAAATCTCATAGTTATTCTCAGGGGAATTTTCATTTTTTTCCTCGCCAATAATATGTTCTTCATATTCAGCAAAACCTGATACACCTGAATATAACTGGTTATACACTCGTAGAAAACCATGACTTTCATAAGACTGCCCTTCATAGGTATAGTGTTCCAAAGTCTCCTCTTGCACTAATTTATAACGGGGAAAAAGCTCTAAAGGAATATGCTCTCTTCCAAAATCCTGATTTAAAACAATGAATTCTGTATTAGAAGTAGGTATCTCATCTGAACTTTTCCACAATGTATAAGGTGTATCAATGAACTTCTCTTTTTGAAATCTTGAAGCTAAATCCTTTGATAAATTTTTATTAGATGTATTAGGACTTTCTGAAGTACTAACATTTGAGGTTGAATTAGAAGAAGATGGAACTGTAGTTGAATCACTTGTAGTCTTTTCTTCTTTTGGCTGAGATTCTTGGGTTGTTTTATTCTTAGAAGCTGTTTGATCTGATGGCATTGTACTATTATTAATAACCTGCGACGTATCTGATGCCTGAGAACCTGAACTACCGCCACCAGAAGAACCGCAAGCAACTACACCCATTATAGCCATTGTCATTAACGATAAATGAATATTTTTCATACTATAAAACCTTTTAAGTTGGATAAAAACAGAACTTTCTGATGTTATTACTTTTTTTATCTTATTACCATTCTTTTTATTAATAATAAGCTCACCAAATAAACCCTAAAATCAACCTGTTATTTTGAATGCAAACGTTTGCTTGATACGTTATAATTAGCACCAAATTTTCTTTATTTCTTTTATGGAACAAACAATGACAGTAAAAACTTTCCGTGGATCGCCTGCTTTATCAGAATTCCGTTTAAATCAACTTACACAAAAATTTCAGCAGCACAAATTACCCGTAAAATCGGTATATGCTGAATATTTGCATTTTGCTGACTTAAACTCACCGCTTGCAACGGCACAAGAAGAAAAATTAAATGCGCTATTGCATTATGGTCCAACTCTTGCAGAACACGATCCTGTTGGTTTTTGCTTAATTGTCACCCCTCGTGTTGGTACGATTTCATCATGGTCATCAAAAGCGACTGATATTGCTCATAATTGCGGATTAAATGAAGTAAACCGTATTGAACGTGGTTTAGCTTACTATTTTGAATTTACTGCAAAACCAACGGAAGATCAGCTAGAAACATTGAAAGGCTTATTACACGACAGAATGCTTGAAACTGTGTTAGATAGCGTAGAACAAGGTAATTATTTATTTGCTCAACACGAGCCAAAACCTTTCACAACGGTTGATGTATTAAAAGGCGGACGTGAAGCCTTAGCCACTGCTAATGTGGAATTAGGTTTAGCCTTAGCAGAAGATGAAATTGATTATTTAGTTGAAAACTTTACTGCGCTAGGACGCAATCCAAACGATATCGAACTCTATATGTTCGCTCAAGCAAACTCTGAACATTGCCGCCATAAAATCTTTAATGCAGACTGGACAATCGATGGTAAACAACAAGATAAATCATTATTTAAGATGATTAAAAATACCTTCGAAAAAACACCTGATCACGTTTTATCTGCTTATAAAGATAATGCTGCCGTCATGGAAGGCTCAACTGTCGGTCGTTTCTTCCCTGATGAAGATGGACAATATCGCTATCATCAAGAAGATGCCCATATCTTAATGAAAGTTGAAACACACAACCACCCTACCGCTATTTCACCATTTCCAGGTGCTGCAACTGGTTCGGGTGGTGAAATTCGTGACGAAGGTGCAACAGGTCGTGGTGCAAAACCAAAAGCAGGTTTAACAGGTTTCTCTGTGTCTAACTTAGTGATCCCGAATTTTGAACAACCTTGGGAAAATCCACTTTCTAAACCAAATCGTATTGCCTCTGCTTTAGATATTATGATCGAAGGCCCTCTTGGTGGTGCGGCATTCAATAATGAATTTGGTCGCCCTGCGTTACTTGGTTACTTCCGTACCTATGAAGAAAAAGTGAATAGCTTTGCGGGCGAAGAAGTGCGTGGTTACCACAAACCAATTATGTTAGCGGGTGGTATTGGGAATATCCGTGCGGAACACGTGCAAAAAGGCGAGATCCCAGTCGGTGCGAAATTAATCGTACTGGGCGGTCCTGCAATGAATATCGGTTTAGGCGGTGGTGCAGCCTCTTCTATGGCATCAGGTAAATCGAAAGAAGACTTAGACTTCGCCTCTGTGCAACGTGAAAATCCAGAAATGGAACGTCGCTGTCAAGAAGTGATCGACCGTTGTTGGCAATTAGGCGATGATAACCCAATCCTCTTTATTCACGATGTGGGTGCAGGTGGTCTATCTAACGCAATGCCAGAGTTAGTACACGATGGCGATCGTGGTGGTAAATTCGATTTACGTAAAATCTTATCTGATGAAAAAGGCATGTCACCATTAGAAATTTGGTGTAATGAATCACAAGAACGCTATGTATTAGCCGTTTCACCAGAAAAATTAGATCTCTTTACGGCATTATGTGAACGTGAACGGGCGCCATTTGCTGTGATCGGTGAAGCAACAGAAGAAAAACATTTAACCTTAGCGGACGATCATTTCCACAATAACCCGATCGATTTACCGATGAATGTGTTACTTGGTAAAACGCCAAAAATGCACCGTGATGTTTCGTCAAAAACTGTCACGAACTCACCGCTTGCACAAGATGGTATTCAATTAAAAGATGCCCTTCACCGTGTATTACGTTTACCAGTTGTGGCAGAAAAAACCTTCTTAATTACTATCGGTGACCGCTCTGTTACCGCAATGGTAGCGCGTGACCAAATGGTCGGCCCTTGGCAAATTCCAGTGGCAGACTGTGCTGTAACCACAGCAAGTTTAGATACTTACCACGGTGAAGCAATGTCAATGGGCGAACGTGCTCCAGTCGCATTACTCGACTTCGGCGCCTCTGCTCGTTTAGCGGTGGCTGAATCGATCACCAATATTGCTGCAACAGATATTGGCGATATCAAACGTATTAAACTTTCTGCAAACTGGATGTCAGCGGCAGGACACGAGGGCGAAGATGCTGGCTTATATGAAGCAGTAAAAGCGGTGGGTGAAGAACTTTGCCCGACACTTGGCATTACTATTCCAGTAGGTAAAGACTCAATGTCAATGCGTACCACTTGGGAAGAAAATGGCGAACAAAAAGCGGTAACTGCACCACTTTCATTAGTTATCACCGCTTTCGCGCGTGTAGAAGATGTGCGTAAAACCGTTACTCCACAACTTCGTACAGACAAAGGAGCAACACGCTTATTATTAATCGACTTAGGCGAAGGTAAAAACCGCTTAGGTGCGACCGCATTGGCACAAGTTTACAAACAATTAGGTGATAAACCAGCGGATGTGGTGAATGTTGAAACCTTGAAAAACTTCTTTAATGCAATGCAAGCATTAGTCGCACAACAAAAATTACTCGCTTACCACGACCGTTCTGATGGTGGTTTAATCACTACCCTTGCGGAAATGGCATTTGCAGGAAATTGTGGTGTCGAAGTGGATATCAGTGCATTAGGCGATAATGATCTTGCGGTATTATTCAATGAAGAATTGGGTGCGGTAATCCAAATTGCCGACAGCGAATTTAATAATGTGCGTGAAATTCTACAAGCTCATAACTTACTTTCAGTGACTAAAGAATTAGGTGCAGTGATTGATGAAGATCGCTTTGAAATTACTCGTGGCACTCGCAAACTCTTAACAGAAAAACGTTCTGAATTGCGTGGAATTTGGGCGGAATTAACTCACCAAATGCAACGTTTACGTGATAACCCAGAATGTGCCGACCAAGAATTTGCAACTAAGAAAGATCCAAACAACAAAGGATTATCTGCACACTTAACCTACGATATTAACGAAGATATTACCGCCCCTTATATCAATAAAGGTGTAAAACCAACAGTTGCAATCTTGCGTGAACAAGGGGTAAACAGCCATTACGAAATGGCAGCCGCTTTCGACCGTGCAGGCTTTAATGCGATTGACGTGCATATGAGCGACTTAATGGCAGGCAGACAACACTTAAAAGACTTTAATGCGTTAGTGGCTTGTGGTGGATTCTCTTACGGAGATGTACTCGGTGCAGGTGGTGGCTGGGCAAAATCCATTTTATTCAACCCAATGCTACGTGATCAATTCAGCCAATTCTTCGCTAATCCAAATACATTGGCGCTTGGTGTGTGTAATGGTTGTCAAATGGTATCTAACCTTGCTGAAATTATTCCGGGTACAGAGAACTGGCCTCGTTTTGTTCGCAATAAATCAGAGCGTTTTGAAGCCCGTGTTGGTTTAGTGCGTATCAACGAAACTAACTCACATTGGTTTAAAGGTATGGCAGGCTCGCATATGCCAATCGCTGTTTCTCACGGAGAAGGTCGAGCAGAATTCAAGCGGGCAGATCAGCTTGATAATTTGCAAAAACAAAACCTCGTGATTGCACAATATATTGATAACAATCTACAACCAACGGAAGTTTACCCTGCTAACCCGAACGGTTCAGCACAAGGGATTACCGCTATCAGCAATGCTGACGGACGTGTCGCAGTCATGATGCCTCACCCAGAACGTGTATTCCGCACAGTCAGCAATTCTTGGCACCCAGAAGACTGGAGCGAAGATGGTGCTTGGATGAGATTGTTTAGAAATGCGAGAGTGGTTTTAAGATAAAATTAAATGCTATCCTAGCATAACTAAACACTAGGATAGCTATACTCAACAATGAAGCTTTCTTGAAAATTTATCATCTAGAATAGTTAACTCGATTTTTAACTATCCAAATAAATAAAGATAAGTATATAGATATTAATTAAATATGAATAATGTAATCCCTGATGAAATAACCTCACTTATAATAAATAAAGCTATTGACTCTATTTCTTATTTTCGTCAAGCACATAAAGTAAAATCTATTTTCAGTAGTTATCTAAACTCAAGATATGAAAAGCTTTCTATTATGAAAACATTACTTTATAGAAATGAGCCTGTTAAATTATCAGAATGTTATGTAAGAAACTCTGTAACATTTATAGATAATGATCGTACAGAAAATGTATTTAAAGATCATAATATAAAGGACTTCATATTAAAAAATAAAAGAGTAATATTATCTGGAACAGCTGGCATAGGGAAGTCTGTATTTTGCAAAAGCATATTTCTTGAAATGGTTAATAATGCAAATGGTATATATCCAATATTCATCGAACTAAGAGAATTAAAAAACAATGCATCTGCCACTCTTATAGAATACATATGCAATGAAATATCTTATATAAATGAAAAAATATCTAGTAGCAATTTAGAATCACTAATAAAAAAAGGAAATATATTATTTATTCTGGATGGGTTTGATGAAATAGACTTTGACATTAGAGAAAAGTATACTAGAGAAATACTAGAAATATCAAAAAAATATAGTGATATTAGAATATTAATTTCTAGTAGACCAGAAGAAATATTTCAATCATGGGAGCAATTCTATGTACTTAACATGAACGAATTAAGTAAAAAACAAGCAAAAGAACTAATTAAAAAATTAAGATATGATGAAAATTTAAAAAATAAATTTATACAAGAAATAGATAAAAAACTTTATAAAACACATAAAAGCTTTGTAGGAAATCCTTTACTATTAACTATGATGCTAATGTCATTTGAAGAATTTGCCGAAATACCACGAAAAATACATTTGTTTTATGAGCAGGCATTTCTAACATTATTTCGCAAACATGATGCGTTAAAAAGCTCATACTATAGAAAGTCAAGATCTGGCATGGATATTAATGATTTTAGAAAAGTATTAGCTTACTTTTCTATTAATACTCATATTAAAAATGAAATTACCATTCCCAAAGATAAAGCAAAAGAAATACTACATAAAGGACTTAAAAGTTTGGGAAAAGAAAATATAAAAGCGGGAGATGTATTACAAGATATAATGAGTAACTTATGCCTATTACATAATGATGGTATTAATGTTACTTTTTCTCATAGGTCATTTCAAGAATATTTTTCTGCTTTATACTTAAAAGAATTAAACAACCCTGAGAAAATATATAAGTTAATAGATAAAACTATATTATCTAATAATAGTAACATACATCGTATGCTTTATGACATGAACAGTGAATTTCTAGAGAAAAACTGGATAATACCTAAAATAAAAGAAAACAAAGCTAATATTAAAATAAATTTAAATCTATCCGAAAAGGAGTTAAAAATATTTGACATAATGACCTCCTTTTTCATAATAGAAACAAAAAGTGAAAATAAAAACATTAATCAAACCATACTATTTAACTATAAAATAACAAATATATCTCATTATAATCATACCGATTTTTACAAAGATTTATGGATGTTCCTATTTGAAAAAATAGAATTCACTAATGAAGAATCCCAATCCATTATGCTATCAGAAACCCAAATACCAAAAGAGATAAAAAAAATCACTAAAAAAATTATAGAAACATACAATATAATTAATAATAGTTATGACAAATTATCATCTAGAGTATTGCATGTCAAACTTGAATCTATAAAATCAAGACTAGACTATAATGAATATTCATTGATATTAAATTTTATTTACAAACAACTATTTATCAATAGAATAAATACTTTAGACAAGATAAAAGATTATTTAGAAATAAAACATAAAGATAAGGAAGATAATATAGATGAATTGCTAGATTATTAAATAATAATATAATTTTAGTCTTTTACTCTCTATATTTTTATAAGACATGACAAACACTCTACTCACAATACTATACTGCTTACCCGTGGTAGCAACTTTGCTACCACTGTTGCCGATTAACCATTGGACAGTTCGGATCTTTGATTTTCCGCGTTTACAAATCGCATTTCTGAATCTGATCTGCTTGGTGCTTAGCTACTTCTTTTATGTTGAGCCAACATGGTTATCTGTCATACTGCACTTACTCAATATTGGCTGTTTTGCTTATCAGCTTTGGGAGATTTCTGCTTATACTCGCTTAGCGAAAAAGCAGGTAATTCAATATCATGGTAAGCAAGATGAACGCAGTATTTCACTATTGACGACCAATGTATTAACGCCTAATCGAGAAGCCCATAAATTGTTGGCATTAATTGAAAAATGGCAACCTGATGTGGTACTCACCCTAGAAAGTGATAAATGGTGGGAAGAGCAACTGGCTCCAATCGAAAAAAGCTATACTTATACGGTAAAAATTCCATTGGATAATTTATATGGAATGCATTTATATAGCCGCTTACCATTACGCAACACCGAAGTTCGCCATTGGGTGCAAGAAGATATTCCCTCCATCTATACGGAGGCTTGTTTACCTTCTGGTGAGTGGATTCATTTCTATTGTTTGCACCCCATGCCGCCAACCCCAACTGAAAGTGCTACTTCGACCAATCGAGATGCAGAATTGCTGTTAGTGGGGCAAGAGATCAAAAACAACAATAAAGAAGTGTTAGTTTTCGGCGATTTGAATGACGTGGCATGGTCATCTACTTCTCGTTTATTCCAACGGACTAGTGGATTGCTTGATCCTCGTATCGGACGTGGCTTATTCAGTACCTTCCATGCGAAATATCCTTTTTTACGTTGGCCACTGGATCATATTTTCCATAGTAACGATTTTATGATGCGTGAAATTCGAGTATTGCCTGAAATTGGTTCCGATCACTTCCCTGTTTATGGTAGTTTCCAATTCAAGCCTGAAGCTGAAAATATTCAAGATACGCCAGATGTTGATAAGGAAGATCACAAAGAGGCAAAAGAAAGAATTGATATGGCAGATCCTGAAAAGAAAGTGATTTTTGAGAAATATTAATTTCACAAGAAAATAGCATAAAAAAATCCTCTGACAGAAAACTATCAGAGGATTTTTATTACCGTGAATTAGGGTGAATTAGGATAAATTAAGGTCGATAAATAAATTCAACACCTTCATCATCTTCTTCTGTCCATCCATCGTCATCAAGGTCATCCCAATCGTCTTCAGTAATTGGATTTTTCATCGCTTGTTGGTGATAATCATCCCACTTAAATTCGACTTCTTCGACTGGTTTATCTTCTTCCTCAATACGTGGATGGGCTTCGATAAAGTCCATAATATTGTGTAATAACTCTTGAACATTATCTCCCGTAGCAGCAGAAATAATATAGTATTCGCCTTCCCAGCCAATTTGCTCTGCAATTTCAGCAGCTCGTTTTTCTGCCTCTTCTTCGCCAATCACATCTAATTTGTTGAAAACAAGCCATTGTGGTTTATCTGCTAATTTTTCACTGTATTGATAAAGTTCAGATTCAATAATTGAAATATTATCCGCTGGGTCACTTTCATCAATCGGCATAATATCGACTAGATGAATCAATACTCGGCAACGCTCTAAATGTTTTAAGAAACGAATACCTAAGCCAGCCCCATCTGCTGCACCTTCGATTAGCCCTGGAATATCTGCAATCACAAAACTGCGATCAGAACCTGCACGAGCCACACCCAAGCTTGGTACTAACGTGGTAAATGGATAATCAGCAACTTTTGGCTTCGCTGCTGATACAGCACGAATGAAGGTCGATTTTCCTGCATTTGGTAAGCCCAACATTCCAACGTCGGCTAAAAGCATAAGCTCTAACATCAGATCACGTTTTTCACCTTGTGTCCCATTTGTTTTTTGACGTGGCGCGCGATTGACTGAGGATTTAAAGCGCGTATTGCCTAAACCATGGAATCCGCCTTTTGCAACGAGCATTTTCATGCCATGCTTGGTTAAATCGCCGATAATCTCTTGCGTATCGTTATCTATTGCTCTTGTTCCAACAGGAACACGCAATGTGATATCTTTGCCACGATGCCCTGTACAATTTGAACCACGTCCATTTTCCCCACGACCTGCCGCAAAACGTTTTTCGAAACGGTAGTCAATTAAGGTATTTAAGTTTTCATCTGCGATTAAATAAACATCACCGCCATCACCGCCATCACCACCATCAGGCCCGCCTTTTGGGATAAATTTTTCACGGCGGAAACTCACACATCCATTTCCACCATCGCCTGCTTCAATTCGAATCAGAGCTTCATCTATAAATTTCATTTTTTCTCCTGTCTGCTCAAAATATTAGATAAGCGGTAAGATCACGCTTATCTTTTGCAATTTTCGAGCAATCTATTAAATCCGTCGCATCTGACGACGGTAAATTATTTTGTGTCCTGCGGCAGCCGATAATGCACCGAGTACAACTAACCCTGCACCAATATAGCTCAACATATTTAAATCTGGCTCAGTAAAATGCTCAGGATCAATCAAATACGCTAACTCAGTAAAAATAATCGTTAAAATCGGCATTTGAGGCATTATCATACTGACTTTCGCTACTTCCCAACGATTTAACGCTTCTGCGTAACATCCATAAGCAATGATGGTATTTAAACAACAAAAAATTAAGCATCCCCATGTAAACGGCGTAAGGTTGCTCACTTGCTCCACCTCTTTAAAAGGGGTGAAAACGACGGCACACCCAATATAAATAAAGAGTAAAATTTGTTGTGAGCTAAACTCTTTTAGCATCAATTTTTGAGCGATACCATAACCTACCCAAATAAAGCTTGCTCCAAGACCCAGCAAGATCCCAAGGGCATAGCTATTCATTTCACCAAAATCACCAAAGCGATCGTTAAAGAATAGTGCTAATCCAATAAGTAGTAGGACTAATCCTAATTTTTGATGTAACCCTAAGCGTTCATTAAACAAAAAGATCCCACTTAGGATCATTGAAAAAGAGGAAAGTGGACTTAATACTTGACCTGCCGCTGCGGGAATATAATTTAACGAAAAGTTAAATAAATAAAAATTTCCCGAAAGCCCAACTATCCCTAAAATAATAAGCCAACGATAATTCTTGGTTAAAGCGGTCAGTTTAGGCAATTTTTTTGTAAAAAGTAAAATGAGGAAAATACCAATCGCGGCTGTCACAAATCGGAACCACACTATCGTTTGTGCATTCATTGCAGTCAATAAAGGCTGCAATACAACAGGCAGCGTACTCCATAGAATTACGGTTATTAATGCAAGAAAAAAACCAAGAATGGGTTGTTGTTTCATATTTTTTTACTTCTTCCAATACAAAAAACCCCGCCAATTTAGCGAGGTTTTCTTATTCTTAATTTGAAGATTACTCAGCAATGATGCTTACGTATTTACGGCTTTTTTCGCCTTTAACTTCAAATTTTACTTTACCGTCTGCAGTTGCAAATAAAGTATGATCTCTACCCATTCCTACATTTGTACCCGCGTGGAATTTAGTACCACGTTGACGAACGATAATGCTACCTGCTAAAACAGACTCGCCACCGAAACGTTTAACACCAAGGCGTTTAGCTTCAGAATCGCGACCGTTACGAGTTGAACCACCAGCTTTTTTAGTTGCCATCTACTTGATCTCCTCTGAAATTATGCTTGAATCCCAGTGATTTTCACTTCTGTGAACCACTGACGATGACCTTGTTGTTTACGGCTGTGTTTACGACGACGGAACTTAACAATCTTAACTTTATCGCCACGACCGTGAGAAACAACTTCTGCTACTACTTTACCGCCAGCAACAACTGGGGTACCAATTTTAACATCTTCACCATTAACGACCATTAACACTGAGTCAAACTCAACTTTCTCACCAGTCGCTACTTCAAGTTTCTCTAAACGAACAACTTGACCTTCGCTTACTCGGTGTTGTTTGCCGCCACTTTGGAAAACTGCGTACATATTTACTCCGCTAATCTGTGCTTTTCGCTACGCGTTTCAGCACTTTTAAATTCACATAAAATAGGTGTGCGATTTTACGCAAAAACTGCTCATAGAGCAAGTAACATTTTGAGAAAAATGAAAATTTCTCGCATTATTATAAAAGTCACACTGTATATAAAAAAGGTTGTCCGAATAAATCCATTCAGACAACCTTTATTAAACCTAAGATTACTTATTTATCGTGATGATTTTTAGTTAGCCCATTTAAATTCGCCATTAACGGCTGTGCCTAGCACTTTGAAATGGTGATCAAACACGGCTAAATTTGCGATCTTACCTGCTTTAATGGATCCTAAATGATCGTCAACATGGATCGCTTTTGCAGGATAAATCGTACACATACGAATTGCTTCTTCAAGGGAGATTCCCACATGTTGAACCACATTTTCAATAGATTCAATGATTGTTGCAGCGGATCCACCTAAGCTACCAAATTCATCAATACATTTTCCATCTTTGAATAATACTTTCTTACCTACAAAGATAAAGGAATCAATATTTGCCCCAGCTGGCGCAACAGCATCAGTCACTAGCACTAATTTTTCACCTTTTACTTTTTTCGCAAGGCGGATATTACTCCATGCAATGTGATGACCATCAGCAATAATACCTGTATATACGTCACTATCTAATACCGCACCGACTACACCCGGATCACGTCCTGAGCTGACTGGTGACATTGCATTATGTAAATGCGTTGCAAAACTTGCACCTTCTTTAAAGCGTTGCATTGCTTCTTCATAAGTCGCATTGGTGTGTCCAATAGAAACTATAATACCTGCATCAACAAATTTACTAATATGATCTGCTGTTTTATTTTCTGCGGCTAAGGTTAATTTAGTGATCACATCGCCATTTTTGCAAAGATAATCGATCATCTCATCGCTTGCTTCACGAATAAACTCTGGGCGATGTACCCCTTTTTTCTTAACGCTTAAGTAAGGTCCTTCTAAGTGTAATCCTAATGCTTGATTTTTATATTTCGCCAAATAATCACGCATTACTTGAATTGCTTGTTTCATATCTTCATCTGGTGAAGTAATAAAAGTAGGCAAATAACTTGTTGTACCTGACTTCAAGTTAGTTTCTTGCATAATTTCAAGAGTGCGTACACTGATGTCTTCATTAAACATCACGCCACCACAACCATTTAGCTGTAAATCAATAAATCCAGCAGTAAGATTTGCTCCTTTTAAATCCACAGTTGGAAGTGAAGAATCTAAGTCTTTTTCAAGTACTATTGCTTCAATTTTATCATCTTTAACAATAACAGCGTGTTGGTAAAGGACGTCATCTTCTGTATAAATAACACTGTTAGTTAACGCATAATGATTCATAATTTTCTCCTACTCCTAACGAGTCCTAACGAGCTACATTTTGCTCTAACTGTTTAAAGTATTTCACTGTTTTTACTTTAAGCTCTTGTGTAGCAGGTTCATCACATACAACTACTGCTCTTCTATGCATTTGTAACGCACTAATTGTCCACATATGATTTACTGGACCTTCAACACAAGCTTGTAGAGCTAATGCTTTGTTATAACCTGTTACTAAAATAAGCACTTCTTCCGCATCTAATAATGTACCCACACCGACTGTTAATGCGAATTTTGGCACTTGATTAACATCATTATTGAAGAAACGGGAATTTGCGATTAGCGTATCTTCCGTTAATGTTTTGATACGTGTACGTGAGCTAAGTGAAGAGGCGGGCTCATTAAATGCGATATGTCCATCAACACCTACTCCACCCATAAATAAATGAATTTTGCCATAAGAGCGAATTTTTGCTTCATAACGTTCGCATTCAGCATCAACATCATCGGTCATTCCATCAAGTAAATTAATATTCTCCGCTGGAATATCAATGTGATTAAATAAATTTTCATGCATAAATGTATGATAACTTTCAGGATGCTCTTTCGGTAAACCTAAATATTCATCCATATTGAAAGTCACAACGTGTTTAAAACTGACTTCGCCCGCTTTATGCAATCTAATTAATTCTTGATAAGTCTTTTGAGGTGTACCACCTGTTGGTAATCCTAATACAAAAGGTTTATCTGCAGTTGGTTTAAAAGCATTGATTTTATCAACAATATAACGAGCAGACCATTGACTTACTTGCTCGGCAGAATCTAAAGGAACTAAACGCATATAACCTCCTTGATAGTTATAATTTGGAATAAAACTTCAATCTTAAAATTATATAAGAAAATTCACTTCATTTGTAATGCTATTTGTCTAATTTTTGAAAAAGATCACATTTTTGTCTTATTCAACTAAAATCAATCGCGATAAAACTTGCCCTGTTACCTTTTCTTTAATAATTCGCCAATTATTAGGTAAACTCAAAGGAGGATGTTCCTTTTCTGTTTCCACATAGATCAACGCATTTTCTGCAAGCCAATTATACTTTTCTAAGCGATCCAATACTTGTGGAACAAATCCAAAATGAAACGGGGGATCCACAAAAATGATATCAAAAGGATCTTCACTATTTTTTTGTGCAAGAAATTGTAGGCTATCGGTGTGAATTACTCGCCCATTCTCTGTTTTTAGACTCACTAGATTCTTTTTTAATTGATTCGCAGCACCTACAAATTTTTCTAAGAAAGTGACCGCTTGCGCCTGACGAGACAAGGCTTCAATACCAAGTGAACCACTGCCAGCAAAGCAATCTAAACAACGAGAGTGAGGAATATCGCTCATTAACCAATTAAATAAGGTTTCTTTCATTCTATCTGTGGTTGGGCGTAATCCTTCTGCATTTAATACAGGTAATTTACGACCTCGCCATAACCCTGCAATCACACGCACTTCACCCATTGATGAATTTTGTTTAGAAATCCTTACTTTTTTCATATCAAACCACAAAAACCATTGCTAAAAAATGATAAACTATGGGGAATAGTGTATTCCATTTTTGAGTAAAATGGATTTTTAATTTAGGAGAAAAGAGCAAATGGCAGAAAATAAAAAGAAAAAAGGATTTTGGTCTTGGTTGGGCTTGGGGGAAAAAGAAGAAAAAGTAGAGGAATCAACCACTACAACAGCAGAGGAGGAACAACAAGTTCCAACCTCTCAACGAGATACAGAATTAGTTACCGAAACTGCCGAAGAATTGGCTCCTATTGATGAAAAAGATGAAAATCAAAGTAGTGCAATTACAGAAAATCAATCTGTAGAGCATATTGAATCATCCACGTCACAGCAACCTGCTGAAGAACAGATTGAAATTCTTACAGAGGAAACTACCGAATTAACTACTATTACTACACCAGAAAATGATGATGTTCACGAAGAACAAAATGAAGTGGTCGATATTCAACCTTCTGTCGAAATAGAACAATCCTCGACTGAATCTATAGAATCAACCACAGATGATGAATACCAAGAAAAACCAACCAGTGAAGGTGGATTTTTCAGCCGATTAATCAAAGGATTAATCAAAACCAAAGAAAATATTGGTTCAGGATTCCGTAATTTCTTCCGTGGTAAGAAAATTGATGATGAATTATTTGAAGAATTAGAAGAACAACTTTTAATTGCTGATTTAGGTATGCCGACAACCACAAAAATTATTAATAACCTCACTCAACATGCCTCTAAAAAGCAATTACAAGATGCTGAATTATTATATCAACAATTAAAAATTGAACTAGCAAATGTGCTTACTCCTGTTGCAGAACCATTAGTCATTACCGATAAAAAACCTTATGTCATTTTGATGGTTGGGGTAAATGGCGTAGGTAAAACAACCACGATTGGTAAGCTCGCACGTAAATTCCAAGCAGAAGGAAAATCAGTCATGTTAGCAGCTGGTGATACTTTCCGAGCTGCTGCGGTGGAACAGTTACAAGTATGGGGTGAGCGTAATCACATTCCTGTCGTGGCACAAAGCACGGGGTCAGATTCTGCCTCAGTGATTTTCGATGCAATGCAATCTGCCGCGGCAAAAGGGATTGATGTGCTAATTGCTGATACCGCAGGACGTTTACAAAATAAAAATAATTTAATGGATGAATTGAAGAAAATTGTCCGTGTTATGAAAAAATACGATGAAACTGCTCCCCATGAAATTATGTTAACCTTGGATGCAGGAACAGGACAAAATGCGATTAGCCAAGCGAAACTCTTTAATGAAGCCGTTGGACTGACTGGGATTACCCTAACTAAATTAGATGGTACAGCCAAAGGTGGTGTTATTTTTGCTATCGCTGATCAATTTAAACTCCCAATTCGTTTTATTGGTGTCGGTGAAAAAATTGAAGATTTACGTCAATTTGATGCCAATGAATTTATCGAAGCACTATTTAGTCATGAGGATGAAAAATAATGATCACATTTACCGATGTAAGTAAAGCCTATAAAGGCGGAGGAAAACCCGCATTACAAGGGATCAGCTTTCACTTACCAAAAGGTGAAATGGCATATATTACGGGACATTCAGGAGCAGGCAAAACGACTCTACTCAAACTGATTATGGGGATAGAACGTGCCAATGGTGGACAAGTTATCTTTAATGGACATGACATTACTCGTTTAGCTGAACATGAATTACCCTTCCTACGCCGTCATATTGGGATGGTACATCAAAATTATAGCTTACTCACGGATCGTTCTATTTTAGACAATGTCGCATTACCGCTAATCATCATGGGCCTAAACCGAACTACCGTAGAAAGAGAAGCAAGAATGGCTTTGGCTCGAGTAGGTCTAGAGAATAAAGCAAATTTCCGCCCTCTGCATCTATCTGGTGGAGAACAACAACGAGTAGATATTGCTCGAGCCATTGTTCATCGCCCACAGCTATTACTTGCTGATGAACCTACTGGAAATTTAGATGATAAACTTTCCTTTGAAATTTTCCGTTTATTTGAAGAATTTAATCAAACAGGTACAACTGTTTTAGTTGCTACCCATGATACGAATATTATCGCACAACGCCCTAAACCTTGTTTAGTCTTAGAAGAAGGTCACTTAAAAGGTTAAAAAATAATGCTTGATTCAATAAACACACAAACCCGTTATATTTTACGTTCGGTATGGTCAGATCTGAAACAACGTAAACTAGGCACATTTCTAACTGTTCTCGTTATTGCTGTTTCCTTAACTATTCCAACTATTAGTTATCTCCTTTGGAAAAATACCAAACAAGCTGCTGATGAATTTTATCCTGAGCCAGAATTAACGGTTTATCTCCATAAAAATTTATCAGATCATGATATAGATACGGTAGTCGATAATATTCGCCAATTTGATACGGATAAAATCGAATCTCTTGATTATATTTCACGTCAGCAAAGTCTCGAAGACTTTCAAACTTGGTCTGGCTTTGGCGAGGCATTAGAAGTATTGGATAATAACCCTCTTCCAGCAGTCGTTATTTTAAAACCCAAAAAGGGATTTACTTCCACTGACGATATGCTCACATTCCGTAATGAATTACAGCAAATAAAAGGCGTTCAAGAAGTCAGATTAGATAATGGTTGGCTGGAAAAATTAACCTCATTAACTCAACTTATTGCTCGAATTTCGATAACTTGCACCTTACTCATGTTTGTAGCGGTTTTCTTAGTGATTAGTAATAGTGTCCGTTCCGATGTCTCGAATAGTCGAGTATCTATTAATGTAATGCAGTTACTTGGAGCAACGGACTATTTTATCTCCCGCCCATTTATCTACACAGGTATGATTTATGGATTATTAGGCAGTATCTTAGCCATCATTTTCAGTTTAATGACCATAAGCTATTTCACCAGTGTCGTACGCTATGTCACTGATATGTTTACCGTCAAATTTGAATTACATGCCTTTGATTTCAGTGAAGTAGTCTTGATTATTGTTTCCACCATTTTCCTCGGTTGGTTGTCAGCACAAATTGCAACTAATCGTCATATTCAGAAAATTGGCTCAAAATACTAATGTAAAACAAGCGGTAAGATCAGGTAAAACTTTTGCATAATCTTACCGCTTTATTGTCCTTTCTTACTTAAAATCATTTCTAGCATTAGGTTTCTTTGACTGAATACTTTCATTTTTAAGCGGTAATCTTTCATCCATCTGCCAAGCATTCCAACTACCATCGTACACCGCTGTCTTTTCCCATCCTGCTAACTGAGTGATAAACCAAGCAATACTCGCTCGCCAACCTGTGCCACAATAAAAAGCTAAAAAATCATCCTTTTGAATTCCTTGCTCTTCCCACAACTGAAATATTTCATCAGGATTACGTAACGTACCATCTGGTGAAAAATAATCATTCATATTCGATGCATCCGTTCCAGCAAATCCCCAAATAGCATCCATCGGTTCACCTTTTCTTTGAATATAAGCATAGCCACTTGTTTGACCAATATACTCACGCCAAGATCGATTACTGACTAATTTAAGCCCTTGTTGTTGGAGGTAAAGAATATCTGCTGGAGTAGAAATATTGAAATGTGGATTTAAAGGTATCATCCCACCAAAATCATTCTCTTTCATTGGATAATTTACTTTTCCTTCAATCTCAAAACCTAAGGATAGCCAAGCAGAGAAATTACCATCTAATACACGAACATCCTTTACTCCTGCCCACAGCAAAACCCAAAATATGCGATAAGCCGCTAATTGATTTGTTGAATAGAGGATAATGCTTTTATCTTGCGTAATACCATTATCTAGTAGATTTTTCCTAATTTCTTCTGCCGCTAACAAATTCCATATCGGTCCAGACTCAATCCAATCTGTATTAAAATAATAAGCTGTGGGGATATGGCTTTTATAATCTTCAGAATCCTCTCGTTTTCCCCAAGATACGTGGAATAACATAAAATCTTGGTGATCATTCGTTTTGAAAATTTTATCGGTAAGTAGATGATTTAACCATTCTGCGGAAACGCTATATTGAAAATTAGGGAAACTGGCAAGCGGTTGGTTACTCTGTATATATTGTAAAAAATGGGGAAAAATTAAAACACGATACCCATATAGTAAAAGACTCTTACCTAGATCTGTTGCTCTAAATAAATCTATATCGTAAATAATTAATATTTTAGATTTATCTAAACCTTTATCATCAGCAAAAGTGACAAATTTTGATGGAGTAATATGAGGAAGCCAATCGACATTAAATTGTATCGCATTGGGAATATGTCCACCTCTCGTCACATTTTTATGTGCAAAGCCGTTATAAAATTGATTATTACGACTATCAACGAGAATATAGTTGGGATCATTTAATACCTCGAAAAAGGTATCGTAAGATATCGTTTTCATTAACATTGATTAAACCTTAATACGAATGTTGTGAAACTCAAATTTGAAAAACAAAAGGCGTACCTTACGATACGCCTATCTATGCTTAATCCATCAATGATTATTTGATGATTTTCGCTACAACGCCCGCACCTACTGTACGACCACCTTCACGAATCGCAAAACGTAAACCTTCGTCCATCGCGATCGGGTGAATTAAGCTTACTTTCATTTTGATGTTATCGCCTGGCATTACCATTTCTACACCTTCAGGTAATTCGATTGTACCTGTTACGTCTGTTGTACGGAAATAGAATTGTGGACGGTAACCTTTGAAGAATGGAGTGTGACGTCCACCTTCTTCTTTTGATAATACGTAAACTTCTGATTCAAAGTCTGTATGTGGTGTGATTGAACCTGGTTTCGCTAATACTTGACCACGTTCGATTTCTTCACGTTTTGTACCACGTAATAATGCACCTACGTTCTCACCTGCACGACCTTCGTCAAGTAATTTACGGAACATTTCCACACCTGTTACTGTTGTTTTTGTTGTATCTTTGATACCAACAATTTCAACTTCTTCACCAGTACGGATGATTCCACGTTCAACACGACCTGTTACTACTGTACCACGACCTGAAATTGAGAATACGTCTTCAATTGGTAATAAGAATGGTTTGTCGATTGCACGTTGTGGTTCTGGGATATATGAATCTAAGTAACCCGCTAATTCAACAATTTTTTCTTCCCACTCAGGCACACCGTTTAATGCTTGTAACGCTGAACCACGTACGATTGGTGTATCGTCACCTGGGAAATCATATTGAGATAGAAGTTCACGAACTTCCATTTCAACTAATTCTAATAATTCTTCATCATCAACCATATCACATTTGTTTAAGAATACGATGATGTATGGTACACCTACTTGACGTCCTAAAAGAATGTGTTCACGAGTTTGTGGCATTGGACCATCTGTTGCTGCTACTACTAAGATAGCACCATCCATTTGTGCCGCACCTGTGATCATGTTTTTAACATAGTCCGCGTGTCCCGGGCAGTCAACGTGAGCATAGTGACGAGTTTCTGTATCGTACTCAACGTGTGAAGTGTTGATGGTGATACCACGCGCTTTTTCTTCTGGCGCGTTATCAATTTGGTCGAATGCACGTGCTGCACCACCGAATTTTTTCGCTAATACAGTTGTGATTGCTGCTGTTAAAGTTGTTTTACCATGGTCAACGTGGCCGATTGTACCCACGTTAACGTGCGGTTTTGTACGTTCAAATTTTTCTTTAGACATTTTATAAAGTCCCTCTAAACAAACACGGTTACGATGGTACGTTACCACATTAACCAAATGTAGAAATAAATACTATTATGTTTACTAAAGAGAAATGAAAATAGAATAGTTACTGGTGCTGATAGGCGGATTTGAACCGCCGACCTCACCCTTACCAAGGGTGCGCTCTACCAACTGAGCTATATCAGCGCTGGAGCGGGCAGCGGGAATCGAACCCGCATCTTTAGCTTGGAAGGCTAAGGTAATAGCCATTATACGATGCCCGCTTGTTCTAAATTCGTCTTTCCCATTTAGGATTCAATTATGAGATGGTGGAGGGAGAAGGATTCGAACCTTCGAAGGCTGAGCCAACAGATTTACAGTCTGCCCCCTTTGGCCGCTCGGGAATCCCTCCACATTAATTGAATACCTGCTGACTTTGCGTTGTTAATGGTGCCGACTACCGGAATCGAACTGGTGACCTACTGATTACAAGTCAGTTGCTCTACCTACTGAGCTAAGTCGGCATTATTGCGTTGTCATAAGCAAGTGGTGCGCATTATAGGGCTTTCAGAAAAGCTTGCAAGTCTTTTTTTAAAAAAAGTTAAATTTTTAGTTTCTTTCGATTGCAAAATACGCAGAATGTTTGTTTTTTAAATATTTTTAATACTGGTAATCTGATAAAGAAGTTTATTTGGTGATTTGTACTGTATATTTGATGACATAAAAGATAAACTATTGCTATCCTTATCAAGATATTTATCGCGATGAATTTGCAAAAAACAAAAAAACTGACGCCTTTTCTTACTTTTGATCGTCAACAATGGGCTGCATTACGAAAATCTGTGCCATTAAAGCTCACTGAGCAAGATTTAAAACCACTACTCGGTTTTAATGAAGACTTATCTTTAGATGAAGTCAGCACAATTTATCTTCCCCTTGCCCGTTTAATTAATTATTACATTGATGAAAATATTAAACGTCAGCAGGTCCTACATAAATTTTTAGATATAAAGGCGCCTAAAGTGCCTTTTATCATCAGTATTGCAGGAAGCGTATCCGTTGGAAAAAGTACTTCCGCACGTATTTTACAAGCGCTTCTATCTCACTGGCCTCAAGATCGTAAAGTATCTCTGATTACAACAGATGGTTTTCTATATCCATTAAATATTTTAGAACAAAAAAACTTATTACATAAAAAAGGGTTTCCTGAGTCCTATGATATTCATCAATTAATTGCTTTTGTTTCGGACATCAAAGCAGGTAAACGACATGTAAAAGCCCCTATTTACTCTCACTTAACCTACGATATTATTCCTAATCAATTTAATGAGGTCGATCAACCAGATATCGTTATCTTAGAGGGATTAAACGTACTACAAAGTGGCATGAATAATCCGTCTAATCCTCATAATATTTTTGTTTCTGACTTTGTCGATTTTTCAATTTATGTTGATGCCGATGAATCATTATTGAAAACATGGTATATAAACCGCTTCTTAAAGTTTCGCCGAAGTGCCTTTTCAGATCCTAATTCTTATTTTAACCATTACTCAAAATTATCTGAAGAAGAGGCCATTGCTACTGCCTCTAAAATTTGGGACGAAATTAATGGGTTAAATCTTCGCAAAAATATTTTACCAAGTAGAGAAAGAGCGAATTTAATCTTAGTCAAAGGGCAACACCACGCCATTGAAACCGTAAAATTAAGAAAGAAATAATCATTAAAACAAATAATATGGCGTCAAAAGGTTTTCAATTTAAGCAATTCTTCATTGCACACGACCAATGTGCAATGAAAGTAAACACTGATAGTATTTTACTTGGGGCGATTGCAGAGATAAACAATGTTCATTCTATTTTAGATATGGGGACAGGTTCAGGATTACTTGCAATAATGCTGGCACAACGTACCGCTTGTGTTGAATTATTCCCCTCTATTACGGCCATTGAACTTGAACAAGATGCTTACTCACAAGCAACAGATAACTCAAAATTAACACCATGGCACAATAGAATATCAATCATTCATGGTGATGTAACTCAAATAGAGTTTACCCAACAATTTGATCTTATTGTGTCGAATCCGCCTTATTTTTCTGACAGTTTACCCAGTAAAACAAAAGCTCGAGGACTTGCCAGAAACATTACCCAAAACCATATTACTTGGTTATCTCAAGCAAAAAAATGGCTATCATCCAAAGGGAGAATTACATTTATTCTGCCACTTGATGCTGGACTTAAATTAATTGAGCAAGCCAAAGAAATTGGCTTATATTGTATTGAACGCTATACGATACAATCTACACCAAACAAACTTGCTAAACGGATCATTTTGACTTTCTCAAGGGTAGATAAAGTATGTGCTGATAAGCAACTCGTGATCTACCAAGAAAATCATCAATATAGCGAAGAATTTAAAGAACTTACTCAAGATTTTTATGTGAATTTTTAATCGTTCACATCACGACGATAAAATTCATAGGAGTTTAAATGGATACACAAAATATTATTCAACATTACTTAGCCGACCTTAATATCACTAAAAATATCACCACACTAGAAGATATTTCTGACTTAGCCTTAGCGCATTTAAAACGTTATTTTTTTGGTAATCCCAAAGTGTTGCTTGCCGAAGATGTTCCGATTGATCTTGAATCGGCATATAACAATATCGTTGTAAATAAAAGAGGAGGTTATTGCTTTGAACACAATAAATTGATGTATGAAGTATTAAAACACTTTGGCTTTAAAGTAACGCAACACCTAGCTCGTATATTAAATAACGATATTCCCAAAATACCAATGACCCATCGAGTCACAATCTTACATTATCAAGGTGAGAAATATTTGGTAGATGTTGGCGTTGGGTTTCGTAGTCCAAGTGTTATCATTAAATTTGATGAAAAGAATCCCTCTTCGATCGGTCACTTAAATACAGAATATCAGCTATCATACGATAATCAGGGACTATACACTCTGCAAAGAAAGGAAAAAGATCAGTACTTCAATATCTACCAATTTAATCTAATTGAAAACGTTGATGCCGATTTTGAAATGGGGAATTTTTACTGCTATAAGAATCCTAAAAGCATTTGGCGAAATCATCTGATTATGTCATGTTTCACGAATGACGCTATTCATTCATTACATAACAATGTGTATTACAGAATGTATAGCAAACACTCAGAACAAATTACAATCACAGAGGTTAATCAATTTATTGAGATTATCCAAAACGAACTGAAAGCGAATTACAGCCGAGAAGAATTAATAGAAATCTTTGAAAAGTATATTAAGCAGAAATAAAGCGAAAAATTGAATCAGCTGCCAACAATTGTTGGCAGTTTTCACTATAGAATGGGATAAGAAATATTACTCTTCTTCCTCATCTTCATCTGAGAAATCAAGTAATTCAGGAGAGAGAATGATCCCTGTGAGATCGGCATAAACATAATCTTCAGGTAAGAAACTGACACCACCAAAATTCACTGGCGTATCCACTTCACCCACCATGCTATCATCTGCACCCACTGGAATTGGTGCTAGGGCTTGAATACCGATATCTAATGTTTCTAGTACATCTAACTGACGTACGGCACCATTAACGATAATCCCTTCCCATCCATTATCTACGGCTAATTGGGCTAATTCCGCATCAATCAATGCTCGACGAACTGCACCACCGCCATCAATAAGCAGCACTCGTTCTTGACCGTCTTCTTCCAACACTTCAGCAATCAATCCATTGCTTTCAAAGCATTTTACTGTTGTGATTTTTCCATAGAAAGAAGGTCTGCCCCCAAAGCTAGAAAAAATGGGTTCGACGACATCGACTTGATCTGAATAAATATCACAAAGTTCTGAAGTATCAACACGCATCATAATGTGCTCCTATTTTTAAATTATTATAAATTAAGTTTGCCAGTATAAACTGTTGCAAAAGTTTGTTCAAATCTAACCGCTTGCTTCAGACTCCTCTTTTTTATGCCCATAATGAATATCCCATAACATTTTGGCATCAAGATTAGAAGAAGAAATCATAGTTAAAAATACCGCCGCCCCAAAATAAAAAGCCGCATCTCCTACTGAGAAGCTAATAATTTGTCCACGTTCTACTAAAGACATCATCAATGCTAATACAAATAAATCAAGCATTGACCAACGTCCAACAAAGTGAACATAGTGCAGTAGTTTCATTTGCCAGTGGATCGAATGTTTCCAGCGGAAATGAATCGCTAATAAAAGATATAAAATCACTGCAACTTTACTAAATGGCACAACAATACTTGCCACAAATACAATGCCCGCAACGGCATAACTACCCATAGAAATAAATAACAGTACACCACTCATCAATGAATCTGCGGAAGTTGAGCCCGCAAATTCCGTGGAAGAAATCGGTAAAAGGTTAGCTGGAATCATCATCACAACACCAGCCAGTAAGGTCGCCCAAACCCGTTGTAATTTAACCTTTTCTGGTACATCTAAATTACTTTCGCAACGAGGACAGCGGTGTTGCCCCTTCATATCAATAATATTGGCATCAAAGGTATAATCACATACGTGACACAACGTATAGTGAGTAGAATGGGTACAATGCTCCGGCTCTAACGCATAATATTCTGGGTAAAAATCATTCCATAACTGCTTCGGATCAATTTTAGTAAATAATAATGTTGTGAGTAATGTCACTAATAAAAATGGAATTAAATACAAGTCAAAAGAGAGCGGTGCATACTCCCTCACTTTAAAAGCCGCTACACCTAATGCGACCAAATACACATCCAACATTACCCATTGTTTTGCTTTTGTTAGGAATATAAGCGTATAGCGAGGGCGATATTCAATCCATTTTTGAAAACGTAAAGCCAATATCAGCAACACAAACGCCAACGGCATAATGACTGAACAAAATAAGATCATAAAAGCGGTATAAGGGAAACCGGAGGTTGCCATTTTCCAAGTTCCTCCCCACACCGATGCATATAAATTCACACCCAATAAATCAATGTGCATTAATGGAAAATATAAGGCGAGAGGTAAAAGGATAAGAATCGCAAATGCAATAATACTACAACGACCTAAACTCCAACGTCCACCAGAGTGTAAAACGTGATGACAATTCGGGCAACAAGCGGTCTGATTATTCAACTCTTTTGTAATACTCACTAACGTATCGCATTCAGGACAACTTTGTAGATAAATATCCGATTCTTTCATGCTATTCCTATTTACTATTGATTTAAGAGTCTCGCTACTGGAGCAAAACTTTTACGATGATAAGGTGTGACACCAAATTCCGCTAATTTCTCAAAATGTAATTTTGTCGGGTATCCTTTATGTTTGGCAAAACCATATTCAGGATAAATTTTATCTAATTCTGCCATTTCCTGATCACGTGTGACTTTTGCAATGATTGACGCCGCACTGATCTCTGCCACTAAGCTATCGCCTTTTACTACCGCTTGCGCTGGAATAGAAAATTTTGGGATACGATTACCATCAACCAATACAAAATCAGGTTGAATGTGTAATCCCGCTACCGCGCGTTCCATGGCTAACATTGTAGCGTGTAAAATATTGAGCTGATCGATTTCTTCTGGCTCTGCTCGACCTAACGACCAACTCAATGCTTTTTTCTTAATCTCTTCCGCTAAAGCGATTCGGCGTTTTTCTGATAATTTTTTGGAATCTGCCAAGCCTTCAATCGGATTATTTGGATCTAAAATTACCGCAGCAGTAACAACCGCTCCAACCAAAGGACCTCGCCCCACTTCATCAACACCTGCAATCAAATTTGCTTGGGGATAAATAAATTCCATCATTAATTTTCATCCAAAGCATAAGGAAGTGAGTAAATGCTCAGTTTTGTATCACCAATACGGAAAAGGCTATCTGGTTCAATATCACGATTTAATACAACCTGCACCCATAAGGTAGTTTCATCTTTTACAGAAGCTAAAATCGTGCCTGTGCTTTTCCAGTTTTCGCCTAGTCGCATTTCAACACTTGATGCCACTTCGGGTAAGGCAATCTCGCTCTCAATTTTACCGACAAGGGTAAACATCGCACGTTTATTTGCCCCACGATATTTCGCACGAGCAATGGTTTCTTGCCCGATATAACAGCCTTTTGTAAAAGAAATACTTTGCTCAAGGTATTGCACATTGGCCGCTTGAGGTAATAATTCAAATTGATTCGCTTTATAAAGTAACGGTACACCTTGTTGAATATCAATTAAATCCCAACGTGTCGCCTCGCCATTTGTTTCAGGGGAAACATCGCCCCAAAATATCGCACGTTTCTGCTCATCTAGGATAATGCAAGCGGTCACTTTATTGCTAAAGTTTGCAATCATCTCACCGCTTGTTGTGCCATATAATGGCGTATCCAATTCAGTAAAGGTGACTTTAGAAAATACCGCATATTTTTTTAATTGAGCCAAGGCTTCGGGTAATAAATCTTGCAGAATAATCATAAAGAATTGATCGGCAGATTGGCGATATAAACGGAATAATGCACTCATTTTACCTTTTGGGTCACAATGAGATGTGAGTGTATGCTCACCTTCTGCAAGCTTTGTTACATCACAGGTTAATTGCCCTTGCAAAAATTTCTCGGCATCTACACCCGCCACTTCAATTAAACGATATTGTGTTAGAGCCACACATAAATCAGGATTTTTGTGAGTCACTAATTGGCATTCACATCTCATTTTTACCTCTTTGATTCAAACTTAATACACAAATCATACAATGATTATGCGATAAAACCTATAAACTAACTTAAACGTTCTCTCAAATATGTTTCATAATCAGGAATCTCAATATCTACTTCTTGCCCAAATAATGTTGATGCCAATAAAAAGTTAGCCGAAGTTTGATTAATTGCCACAGGGATATTCCACACTGTCGCAATACGCATTAACGCCTTTACATCAGGATCATGTGGTGCAGCATTCATTGGATCCCAAAAGAAAATCAACATATCAATTTTTTTATCGGCAATTAATGCTCCCAACTGCTGATCGCCTCCCATTGGACCACTTAGCAAAGACTTAATTTCTAATCCCGTTTCTTTAGAGAGCAAATTACCCGTAGTCCCCGTTGCATATAACTTATGTGGTTTTAAATATTCCGCATGCTTTTGAGTCCATTCCAATAAGCTCTGTTTACAACTATCGTGAGCCACTAAAGCAATGTGTTTATGAATAGCCAGTGTGCGTTGTGTGTTTCTCATTGTTTGCCCCTTAATTTGCAAAAAATTGCTCAAATGATACCGCTTTTACATTGACTAACAAAGGGGAACAGATAAAATCAAAACAATTTCTTTATTTTTATAACAAAAAGGATTGCTGAATGAATTTATACAATATCAAACACCCAGAAGAACAGGTGAATTTTGCCCAAGCCGTACGCCAAGGGCTAGGTAAGGATCAAGGATTATTCTTCCCTGAAACGATTCCAACTTTAACCAATATTGACGAATTACTTGATTTACCACTTGTTGAACGTAGCCAAAAAATTCTTTCAGCATTAATTGGAGACGAGCTCCCAACCGAAACCTTAAACGCAATGGTAAAAAATGCGTTTACCTTCCCTGCTCCACTAGCCAAAGTAAATGATCATATCTACGCATTAGAACTTTTCCACGGACCAACATTAGCATTTAAAGACTTTGGTGGTCGCTTTATGGCACAAGCCCTTGCAGCAGTGCGTGGCGATGGAAAAATCACGATTCTAACTGCAACCTCTGGCGATACAGGTGCAGCAGTGGCTCACGCTTTTTATGGTTTAGAAAATATCAACGTCGTTATTCTTTATCCAAAAGGTAAAATCAGCCCACTTCAAGAAAAATTATTCTGTACCCTTGGTGGCAATATTCGCACAGTGGCGATCGAGTCTGATTTTGATGCTTGCCAAGCCCTTGTGAAACAAGCCTTTGATGATGAAGAATTACGCCAAGCAATCGGGCTAAACTCTGCAAATTCGATTAACATCAGCCGTTTACTTGCACAAGTTTGCTACTACTTCGAAGCAGTCGCACAATTACCAAAAGAAAAACGCAATAACGTCGTGGTTTCTGTGCCAAGTGGTAACTTCGGTAATTTAACTGCAGGATTGATTGCCAAAACTTTAGGATTACCAATCAAACGTTTTATTGCCTCAACTAATGCTAACGACACCGTGCCTCGTTACTTACGTTCTGGAAAATGGGAACCGAATGCAACCGTTGCCACCCTTTCTAACGCAATGGACGTAAGCCGACCAAACAACTGGCCTCGTGTGGAAGAGTTATTTAAACGTAATAACTGGGACTTAGCCGATCTTGGCTCTCTTGCATTAAATGATGACGAAACAGAAACTGCGCTTAAAGCGGAATATGCGGAAGGCTACTTATGTGAACCGCATGGTGCAATCGCTTACCAAGCGTTAAAAGATCAGTTACAAGCCGATGAAACAGGCATCTTCCTCTGCACCGCCCACCCAGCGAAATTTAAAGAATCGGTAGAACGTATTTTAAATATCGAGCTACCACTACCAGAGGCATTGGATAAGCACAATAAACTCCCATTACTTTCCGACACAATGGTAAATGATTTTGAGAAGTTAAGAGCGTATTTATTAGCGAAGTAATATAGGAATAAGCGGTAAGATCTTACTGATAATTTGCAGAATTTAGATCTTACCGCTACTTACATAATGACGCTTAGTAAAAATTATCGTAATATTAACTAAGACTCTAGGAATTTATTTAATCTCATATTAGGATCTAAATAAATATTATAAATTTCATCAACAATATCCGTTGTTGATTCTCTACTACCATCTACCTCAGCTAAATCATCATCACTAGCTAGATCTTTATATTTCTTATATAAGTCAGATTTAGTTTTTCCTTCTGGGATTGTTAATGGAATTAAAGAGCCATGACCTGAAAAATTTAAAGGAATAATATCTAAATTTTCCTGAGCATTTATTCTATCTGCTTCAAAAGCATCCATTCTAAATTTTTGACCATAAAATACAGTCAATCTATTATTTTTTTTAATTTTAATTTCATTAATAAAATTAAGAGACATAAATTCACGAAGCAAAAATTTATTACATGAAATATATTCAGAAAATTTTCTATAACTAGGAATTATTAAATTTTTATTAAGTGGGTAAAGAGAGATTTGAGGTGAACATGCAACAGCCTTAATTTGAACATTAGGACAATACTTTTGCAATAAATCAATTAACAAAATCACACCCACAGCACCTTTAGAACTACCTACTAGAAAAACTTTTGAATAGTTATATTTGCTTACTAAACTTCTAATATAACTTGCTATGGATTTTATAGACAAAATATAATAAGAAGCTGTTTTATCTACTAGATTTAATTTGTCACAATATGATATATCATGCTTTCTAAGGGTAAAACTATTATTTGGAGATAGGGTAATAAATAAATTTTTATGATTTTTTGGCTCAAAATTACTACTAAATAATACTTCATTATCTATTTTATTTAAGGGAAAATATTTACTATTACAGCCCTGTGTCTTTACAATATCAAATAATGTCAAATAATCAATAGCTATATAATTTTTACCAAGTATACTTTCTAAATTAACTCTTGCTTGCTCAAAATATCCTAAAGAGTATTGTATATAAGAAACTAATCTTATCTTATTAAGATCTTTATTAGCTAAAGCTATTTTTTCTATTTGAATAATTTCATCTAATGAAAGAAAAGAATATATTCTATATTTCAACAAAAGATACATAAATTTAGCTAATATTAATTCATTATTTAAATCAATGGCATCTTTATAAGAAGAAAAAGCTTTTTCTATTTCATTTTGTTCCAAGTATGATTTTGCTAGTATCTCATGTATATAATGATCATCATTTTTTAAATATAAATATTTTTTAGACAAATCAATGCATAATGAAAAAACATTTAGTTTATATGCAGAGACAGCCATCATTCTCACAACATCTTTATCTAAAATATAGTTAATATCTATTATTCTGCTCAATCTTATAATTTCTTTATAATTTCCTTTATTAAAAAGATCTCTAACAAAATCTTCTACAGTATTAATATTATTAACCATAACACCCACCATTTTTAAAATTTAAATTTATTAAAAAAAACCATACCAATCTTAGAAAAGAATTTAAAAATCATATTATCCGATTTTTTCTTACTAACTTTTAATTCTTTATTATATTCATCTCTAAATGCACCACAAAACAAAGGTTCTGAGGATATTGACATATTTTCATTCTGTTTATTCTTCAAAGAAGAATCAATCAATTCTTGAAGCACCTTATCTCTATCATGATCAAAAACAACATAATTATCAAACCAATTTATATCAACTTTTCTTCTTATTCCTGCTTTTATCTCAGAAAAACTCATTAATAATCCGCTATCTAAAAAATATTTATTAGAAAAATCCTCTCTAATTCCTAAATCTTTAATAACACCGCAAGGAATACCATAATATAACGCTTCAAAGATTACCGTAGATGAAAACGAAATACAGAAATCCATCTTATGGTAAAGACTGTCTATAGATTCGGAAGATATATACAAATTACTCGGTACAACTTTATGTTTTAAAATATCAAAATATGGATATTTATCAATATGAACAGTTATTTCTTTTGCATTAACTCTTGTTTTTATGATTATATTTTTTTCAGGATTACTTTTTGCCAATTCAATTAAATTATCTACAACATACTCTCTTTCATGATATAAATTAGGTATTCTAACCTGATCAATGAATACAATATTTTCTTCTTTATTTCTATTTCTTTCTCTCAAAAAATTTTGGTTAATATTAACTATACCATAATTTAACACTTTCAAATTATTATTATATGTTCTAGCCATTTTTTCGATTAGCTCTACATCAGCTTGATTATTTGCTATTACAATATCTGAATTTATTCTAGAAATAATGCTGTCAACTTGTCCAAATATTACACCAGGAAAAATAGAAATAAGAAGGGGTCTATGCAAATCGGTATTAGAAAAAAAATCATAATATTGAACAATAAATTTCCTAAATGAACTATTGCCCATTGATAGCATTACTATATTATATTGATCTAAAGTAGAGAAATTCAGTTCAACAATATTAAAATTAGCTATTTTCGACTCATTTAATTGGCGAAGAGATAATTGATTTTTCTTAACATTTTGAATTGCCACATCAATGCTAAAGCCTTTTAATCGACTAGCAATATTAATACCAGCCTTTAAAAAAGAATCATATGTTACAATAATTAGTATTTTTTTCATACAATATCATATTGTCTTATATATCGACTATACTACCAATAGCACTGATATTTTTAAATTTTCTCAGTATAGAAAAATGTTCATCAGCTTCTAAAAAGTACTGTGCTAAAGTTTCTTTTTTATCATTAAATAACATATCTCTTACTAGAGGATAAATTGTTATAGATTCAGTATCTGGTAAAATCTTTTTACCATAAATTAAAGTTGTTGATGTTAATGACACTATCTTTTTAGGTTTTGATACAAAAATCAATCTTTCAACTAAAAAACCATATTCATCAATAATTATTATATTATTAGATAGCCCCGCTTTCTCAACTTCAGATACTAAAGCAATTTTAAGTGATTCAGGATCTTTAGGATGCAATTTTATAAAAACCTTACCACCATATTTATTAATATAGTTCATTAATATAAAGATAAGAATATTAGCATAGGAATCTTGAGGAAATGGATATCTTTGATTTAAAAATAAAATATCTTCATTCGTCATATTATAATGAGACTGAATACTCCTTGTAAATTTATCTCCTGATATATCTTTATATATAAAAAATTCCTTACTTTCTTTAAATTTAAAAGTATTTTCTAACATATCAGGAAATGATGAATATACCTTATCAAAAATATAATTAACTCTTAACACTGGTCTGAGGCAAGATAACATAGGTAAATGTCTAATAAAAAATGCAGATCTTCTATCTAACTTTGTTAATGAATCTTTAATCATTAAATTAGCTTCTTCTCTACTACTGTATTTGTAAGTTGCTGTCCCCTCTTCTATTAGATTTACTTCAATTTTCATTTCTCTAGCTTTCTTAATAAGTAAACAATAATGCTTTTCGAAACTTAAAACAAACAATCTATGTGGTCTTATTGAGGATAACATACTACGATATGAGTTCATTATTCTAAATAAACTCTTTATATGTATTTTATTTGGAAATGAAGGTAGTTGAAGAAATGTAATTCGATTAAATAATGCTTTATTAACTTTTTTGGCAATCAGTTCGGGCATAGATCTATTTCTAACCGTATACAAAATAACCAAAACACAATTTAAGAAATTCTCTTCCTTAATTAAAGCCTCAACCTGAGCTAACTGCCCTAGATGAGATATAACAAATAAATTTTTTGTTTTTTTAAAATCTTCTAAATATTGGACTGTGAAAAATGGACTATTTTGAATAGAATTAACAGGGTTAACCCAATATGACTTTATTTTATTAAATAAACCTTTCTTCTTCATAATTGATTAATGCTCATTATTAAAACTTACTCATTCCCTTTTACAAGTTGCTCAGCCAACTGTAAATCTAACTCATTATCAATATCTATTGAGCGATGTGATGACATCAGATAAAATTTGACGTCTGGAATGAAAAAGCTTCCTATATCTAATAAACTTTTAATGTCATTAATATAAATTGCTCCATTCGCACGAAACATTTTTGGCAATTCCTGACGAGGTTTTTCAAAATCATTTAATTGATTAACAGGAACAATACGATTGCCATCTATAGAAAATGATTTATACGGATGGTGCTCACATTCACAAGCAGAAATGACAGATTTAAATAGACCTTCATTATATAAATCCATAGCAGACACTATATCTGAACTGGTACGTAGAGGACTAGTTGGTTGAAGTAACGTAGAGATCCCATCCTTAATATTCAGGGTAGTAATACAATGAACTACAGCATCTATGGTTTTGGTGTCACTCTGAGACAACTCAACAGGGCGTAATAAAGGGGTTGCCCCAAAGTTTTCAGCTTCTTCTAATATTTTTTTACCATCAGAAGTGACAATAATTTCATCAAAACAACCTGATTCTTTTGCTGCTATTACGGCTCTACCTACAAGAGATATGCCACTAACTGATCGTAAATTTTTATCCTTTATCCCTCTAGACCCCTCTCTTGCAGGAATAATTGCTATACGTTTCATTCTAAAAAGTCTCCCTCACCTCTAAATAAAAATAAAAAAATTATCACTCCAAAATATAATGGAGTAATTCTAAACTTAATTAGTAATATATACAAGGTGTCATTTTTTGATGTAGAATAGAATTATATTATATGCATCCTATATATTAATATAGGGTTTAAAACATAAACAAACCTTTCGATACTTGATTATGATGAAGAAATCTATACTTTTACTTCTTTCTACTAGCGTTTTAATATCTTGCTCTACCTTACCAACAAGTGGTCCTAGTTATAGCGAGGTTCTTAAAATAGGTGAAACTCAAAATACGCCTGAAGTTGATCTGATTAATTTGGATTTACCAACAGCCCAAAAACTCTTTCAAGAAAAATCAGAACAAAGTCTAACAGAGCTGAGTAGAACCGCACCATATACTGGAACAGTAAATGTCGGGGATGTACTTGATATTTCAATTTGGGAAGCGCCTCCTGCCATTCTCTTTGGGAGCACTCTTTCAGCTAACTCAGGTGGTAGCTCAGAGTTAACAAAATTACCAGAACAAATGGTCAATCAAAAAGGCAGAATAACTATTCCTTTTGTGGGAGATCTGTATGTTAAAGGGAAAACACCAGAAACAATTCAAAATGAGTTAACAAATCGTTTAAGCACTCTAGCCAATGAACCACAAGTTGTTGTTAGGGTTATCAAAAATAATTCAGCAAATGTATCGGTAATACGTGAAGGAAATAGCATTAGAATGCCACTGACTCCATATGGAGAACGAGTTCTAGATGCTGTTGCATCTGTTGGAGGTGTTCAAGCAGACTTACAAGATGTCACAGTACAGGTTATGAGAGGTTCCCAAGTCAAATCAGTTGCATTTGAAAAATTACTCAGTGATCCATTGCAGAATATCCCATTATACCCAGGAGATGTGATTAGTTTACTAAACAGCCCTCTAAGTTTTACTGGATTGGGTGCTTTAGGAACTAATAAAGTTGTCAGATTTTCAACTAAAGGTCTAAGTTTGGCTGAAGCAATTGGACAATTGGGTGGTCTAGTAGATAGAAGATCTGATCCAAGAAGTGTGTTTGTTTTCCGCTATATTCCTTTTAATAACTTGAGTAAATTAGATCAAAGCATATGGCGTAATCGTGGATATACAAATGGGATGAACGTTCCTACAGTCTATAATGTAAATTTACTTCAACCAACCTCATTATTTGTGCTTCAACATTTTCCAATAAAAGATAAAGATGTTGTTTATGTGTCTAATGCACCGTTAGCTGAATTCCAAAAATTTATTAGTTTAATTTTTTCGATCTCATCTCCAGTTACTAGTACAATTAACTCAGCAAATGGATTATAGGATTCTAACATGTCAAATAAAAAATCTTTTGGGTGGAAAAAGTTTAATATCTTATTTTGGATAATGGTGGTTATTCCAACCACTTTTTCCACTATTTACTTTAGTTTATTTGCTTCAGATGTTTATATCTCAGAGTCTACTTTTATCGTTAGATCGCCTAGTAATCAATCATCTCTAAGTGGTATGGGTGCCATATTGCAAAGTGTGGGATTTTCTCGCTCACAAGATGATACTTACACACTTCAGGAATATATGCGTTCTCGTAATGCTTTAGAAACACTAAAAGAAAAAATAGCGGTCAGAAGCTTTTATGAAGAAAAGGGTGACTTGTTAAGCCGATTTAATGCCTTTGGGTTCAATGGTGAAAATGAGGCATTTTACCAATATTTCATAAAACATGTCGCTGTAAACTTTGATTCAACATCGGGTATTGTTTCATTAAATATTCGTGCATTTGATGCTACGGAAGCACAACAAATCAATAGTGAATTATTAAGTCAAGGTGAAAAATTAATTAACCTCTTAAACACTCGAGCTCGGAAAGATACAATAAATTTTGCAGAGATCGCTGTCCAAGATGCAGAAAAACGAGTAAATGAATCTGCGCTTGCTTTAAGTAAATATCGAATTGAGCATAATATCTTTGATTTATCTGCACAATCTGAAATCCAATTAGCCCTAATATCTAGATTAAAAAGTGAATTAATTGGTATTCAGGGTCAAATTGTGCAACTTAGAGATCTTTCTCCTAAAAATCCTCAACTGAATACATTAAAAACTCATGAGGAAAATCTACTGAAAGAAATTGATCAGCAGGTAAATTCATTATCTGGTGGAAATAACTCTATTACCACTCAAACTGCTGAATATCAACATTTAATATTAAATAATACATTAGCTCAACAGCAACTCACTGCGGCAATGACATCATTACAAAATGCAAGAAGTGAAGCTGACCGCCAGCAGTTGTATCTTGAGGTTATAGATAAACCAAGCAGACCTGATTTAGCATTAGAGCCATACAGAATCTACAATATTATCGCAACATTAATTATAGGCTTGATGCTGTATGGTATTTTTAGTCTATTGATAGCAAGTATTAGAGAGCATAAAAATTAATGCAGTACGGAGATCAAACTAGCTTTCGTCAGTCACTAGTTATTCAAATAAGAGTTATTGGTGCATTATTGATGAGAGAAATTATTACAAGATATGGACGTAATAATATTGGTTTTTTGTGGTTGTTTGTTGAACCACTCATGCTAACGCTAATCGTATCTATGGTTTGGTCATTTCTCAGAGTTGATAAATTTTCCACTTTAAATATCATTGCCTTCATTATTACAGGCTATCCAATAGCAATGATGTGGAGAAACGCTTCTCGTAGAACGATTGGTGCAATATCAGGAAATATTAGCTTACTTTACCATAGAAATGTACGCGTACTTGATACTATTTTTGCAAGGATCTTACTCGAAATTTCTGGTGCAACTGTTGCTCAAATCATTATCTCTGCATTATTCGTACTTACTGGCTTGATCGACTTTCCTCACGATATTTTTTATATGTTATTAGCTTGGCTTTTGATGTCTCTATTTGCTACAGGATTAGGATTAATTATTTGCTCTATTGCCTTCTATTTTGAACCATTTGGTAAAATTTGGGGTACCATGAGTTTTATGATGTTGCCTCTCTCTGGTGCTTTTTTCTTTGTTAATTCATTACCTCCTCAAGTAAGGGAATACCTAATATGGGTTCCTATGATCAATGGAACAGAAATGTTTCGTCATGGTTATTTTGGAGATTCGGTCATAACCTATGAAAATGTCAATTTTTTAATTCTAAGCGATATTGTACTCCTATTTGTAGGGCTAATTCTGGTAAGAAATTTTAGTAAAGGAATTGAACCAAGATGATTAATGTACAGAATGTTAGTAAAAAATATCATACACGTAATGGTTGGAAAACAGTTCTACACGATATTAATTTTAAACTCAATAAAGGCGAAAAAATTGGGATTTTAGGACGTAATGGTGCGGGAAAATCTACGTTAATACGCTTAATTAGCGGCGTAGAGCCACCAACCACTGGTAGAATTGAAAGAAGTATGAGTATATCTTGGCCTTTAGCCTTCTCTGGCGCATTTCAAGGTAGCCTGACAGGTATGGATAATTTGCGTTTTATATGTCGCCTATATAATGCAGATATCGACTATGTTAAATCTTTTACTGAAGATTTCTCTGAATTAGGAGACTACTTGTATGAACCGATCAAAAAATACTCTTCGGGGATGAAAGCTCGTTTAGCCTTTGCTCTCTCTCTATCTGTAGAATTTGATTGTTATCTGATTGATGAGGTTATTGCGGTAGGCGATTCGCGTTTCTCAAAGAAATGTAAGTATGAATTATTTGAGAAGCGCAAAGACCGCTCTATTATTTTAGTATCTCATAGTCCAGCTTCAGTAAAAGAATATTGTGATAACGCTATGGTTCTTGATAATGGATATATGCATCAATTTGATACTATTGATGATGCATATACATATTACAATAACCAAAAATAAAAAATCTTCTCATTTATACTTCGTTATTATATGGATAACGTAAGATAACCTTACTATAGAAATTTCCATTTAAATGTGTTTTATGTAAGTGATAATTTCTATAAGCTAAAAAAAGATCATTATCTGGTCTTTGTGAGTTATTCCAAAATGTATTTAGTGTGCCTTGATAAGTCAATCCATCAAAATCATAATTAGCTCTTCCCAATACTTTTACAGGTAAATTATGGACTAATGCAGACAAACCACTTGTGCTATTAATACATACCATTCCTTTTCCTTGTCTTAACAAAACAGGTAATGGAAGATCGTGCACATAGAATACTCGACCCTTTAAATTAGGATATGTATTAATATTTTCCTGAATTACCGTACCATAATCAGTAAATCCTCTATCCATTGGATGATGTTTAATAATTAAATTCATATCATGAGGTGCATATCGGCTAAAAGAGGCTAATACTTCATTAATGAATTCTGATACGCCATTATAGTCACAATGAACCATTACTTGGCTATCATCATAAACCTGAAGAGGTACAATAAAAAACTCACCAAATTTTCCTCGCTGAATTTTTTTAGAAAAGCAATTGTCTTTAAAGTAATAATATACTCTACGAATTGCAGAAAGCATCCACAGTTTTAGATAATATCTACCAGACAAATAGCGATGGTGTTTATAATGAGGATATTTATCTCTATTTCTAATACACTTCCAATAATATTGAATCGCAACCTTAGCAACAGGTATAAACCCTTGTTTCACTTTTTGAGGCTCACCAATTGGCGGTAGGTTATAAAATTGCTGAAAAAATGCTTTTTCTTTTGGTATTTTAGAGAAAGCATTCACTCCAAATTTTTCTAAAGTCACATAATCAGGACGAAAATAACCTTCTTCAAAAACCCAAAAGAACATATTAAGTTCTTTAGTCAGTGATTTGGCAATTTTATGATAAGGACGATTATCACCAAAGCATATTATTGTATCTATCTTATTATCATTAACAAATTTAACAAGATAATCCTTAAAATTTTCAAATTTATCATGATAACTATAAGTATTACTTAAGTTATTAGGATAAAAATACTCATCACCCACATTAAAATTAATTTTAAAAACTTGTTTATTATATTCAGTAAGCCATTTAGATAATTGAGTAAAAAAATCACCCACTGGTCCTTGTAATAATAGAATACGTTCTGAATATTCAACAATCTCATCTAAATTATGACTAATCATATATTAACTATAATACCTTTATAAGCTGTTTTAACTTTCCATATTGTTTAGCAAACCAATTACGGTATAAGCCATTGGTTAACAACATCCTTTTTTGTTTTTGTAAGATATCAATTGCCTGTAGTACGCCTATTAGTTGACCATTTTTAGGATCAACATAATAAGGATAATGTATCATCACACCGGCAATCAGCTCCAATAAAGTTAATTGTCTATTTCTTCTTGGTAGATTTATTGTATCTTTCGTTAAACCCCAATTAGAGTAAAATGGCAGCCCATAGCAATGGACTTCTTTACCTCTAAGTAATGCTTCAAAGCCCGCTAAGGATGTCATTGTATGTACTTCATCTACCTGATTGATACAGTCTAAAATATTAACCGTTTCTATTACTGTATCTGCATAATTAATAGCATCTTTATATTCTACTTTACCTTTTCTGTTGCCACTTACAACGTCAGGGTGGGGTTTATAAATAATATAAGCATCAGGATTTCTTTTTCTTACAATCTTCAATAAATCTAGATTCTTTTTAATACTAGGTGAACCAAAACGAATTGAAGCATCATCTTCTACTTGCCCTGGTACTAATATAGTTCTTTTATCATTAATATCCAGTGTGAAATTAGAGTCTCCAACATTATATTTCCCTATATTCTTTTCTATTAAATAGGAGCGTAACGTATCAGCCATTTGTAGAACTTGCTTAGAAAATATTGTTGTATTCAAAATTTCTTCTAATCTAGATACTTGTTGAGCATTAAAATAAATGCCCATATCATCAACTACCAAGGATATTGGAACCACAAGATTTGAACCTAACCCTACAGAACGAACAAATCCATCCTCCATTCTTAAGACCGGTAAGCCTTGCTTTTCTGCAAAACTAATCAAATCTTCACTACCTTGACTCCAAATAAGTAATTTAGCATGGTCTTGAATATCCTTTTTTTTCTGCAATGCTTTTAATGATGAAGTAAAGTGCAAGTTAGTTTTAGGAAAATTAAAAAAAGGTTTAATGACAGCTCTTTTCCACAAAGACATTCCTACACAATATAAATTACCGCTTAATTTTTGACTTATACTTTTAGCTAAGCTCAGATACTCAATAACATCAAAAATCGATCCCTTTTGACCTGAATAAGGTGAAAGATATCGACTATATTGTAAATATGCTGCAGCAAACATCTGTAAAATAGATCTATCTTCTCGTCTATTTTGTTCTTTTAAATCAACAATATTAGGATTTCTATCATCAGTATTTCCCCATCCTGCATACCAAGGAATACCAAATGTGATGACTTCTTTGCCTAACATTAACCCCTCAAATCCCATTTGAGAAGTGACACAATAAACTTTATTAACTTGTTCAAGTAATGTAATAGGGTTGATATCTTCCGTTATAATTCTTACTTGATTTTGATAGTCACTTAATTTCGTCAAATACCCTTTTTTCTTCCCACTTAACACATCTGGATGTGTTTTAACCCAAACTTCGCAATGAGGATTCTCTTTAATTGCAGCATCTAACATTTGATTAAAATTATTTTCATCAGCTTGACCATATTTTACAGCCATATCACCATAAGTCTGATCAATAACAAGTACAGCAGATATATTTTCTTTTTTTTCTATAATATTATTATCTAACGTTTGATTATATTTGGATAATTTATTTTGAATAATAAGCATTAATGCTTTTTCTGCTTCTTTTAATAAATAAGAATCAATCGTATTATCTAATATTAATTTTTCTAATCGAGAGGGTTTAGTTGTATCATAATAAATACCAATATCATCACAAATTATTGAAAAAGGTGGATAACCCTCAACACCTAATCCCAATGATCTTAAAAACCCATCTTCTATGGCAATATAAGGAATATTATTATTTTTAGCGTAATTTCTTGCTTTTTCAGAAGATGGTCTCAGTCCCCATCCAACGATTGCTGTAACATCATCTTTTTTAGATAAAAAAGACTTCAATTTAATTCCCTTATATTCAGGTAACAAATTGATTATATTAGGTATTTTTTTTATACCTCGAGAAAATGTTAAAGCGTAATCAGTCATAAAATAATCGAGATTTTTTATTGTAAAATAATAAGAATATTACAAAGTACAAGTAATAATAAGGCTATTCAGTATATAATATTTATCAAAGCTATACGAGATAAACATAATCCACATGATAATAGCCATAATATTACACCAATTTTTTATTATGTTGTTCTCTTATAAGTAAGATTCATATTATAAATTATTAAAATCATAAGAAAGATGAATAGAAGAGAACTTTACAAATTTTTGCAAAAGTTAGAGAGGATCTTACCGCTTAATGTATAAAGGATTTTTATGGAAAAGAATAGTTGTATTAAACCTATTCTAGATAGGATAGAGCTCGAATTATCCATTTTAAAAACATTTATCCTTAATAAAAATAAGGGTATTAAATTCTGGTTGAGAGATTTAACCTCAAGCACTGCTTTTCATTGCAAGAAATTCCCTAATTGGTTAAAAGTTTTATTATCTGGAGTACTATCGCTAATAATACTGTCACAATTGAACTTTATTGTACAGATTATTGGAGATAAAACAGTTACAGATAAAACTGGATTTTGGACACTTTTTTCAATTCTAGTTTCCTCTCCCGTTGCTTTTACTATTTGGCACTTTCGTGATCAAAATGCCACTCAACAAATTGAAAATGCTCGTAAAGATACTAACCTGAAAGAATTCCAAAAACTGGCAGAATGGGTAAGTGGTGCTCACCTGATTGAAGACAAATTTATTGAAAAAACTCCAAGCACTAGCACTGCTCATCAAGAAAAGGAAATAGAAATAACACGAGAATATACAGATATTCCTCGAGGTCTTTCTATTCCTACTTACAGCAAAAAAGATGGTGCTGTTGGGCTACAAATTGCAGCGGTTTATAACTTACTGCCATTTTATCGTGGTGAATATGGTGAAAGCTTTAAAAAACCTGCATTGAATTTATTAACTTCGGCTTGGTTAGCTTTACAACAAAAGGAATTAGAAAAATTATCAGTAATTCATCTTCAAGAGGATGAAAGTAATCTATGCCAAATAATAGCAAAACTTCAAAATAATGCGCGGTCACCACTTGGTATAGCTATTACCCGAGTATTACTTTCTCTAAACCTCAACGGTGAATTATGTTTACTTGAACATCCAGAAATTTTTCCTAATTTAGTACTAGCTGGTATGGATTTTCACTTAGAAGGACTAGATAAAAAAGTGCTAGATTTATTTCAATCAAACTTTAATTATAAAAGCATTAATTTAGTTGGAGCTACTCTTGTAAAAGCTAATCTTCAAGGGGCTTTACTAATGGGAGCTCAATTGCAATATGCTGATCTTGATAATGCTAACTTTAAAAAATCTACACTTATTGGTGTAAATCTAAAAATGGCTAGTCTACAAAATACTAATTTTCAAAATTCTGATCTGAGATGGAGTCAGTTCGAAAAAGATGAATATGATTTAGAATATACTAAATTTTTGGAAACCGCTGACTTTACGGGAGCCAAAAACCTCGATAAAGCCATTGGCTTACCACCAGAAATTATTGCGAAATATGGTAAACCTAAGACAAACTAATCAAATCCAAAGCCTAGCTCATTGCTAGGCTTTGCTCTTCTTCATCAACTATTGCAAATCAATGTCACAATCTCACCGCTTGTATCATATTATTCAACAACAAAAATTAATTTGTATTTAAAAAATAAATAATTAATCAAAAAATACCCAATAAGAGAATTTCAATATTTTAGTTTCGATGTAGAGGGACTAAAAAAGCAGGAAATGATTTTGATGGTATCACCTTATTTTATTTGCCTAATCCAAATAATCTAACCTCAACCATTATGTCTTCAGCAATTTTACATGATTGGGTTGAGCAAACACCTGATACGCATATTTTCTAATCGATGAAGCTTATGCAAAATATGTTATCGCTCCAAACTTTGAGAGTGCAGTTCAATGGGTAAAGCAAGGCTTATACGATAATTTAATCGTTGCCTGTATTTTCTTTAAAATATTTGCACTCACGGAAATGCATGTAGATAAAGAATAGATAAAAAATAAGCCTAGAAGATATTTCTAGGCTTGACTTTATTGTTTATTCGCTATTAGGCTTGTTCAATAGAAAGGTCTTTAACTGGTGTATCTGCGGTTACTTTCTTAACCGATTCAATCCCTTTTTGGCAAGATTGCTTTGTTTTATAACCTTCACCACCTGTTGCGATGATCATATGATTTGCTGCTTTTAATCTCCAGCGAAATTCGCCTCTTGCATCTTTGTATATTTCGAAATACATAAAATGTCCCTCTAATATAGAATATAATAAATAACGTTAAGACTTTGCTTAACAAGGTTAAAGATTACTCAAAAATCATCTAGTAAATCAAGCTATTTATCAATATTTTAGTCAATTATTACAAATCAATCACACAATCTAACCGCTTGTATTACTTCCCAATACAAAACGAGCTAAAGATATTGCCAAGTAGATCGTCGGAGGTAAATTGCCCTGTGATTTCGCTTAATGCATTTTGCACGAGGCGTAATTCTTCCGCCAAAAGTTCGCCGGCATGGAATTGGGTTAATTGAATATGCCCTCGTGCTAAATGTTCAGCGGCAGTATCTAGTGCAACAAGGTGGCGACGGCGAGCAAGGAATCCACCCTCCGTTGAGCTTTGGTAGCCCATTGATTTTTTAAGATGATCACGCAGTAAATCCACACCGACTTTTGTTTGAGCCGATAAGCGAATCATACTAAATTCTGGCATTTCTGTTAGCCCTTCCGTTTCACCTGTCAAATCCACTTTATTGCGAATAACGGTTACAGGAATATTTTTTGGAAGTCGAGCTAAAAAATCTGCCCACTCTTGTTGAAAATTATCGGCTTGCGATTCTGCACTGTCGATCATCAGCAACACGTGATCCGCTTGTTCGATCTCATCCCACGCACGTTTGATCCCGATCTTTTCCACTTCATCACTGGCTTCTCGCAAACCTGCCGTGTCAATAATATGCAAAGGCATTCCATCAATATGAATATGTTCGTGCAACACATCACGGGTTGTCCCTGCAATATCGGTCACGATTGCTGCCTCACGCCCTGCTAACGCATTAAGTAGGCTTGATTTGCCGGCGTTTGGTTTACCTGCAATTACCACTTTCATCCCTTCACGCAAAATTGAGCCTTGTTTCGCTTCCTTTCTTACGCCATCAAGCTGACCGATAATTTCATTCAATTTACGCTCAATTTTACCATCTGCGAGGAAATCAATTTCTTCATCAGGGAAATCGATCGAGGCTTCAACGTAGGTGCGTAGGTAGATCACAGAATCAACCAATTCATTCACCTTATGGGAAAACTCTCCTTGTAATGATTTTAAGGCAGAGCGAGCCGCTTGTTCAGAAGTTGCATCAATTAAGTCTGCAATCGCTTCCGCTTGTGCTAAATCCAATTTATCATTTAAAAAGGCTTGTTCAGAAAATTCACCTGCACGTGCAATACGAATGCCTTTAATTTTTAAAATACGGTTGAGTAGAATATCTAAAATAACTTGCCCACCGTGTCCTTGTAGTTCAAGCACATCTTCCCCTGTAAACGAGTTCGGGGCTTTAAAATAGAGGGCAATACCTTGGTCTAAAACGGTTCCATCTTCATCTTTAAAAGGTAAATAATCCGCCATTCTCACTTTTGGCACTTTGCCTAATACCGCTTTTGCCGCTTCTGTCGCTAATGGACCTGATACACGTAAAATCCCGATTCCACCACGTCCGATCGGCGTAGCTTGTGCAACAATAGTTTCTGTTGTCATACTTATTATTCTCTTCAAAAAATTTGTATTATTGTACCTTATGTTATAAATCTATGTCACAAACTATACGAAGTATTACTTTTTAAAAAATTAACAATTGTTAAAAATTATATTATATTATTTCTTTCTAGTGAATACTTCATTAACTATTGAAAATATACTATTTATCACCATATAGGTGCATAATGTTGCCAACGTTAAAAGCAAGGTAGTGTATTTCGCTACTGTAAACTAACAAGTTTAGGAGATGATTATGACGAATATAGTAAAAAATGATGTGGTTGTTGCTCAACCTCGTAAAATTGAATTCTTATATGCAGGTGTAGAAACTCAAGATGGTGCAGGTGTAAAATTGACTCGTGTATTAACTCACCAATTGCAAGAACGTTTAGATCCATATTTGATGTTAGATAACTTCAAGAGTGATAACCCTGATGATTACATTGCTGGTTTCCCAAGCCATCCACACCGTGGATTCGAAACGATCACTTATATGATCACTGGTCGTATGCGTCACAGAGATAGTGCAGGTCACGAAGGCTTATTACAAAATGGCGGTGTGCAATGGATGACAGCTGCAAGAGGTGTTATTCACTCAGAAATCCCAGAGCAAGAAGATGGTGAAATGGATGGTTTCCAACTTTGGTTGAACTTACCTGCTAAAGATAAAATGAAAGATCCTTGGTATAGAGATTTCCAAAGTGCAGATTTACCTAAATTTGAAACGGAAAATGGTACGAAAGTAACTGTGATTGCAGGTGAATCTAATGGCGTTCAAGGCGCGGTTACTCGTGAAATTACTGAACCTAACTATTTAGATATTCACTTACCAGCAGGCGCAACATTTAGCCATAAAATTCCTGCAAACCACAATGGATTTATTTTCGTATACCAAGGAAGTGTAAATGTTGCAGGTCAAAATGTACCAATCAAAAATATGGCTATCTTAAAAAATGATGCAAATTCTGATGGTATTGTTGTTGAAGCAGACAAAAACCAAGATACTAAATTGATTCTTGTGACTGGTCGCCCATTAAAAGAACCTATCGTTCAATATGGTCCGTTCGTAATGAACAGTGAACAAGAAATCATCCAAGCGATGAGAGACTATCAAAGAGGTCAATTTGGTGAAAATGCGGCTTAATTAGATAAGTACCGTAGTTTGAAAAAAGAGTAAAGTGCAAGGATGCGTTTTACTCTTTTTTTATAAATAACGTTGAATTGAGAAAATAATAATGGCAGTAGGAAATATTTTTATTTTAATGGGTGTATCCAGTACAGGAAAAACAACGATTGGTACAGCTATTTCTCATCAATTAAATATTAAACTTATTGATGGTGACGATCTTCATCCTAGAGCAAATATCGTAAAAATGGGGAATGGAATACCACTAGATGATGCGGACAGATTACCATGGTTAGAGCGTATTAATGATGCAGCTTTTAGCTTAGAACAAAAAAATGAAGATGGCATTATTATCTGCTCAGCACTTAAAAAGCACTATCGAGATTTAATTCGCAAAGGTAACAAGAACATTACCTTTATCTTCTTACACGGCGAATTTGATTTAGTTTTAGAACGCATGAAACAACGTAAAGGACATTTCATGAAAACAGATATGCTCAAGAGTCAATTTGACACATTAGAAATCCCACAAGATGATGAAAAAGATGTGATCTTTATTGATATTAATGCATCTTTTGAACAAGTTACAGAGAATTGTCGCAAAATAATTCAACAAAAAAGACTTGATCTTAATAGTTGATAATTTCCCTTATCCCTACTAAGTATAAAGCGGTCAGATTATGCAAAACAATTGCATGATCTGACCGCTTGTTTATCCAATAACTTTAGCTATTCTTCTTGCTTTTTAGGTTGGAAGCCTGAAGGGATACCTTCCATATGTGGAAGATTATGTGCAATACCTTTATGGCAATCTATACAAGTTTTATTTTCTTGCCCTGCCATAGCATGCATTTTAGCTGCCACCCCTTTTTGTTGAGTGAAATCCATATCCGCAAAATTATGACAATTACGACACTCTTGAGAATTATTAGCTTGCATTCTTTCCCACTCTCGTTTCGCCATTTCTAAGCGATGTTCTTCAAATTTCTGTTTAGTATCCACTTTACCTGTCAAGTGTGCTAGAACCTCTGTTGAGGCTTGTATTTTACGCTTCCACTTTGGTAAAAATTCGTGTGGAACATGACAATCTGAACAAATAGCTTTAACGCCACTACGGTTAGAAAAATGCACAGATGCTTGATATTCAGGTACAACATCATTCATATGACAGCTTGAACAAAACTCCTCAGTATTTGTTTGTTCTAGAGCAACATTAAATCCACCCCAAAATAGTATTCCACCAATTGCTGAAATTAAAATAAGAAAACCAATTCCCATTCGACTTGGTCTTTTAAACCACGTCCAAAAACGCTTGAGTAACCGTAACATTATTTACCTCCGAATGACTTCGTTGGTTCAAATTCATTTTCAATGATTGGATCAACATCTGCTTGTGGAACATGACATTGTAAGCAAAAATAACGGCGTGGAGCGGTATCAGCTGAAACATTACCATCACGATCAGTAAAGTGTGTTGGGCTAATACGAGGTGCGCCAGTAACACGATAATTTTCGATACCGTGACAATTTAAACATTGATTGGTATTTTTTGTGACTTGATACCCTCTGATGCTATGAGGCACCATTGGAGGTTGGTTTACATAATTTAAGCCGATTCTTTCGTTATCTTTTGGCATATTATGGAAAGCAGGGGCTACCGCTTCTATACTATCCTCAAAGTCTGAAGGTACTTCCGTACTAGCAAAGATAACACTTGAAACCGCAACTAATAATAGGGCGATATATTTTTTCATTTTTCACTCCACTAAGCTTTTTAACTTAAAATTATGATTGATTTACAATAGGAATTTCTTTTTTAAATCTCGTTGTAAAACTAAAAACATTTTCTGCACAGACATCAATGCAACGTCCGCAACTAATACAATCTTTTGATAACACCAACTGGCTATCTTCTGGTTTTCCGTTCAAAGGTAAACGTAATACTTGGGGCTCTGGGCAAACATGGAAGCAATCCATACAGCGATCACACAACTTACGATCAACCACACCAACTTTCACAATGCTTTTTGATCCAATAACCGCATAGATTGCGCCAATTGGGCATAAATGCCCACACCAACCATGCTCAACAATTAATAAATCAAACAAGAAAATGGCCATCACAAGCCATAGGGTTGCACCTATTCCAAAAACAAAAATACGCCCAACAGCTGCAACAGGATTGATCCATTCCCACAATAGAGTACCTGATATCGCACTTCCTATGAGAATCATTACCAATAAACCATAGCGCAAATTACGAGGCAATTTTGCCGACTGACGAATTCCTAATTTACGACGAAACCAAGCTGCACAATCAGTAATAATATTGACTGGACAAACCCAACTACAAAAGGCTTTACTTGCTAATAACGCATAAATTAGTCCAACAATTCCCGCCCCCAATAATGTTTTCCATTCAGGTAAATAACCTGTTGCTAGACTTTCTGCAGTAATCAATGGATCACTCAATGGAACAAGATCAAATAATATACTTGAGCTGTAATTTCCTTTTAAAATCCAAATATTCCATGTTGGTCCAGACAAAAACATTAAGATAATACTTAATTGGCAAAGTCTACGCAAAATGAGAAATCGATAAGCTCGCCACCACCCTAATTTCTCTCTTGCTTCAATACCTGCATATTTAGGGGAATTAGCCATTATTGCAATCCCTCCGGTAAACGAGTTGGTAAAGTCAAAATGCCATCAGGATTTGATTCATCAAGTAACGAATGTCCTTCTTTCTCTTTTTCTTGCCAGCCAAAACGATAATGCTTACCTAACATACCTTTTGCTAAGTCCATTGGTAATACTTTAATTGCAGCTTCTTCTAACACGCAAGCCTCTTCACATTTGCCACAACCGGTACAAGCATCTGAATGCACAGTTGGAATAAACTTAGCATGTTTTCCAGAACGTTCATTACGTTGTAATTCAAGGGTAATCGCTTTATCAATCAATGGACAAACACGGTAGCAAACATCACATCTTAACCCTTGCCAATTCAAGCAAGTTTCTTGATCAAGTAGGACAGAAAGCCCCATCCTTGCATCATCAATATTGGTTAAATGAGGATCTAACGCACCACTTGGGCATGCCTTAACACAAGGAATATCAGGACACATTTCACAAGGTTTATCTCGTGCAATAAAATAAGGTGTTCCTGCTTCCATGGGGGAAAGTAACGATGCCAAATGCAACATATCGTAAGGACAAGCCTGCACACATTGCCCACACCGAACACAAGCAGAAGTAAATTCTTTATCGTCTGCTAATGCCCCTGGTGGACGTAATGCAACACCTTGTCTTGCAAGAGTTTGATGTTGTTGTAAGGCTAAAATAATCCCTACACCACAAACGCCTCCTGCTGTCCTTGTTACACTTTTTAAAAATTGACGACGGTTTGGATCAAGCTTCAATCGTTTTCCTTATTTACAAAATTATTCGGGAATCTGACCGCTTATTAACTATGTGGCAAATATATTTGCCACACAAACTGACTAAGCTTTCTCAACCTTAACGGCACATTTTTTGAAATCGGTTTCTTTAGAAATTGGATCTGTTGCGTCTAACGTTAATTTATTAGCTAACTGTCCTGCATCAAAGAACGTGGTAAAGATTAAACCTTCAGGGACTTTATTACGTCCACGAGTATCAATATGAGAAATCATTTCTCCACGACGGCTTGAGACCTTCACTTTATCGCCATGACGCAATCCTCGTTTCTTCGCATCAGTCGGATGCATCCACACCAAGTTATTAGGGAATGAACGGTGCAATTCTGGAACACGGCGAGTCATTGATCCTGTATGCCAATGTTCTAATACACGCCCTGTGGATAGCCATAAATCATATTCTTCATCAGGTGCTTCTGCTGGGGCTTCATAAGGTACAGCAAGAATGATTGCTTTCTTATCTGGATTACCGTAAAAAGCCACCTCTTCACCCTCTTTAACGTAAGGATCATAGCCCTCACGATAACGCCATAAGGTTTCTTTATTTTCAACAACAGGCCAACGCAAACCTCTTGCTTTGTGATATGACTCGAAATCAGCTAAATCATGTCCATGTCCACGTCCAAATGATGCGTATTCCTCAAATAATCCCTTTTGGATATAGAACCCAAAATCTTCGGCTTCATCATTGATATAACCTGCTTTATCTGTTGGCACTTGGAATTGATCCACTTGACCATTACGATATAACACATCATATAAAGTTTTGCCTTTATATTCAGGATTTGCTGCTAATACTTCTTCCGGCCACATTTCATCTGTGGTGAAATATTTAGAAAATTCTACCAACTGCCATAAATCTGATTTTGCTTCACCAGGAGCTTTCACTTGTTGATACCAAAACTGAGTACGACGTTCAGCATTACCATAAGCTCCTTCTTTTTCCACCCACATTGCTGTCGGTAAAATTAAATCAGCAGTTAAAGCTGAGACTGTTGGATACGGATCTGAAACTACAATAAAGTTACGTTCATCTCTCCAACCAGGTAATCGTTCTTCATTGATGTTTGGGCCTGCTTGCATATTGTTATTACACATGATCCAATATGCATTAAGAGTACCATCTTTTAAAGCACGATCTTGTGCAACTGCATGAAGCCCAACTTTAGTTTGAATCACACCACTTGGTAATTTCCATAATTTTTCTGCCGTTTCAACATGTTTTGGATTAGTGACAACTAAATCAGCTGGTAAACGATGAGCAAAAGTCCCAACTTCACGTGCTGTACCACATGCTGATGGTTGGCCGGTCAGAGAGAAAGGACCACAGCCAGGTTGAGAAATTTTGCCTGTTAATAAGTGAATATTGTAGATAAGGTGATTTGCCCACACCCCACGGGTATGTTGGTTGAATCCCATTGTCCAAAATGACACAATCTTAAGATTAGGATCAGCATACATTTTTGCTAATGATTCAAGCTGATCAACTGGTACACCTGATATTTCATGTGTTTTTTCAAGTGTATAAGGGGCCACTAATTTCTTAAATTCTTCAAAATCACTATCATACATTTTGCCAGCACTTTTTGCATTTTGAGCAGCTTGTTCTAGTGGATGACTATCACGCAATCCATAACCGATATCAGTTTCACCGCGTTTAAAATTCGTATGTTTTTGAATAAAGTCATGATCGATTGCATCATGCTGAATAAGATAATTAGCAATATAATTTAAAATCGCAAGGTCAGCTTGTGGCTTAAATAAAATACCTAAATCTGCTAATTCAAATGAACGGTGTTCGTAGGTTGAAAGTACCGCTACTTTTGAATCTTGTTTGGATAAACGACGATCAGAAATGCGTGACCATAGAATAGGATGCATTTCTGCCATATTTGATCCCCAAAGAACAAAAGCATCAGCATTTTCAATATCATCATAACAGCCCATCGGCTCATCAATACCGAAAGTACGTAAAAAGGCTACTGCTGCTGATGCCATACAATGACGAGCATTTGGATCGATATTATTTGAACGTAATCCAGCTTTAAATAATTTAGATTTAGCTATACCCTCAAAGATAGTTGATTGTCCTGAAGTAAACATTCCTACGCCATTAGGTCCTTGTTCTTTAATTGCTTTCTTAAACTTTTCAGCCATAATATTGAAAGCTTTATCCCAAGAAACTGGCGTAAAATCACCATTCTTATCATATTTACCGTCTTTCATTCGCAACATAGGCGCAGTTAAACGGTCTTTACCATACATAATTTTAGGTAGAAAATACCCTTTGATACAGTTTAATCCACGATTTACTTCTGCATCAGGATCCCCCTGTGAAGCAACAATACGTCCATTTTGAGTGCCAACAAGGACACTACATCCTGTTCCACAAAAGCGACACGGTGCCTTGTCCCATTTAATTGTATTCTCATCAGCATAAGCATTTCTGACAGGAATACTCATACCCGCAGCAGCGGCAGCAGCGACGACCGCATTCGCCTTAATGAATTCTCGGCGATTTAGTTTCATAATGTTCCCCACTAATAATAGGTAAATAAAAAATAATTAATGTTTTTCATCTTGATGGCTATAAATTAAAGAAACAACAATCACACCATCAATATCCTTAATACTCTCCATTTGCTCAACCAACTGAGGTTGAAAATCAGACTCTATTACAACAATTAACTTACCTTCTTCTGGTTTTTCCCCGTGAATTTCAGTATTTGGCATAGATAATAATGTAGCCTTGATCGAATCTAATTTTTCTGGCTTAGCCTGTACAACCAAACTACACAAATACCAATTCCCTGCTATTTTCGAGTGGTTAAGTTTGTCTGATACATTTCTCATAAATATAAAATCGTAATCACTTGAATCGAGCAACTTGATAAATAAGCTCCACAGCCATTACAAAGCTCCAAATTTAATAAAGGTTTGGCAACTTCTCCAATTGTTCATTTAAAATGGATAGGTCGTTGCTCACAACTATCCTCACAAAATACACACTCTTTTTTCCTTGTATTCTTACATCTTCTGTTTTTAGTGAGTATTAAAAAATACCCACATAAAAAATTTGGTCGTAGAATAGAATGTTCAAATTTATTGATCACAATAATTTAGGAAAATATGTGGTTAATTTGTATCCATTGTAACAATCCAATGGCAAGATAGATATGAAATACAAGGGGTTTAATTAGGCATTATTTGATAGGTATCAATAAATAAGCGGTTAGATTTAAACCTAACCGCTTATTTTTCTAAAAATTTTAATTTAGAAATTAACGTTGACGCGCTTTAAAACGAGGATTTGATTTACAAATTACGTATAATTTACCTTTACGACGTACAATTTTGCAATCAGGGTGACGAGTTTTAGCTGTTTTTAACGAATTTAAAATTTTCATTTGTTCCTCTACTTACTATTATTTTTTAGCTTTGATAGCCATGCCTTTAAAGCGTTCATTAAATTTACTTGCACGACCTTCATTATTCGTTTCACGACGTTTACCAGTGTAAACAGGGTGTGAAGCTGATGATGTATCTAATGGAAATAATGGGTATTCTTTACCATCTTCCCATACCATTGTTTTTGTCGTTTTTGCACAAGAACGAATAACCCAACCTTGTTGCACACTGCTGTCATAGAATAAAATTTCACGATAATTCTCAGGGTGAATTCCCTTTTTCATAAGTCCTCCGACTAAATAAATTCTGTAGCTAATAACCATAAATTAAAAGTGGACGTTATTTTGCCTGATAATTGATTTTATTTCTATCATTTTTTTATAACCTATGTCTTATTTTTAATCAAAAAACATCTGTAATAGAAAAAATGAATCATTTTAATCGATATTGTTACGGAAAAAATGTGGTAATCTTACGCAATCAGATATCTAACGATGAGAAAAAACTATGACTCAACAACCTTTTTTAATCGCACCTTCTATTCTTTCTGCAGATCTTGCAAGACTTGGTGATGATGTAAAGCAAGTTATTTCAGATGGGGCTGATGTCATCCATTTTGATGTAATGGATAACCATTATGTGCCTAATTTAACGTTTGGTCCTGCTGTTTGCCAATCATTACGAAACTACGGAATTACTGCTCCTATTGATGTGCATTTGATGGTTAAACCTGTTGATCGCATTATTCCTGATTTTGCTAAAGCTGGCGCCAGTGTCATTACTTTTCACCCAGAAGCAACTGAGCATATTGATCGTTCATTACAACTTATCCGTGAACATGGATGTAAATGTGGATTAGTGTTTAATCCAGCTACGCCATTAAGTTATCTTGACTATGTGATGGATAAAATCGATGTCATTTTACTGATGTCAGTAAATCCAGGTTTTGGTGGACAATCCTTCTTACCTTCGACTTTAACCAAGTTACAAGAGGCAAGACGCCGTATTGATGAAAGTGGATACAATATTCGTTTAGAAGTTGATGGTGGAGTTAAGATTAACAATATCGCGGAAATAGCTAAAGCGGGAGCCGATATGTTTGTTGCGGGATCTGCTATTTTTGATCAGCCTGACTATAAACTGGTAATTGATCAAATGCGTGCTGAACTTGCTTCTGTATAAGAATCAGGCTTTTACAAGCGGTTAGATCGACCTACTTTTTTTAAAAAATCCCCTAAGTTAGAAAGTTAACATCAGGGGATCTTTTATTGCTATATATTTATATGCTCAAAATATTGATTCATTTCAAAAGCTGGTTTTTGATCTTCTGATTTTCCAATAATTTTTGCAGGCACTCCTGCTGCAGTTGCATATTCAGGAATAGGATGTAATACAACGGAGTTGGCTCCAATTTTTGAATAACGTCCAATTTCAATATTACCTAAAATTTTCGCCCCGGATCCTATCATCACGCCTTCTCGAATTTTAGGATGACGATCACCATTCTCTTTCCCTGTGCCACCTAATGTAACGCCTTGAAGAATTGATACATCATTTTCAATAACCGAAGTTTCTCCAACAACAATACCTGTTGCATGATCAAGCATGATGCCACAACCAATTTTAGCAGCAGGATGAATATCCACATCAAAAGCAACTGAAATTTCATTTTGTAAATAAACAGCAAGTGCTTTTCTATTCTGATTCCATAAATAGTGTGTAACTCTATAGCTTTGTAAAGCATGAAAACCTTTTAAATACAGTAATGGAGTGCTCCATTTATCTACCGCAGGATCTCGAGTGCGAACAGCTTCAATATCACAAGCAGCACTATATATAATTTGTTCATCTGCATTGTAAGCTTCTTCTATAATTTCTTTTAAAGCAATCGCTGGCATAATTGGGTTAGATAATTTATTTGCTAGAATATAACTTAATGCTTCACCTAAATTATGATGTTTTAAAATTGTCGCATGGAAAAAACTCGCAAGCATTGGTTCACTTTCTACTAATAATTCAGCTTCCTTACGAATTGATGTCCAAATTTTTAAGAGCCTTTTTTCGCTCACTCTATTCTCCTTTCCGCTCACGACCGAGTAAATCTTTAACGACGTCACTTGCCTGCTTTCCACAAAATAACATTTTGTGGATCTGTTCGACAATTGGCATTTCTACCCCTTGCTTTTGAGCAAGCAAATAAGCTTCTTTGGTATTATAAAAACCTTCAACCACCTGTCCTATTTCTTCCATAGCATATTGAGTTGTTTTACCTTCCCCCAGCATTAAACCAAATCTACGATTACGAGATTGGTTATCTGTACAAGTTAAAACAAGATCACCAAGTCCTGCCATTCCCATAAATGTTGTTGGATTTGCACCCATTGCAACACCTAAACGACTAATTTCAGCTAAGCCTCGGGTAATCAATGCAGTTCTAGCATTAGCTCCAAATCCCATCCCATCAGAAATTCCTGCACCTATAGCAATCACATTCTTGATAGCTCCGCCTAACTGCACACCGATCATATCTGAATTTAAATACACACGGAAAGCTTTATCACAATGGATTCTTTGTTGCATCTCATCTGCAAATTGAGGATTATCAGAAGCAAGTGAAATCGCTGTTGGCATACCTTTAGCTAACTCTTTAGCAAAGGTTGGTCCTGAAAGTACAGCAAGCGGATGGTTATTACCTAAAATTTGCAAAGCAACTTCCTGAAGTAAACGCCCAGTATCTCTTTCTAGGCCTTTCGTTGCCCACATAATGCGATGTTCTGAAGTTAGATAAGGTTTAATATTATATAGAACCTCTGTAAAAACATGACTGGGTACCGCAATCAAAAGATCCTTTGCACAAGTTATTATTTCTTTTAAGTCATGCTTAATTTCTAAGGCTTCAGGGAATTGGATATCAGGAAGAAATTCTTGATTCTTTCTTTGCTCTTTTAGGATAGTCATTTTATGAGGATTATGTCCCCATAGGTAGGTTTTGTATCCATTGCGAGAAAGTGCAATTGCTAAAGACGTTCCGTAAGAACCGGCACCCAGAATTGAAATTGGTGCGGTATAAATGCTATTCATTTCTAGTCCTTATCCAAAACTAAAAAAATAGGTATGCAACTGCATACCTATTTCATATTGAAATAAATTAGTTTGCGAGAGGTGCTGGAGATTGTTCTTTCTCAGCTTCTGCTTTTTGTTGACGTTCTAAATAGTCAAAGAACAATGCATCAAAATTAACTGGAGAAAGGTTTAACGCTGGGAATGTTCCTCGATTCACTAAACTTGAAATTAACTCTCTAGCATAAGGGAATAATACCTCTGGGCATTTTGATGCCAAACAGTGAGCTAATTGCATATTATCTAAACCTTTGATAGTAAATACACCTGCTTGTTTGATTTCACAAATGAAAGCAACATCTTTGCTATCTTCCATTGTTGTTTCAACATTGATATGTAAAACAACTTCATATGTATCATCATTAACTTGTACAGTTTGAGTATCTAATTCAAAACCCAACTGAGGTTTCCACTCTTGAGTAAAAATAGTTGGTAAATTTGGTGCTTCGAATGAAATATCTTTAACATAGATACGTTGAATTTGCATTTCAAAAGGAACTTGTTCCTCTGCAGGTACTTCAACTTTGTTTTCTTCTTCAGCCATAATAAATCCTTAATAAATTATTTGTGTTTTTTAACTAATGGCAGATTTGCAGTACGCCAGCCTGCAATACCTTCTTTTAAGGCGTAAACTTTATTAAAACCTTGTTTAGCCAATACACTTGCGATAGATTGGGCAGTCATACCATTTCCATCGACAACAACAAGTGGTGTTTCTTTATATTTATCAATAGTGTGGGTTTTATTTTGTTTAATATCGCTTGGAAATAAATGCACACTTTCGATAATATGACCTGATCTGAATTCATCTTCAGAACGTACATCTAAGACAACAGCGTCTTCTTTATTGATAAGCTGAGTAATTTGAGCGTTATCAACGACTTTAATTTTACTCGTTGCACTTTTATAAAAATTAAAAATCACTGCAACAAATAAAGCAACCCATGCAACAACCATAACAACATGATTAGTAGCAAACTGTTGCACTTGTTGAACAAACGTTAGCTCTTCCATAATATAATTCCAGTAAAGATAAAAAACAAAAGAGGTAGAAAAATTACTACCTTACGTTGAAATATAGGGTAAGTGAAACTTACCCTACTTCTTTACTCTAAATTAACCTTGTTGTTGAGCAACCATAATTTCATCAAAAGATGAAGCTTTTTCTGTTACTTTAGCTTTCGCCAATACAGCATCAACAGCTTGTTCTTCTAATACAACATTACGAACATTATCTGTTAATTTAGGGTTTTTCGCATAGTATGCAACCACTTCTTCAGGTTGTTCATACGCTGAAGCTAATTCTGCGATAGTCTCTTTTACTCGATCTTCATCAACTTTAAGCTCATTAGATGAAATAACTGTTGAAAGTAATAAGCCAACTTGAACACGGCGTTTTGCTTCACCCTCAAATAACTCTGCGGGTAATTGTGCAGCCATTTCAGGTTTACCACCGAAACGTTGAATTGCTTGTTGACGAAGAACTTCAACTTCTTCAGTAACCGCAGAGGCAGGCACTTCAATATCATTCTCTTTAATTAATCCATTGATTACTTGGTTTTTAATACGTGCTGTTACCGCATTTTTTAATTCACGTTGCATATTTTTCTTAATTTCAGCACGTAATGTTGCAACATCTTTACCTGCACCAAATTTTTTAACAAAATCTTCTGTTAATTCTGGTAATACCATGTTTTCAACTTTTTTCAATGTAATTGCAAATTTAGCCGCTTTGCCTTTTAAGCTTTCTGATTGGTAATCTTCAGGGAAGGTAACATCAACATCAAATTGTTCACCTGCTTTATGACCAACAATACCATCTTCAAAACCAGGGATCATACGGCCTTGACCCATTAATAATACGAAGTCTGATGCTTTACCACCTTCAAACTCTTCACCATCTACTGTACCAACAAAATCAATAGTTACACGATCATCCGCTTTTGCTGCTTCTTGTGATTCAGACCATGTTGCTTGTTGTTTACGTAATACATCAACCATTTTGTCTAAATCCGCTTCTGTAATCTCAACAACTGGTTTTTCCACTTCAATATTTTCTAACCCTTTTAATTCTACTTCTGGGAATACTTCAAATACTGCGGTAAATTTAAAATCTTGACCAGGTTGGTAATTTTCTGGTGTAAATGTAGGACGACCTGCAATGTTTAACTTCTCACTAATAACAACATCAAAGAAACCACGTTGCATTTCTTCTGAAAGTGCATCTTGACGAGCTGATAAACCAAAACGTTGTTCAATAATGCTATGAGGCACTTTACCTTTACGGAAACCGTCGATACGTGCATTTTTAGCATAACCTTTTAATTGTTCACGGTATGTACCCTCAACTTTATCAGCAGATACAGTAATTGTTGCGCGGCGTTCTAAGCCTTGAGTTGTTTCAATAGAAAAAGACATTCTTAAACCTCAAATAAATTTAAAAGAATTCGGTATATAATATACAGATAAAAACATAGGACGAAATTGTAACGTTCTATCAATAAGATGTCGAGAGATAAGCATAATATTAAGAACGATTTATTGTTGAATTTATAACGAGCGGTAACTTTATACTTTCTTTTTGCAAATTAACCAACAATATGTTGTAAACCAAAATTTACAAAAAAGCCTCCAACAATAAGCCAAATGCAAATAATTCCTCCCAATAAAAATGGTCTAAATCCTGCATGTCTGATCGCACTGAAGCGAGTAGTTAATCCCAATGCAGCCATTGCCATCATTAAAAATATAGTATCAACATCTACTAAAAATGAGACAACTGATTGTGGCAAAAAAGAGAAAGAATTAAAAATAGCAACCACAATAAACCAAACAGCAAACCATGGAATATTAATTTTTTGTTTTTGATGAGTACTTTGACTCTCAGTTTTTTGTAATGAATAAGACAATAAAATGAGGAAAGGAGCAAGCATCATTACACGAATCATCTTAGTAATCACAGAGGTATCAGCAACAGTAGCATTAATATTACTTCCCGCCGCATAAACTTGAGCTACTTCATGAACAGAGGAACCAATATAAATACCAAATTGATGATCAGAAAGGTAATGATTAAGCACTGGATACATAATTGGATATAAGAACATACAAACCGTACCAAATATCACAATAAGAGCAATGGCAACAGAAACTTTGTGAGATTCCGATTTTAAGACCGGAGAAGTTGCCATAATAGCCGCTGCACCACAAATACTACATCCTGCGGCGGTAAGTTGCACAATTTGCTTATCAATTTTCAACCAACGAACACCTACCCAACAGGTAATAAAGAAAGTTGCAGTTAGCATAATAGCATCAACGATAATCGCATTTACACCAACAGAATTAATATCTTGTAAAGTGATTCGAAAACCGTATAACACGATACCGGAACGGAGTAAAAAACCTTTAGAAAGGTTAATTCCTTGAATAGTTTGGGCTTCTATCTTAGGGTAAATGGTATTCCCTAATAACATTCCAAATAAAATAGCAATGGTTAATGCACTTAGATTTAAATTTATCGCAATTGAGCTGTTTGAGGCAACAAAAGAAATAGCAGTTATTAAACCTACTATAATTAACCCAAATATAGTATTTTTAGTCAACATAAAGACCTCAAAAAAAAGGTATAACAGGAGTGCCTATTATACCTTTTTTTGAACAAACTTTAACTAAAAACGATATGTTGCATTTGCTCCGAAAGTGTTCGCATTAACACGATCACCATCAAATTTAGTACGGCTTCTTAAGTATTCTGCTCCCACTTCAAAATTTGAAGAAACAGCATATTTCACACCTATACCTAGTCCCAATCCATTGCCAGTATCTTCTTTATGAGACGAATACGTCCTATCTCTAACGACTTCTTTCACATCGCTTTCTAATTTTGCTACATTATAACTCACTTTCACATATGGAAGTAAATCAGGCAATACACGATAACCTTGTAGATAACTGAGGTTTGCTCTCCATTTCTCATCAAGACGAGCGTAGTTATCACCATTTCTTCTGTCTAATAACTTAGATTTATTAAATTTAATTTTCCCTTCTGCTAATCCAATAAAATTGTTGCCAAAATCAAAGCCATAATCTGCAACAATACCGACTCCCGTCGCTCTTTTAGCATCTTCGTATTTTGTTGTCGTTAAATCCAAACCAACACCAAAGCCTGTAAAAGTTGTGCCAACTGGTGCTGCAAATACAGATGTAGAAACTAAACCCGCAAGTAGTGTTAAACCTAATTTTTTCATTGTAAATCTCCTAAGTGGACAAAATTCAAATGAAGTCTACCCATAAGATTTAACTAATACAAGTCGGATCTTCACAAGATTGAATAATATTTTATAAACCAACTATTTTTTCCTTTTTTTAGCGATTTTCTTAACATTTTCTTTCTTTGCTTCTTTAAATACAGGTTTTGATTTTTTCCTGTTTTTCTTAGCGGTTTTTCCAGCTGATTTAGGCTTACGCAAATTGGTAATCAAATCAAAATCAATTTTTTTATCATCTAGATTAACACTCATGACCTGTACCTTAACAGGATCACCAAGGCGATAAATATTGCCATTTTTTCCAACTAAGCGTTGGCGATCACTATCAAAGTGATAATAACCATTATCCAAGTGAGAAATATGTACTAAACCATCAATCAACAAATCATTTAATTTTACGAATAATCCAAAGCCGGTGACGCTTGAAATCACACCATCAAAAACTTCGCCGATATGATCTTGCATATATTCACATTTCAACCAATCCGCTACATCTCTTGTCGCATCATCTGCTCTGCGTTCCGTTGCTGAACATTTTTCGCCAAACTGATCCATATCATCAAGTTTATAGTGATAACCACCACCGTCCGTATACTGACGAGTATTGCCTTTTCCTTTTTCAATTAAATACTTAATCGCTCGATGAACTAATAAATCAGGATAACGACGAATTGGCGAGGTAAAATGAGCATACTCCGTTAAGGCTAAGCCAAAATGCCCTTCATTATCGGGCGAGTAAATCGCTTGTTTTAATGATCGCAATAACATAGTTTGAATCAAGGTTTTATCGGGACGTTCTCTAACAATATCCAATAATTTGGCATAATCTTTTGGCGTTGGTTTTAATCCACCGTCTAAAAACAGTCCACATTCCTTCAAAAAGGTTTTGAAACTTGTTAATTTTTCTTCACTCGGTTGTGCGTGAACACGATATAACGAAGGTTCATTAGCCTTTTCGATAAATCGAGCCGAGGCAATATTGGCTAAAATCATACATTCTTCAATGATTTTATGTGCATCATTACGAATCACAGGCTCAATTCTTTCAATTCTACCTTGAGGATTGAAAATAAATTGATTCTCTATGGTTTCAAATTCAATCGCACCACGTTGCTGGCGAGCTTTAACTAATACTTTATACATATTATGTAGCTCATTTAAATGCGGAACTAATGGTTCATAACGTTCTTGTAATTCTTCATTACCTTCAAGAATTTGCCATACTTTTGTATAAGTTAAACGAGCGTGAGAATTCATCACGGCTTCGTAAAATTCGTACTCCTCCAACTGTCCTTTCGCCGATATACGCATTTCTGCCACAAGGCACAATCTATCAACCTGAGGATTGAGTGAACAAAGCCCATTTGAAAGTACTTCTGGCAACATTGGCACAACACGATTTGGGAAGTAAACAGAATTACCACGCTGTTGAGCTTCTAAATCAAGGGCAGTCTTTGGTCGCACGTAGTAACTTACGTCAGCAATCGCTACCCATAAACGCCAGCCATTTTCCTCTTTCTGACAGAATACGGCATCATCAAAATCTCTCGCACTTTCGCCATCAATGGTGACAAGCGGTAAGTTCCGCAGATCAATTCGCCCTTTTTTTGCTTCTTCTGGTACTTCTTCATTAAATTGGCGAATCTGTTTTTCTACACCTTCACTCCAAACGTGAGGAATATCGTGGTTTCTTAATGCAATTTCAATTTCCATCCCTGGTGCTAAATTATCCCCAAGAATTTCGGTAATAAATCCAACAGGACGCTTAAAATCAGCCTTACGAGGTTGTAATTCAACCACGACAACTTGCCCCATTCTCGCACCGAGGCGATGCTCTTCTGGAATTAAAATATCTTGCTGTAAACGGCTATCATCGGGTACGACATAATTAATCCCTGATTCTGTAAAAAAGCGTCCGACAACTTGTTTTTTACGCGCTTCAAGTACTCGCACAATACGCACTTCTTTACGTCCTCGGCGGTCTTTTCCGTTTGGTTGAGCTAAAACAAAATCGCCGTGCATAACACGCAACATTTGTCCATTCGGGATAAACCAATCGTCATCGCCCTCAACTTGTAGAAAGCCATAACCATCACGATGACCAATTACGCTCCCTTTCAATAAATCCATTTTTTCAGGTAACGCATAGCGACGACGTTTGGTAAACACCAACTGTCCATCATTTTCCATTGCACGTAAACGACGACGAATTGCCTCTTTACGCTCATCATCTTCAATCTGAAACTGAGCAAGCAATTCTTCTTTACTCATTGGCGCATCATATTCACGGATGGTTTGTAAAATAAAATCTCGACTTGGAACTGGATTTTCGTATTTTTCTTTTTCTTGTTGATAATTTGGATCTTGTATCATAGTGCTTCTTATTTGGAATAATATAAATATTATAATCTTGTAGTTAAAATAAAGTTAGATAGGGTATAACGGATGGGTACGTGACAGATAAACTAACATTGCTATTGTGTAGAACATTACATTTAAAATAAACCAATGCTCATAATTATTGCAACATAATAGCACACTTTTCCTTATTCCTAGAAATTTGCAAAATTTATTTAAAAAATGACCGCTTACCCATAAAGAAATCTGGACGTCTAGATTGCGATTTTTATCAATTTTAATTAGAATACACAGGAATTTCATTTTTTATGATGAGGAAACGATTAATGGTAGATTGGAGTGGTGAATATATTAGTCCCTATGCAGAGCATGGGAAGAAAAGCGAACAAGTCAAAAAAATTACAGTTTCTATCCCAATTAAAGTATTAGAAATTTTGACCAATGAACGCACTCGTCGTCAAATTCATAACCTTCGTCATGCAACAAACAGTGAATTATTGTGTGAGGCATTTTTACATGCATTTACTGGGCAACCTTTGCCAACCGACGAAGAGTTGATGAAATCAAGACCCGAAGAAGATGCTGAATAATCTTCAGCAAATAATTAGATTCATATATAGCAATAATAGCAAGTCTGTTTTAACCTCATTTTTATGAGGTTATTTTTTTAAGGAGAAAAAGTGAAACATCACCAACAAATTAAACGAGAAGTGCGTTGGGCTTTGTGGCTGACATTCATATACCTTATTGGCTGGGTTGGGTTTGCTTACTTTTTACCCTCTGAACGAGGATTACTGGGATTTCCTATTTGGTTTGAATTTAGTTGTATCTATTTATCTATCCTGTTTGTATTACTCACCATAGTTGTTATTAAAAATGTTTATAAAAATATTGATTTAGAGGACAAAGAATAAAATGAATATCTCAATCCTACTTCCTCTGATTGCCTATTTGTGTTTTGTTTTCGGTGTCGCTTTCTATGCTTATCGTAAACGACAACAAGGTAATTTTTTATCTGAGTATTATGTGGGTGGACGCTCTATGTCGGGATTTGTCCTCGCAATGACAATATCTGCCACTTACGTCGGAGCAAGTAGCTTTATTGGTGGGCCAGGAGCTGCTTACAAATATGGTTTGGGTTGGGTACTACTCGCTATGATACAGGTTCCTGCAGTAGTTCTATCCCTTGGTATTCTAGGTAAAAAATTTGCGATCATTGCCCGCAAAACAAACAGTATCACAATCAATGATATGCTATTTGCTCGTTATAAAAGCCCTGTGGTTGTCTGGCTATCGAGTTTAGCACTTTTGCTTTCGTTCTTTGCCATGATCGTTGTGCAATTTATTGGGGCGGGCAGATTACTTGAAACTACTCTCGGTATCTCTTATACCAGTGCTATTCTAATTTTTGCAGTAACTGTCGGAATTTACACCTTTATCGGTGGATTTAGAGCCGTTGTGTTAACTGACACCATACAAGGTTTAGTCATGCTAGTGGGTACGATATTACTACTGGGGGGGGTGATTTATGCAGCGGGTGGTGTTGAGAATGCAATTAATCAATTACAAAGCATCAATCCCCAACTTATTGAACCTTATGGTATAGATGAAAGACCATTAGACCTAACTTTTATGGCTTCATTTTGGGTGCTTGTCTGTTTTGGACTGATTGGGCTTCCTTCTTTAGCTGTGAGAAGTATGGCATATAAAGATAGTAAATCGTTACATAATGGGATGATTATAGGCACTATCGTAGTTGCAATCCTTATGCTTGGAATGCATCTTTCTGGTGCATTAGGCAGAGCCGTTGTGCCTGACTTAAAAGTTGTGGATCAAGTTATTCCAACCTTAATGTTAGAAGTTCTACCAACTGTGGTTGCGGGTATTTTCCTTGCTGCGCCAATGGCAGCAATTATGTCTTCCATTGATTCAATGCTAATTCAATCCTCTTCAACAATGATTAAGGATCTATACTTAGCTATCCGTCCTCAAGCGGCAAAAAATGAATCACGGATTAAATTCTTTTCAACACTAACTACTCTTTTACTCACGCTCTTTGCCCTTATTCTCGCATTCAATCCACCTGATATGTTGATTTGGTTAAATCTCTTATCACTTGGTGGACTAGAATCAACGTTCTTATGGGTTATCGTATTAGGCTTATATTGGGACAAAGCAAATGCAACAGGGGCGATTTGCTCAATGATTGCAGGGCTAGTGAGTTATGTTTTGATGGCAAGTTTTGGTATCAAATTCTTTAGTTTCCACACCATTGTGCCAGCATTACTTATTGGATTAGTTGGTTTCTTAATTGGAAATTTGTTTGGTAAGAAAAAAGATTAAGCAATATAAAAAATAGAGGCAACATAGTCAAAACTGTGTTGCCTCTATTTATTTTTTAAATTTATCTTGCTCTATTATTTATCGATATCCATCTTTTCTTCAGGTACAAGTGACACTAAACGACAATTCTTTGGCGTATGCTCAGAATCAATAATAGAAATAATATTATTTTCATCTACAGTATAAAGTGGTAAAAATTGCTTATTGTCCTCTTGGTACTTTTCAAATGTATAGTTATCTGTCAAGTTAGTTACTTTTATCCGAGCATTTTTAGAGATTAAACTCGCCAATTTTGCGTAAGTAACACCGTCACCAAATAACAAGTTTGAACGATAAGTGTGTTTATTGTTACGTTCAGTTTGATTATTATCCTCACTAAAACGTATCCGATAGATATTATTTTCATTAAATTCATGACGATAGTGAATTTCTGATAGCGTATTGAGTTCCTTATCTGTGCTAATTGCGAATAAATACCCAATACCAATTAAATCTAAGTAATTATCTGCATGTGTTGAAATTGGACTACCATAATAAGTACGTAAACCTAGCATCCTTGCTTTTGAAATTTCACTATAATTAGTGTTTGCCACAATAACATCAATATTTAGATCTTTTAATGATTTTGCGATAGTTAAAGCAACAGGGCTACTTCCAACAATAAGCACTCCATTATCAGCCACTTTACGCACGCCAAGCAATCCAGCCATAGCTTTAGAGCCTAGACCTTGAATCAGTACTGTTCCAATAATAATCAAGAAAACAAGAGGAATAAGTAGTTCACTCCCTTTTATATCATAGTCTTGCAATTGGATTGCAAATAATGAAGAAATAGCTGCTGCAACAATACCTCTAGGGCCAATCCAGCTTATCATCGCTTTTTCATTACAGGTTAAATTAGAACCAATAGATGATACCCAGACGGCAAATGGACGAACGATGAACATTGCAATAAAGAGTAACGCAATGCCAGAGAATCCAACACTCAATAAACTATTGAGATCCATTCGGGCAGCAAGCACGATAAATAATACTGAAATCAATAAAACTGTGAGTGATTCTTTAAACTCTAAAATGTGATCTTTAGGAAAGGCTTTCCAGTTTGCTAACGCTACACCGAGTACAGTTACCGTTAAAAGACCAGATTCATGGGCAAAGTGGTTGGAAATAGAAAATAAAAGCAACACATAGGCTAATACAAACACATTGCGTAAAAAGTCAGGGATAAAATGACGTTTAATCAAATTAGCAAGCACCCAAGCACCAGCCATACCTAATACGCCTGCAATCGCAATAATTTTTGCGAAGGTACCGATTTCACTCGCTTCACCGCCAGAAATAATATATTCATAAACTAAAACGACGGCAATTGCACCCATTGGGTCAATAATAATCCCTTCCCATTTTAGAATATTAGAAATATTATCATTAGGACGTACGCTACGCAGTAATGGCACAATCACCGTTGGCCCAGTTACACAAACCAGTGAACCGAATAGTAAAGCTATACGCCAATCCACATCGAAAAGGAAATAAGTAGCGATAGAAATCAAGACAATGGTAATCGCCATTCCCACAGAAACAAGTAACTGAACGACTCGCCCATGTTGTTTGATTTCATCAAACTCTAGGGTTAAAGCCCCTTCAAAAAGGATAATCGCTACCCCCAATGAAATAAACGGGAACAATAAATCCCCTAAGATTGCATCAGGATCAAGCCAGTTGAAAACTGGTCCGATTAAAATCCCAATTAATAACAAAAATAAAATAGAGGGTTGTTTTAAGTACCAAGCAAGCCATTGAGCTGCAATACCTAATCCCACAACCGCAGATAACATTAACGCGGTATCCATAAACATACTCCTATAAAATGCATATTGAGGAAATATAAAATAACGGCGAATACTATCACTCAATGTCCAAAGTACAAACAAAATTTATAGGTAAGTTCCTTATACGGTAATTTCCAGCAGATTGCCATCAGGATCAGCTACGACACTTTCATAATAACCATCGCCTGTTGTACGTGGACCATTCAAGCAAGGGTAACCATCGGCTTGCAAGCGTTGAGTCAATGCATCAACCTCTTGTTTACTGCCGACACTAAAAGCAAGATGGATATAGCCTTCATTCATCCCCCTATCTGCACGAGGCGTTAATTCTAGACGTGTCATTAATTCCAAACGGACGTCATGATCAGGAAAAGAAAGAAAATAGGATTGCAAACCAGTACGCGGATTATGATAGCGTTGATTAGCACTCGCACCGAAATAGCGTTCATAAAACGTTCGACTTTGTTCAAGATCGCGAACATACATTGCAATGTGGTTGATTTTTATCATCATAACTCCATAAAAATTTATCTCATTTGATACAATTTTACCACATTTTGAGCAGTTGAAATTAGATTGACTTCAGCTTGATTCAAGGTCTGCTCCAACGTTCCTACTTGACGAATAATAGGGAACACGGCATCAATACCATACTTATAAACGACCTCATAATCATCTCTTAGCGACCCCACAATAGCGATTGTGGGTTTGTTGTATCGTTTCGCAATTTTCGCTATACCAATTGGGGTTTTACCATGAATACTTTGTGCATCCATTCTTCCCTCTCCTGTGATCACTAGATCCGTATTTGCAATTTTTTCTGCTAAACTGACCGCTTCAATCACAATATCGACACCTGCTTTTAGTTCGACGTGAGGTAGTAATTGCAACCCACCCCCCATTCCGCCAGCGGCACCTGCTCCAGCTTTATCTCGGATATTGACCGATAACTCTTTTTCCACGATCTTAGAAAAATGTAAGAGCGCATTATCTAAAATAGTGACCATTTCTGCTGTCGCCCCTTTTTGTGGACCAAAAACAGCAGAGGCTCCATATTCACCACACAACGGATTATCGACATCACAAGCCACTTCAATTTTGATAGATTGAAGCCGTGAATCTAAATGAGATAGATCAACATGAGCAATGTTAGCTAATTGTTCTCCGCCCCAAGCAATCTCCTTTCCTTCAATATCTAGAAATTTAGCACCAAGAGCTTGCAACATTCCAACACCACCATCATTTGTTGCACTCCCGCCAATCCCTAGCAAGATTTTCTCTACACCTAAATCAAGAGCATATCGAATCAATTCTCCTGTGCCATAACTTGTTGTTTTCAAGGGATTACGTTGTTGAATTGGTACAAGATGCAATCCTGATGCCGCTGCCATTTCAATAATGGCAACTTTTCTATCACCTGACACACCCAAAAATCCAGTAATTTCCTGACCTAAAGGATCGGTAACATTTACCGGTAATAACTGACCTGATAAGGCATCAACTAAAGACTGTACTGTTCCCTCTCCGCCATCAGCCATAGGAACTTTAATACATTCAGCATTGGGTATCACTTTTTTGATGCCTTTCTCAATAGCATTAGCAACTTCAAGAGCAGTCAAACTTTCTTTAAAAGAATCTGGGGCAATAATTATTTTCAATTTAAATGTTCCTTGATATAGAATTTATACTCTTCCAGCCATAAAAAAACGTACACAAAACATACCTATAATTGTTGCAGTAATGCCACCTAAAGTATGTAGGCTAAATACACTTAGGGCATTAAGCCATTTTTCTTGTAAGAGTTTTTCACTGACTTCTGCAGAGAAAGAGGAAAAGGTAGTAAAACTACCTAAAAATCCTGTGATAAAAAGCAATTTTTGGCTTTCCTGTAAATTTAAACCGAGAGCAATCCCGATCAAAAAACACCCCAGCATATTTGCAAAAAATGTACCGAATCCGACCGCTTGTAACAAAGGATTAAGCCATACACCCAATTGCCAACGAGAAACTGCGCCAAGTACAGCACCAAGAGAAACTAATAATAAATTTGTCATATTAAATTAAAAATAAATGTGGAATAAGATTCATCACTAACATCGTTAAAACCGATTGTAACAAACGTGATGAGCCGAAAATAAATCCTCGATTTTTACCATTATCAAATTTTACTAATAAATTTGCCATTGCAGTCAATGAATAAACCTCGATTAATGTAAAAATCACCAAATAAAGATAAGCAGAAAAAAGTGAAACATAGTGTAACGTAGTAAACCAAGGTACGATAATACTGATAGCTAAGACAGGACTAATCTTCATTAACTGTTTAGCAGTTAAATTAATATGTTTTGAAAATGATGATTGTAAGATTACTGTCATTAACCCATTGATAAACAATGCTATTGGAATTTGTTCCGGTGCATTAAGTTTATTATCAAACAGATAAGGGAATATCACAAAAAATGAAGATGCAATACTTAATGGAATAAATAACATCAAATGCACAAAGACAAATTCTTTTGTGATTATTTCTTGAACCTGTTTCCAACGAAATTTAACTAAATTATTCACATTCTCCATTTGATAAAATGGTTTCGCCATAAATGCAAAAAGTGTTGCCTCTACGCAAAAACATAACCATATTAATGTGGAAATCTGTTCAAAATAAATAAAAGGCAGTGTCAGTAATGGTGCAACCATTGTGGACAAACTTGTTACTTTTAAAAACTTACCTTGTAATCGAGTTTTAGCGCTATATTCCCCGTCCGCTAAAGTAAGTAAAAAAGCCCTCGCATTGGTTGAAAATAAACAACTTCCTAAACCAAAACTCACCGTCGCAAACAGTAAAATACTATAACGATCAGCGGATAAAAAGAAAATATAGGCAATAACATCTAATAAGCACCCCAAAAGCATGATTTTAGCTAAACCATAACGGTCACCTAAAATTCCTCCCAAAATCGCAAGTGCTTGGTTACAAAAAAATAGTAACGATAAAGAAAATGTAATTTGCGTATTTGATAGTCCTTTTTGTTGTAAATAAACAAAAAAGACACTCTGTACTGAAAAAAAAGCTAAGGCAGAAATAAACCTCCGCCATAATAGTAAGTTTTCTAAGGACATAGATAAATATTAAGAAGAATGATCAATCAAATATAGCAAGATTCAATGAGTAAAAAATTTATGAAAACTTACCGCTTGTAATTCAGTCAGCCTTTAAATCTTTTTGGCGGATACCTAATAAAAATAGAACACCAAAATATATTACCGCTGCCATTACAATCAACCACAATAGCCAATGGATTTTTCCCCAAATAGAAAGGGATGCCCATTGAATCAATTCTGGTGAGAAATAAGAAACCATTGCCCCCATCAGACAGCCTGCAATTAAGAGCTTGAGCGTAAATAGTGCTGTTTTCACACTAATTTTATAAGTATTATTTTTAACCAGCCCTCGATACAACAAACTTGCATTCACTAATGCTGATAATGCGGAAGCCATGGCAAGCCCAATATACCCAAAAGGAATAGCCAACACGCCAAAACAGATATTACTTATCGCCGCAATTACACCGATTTTTACGGGTGTTTTGGTATTTTGATGAGCATAGAAACCATTGGCTAATACACTAATTAACATATAACTTATTAAGCCAAAACACATGACAAATAATGCTTTCCCAGATGCAATCACATCGACTAACTGGAATTTCCCGTGCATAAATAATGTCATAACCAAAGGCTCGGCTAGTACAGCGATACCAATCATTGCGGGAATACCTAGTAATAACACCATTCTCACGCCCCAATCCATTGTATTGGCAAAGACCTGAACACGATGCTCGCCTTCTAGATCTTTTTGTTTCGCGATACGAGAAAGGCTTGGTAATACCACCGTAGAAATTGCAATACCAAATAAGCCTAATGGAAACTCAATTAAGCGGTCAGCATAATAAAGCCAACTAATCGATCCTGTAATCAAGAAACTCGCAATCACTTGATTTAAAAGTAAATTAATTTGTGTAACGGACACACCAAACAAAGCTGGTATCATTAAGGTTCTGACTTTTTTTACCCCTTCATCATGCCATGCCCATTTCGGCTTAACTAATAATCCTTCTTTTTTTAGGTAAGGAATTTGGAACAAGAATTGTAATAATCCACCAAGAAAAACCCCTAAAGCCAATGCAATATCTGGATTATCAAAATAAGGGGCTGCACCGATGGCCATTGCTATAATCGCTACGTTGAGTAAAACAGGCGAAAATGCCATTACACCAAATTTACCTAGTGTATTTAATACCGCCCCCGATAAAGCAACAAAGGTAATAAACCATAAATAAGGAAAGGTGATTTTTAAAAGTAATGAAGCTTGAGTGAATTTTTCTGCATCTGCACCATCTTGTAACCAATCAATAAACCAACCTGTACCAAAAAGTGCGGCGACAATAGGGGAAGCAATTACGCCCACTAAAGTCACAATCGTAACCAATCCTCCTAAGGTTCCTGATACTTTTGCAATAAATTCTCGTGTCTTATTTATATCATCATCCGCATTATATTCGGCAAGGACGGGGACGAAGGCTTTGGAAAAAGCTCCTTCCGCAAATAATCGGCGAAGGAAGTTAGGAATACGATTGGCAAATAAAAATACATCGGCAGCAACACTGGTTCCTAACAGATTTGCGACTACAATATCTCGAATTAATCCTAATATGCGAGATAATAGCGTCATTGAACTGACCACCATTCCTGATTTTAATAATTTATTACTCACATTATTTCTCTTGATTAATGAAATTTTGATTCGGATTTTAGCAGTTTGTTATAGGAAAATCAGAAAAAAACTGCTAAAATCCCCCCCTATCTTTTACACAAGACCCGTTTCTTGCGTGAAACGATGTTATTTTCAAGCACGTGTCTCGTTGAAAATGAATCTTTAAACTATCGATAGCACATAAAAAGCTTAAGCTTTTTGTGTTTTTATTTTTACACAGATATTTTTAGGAGTTTGACCTTGGCTAATATCAAGTCAGCAAAAAAACGCGCGATTCAATCTGAAAAACGTCGCCAACACAACGCAAGCCAACGCTCTATGATGCGTACTTTCATCAAAAAAGTTTATGCAACTATCGCTACTGGTGATAAAGCAGCATCTGAAGCAGCTTTCGTTGAAATGCAAAAAATATTGGATCGTATGGCATCTAAAGGCCTTATCCATGCAAATAAAGCAGCTAACCACAAATCTAAATTAGCAGCACAAATCAAAAAATTAGCTTAATCCCTATTTTTATTGATTAAAAGAAAATTTGCAAATTTCTTAGAGAAACCGACCGCTTATATTTGAGCTGGTCGGTTTTTTTATTCTCTTCAATATTTCTTATTTTTAGATAGTATATTTACAAAACATAATAGTAATGATAATTGTTCTTATTTAAGGCGATTGATATAATTCAAACATCAACTATACAAATATTAATCTACATAAAGAGGACTATTTATTCATGCGCTATTCAACGTTATCTATAGCTATTATGGCTGGGATTTTTACCACTATTGCTAATGCAGATACATCTGATATGGCAACTTTAGATGATATTGTGGTGAGTGCTTCTGGTACAACACAAATTGCTAAGAATGCACCAGCTAGTGTAAGTATTGTTCAAGCTAGAGATATAGCTAATTCTCCCGTAACAAATGTTGCAGAAGCCATCAAATCTGTTCCTGGTGTAAATATCAGCGGTTCAAATGTTAACAGTGAAGATATCTCTATTAGAGGGTTGTCTGGGGATTACACATTAATGATGACTAATGGTAGAAGACAAAATACCCGAGAATCACGTCCAAATGGGAATGGCGGATTCGAGTCTGGTTTCTTACCTCCACTCGCTGCAATTCAACGAATTGAGGTTGTTCGTGGACCTATGTCATCCCTATATGGTTCGGATGCCATGGGTGGTGTGGTGAATGTGATCACTAAACCTATTGAAGATACATGGAATGGCGCACTATCTTTAGGTGGAATTGCTCGTCAGGGTAGTAATGGTGAGCAAGGGAACAGCAGTTTCTTTATTTCTGGTCCATTATTGGGTAATAAATTGGGGCTTCAAGTTTATGGAAGCGGTAATTTACGCCAAGAAGATGCTGAAGTATCTGGCAGCAATAAAGTAAAAAATAACGATATTACATCCAAATTAGTCTTTACACCGAATGACAACCATAAAGTTGAATTTGAAGTGGGTAAAACTAAGCAAGAAAAAACAGCCACTCCAGGGTTATCTCAAGAATTAACAACCAATCGTGCAGGAAGCATCACAAGAAATCTAAAACAAATCGTTAAAAATGATCGTAAACATTGGGTATTAACTTATTTTGGTACGAGTGATTTGTTTAATAGTGAATTAAGCGTTTACCAAGAAAAAGCGGTCCGTAAAACATGGAATGAACGATTAAACAGCTACGATTCTCGTCGTCCAGAAATTACCAATACCACCGTCGATGGCAAATTAATGATCCCCGTATACAACCATTTCATTGTATTAGGTGGACAATATCAGCATGCTAAATTAGAAGATGACAGTGTTGAAAATCTTGTCGCTCGTCGTCCTGTATTTATGACAAAAAAAGAAAAAGCTATTCAAAAAGCTTTATTCTTAGAAGATGAAATCAGCTTTACTCAAGACCTACTCCTCACATTAGGATTAAGAATGGATTCCCATGAAAATTATGGGACACATTGGAATCCTCGAGCCTATTTAGTTTATCACCTCACTCCAGAATTAACGATGAAAGGTGGCGTTGCCAAGGCTTTTAGAGCACCAACTATTCGCGAAATTAGCGAAGATTATATTACTTCTACCCAAGGTGGTGCTGGTGTTATCTACGGTAACCCAGATCTTAAACCAGAGACAAGTTGGAACCAAGAAATTGGAATTGAGTACTCTAATGGACAAGGAATTAGTGGTGGAATTACCTTATTTAATACTGAGTTTAAAAATAAACTTATCAGCTACCAAACATTTGGTACAAATGGTAGACCACGAGTAGATGATATCACTGGCGCTAACTTGTTTGTGTTTGACAATATTGGGAAAGCCAATATTAGAGGATTAGAATTAACAGGTAAGTTTGCTATTTTAGATAATCTAAACCTAGCATTGAACTACACTTACCAACGTTCAAAACGTAAAGAGGAGCAATTACAAGGTAGCCGATTCAACTATGATGGATACCCTCTTACTAATACACCGAAGCACCAATTTAATTCAAAAGCTGATTGGCAAGTTACATCAACTATTAATACTTTTATACGCTATAACTATGTGGGGAAACGTGTTTGGGCAGATCAACGTACTGGATATAGTGGAGGACCCGCTCGCTATGCTAGCGCCTACAGTACTATCGATTTAGGAGCAAATTATCAATTCGGTCCGAATGTATTATTTAATGTTGGGATCCTCAATCTAACTAATGAGAGAGGGGATAAAGTTGATGCGAGTACGGGAGGAAACTGGTCTCCTGTAGATAGTCGTCGTTACTGGGCAAACGTAAATCTTAGTTTCTAATAATGAAAATATACAAGAAAATTATCACAATCATCTTCGGATTGCTTATTTTGAGTAAGGTATTTGCTATGGAAAGCAGTTTATATAATATAAAACACGTTAATCAGGTCTTTAATAATAATTCATACCGATTATTTATTGCAGATCCTAAAAGCAATTTTAATGGAACAACACTCTATTTATTAGATGGCAATATGCATTTCCCAAAGGCACTAGAAGCGGTTAATTCTCACAAACCACTGCCTCGTATTGTTGCTATTGGTTATGTAGGTGAAGAACAATATTTTGTACCTGAAAGAACTAGAGATTACACACCAAAGGCTGAAGGGGAAGACTTTGCCAAGGGTGGAGGTGCTGATAATTTTCTTAATTTTATAGCAAATGAAGCTAAACCATTTATAGATACTCATTATAGTAAAACAGAACGAAACCTTTTCTTTGGACACTCTTTTGGAGGTTTATTTGGACTTTATACCCTATTCACTAAAGGGGGGCTGTTTGATGGCTATATTTTGGCAAGCCCATCGTTGTGGTGGGGAAATTCAAATTGGCTCAAAGATAAGGTTTTAACCTCTCGACCTCACTTTGTATTGCTTACATTAAGTGAATACGAAGCTTACCCAGAGCGAGATCCACAAGTAGATCCTGATCGTATTAAACGAATCCAATCACGCCGTTCAGATTTCACTGTTGAGCAACTTTATCAACAGCTACAAAACGAACAAATTTCATCAGAATTTGTCCTACTACCAAAAGTGAATCATGGCAGTAGTATTCCATTTGCGCTTAAACTCGCATTGGAAAAAGCACAATCTCAATAATAACAAACAATGGTGGGAATTATTTATATGTATTCAATAATTACGCTCTTTGTTTTATTAGTAATTCTTTCTATAAGCTCATTATTTATTGGTGTTTCTAATGTAGATATCGTGAGCTTATTCCATTTTGATCCTGAACAATGGAATATTGTTACCTTAAGTCGTATTCCCAGATTAATCAGCTTGCTTATTGCTGGAGCCAGTTTAAGTGTATGCGGATTAATCATGCAACAAATTAGTCAAAATCGTTTCGTCTCACCGACTATTGTTGGAACAATGGATAGTGCGAGATTAGGGATTTTACTCTCTATTATCTTATTTCCTAATGTTGCTATTTTAGGTAAAACTGTATTTGCCACTATTGTTGCTTTCTTTGGATCTTTACTTTTTATCTTAATATTACGCCATGTAAAATTTAAAAATATGATTTTTGTACCACTTGTTGGAATAATGATGGGTAATATTATTAGTTCCATTACCTTATTTATCGCAATTAAATTAGATATTTTACAAAATTTATCAGGTTGGCTACAAGGCGACTTTTCATTAATTATGCAAGGACGCTATGAATTATTATATCTTGGCTTACCTATCTTGGTAATTATTTATTTCTTCATCTCTCGTTTTGCTATTGTAGGAATGGGAAAAGATATTGCGAAGATGTTAGGGTTAAATTATCAAGGTACACTTTATTTTGGATTATTTATTGTTTCAATTATTACTTCTATAATTTTAGTCACTATCGGAATGATTCCTTTTATTGGGTTAATCATTCCTAATCTTATTACACTCTATTATGGTGATAATTTATCAAAGATATTACCACTCACTGCTATTTTAGGTGCATTATTTATTATTGTTTGTGATGTTTTTGGACGATTAATCATTTACCCATATGAAGTACCTATTAATACAACAGTAGGGGTATTAGGTAGTGGTATATTTTTATTCATTTTAGCCAAAAGGTATCGGAATAATGCTTAATTCAAATTATAAACGCTTATTATTCCTAACAATCATAACTGTAATATGTATTGGTTTATATCTTGGCTATCAACTACCTTCTCGTTGGCAATATGCCATTTATTATCGTAGTTTAACTTTAGCAGCTATCGTCCTAACTGGTATTGCGATTGCATTAAGTACCATGCTGTTCCAAATACTTATTAATAATCGAATATTAACACCAAGTGTATTAGGGCTAGATTCACTTTATGTATTACTCTATACCACTGTTGTTTTCTTATTCGGAGGAAAATTAGTTGATAATCTTGATGTTGTATCTAGATTCATCTATTCCAATATATTAATGCTATTTTTTGCATTGTTATTGTATAGATTTATTTTACGAAATAATTCATCTAATCTATATTTCTTATTATTAATAGGGATTATCTGCAATACATTTTTCCATAGTGTTTCATTATTTATGGAAGTGTTAATTGATCCTAATGAATATCAAATTATTCAAGACGTCAGTTTTGCAAGTTTTAGCCATATTAACACTACCATTCTCCCATTAGCTTTAGGCATTATTGTCATCCCTATTATTTATATATTTTTTAATATATCTATTTTAAATGTCCTTACACTTGGTAGAGATCAAGCTATTAGTTTAGGCGTTGATTACAATAAAATTAGTAAAAGACTATTAATCATTATTGCATTATTAGTTTCTGTATCCACCGCATTAGTGGGTCCAATAATGTTTCTAGGATTAATCGTTATGAATTTAACCTTCGAATTTATTCGAAGTAATCGTTATCAGATTTTACTACCTGCAAGTATGCTTATTGCAATTATTACGCTACTTGGTGGACAATTTATTATTTCTCAATTATTGAATTTTAGTACAAGTATTAGTGTAGTGATTAATTTTTTCGGTGGATTATATTTTCTTTATTTAATTTTGGGGCATAAAGTGAGATGAGTATTGAAATAATAAAAGTAAATAAAACATTATCAGGGAAAACTATTCTACATGATATTAACTGCATCATTCCCCAAGGTAAAATGACTGCTTTAATTGGTGCTAATGGTGTTGGTAAAAGTACATTGCTCTCCATTATTAGCCGTTTAGTATTAGCAGACAACGGTACGATAAAATTAAATGGTCATGATATGAAATCACTGAAAACCAGTGATATTGCGAAACAATTAACGATCCTCAAACAAAATAACCATTTTGATTTGAGATTAACCATTAAAGAGCTTGTTGCATTTGGGCGATATCCTTATAGCAAAGGAAGATTAACACAAGAGGATAATAAGCAAATTGATAAAGCTATTACTTTTATGGCGTTAAATGATATCCAAGATAAGTATATTGATGAGCTTAGTGGCGGGCAAAGACAACGAGCTTACATTGCCATGATATTAGCACAAGATACCGATTACATTTTACTTGATGAACCATTAAATAATTTGGACATGAAACACTCAGCACAAATTATGAAATATCTCAGACAACTTACCGATCAGTTTAATAAAACTATTGTTATTGTTATTCATGATATCAATTTCGCTGCATGCTATGCGGATTATATGATTGCCATGAAAGATGGTACCGTGATTAAACAAGATACAGTTAGCAATATTATGTCTAGTGATGTATTGCAGGAAATATACGATATGTATATTCCAATATATCCAATTGAAGATAAGCATATTGCATTTTATTTTTAATCTAACTATGGAGAAATTTATATGAAAAAACTCTTATTCACTCTATTAGCAAGTTCTTCTTTAATGTTAAATCCTGCTTTCGCAGCCGATTCTATTGATGTAACAAACTCTTTGGGTAATCAGCAAACACTGCCTATGCAACCTCAACGGATTGCAGCATTTGATTTAGGTGCCTTAGATACAGTCCGTGAATTAGGTAATAGTGAAAATATTGTAGCCGTTCCTAGTTCTACTCGCTTACCCGAATATTTGTCAGAATTCAATGATGCAAAATACCTCAATGTGGGGAGTTTAGTTGATCCTAATTTTGAAAAATTAAATGAAGCTGAACCTGATCTCAATATTATTTCTTCACGCCAATCAAAATTTACTGAACGCTTTGAAGAAATTGCGCCAAGTTATTTTAGCGGAATCACTATTGATAATTTTTACCCAAGCTTCAAACAAAATATCTTAAATATTGCAGTAATCTTAGATAAAAAAGATGTAGCTAATCAAAAGTTAGCTGATTTAGATAAGAAAATGGAACAAATTAAAGCGAAAGCTCAAGGCAAGACCGCATTAATTTTATTAATTAGTGAAAGTAAAGTCAGCACTTTTGGAGAAGCTTCTCGCTTTGGTATTATCTATCAGGGATTTGGATTCACTTCTGTTGATAACAATGTTGAAACGGCAACCCATGGTATGAATGTTGGATTTGAATATATTTTAGAAAAAAATCCTGATTATATCTTTGTTGTTGACCGTACAGCAGCAGTCACCAATACTAAAGATAATGCAGCAACTGTGCTAAATAACGATATTGTTAAACAAACAAAGGCTTATCAAAACGGACATATTATTTATCTAAACCCAGAAAATTGGTATTTAGCAATGGGTGGATTAAAATCAATGGAATCAATGAGCCAAGAAGTTGAAGATGCATTAAGTAAATAATATGAACAAATATATGTCATAAAATAGAAAATTTAAGGATTATTGGAATAAAATATGAGAGTTTCCTTTTTATCAGATTGAATTTTGACACTAATATTCTGAATTGGAAACTCTCTTTTTTATGCAATTTGCTAGATTAAATCCGAATTTATGCAATTAATTTACTTTTTCTGTATTTGCTGGTGTATTAGTCTCTGCATCTTTAGACTCTGATTTTAATTCAGTAGCAACATCTTGCATAACCTTTCCAGCACCATCCATTTTATCAGCAATAATCTCTTTTGCATCTTTTAGTGTAGAATTGAAAGAGTTTTTTACACCACTAAATGCTTCAGAAAATTTATTACGATTATCCTGTTCTACTTCTTTTGAAGTATCTTTTACTTTTTCAAATTGGGATTGAATTAACTGCTTCATTTCTTCCCATTGTTCTTTAGAAAATTTTTCGGCATTTGCAATTCCAACTTCCATTTTATTTTGCATTTCTAAGATCTGTGCTTGTGCTGAATTATTGATTTCTAATTCCTTCTCTTTTACTTCTTTTTGAAGATTTGCTATGCGTTCATCTGCTTGCTTTTGAATATCTGCTATTCTTGCTTCAGACGCTTTCTCTACTTTTGCAACTCTTTCATCTGCCTGTTTTTGAATTTCTATAATTCTTTTATTCTGAGATTGATATACCTGAGTAATTTGCTCCTCAGCAACTTGTTGTACTTTTGTTAATTGCTCATCAAAAACAGTTTTCATCTCAATAAGTTTTTCTTGTGATAATTTTAATTCAGCTTCAAGTTGCGATTTTCCATTATCGCATGCTACTAGTGAAACTCCTACAGCCAATAATAAAATTGTAAGTATAGATTTCTTTTTCATAATATATTATTCCTCTGTTTTACTCGGCTAAATAAAAGGCACAGATACCTGCTACCTGTGCCTTTTTAACTCGAAGTGAAAATTATTTACTTTCTGTCATATTTTGCATTGCATCTTTTGCTTCAGAAACAGCACCTTTCACTGTATCTTTCGCTTCTGTCATTTTATCTGTTGCCGCATCTTTAGCATTTGTCATACTATCTTTAGCATCTGCCATTTTATCTGTCGCTGCATCTTTCATTTCTGACATCTTATCTGCTGCCGCATCTTTAGCATTTGTCATACTATCTTTAGCATCTGCCATTTTATCTGTCGCTGCATCTTTCATTTCTGACATCTTATCTGCTGCCGCATCTTTAGCATCTGTCATACTGTCTTTGGCATCTGCCATTTTATCTGTCGCTGCATCTTTCATTTCTGACATCTTGTCTGTTGCCGCGTCTTTAGCATCTGTCATACTGTCTTTGGCATCTGCCATTTTATCTGTCGCTGCATCTTTCATTTCTGACATCTTATCTGCTGCCGCATCTTTAGCATTTGTCATACTATCTTTAGCATCTGCCATTTTATCTGTCGCTGCATCTTTCATTTCCGACATCTTGTCTGTTGCCGCGTCTTTAGCATCTGTCATACTGTCTTTGGCATCTGCCATTTTATCTGTCGCTGCATCTTTCATTTCTGACATCTTGTCTGTTGCCGCATTCTTCATTTCTGATATTTTATCTGCTGCTGCATCTTTTAACTCGCCAGCTTTCTCAACTACCGCATCTTTTGCTTCTACAGCAGCATCTTTGGCTTCCTCTACTTTATTAGCCACTGCGTCTTTAGTATCCACTGCAACCGCTTTAGCTTCTTCAATGGTTGCTGCTGCTGCATCTTTTACTTCTGTTGCTGTTTCTTTTGCTTGATCACAAGCTGCTAAAGTAAGTGATGTACCTAAAACTAACAAAGTTAATAGTGATTTTTTCATAAATAAAATTTCCTTTAATAATTAGGGGAGAATCCCCATTTTTAGTAAATAGTATGATAATAAAGTTCAATAAAATCACACTATAATTAAGTCAGTAATAAATATAACTAACTTGCAACTCTTGGATCTGCATAAACATGACTAATAGCATGACTATGTCCACCTGCACCCTTTCCATGAAAATAATACTTAGAATTTTTCCATTGTACAATAGGAAATGGCTCACTAGACTCATCAACTGATTTAGCTTGACTCATTTCAACAGTGATATGTTTTACCCTAGAATATGTTCCGACTAGCCCCTCAAATTGATAATGGCTCTGATATATTGTAGTCTTAACTTCTACAATATTATCATTTTCTTCCTTGCTAGATAGCAATTGAGAACCATGTTTTTCTTTCACCAAATCACGTTCAGAATGCTGAGCTATCACTCGCCCAAAAGGCTGAACAGAAGTAAAAATCTCTTCTGGATTTAATTCAATTTCAGAAGTTTGTTTCTTTCCTTCTTGCTCCTCCCCAAACTGACTTGAGTGTTTTTCTTTCACCAAGTCTCTATCTGTTTCCTGAACAACAACAGCACCAAATGGTGTGGCTGTAGAAGTATCATCTTTTACAATTGCCTCTTCATCTTGTTGTTGCTGTAAAATCTCATCAACAGATAGAAAGTTTGCTTTTTCCTCAGACTTAGATTTTTCATCAAATTTAATCCAGATCTTACCGCTTGCAAACTCGGGAGAAGCAACCGCTGCTGTAAGCGGCATTGCGGATTTAACAGTATCCTTACGCTCTCTACGACGTTGGCTACCCGCACGCAAATGACGAGGTAAACGACGACGGGAGTGTTCTCTGTCTTCCATTTTTTCCTCTACAACATTATCTGGAAGCATATTATCCTCAGATAATCTTACCTTTTCTTCTTTTACTGAGCCTTGTTTAACCAGTGATATAGGTTTAGATATTTCTACCTTATTATCAGTAACTGGTAATACTGTTTCTTGTAATATTGCTTGTTCATCTAAAGACTCAACACGCACTTTTTTACGAAGCTCTCGACGTTGACGACGTTCAGCAACCTTGGCCACTTCTCGCTGTTTCTTTTCTGGCACCTTAGAAACTTCCACAACCTCTTCAACAACTGCTTTACGATTTTTCTGCTCAACTTGTTGTGTTACTTTTATTTCTTGTGCTACCTGTACAGATTTTCGTGCTTGTTTTTCTGCTCGACTTGGTTTTTCTCTGCGTTGTTGTTGACGACGATCTCGTTGTAATTTCGACTTATTACGACCCTTTTTAACTGGCACCTTCTCTTCTTCTTTTTCAAATAGTCCTTTGAGTTTTTTCCATAAAAGACTAAATAATGAAGGTTTAGTTGGTATCACAGGCATTGGTGCTGGTTGCAAATTCAACTCTGTACTTTGTAATACAGATTCAGCCGTAATAACAGGTTCATTGCGTGTCACCAAAGCCTCATTCGAATGTATACATGTTGTCGAATGATCCTCTTCTTGTGCCTGATAACGTTTAGCCAAGTTGTAGCTTAAAATTGGTTGAACTTCATTATCGCGTAAACGATATACATTGAAATGTGGTGTATGCATACTTTCTGTCGGCACAACAACCACCTGAACATCATGACGTTTCTCAATATCGCTAATAGCCTTACGTTTTTCATTCAACAAGTATGAAGCAATTTCTACTGGAACAACAGTATGAACTTGAGCACTATTTTCTTTAATCGCTTCTTCTTCAAGGAGACGTAAAATAGAAAGAGCAATAGAATCATTATCACGTATTTTTCCAGTTCCTTGGCAACGAGGACAAACGTGGGATGAGGCTTCACTTAATGATGGGCTTAAACGTTGACGAGACATCTCAAGTAAGCCAAAACGAGAGATTCGTCCAAACTGGATACGAGCTCTATCTTGACGAGTTGCCTCTCTAATTCGATTTTCAACTTCACGTTGATGGCGAACTGGCGTCATATCAATAAAATCAATGACAATTAATCCACCTAAATCGCGTAAACGTAATTGGCGAGCAATCTCATCGGCTGCTTCTAAATTCGTATTTAATGCAGTTTCTTCAATATCACCACCACGCGTCGCTTTTGATGAATTAATATCAATTGCAGTAAGAGCTTCCGTTACATCAATAACGATTGATCCACCGGATGGCAGACGAACCTCACGCTGAAATGCAGATTCAATTTGAGATTCAATTTGATAGTGGCTAAATAATGGTACTTCACCATCGTATAAACGGACTCGATTAATAAAGTCAGGACGTACTAAGCGAATATGATTTTTTGCCTTATCAAGGATTTTTTTATTATCGATTAGAATCTCACCAATATCACGACGAAGGTAATCTCTAATTGCACGAACAATCACATCACTTTCTTGATGAATTAAGAATGGCGCAGGACGAGATTCTGCTGCTTTTTTAATAGCTTCCCAGTGGTGTAATAAAACCGTTAAATCCCACTGTAATTCTTCTGGAGATTTTCCTACACCAGCAGTACGAACAATTAAGCCTACATTATCAGGTACAGTTAAGGCATCTAAAGCTTCTTTTAACTCTAAACGTTCATCCCCTTCAATTCTTCTTGAAATACCACCTGCACGTGGATTATTTGGCATTAAAACCAAGTAACTTCCAGCAAGAGAAATAAAAGTTGTTAAGGCTGCACCTTTATTCCCACGTTCTTCTTTACCCACTTGAACAATAACTTCTTGTCCTTCTTGGATAATATCTTTGATACTCGGACGTCCTTGGAAAACATAGCCTTCAGGGAAATACTCTCGGGAGATTTCTTTTAACGGTAAAAAGCCATGACGGTCTGCACCATAGTCAACAAATGCAGCCTCTAAGCTAGGTTCTACACGTGTAATTTTCCCCTTGTAAATATTTGCTTTTTTCTGTTCATGTCCAGGACTTTCAATATCTAAGTCGAATAGGCGTTGCCCATCAACAAGTGCAACTCTTAACTCTTCTTTTTGAGTTGCATTAATTAACATTCTTTTCATTGTGTTTTCTCATTATTTTTTGTGTTAGCTTTTTCCATAGTGTTCTTTCTTTAATTTTTCTCCAATCTAGATGATGTCAATCTCACGACTGTCTATTTATATTTTATGAAAAGAAAGATCACTACCTTTTTATTGTGTTATGTCTTACGTCTAAAAATGAACTGCATAACAAAATTCATACTTGTTTTACCTACTACAAGCGGTCATTTTTTATCTATTTTTTGCAAAATTAGAAGATTGCTATTTTTTTGATAAAAAATCGGGATATTATGGCATTTTACAGAGGAAATAGAAAGGATTGAATGGATAAATCAAGCAAGCGATAACAATCTTGTTATGTCATATTAAACATTGTTATCGCTTGTATAACATAAGCGTGAGCTATTTAGAAATCAACATGTAAACCTAATACAAAATTTCTACCCATTTGTGGTACAAATGGTAGATAAGATGTATGAATATAAATTGTTTCATTAAGTAAATTATTAGCATTAACTGAAACTGTATAATTTAAATCATTCCATTTATTTGTATAGTCTACCCCTAAATTTACTAAATTGTACCCAGCTGTCTTACTTTCCCTAACATACACAGGTTCCAAAGGTGGATCATCATTATATAATCGACTTTTACGTTTTGATGACACTGATACAGATACTTTTTCTTGTTTGAAAACATGCGCATATTCCGCAAAAGCAGACCAATGCTCATTAAATTCACTATTTAAACGCAGACCTAAACGCGCAGGAGGCAAACGTGGAGGGGTTGTATCCGGTCTTTCAATTGTTTCTTGCCCTACAGCAACGTTTTCATAACAAGTATTATTTGGGTTTCCTTCACATGGTTTAGCAATTCTTTCGTAGATTTTATCTCCATAAATATTAGATAAATCTGACACTTTACCAGTAATAATATCCCCAAAAATAGTTACTTTATGTCGTGGTAAGAAATTATAACTTACTTCACCTTCTGCACCATAAAACTTGGCTTTAGATTGTGTATAACGGCGCATGAAAAGGTTTCCTTCTCGCCATAAATCCTCGGTATAAATATAATTATCAAAGCGATTATGATATACACTTAATTTATAGTTAACAGGACCTTCCATGCGATCGATACCAATTTCAAAATTATTGGATTTTTCTTTCATTAATTCTTTGTTACCAAACATAAACGAGCTTGTTGCCAAGTGTTTACCATGGTAATAAAGTTCCATTGGGCTAGGAATGCGTTCATTATGTGAATACATAAATGATAATCTATGCACATCATCAAAGAACCATTCAACTGATCCTGAATAAGAAACCGCCTTTTCTTTATATGCAGACAAATCTGGTTGCGCTAATGGCGGAGAAAAGAGAAAAAATGAAGATTGTTTGATATAAGGCTCTAAGCGCTTCATATCATAATGCACTGGTGTTTTTTGTTTTTCTGCACGAACACCTAACTCAAAAATAAAGTTATTCCAACGATATTGCTCAACGCCAAATAAACTAACCTGTTTATTTGTGTGTGGCACTAATGGATAACGTTCTCCCTGATTTCGTTCTGTTGGAATGAATGCACTCGCTTTTTGTGTTTGATATTGGAATCCCCATGTACCTGTTAAATTACCCAAAGGAGCATGATCAATTTCTATACGATAATTGACGCCTCTATTCTTAAAAAATGCAGGGGCCTTACCATCAACAGGTATACCTGATACCGCATGATCTGTAGTACCTAATGTTGGGCTATAATCTCTTTCTCTATGTTTATAATCAACGAGAGCCGCATTAATTCTAATTCTATCTATAGCTTTAAATGGTTGTTTCCATTCTCCTCGTAAATCCCAACGTTTTGATGTGAGCTCCACCCAAGGACCAGGATGATCATGATCGTAATCAAATCCAAATGGATTATTTTCATTAATGTCACCATTGTGAGAATGACTATCCCCACAGTGAAAATGCGGAGATTCAATAATATCTGTTGAATCCATCAAATGTGGGTATACGTATAAATATTCTCGTTGAACGTAACGGAATCCATATCGTGTTCCAGTTGAATCCGTAATATGTGCAGAACAGTTATCAAATGCATGATTATGCCCTGGTAACCCATATTTATCTTTACGCTGACTATATGACGCACCGATATAACCAGAATCACCCACTAAAGATAAACCTATAGTACCCACTTTGGATTTACTATGTGTATCAGGGACATGACGAACTGTTTTCCCTAAATTAATACTAGGAACCTTATAATTATCAGAATGACGAGTTAATCCTTCTACTCGCATTGCTACATGGTTACCACCTAATGTCACACCAGCCATACCTGCTCGCTCTTTACTTGCAGTATCTAAACGAACATCAACTTCTCCCTCATATCCTTTCTCAGGAATGTTTGTAGGTATACGTTTGTCAACCACATTAATAATTCCTGAAGGTGAAGCTGTAGAATATAAAAGTGTTGAAGCACCCCGTACCAGCTCAATTTGTTTTGCTAATAAACTATCAGCTGCTACAGCATGATCTGGAGAAACCGCAGCCATATCTACGACATCAGAACCATTCTGTAAAATTTTTACTCTTACTCCTTTTTGACCACGAATAATTGGAGCACTTGCTCCACCCCCAAATGGATCAGAATGAACCCCTAATTCACTTGCAAGTGCATTACCCAGAGTTGCTGAACGTGTTTTTAATTGTTTCTCAGAAACAATTTTATCACTTACTTTAAGGTGATCTCCTGTTGCAGAACCGGCATACTTAGGTTCAACATTAGCTTTAACTGAAACTTCTTCTAATTCCAATGTTGTTACATCTGCAATAGACCCAACAGAACAAAATGCAGATATTAGTAACGCAATATATTTTTTATTCATCTCTTAAGTATTTCCCAATAGTACACAGTATATAATCCCCCAATATACTGGAGAGCCATATCCAAAGTTGTTAAAATATAACAACAATACCCACAAAAAAAATGGGTGTTTATACTAAATTTTAACTGACTTAAAATCAATAAAAAATTTATGGATTTACATTGTAATTTAACGTTAAGTTCGATTCTGTTTGCTAAAGAAGTTAGTTAAAAATTACCAATAGTTAATACTAGTAGAAATTCTTTATAAAAAATACATGAGAGGGAAAATATGAAAAATCATCCGAACAAGTTACTAATTCAAGAGTATTTGACCTATACAAAAAACTGAGTCTCTAAAAAGATAGAAACTCAGTCATAACTGCTTCAAATATCTTACAATATTTCAGATTAAGTTTTTACGATCTATTAATAGTTTTGAGATACATTCATTATGCATTCTTATCACTCATCAAAATAGATGTTTCTTCCGGCATGTGAAGCTGTAGCTGATCATACGGAATTGACACTCCCGCCTTGTCGAACTCTATTTTGACTTTCTCAAGTAATTCAAACTGTACGGAAAAATACTCTCCATTTTTTACCCAAGGGCGTGTGAATATTTGCACACTACTTGCAGCTAAATTACCTACTGCAATAGTTGGAGCTGGATACTTAAGGACTCTTTCATTTTCATTTAAGATCCTTGCGATAATATCTTTCGCTGTTGCTATATCAGATTCATAGCTGATATCAAAAATCATATCTATACGGCGTGTTTCATTTTGAGAATAATTAGTAATACTATCCGCGAAGACCTTTCCATTAGGCACTAATATCGTCTTATTATCAGTAGTACGTAGCTCTAACATCAATAGCCCCATCTGTTCAACTACGCCACTTATTTCAGCCGCCTCAATAAAATCACCTTTTTTAAATGGCTTAAATATAAGAATCATAACTCCTGCAGCAAAATTTTGTAGTGAATTCTGTAGAGCCAAACCAATAGCTAATCCTGCTGCACCGATTAATGCAACTAATGAGCTAGTATTGATTCCCAACTGTGAAAGTGAGGCAATAACAACAATTAATAATAAAAGAAAATAACTCATAGAAGTTACAAAACTTTGTAACATTTCATCTTTACTAGAAGCGTAGGCAATTCTCCCAAATACTCTACTCACAACACGAGCTAAAAATTTACCAAAAATATAAATAAGAATGGCAACCAATATTTTAGTACCATAAGGAATTACCCATTGTTGCAATAAAGTACTCAAATCCATTGTGGTTATCTGTTTAATTACATTTTCCATCTCTTGGATATTTAAATTTTGTGCTACCTCAGCAACTTCGTTGACTGCTTGTTCATCTGCTAACGATGCAGTTGTCATCATATATCTCCTAAATTAAATCTTACATCAAAAGAACAGAGTGAATTCTAACATAATGTAATTTCCCGAAAAGAGCAAATTTATGATAGGATTCGTTCCGTTTTTCCATTTATTTACACCTATCACATGACAACTGAAAAAGTAATTAGTGCTAAAGTACAATTTATTACGATTAGTGAAGATGAGTCTGGACAAAGACTCGATAATTTCTTACTCGCAAAATTAAAAGGCGTTCCTAAAAGCCTAATCTATCGCATTGTTCGCAAAGGTGAAGTCCGTGTAAATAAGGGACGAGTCAAACCTGAATATAAATTACAAACCGAAGATATTGTACGTATTCCACCTGTAAGAGTATCAGAAAAAAATACACCGCCTATTTCAACAAAATTGAATAAAGTATCAGAACTAGAATCACAAATCTTATATGAAGATGAAGTATTATTAGTCATTAACAAACCTTCTGGTATTGCGGTACACGGTGGAAGTGGTTTAAGTTTTGGCGTGATTGAAGCATTAAGAGCTTTACGCCCTCAAGCTAGATTTTTGGAATTAGTGCATCGGATTGACCGTGATACTTCGGGCATTTTACTCGTCGCCAAAAAACGTTCAGCATTACGAAATTTACACGAACAACTAAGAGAGAAAACCGTACAAAAAGATTATTTAGCGTTAGTGCGTGGACAATGGCAATCACACACTAAAGCCATTAAAGCACCACTACTCAAAAATGAGTTAGCCAGTAGCGAGCGTATTGTGAGAGTGAGCGAAGAAGGTAAGCCATCAGAAACCCGATTTACCATTGAAGAACGCTATAAGACTGCAACCCTAATTAAAGCCTCTCCAGTTACAGGAAGAACGCATCAAATTCGTGTTCATACCCAATTTGCAGGCCATCCTATTGCCTTAGATGATAAATATGGTGATCGTGAATTTGATGCCAATATGCAAACATTAGGGCTAAATCGCCTATTTTTACACGCTCATTCCATCCGTTTTACTCATCCACGTACAGAAGAGGAAATGGTAATTACCGCGCCATTAGATAACCATCTAAAAAGCGTATTAACAAAACTCAGATCAGAAAAGTAACAAAGAAAAATCCCCTCTAATTTTGCAAAATTTAGAGGGGATCTTACCGCTTGTTTAATAGCACTTTATTTTTGAAATAACTTAAAAGTAACTTATCGTTCCGTATTAAAAAGAACCGAAAAATTTAAGACCTATAAAAATAATTAATAAAATCTATACCTAACTAAAGTGATAAATAAACCTGAATATAATTATTGGCTATTCGATTTAAAATAATCTTTATCATTAAAAATAGCTGTTCTAATCCTAAATATTTTATTCAATAATCTTATCAAGAATACTTTTTCCGAATAATTCAAGACTCTCCTTCGTTATTATATCACGTTTAAAAAGAGGTATTTTTGCATAATGATAGTGGCTAAATATCTGATCACTTTGAGATACATATTCTGACTCCTGAGATATTCTTGAACTCAAAAACTCATCATCTGAATATGTTGGCAATACTTTATTTAATACAACCGCATAAGGCTTTAATCCTTTTTTCTCCAAACTTTGTATTGCTCTTTCTGTTTCCGCAATAGCCAATTTCGATGCGTTTAGAACAAGAATAATACCGCATTTTTTAGGATCCTTAACCAAATTTGAAAAAGCGCTATATCTAAGATATCTTTCATCAAGGACTTCTATCAGCTGTCCTCTAATAAATCCATCTGGATCACTGAATCTATTTTTATCACCGCTTTCCAAATGGCCTAAAACTTTTTCACTCATACCGCCACGCTCTTGCATACTGAGCAAAGTTTTACTCCAATCTTTCAATTCTTTAGGCATAAAGAATAATCTTAAAGTATGACCTGTCGGTGCGGTGTCAATAATGACATAATCATATTCATCAGATTCTTTTGTCAGAATTGTAGTCAATCTTTCAAACAATGCGGCTTCCAAAGTTGAGGAACTATCGGCTATTTTTGCAAAGTAATCATCTATGCGATCATAGCTTGCAGCACCAACAAAGCCTCTCATATTTTTTGCAACATGATCTACATAAGCTTTTGCTTCAATAGAAGAATCAATCTCTACTATACTCAAATTTTCGTTTATTTTTGTTGTCGTATTTTTTAATTCAACATCAAATATATCGCTTAGATTATGCGCAGGATCTGTCGATACCAATAAAACTTTATTCTTTGCATTGGATAGTGCAACAGCCATAGAACTTGAAGTTGTACTTTTTCCAACACCACCTTTCCCTCCGACAAATAACACTTTGGGAAGTTTTTTATTAACCATATAAGATCCTTTTAGCAACAGCAACTACACGGAAAATTCTCAAAGAAGGAATGCTTTAATCCGACTTTTTGATGCCAACGATGAAACCGTGGCATAAGTGCAGGTAACATTTCTAACGTATAAAGAGAATACGGATTTTCTATACCATAAATTTCACTAAAAGCAATGATCATAAAAAAATCATCAATTTCAGCATTCTCTTTTAATATTGCACTTTTATGCATGCCAACATAAAACTGCTCAAGTTCTCTTGTAAATTTAATAATCCTTTTTATCATACTTTCCTCTTAAAAAATATTGCCTTGCAATAAGGCAAGGCAATATAAAATTTCTAAGCAGATACTTTCTTTTCAGATAAAACTTTATTAATAACTTTAAGTGAAGATAATACAACAAGTAAAGTCACAACAATTACAATAGCATTCAATACTGTAAGTAGATAATTTTCAGCCATGTAATAATCACCTAGTTTAATAAGTGCTCCCCAGAAACTCATGATAAGAATGAAGCTCATAGGAATAAGCACAACTAAGCTACCGCCAAATTTTTTAGATTTAAGTAAAATAACCGCTGTTACCATTAATGTGAGGCTGGCTAATAATTGGTTTGTTGCTCCAAATAAAGGCCAGATTGCAACTTGACCATCACTCACTCCATTCATTGAAATTGCAAAAGAAGATGCAACCGCAACGATAGTAGAAACCCATTTTCCTCTTAAGAAGCTAATATCGTACATATCACCCCATTCTTGGATGATATATCGTTGAAGACGGATACCTGCATCCATAGTAGTAGCAGCAAAAAGGATAACCATAAGAGAAAGTAAAGTTGAACTTGCTCCTTGTGGAATACCAAGTCCTTCAAAGATGATGGCACCACCACCAGAAACAAAACTTGCTGTACCACCTTTATAAAGGTCAGCCCAACTATCTATATTTAGATCTGCATTTACTAGACTTAATCCAGCAACGCAAGCAATAATAGTTGCTAGAGCTAAAGATCCTTCACCCATAGAACCTAAATATCCAACAAAACGAACATCCTGCATTTTATTAACTTGTTTTGAAGTTGTACCAGAACTTACTATTCCGTGGAAACCACTTATCGCACCACAAGCAACCGTAATGAATAGCACAGGGATTACCATTTGCCATCCACCTGGATTATCTGTAATAGCAGGAATAATGCTTGGTGCAGAAATACTTGGGTGAACAATAATGATACTTGCATAAAGCAAGATTAAACCAACGAATAATTGGATACCATTGACATAATCTCTAGGTTGAAGCAATGCCCATACTGGAAGTATGGAGGCGATACCTGCATAGATATAGAGTAATATTACCCACTGAGCATCTTGGCTAAAGCCAAACAATGAATCAGGTAAACTAACAGGGAAAGCTACGCCAAGAGGAACAAGGGCATAAAGTGCAATAACAGCAACAATCGTTACAGGAACAAGTTTCATTTTAAATCTATACATCGCTTGTCCCATTAAGAGTGCAATCACTACCGCCCCCCAGGCTGGAATAATAGTACTTGTATGCTCAACACTTTCTTTAGCAATAATTACACCAAATGCACCATTTACCATTAATAAAACTAAGAAGATAACAACCATAAATAGTTGACCGACCTTGTTACCAACAAAGCGAGTACATATAGTCCCTATACTCTTACCTTCATTTTTTACACTTGCCCATAACGCTGACATATCATGAATACCAGCAAAGGCAACTGTACCAATGACAACCCATAGGAATGCAGGAAGCCATCCCCACTGTACAGCAATAGCTGGACCAACGATCGGTGCTGCACCAGCAACAGCAGTAAAGTGATGCCCCCAAAGCACAAATTTATTTGCTGGAACAAAATCTACATCATCTCGATATTCATGAGCTGGAGTAACGAAATTATCATCAAGCTCTAACACTTTCGATGAATATAAACGAGAATAGATAAACCAGCCAAATGCAAAAGCAATAAAGCCAATTAGCATAAGCCATACGGCATTCATAAAAGCTCCTTTTATAATTAATATTTTGATATATGTGTATATTTATTTAGAGAAACACAAAAATACCCTAAATACCGTACCAATTTCACAAGAACTAATGTTACTATTTGGGCGTGCTCAAACTACACCTAAAATTATATTTTTTCAAGCTTATTGAATAATTTTTAATCAAAAAATTAATAGAAAAAGTACCTCATATTACCAAATCAAATCTTGACTTAAACTATATAATAGTTGACTACTTAAAAAACTTAACAATTAAGTAACTTAAAACGCCCTAAGTTTGATTCTTTTATTAGCTGTATCATAAAATTGAAGTTCATGAAACCGTATAATATGTGAAAGTGTAATACTCATTTAAACCGTATTTTAAATTTTAGCAAGAATGAGTCATGTATAATCATGGTAGATTGAATAGGAATTGTTAAAATTTGTTTATATTTATTAATCAATAAGAGGGGAAGAATAGTTAATTAGGATCAGTTTAACTTATATTGAACAACTCGAATTTTTTATATATTCCTTTCATATTAAATGCTCGGATTATGATTAAGCAAAAAACCAAAACTACATATCTAGGTATCAAAATCTAGGCAATAATATTTATATCTAAAAATCTTAAAAATTATCCACAGATATCAAGCTCCTCCTTAAGCTCTCGTCGTAAATGATTTTCCTTAGTTTCTACAGTCTCCTCCTTTTTCTATTTTTCATTCAGAAAATACTAATTTATAACTGATGTAACTCCATTTGGAATCCCCTAGTTGTACAACTAAGTACTTCCCATTAAAAACCAAAATACCCGCTACAACTTGAATTACATTTTTTTCATATAGGTCTTTTAACTTCAACATTAGTATTTGATTCAGCTAGTATTTTATTTTGATTTCCCTTTAAAGTTTGATCCCAAGACCAATAAGCTTGATATAAAGATTTTGTATGTTCTGAAATAATAATCAATGTAGAGTTATTAAGAGAACATCTCATACCTACTTAATACCATTCCTGTTTGTAGCTTATCAATCGAGCTGACCATAATAACCTCTTTAATTAAAAAATAAGAAAAAACCTTAACTGAAAATCAATAGAATTTTATCTCAAATTCTTTTTGTAACGCTTCAATATCAGTGACTTTATCAAAACCATCAAACTTCGCAGGTTGGTTAATGTTTTCATTTTTACCAATGGCTTGACTAGCAAAAACTAAACCCGTTTGATCGATTACTGCATCTTGATAAAAATCGACAATATTTGGTTTAGTCATCTTTTTCACTAATTCGATAACCTGATCTTTGCGATCAAACTTCTCATTATCTCGTGCAAAATCTGAGACAAATTGGCTGAATTCTTGTGAAAGTGATTCAGGTTTAAATTGTAAAACTTCCAATAAACTACTGCGATATTTCTCAAATTCTTCATCTGACATTGCTTTTAGTTTCGCTAACGTATCACCAAAGAAACGTTGATTATGTTCCATCACATTAGCCGTTGAAACAGTTGGCGTTTGTACTAAAAATTGTAGCCCAGAGGTTTTACCGATTCGGGTATTCGTCGCCTGTACCACATAACCTAACTGTTTATCCGTTCTTAAATCATCAAAATACCAACGTGAAATGATATTTTTTAACAGTAAAGATCGGCTAAGTCCATCTAACTCCTCATATCCCTTCGGAAAATAAGCAATGCTTAGCGCATTATCTTCGTGAGGAATCGTTTTGATATAACTTAATTTACGTGTACTTTGGTTAATATCGAGGTATCGACCCAGATCTAATTTTGAATGATCGTTTTTTATAACCTCTTCAGCTGAATTTATGATGCCTTTCACTTGGTCATCTGAAAGATTTCCTACGGATAATGCACTAATGCCCGTCGTTTTCGTCAATAATTTTTCACGTAATTGTGCAATATCTTGTAATGTGATCGTTTCAATCGTTGCACGCTGTTTATCTACTTCAAAATAAGGATAATTTGCAAAACTTCGTAATGATCTAACCGCTTGATTTAAGGCACTCTGTGCATCTAATCCATCTAAAGACTCTATATAACGCTGTTTCGCTTGGCGTAAATTATCCTCTGTTAAATCAAATTGACTAAATTGTTGTAGCGTATCGCTGACTAATTTAGCTAAGTGTTGCGTATAACCACTGGCACTGATATTGAGTCCATTTTCACTTGTGGAAACACTTGCACTCATTCCTGCCACTGATGCTTGAAAGTCTAATTTATTTTGCGATAAATCATTCATATAGCCGAGTAAAACGGCACTCATACTTTGTTTCAAATCATCAATTTCAGGTGAAATATCAAATGCCATAGACATAATTGCTTTTGGCTCATTAGCAAAATATTGGCTCGGCATCGCATAAATCACTTCGCCTTGGCTACGCTCAATCGCTTTTGGAATTTCACGAGATTCAACATCTTTATTAACTGAAAAATCGGTCGCAAAATAAGGGTTTAATTCAGGCAACTGCAACTGAGGATTATCGGAAAAATCTAACCATTGTTGTTTTTGTGCATCGCTGATTTTGCTCACGGCATACGGAGCCTCAAAATAGCGTGTTTTCTTATCCGTTGTTGCCTTATCGTCGATCACCATAATTCGTACGTTATCAACCGTCATTAAATCAAGTTTATCTTGAACAGCTTTGACATCCATATCTTCTGCGACATAAGCTTGATCGATAATATCCGCCAAAGGATAACTCAACATTTGTGACGTTAATCGTGCAACATATTGCCCACTTTTCTCGACTTGTAAATGTTCAAAGGCTTGCTTTAGACTTTCCTTCACTTCGCCAAAATAACTTTGCTGAATCCCGTCTTTTTTGATTTTTTCAATTTGTTGGAAGACTAGGGAAATGACTTTGTCTTTTTCCGCCAAGCCTTTGTCCGTTAATTCAATATAGAAGGAAAAATCCCCTCGATTTCGGCTCACATCAGCGGAAGAATCCGTTTGTACCCCACTATCAGAAAGCCCTTGTTTGATTAAATAATCTGATAGTGTACCCTCTGTATTATTCCCCAACACATAAGATAAATATTCGCCTGTTTTATGTTTAAATTCCGCCTTATCTTCTGGCATATCAAAGGACATAATCAGCATTTTTTGCGGGCGAACAGGCTTATATTGCACAAGAATACTTTTATCTTGATCTCTGAAAAATGGCATATCCATTTGAGGTGCGGGTAAATGTTTATTTTTCACTTTACCTAAATGTTCACTGGCTAATTGTGCTAATTTTTCAATAGGTTGGTTAGAATACAGTACTGCTTTCATCAGATTTGATGAATAATTACGTTGATAAAAGGAAACCAGTTCATCTTGCAATTTACTGCGTTCTTTGTCGGATAGTGTTTCTTTATTACCCACAGCGAATTTCGTGATCGGATGGTTTGGATTAGCGGTAGCTAAATTGACATCGTGAATTAAAAATCCATCATTAGATTTTGCTCGAACCATCTCCGCATTGACGGCATTGATCTCTTTTTTGGCATTATTTTCTGACAATAATGGCTCTGCAAACGTGTCAGCAAAGCGATCAACCGCTTCATCAAAAGCGTTATTATTCACTTCAAGATAGAAAATGGTGCGGTCAGATGCGGTGTAGGCATTGTTATAGCCCCCATTTTTATTGAGAAAAATATCTAGGCTATTGGTTTCTGGGAATTTTTTTGATCCCATTAAAATCATATGTTCAAGGTAGTGAGCTAAACCTTGTTGCTTGACTGGATCTTCCATTGAACCGATACCAATCCCCACAGACATTAAGGACTTATTGGCTTTTTCATCGGAAATCAGCAACACGTCCATTCCGTTGTCTAATTTAATTCCTTGATAAATCGCATTATCTGTTGGGCTTTTTTTAATTTCTGTTTGAATAACACTAAAGCCCGAATTTTGCTTGATTGTTTGAGTTTCCGTTGTCTTTACTGAGTTTGTTTCTTCTGCATAAACGAATGTAGAAGAAATTACACTCAATACGAGAGTGGCAGATAAAGAATAGCCAAAAAATTTATGCATTATTTATTGTCCTTTTTTATTTAACATCAGTTCAAACCAATCTTGAGTGCGCTGATGAATATCAGCATAATTAATATCACTTGATTGGGATAAAACACGCTGAATATAAATATCGTTAGAATCTAGTAATTTACTTCGACAATCTGCTTCCGTTGAGGTTTCATTCTTTTTCGGGTTTGGTTTGATATAGTCAAAGCCTTCCGTTACTGCCCATTTTAATTGGCTAAAACTCGCCAGATAATCAGTAAGATAGCATTGTAACTGTGCGATAGCTTCTGCTTGTGAGACCTCATTGAAAGATAAACAACCTGCCTGATCGTCCTTTCTGAAATAAAATTTGAAATCAATCTCTTGCTTTCCTGTGGCACAAAGCAATAAATAATAGACCCAAGCTTGAATAGTATCTTTATCTCTTAATCCACCCACTCGCCATTGTACAATTTCATTGCCAAATAAATTTGGAATATGTCCAATTAAGCGAATATCGTTCTCCCCAATTTTCAGTGAAAAATCAATTTCTAATAATTGATTTTCTTGCCCAATATAATGGCTAAGAGAATGTTTTAATTGGGTAATATCTGCTACAAGTTTATTTTTAGCTAAATCCGCAAAGTGACAAGCGGGTAGATTGCCTTTAAGTTTTTCATTTTCAAAGAATTGTGCTACTTCATCTTCATTCACATTGAGCAAATCGTCCAATAATAAATATTGATCTAAATGAGATAATTCAAAATGTTCCGATTCTGGAATAAGGGTTTCTTGATCGTCAAATCTCACACCAAGATGATACTGGAAGAAAAATTTAACAGGCGATTGAAGGTAAGCAATTAAATCCCTAATTTCAATTTCATTGGGTAAATCCTCTTCTTGTCTCACCAAGGTACTTAGGAAAGTAGATTTTTTTTGATCAGTATTTTGATATTTAGCCTCAATCCATTCTTTGTCGTAAGAGACATTGTTTCCGGTGAAATTTTTCGGGCTAAATACCGTCATAGGATGCTCACAAATGTTGAACGCATCACTATTTTGCAAATTCTGTACAATAAAATCTTGCAATTGAGAGACTAAAATTGATGGCGGTTTCTTATCACCACCAGTAAGTGATTGCCCAATATAACTGATATAGAGAATCTGTTCCGTTGAGAGCAGAGCCTCAAGGAATAAGTAACGATCATCATCACGTTTAGCACGGTCGCCTTTTTGTGGGGCATATTGCATCAGATCAAAACTATTCAATGTTTGCTGACGAGGAAATTCGCCCTCATTCATTCCCAATAAACACACCACTTTAAATGGAATGGCTCGCATTGGTAACATTGTACAGAAATTCACTTTCCCCACTAAAAATTGAATATGGCTACGAGTGTCATTCAAGGCTTGCTCAAAGACTTGATATAAAACATCAATATCAATGGCCTCCTCAAATTGAGTTTGTTTAATTTGATCGGTAATGGATTCTACAGTTTGACTTAATAACAACAATGATTCGGTATTTTCTGCATCATCGGCATAAAAAGATTGGAGTAAATGATTAAGCTTTTCTTTCCAGCTCTCAATAGATTGCGGATTTTGTAGCACCTGAACCCAAGCGGTCAGATCCTCGATAAATTTTGCAAGTGATCCAACAAGTTCTGCCCCTAATCCGTAGCTTTCATCAAATGCTAAAATAGATTGCCAAGCATTATGTTCTGATTTTAAACTAACGCCAAGCAATAGACGATTGAGTCCATTTTCCCACGAGTTATAATTTTCCCATTCAGGATGATCTTTTTCTAAACCTGCACGAATTCCTACTCGAACAATCCAATCTCTTAACAGGGTAATATCTTCTTCGCTAAAATTAAATTTTTCTCGTATCGCTTGAATCTCCAGAAAATCTAAAATTTCTTCCGCCGTAAATTTTCTGTCTTTAATTGCGAGCAGATTTAAAAAACTTTCAATAATCGGATTCACATTACTGATTTTTTGGTCGGAAATAGAAAATGGAATAAAACGAGGATCTGGCAGATTTTTCTTACTATCAAATTTGTACTGAGAAAACACAGCGGTAATATAAGGCGCATAACTATCAATATCAGGCGACATTACCACAATATCTGTCGGAGATAAGTCGGGATTTTCCTCAAAAATCTGCAATAAACGATTATGTAAGACCTCTACTTCCCGCATTTTACTGTGGCAAGAATGAATTTGAATTGAACGATCATTTTCTAATAGCTCAAATTCAAAGTCGTGTTCTAATTCAGCAATAGAGTGCTGTACGCGATTTAATAGACTAATTTGCTCTTTCTTTTCATCATAGAAAAAATCATAGCCTTGAATATCTTGTTCAAGTAGAGAGTTTAGAAATTCTTTGCCCTGTTTGCCCCACGTTGTTAATAACGGATTACCTTGATAATCTAATAAATCGAGGTTTTTCAATTTAGGCAAATGTGATTTCAATGCGAGTTTTTCCACTACACGATCTTCAATCACATCCCCCCAAAATGTATTGGTTGGCATTGTAAAAAAGAGATAGATACGGCAATGCTCACTCAATTTTTCTAATACGGCAAGTTGGGAAGGCGGTAAAGAAGAAATACCAAAAATGAAAATACGTTTAGGTAATTTATTTTTTTCCGCTGAAGTGAGATTATCCAGTTTTTCAAAATAGCGTTGTTGCAAATAAGCACGATGAGAGGTTGAAAAAACCGCTTCATCTGTTTCTTGCTTGAGTTCATCCACTAAGGCATTCCACAAAATACTTTGCCATTGAATACTGCCCCAAATATCTTCCTCATAATTTTCTCGACTAGAGGTGCGTTGTTTAATTTCATTAAAGACCGATTGTAAATCCCCTTCTTCCCAATGGATCAACCAGTGAGAACGGTAAACTAAATATTGGTCGAAGAGTGCAGCAATTTTTATCGCTAGTTGATAAAGCTTTAATTGATCTTGTTGTTGTAAGTATCTTTCAAGAGATAAGAATGCAGGTGTTTTAATAAACTTAGGAATTAATGCCATCAATCGCCAAACTAAAATGCGTGGCTCAAAGATATTCTCTTTGGGTAAATTGGGGAATAATAGTCGGTACTGTTGCCATAAAAAGCTTGTAGGATAAGGAAATTCAACATTGCCCGCGATACCCAATTCATTAGCAATTTGTAGTTGTAACCATTGCGACATCCCCACACTTTGAACCAAAATAGTTTCAGGTTCAAATGGATTAGGATTGGGATCATTCTTTAATATTTGAATTAAGATATCTTTTTGTTGAGCAAGTTTGTTTGAGTAATAGACATTAAGCATTGCGGCATCCTCTTATGGTGAAATTATTTTATCCATTTCACTATGAAGAATCTATCAATTAGGCTGAATTATTACCTCTCCCAAGGGATAATTGACTTTAATTTTGCGAGAAGAACAAATGATAGTAAAAGAGGCATTATTTTGAATCACGTTTTGTTCGCATTCTCTACCCGACATTAGCCTACTGATTTGGTTTTCTGCAATTTGTAGAGCTTGCTGTTTTTGAAACACTCGTATCGTTTTTTGATTATACGAAGATTCCCAGTGCATATAGCCCAAGGTTAAAATAACAAATACATTGATTGCAACTAGAATACCTAAAGTGCTTTGTGCTTTTATTCTATTTTTCGTTTTTATTCTACTTTTCATTGGATAAAATATTTTTTGATTGAGGTAAATAATACCAAGTGGATAATTGTTGTTCGAGATTATCAATCACTTTCCTTTTATAAGTTAAATTACGCTCTTTTCGTGCATTATCATAAGAAGAATAAATAACACCATATATTTTCTTGCCTGTAATATCAAAATAATGATTGGTAATAACAATACCGTAAAAATTCTTTTTCAGCTTTTCATCAATATCATTGAGTGCGACAACAACTTTAGGGTCATTTATTGAGCTATGAGGCAGTTCTGATAATGAAGCAATATAATGTATATGTTCTTGATAAGTGGTTAAGTCTAACCATTCATTGATATTATCCACCTGAATATATTTACTTTTTGTTGGTTTCGGTTTGATAAAGATACTATTGAAAGTACAGTTAAATCCATAATTGATATAATCAAACTCAATATTATTTTGTGGTTGCTTGGATAAACGACAACGCTGATCATAATTATCATTTACCATAGTCAATAAATTGATCTTATCATTTAGATAGCGATGATAATCTGCTAATCTTTTTCTATCTTTGATTAATAATGAATCATAAGATAAGAAAATAAATAGCATAATACTCATTATCATAAATAATGAAATAAACAATACATTCGCTCTATATCGCATATTATGGATTAATATGATTAAAAATATAGCTATAGATCACCGCACTATATTTAATATTTTTATATTTTTTAGATTGCATTGCCAGTTCTGTTCTCATCAATTTCCCTTCTTCTACCCATCTAAAAGATAAATTTTCTACTGCATAATCAGCTAAGGCTGTCAATTTACGCCATTTCCCCTTATGACACTGAGTAAGTAATTGCTTACATCTTTCTTTTCTACAATTTCTCATTGAATCATCTTCAAAAATATAAACTGATTTCGACTTTAATTTGAAACCAAAGATCTCTTTACTGATATCTTTAGTTTTATTCTTAACTTTTGTTGTACAACTTCTTTTTTTGTATCGATGCCCAATACACCCATCACTGTCTAAATCATATAAAAAGAGAAAACAATCGGGTGAATTTAAAGAATAAGGCTTTCCATTATCAGTAAATAAAGAGTAATTACTCTTTTCTCTAAATTCACCTTGGTAGCCGATATGTTGTAAATGTTGCTGGAAATAATCCAATAATTGATGGGTTTGCTTTTGAATATTCAATAACTCATTATTTTTTGAATGTTGAATATAAATATGGCTATAAAATTTTGATAAAGAAAAAATCAATAATGTTCCTATCGCTAAAGAAATAAGAATTTCTATCATACTAAAAGCAGGTTTAACTATCTTAACTACATTTGCTACGTTTTTTCTTCTGAATAACATTAATTAGCCCATTCTGATCAAACTGTAAAACTCTACCTTCATTATTTCTTCGTAATCCTAAACATTTGGATTCTAATTTACCCGATCTACCATCAATGCTTAGGAATGGCTTTGGATATAATCCATTACTCTTTAATAAAATATCATTTGAAATATTACGATAAATAAAATACTCAGATTGAATATCACATAAATTAATAGAAAAACAATTACATTTATTAAATAGCCCATCTATTTTTTTAATAGCAATAATACAAAAACTCTTATCATCTTGTTTAATATTCACTGAATAGTTTTGTTTTGTATATCTCGCTTTAGATTGAATAAGATAAAAGAATGATCTTATATTTTCGATTTCACTAGATAAGATAATCTGATCTTGTAAACGATAAATAACAGGGGAAATGAAATAAATAGAGATGAAAGTAATCGACAGTACAGTCAGTAGCTCAATCAGAGTAAAAGCACGATACATATATCTTCCCCGTTATTTATTGGGGAAGATATTAAACTGAACAGTTTTTATGTAAATATTGGATAGGTAATTCTACGATGCGTATCGCAAAACTAGCAGACTGTACTAGAAAGCTAGATTTAGAATGTAGTAGTATCTTGGAACAATCCCACTTTTAGATCTGTCGCGGTATAAATAATGCGACCATCGACTTCCACTTCACCATCAGCAACGCCCATCACAAGTTTACGATTGATGACTCGTTTCATATTGATTCGATAAATCACTTTTTTAGAAGAGGGTAAAATCTGACCCGTAAATTTAACTTCACCTACACCGAGTGCGCGTCCTTTACCTTTACCACCAATCCAACCAAGGAAGAAGCCAACTAATTGCCACATAGCATCTAGTCCTAAACATCCTGGCATCACTGGATCACCAATAAAATGGCATCCAAAGAAAGGCAAATCATCATGAATATCTAATTCAGCCTCAATATAGCCTTTTTTAAATAATCCTTCTGTATCATTGATTTGAGTAATTCTATCCATCATTAACATTGATGGTGCAGGTAACTGAGGGCCTTCTGGACCAAAAAGCTCTCCACGACCTGATGCGAGGAGATCCTGATAATCATAACTTGATTTAATGATTGGTTTACAACTGTTCATTATTTTTTCCTATAATAATGGGTAAAACTTTACTCTATATAGCTATATATACGATCCAATCATAACAGACTTTTTAAAAAGCTAACAGATGTAAGCTGACTTATCCGAGCAGTTTAGCGTAAAAATTTGCAAAATTTAGTAAAGAATGAACCGCTTGTTTCTGTACTATTTGAATACTTATCAAATTTTTCATGAATTAAACTGAATATAGATGATTCATCACTATCTGCAGGTAAGTCTTTGTCAGAAAAATAGTGCTCAAATAAAATAGTCATTGCTTCAAATACATCTGAAACTGTCCAAATAAAAAATTGTTGGCCTTTTATTGCTGTGAATACTTCAGGCTTTAAACTGAGGTGCTTAATACATACTTTAGGGATAATGACGCCCTGTTTGCCTGTTAAACCTCGAGCTTGGCAAATATTAAAAAATCCCTCAATTTTCTGATTTACTCCCCCAACGCTTAACACATTGCCAAACTGATCGATAGCGCCAGTTACCGCAATAGACTGAGGCAAAGGTAATGCAGATAATGCACTGATTAAGGCGCAAAAAATGGCGAGTGAAGAGCTGTCTCCATCAATTTCACCATAAGATTGTTCAAAAGCTAACGATGCTGAAAAAGGAAGCTGTGTTGGTAATTCTAATAAATGCGCTAAACACGACTGGGCTAATAAAATCCCTTTTGAGTGAATATTGCCCCCTAGCTCCACTTTTCGCTCGATATCGTGAATTTCACCTTCACCGTACTGTACATTACAACTAATTCGTAATGGCTCACCAAAAGAAAATGGCACACCATCAAACTCTACCACCGATAATCCATTAATTTGCCCAACAGCTTTACCTTCTGTATCAATACGAAGCTGATGATTTAAAATATCTTGCGTGGTGTATTCACTGAAAGAAGATGCTTGCTTTTCTAAGTACTCAAAGTAAGTATTAATATCATCCAATTCCTCTTGCTCAGAAAAGAATTGGGCTAATCCAACGAGATATTTATTCAGTAATGTTGGGGAAATAGATACGATCTCTTGGCTTTCACTTTCGCGAATATAATAGCCTAAAAGTTGATTAAGCCCTTTGGTAGAAAAGGATTTACCTACGGAAGATTTAGCTACAGATTGAACATAATCGCCCCATTGTTGAGTGGTGTTGTTATCCAATCTAAGATAGGTTTCTACCTCAGCATATTGAGCAAATTGATAGAGTGTTTCATCATAAGTGGCTAATGTAGCGATATCTTCTCGACTTCCCACCAATACTAATTTGAATTTAGACTCCTGCATTGGTTGAGAAAGAGGTAAAGCATTTGCAGAGATCGGCTCATAAAATCCAAATAATAATGCTTGTTTTAATTTATCCCATTGAGCGACATCCAACAGCAAAGTATGAATATCGAGGATAAGGATCCCCCCATTAACTTGTTGCAACGCCCCTTCAATGTTTTCTATCTTATTATCTTTTTCCAAGAAAACACTGTAACCCAATAAGCTATTGCGATTAAAGTCTGTCGCTAAAAGCGTTTTATTGTTTTCTCTGGATAATCTTGCCTGAATCTCAACCAAAAACTCAGGCAAGGTTTCCGTTTTTAATACCAATAAACTGCCAGTATGGCTGACAACAAATTGGTCAATAGCTTGCTGAGCTTTCGACTGAAAATCAAAGAAACTCACCTTTTTTCCAGTTGAAGAAAAAGGATAATCAAGAATTAAAGATTGCCACGCTAAAGGAGATATCTGCACAAAAAAGCCTCAAAATAAATTTTTCCTCATTATACCTATCTCACTACTAATATTCATTAGTGGATTAGTTAATCTCATAAATTTCCAGCAATGAGAATAAAGTCCGACTATCTTTAATAAAAACAATCCATCCGCTATACTTCTTGGAAAGAGGAGGGATATATGCGATATCAAAAATTAGAAATTCAAGAAGCTAACTGGAAATGGCAATATTTATTAAAAAAATACAGAGAAGGCATAAATATAACAAAGCATACAGAAACAAGCTTAATTGAATTAAAGGTTCAAATTCTCATTACGCTACAAAACGCCCCAGAAGAAATTGAACAATGGGTAAAAGAAGAAATGACTGCTGAGCAACGAAAAAAGATGAGACAATCTATTCGAGCAAAGCGAAAACGTTTCTTTAATGCCGAATTACAATCGACAAAGAAAAAATCCATTGACCTAGAATATTCTAGCTGGCAACGCCTTGCAAAAATTTCTAATCAAATGGAACTTACGCTTTCAGAAAGTATTCATTACTTAATTGATGAATTAGAACAAAAGCAAATTTATCTCTCTCAAATTGATAATATGAAAAAAAATCTACAATCGCTTTTAAAATAAGTCATATCACATAATAAAAAATGCCCACTTAGAGAGCGGGCATTTTTACTAAACTAACTTCCAAAAGTTATTACATTACAATTTCTTTAGAACCTTGAACTTGTAATTCAACACGACGGTCTGGTGCTAAACAAGCAATTAATGCTTTACGACCTTGAACTGCATCACAAGTGTTGCCAGTTACAGGGTTTGCTTCACCATAACCTACTGCTGTTACGTTAGCAGGGTTAACACCTTTAGATACCATGTAGTTAGCTACTGATTCAGCACGACGTTGTGAAAGTTTTAAGTTAGATGCATCTGAACCGATACGGTCTGTATAGCCACTAACTTGGATAGCTGGAGAAGCTAAACCTAATTTATTGATTTCACCATTTGCTTCATCTAATGCAGCTGCTGATTCAGGTTTTAAGCTTGCTTTACCGAAGTCAAATAATACATCTGAACTGAATGCGAAGTTTTTAGTAATAACTTCTGGTTCAACTACTGGAGCTGGACCTTGAGCAAAACGGTATGATAAACCAGCACTTACAGAGTGGATATCTGGGCTATATTGGGTATTTGACTCTCTTCCTTCTTTACGAATTCCTTTGTCCATATTACCAACACGGCTTAACCATTGATATTCAACACGAGCTGCTAATGAAGGAGTAATTGCATACTCAACACCACCTGCTAACATAAGAGAAGTTTTCAAATTATGAGCTTGTTTGCGTGGAGTTCTTGCTTTCTCTTGTTCAAAATAATCAGAACGAACTAATGCTGCACCAACACGACCATAAACATCTAAATCAGCAAGAACTGGGTAACTTGCCTTTAAGCTGATATGAGTACCGTGTGCAGAATGTTTCGCAGCAAGTTTATCTTTCTTGCCAGAAAAGTTTTTATGACCACGAACTCGACCAAAATAATCATAACCAAGTTCAACAGCAAAATTATCAGTAATTTGATAGCCACCAAATACACCGTAAGTTACAGAGTTACGATTAATACCAAAACCGTTACCGTGACCATTATCTTTTGCGTCAAATTGAGTTAAACCATCGTGGAAAGATGCCCAACCAGTCTTAGCACCAACATAGAATGTATTTGCTTGTGGCGCTGCTTGTACTGAAGCAACTGCTAAACCAGAAACTGCTAATGCAATTAAAGATTTTTTCATTTTAATAATCCTCATATTATCGTCATTACGAGATAAAAATTGTCCAACACTTAAAAACAACTAGTAGTGTTGAGGTTAAATAGCCTTCTAAACACAAAAACCAAGAAGGTCCATAGTTCCAATCTATTCTATCAAAAAATAACTCAATACAAATGGAACTTTTGTAAAAAAGTGTAATACCTTCCATGAAAGGCTAAATTTTAAGCAATCAATATAAATCATATTCTCGTAATAATTTATATTTAGGGGAAAAATAAGCAAAGATCACCTTAAGCACTTCTTATATTTCCATTCGCTTAAATAAAATATAAAGGTAAATATAGTAATTTCAAGTATATTGCCATTTATACATAGCTAATTGAGCAAAAATTAACCAACAACGCTCTTAAAAACTACAGCTACCGCATAAATACGTTATTATAGCTAGAATATTTATATAATATTTCTACAAGACTATAACCAAATTAAACTCATAAGCCAATTTTTTCTTCAATTTATAAGATAAATTATCGTTACAGGCTTAAATCTCATCTTAAATCTTGCTAATATTTCAACAATTTATTTTAATGATAAAAATAACTATGATCCCTCGCCTAGCTAATGTACCAAAACTGAATTCAACTGTTAAAGATTTTCTGAAAGCTTTAACACAGCAACACTTTTCTGGTGATATTGCGTCAAATTATGCTGACCGCTTATCACTCGCGACAGATAACAGTGTTTATCAACAGTTGCCGCAAGCCATTCTTTTTCCAAAATCAGTGGCTGATGTTGTGATTCTAACGAAACTGGCACAAAAACCTGCATTTCGATCTTTAACCTTCACGCCTAGAGGTGGAGGCACTGGGACAAACGGGCAATCACTCAATAATAATATCATTGTCGATTTATCCCGCCATATGAACCAGATTTTAGAATTAAACGTAAAAGAGCGTTGGGTACGAGTGCAAGCAGGCGTGGTGAAAGATCAGTTGAATAGATATCTTAAACCACACGGGTTATTTTTCTCTCCCGAACTCTCAACCAGTAATCGTGCAACGCTAGGGGGAATGATCAACACTGATGCCTCTGGGCAAGGTTCTCTGCAATATGGGAAAACCTCTGATCACGTTTTGGCATTAAAATCTGTACTGATCAATGGCGAGATATTAGACACTGAAGCGGTAAGATCTGATAATTTTTCTGCAAATATTGATGCACTGAATTTATCGAACAATGGTAAGCATCTGCACCGTGAAATTTTTGAACGCTGTAAACAATTACGCCCAACGGTTCTAAAAGAGTTACCTCAATTAAACCGCTTTTTGACAGGTTACGATTTAAAAAATGTATTCAATAAAGATGAAACAGAATTCAATCTGACCCGAATTTTAACCGGGTCTGAAGGTTCTCTCGCCTTTATTTGTGAAGCAAAATTGAATCTGTTACCGATTCCTAAATACCGCACCTTGATCAACGTAAAATATAATTCCTTTGATGCGGCACTACGTTCAGCTCCGTTTATGTTAGAAGCAAAAGCCTTGTCAGTTGAAACAGTGGACTCTAAAGTACTCAATTTAGCTAAGCAAGATATTATCTGGCATTCGGTATCTGATCTTTTAACGGAAGATGAAAATAACCCAATTTTAGGGATCAATATTGTTGAATATGCCTCAAATGATACAGAACAAAATGAACAATTGATCAGCAATCTTTGCCAAGCTCTCGATCAAAAAATTGCAGAAGAGACAAGCGGTCTGATCGGCTATCAACTTTGCAATGATTTAGCCTCTATCGAAAAAATTTATGCTATGCGTAAAAAAGCGGTGGGATTATTAGGCAATGCAAAAGGATGGGCAAAACCTATCGCCTTTGTTGAAGACACTTGTGTGCCTCCTGAAAACCTAGCGGACTATATCGTAGAGTTTCGCAAATTATTAGATGATCATCACTTAGAATACGGGATGTTCGGACACGTTGATGCGGGCGTGTTACACGTTCGTCCAGCGTTAGATTTAACCGACAGAGATCAAGTGATTAAATTTAAACAGATTTCAGATCAAGTGGTTGAGCTAACCGCAAAATATGGTGGGTTAATCTGGGGCGAACACGGGAAAGGAATGCGTTCTGGCTATGGAGAACGCTTTTTTGGCGAAACACTTTGGCAAGAATTACGTTATATTAAATTCTTATTCGACCCTCATAACCGCTTAAATCCAGGGAAAATTTGTACGCCTTTAGATAGCCAAGCCCAGCTTTATCCTATTAACTCTACAATGCGAGCCGACTTTGATCGCAAGATTCCTATTGAAGTGCGTGATGCTTTCAAAGGGGCTATGAGTTGTAATGGTAATGGACTCTGCTTTAATTTTGATGTGCATAGCACAATGTGTCCTTCAATGAAAATCTCAGGTAATCGTGTCTTTTCACCCAAAGGGCGTGCTGCATTAGTGCGTGAATGGCTACATTTACTCACGGAACAAAAAGTTTCGCCTGATAATCTTATTTTTAATACACAGAAAAAAACAACCAAGTTAGTTGATTTTGCGAAAAAACTACGCAATCAATTGTATAAAAAAAGCGAATACGATTTTTCCCACGAAGTGAAAGCAGCGATGGATACTTGCCTTGCCTGCAAAGCCTGTGCAAGCCAATGCCCAATTAAAATTGATGTGCCGACTTTCCGTGCTCAATTTAATGCCTTGTATCATCAACGTTATTTACGTCCAATCAAAGATTATGTGGTTTCTAACTTGGAGTTTATAGCGCCATTAATGGCAAAACAGCCGACCTTTTTTAACTTTTTTAGTGCCAATAAAATTACCGAAAAAATTGCAGGAAAAACGATTGGAATGGTGGATTTACCTGCTTTATCGTCGCCAAACCTTGCTAAACAATTAAAGCAAATTGACTATCAGGCGGAAAGTTTAGAAAGCCTAGAACAGAAAGTCACAAGCGGCCAGTTATCAACAGAAATTTACCAATATTTGTTTATCGTGCAAGATCCTTTTACCTCTTACTACGATGCCAATGTAATTGCTGATTTTGTCCAGCTTTGCCAAAAATTAGGCTTTAAACCGATTGTGTTGCCATTCAAACCAACGGGTAAGGCACAACACGTTAAAGGATTTTTAAAGCAATTTGCTAAGACAGCCAAAAATCAGGCTGATTTTTTAACTCGAATTGCAAAATTAGGGATTCCAATTGTCGGGATCGATCCTGCATTAACCTTGATTTATCGAGAAGAGTATAAAGATATCCTTAAACAAGATTATGGTGATTTTAAGGTGTTGTTAGCTCACGAATGGCTGTTTGACCAATTGCAAAAAGGTGCGCTTGAAAATCGCAAAAAAGGCATAGAATCTGACCGCTTACCGTGGTATCTTTTTTCCCATTGCACCGAATCTACCGCATTGCCTAATAGCCAAAAAATCTGGCAACAAATTTTTGAACACTTTGGGGAAACATTAAGTGTCGAAAATACAGGTTGTTGTGGTATGGCAGGAACATTCGGGCATGAAACACAACATATTGTGATGTCGAAAGCGATTTATGCGCAATCGTGGCAAGTAAAATTACAAGGGAAAAATTTATCACGTTGTCTTGCGACGGGATACTCTTGCCGAAGCCAAGTAAAACGGATGGAGCATAAACTTTTAAAACATCCTGCTCAGGCACTATTAAGTATTCTGTAAAACTTATTTTATAAAACAAAGGAAATAACATGATCTGGAAAAAAACAATGTCACTTGCAGACTGCAATAAATTCTGCCAACAAACTGCTATCTCACATTTAGGAATCGAATTTACCCAACAAGGTGATGATTATTTAGAAGCAACCGTGCCTGTTGATCATCGTACGGTTCAACCTTTTGGGCTATTACACGGCGGTATTTCAGCAACATTAGCAGAAACATTAGGTTCACTTGGTGCGGCATTATGCTGTGATGAGAACCAAATTCCAGTAGGAACAGAGCTAAATATCAGCCATTTAAAAGCAGTGAGACAAGGTAAAGCAAGAGGTAGAGCAAAGCCAGTCCATCTAGGCGGTTCAAGCCAAGTGTGGCAAATTGATATCTATAACGAAAAAGACGAGCTTTGTGCCGTATCACGATTAAGTGTTCGAGTTTTAGATAAAAAATAGGACGCCAAGTGGCGTCCTCACAATCATAAAATGTATGTAGCAACAAATTATGCGTAGTACATTTCAAATTCAACAGGATGTGGAGTCATATTTAAACGCTCTACATCTTTTTGTTTCATTTCAATATAGGTTTCGATGAAATCTTTAGTAAATACCCCACCTTGTGTTAAGAAGTCATGATCTTGTCCCAATGCAGCTAAAGCTTCTTCTAATGAGCTCGCCACTGCTGGAATATCTTTCAATTCTTCTGGTGGTAAATCATATAAGTTTTTATCCATTGCATCACCTGGGTGGATTTTATTAATCACACCATCAAGCCCTGCCATTAATAATGCAGAAAACGCTAAATATGGGTTAGCAAGTGGATCAGGGAAACGTGCTTCTACACGCGTTGCTTTTGGTGTAGTTACCGCAGGAATACGAATGGATGCAGAACGGTTACTTGCAGAATAAGCAAGTAAAACAGGCGCTTCAAATCCTGGTACTAAACGTTTATAAGAGTTAGTTGTAGGGTTAGTAAACGCATTTAATGCTTTCGCGTGTTTGATAATTCCACCAATATAATACAGTGCAGTTTCAGATAATCCTGCATATTTATCGCCCATAAAGACGTTCTTACCATCTTTACTCAACGACATATTACAGTGCATACCCGAACCATTATCACCGATAATTGGTTTTGGCATAAAACAAGCGGTTTTACCATGCTCAACTGCAACGTTTTGTACCACATATTTGTAAATTTGGGTTTCATCTGCTTTTAACGTTAGGCTATTGAAACGTGTTGCGATTTCATTTTGTCCCGCGGTAGCGACTTCGTGATGGTGTGCTTCAATCACTAAGCCTAATTCTTCCATAATTAAGCACATTTCTGAGCGGATATCATGAGCTGTATCATTTGGCGCTATCGCACAATATCCACCTTTTTTCAGTGGACGATAAGCGTTGTTCCCGCCTTCATAACGTTTATTCGTATTCCATGCACCTTCAATATCATCCACTTCGTATGAATTACCATTCATACCAACACCAAAACGTACATCGTCGAATAAGAAGAACTCAGGTTCTGGTCCGAAAAGGACACTATCAGCAATGCCTGTTGATTTTAAATAATTTTCTGCGCGAATTGCAATTGAACGTGGATCGCGATCATAGCTTTGCATGGTATTTGGGTCAGAGACACTACAACGAATGGTTAAGGTTGGAATTTGAGCGAAAGGGTCGACAACAGCAGTTTCAGGAATTGGCATGAGTAACATATCGGCTTTGTTAATCGTTCGCCATCCTTCTACCGAAGACCCATCGAACATTTTACCGTCCTCAAATAAATCTTCTAAATCGTCAGTAACAAGCGAAACAGGCAATGACACGCCATGTTCTTTACCGCGAATATCAGTAAATTTGAGTAATACAAACTTAATATCATTCTCTCTAATGAGTTTTGCCACATTGGCAACAGCATCTGACATAATTAGGAAATCCTTGCGTAATAAAGTGGGAAATAACTACATGTTCACAAATATTTTGCGAAGGTAGAAAGATACTTTATTTTGATTCAAGTTTAAATAAGGATTATCAAAAATTTTATAATTTTTATGTGATAACACTAGCAGACGGTAAATCCTTTTGGTTTTTTTGTAAATTACTGTAACATTAGACCGATTGGTCAATTAATTTTTTATATTAAGAAGTGATTGGAGAATTCTATGACAACTATTACTAAAAAAGCAGTACTAGAAGGTTTTCATCGTCGTGCGTCAACTCGCCACTATGATCCAACAAAAAAAATATCTGCTGAAGATTTTAATTATATTTTAGAACTCGCGCGTCTATCCCCAAGTTCCGTTGGCTCAGAACCTTGGAAATTCGTCGTTATTCAAAATAAAGAACTTCGTCAAAAACTAAAACCATCAAGTTGGGGAATGCAAAGTCATGTTGATGATGCAAGCCATTTAGTCGCTATTTTAGCTAAAAAAAATGCACGTTATGATTCCGAGTTTTTACGTGAATCTATGATTAGACGAGGACTAACTGCACCAGAACAACAAGCTGCTGCGTTAGAAAAATATAAGAAATTTCAAATTGATGATGCACATATTGCGGATAATGAAAGAACCTTATTTGATTGGACAAGTAAGCAAACTTATATCGCATTAGCCAATATGATGACGGGTGCAGCATTAGTCGGCATTGATAGCTGTCCTGTCGAAGGATTTGAGTATGATGAAGTGAATCGAATTTTAGCAAAAGCAGGGGCTTTCGATCCTAACGAATGGGGCGTTTCAGTTATGGTAACATTTGGCTATCGTGCTAAAGAGATCAAACCAAGACTACGTAAACCAATGGATGAAATTGTCACTTGGATTGAATAAATTCAATATTCGCGATACCACAAAAAAAAGTGGAGTAACTACTCCACTTTTTACCTTTTATTAAATGCCTAATTTTGCAAATTTTTTCTCTAATCTATCCGCTTGCTGCTCTAATTCCTCAACTTGATCATAAAAATCCACAGCTTGTAGTCTATGTACAAGCACTGGACGCTCTACCATCAAATTATCAACAATATCCTGATTTGCCGTATTAAATCGTTTATTCACTTTAGAGATAATTTGTTTTACAAAATCCGTTGAGGTCTGTGCAACCACATCTCCCACAAAAGGAGAAAGAAGTTCGGCTGGATCTTTTTCTAATTCATCAAGCAAACTGGAAAAATGTTGCAAGACTTGAATATCACCTTTTAATACTAGGCTTTTATTATTGATTAAATCCGTTAATTTAGCTTTATCGGCTAATTTAGGTAAAGCGGTCGCCTCTAATGTGACAGAGCAATCACTTTCACCTTCATAATTAGATAAAAAATCCACACGCTTTTCGCTAAAAACCATCACAAATTGTATCGTTGGATGCTTAAGATGAATATGTAAATTCTTACCAACTAACTTACGCAAAATAGAAGATACATGCGGAGAACGAGTAATTAACGTATTAAATGCGGTTTCTAATCCTCCCATTGCAATCTGTGGGAGCATCAATTGTGCAAATAAACCTGATACTTGATTCATCAGAAATTCCCCCTTAAAACGCTAATTAAAATTTATATCCACGATGTAAAGCTACGATTCCCGCACTCAAATTGTAGTAGGAAACGCTTTCAAAACCAGCATCTTCCATCATTGATTTTAATTCATCTTGTTTAGGGTGCATACGAATAGACTCCGCTAAATAGCGATAGCTATCCCCATCATTGACGACTGCTTCACCTACCTTAGGCAAAATATTAAATGAGTAGAAATTATAAATTTGTCTGAGTGGGTCAATAATTGGTTTAGAAAACTCAAGGACTAATAAACGACCACCCGGCTTTAAGACTCGATACATTGAGCGAAGTGCTTTGTCTTTATCAGTCACATTGCGTAAACCAAAACTAATCACGATACAATCAAAGGTATTGTCGGCAAAAGGCAATGCTTCCGCATTGGCTTGGACATAATCTACATTCCCCACAATGCCAAGATTACGTAACTTATCACGTCCTACTTCAAGCATTGAACTATTAATATCCGCCAATACAACTTCACCGGTTTCACCCACAATGCGAGAAAATTTCGCGGTAAAATCCCCTGTACCACCCGCTAAATCCAATACTTTTTGCCCTTTGCGAACGCCACTACAATCTATGGTAAAACGTTTCCACACACGATGAATACCAAAAGAAAGTAAATCGTTCATTAAGTCATATTTATCTGCAACGCTGTGGAAAACATTCGCAACTAGCTGTTGTTTCTCTTCTTTAGCAACTGTTTTAAAACCGAAATGGGTTGTTTCTTGTTGAGACTCTTGAGTATTTTGTAATTCGTTCATAATAGAAAAATTTGAAAGGAAGATTAGTAATACAATACCAAAAAAGCGGTCAGATTTCCTTAATATTTTGCAAAATCTGCTAAGATGATAATAAATTATTTATGAGATCAGAATAATGAAAATATTAATACTCTATTTAACAAGAGATGGTCAAACCCAAAAGATTGCGGAACACATCGCCTCAACATTTCATGACGATACAGTGGAAGTGCTTTCACTCAGAGAGCATTTCCATATATCCTCAGAAAAACTACAATCCTTTGACACTATCGTCATCGGTGCCTCTATTCGTTATGGGCATTTTGACCCCTTATTAGAAAAATTTATTCAACAGCATTATGCGCTTTTGAATAGTAAAAAATCTGCTTTTTTTAGTGTGAATCTGACCGCTCGTAAAGCAAATCGTAATACTCCCGAAACCAATGTTTATACTCGTAAACTATTAGCTAAAATCAAATGGCAACCCAATATCGTCAAAGTGATTGCAGGAGCACTATATTACCCTCGCTATCGTTGGTTTGATCGCGTAATGATTCGCTTTATTATGAAAATGACTAAAGGTGATACCGATACAAGTAAGGAATATGAATACACCAACTGGCAACAAGTTTCTCAATTTTCAGAACAGATTCGTAAATTAAGTTAAAACTATTATTCATTTTTTTTAATTCGCCTATAATCTACATCAACTACCATGCTTGGTAGATTTTTTAATTTAAATTAATTATTAAGGTAACAAAATGAGTATATTAAAAGAATTCCGTGAGTTTGCGGTAAAAGGAAATGTTATTGATTTGGCTGTCGGTGTCATCATTGGTGCAGCATTCGGTAAAATTGTATCATCATTAGTGAATGATATTATCATGCCACCTATTGGCTTATTAGTAGGAGGAATGGATTTTAAGGATTTAGCCATTGTGCTTCAAGAAGCACAAGGTGAAACTGAAGCGGTTATGATTAAATACGGTGCGTTTTTACAAAATGTACTGGACTTCTTAATCGTGGCTATGGCTATTTTTGCTATGGTGAAAATGATCAATAATCTGAAAAAAGCACCTGAGCCAGAGCCAGTAAAAGATCCTGAGCCATCAGCAGAAGAAAAATTACTGACTGAAATTCGTGATTTATTGAAAAAATAAAAAAATAACTGAGCTAAAAGCATCTTTATTAAGATGCTTTTTTATCACATTAACACCCCACAACACTGCTTAAATTTCTTTCCAGAACCACAAATACAGGGCTGTTTTTTCGAAACCCTAACATTAGGATCAACAAAGAACCAACGATCATCAATATTCACAAAAAGTGATAATTCATGGTGTACATCTTGTCCATTATCAGTTTTAAACAATGCTTTAAATTCAACGGTTGCATGATTTTTACTGAACTTAGGATTATGCTGAATAATCTCTAGCCCCATCCACTGTGTTGTTTTACTCCACACTGTCATTAATTCTTTATCTAGTGACTGCTGCTGATTAGGTACTGTCGTTGCGACAATATAATCAATATTGGATTGTGTATACGCGGTATAACGAGAACGCATAAGTTGCTCTGCGTTATTTGGCTTTTCCTTACCTAAGTGTAACGGTTCACAACAATCTGCATATAATTTCCCTGATTGGCAAGGACACATAGAGGTATTTGTCATAATTTACAACGAAAATGAACTTAATATAAAAAAAGCCTGCGCAGATTACACACAGGCTTTTCACTCTAATAATGGTCTATTTCTTCACTCGTGAATGTAAACCTTTTTTCTCTAACCCACGATAAATCAACCATTGTTGCGTAATCGTAATTAAGTTAGATGTTAACCAATAAAGTACTAATCCTGAAGGGAACCAAAGGAAGAAAACAGTGAAAACTACTGGCATAAATGTCATCACTTTTTGTTGTGTTGGATCAGCAACAGGTGTTGGTGACATTTTTTGAAGTAAGAACATTGATGCCCCCATTAACACTGGTAAGATGTAGTATGGGTCTTGTGCTGATAAATCTTGAATCCAACCAAAGAATGGAGCATGACGTAATTCAACCGCTTCCATAAATGTCCAATACAATGCAATGAAGATTGGCATTTGTAGAAGAATTGGTAAACATCCACCCATAGGATTTACTTTTTCTTCTTTATACAATTTCATCATTTCTTGACTCATGCGTTGGCGATCATCACCAAAACGTTCACGCATTTCTTGAATACGAGGTTGCAACATACGCATTTTTGCCATTGAAGTATATTGTGCTTTAGTCAATGGATATAAAATTGATTTAACAACAATAGTCACACAGATAATTGCTAATCCCCAGTTTACAACTAATTTTTGAATATTAGTTAGTAACCAGAAAAGTGGTTTAGCAATAAACCAAGCCCAACCATAATCAACAGTTAAATCAAAATTATTTGCAGCCTCAGCCATTGCTGCTTGATCTTTCGGACCAGTCCATAAATGACTGGTAATAGTTGCTTCACTATTTGGTGCAATTTGCATTAAAGGACCACGATAACCGATAGTGCCTGCTCCATTAGCAGTACGAGTATACAGACTATTATCTTGATCTTGGTTAGGGATCCATGCAGAAACGAAATAGTGTTGTAAAATTGCTACCCAACCTGCTTTTGTGTCAACTGATAAATTACTTTTTTCCATCTCATCAAAGCCATATTTTTTATAATTGACCTCAGAAGATGAATAAGCACCACCGGTATAAGTTGGCATTGCAAAGTTACCAGAATTTTCTATTAAGGTGTGCTTAAGTTGCCCATATGGTTGAACTTCTACAGTTTCTGTGGTGGCGTTATTAATATCATAATTTACTGCGATGTCGTAACTACCACGTTTTAATGTAAATATTTTTGTATAAGTTACACCATCTTTTTCTAAAACCAATGGCACAGAAATTTCATCTTGTCCATCAGCTAATTTGAAACTATCTCCAGATACAGAATACTCTGCTCTGCCTGCTGGAGTATCAATCCCATTTTTACCCACTAAGCCACTTTGTGCGATATATTGGATTTGACCATTATTTTTCAATAACTCAAAAGGTATATTAGAGTTAAGTTCAGCATCAAATTTAAGCAAGTCAGAATCAACAACATCTCCTCCTAATGTATCGATGGTTAAGCGTAACACATCACTTTCAACAGTAATGGTTTTTCCGCTAGTTGCTTGTTGATTAATGCCCGATATTGCACTACTAGATGAAGTTGGAACATCTGTTCCTTGGGTAACTACTTGTTGCTGTGCTTGCGCTTGTCTTTGTGCTTGAATTTCTGGATCAAAATCCTGTTGCCATTGTGTAAAAATCAAAAATGACACAAGAAGCAAGCCCATAAGCAATAAACTACGGTTTGAATTCATTTTACATTCTCTGTGGTTAAGTTAAATGGGGAGACCCCAAACATATAGAAAAGCACCTATTCTAATATAGGTTGCCCCACGATCCAACCGACTTTTTCATATAAATGCTCGTTTAGTAATGCATACTCTAATCAGTCACTAAAGGGCTTTTAATTTTTCCCACACAGAATCGTTTACCACAATGCCATTGGCTTTATTGTCGGCTTTTACTTTAGGGTATTTATGCCCCGGTAAGCGTATTGCGATATCAGGATCCACTCTTTCTGCGGTTTTTACATATTCAATAATCTTATTGAGTTTCTCATCTTTCGTTTTGCCGTCAATTAATCTATCGACTTCAATGGCAATAAAGACTTGTGAAACACTCACATCTCCCTTTCCTTCTGCTGTAATATCTGAATTAGATAACCCATTAGAAAGTAGTGTTGCTATCATATCTAATACAATAGATAAACCTGACCCTTTCCAGAATCCCATTGGCAATGCACGATGATTTTTTTCAACGATAGCTGGATCACGAGTTAAATTTCCTTCATCATCATAGCCTGCATCTACCGCAGTTTGACGACCCGCAAGACGATGCACTTCTAATGCACCATAAGAGTACATTGAGCAAGACATATCGACCATTGTGATTGGCGATGAAGGAATCGCAATCACTAAAGGATTTGTACCAAGACGAGGTTCTTTTGATCCCCAAGGTGGAATAGCCGCCATTGAGTTAGTCCAGCAAACACCGATATAACCTTTCTCTGCCGCTTGCCAACCGTATGTACCTGCACGCATCCAATGGGTCGCATTTTTGAGTGCGACAACCCCAACCCCAAATTGATCGGCAATCTCCATTGCTCGATCCATCATTTTTTTGGCGGTTAAATTACCGATTGCTTGATGAGCATCCCATTGTTCAATTGCACCGAGAGAAAGTGCTTTAGTTGGCTCTGCATCAGGTACTACATACCCTTTTTCAAGTTGGGAAATAAAATGTGGGAAACGATTTATACCGTGGGATAAAACGCCATATTCCGTTGTATCAGCAAACATTGTTGCACACTCTTCGGCTAAATCTTCTCTCACATTGCGGGATAATAGTACGCGTTTAAATTCTGCTTTTAATTCATCATAAGATACTTTCATGTCACACCTCTGATTTCATAGAATAAAATACGATCTAAAAAGCTACTGTTTTGAACAATAAATGTCAATTGAGTATCAAAAACAAATTAAGCTACTCATTCAGATTCGCTAATACTTGTACCAAGTTTTGATACGCTTGGTATTTTTTCTGATAAGCGGAGAAATTTGCTCGGTTCGGTTCAACTCTATTCATTGTGTCATTTAAGGCTTTGATATGGGAAATATCCTCGCCTGCACTTTGCATTGCCATTAATGCCGCCCCTAAACAGCCTGTTTCTTCTACGTTTGGAATTTCTAATGCCATTCCAGTTAAATCTGCCAGCATTTGCATCCAGACTGGCGATTTGGTTGGTCCGCCTGTCACACGTAATACATTTGCATTAGGGAAACGTTGTTTCATTCGGGTTAGATGGTGCATTAAGCTGAAAAGTACCCCTTCATAAATCGCTTGTAATAAATGCGCTTGGGTATGATGGGCTTGCATACCGTAAAAACCTGCTTTCATGCCTAATTTTGCATTTGAACCATATAAGAATGGGATAAACAGTACAGAACTTTCCGCTGGCGGTAAGGCTGAAATTTGTTGATTAATTTGTTGATAATCCAAATTCCATTGTTTGATAAACCATTCTAGGTTACCAGCAGAAGTTGGGCTGGCTTCATGTACGATAAAATGGTTGTCTTCTATGTAACGACCATACACAAAGGGTAATGATTGGCTATCGTCAATCCGTTGCGTAATGCCACTTACCACCGACCAAGTACCTAAGACGGCATTTAGCGTATTTTCATCGTTTAAATTAGCACATCTTGCCGTAGAAACCACGTCAAAGAGTCCACCAACTACTGCCGTGCCTTCGGCTAACCCTGTGAGTTTAGCTGCAGCAGCTGTAACATAGCCCGCAACCTTATTCGGTTTAACAATTGGTGGGAGTTTATCCATCACTTCTAGAATCCCTAAAATATCAGCTAAGTGTGAATCGTATTCCCCTTTTGCCATATTGTATAAATTGGATTCAGAAATATTGGTTTCTTCACAAGAGAGTTGATCCGTTAAGCAAAAACGTAGGTAATCGTGGGACATTAAAATCGCCCCGATTGACTCATAACGTTGTGGCTCATTCTCTTTAATCCAACGCAAAATAGATACAGGATGTCCTGTCCATAATGTTTGGCGAGTGATTGGATATAAGGTGGCTGGGATATTTTCAGCTTGCCAACGTTTTACAATCTCTATTGAGCGTTGATCAGAGGATAAAATGGCTCTACCTAGCGGTTGATTTTGTTTATCTAATAAAAATGCCCCTTTGCCTTGTGCAGAAATACCAACACCTTTAATTTGTGTTGGCTCAACGCCACTTTTTTGTACGGTATTTTTTATAACCTCTGCACATACTTGCCATAGTTGTGGCATATCACGCTCCGCATAGCCAGATTGTTCACTGATTACCTCAACATTTTTGCGTTCAGAGGCGAGCATTTCACCTGTATTATCAAACAATGTGGCTTTGATAAAAGTGCCACCACAATCTACACCTAGGTAGTAATTCATTTTTAGTCCCTTACTGAATAGTTAAACGATACACGCTATTAGTTGCGGTAATAAAGAGTGTTTTTTGATCATCACCAAAAGTACAGTTTGAAGTCGTTTTATCTAAAATAAAACGCCCTAATAATGTACCATCAGTAGATAACACCACAAGCCCTGTTTCACAGCTACAAAAAATCACTTCATTATTGGCAATACAGAATCCATCAGGAATACCGGGAGAAATTTCTGCCACATTTCGTCTATTTTTAAGGTAATTTCCCTCTATATCAAACACCACTAAATGATGTAAACCATCTGTATTAAATTCCACGACAGACATATCCGCAACAAATAATTTAGATTCGTCGGGCGAAAACGCCAATCCGTTAGGACGCATTGTGTTGAAAGTAGCAATATTGAGTTGTTGTGTTTTTGGATCAAAACGATAGACGTAACACCCGATAATTTCACTTGGCGATTTTTTGCCTTCTTGATCACTTAAAATGCCATAAGGAGGATCGGTAAACCAGATTGTGCCGTCTGATTTTACGATAACATCATTTGGAGAATTTAGGCGTTTGCCATCTAAACTATCAACCAGTAATTCAAGGTTGCCTTGCTGATCGGTTCGACTAATACCTCTACGTCCGTGTTCACAACTGATTAAATTACCTTGAAGATCGATAGCATTACCATTAGAAAAATAAGAAGGAGAGCGTACTGTTTGAATACCTTTTTCTGCATTCCAACAATATAATTTATTGGCTTTTACATCACTAAAAAATAACGTTTGGTTTTGACTATTCCAAGCGGGACCTTCCGCCCAAACCGCCTCACTAAATAATTCGTCTAAGTGAAATTGTGATCCCACTAATTGATAAAACTGATCGTGATAGACTTCAAATTTAATGTTATTCATCTCAATACACCTCTATCAAAAAAGCGGTAAGATCTGCAAAATATTGTGCAAATCTTACCGCTTACTTTATTTATTATTTGATTTTCCAGATTGCTTTGTAAGCGTCTTTATAACCATTTTGTGGATCATAAAGATTGTTTTCTCCGCCATCAAATCCCACATTTTCTTTTGTTACAAGATGAGCTGGAGTGACATAGCCAGATGGTGCTTGTTTTGCAAATGCACGATTTAATTCATCAACTAACTGCCAACCGTGTAAGTTAAGTGGTTCAGGTACTGTAGCAAACTGTTTATCATTGTTACGGATACGTTGGTAAGCCGTTACAGAACCATCTCCTGCTGAGATGTTATATGGGCGATCTTTATTCGCTGTGCGTAAAGATGGTGCCATAAAATCAAAATAGAGATCGTTGATTGATAATGCGTACTCTAAATCATCACCATATTTTTGTAATAAATTAAAGGTTAAGTTCGGCATGCGGCTTGATGTATCAGCAAGTGGCGTATCAATAAACTCTAATACTTGGCAGTCTTGACATTGTTCGATCACTTCTTTCATTACGTTTGCTTTTCTTAATGCAATTTCGTAAAGAGAATCCGTAAGAATGACTACTTTTGCTTTACCTTCAGAATTTGCTACAGCTAACATTGCAGAAAGTTTTGCGATTTCATCTGAATCAGATGTGACATTGTAATAAATACCATATTTATCAATTGGACCTGGTTCAGGCGTTGCGTGCCATGCAACTAATTGAATACCATTTTTTACTGCTTTTTGTAATGGGATTCTCGCTACATTTGGGTTCCAACCACCAATCACAATCGCATCGGGTTGACGTGCAATTGCTTGGTTTAACGCAGATAATTGGTTATTGACTGATCCGGCTCCATCAAGCACATCTAACGTCCAACCTGTTGCTTCTACTGCTTCTTTCATGCCATCTATGACACCAAGCACACCACCATTTTTCATATCTGATGCGATAAAAATAATGGTTTTATCTTGTTGTAATTCAGGTCCAGAAACAGGGCCATTCCACGTTTCTTGTTTAGCAGTTGCCGCTGCAACAAGTTGTTTTGCCTCGTCTACAAATGGGTCATTTGCAAATACGCTATTGCTCATAGTTGAAACGGCAACTAACGTTGCAATTGTCGTGAGAGTGCGATGAAAATAACGTTTCATAATTGATTCCTCTTTAGGTTAGTTTGTTTTCTTGTGTACTGCTTTTTGATTTAATAAACGTCTACGTTGTGCGTAACCCGCAATTGTGATTGAGAGTAATAATGTTGCACCATTGAATAATGGCTCAACCCAGAACGCACCACCGAATTGTTGGATACCTGAAATACCAATCGCTAAAATCGCAATACCAACGACAGTTCCCCAAACATTAATTCTTCCAGGACGAATTGTTGTACTACCAAGGAAAGCTCCTACGAGTGCAGGAAGAAGATAATCCATCCCCACACTTGCTTGCCCAACACCTTGTTGTGCGGCAATTAAAACACCAGTAAATGCAGTAATGATGCTTGATACCATAAATGAGAAAATTGTATATTTCTTAACATTGATACCATTTAATCTCGCTGCTACAGGGTTTCCACCCACCGCATACATACAGCGACCTACTGGGGTATGCTCTGTCACTAACCACATGACAATCGCAATAATTAATACATAAAAAGCAGAAATCGGTAAACCAAAGATTTCTGTACTATTTAATTCAATAAATCCATCGGGTAAATCCCCTACAATTTGACGCCCACCTGAGTGCCAAAGTGCAACAGCGTAAAGCACTGTTCCTGAACCTAATGTTGCAACAAAGCTATCAATATCGGCTAAGGCAACTAAAATCCCGTTTAATAATCCGTACAATGCGGCAATAACTAATACAATTAAGATCGCCATTTGCCAAGAAAAGCCATATTGCACTTGTAGTGTGATGGCTAAGATGTGCCATAACACAATACCAAAACCGACGTTCAAATCGATTTTCCCAACGATCATTGTCGTCGTTGCTGCTAATGCTAATAAGGCAATTTTAGATTTACTTTCTAAGATCGCATTTAACGTTAGCATTGAGGCGAAAGATTCTGTTGTTAATGAAAAAATAATGACCAATAAGATACATAACCATAACAGACCATATCTCGTTGACATCTGCGAGAACCATGCAAAAAATCCATCACGAGCAATGGAAACAGGTTGCTCTAATGCTGTGGATTTAATATTTGTTTGAGCCATAAATTACTCCTCTTTACCTACTATTGATTCACTAGGTAATTGATAAAAATTAATTGACTTGTTTAGATTTACTGTCTGATGCTAAGGCTAATAAATTTGCAAAAGACACATCCTCATTAATCAGTTCGCCTGCAATTTCACCACGGTTAAAGACAATCGCTCGATTACAAAGATGGGCTATTTCTTCGAAATCCGTTGAAATCACAATAATGGCTGTACCTTCTCCCAATGCCTTATTGAGTAGATCGTAAATTTCTGCTCTCGCACCAACATCTACACCAGCAGTTGGATCCTCTAAAATAAGAATAGGAGTATTCAAGTGCATCCAACGTGCTACCACAATTTTTTGTTGGTTACCGCCCGATAACGCACTAACATCAATAAATAAATTTTTAGGACGAATATCAAAAAGTTGAAATTTATACCAACTTTCTTTCCATTCTTCTTTTCGGCTGTATCGTTTAAGAGGACTATGACCACTTAATGTTGGATTGATAAATAGGTTTTCAGTGGTTGTCATCGACATGACCAAACTTTCTTTTGTTCTATCTCCTGCAACAAGTGAAATCCCTTTTTTAATTGCATCCTGAGGAGAATGAGCAACATAAGGTGAATTATTTAACTGTATTGATCCGCCATCAATATGTGATAAACCAAATAACAATCGACCAATTTCTTCTTGCCCTGCTCCTCTTAATCCTGCAAGTGCAATCATTTCACCTTTATGTAAACTAAATGAAACTGGTCCAGTATCACCGATAGTGACACTATCTAGTTTTAAAATCTCTGGTGTATTCTCAGGGAGTGGAACACGCTGTCTACCTCGAGTTTCCTCACCTACAATCGCTTTAACTAAGCCTTTTACGTCATAGTCTTTCGTTTTACCTTCAGCAACAGGGAAACCATCTCTCATGACTAGAATACGATCAGAAATTGCAATCACTTCATCAAGACGGTGGGTGACATAAATCATGCCCATTCCTTCTGAGCGAAGGTGATTTAATACGGTAAATAAGTGTTCTACATCACTAGCAGGTAAAGAGGCTGTGGGTTCATCAAGCACTAATACTTCCGCCTTAATCGCAATTGCTCGAGCAATTGCAAGCAAGGCTTTTTCTGTACGGCTAAGGTCAAATACACGAGTATCTGCCGATAATTGAATCCCAACAAAATCTAAAGCTTGTTGGGCTTGCTCTCGAATCTTTTTCCAATTAATCAATCCAAAACGACGAGGGAATCCCATCACAAATGCCATATTTTCAGCAATTGTCATCCACTCAATCAAACCAAGATCTTGGTGAATAAAGGCAATAGGCTTTTTGTTTCCTTTTTCAATAGAAACAGCAGATTGGATTTTTTGATCATGAAGAAAAATATCCCCGCTATCTCGAGTATAAATACCCGCAAGGATTTTGATTAGAGTTGATTTTCCTGCACCATTTTCACCCAATAGTGCAACAACTTCTCCGGAATGAATATCAAGGCTTACATCATTAACAGCAATATTACTTCCAAACTTTTTAACGATATTCTGCAGTCTTAAAATAGGCTGTTTTGTTGTCATAATATCTTCCTGTTTATTAAGGAAATGAAGCTTGAGCGGTAGGATTATGCAAAATTTTTACACAATCTTACCGCTTGTTATTATTCAGCTAATGCATCAATTTTTTTAACTAATGAATCGCCATTTTTTTCAATGAAAGCTTTACGTACATCTGCTTCAATAATTGCTTTAAATGGTTTGTTATCCACATCTTCAATAACTTCAACACCTTCTTTTTTCAATTGTTCGATAATACCTTTTTCATTATCAAAATTTAATTGACGTTGATATTTACCTGCTTCTTGGGCGCTTTCAACAATCGCTTGTTGAAATTCTGGAGAGAGCCCATCAAATTTTGCTTTATTCATTACAACGATTAATGGGGTATAACCGTGGTTAGTTAAGCTTAAATATTTTTGTACTTCATATAATTTTGCAGACCAGAAAATACCGATTGGATGTTCTTGTGCATCAACAGCTCTTGTTTCAAGAGCGGTATATAATTCAGAAAGTGGCATTGGAACTGGGTTTGCACCAAGTAAACTAAATGCTTCAATATACATTGGGTTTTGGTTAGTACGAACTTTCAATCCTTTAATATCATCAGGTGTATTTACTGGATGCTTGGAGTTTGTGAATGAACGGAATCCAACTTCCCAGAATGCTAATCCTTTTAAACCTTGATCTTCTAATTCTTTTAATAGACCTTGTCCAATTTCACCATCTAATACTGCATAAGCGTGCTCACGGTTTTTGAAGATAAAAGGAATATCAATTGCATTTAGATTAGATACTAAGCCTGAAAAATTTGGAGAGCCTGACATTTCTAAATCAATAGTCCCACCACGTACTGCACCAATCATGGTTTGTGCATTACCTAATGTGCTATCTGGGAATAAAGTGAGTTTTACCTCACCATCTGTTTTTTCTTTGAGTAATTCATTGAATTTTTTTGCTGCTTCATGTTGCGTATCGCTACGTGGAGCTTCATAGCCAAAACGTAGTGAAGTTGTAGCCATCGCAGTGGCAGATAATAGTGTAAAACTGGTCACTAAGGTTGCTAATGTTTTTAAGTTGAAAAATTTCATAAAAATCTCCTTGAATTAAGGTTGTAACCACTTAAGTGGTGTGAGAATTAATGATGGGAAGAATATGAAAGCAAACAGTAATACAACCATCATCAACATATAAGGTGCAATCCCTCGGGCAGCTTTATCAAATGGCAATTTAGATACTCCTACGATAACATTTAATACATTACCCACTGGTGGGGTAATTAAGCCAATTGAGGTGTTTAAAATAAATAGCACCCCGAAATAAACAGGATCAATTCCTGCTTCTTCGACTAAAGGCATAAGTACTGGAGTAAGAATTAACACAGTTGGCGTTAGATCCATTACCATGCCAATCACAAATACCACTACCATAATGACAATAAGTAATAATGTTGGAGAATCAATTAATGGCTCCAATAACTCAGTCATCATTTGTGGAAGTTCAGCAATGGTAATCAACCATCCTGTTACATTTGCCGCGGCTACTAATAACATTACAACAGATGTTGTTTTACCCGCTGCAAGCAATACTTTATATAAATCTTTAAATTTCAACTCACGATAAACAAAGAGTGAAACAACCAAAGCGTAAAAGGCAGCTACAGCCCCAGCTTCAGTAGGCGTAAAAATACCTGAACGGAAACCACCAATGATAATTACAGGGAGTAACAATGCCCAAATACTGTTTTTAAATGAAATACAAAGTTCTTCTTTTGTCGCTTTAGAAAATGTCATTAAATTTAAGCGTTTCGCCTGCCACCACCATAAAGCGCCTAAACAACATCCCATAAAAATCCCAGGGAAAATACCTGCGAGGAATAATTTAGTAATAGACACGCCACTCGCTACACCGAATACAATAAATGGGATGGATGGAGGAATGATTGGAGCAATAATGCCTGCTGTACCAATTAGACCAGCAGAACGATCGAGTGGATAACCCGTTGTTTTCATCATCGGTAATAACATCGCTGCCACTGCTGCTGTATCAGCCACAGCTGATCCTGAAAGGCTTGCCATAATCATCGCGGCTAAAATCGCCACAAAACCCAATCCACCACGTTTGTGTCCAACGAGTTTCATCGGTAAGTCAATGATACGTTTGGATAATCCACCCTCATTCATTATTTCACCAGCTAAGACGAAGAAAGGTATTGCAAGTAAAGAGAAGCTATCCGCACCACTTACTAATTGTTGAGCTAATATTTGAGAATCAAACAGATCGAGATGGAGCATTAATGCTACACCACAGACTAAAAGTGCAAAAGCAACAGGAATGCCTAAAAGAATTGCACCAAGTAATACAGAAATAAAAATAACAACTGTCATTGGCTTACTCCTTTAATACCTACACGAATTGCAGCAACAATTCTGATTAAGACTAATATGGCAATAAAAGTGCTCGATACAAGGCTTGCTAAATAGGTTATTGCTGTTGGAATCTCTGAAATAGGAGAAAGATTATGTAAATTGAGCTGAAACTGTATCCAGCTACCGTCAATGATCAAATAACAACAAAAAAGAATCATTGCATCTGTTATCACTCCTAACCAATGTTTTTTAACCACTGACAAGCGTTGTGTTAAAATTGACACATTTACATGTTGATTTTCATTAAAAGCTAAAATGGCGCCAAGGAAAGTCAACCAAACAAAAAGATAACGAGAAACTTCCTCTGTCACATTAATACTACTATTAAAGCCATAACGCAAAACAACATTGAGAAAGACAAGAATAGACATTGTGGCAAGAATAACAATTACAAAAATTTCTAAAATCTTACTGACAAAATGAATAATTCTTTCCATAACACATTACTCCAATTCACTCATTGCGATCTTTACAACAATTTTTTTAATCTTGCTGTAAGCAATATTAATACATGCGGGGCGATGGATATCTTCAGGAAAAAATACTGCAAAATTGCCAGGTCTCATCACTAATTCTGATTCATCAGAAACATCTGAATAAAATAGAATATCTCGCTCAGGATCATAATCTTTAGCGATTGGATTATTGCCTAAATCAATTGCGATCCCAATTTTCTCTGTACCAGAATGAAGATACTGGACATCAAGATAATTACGATGAACTTCTGGCAAAATAGATGATTTTTCATAGGTTTCTAAATCTAAAACTTGAGCATAAATTAAATCACCTTTTATTTCATAACGCCCTGTTGCCAACGAATCAAAATCAGTTTCTTTTAAATAAGTCAGAGCCGTTTGAATTGCTTTTGGATAACGATCCAAATTGACTGTGGAAATATGATCGAAAAACATAGCGCTTCCTTATTATTGTTGGTTGTATTAAGAAAGAAATTGCAAAACTTTTGATTCATCTCACCGATCACAATTTCTTTCTCAAGCTATTGATTAATAAATCATTAAAGTGATTTCAATTTTTCCCAAACAGAATCATCTACTGGAATGCCGTTTGCTTTGTTTTCTGCTCTGATTGCAGTAAATTCATGCCCAGGCAAACGTACTGCAACATCAGGATCCGAACGCTCTGCCGTTTTAACATATTCAATAATCTTATTAAGTTTCTCATCTTTAGTTTTACCATCAATGAGACGATCAACCTCAATGGCAATAAAAATTTGTGAAACACAATATTCGTCATCTTTTTCTTCAGTTACTTCAGCAACAGATAAGCCATTAGAAAGTAATGTTGCAATCATATCTAGCACGATAGATAAACCAGATCCTTTCCAGAATCCCATTGGTAATAAACGACGATTTTTTTCAACAATTCCTGGATCACGGGTTAAATTGCCATCATCATCAAAGCCTGCATCAACAAAAGTCTGACGACCAGCAAGACGGTGTACTTCTAACATTCCATAAGAATACATGGAGCAAGACATATCTACCATAGTAATTGGTGATGATGGGATAGCAATAATTAATGGGTTAGTACCAATACGACATTCTTTGGCCCCCCAAGGTGGCATAACAGCAATAGAGTTTGTCCAACAAATTCCGATATAACCTTTTTCTGCCGCTTGCCAACCATATCCTCCACCACGCATCCAGTGATTAGCATTTTTTAGTGCAACCACACCAATGCCAAATTCATCAGCAATTTTCATTGCACGATCCATCATTTTTTTCGCTGTTAAGTTTCCTATTGCTTGATGTGCATCCCATTGCTCAATTGCTCCTAGAGAAAGCACTTTTGTTGCTTCTGCCTCTGGCATAATATCGCCTTTTTCAAGTTGCGAAATAAAACGAGGAAAACGGTTCACTCCGTGAGAATAAACGCCAGATTCTGTGGTGTCAGCAAACATTGTTGCACATTCTTCAGCTAAATCTTCTCTCACATTTCGAGATAATAATACGCGCTTAAATTCTGCTTTTAATTCATCATAAGAGACTTTCATTTAATACCCCTGATTTCATATAGTAAAATACTATTTCAAAAATTACGCTCTTGAACAAAAAATGTCAATTAAATGTAAAAAATAAAAACTCTTTTTAATCAATATGTTATTTGTAAATTTTTGGTTTTGTGAGCTTGATCTCACTTTTTTATGATTAGATTTCACAATATGAAATGGCTATAATATGGCTAAAATTTAATGAATATTAGACTAAATATAAAATAGGAATAATTAATGGCTGAAGGAAAACATAGCGGGAATCAAAGTCTTATTCGAGGATTGCAATTACTTGATATTTTAAGCAATTTCCCTAATGGGTGCCCACTATCTAAGCTAACAGAACTTTCATCACTAAATAAAAGTACTGTTCATCGATTACTACAAGGCTTACAAAGTGAAGGCTTTATTAAGCCAACAAACTCAATGGGTAGCTATCGTTTAACAACAAAATGCCTAAGCTTGGGACAAAAGACACTCTCATCAATGAATATTATTCATATAGCTTCTCCTCATCTTGAAACCCTTAATCTTATTTTAGGAGAAACAATTAATTTTTCTCGCCGAGAAGGTGATCACTCCATTATGATTTATAAGTTAGAGCCAACGAATGGGATGATGAAAACAAGAGCTTACATAGGTCAACATATGGAATTATATTGTTCTGCTATGGGAAAACTCTTTCTTGCTCACGAAACTGATAAACGCTACTTAGATGAATATTGGGTAGAAAAAAAAGCAATTATAAAACCCCTTACAAATAATACGATTACGACTGTAGAGAATATGAAAATAGAGTTAGCAGATGTGATTAGAACAGGATTTGCCATGGATAGGGAAGAAAATGAAATGGGTGTAGTTTGTATTGCTTGTCCAATCTTTGATCTTAATAATTCAGTAAATTATGCTATTTCGGTTTCTACCTCAATACATAGGTTAAATCAGATAGGAAAAACAACGATATTGACTGAATTACGAAAGACTTCACAAGCTATTTCTGAAGAGCTTGGTTGGCAACCTGATGAAAAAATGGTGGGGTAATCCACCATTTTTTGTTAGCTAGGGGATAATTACCAATACTTTTCAAGTTCAGTTCTAATAGCCATCGCTGTCTCGGTTCCTTTATCACCGACCAAAGCACGACCGGCGATGAAGGCTTTAGCTTTTTTAATTTCTTTAAATAAGTGAATATCTTCTGGCACTATTCCACCTGTAATGGACAATTCTAAACCGATTTCCTCAAGGTGTTTCATCTGTTCAAGATCTTCTGACATCCAACCTTTACCTAATAATTCGGCGTCGCGAGAACGATGATAAATAGCTTGTGTAACACCTAATTCAACCCATTCTTTCGCATCTTCAAATGTCCAATTTCCATAAATTTCAATTTGAATTTCTTTTTTCACTTTAAGATCAGGATTAGCCGCATTGAAATCATCAGCAACTTTCTTACAGGCTACTTTTGTTGCAGGATGAGCTGCAGCAGAAACTGTTAGCCAATCTGCACCTGCATCAAATGCCATTTTCGCTAGAATTGCACCTGCATCAGTTGTTTTTAAGTCACAAACAATAATGTGGTTTGGATGTAAAGCCTTAAGAGTGCTAACAGCCTTCATTCCCTCAGCAAAAGCAAGAATAGTACCAATTTCAATAATTTCGACTACATTTTCTGCTTGTTTAGCATCAGCAACTGCTTTTTCAAGAGTCAATGAATCTAGTGCAATTTGGAGTAAAGGTTTTGACATAAGATATTCCTTTTAATGATGGGATAAATCTAATATTACATATTTAATAGAAAATATTAACTATTATTTGTTGACTTTATATCTCCTTTATCTTTTATAATTATAATCGTTTCATATTATGAAATTCAATATCAAAAAATTGAGACATGGTTCACAAAGCTAGAAAAAAACAAATAACAAATTGATTCTATTAGTTTTTTATTTTTTGAGTTTGATTGACAATTAAGAATTATAGATGATAATTTGTTCAAACTATAACATAGTTATTTCATCATCATAGAAAATAGCTTAACCACTTACTAAAAAGCAGGAGTTACTTGTGAGAAAGCATAAATTAGGCATTTATGAAAAAGCATTACCTAAGAATATTAGTTGGCAAGATCGCCTTTCCATTGCAAAAGCTTGTGGGTTTGATTTTGTTGAGATGTCGATTGATGAAACGGATGAACGTTTATCTAGATTAGATTGGAGTAAGAAAGAAAGAGTAAATCTTGTTAAAGCAATCATTAATACAGGGGTAACTATTCCATCAATTTGTTTATCTGGTCATCGCCGTTATCCTTTTGGTAGCCATGATGAAGATACTCGCAAAAAAGCGTATGAAGTGATGGAAAAAGCGATTCAATTAGCTGTGGATTTAGGTGTAAGAACTATACAGTTAGCTGGTTATGATGTTTATTACGAAGAACAAGATGAAGGGACAATTAAACGATTCCAAGAAGGTTTAGAATGGGCGGTAGAACTTGCTGCAAGTAACCAAGTGACTCTTGCTGTTGAAATTATGGATACTAAATTCATGAGTTCAATTACTCGGTGGAAAAAATGGGATGAGATTATTAAATCACCATGGTTTACCGTTTATCCTGATCTCGGAAATTTATCTGCATGGAATGATAATGTCGCTGAGGAATTAAAATTAGGTATCGATAAAATTTCAGCCATTCATTTAAAAGATACTTATAAAGTGACAGAAACATGCAAAGGTCAATTCCGTGATGTACCATTTGGCGATGGTTGCGTAGATTTCGTAGCTTGCTTTAAAACATTAGCTGAATTGAATTATCGTGGTGCATTCTTAATTGAAATGTGGACTGAGAAATCTGATGAACCAATTGCAGAAATTATCAATGCTCGTCGTTGGATTGAACAAAAAATGAAGGAGGGAGATTTCCCATGTTAAAAGAATTAAGAGAAAAAGTACTTAAAGCTAATCTAGAATTACCAAAGTATAAATTGGTCACATTTACTTGGGGAAATGTAAGTGAAATTGATCGTGAATCAGGCTTAGTTGCAATAAAGCCATCTGGAGTTGATTACGACACAATGACAGCGGATGATATTGTTATTGTTGATTTAGATGGAAAAAAAGTTTGGGGCGACAAAAAGCCTTCTTCCGACACAGATACTCACTTAGAACTTTATCGCCAATTTACCGATATTGGCGGAATTGTGCATACTCACGCTCGTCACACGACAGCTTGGGCACAAACTGGTGAAGATATTATTGCATTAGGAACAACACATGCAGATTATTTCTATGGACCTATACCTTGTACTCGAAAAATGACCCCTGAAGAAATTGCAGGCGATTATGAATTAGAAACAGGTAAAGTAATCGTTGAAACTTTCCGAAATAGAAATATCGACCCTAATATGATGCCTGGTGTAATTGTACATTCTCATGGTCCATTTAGTTGGGGTAAAGATGCTTACGATGCAGTGCATAATGCCGTTGTAATGGAAGAAATTTCCTATATGAACTTATTTAGTAAATTGATGCGTCCAAATTTACAGCCAATGCAACAAGAATTATTGGATAAGCACTATTTACGTAAACATGGTAAAAATGCCTACTATGGACAGTAAACGATTGTTATAGAATATAAAAAAAGCATAGAGTTTAACTCTATGCTTTTTTTTATAAAACTATATCAGAAAATTATAGTGAAGACTGATCAACAGCAACACCAGCGCCCATAGTTGTAGAAACGCTAACTTTCTTGATGAATACACCTTTTGCAGTTGTTGGTTTAGCTTTGTTGATAGCTGCTAACAACGCTTGAAGGTTTTCAACTAATTGCTCAGGAGCGAAATCAGCTTTACCGATAGTAGTATGGATAATACCATTCTTATCATTACGGTAACGGATCTGACCTGATTTTGCATTTTTAACTGCTTCAGCAACGTTTGGAGTTACTGTACCCACTTTAGGGTTTGGCATTAAACCACGTGGACCAAGGATTTGACCTAATTGACCAACAACACGCATTGCATCTGGAGAAGCAATAACAACGTCGAAGTTCATTTCGCCTTTTTTCACTTGTTCAGCTAAGTCTTCCATACCTACTAAATCCGCACCAGCTTCTTTAGCAGCATCTGCATTAGCACCTTGAGTAAATACTGCAACACGAGCAGTACGACCTGTACCGTGTGGTAATACTGTTGCACCACGAACGTTTTGGTCAGATTTACGAGGATCGATACCTAAGTTTACAGCAACATCAACACTTTCAACGAATTTAGCTGTTGCAAATTGTTTTAATAATGCAATCGCTTCATTGATTTCGTATGCTTTAGTAGAGTCTACGCCAGCTTTGATTGCTTTCATTTTTTTAGTCAATTTAGCCATCGATTATTCCTCCACCACTAAGCCCATTGAACGTGCAGTACCTTCAATAGATTTCATCTTAGTTTCAATTGTTGCACCTGTCATATCTGCTGCTTTAGTTTCAGCGATTTGACGAACTTGCTCACGAGTTACTTTACCTACTTTGTCTTTATTTGGTTTTGCAGAACCAGATTTAAGACCTGCAGCTTTTTTCAATAATACTGCTGCTGGTGGAGTTTTAGTAACGAATGTGAAAGAACGGTCTGCATATACAGTGATTACAACTGGAATTGGTAAACCTTTTTCGATACTTTCTGTACGTGCATTAAATGCTTTACAGAATTCCATAATGTTAACACCTTGTTGACCTAATGCTGGACCAACCGGTGGTGACGGGTTTGCCATACCTGCTGCAACTTGCAACTTAACGTAGGCTTGTACTTTTTTTGCCATTTTGAGCTTCCTCTAATATGGGTAATAACGCTATTTCTAGCTCCCCTCGTTTATAAAAACATTACATAAAAAACACGAGCTAGCAAAGCTTGCTCGTGATTGGGCAGATATTCTACTGAAAAACAAGCCATCTTTCAATAAAAAGATCTCCTTGTGGTAGAAGTAGTAAAAGAGTTTTGTGTACACAGAATTATTATGACGCTTTTATTACGACAACCTTACTACGTGCATTAAACATTAAAATAGACAACCGGTCTAATATGCGTATAATCATTTCACAATAGTTATATGAATGATGAGAACTAAATAACATAAAGGAAAAGTATATTTCATGAATGGTATATTGCCAATAGAAAAAAAACACTCAGATACTAAATCACATATTTTAGATGTTGGTTATCAACTTATTGCTCAAAAGGGATTTACTGCTGTCGGTTTAAAACAAATTTTAGATACCGCAGGGATACCTAAGGGTTCTTTTTATCACTATTTTGAGTCAAAGGAAGCGTTTGGAGAAGAGCTAATAGAACATTATTCGCTTAATAGAAAAAAGTTACTCGAACAAATTTCAAATAAAGAAATTACGGCTCAACAGAAGCTTTATGAATATTTTAAATGTTGGTACGACACACAAAAAGATGGTTGTTCTGGAGAAAAATGCTTGATTGTAAAATTAAGCGGTGAGGTGGCTGATATTTCCGATATTATGCGACTCGCTTTAGCTAGAACTTATCAGACAATTATAGATTGGATTAGTCTACAGATTAAAGCGGGGTGGGAAGATGGCTCACTTCCTCAAAGACAAAATATTTCGGCAGAAAGCATTGCTAGTCGTTGGTATTACGCTTGGTTGGGTGCAAGTTTAGTGACTAAAATAAGTCAATCGGAAGTTCCTCTCACCGAAGTTTGGAACATGATGCTTTCTGAATTAGATTGCACTAGATAAGAAAAAGAATTAGCTAGTTCAAAAGCCAACCTGATAATCATCAAGTTGGCTTTTGGGTTTCAGTTGATACTATTTAATAAAAACGAAACACAATCTTCAGTCTACAACCCAATCGCGTATTTCAAGGCTTTCTTTTTGAGGGGGGTGGCTTTTTCTGCAATCATCAACGCCATATTTCTAGCAACTTTCACAGGTAATAATTCCGTTTTAAAGGCTTTGTAAAAAACATCCATCCCTGTTTGCATCACTAAATTATCGGGTTTACGCTTTCTTTCATACTGTTTTAGGACTTTTTCATCTGCAAAATCTTCGCCTTTTTTGACCGCTTGTTCGATCACATTCAAGAGGGCTTTAACATCTCTAAATCCTAAATTTACCCCTTGTCCTGCCAATGGATTAATTGTATGAGCCGCGTCACCGACCAAGACAATTCCTTGCTTCACATAGCTTTGTGCATGTTGGCGAGTAAGAGGAAAACTTCCATGAGCAGTCACTTCGATTTGACCTAATCGGCTTGGAAAATTCTGATTAATTTCGTTAGAAAGTTGTGCGTTATCCATTTGTTTTAACTCAGCAATACGTTGTGGAGAGTCGTACCACACCACACAGCCATTTTGCCCGCTCAAAGGTAAAAAGGCACGAGGACCACTTGGGAAAAATTGTTGCCATGTAACACTTTGTTGAGGTAATTCTGTTTTCACAACCGCTAATAAACAATGTTGGCGATATTGCCAGCTTGTTAAACCAATACCAGACCAACTACGTACAAGGGAGTTTGCGCCATCGCAAGCTAATAACACTGGGGCAGAATAGCTTTGTTGATCATCAAGGATTACTGTCCAAATACCATTTTCTCGATTTGCAGAAATTTTATTAAAACCGACCGCTTGTTGGCAATTTGGATAAGCTTGTAAGGCTTGCCATAATCCAATTTGAATAAGGTTATTTTCTACCATATAACCTAATTTATCTAACCCGAGATCGCTAGCATGAAAAGCGGTATTAAAACCGTCAATTTCCCACGTTTCTAATCCATCGTAAGGACATACTCGCATTGATTCAATATTCTGCCAAGCACCTAATTGCTCAAGCAAATCGACAGAGGATGCACTAATTGCAGAAATTCTGACATCATAAGAGGCTTCTTTGGAAAATGTCGGTAATGGATTTTTTTCTAATAACACGATGTTTAAGCCTAATTTAGCTAAACCTAACGCAGAGGCAGCCCCAACCATGCCACCTCCAATAACAATAATATCTTGTTGAGTCATCATGATTCCTTTTCTTCTTATTTTTAGTTTCAAGTGTACTACAAGCGGTCAGTTCTTCCTTGATTTTTGTAAAACTTTTGTGAAATAGATCGAAGAATCTGACTTCGCTATTATGAAGCAGTATAAATAATGCTTACACTGTTCCAAAAGGAGAGCAGATGTCATTAGCTATTATTTACAGCAGAGCATCAATAGGAATTTTGATATTATTCAATGATATGCATGGGATACGATAATAACTTGGGATTGAGTAAATGAAAAAACAAGGGACTGAAGTAGATTAGTAAATGTGTTAGTCTATAAAAACAAAGATAACTCATTGTAAATGTAAATTAAATAAATATAAAAAACTGATTGAATTTAACTCTTTGGTCTATTCCATGATAATATGTACCTATATCCAGCTTTTGGGTGTACAACTAAAGCTGAATAGCTTTTAGTTATATCATCAAATGGTATTTTTTGAATTTGTGTTCGTTGAGCTTTTGGTTTTTTTATCTCAATATACTCTAAAATCGCACATTCTGTTTTATAATCATCTTTTGCGTGAAGTAGATCCACTCTAAAGTGGATTGACCTAATTGGTTCATGAACAGACTGTGACAAAAAAGTAGATGACTTTTCATCACTGTCGTCGATATCCATTTTTAAATGAATCACTTCACACGAATTATACGTTAGACTCTCACCTAACATTAGATGAACCCTTTTTTGACTACTTCCATCTTCTCCTTCTACATCCTCTATTTTTTCAATTTTTTGCATATCAGAACTAATTTCAGGCATTTTTGAACCAGTCCATAGAAAATCATGCTCAAACTTACTCATAACACTCTTTTTTACTTGTATGTTACGAAATAGTTCATACTGAATATTTTTACCATCAGTCGTACAATAACGAGCAAATGTGGCAACTGGTGCAAAACCTTTGGGATAAACTTTGTTAGAAAATTTATATACTTGATAAAAAGCATAAAATATTAAAACACAAGTTAATATAAATATAGTCCATGATTTATATTCAGCATTATCCCCTTCCCAGAGATCAAATACATTTACGCCTAAAATTGCTAGAATTACAGAGATAGGAGTTATAAATGCAAACACTCTTCCAGCCATTTAACTTGCATCTCCGCCCATAATGTTCCTCCATATAATATTCAAAAATAAGCTATTTCAGATTCGTCAGTATAAGTTATATAAATTATATTTACAATTACTTATTTTTATTCATTAAAGTATTGTAAGTTTAGATATATATAATATATTACAAGCGTTCAGATCAATTCTTCCTTGATTTTTGTAAAACTTTTGTGAAATAGATCGAAGAATCTGACTGCGCTATTATGAAGCAATATAAATAATGCTTACACTGTTCCAAAAGGAGAACAGATGTCATTAGCTATTATTTACAGTCGAGCATCCATTGGGATTGAAGCCCCGTTGGTCACTATCGAAGTGCATATGAGCGTGGGTAGCCCTGGGCTCTATTTGGTTGGATTACCTGAAAAAAGTGTTAAAGAAGCCCAAGATCGAGTGCGAAGTGCGTTACTCAATGCTAATTTTGAATATCCCGCACGTCGAATCACCATCAATCTTGCTCCTGCTGATTTACCCAAAGAGGGCGGGCGATTTGATTTGCCCATTGCGATTGGGATTCTAGCAGCATCGGGACAAATTGATTCAGATAAACTGCGTCAATTTGAGTTTCTGGGGGAATTATCACTGACAGGACATTTACGAGGAGTTCATGGTGTTATTCCTGCGGTATTATCTGCCATTAAAGACAAACGAGAACTCATTTTTCCGCAACAAAATACTTCCGAAGCTGCTTTAGTTTCCGATACGCAAAGCTATTGTGCTAAGTCTTTATTGCAGGTAGTCAATTTTCTTAATAATCGAGATCAACTACCGATAGCCCAACAACTTCCGCAAAAAAATGAAACAATCTCACCGCTTGTTCAGCGAGATTTAACCGATATTATTGGGCAACAACACGCTAAACGGACATTGATGATTGCAGCCACAGGGCAACATAACCTACTTTTCCTTGGTCCACCAGGAACGGGGAAAACTATGCTAGCCAGTCGCTTGGCAGATCTACTTCCCGAAATGGAAGATAAAGAAGCGATTGAAACCGCATCCATTACCAGTTTGGTACAGAATGAACTCAATTTTCAAAACTGGAAAAAACGTCCTTTTCGATCGCCCCATCACAGTGCCTCTATGGTTGCGTTAGTGGGAGGCGGTTCGATCCCAAAACCTGGCGAAATAAGCTTGGCCAATAATGGTGTGCTTTTCCTTGATGAGTTGCCCGAATTTGAGCGGAAAGTATTAGATGCGTTGCGACAACCTTTAGAATCGGGCGAAATTATTATATCAAGGGCAAATGCTAAAGTGCAATTTCCCGCACGTTTTCAATTAATTGCAGCAATGAATCCTAGTCCGACAGGACATTATCAAGGCTCGCACAATCGTGCCTCGCCACAACAAGTGATGCGATATTTGAATAGACTTTCTGGTCCTTTTCTGGATCGGTTTGATCTCTCGATTGAGGTGCCATTACTACCGAAAGGGGCATTACAAAATAACAATGAACAGCGAGGGGAAACAACAGCACAAGTTCGTGAACGTGTCGTCAAGGCAAGGGCAATTCAGCTGAATCGCAGAGGAAAAATCAATGCACAATTAACCACGAAAGAAATTGAGCAAGATTGTAAATTAGATCAGAAAGATGCGTTATTTTTAGAAAATGCATTATTGAAATTAGGGCTTTCTGTGCGAGCCTATCATCGTATTTTAAAAGTGTCTCGCACCATTGCCGATTTAGCAGACTCCGCCAATATTGAGCAACCGCATATTGCGGAGGCATTAGGCTATCGCGCAATGGATAGGTTATTACAACGTTTAAATGGCTAATTCCCCGTAATGTAAAACATTATTCAAACACTTCTAACACTAGACGAGTAAACCCATTGGCGAGCATCAACTCTGCATTTACCGCATTGATTTCCAGTAAATCACGTTGGATTTGTTGGATAATATGATGTCCTTTTAATAAGGCTTGAGCAGGTAATCCTTGGCTAAATAATGCAATCCCTTTGAATAGATCTGGATTAACCCAACCTGTTGAAATGTTGAGTTTCGCTTTGAGTGCATCGGTAAAGAATGAGTCAATCCATTCTAGCTGTTGCAAAATGGCAGGGATTTCTTTATCAAAAGCAGAAAGGAGTAACCACACGTCTCGGTGTTTATAGAAAGTCCAAAAGGTTCTTAAAAACTCTTTTCGAGTCGTTAAACGGTCAGATTCTAAAAAAGTTTTGCAAATCAGTGGACGATTATGACAAAGGCGTACTGCGGTTTCTAATTCTTCCGCTGAAAGATCGGGAAAATGTGCTGAAAGCCACTGATAAGCGGACTGAAATTCTGGTGCTTGTAATAGCCAAGTTTGGCAACGGCTTTGAATCGTCGCTAACATTGCCGACTGTAACGGAGCTTCTAATAGAAAATAAACGTTATCGTGAGGTTCTTCTAATGTTTTTAACAATGCATTTGCCGCCGATTCCGTTAAACGTTCTGCCCCTGCGATATAAATAACCGAATTACCGCCTTGTTGCGAAAATTGTTGCAGTTGGTAGGTTAAATCACGGATCTGATCAACACTCATATCTTTTCCATCAATCGATTCAATCTGATGAAAATCGGGGTGGTTATTGCTTTCCCACAGAAGACAACTTTTACATTGTCCGCAAGGTTGGTTTCCTTGTTTGTTTTGGCATAACAACCAATAGGCAAAATCGTAAATTAAGTCGGATGTACCTAAACCAATATCTGTTTTGAATAATAGAGCGTGATGACCTCGTCCATTCAAAAAAGATTGGGTGATATTGTGATAGATTTCATTATGCCAAGGATATAAATTCATACTTTATACTTTTGCAAAAGTGAGAAAGTTTTCGACCGCTTGTTGAATATCCGCTGACACTTTTTCGATAGGTTGTTCAGCATTGATCACAACAGCTTTCGGGTTATCTTTTGTTAGGGCTAAATAACGCTCACGGGTGCGGTGGAAAAAGTCGATATGTTGTTGCTCGATACGATCCAATGCACCACGACCTTTTGCTCGCTCTAATCCAATCGCAGGATCGAGGTCGAGATAAAGGGTAAAATCTGGCTCGAAATCGCCTAAGATTTTTTCGCCAATATGATCGACTAAGTCCGCTAAATTTCTTCCTCCACCTTGATATGCTTGGCTAGACATATTGTGTCTATCGCCAATCACCCAAGTGCCTTCAGCTAAAGCAGGTTGAATAACAGTTTCAACTAATTGGGTACGGGCGGCGAAGATCATCAAGACTTCTGCTTTATCGGTGGTATGTTCACCATCAATGCCTTCTTTCCAAAGATTGCGTAATGCTTCTGCAATTTTTGTACCGCCCGGTTCTCTGGTGTTGATAAAAGAAATTTTATGGGCTGATAATACTTCACTCACAATACGCACAGCATTACTTTTGCCTGCACCCTCTAACCCTTCAACAACAATAAATTTTCCTTTCATTTATGCTTTTCTCGTACTTATAGTATGGGATGATTATTTTTTCTCTGCTTTACGTTGTCTTTCAATTTGTATCCAATTACGAACTGCACGCTCATGCTCTGCATTCGTTTTACTGAATTTATGCCCGCCCGTTCCATCTGCTACGAAGTAAAAATAGGGTGTTGTATCAGGCTGAGAAACTGCTTGAATTGCCGCTTTACTTGGCATGGCAATCGGTGTTGGCGGTAAGCCATCAATCACATAAGTATTATACGGTGTTGGCTCAAGTAAGTCTTTCTTGCGGATATTGCCATTGTAACGATCGCCCATTCCGTAGATAACCGTTGGGTCTGTTTGTAATTTCCATTTTTCTCGTAATCGATTGATAAACACCGAGGCAACTTGTGGGCGTTCACTCGCTATCCCTGTTTCTTTCTCAACAATAGATGCAAGGATCAACATTTCATAAGGGTTGGCAAGCGGTAAGTTCTCCGCTCTATTTTGCCATGCTTCATCCAAGTTTTGTTGCTGTTTTTGGTATGCTCGTTTAAGCACCTCTATATCATCAGAATGGGGAACATAACTATAAGTATCGGGCGCAAACCAGCCTTCCAGTTTTTGATGTGGAATACCCAGTAACTCCGCAATTTCTGACTCAGATTTATCTGCCAATGTTTGATTTAAATATTTAGCATTCGATAATTGCTCTCGCCAATTTTTGAAATCTTTCCCTTCAATAAATTGCACATTGAGCTGGACTTCTTTTCCTTCATTGAGGTGTTGCAATAATCCCTCAATGGTTTCAACGCCATCAAGTGAGTAAACGCCCGCTTTAAAATTACTGAATTCTGGATGTAAACGAATCAAATAAGGTAGGAATTTGGTGTTTTTAGCAATCCCCTGTTCTTCAAGTAATTGTGCTAGTTTTTGGCTCGATGTCCCTCTTTCCACAATCAAAAATTGTTCTGGTGTGGTGGTGATTTTTTGATGAGCTAAAGCTTCTAACTGTTGGTAAGCATATATCCCACCCCCAATTGCAATGACCACAAGTAACATGAATAAGATAAAAAGTTTTTTTAGCATAGTCTTAATATTGTTTTATAAAATCCAACAGAACCTTACTACAACTTTCTTTGAAAATCTATGGGTTAGAGGTGGAGTTTATGTAGAAAAAAGAAAGGAAAAAACAAAGCTCCGTAGAGCTTTATTTTTGTAAAATTATTTCACTAACTGACCGCTTGCTTGAAGATCAGCATGATAAGATGAGCGAACGAAAGGTCCACAAGCTGCATGTTCAAAGCCCATATCATTTGCTTTTTCACGGAACATGTCAAATTCTGTTGGGTGAACGTAACGAGCAACTGGTAAATGGTGGCGACTTGGTTGTAAATATTGTCCAAGAGTCAGCATGGTGACACCATTATCTCTTAGATCTTGCATTACCTCTAAGATTTCTTCATTAGTTTCACCGAGCCCCACCATAATTCCTGATTTTGTTGGAATATCTGGGAATTCAGCTTTAAATGCTTTTAACAATTTAAGTGACCACTCGTAGTTCGCACCAGGGCGAATGTCATGGTATAAACGTGGTACATTCTCTAAATTGTGATTGAATACATCGGGTGGATTTTCTTTTAAAATTTCAATCGCTTGTTCAATACGTCCACGGAAATCTGGTACAAGAATTTCAATTTTAATACCAGGATTAACTGCTCTAATTTCCTTTACACAGGCAGCAAAGTGAGCCGCACCACGATCGGGTAAATCATCACGGTCAACAGATGTAATTACCACATATTTTAATTTCATGTCTTGAATAGTTTCTGCTAGTTTTTTCGGTTCATCTACATCTAATGGAAGTGGTTTACCATGAGCAACATCACAGAAAGGACAACGGCGAGTACAAATCGCCCCCATAATCATAAATGTTGCAGTACCATGGTTAAAACATTCATGTAAATTTGGGCAAGATGCCTCTTCACATACGGAGTGTAACCCGTGACGACGCATACCTGTTTTAATACTTTGAACACGATCTAAATTTTTAGGTAGTTTTATCTTCATCCATGAAGGTTTTTTCAGTAATTCTTGGTCAGGATCGATATTTTTTACTGGGATAATGGAGGTTTTTGCAGCATCACGATATTTGACACCTCGCTCCATTTTAAATGGTGTACCCATTTCGTACTCCTATTTGTTAATAATTTGTTGCTCATTATACCCGAGAATAGAAGTAAAGTAATGAACCAATTTAGGGGCTATTTTCTCACAGGTTGCTTCATCTTGTGAGATAAAATCAGCAACTTGACACATTTCTAATCCAGCATAACCACACGGGTTAATGTTACGAAATGGTGTCAAATCCATATTAATGTTAAGTGCTAATCCATGGAAAGAACGTCCTTTACGAATTTTAAGTCCTAAAGAACAAATTTTCTTTTTATCAACATAAACACCTGGAGCATCAGGTTTTGGATAAGATTCAATATTGTAGTCTGCAAGGGTTTTAACAACACACTGCTCTAATGCGGTAACTAACTGGCGTACATTTAATTCATGTCCATTGGTTTTATGACGTTTAATATCAATCAAAACATACATTACTTGCTGTCCAATACCATGATAAGTAATCTGTCCACCTCTGTCTGTATGTACTACTGGAATTTGTGTTGGATTAAGTAAATGTTCTGGCTTACCCGCGGATCCTTGTGTAAAAACAGAAGGATGCTGTACTAACCAAATCTCATCTGGAGTTTCTTCTGTTCTTGTATCTGTAAAATCTTGCATTTTATGCCATATTTCTTGATAGTCTTGAATACCAAGTTGGCGAATAATCAATGTTGAAGATGCCATATTATTTACCGTATTAGAGAAGGGTGTATAAATACACCCTTATTAAGTTGGAAATAAGAAAAGGTTACAATACCATTCTTACTCCTTCAATTTTTGCTAAATTTGTATAAAGTGCTTCAACCTGTTCAATATTATCTGGTTGAAGTGTAATAGAAACAGAGTGATAAGATCCTTTGCCACTCTCTTTAAGAGTTGGTGAATAATCACCTTTAACCACCTTTTGTACTTCATTCACAACATCTTCAATCAGACCTTCACGTTTAGCACCGACAACTTTAAAAGTAAAAGAACATGGGAAAGACAAAAGCTCTCTTAGAGACGCTGCTGGAACTTGAGATAAATTTACTGTTTTATTGTTCATATTTTCCTCATAAATATAATGAGCAGTAATTATTTTGATAATGATTACTGCTCTAGTGCTTATAGCGACAAGATATGGGGACTATTTTTAAAATTACAAGTTTTTTACTCAAATAGCGAATTAGTTTAATTGAATAGTCCTTTAATCGTTAATATAACCCAATCCCACGCTTTTCCAAACATTCCAGCTTCGGCAACATCTTGCATAACTTGTAAATCAATACTTGCAATAGGTTTGTCATTTAATTGATAAATAATTTTACCGACAACTTGACCTTTTACTAATGGTGCTTCTAGATTCTTCTTATCTAATTCATAACGAGCTTTTAACTCTCCAGTTTTACCTTTTGGCACAGTAATGAAACTATCCTTAAGTGTACCTAATTCAACCTTATTAAGGTCCCCATAATAGATAGTTTGTTCCGACACATTTTGTCCAGCTGAAAGTGATTTTACTGTTTCAAAGTTTGCAAATCCCCATTGTAAAAGTTTTTTACTTTCTGCTTCTCTACCTTTAAGAGTTTCAACTCCCATTACTACTGAAATAAGCCGAGTATTAGTGTTATAAGCAGAAGCAACTAAGTTATAACCAGCTTTATCAGTATGACCAGTCTTCATGCCATCCACATTCATTGTTTTATCCCATAACAATCCATTACGGTTTGGCTGCTTAATATTATTGAATGTAAAATCTTTTTCAGCATATATTTTATACTCTTCTGGTAAATCACGAATAATATGACTACCAATAATTGCAATATCTCTTGCTGATGAGTATTGATTAGGATCATCCAATCCATGTACTGTAGCAAAATTGGTATTTTGCAAACCAAATTCTTGTACATATTTATTCATTGTATCAATAAAGGTTTGTTGGGAACCTGAAATATATTCCGCAAGAGCTACTGATGCATCATTACCTGAGACAACAATAATACCTCTATTAAGATCTGCGACAGAAACCTTTTGATTTAGATTTAAAAACATTTTAGATGATCCAGGGAAATTTTTTCCCCACGAACTATCAGTAATAGTAACAAGATCACTATTCTTAATTTGACCAGATTTCAAAGCAGTACCAATGACATAACTTGTCATCATTTTTGTTAAACTTGCTGGATATTGACGTTGATCAGGATTTAAACTTGCTAATACAGCCCCCGAGTTATAATCCATTAAAATGTAGGTTTGAGCATTAATTTGAGGAGCTGCAAGATCAAAAGATGTTTCTGCATAGCTTAACCCTGAAAAAATCAGGGTGGATAAAATTGTTGATTTAATTAATTGAGTTTTTAACATAATTTTTCCCGTAGTATTGTGATGGTTTATCGTATGTCAGCTTTAATTGCCAAGTAGTTCCCTTTACCTTTTACTTTTAAAGGAAGTCCCTCTTTTTTGGCTAAATTCATTAAGGTAGATACACCCTTTCCTGAAATATAACCTTGGCGATCAACCTGTAACGCCTCTATTTTTACTTGGGCTGTACCTGCATTCAACATACCTATTTCACGAGCTGCAGCAACAGAAAGATCTATCACTCGACCATTACTAAATGGACCACGATCATTAATTCTAACTATTACTTTTCTTCCATTTTTCAAATTAGTCACTAATGCATAAGAACCTAAAGCTAATGTCTTATGTGCTGCGGTAAAAGCATTTTTATCATAAATTTCACCATTTGCTGTTTTCTTACCATGAAACTTTGTTCCATAATAGCTTGCGATTCCCTTTTGACTAAATTGACGAGAATTCTCTTTATTAATCGTCGTATGTGTTTGCCCTTTAATTGTATAACTAGAAACTTTATTATTTACTTTAACATAAGAAAGTTTATCCCCTTTTACACCATACAGTTTTTTCGTTTCATTACTTGCCGTTGTTTTTTTCGTTTTTTTCTTTTTGGGTGTAGCTTTCTTAGCTAGTACTTTCTTTTTAGGTACGACTTTCTTAGTTGCAGTCTTTTTATTTGCCTTAGTAACTTTTTTAGGTGGCGTTTTCTTAACAACTTTTTTGGTTGGCGCCTTTTTGGTTGTTTTTTTATTATTTACTACTTGCTTGGTAGGCGCTTTTTCCTTCGATTTCGATACCTTTTTTACAGCCGATTTTTTCTTTGTATTAGTTACTTTTTTTGTAACTGTCGTGGATGTTTTTTCTGTTTTTGCTTGAACAGTATTAACACTAAATAAAATTAACGTCGATAACAATAGTGCAATTATTTTACGAAACATCATGATTTCTCCTATCTCGCTACCAAATGATAACATTCAGTAGTATTGATTATTTTAGTTGATTGTATGGATTATTTTTGTCTTTTTGATCTCGATGAACATAAACTGACATCATTAATCCAAATGCAGCCATCAGAGTGACATATGAAGTTCCACCATAACTTACTAATGGTAAAGGAACACCAACAACAGGTAGAATACCACTTACCATGCCGATATTTACGAAGACATAAACAAAGAAAAGCAATGCTGTTCCACCGGAAATAATCCGACCGAAAGTAGAAGTTGCCTTTGCTCCTATTGTTAATCCTCTTGCAATAATAAATAAATAAACACTAAGTAAAATTAACACGCCAATTAAGCCATGTTCCTCGCCTAGTACCGCAAAAATAAAATCTGTATGAGGTTCAGGTAAGAATTCTAATTGAGATTGTGTACCCTCCATCCAACCTTTACCTTCAAGACCACCAGAACCGATCGCGATTTTTGATTGAATAATGTGATACCCTGCACCTAAAGGATCCTTCTCTGGATCTAGTAATGTTAGAACCCTTGTCTTTTGATAATCATGCATGAGATAAAACCACATAATTGGAATGAATCCAGCAAGAAATACAACTCCCGCTAAAATCAATTTCCAACTTAAACCAGCTAAAAATAAAACAAATAATCCCGCAGCACAAATTAGTATTGCTGTACCTAAATCTGGTTGAGTTGCGACTAATAATGTTGGAAAAATGATTATTGCTAGAGCAATAATTGTATCTTTAAAATTTGGTGGTAAAGCTCGATTACCTAAATAAGTAGCCACCATCAATGGTACAGATAATTTTGCAATTTCAGATGGTTGAAAACGGATAAAACCTAAATTCAGCCACCTTTGTGCTCCTTTACTAATTTCACCTGTTATATCAACTAAAATCAATAAAGTAATACATAATACATAAATATATGGGGAAATTTTTTGATAAAACATGGGGGGGAATAGTGCCATTAATATCATCAACCCCATACCTAGAGATACTTGTATTAATCTATTAACAAACATAGTTTCATTTGCTCCACTTGCACTATAAAGCACGAGCAATCCATATCCTGTAATCGCAAATAGACCGAGTAAAAGTAATAAATCTAGTGAAAATATTTTCCAACATCTAGATAAAAATGATTTATTCATGCAATTCCCCACTATTCTTTTTTGAAAGCGAAGAGTTTGCTAAATTATTTTGCAAATTATCCGTTTTTTTATCTAATGGGTGTTCTAATACATAATCAATTATCTTACGGGCAATTGGCGCCGCCATACTAGAACCACCACCTGCATTTTCCAAGATAATAGAAACTACAACTTTTGGTTTATCGTAGGGTGCAAAAGAAGTAAACCATGCATGATCCTGCAAATTCTTTCTGACAGCATTTTTATCATAGTTTTTACCTTTTAAGCTAAATACCTGTGCCGTTCCAGATTTTCCAGCCGCACGATAAGCCGTTCCACTAAAAGCCTTTCTTGCAGTACCATTTGGAGCGTTTACCACATTATACATTCCTGTTTTTGCAATATTCCAATATTGTAGTGGAGCAACAATATCCTCATATAACAATGGATCTTTATAAGACTGAATGTCACCAGACATAATTTCACTCATCAAATGAGGCGTATTAACTTGACCATTATTAATTAAAACAGCTGTCGCTTTTGCTAGCTGCAGGGGTGTTGCAATCCAATATCCTTGGCCAATACCAATAGAAATCGTATCTCCAGGTATCCAATCCTTTTTATAACGACTTTTTTTCCAATCTCTTGATGGCATAACACCTGTTGACTCTTCACCAATATCAATACCAGTCTTCATGCCAAACCCAAAGCGTTTCATCCAAGTAGAAATATTATCAATTCCCATATCATAAGCAACTTGGTAAAAAAATGTATCGGAAGATTCTGTAATCGCTTTATTAATATCAGTTCTACCATGCCCACTTTTTTTCCAATCACGGAATTTTTGTACTGTGCCAGGTAATATCCAATAACCAGGATCAAAAACTGTTGATGTTGGAGTTATTTTCCCTTCTGTTAAAGCAGCAACCGTCATAAATGGCTTAATCGTTGATGCTGGAGGATAAGTTCCTTGAGTTGCACGGCTATATAGAGGGCGATCCTCATTGTCTAATAATGCTTTGTAATCTTTACTCGAAATTCCATCAACAAACAAATTATTGTCATAACTTGGATTTGTTACCATAGCTAAAACACTACTATCTCTTGGGTCAAGAACAACAATAGCGCCTTTATGATTACCGATTAAACTCGCAACATATTGTTGAAGGTCAATATCGAGAGTTAAACGCACACTACTACCTGCGATTGCAGGCTGATCATGTAACTTTCTAATCACCTTCCCTCGATTGTTAATTTCAACTTCTTCGAAACCTGTCGTCCCATGAAGTTGCTCTTCGTAAAATTTTTCTATACCCAATTTACCAATATCATTAGATCCAGCATAATCACCATATCGCCCTTCATCTTGTAATCGCTTTTTATCCCTATCATTGATTTTAGCTACATAACCCAAAATATGAGTTAGAATATCACCATAAGGGTAAGTACGTTTAAAATATGGATGTACATCTAATCCAGGGAAACGGTACTGTAACACTGCAAAACGAGCTATTTGTTCTTCTGATAAATTAGGTTTTAATAAAATAGGAGTATAGCGTGAAGATCTTACTTTCTCTTTTTTATAATTTTCAATATCTTCATCGCTTAAGCTAACTAATAACTTCAATTCATTGAATGTTTCATCTAAATTTTCCACTTTTTCTGGAATAATATACAATCCAAAGAAAGTGAGATTCTCAGCTAATACCTTACCATTCCTATCATAAATTAACCCTCGGGTTGGTGGTACTGGTAGTAATTTTATACGATTTCCATTAGAACGCGTTTGGTAAGATTCGTAATCTCGAACTTGTAAATTATATAAATTTGCAACCAACACACCAGTTAACCCTAATACGCCTAAAAAAGCAATAATGGCTCGTCTTATAAATAAATTCGCTTCAGCTCTTCCATTGCGGACTTTTTCATAATTTTTTGATGGTGTTAATTTTCCATATTTACTAATATTAAACATAGCCTAAACTATTCTCTATGATAAGGATGATTTGTTGTCAATGACCAAGCCCTATATAAACTTTCTGCCACGACGATCCTAACAAGAGGATGAGGTAGAGTAAGTGGAGATAAAGACCAACTTTGCTCTGCCGCTGATTTACATTCAGGTGATAATCCTTCAGGTCCACCAATTAACAAACATACATCTCGCCCATCATTTTTCCATGCTTCAAATTGTTGTGCTAATTGCTCTGTTGTAGAGGACTTTCCTGGAATATCAAGCGTAACAATTAAGCCACGCCCTGCGGCAGCGAGCATTGCCTTACCCTCTTGTTCTAAAATTCGCTTAATATCGGCATTTTTGCCTCGTTTACCAGAAGGGATTTCAATCAATTCTAAGGGAATATCTTTAGGAAAACGACGTTGATAAGATTCAAAACCTTTGGTCACCCAATCTGGCATTTTAGTACCGACTGCAATTAGTTTGATTTTCATTTATGCCCAAAGTTTCTCAAGTTGATATATTTCTCGACTTTCATTTTGTAAAATATGCACAATAGCTTGCCCAAAATCAATCACAACCCAATCTGCAACGGCTTTACCTTCTTGAGCAAAGACATCAATGCCTGCTTTTTTACTTTCTTCGATCAGATTATTAGCTGTGGAGGCAACATGACGACTAGAGGTACCTGTACAGATGATCATTGTATCAGTAATACTTGATTTTCCTTTAACATCAATTGCTTGAATATTTTGTGCTTTTAAACCTTCTAAAGTAGTCGTTAGAAAGTCGGTAAGATTATTTTCTATCATAAGTAATTTCATTTCGTTATAAATTATAAAATTTGACAATTATAGCATGAAATTTGACTTACGTTACTCATAACAGGTAACAATCTATGTTATATGGACTTATATTAAATTACATTTAAAATTTAAAAAGCTAGTATTTACAAGGATTTTAGCGTGATAGGATTACATCAGCGAACATAGGAAAACGTGGATTGGCGGAAGTGAATGGGAGTTGAACCCACCCGAGAACGCTGGCGTCCTCAACAGGATTTGAAGTCCTGCCACCTCACCGGAGATGACTCACTTCCGAAAAACTAGCGCCATTCTACTGAATTTATTAGAATTAGGCAAAATATCTCATAGGATTCAGTATGCAACACTTATTTCGCTCCATTCCTTCTATTGATAAATTGCTAAAAAGTCCAATTGGCACAGATTTTATTGCCCAATTTGGACATCAAGCCTTTGTCGAACAAGCTCGAAAACTGATCGAACAGGCCCGTAAACATATTCAACAAAAAAGTAAATTGCCCGAATTTTTACTGTCTGAATCAACCTTTCTTGCTCACTTAAAAACACAGTTACTCGCTCAACAGCAGATAGCAATGAAACCTGTGTTTAATTTAACGGGAACGGTGTTACATACAAATTTGGGGCGGAGTCTTTGGTCAGAGCGAGCAGTTCAAGCAGCAACTAATGCAATGCGAAATAATGTTGCGTTAGAGTTTGATATTGAAGAAGGTAAACGTAGCTATCGAGATATTTATATTTCTGAATTACTGCACAAAATTACTGGGGCAGAGGCGGCCTGTGTCGTAAACAATAATGCAGCAGCTGTTTTGCTCATATTGGCGACCTTCGCTCAAGGAAAAGAGGTCATCGTTTCTCGTGGTGAATTAGTTGAAATTGGCGGAGCATTCCGTATTCCCGATATTATGCAACAGGCGGGGTGTAAATTGGTTGAAGTCGGCACGACTAACCGCACTCACTTACGTGATTATCGCAATGCCATTACAGAAAATACCGCATTCTTAATGAAAATCCACACCAGTAATTTTCAGATTCAAGGCTTTACCGCCAGTGTCAGTGAAGAGGAGTTAGTTGCGCTCGGAAAAGAGTATCAATTACCTGTTATCAGTGATTTAGGCAGTGGATCACTCACGGATATGAAAGCCTTGAATTTACCAGCTGAACCGATGGTGCAACAAAAAGTCGCCTCGGGTGTTGATTTGGTTTCATTTTCAGGGGATAAATTATTAGGTGGACCTCAAGCGGGTATCATTGTCGGTAAAAAACAATGGATTGATCAGCTCCAAAAACACCCACTAAAACGGGTTTTACGTTGTGATAAAGTGATTCTTTCGGCTTTGGAGGCAACCTTACGTGATTATCTATTTCCCGATCAACTTACGGAAAATTTGCCGACATTGCATTTGCTCACACAATCTATCGAACAATTGAATGAAAAAGCCCAACAGCTTAAACAAGTGTTAGGCAAGCGGTTAGATTCTCGTTATATTTTGCAAATTGAACCGAGTTTGGCTCAAATTGGTAGCGGTGCTTTGCCGACGGAAAAAATAGAATCAGTCGCTTTGACTATTTCGAGTGAAAATCAACGTGATTTATTAGCCCTAGAGCAACAGTTTAAAACCTTACCTCAGCCGATTATCGTTCGCCTTGCTCAACAAAAAATGTGGTTGGATTTACGCAGTGTGGCACAATTTGAAAATTTAATCGCAATGTTAAACGATAAGGACAATGGATTATGATCATCGTTACCGCAGGACACGTAGATCACGGTAAAACGGCATTATTACAGGCACTCACAGGGACAAATACAGCCCATTTGCCCGAAGAAAAAAAGCGTGGGCTGACTATTGATTTAGGCTATGCCTATTTGCCGATTGAAAACGATATTTTAGGTTTTATTGACGTACCGGGACACCAACGTTTTTTATCAAATATGTTGGCGGGATTAGGTGGGATTCAGCACGCCTTATTGGTGGTATCGGCGGAAGAAGGGATCAAACCGCAAACGAGCGAGCATTTAACCATTTTAAAATTGCTAAATTTTTCGCAAATTATGGTGGTCATTACAAAAGCCGATCGTGTTGAATCCTCTCGTATCGAACAACTTATTAGTGATATTCAGCAACAATACTCCTTTCTCAATCAATCACACTTTTTTGTGACTTCGGCTCACACAGGGCAAGGTATTGCAGAATTAAAAGCACATTTAATTGAATTAAATAAATCTAGCCATTTACTTAATAAACCTTTCCGCTATGCGATTGACCGAGTGTTTAATGTCAAAGGTGCAGGACTAGTAGTAACAGGTACAGCGATTGCAGGGCAAGTCAAAATTGGCGATGAATTATATTTATCGAACGGCGAGAAAGTCCGAGTTAGAAATATTCACGCACAAAATCAAGTCTCAGCACAAGGGCTTGCGGGGCAACGTTTAGCCTTAAATATCGTGAATGTGGATAAATCAGATATTGCTCGTGGGGATTGGCTTACTTCGTTGCAACCTAATTATGCGACCGATCGCATTACAGTCCGCTTATTTGCCGATCAAATGTTAAAAGAAAATACTGTCGTGCATCTTTATCATTATGCCAGCCACATTACAGGCAAAGTGAATTTATTAAATGCTAAACAAGCGGTCAGAAATGGTGAATATTTTGCAGAAATTATTTTAGATGAACCACTACATATTGTATTGGGCGATAAACTGATTATTCGCAGTGGGGACGATAGCCAAACCTTAGCAGGTGCAGAAGTTTTAGAAATTTTTTCCCCGAAACGCCACAAACGTAGCGATGAGCGTTTAGCTTATCTCCAAAAGCTATTACAAGCGGTCACTTTAGATGATCGTTTTGCACTTTATTTATCAACCAAAGCAATGCCTCTCGAACAATTAGTGTGGCAAGAGCAAGTACAGGAAACAGAGATATTAAATTTAGATTATAACCATCATGGTAAGTGGTTATTCACTTCTGCCTTTCAGCAACAGATTCACCAACGAATAGTCGATAAACTGACAGAATATCACGCACTACATAACGACCAGTTAGGCATAACTAAAGCTCGTTTACACCGCTTATCAGCTCTTGAACAGCCTGAAAGTTTGATTACTTATTTTATTGATGAATTAGTACTTACCAAAAAGCTGGCTCAAACACGAGGTTGGATTCACACGCCAGAGCATCGCATTGAATTTAATGCAGAAGAATTGCAAAAATGGGCAGAGATCCGACCGCTATTTGAACAAACAAACCAAGCCTTATGGGTACGGGATATAGCGAATGAATTATTAGCGGATGAAACGGAAACCCGAAACTTACTCTATAAAGCAGGTAAGTTGGGCTATCTTGTGCCTATTGTAAAAGATCGCTTTTTGCTACAAGAACAAATTTCTATTTTTGCTCAAGAGATCAAACAATTTATTGAGCAAAATGGCTCAATTTCAGTTAATCAACTACGGGATCAAATTGGCTACGGACGCAAGGTTACTGTGCAATTAATTGAATATTTTGACCGCTCAGGATTTTTACGTAGAAAAGGCAACGAGCATTTGTTGAGGGATAGCGATATTTACTAACAAACAAGCGGTTAGTTTTCTGCAAAGTTTTGCAAAAATCTAACCGCTTGTAGTCTACTAATAATGGATATTAAAGAAATAGATTAGCGAAAAGTAATCCAAATCCTAAACTAAATGCCATACTTAATAAGCCAGGAATCATAAAACTGTGGTTGAAAATAAATTTCCCAATTTTCGTTGTGCCTGTGCTATCAAAATCAATAGATGCAATGATTGGTCCATAGTTTGGAATAAAGAAGTAACCATTTACGGCTACGAACACCCCAATAAGAATTGGTGCAGGAATACCTAAAGCAATTGCAACTGGGAAAAGGGTTGCAACAGTTGCTCCTTGGCTATTTACCAAAACTGAAAGCACAAATAATGCTAATGCAAATGCCCACGGTGCAGTTTCGACTAATTCAGATACCATTCCTTTTACTTCACCTAAATGTGCTTGCATTAATGTATCACCCAACCATGCAATACCAAAAATAGCAATCACTGCACGCATCCCAGCATGGAAAACAGAACCTTGAGTAATCGCATGGTTGTCTGCTTTACAAACTAAAATAATAATTGCAGCGATGGAAAGCATTACAATTTCAATAGTATGTGCCATTCCCATCGGTGAACCATTAAAGCTTGGACGAAGAGAAGGAATTGCACCCATTAATACAACAAGCAAGGCACCAATTAAAAATAAGGCAACAGAAGTTTTTGCTGTGGATGTAATTTCAATATTATCGATAGCCGTATTTGCATGGTTTGCTTCAACGTATTTAGGATCTTTCAATAAACGTTGATAATCAGGATCATCTTTTAACTCTTTACCCAATTTATTCACAATAATACAAGCGAAGAACAAACCTAATATTGTTGAAGGAATGGTTACAGATAATACGCTCTGTAATGTGAAACCTTGTGGCTCTAAATAGTGAACAACGGCTACTACGGCTGCTGCAATTGGACTAGCAACAATCGCAAATTGTGAAGCGATAACAGCCATTGATAATGGGCGTTCAGGACGGATACCATTGTGGCGACTCACTTCTGCAATTACAGGAAGCACAGAATACGCAACGTGTCCTGTACCTGCAAAGAAGGTGAATATCCACGTTACCGCAGGTGCGATAAAGGTAATATATTTAGGATGGCGACGTAAAATTGCTGTTGCGATTTTGATCATATAATCTAAACCACCTGCCGCTTGCATTGCAGCTGCAGCTGAAACGACAGCCATAATCATTAACATAACATCGATAGGTAACCCAGCAGGCTCTAATCCAAAACCAAAGGATAAGATTGCTAAACCAACGCCACCCATTACTCCTAAACCAATACCGCCTAAGCGAGCACCGATTAAAATACAGAGTAATACAATAGCAAACTGAACTAAAAACATGACAGACATAACTTGCTCCATTGTGATGTGAAAAGAATCCTTTTATCTAAAATGAAGGAAAAATTTATAAAGATAAAAAGGGCGTGAAATATATCAATAAATACATATTAGCACTATAATTCAGATCAAATAAAAATTCTAAAATGACGGGAACATATATGCAATTTTCAAAAATGCACGGTTTAGGTAACGATTTTGTCGTAATTGATGGTGTTACCCAAAATGTTTATTTAACAGAAGAGATTATTCGTAAACTTGCCGATAGACATACTGGGATCGGTTTCGACCAATTACTTTTAGTCGAACCACCTTATGATCCAGAGTTAGATTTTCACTACCGCATATTTAATGCTGATGGTTCAGAAGTTGCCCAATGTGGTAATGGGGCAAGATGTTTTGCTCAATTTGTGACATTAAAAGGATTAACTAATAAGGCGGATATTAAAGTAAGCACAGCAAAAGGAAAAATGGTCTTAAGCTTAAAAGAAAATGGGCAGATCAGAGTCAATATGGGAGAACCAATCTGGGAGCCTGCACAAGTTCCTTTTACTGCGAATAAATTTGAGAAAAATTATATTTTGAGAACCGATATACAAACGGTTTTATGTGGTGTCGTTTCTATGGGTAACCCACATTGTGTTTTACAAGTTGAGGATATTCAAACTGCTAACGTAAATGAATTAGGTCCATTATTAGAAAACCACGAACGTTTTCCAGAAAAAGCGAATATTGGTTTTATGCAAGTGATTAATCGTAATCATATTAAATTACGTGTTTTTGAACGTGGCGCAGGTGAAACGTTAGCTTGTGGAAGCGGAGCTTGTGGTGCTGTTGCAGTTGGAATAATGCAAGGGGTACTAGATAACAATGTCCAAGTTGATTTACCTGGTGGTCCATTACAAATCGAATGGAAAGGGGAGGGACATCCATTATTTATGACTGGCGATGCTGTGCATGTTTATGATGGGTTTGTTAAACTATAACCCTTTGAAAAGTTTGTTATTTAAATTACAGGCATAGTTTTTCACTATGCCTTTATTATCATTTAGTAGTCTTGCAATTTAGTGCGAATCAACTCTACTAACGCTTGTAATTTTGGTGTAGGAGCAGGAAGTTGATGCATGAACCAACGAAATAACTCAGGGTCACTATAACTGAGCATTTCCACAAAGGTCTTTTGTTCTTCCTCGTTTAAATCATCAAAATATTGTTGATAAAATGGCATAATCATTTTATCGAGTTCTCGCATTCCTCGACGACATTCCCATTCGATTTTGAAACGATTCATTAGTTGGCCTCTCTAATCCGTAATTCTTTTGGTACTTCAAAGACTGTATTTTCTTCACATCCTTCAAGTTCTGTTACTTGGTTTGCACCAAGATTTTTAAGATGTTCTACTACTGATTGCACTAATACCTCAGGTGCAGAGGCTCCAGCAGTAATCCCTACTGCATCAATATTTTCTAGCCAAGCAGAATCAATATCTTGTGGTCCATCAATTAACTTTGCAGGTGTCCCCATTCTAGATGCTAATTCTGCTAATCTATTTGAATTTGAAGAGTTTTTTGAACCAACAACAAGTACAAGTTGCGTGAGTTGAGCTAAATCTCTGACGGCTTGTTGACGATTTGTTGTTGCATAGCAAATATCATTTTTTCTAGGACCTTGAATAGCAGGATATTTCTCTTTTAACGCCTCAATTACATCACTTGTATCGTCGATAGATAGGGTAGTTTGAGTCATAAATGTGAGGTTTTGATCTTCTTTTAAGCCTAATTTAGCAATATCCTCAACATCCTCAACTAAAAATATACCTCCCTCAGGATTATCGTATTGCCCCATAGTACCAATGACTTCTGGATGCCCTTCATGTCCAATAAGAATGGCTTTAGTCCCTTTACGGCTTGCTCTTGCGACTTGCATATGGACTTTAGTCACAAGCGGACAAGTGGCATCAAATACCTTAAGTTCACGCTGTTTCGCTTCTTGTCTTACTGCTTGAGAAACGCCATGTGCGGAAAAAATCACAATCGCACCATCTGGCACTTCATCCAGTTCTTCAACAAAAATTGCCCCTTTGGCTTTGAGCCCATCAACAACAAATCTGTTATGCACAACTTCATGGCGAACATAAATCGGTGCACCGTGAATTTCTAAGGCTAATTCGACGATCGATATTGCACGATCAACTCCCGCACAAAATCCTCTTGGATTGGCTAAAATAATTTTCATTTAATCACTCTTTTTTGATTTTCGGTGTTCTAAAATGGATTCAAGAATCAGTAATCCGGCACCAACCACAATGCTAACATCCGCAATATTAAAAACGGGATAATGATAAATATCCCAATAAAAATGTAAAAAATCAATAACATAACCATTATAAGCACGATCAATGGCATTACCTATTGCTCCGCCAATAATAAGTGCATAAGCACTATTTTGTAGTTTTAATTCTCGCTTATTTTTAAATAGCATCACGATCAATGCACAAGAAATCACAATAGCTAATCCCAAGAATAAATATTTTTGCCAACCTGAATGATCAGCCAAAAAGCTAAATGCAGCACCATAATTACGCGTATAAGTTAAATCAAAAATAGGTAGAATATTTAGACTTTCATATAATTCAAAATGTTGAACAATACTATATTTTGTTCCAAGGTCGACTAGAATTGTTATTAAACTCAGCCATAACCAGATTAATCCTGTTTTCTTCATTCTTTTCCCTGTAAATTAAATTGCATCTTCATTTTCTTCGCCAGTACGAATACGGATAACTCGTTCGACATCGTAAATAAAAATTTTACCATCACCAATTTTACCTGTTTGTGCCACTTCAATAATGGTATCAATACATTCATCCACTTGTTCATCAGTTACAATAATTTCCAGTTTAACTTTAGGTAGGAAATCAATCGCGTATTCCGCACCACGATACAATTCTGTATGCCCTTTTTGACGACCAAAGCCTTTTACTTCAGTAACTGTCATACCAGTAATACCAACATCAGTTAATGCTTCTCTGACATCATCTAATTTAAAAGGCTTAATAATCGCTTCAATTTTTTTCATAATAATTCCTAACGTCGAGCAGATTTAGGTCTGAAACTGTCACAAATTTTAGGATCGGTTTCAACATAAATTTCGTTGAGTAATTGTAAACAATAAGGCACTGCACTGAAAATACCACGAACAATCACATTACCCTCAGTATCTTTTACTCCCTCTAAGGTTTCTTTTATGGCTTTCGGCTGTCCCGGTAAATTCAATATGAGAGAATCATGACGAATGACACCAACTTGACGAGAAAGAATAGCGGTAGGCACAAAATGCAAGCTGACTTGACGCATTTGTTCGCCAAACCCTGGCATTTCACGATGAGCAATAGCGAGAGTTGCATCAGGCGTAACATCACGCTTGGCAGGACCTGTACCACCGGTTGTTAGTACAAGATGGCAAGCAGATTGATCGACTAATTCGATTAATGTTTTTTCGATAATCGGTTGTTCGTCTGGAATTAAACGTGTTTCAAATTCAACAGGGGTAGTAATTGCTGATTCAAGCCAAGATTGTAATTCTGGAATGCCTTGATCAGCATAAATACCTTGAGATGCTCTATCTGATATAGAGACTAAACCAATTTTTAGGATTTCTTTGTTTAAACAAGCGGTCATTTTCTCTCACTTTTTTGCAAAAATAGACAGCTTGCTATTCTACCTTGTCAGATTAGTTTTCTAAAGGTTTAATAGTTTTAATCCTAAAGATGAAGTAATAATATTCAAAAATGAGGGCGATCACTATGGCGATTTTACCCCAGATATTAGGTAAAACGAAAAGGGCAAAAATACAGAAAGGGGTAGCAATAGCGAGGATCCCTACTTTTTGTCTAATGGTCATCGCCCTGTTTTGATCATACTCTTTTAAGTATTTATCGTACAATTTGGTTGTCATAAACCACGCTTGTAAACGATCTGAACTTTTCCCAAAACAATAAAGGGCAACTAATAGGAAAGGCGTTGTGGGTAAGCCAGGAACAACAACACCAATGATTCCAAGTGCTAAGCATAAGAAAGCAATAAGAATATAAATAAGTTTTTTAAGTGTCATAATAAAAAATTAATTGAGAATAAAAAGCATAATCAAATCATAGCTGATTTTGAGAAAGTTGCAATCTTGAGTTTTAATATTCCATACTGAATTTGACCATTTTTTATGTGTAAAACTAAAATCATAATCGTGATAAAATACTTGGCATATTTTATTAAAGACCATATTCCATTATAAAATTAGGATAGATAATGACTACAAAACAAATTGATTTAAAAATTTTGGATTCTCGTATTGGTACAGAATTTCCTCTTCCAACTTATGCAACGCCGGGATCAGCTGGATTAGATCTACGTGCATTAATTGATGAACCGTTAATTGTTGAAGCAGGGCAGACAGTACTTATTCCTACGGGTATATCGATATACATCGCAGATCCTAATTTAGCTGCAGTCATTTTACCCCGCTCTGGCTTAGGGCATAAAAATGGGATTGTACTAGGTAATTTAGTTGGTTTAATTGATTCAGACTATCAAGGGCCTCTTATGGTATCTCTTTGGAATAGAAGTGAAACATCTTTTACCGTGAATGTGGGTGATAGAATCGCACAGTTGGTATTTGTTCCTGTAGTACAAGCAAGCTTTAATATTGTTAATGATTTTGTTACTACAGAAAGAGGAATGGGTGGTTTTGGACATTCAGGCAAACAATAAATTTAATATTAATGTTTGTTATCAAGTGGTTAAGGAGAATAAATGTCGTCACCTGTAGTTAAAATACCTAAGAAATCAGTTAAAGAACGACAACAACAGGTTTTAGAGGTCTTAATTCATTTACTTAATTCTGAAAATGGAATGCAACGAGTTACAACAGAACGCCTAGCTGCTGCAGTGGGCGTTTCTGAAGGTGCCTTGTATCGTTATTTTCCAAGTAAAACAAAGATGTTTGAAGCACTTATTGAAAAAATAGAGCAAACATTGAATAGTTATATTAATACGAGTAAGCGTAAACCAAGTACTGAATTAGCAGTAAAATCTATTCTTCAAACCATTTTGGATTTTGCGCAGAAAAATCCAGGAGTAACTCGAATTTTAACGGGTCATGCTTTGATGTTTGAAGATGATCTGTTAAGAAATCGCGTTGCTAAATTCTTTGATGGATTAGAATTGCAATTTATGAATATTTTACAGATGAGTAAATTACGAGAAGGGCGGGTTTTTCGTGATGAAAGAGCATTAGCGGGCTATTTAGTCACCTTTTGTGAGGGACAATTTTTACATATGGTTCGCTCTCGTTTTGTTTTTAATTCTCATCTGTATTTTGAAAAACAATGGGTATTTATTAGACCACTCTTTAGTGAAATAGTATGATTATTCCTTGGCAATCACTTGAGTTAGATACTCTCTACAATATATTAGATTCATTTATTTTAAGAGAAGGAACTGATTACGGTCTGAAAGAACTTTCATTGGAAGAAAAACGGCAACAATTATTAGCACAATTAAAAGCAGAAAAAGTCGTAATCGTCTGGTCAGAATTAAATGAAAGTATTGATATTAAAGATAAGAAATCTTTCTTAGGGAATAATTGAATTCATGATAAAATTATCGGGTTAGATTAGCGATAGAGCTAATATTCTTCGAATTAGAGGCTGTTTATTTTTATGAAAGACGTTTCAATTTCAACTGCTCAGTTAGAAAATGTATCTCCAGTACCATCCATTCATGATCCCGCTGTTGAGTGGTTCCTCACTCACTGCCATATTCATCGTTATCCTGCAAAATATACCTTAATTCATGCAGGAGAAGATGCGGAATCTTTATTTTATATAGTTAATGGAGCGGTATCTGTCTTCATTAAAGATGATGATGGTAAAGAAATGTTGCTGACAAATTTAGGGCAAGGCGAATTTGTTGGCGAAATCAGTTTATTTGAAGACAGAATTCAACCTAGAACAGCCTGGGTAAGAACAAAAGGTAACTGTGAAATTGCAGAAATCTCTTATAAAAAGTTCAAGCAGCTTGTCCATTTAAACCCTGATATCCTCATGTATTTGTCTGCACAAATGGCAAGACGTTTAAGAATGACATCTCGTCAGGTTAGTAATTTAGCCTTCTTAGATGTAACAGGGCGTATCGCTCAGACCTTAATGAATTTAGCAAAAATGCCAGATGCAATGACTCATCCACAAGGCATGCAAATCAAAATCACACGTCAAGAAATCGGACAAATGGTGGGTTGTTCTAGAGAAACTGTGGGGCGTATTTTAAAAATGTTGGAAGATGATGGACTTATTTCTGCACACGGTAAAACTATCGTAGTATTTGGTACTCGATGAGTATTTATAAAAATAGCTCTATCATCTAATCATATTATTTTAGCATCGGCTAAAATAGAATGTGGGCTTTTCATCTTTTCGATAAAGAAAGCTAAACCTCTAAATTAAAGTAGTAAACATATTATGTTTAATTAAAACCAAGTAATTAGATTCTTGGTATTTTTTGCAAAATTCTGCCACAATCTTACCGCTTGTTTTTAAATTTATAAGAAAGAGAAGAAAATAATGTCTAAACCAATTGTATTTAGTGGGGTTCAACCCTCTGGCGAACTTAGCCTAGGAAATTATTTAGGAGCATTACGTCAATGGACGAAAATGCAAGATGATTATGAATGTCTATTTTGTATCGTGGATCAACATGCGATTACAGTACGACAAGATCCTGTTGCTTTACACAAAGCAACATTAGATACCTTAGCCATTTACTTAGCTTGTGGTATTGATCCTGAAAAAAGTACTATTTTCATTCAATCACATGTTCCAGAACACGCACAATTAGCGTGGGTATTAAATTGTTATACTTACTTTGGCGAAATGAGCCGAATGACACAATTTAAAGATAAATCAGCTCGTCACGCTGATAACGTAAACGTTGGATTATTTACTTATCCGGTGCTGATGGCTGCTGATATTTTGATTTATCAAGCCAATCAAGTACCTGTTGGGGATGATCAAAAACAACATTTAGAAATCACACGTGATATCGCTAATCGCTTTAATGCGTTATATGGTAAAAAAGATGCAGAAGGTAACTTAGTTGAGGGTATTTTCACTGAGCCTGAAGCCTTTATTGCTAAAGCGGGTGCAAGAGTCATGTCGTTACTTGAACCAACCAAAAAAATGTCTAAATCTGATGAAAATCGTAATAATGTGATTGGGTTATTAGAAGATCCTAAATCCGTTGCAAAGAAAATTAAACGTGCAATGACAGATGGTGATGAACCACCTGTTGTTCGTTATGATATTCAAGAAAAACCCGGTGTATCTAATTTGCTTGATATTCTTTCAGGTGTAACAGGAAAATCGGTTAAAGAATTAGAAGCTGAGTTTGAAGGTAAAATGTATGGACATTTAAAAACAGCAGTTGCTGATGAAGTATCTGCTATGTTGACTGAGTTACAAACTCGTTTCCACCACTTCCGTAATGATGAAGCATTACTTGAAAAAATATATCGTGAAGGCGCAGTAAAAGCGAGAGCAAAAGCACAGGCCACATTAGAAAAAGCCTATAATGCGATTGGATTTGTTTTGTAAACTATAAAATTAAAGGGCATAAAATTTATTTTATGCCCATTGTTATACTTTGATTACAGCTTATTATTGCTGATTATATCTTATCGTATCTATTACTACCCCTTACTCACTACATTTTCCATATAACACATAAGTATTAACCATAATTAATCCTTCTCATAAATTAATAGACGACCAGTCTAATCTAGTGTACTCTAGTCACGAATTAATTGGAAATACTCCAATTTTATAAATCTAAAAAGGAAAAATTTAATGAACAATTTTGATTACTATAACCCCGTTCGTATTGTATTTGGAGAAGGACAAATACAGCAATTATCTAACTTGGTACCAAAAGAGGCTCGAGTACTTATCACTTATGGGGGCGGTTCAGCTAAACGAACTGGCACTTTAGATGAAGTTAAAACAGCACTAAATGCAAATGGAAGTCGAACAATCTTTGAATTTGGGGGAATTGAACCCAATCCAGAATTTACGACATTATTAAAAGCAGCTGATGTTGTAAATAAAGAAAACATTGATTTTGTCCTAGCTGTCGGTGGCGGGTCAGTAATTGATGGAAGTAAATTTATCGTTTTAGTATCTGAATTACTGGATGAAGACGGCAACGTATCTCGTGATAAAGCATGGGAAACATTAACTAGTTTTGGTCAAAATATCACTAAAGTGTCAGTAACATTAGGTACGGTATTAACAATCCCAGCAACAGGTTCTGAAATGAATGCGGGTGGAGTCATTAATTATAGTGAACGCCAAGCAAAATTACCCTTCATCAACCCATTAGTTTATCCGAAGTTTTCTATTTTAGATCCAACAAAAACCTTAACATTACCTGAAAAACAAGTAATGAATGGGGTAGCTGATGCCTTTGTTCATGTGATGGAACAATATCTCACTTATCCTGTCAATGCAAAAGTACAGGATGCTTTTTCTGAAAGTTTACTCAGAATCTTAATAGAAGAAGGGCGTGCAGTAAAAGTACAACCTGATAATCTAGATGTGCGTAAAAATATTATGTGGGCTGCAACAATGGCATTAAATGGATTAATTGGCCAAGGTGTTCCTCAAGATTGGACAACGCATATGATTGGTCACGAGTTAACATCACTCTATAAAATTGATCATGCAAGAACATTAAGTATTGTTTTGCCATCTTTACTCCGTGAGTTAAAAGAAAGTAAAAAAGAAAAATTACTGCAATATGCACGTAATGTGTGGCAAATAGTTGATCCTCAATTGAATGATGATTCGTTGATTGAATCAGCAATTCAAAAAACCGAAGATTTCTTCCGTGAATTAGAATTACCCGTTAGATTATCAGACGTAAATTTAAATGAAGAAGCTATTCCAGCGATACTTGAGCAATTAAAAGCTCATGGTATGGTTAAATTGGGTGAACATGCCCAAAATGATCTTGAAGTATCGAAACGTATTTTGCAAAGAGCATTAAACTAATATTTATATAAAGAGGTTCATATGATTAAACTACATCATCTCAATCAATCCCGCTCACTAAGAATATTATGGCTTTTAGAAGAACTTAATCAGCCTTATGAATTAGTCAGTTATAAAAGAAATAAAGATAATAACTTAGCACCAGAAAGCTTAAAACAAGTGCATCCATTAGGTAAATCTCCCGTTATTGAATTAGATGGACAAGTGATTGCTGAATCAGGTGCAATTACTGAGCTATTAATTGAAAAATTTGCATCAGAAAGATTAATGCCTAAAAAAGATACACCAGAGTATGCAGAGTACGTGCAATGGATTCATTTTGCTGAAAGCTCATTAATGGTGCCACTTCTGCTAGAATTATTTACACATGTAGCTGGAGTTGATGATAATCCATTCTTGAAAAATTATACCTCAAGTGAAAAAGGTAAATTACTGAGTTATTTAGACAAAACATTAGAAAATAAATCTTATATTGTTGGAAATAAACTAAGTGGTGCTGATTTTATGCTTGCATTTAACTTTATTATACTTAATAAAAACAATCAGTTAGAAAATTACCCTAACATAAAACATTATATTGAAAACTTAGCTCAATTAGACAGTTTTCAACGTGCAATGAAAATTGAAGAACAAAATAACTAATTTTCAAACAATAAAAATTGGAAATTAACAGTATTGATAAAAAGGACGTTAACATGAAACATGAAGTATTGTTTAACTCAGTAAAAATGGGGAACCAAACCCTTAAAAATAGAATTGTAATGGCACCTCTTACTCGCTTAAGAGCGACAGAACCGGGTGATATTCAAACTCCATTAGCAGCAGAATATTACTCCCAAAGAGCAAGTGCAGGATTAATTATTGCCGAAGCTACGCAAGTTTCTTTTCAAGCAAAAGGCTATGCAGGTGCGCCAGGTATTCACACTCAAGAGCAAATTGAAGCCTGGAAGCCTATTACTCAAGCTGTTCATGATAAAGGTGGCAAAATTGTTCTACAACTTTGGCATACAGGGTTAGTTTCTCATGAAAGTGTTCAACCTGACCACCAAGCGCCAATTTCTGCCTCTGCGGTTGAAATAGACACAAGAACCTCTTTACGTGATGAAAATGGACACCCAATTCGCGCTCAGGTCACTAAACCTCGTGCAGCCACTTTAGAAGAAATTAAACAAGTGATTGCAGATTTTGCTCAAGCAACAAAAAATGCAAAAGAAGCAGGATTTGATGGTGTAGAGATTCATGGGGCTCACGGCTATTTATTACATCAATTTTTAGCAACTCAAACAAATAAACGTGAAGATATCTATGGTGGAAGCAGAGAAAATCGTGCCCGTTTATTATTAGAAGTCGTTGAAGCTTGTGTCAATGCTTGGGATAAAGATCATGTTGGCGTTCGCATCTCACCATTAGGTAATTTTAACGATATCGATGTGGGTTATGACGAAGAAGAAGCAATTTGGTTAGTTGAACAACTTAATCAATTTGATTTAATGTATCTACACGTTTCTGAACCTGATTGGGCTGGTGGTAAACCTTACAATGATAATTTTAGAGCGAACTTACGTAAGGCATTTACTAATACAATTATTGCCGCAGGTGGCTATACTGCAGAAAAAGCAGAAAAAATGGTAACAGCTGGTTTCATAGATGCAGCTGCTTTTGGTCGTGATTACATTGCAACCCCTGACCTTGCCGAACGCATTGCAGAAGATTTACCATTCAATGAACAACGCCCAGAATCATTCTATGGCGGTGGAGCAGAAGGTTATACGGATTACCCTTACCACCATTTATAGTAATATTTTAATCTGTGTAGGTAATAAAACATGCATTACCTACACTTTAATCTTATATAAATAAGTATTTACACTATTCTACCCTAACTATTTTTTAGTTTATTCCCTAATTTTTCTAACTCAATGAGAATGAGATAGAGTAGTTGAAAACATAATGAAGGTTGGCCGACATTATCTGTTGTTCCAGTTAAGTAAACTTCTAGTTGCGGGCAATAGAAAGCGAAGGCGCCAGATAATCCAGAATGGCCATAAAAATACAGTCTTTCGCCCATACTTATTTTCATATGTCCGCCACCATACTCTACTGGAGCATAGTCTTCTTGTAGTGGGAGATAATCGGCTAATTTTCCCCAGTGGTGTTGTTCAAATAGACGACCTTCAAGGAAAGCTTGGATAAAGACCATGAGATCGGCTGTTGTTGATATTCCACCGCCAGCACCTTGCCCGCAAGAGATGACTTTAGGTCTATCTAAGTATTCTTCTCCCGTGTAAAGCGGTGGAATTGCAGCAAATTCGCTACTCGGTAAAAATGAGTAATCAAGTCCTAATGGTCTAAAAATGTATTTATCAACACAATCATCTAAGGATTGGTGAGTAATTTTTTCAATAATTGCACCTAATAAAGCAAAGTTAATATCGGCGTAATAAGAGGATTTGCTACCTGGTACAAAGTGAGATTCTGTCTGTTTAACCCAGTCTATTAAATCTGAGAAATCATAAGCAAAATCTTCATGTTTTATCCGATTTCTCAGCAAGACTGGTTCTTCATAAAAAATATTCGGCAAGCCACTTCTCTGAAAAAGTAGATCTTCAATCGTAATTGATTGTGTGTAATCTTTACCTAAGTAATGGTGTAACCCTCTTAACTTTTCTTTTGGAAAGAAGTTAGCTACAATGCCCTGATAATCTAGTTTTTTCTGATCAATAAGTTGGAGAATAAGTGTCGTAATCCATAGCTTGGTCACGCTAGCCAAAACAAATGGCGTATGATCTGTCATATCATTCGTAGATAACTGAATGAAATTATCATCATTACGCTTTTGAATACGTATCATCGCTTTTGGTAATTTATTTTTTTGTACAAAATTATCAAAAATACGTGCTAAATTGGTCTGTTGCATATTACGTTCCTCTGATAATTCTTTCACTATAGTAAAGACCGATTGTTAGAATGAGCTTTATATGCTTATAAAAAAGGTACTTTAATTTATGGATATTCGCCAACTTTCTTATTTTATTGCGATTGCCAAAACTCAAAACTACTCGCATGCAGCAAAAAGCCTTTTTGTCTCTCAACCTGCATTAAAACAATCCATTTCCAAAATGGAAGATGAACTTAACACTCAATTGTTTGTGTACCATAATCATCGACTCCACTTAACCGAAATGGGGAAAATGTTATTAGAGCGAGGAGAACCATTAGTTCACGAGTTTAATAAATTAGTAGCCGATATTCAAAACAAATCCAAGCAAGAAAGACAATCTCTTACTATTGGTGTTACTTTTCTTACTATGCTTCAATTTATTGACCAAATTTCTCGTTTTATCCGTAAAAACCCATCCATTGATGTCCGAATTGTCCAAGAAGGCTCAATGAAATTACAACACCTTCTTATTCAAGAAAAAATTGATGTAGGTATTTTATCTTTCCCTCAAGTAGAGCAAGACATCATTATTGATCCTATCGGAATCAATAATTCTAGTTATTCTGCTTGTTTAGTTGTTACCAAAGATCATCCCCTTGCATCCAAAAGCAGTGTAACTTTTAAAGATATAAAAGACTCTAATATCGTTAGTCTCAGCGAGAATTTTGCTTTAGGAGAACTGACGAAAAAACGCTGCCGTGAATTGGGAATATCAAATCAAATTATTCTAACTCATGATGACTTTGAAATTCTTCTTCATAGTCTGAATAAATTGAATGCGGTAACAATTCTTCCTCAAGAACTCAAGGAATTTAGTTGTTCTATTAGCAATATCGTTTGGATTCCTATTCAAGATGTTCAAAGCCAATACAAGCAAGGATTGGCTTATCGTAAAAATATGGCTCACAATTCATTGATAATTAATCAATTCATTGAAGCCATTAAACATCAATAATTATTTGTTTGGAAACTCCAAAACTTGGTAGCTTTCTTCCTTGTTTGCCACACGAAGTCCACCAAGAGCAAGTGCTTCTAGCTCAAACTCTCCTGGATAGGCTTTAAATGGACCAATAAATGATACACGTTTAGAAACAGCTTCACATAGTGCTTTAGAATGAGCCATACCACCTGTCATACAAACCATATCAATAGGACCATTTACACTTGTCGCTAGTGCAGCTAATGTCTTAGCGATACCCAATGCCATTGCATCAAATGCTAATGCAGCTTCTTTATTCCCTTCTTCGATTCGTTTTTCTACTACTCTCAAATCAGCTGTTTGACATAGAGATTGAAGTCCTGCTTTTTTACGAGCGAGATGATTGAAATCATCTATGCCCATTTCTTTGATTTTTTTCACAATTGATTTTAAAGGCATTCCACCCGATCTTTCTGCTGAAAACATGATTTCATCATCTGATACAAAATCAACGATTTCACCTTTTTCATGGGCACTAGCCGTTGAACCGCCACCTAAATGAGCAATAACTAAATTGATTTCATTATATGGCTTGCCTAAATCTTCAGCGACTTTACGCGCAACTGCACGCATATTAAGGTGGTGACCTGTCGATGTACGCTCAATCCCCTTAATTCCAGTTATACGAGATACATCGCGCATAGAATCAACGGTTACTGGATCATAAACATAAGCAGGACCGCCATTTCCATATTTGTCCATTAGAGATTTTGCTAATTTTGCACCGATATTTGATGGATGTTCCACAACAGGGTTAAATTGTAAGTGATTGATTAATTCATCAGTAACTAAGATAGCACCTGGTTTTACTGGACCAATTAGTCCGCCTCTTCCTACTACAACATCAATCTTATCAATACCATGTTTAGAAAGGTATTCTTCAATATCTTTTAAACGCATATCAAATTGATCAAAAACTTTATCAAATTTATCTAATGCTTCAGATTCATATAAAATATCTTCTTTCCAAACTAATTTATTATCTTGATAAAATGCAATTTTTGTAGAAGTTGCACCAGGATTAATTGCAATTATATTTTTCATGTCAATTTCCTATTCTGTGATTAGTTAGCATCTAACATTATGATTTGTGAGAGCAAAAGTGATGCGTATTTTTCTTCGAAACTAGAACTTCTTGAAGTAATGATAACTGGAACTTGAGCTCCCATGATAAGCCCTGCCATCTCTGAACCACCAAATAAAATAAGTGATTTTGATAGGACATTACCTGTAACAATATCAGGAGCGACTAAGACATTTGCATCACCTTGGATCTTTCCTTCATATCCTTTTTCTTCTGCACTTTCTTTTGAAAGCGAAAGATCAATTGAAAGGGGCCCTTCTACGACAATTTCATTTTGATTTTTATATTCTTCAACTAATTCACTTTCCATAACTGAAGAAGGTAATTTAGGAATAACATTCTCAGCAGCAGATAAAAGAGAAACTTTGACAGGAGAAATATTTAATGCTGACATAACTTGGGTTGCATTAGCAATAATGACTTTTGCATTGTCTTTATCAGCTTGTAAGATCAAACCTCCATCAGTGACTGAAATAAGTTTATTAAGCGATGGCATTGATAATACTGCAACATGAGATAATGTATCAGCTTTACGAATACCTGTTTCCTTATTAACAACTTCTTTCAATACTTTCCCAGTTGAAATGTGTCCTTTGAGGATAGCATCCCCTTTTCCTTGACGAACTAACTCTATACCTTTAAATGCAGCTTCTTGATCATCTGCAATATTGATGATTTCATAGGAATTTTCATCCACTTTATATTTACTCAGTTTTTCTTTTAATTTATTTTCATCATCAATCAGATATGCATAAATTCTTTTTTCTGAGATGGCTCTCTCTACACAAGAAAGTACTTCATCATCAGCTGCTTTAACCACGACTAATGCCATTGGTTTATCTACATTTTTAATTTCTGGTCTAGCTTCTAATAATTTATCGATTAATAAAGACATAAGATTCCTCCCTAATAAAAAAATATGCCTCCCTCTTGCCTGATATTTTGAGGGAGGCATATACTTTAAGTGTTTAAATATTTAGACGATAATCTTCAGGAGTCACTATTTTGAAAACATTCATAAATAAATGTTTAAAAATTAATGAGAATATAATTGGTCCGCCAGCAAAAGCTAAAACAGTAATAAGTAGATTCGTTGCAGACCAGCCTCCATCGGCTAAATTTAGATGATTAATTGGACCAACTAACCCACTGAATCCAAATCCCGCACTCATAGGTGTTCCTTGAATATTGAATAGGTATGCTAAAACTCCAGAGCAAGCACTAGCTGACATAACTGGTAACAATACCTTAGGATTTTTAACAACATTCGGCATAGATATCTTAGGAGACCCTATAAAATGAGCAATGGAGGTTCCTCGTGAGTTCACAGACCAGCCAAGCATAGCAAAAGCAAAGCCTGTTGCACAAATACCTAGATTAGCTGCACCTGACCCAACGCCTGATAAGGAAATTGCTAAAGCAATTCCAACAGAAGTAATCGGTGATACGATTAATATACCGAAAATAATAGCAAGAAGGATACACATAACGAGAGGCTCTAAAACGAGTAGATGTGCAACACCTACACCTACAAGCTGTGTAACCTTAGAAACATAAGGGAGTAATAAATTACCAAGAAGTCCAACAACCAACATCATTAATGGTGGAATAACTAAGATAGTATAAGCTCTTAATTTATTTCCTACTAATAAGATGATTCCTGCCCCAAATGCTGAAACAATCAACATATTGACTATGTCTCCAGCTCCAACAATGACTATGGCTCCATCTCTAAGCGCAATGGCACCTGATGCAAATAATGTAGCAAGACCCAACGCAGCTGCCTGAATAGGATTAAATTTAAAATTTAGTCCTACTAAGAAGCCAGAAACAAGTCCCATACTTGCATTTGATACAGATAGTCCCCAAGCTAAAGGAGCCAAGAAAGGCATACTTGGAATTAAAACTTTAACGAGCTCTGAGAGTAATGCTCCGGGAATCAATACAATAACAGTCCCGGTTGCAACACCGTTGAGCACATTCATGGCAAATTCTTTGGCAGATAATTTATTTTCCATAGTTTTTTTCTCTATTGGTGTATACCATGGCCTAGTAATATTTCACTAGCATCCATGATGGTTTCAGATAAACTTGGGTGATTGTGGATAGTAAGAGTGATATCTTCAGCTGTTAATAAATTCTCAATAGCTAAAGTCACTTCACCAATTAATTCACTAACACCAGGACCCACTAATTGAGCACCAATTAATTGATTGGTTTCTTTATTAGAAATTAAGCGAACAAAACCTTCTGGCTCATCCATTGATAAAGCTCGACCATTACTTGCGAATCTAAAAGTCGCAACCTTAGGTGAAATTCCTTTTTCTTCTGCTTGTGCTTTAGTCAATCCTACAGTCGCAATTTCTGGTTGAGTATAAGCTACTGTTGGAATAACGAGATAGTCTGCCGCAACACCTTCGACGCCTGAAATAGCTTCTGCTGCCACTTTCGCTTCGTATGATGCTTTATGTGCTAATGCAGGTCCAGCGGTGATATCACCGATTGCATAGATATGCTCTTGATTTGTTTGCATTTGTTCATTAACTGGAATTAATCCTTTTTCATCTAAATCAATACCAGATAATTCAATACTCATTTGATCTGTATTTGGGCGACGACCAACTAAAACAGCAATCTTATCAGCAACAAGCTCTTCTTCTTTATCACCTACCTGGTAGAACAGATGAAGTCCTTTATCGTCTTTTTCGTAGCGAGATGCTTTAGCATTGGTTAAGATTGTCATATTCAATTTCTTAGCTTCTTCCAAAACTGGTTTAATTAAGTCTTTTTCAAAGCCATTCAATATACTATCTTGACCTTCTAAAACAGTAACATGACTACCTAAATTAGCATATGCCATTGCTAATTCCATTCCGACATAACCACCACCAATAACAGCTAATTCTTTTGGAATCGCACTTAAATTGAGAAGCCCTGTTGAATCTAAAATGTCATCATTAAATTGGAATGCTTTTAATTCAATTGGACGACTTCCAACCGCTAAAATTGCATTTTTAAAACGATAACCTTCTCCAAGCCCATCTTTAGGTGTGACAAATAACGTATCTTTTGCGACAAAGTGAGCCTCACCTTCAATGATAGTGACTTTATTTTTTTTCAATAATGTTTTGATACCCGTTGTTAACTTAGAAACAACCTCATTATTTTTCCAGTCTTGCGCTTTGGTAAAATCTAACTGACTATCACTTACAGTTAAACCAAACGGCTGAGGGTGCTTAGTTTTAGCGTACTCATGACCAATATGGATCAATGCTTTAGAAGGAATACAGCCTACATTGAGGCACACTCCCCCAATATATTGTTTTTCTACAATAACAACTTTTTGACCTAATTGAGCGGCTCGAATAGCGGCAACATATCCACCGGGACCAGAACCAACAACAATGGTATCCACCTCATTTGTTAATCCACCAACTACCATGTTAACCTCCTTCCGCTAATAATAAATCTGGGTCACTGAGGTATTTCTTAAGAAGGTTAATTGCTTTTTGAGCGTAAACCCCATCAATAGCTCTGTGATCAAAGGCAAATGAAATTTTCATCACCTGTTTAAGCACTGGATTGCCTTCTTCATCAGGAACAAATACTTTATCAATACGTCCAACATTTAAGATAGCAATTTCAGGTAAGTTAATGATTGGTGTTGACCAAACACCCGCAGTTGCAGCCGCACCTACGTTTGTAACAGAGATAGAACCTTTACCCATATCAGATGCTGAAATTTTTCCATCACGTGCTTTTTGAGCAATTTCTGAAATCTCTTTAGCAATGTCAAATAAGCTCTTACGATCTGCATGACGAATCATTGGCACAACTAATCCTCTTGGAGTATCAGTTGCTACACCAATATTGTAGTATTGATGGTGGCTAATTTCATTTTTATCCATATCCAGTGATACATTAAGATCAGGGAATTGTTTTAACATTCCAACTAACGCTTTAACTAAATATGGAGTGAAGGTTAATTTAATATCTCTTTCTGCTGCAAGAACTTTCATCTTGTTACGATGTGCTACTAAAGCATCAACTTCAGCTTGATCGAATACGGTAACCTGAGCAACTTCTGTACTGCTCTTAGATAATGCATCAGCAATAGTGCGGCGCATTGATGATAATTTTTCAACAACTTCAGGATATTCTTCGCCTGATACGACTTTTTGAGTACTTGCTGTAGCTGCAGTTTGTTCAGATTTAGCATCATCTTTAGCAGAACTTGCTTTAACTGAAGGACCATGAGCTAAGAAGTTATCTACATCTTCCATAGTAACTTTGCCATGATTTCCTGTACCTTGAATTGCACGGATATCAACACCTTTTGAGCGAGCGTAACGTCTTACTCTTGGAACAGCTAATGTGCGTACATCAACACTATCATCAACTTCTTTAACTACGATTTCTGGAACAGAATCTGTTTTTGGAACTTCAGTCTCTTTTACTTCAGATGTTGCTACTTCTGTTTTTTCAGCTTTAGGTGCTGGCGCTGAACTTGCTCCGCCTCCTGCTAAATAAGATTTTAACTCTTCTTCTGTTTCTGCAATATCCGCAATAGGTTCACCAACAATACCTGTATCACCTGCTTCGACATAGATTTTTGCTAAATAACCAGTGATAGGACTTGGTAATTCAACAACAGCTTTATCACTTTCAATCTCTAATAGAACTTGATCTTCAGTAATTTTATCTCCGACTTTAGCTGCCCAAGACATGATTACACTTTCATGTGTCCCTTCTCCTGCATCAGGTAAAATATATTGATACATTCTATGTCCTCCTAAAATTCTACGATTTCTTTCGCTTTAGCAACGATATCTTCTGTACTTGGTAACCAGTCATCTTCTGCTAAACCGAATGGGAAAATGGTATCTGGTGCTGTGACACGAGCAACTGGCGCATCCAGATCCATAAAGTTTCTCTCTGCAATTTCTGACATTACTTGTCCAGCGATACCTGCTTGACGTTGTGCTTCTTGGAGAACTATAGCTCTATGAGTTTTAGCAACAGATTTCTCAATAGTTTCATAATCAACTGGTGAAACAGTTCTGAGATCGATAACTTCTGCACTGATTCCTTCTTTTTCTAATTGTTCTGCAGCTTTGACAGCAAGAGGAATCATTAATCCGTAACCAATTAAAGTAACATCCTTACCTTCACGAACAACATTCGCTTTATCTAAAGGTACTGTGTAATAACCTTCAGGAACTTCATCTTTAACTGTACGATATAAACGAAGATGTTCTAGGAAAAATACAGGATCTTCAGATTCAATCGCTGATAATAGTAATCCTTTAGCATCATAAGCTGATGATGGAATAACTACACGTAAACCTGGAATTTGAGCAAACATACCTTCCAAGCTATCAGAGTGCATTTCTGGCGTATGAACCCCTCCACCATAAGGCGCACGAATAACGATTGGCGCTTTTCTTGTTCCTCCTGAACGATAACGTTGACGTGAAATTTGAACAATTAGAGCATCCATCGCTTCTACAATAAATCCAGAAAATTGAATTTCTGGAAGAGGAAGAAAACCTTCTTGAGCAAGACCAACAGACATATGAAGAATACCTGATTCAGCTAAAGGCGTATCAAATACACGTTTTTCACCAAATTCATCTTGTAAACCCGCAGTAATACGGAAAACGCCACCATTTTTACCAACGTCTTCACCAAAAATTAATGTATTATCATGTTTTTTCATGGCTTCTCGTAAGCCTTCGGTAACAGCTTGTGCTAATGTAAGAACGGACATATTAGTTTTCCTCCTTAGCTTCGTGGTAGGCAATTTGTTCTTTGATATTTTGTGGTTGATCTGCATACATAAATTTCAAGAAATCAGAAATTTTTTGTGGTGTGGCTTTTGCCATTTCTGCTAGTGCATCTTTAGCTTGATTTTTAACCTCTTCGTAAATTGCATCTACTTTTTCTTTACTCCACAATCCTTTTTCAGTGAGGTAATTTCCAAGACGGATTAGAGGATCCTTTTTACGCCATTCTTCTACTTCAGCATCGTCTCTATAACGTTTAGGATCATCAGACATTGTGTGAGGTCCAAAACGGTAAGTTACATTTTCAATCAAGATAGGACCATGTTCGATAGCAAATTCACGCGCTTTTTTAACTGCATAGTAAACTGCAACTGGATCCATACCATCTACACGGATAGCAGGAATACCCGCTGCTACTGCTTTTTGTGCAAGAGTTTCTGCTTTAGTTTGTTTTGAAGTTGGTACTGAGATTCCATAGCCATTATTTTGCACAACAACAACTAATTGAGCATCAAATACACCACCAAAGTTAAGCGCTTCATAGAAGTCACCTTGTGAAGTAGCAGAGTCTCCCATAAGGGCTAAAGCGATTTGTTTTTCACCCTTCATTCGTTTACCGATTCCGTTACCTAATGCCTGAATAGCCGTACCTCCGACAATAACATTCGGAGAATACATATGTACATCATCAGGATATTGATTTCCTGCAAAATGACCCTTATACCAAAGAAATGCTTGTGTTAAGGTCATACCAAATTTAACGCCCACTAAAACATCTCGATAAGTTGGAGCAAAAACATCTTTTTTATCTAGTGCTAACAGGGATCCATACTGACTTGCCTCTTGTCCACCACCTGGCGCATAGTTACTCAATGCACCTTGACGGTTTAGCAAAATCACACGTTCATCCATTGCTCGTCCCCAAGTAATCGTTTCCATTAATGTAACTAATTCTTGGTCTGTTAAATCTTTTATTGCATCTTTATCAACAACTTTTCCTTTTTCATCTAAAATCTGGTACATAGGAAAAGTGTCACCATATGATGCTGTTATTTCAGTAAATTTTAAGTTACTAATTTTCACGGCAGTCTCCTCTTCTTCACTTATAAAATATTAGAGCTTCAGGGATAGTATTGATTTATATTTAACAAGTAAACTTCTTATTTCTTATATCACTATAAGGAAAAATTTTTATTTAAATAATCAGTAAATATATATTTTAAATCTTATTATTTAATTTATTAATTAAAATATATTATTAAATATAAAAGATAGGCTTACTACTTTATGATTAAAATAAATTTAAATAATAAATTAATTATATAAGAGAAAGTCGTTTTAAATATTTTTAAGTAAATCCAATCAGAAAATAATATTCTTTTTTACTAATCTTTTGAGAGATCCGATGAGTAAGAGTTATAATACACTACCTCACATACAAGGGCCTACATATGCACTTAAAGTATCTATTTGTTTTATCTATATTTTCTCTACTTTCAGCTTGTTCATCATTACCAACAGTTATAGAATTACCGGAACAAGCACAAGAAAGTAAAATGTTCAAAGTCGAGCAGAATAGCCCAAAAGTTGAAACAAGTTTATTAGTTATCCAATTTTCAGATCAGCAATGGCGTTGGGTACAAACAGATCCTTTGGGCATTCCACTTAGCCGAGTCTTATTGACTAAAGATGGGTGGCAAAACGATGGATTTGTCCCGCCAAATGCTGAAGCTAAATGGCTTTTTTCTGCAATTGCTACATATTTAAATCCAAATCATCCATTATTTTCTTTTAGTAAGATAGTTTATGGGCCTGATATAAACACTTATTTCATTAATAGGCATCAAGCTTGGAAAATTGGAAAACAAGGTCACAATATTTATATCCAGTTACCAAAATCTGAATGGTTAATTGAAGAAATGGCACAATAGGAGAATAAGTGGAAAGATTATTTTTAACTCCACCAGCGATTATCAGCAGTTTAGGTGAAGGAATTAAAACCCACATAGATAAGTTATTAGAAGGAAAAAGTAAAACATTACATTTTTCTGATCGCGTATTTTCTTCTTCTCAGATATCGGGAAAAGAGGGAACATTTGGGGAAGTAAATATTGATTTCCGCCCTTTCCCTCAAAATTTAAATCCATTGCACCATAGCCGAAATAATCAATTGTTGTGGCATGCCTTAGAACAAATAGAAACTTATATTAAACAATGCATTGATCATTTTGGTGCTTCTCGAATTGCTGTTGTGATCGGAACATCAACAACAGGTGTTGATGAAAATATCACTGTTTTTAAAAATGTTGCGGCACATCATGATGCAAAAGAAGAATTTAATCAGCAACAGCAGTATTTCTCTGCGCCTGCAGATTTTATTGCTGAAGTGTATCAGTTAAAAGGGCTAACCTATGGTATATCAACAGCTTGTACCTCTGGTTCTAAAGCTCTAATTAGTGCAGCTCGTCTATTAAAGAATAATTTATGTGATGCGGTTATTTGCGGTGGCGTCGATACCCTCTCACCACTCACGGTGAGTGGGTTTGGTTCTTTATCTGTTTTATCAGAACAACAAACAAATCCGTTATCAATCAACAGAAATGGAATTAATATCGGAGAAGGTGCCGCTACATTTGTGATGACAAAAGAGCCCTTAGATGATCAATCCATTCAGTTTTTGGGATATGGCTCAAGTAGCGATGCTTACCACATGTCCTCCCCCCATCCAGAAGGTGAAGGTGCTATTTCAGCATTTCAAAATGCACTGCATTCAGCGAATGTTCATCCAGACCAGATTGGGTGGATAAATTTGCATGGCACAGGAACCGTTCATAATGATCAAATGGAAGCCATTGCAGTTGCAAAAGTATTTGGTGATCAGACCGCTTGTACAACAACAAAACCATACACAGGGCATACGTTAGGTGCTGCTGGCGCTATTGAAGCCGCTATTTTATGGGGAATAATTAGCCGTCGATATAATCCCGAAGGCAAATTACCTGCTCAATTATGGGATAAGAAAATAGATCCTGAATTACCCGCATTGTCTATTACTGATTCAACAAGTATGTGGAAACAAAGTAAACGTATTGGTGCAAGTAGCTCCTTTGCATTTGGTGGAAATAACACCGTATTGATTTTAGGAGAATAAAATGATCGAGCTAACTTGCCCTATTATCAATGTTGAGCCGTTAATCCCCCATAGTGAAAGCATGGTATTAATTGATAGAATCACAGACTTTGGTGATGACTTTTTAATAGCTGAAAGTGAAATTCGAGAAAATCACATCTTGATAAAGAACGGAAAATTAGAAGCATTTGCTGGTATTGAAATTATGGCTCAAGGTATTGCTGCGTGGTCAGGCTGCCAAGATATATTAGCCAATAGACCCATTAGTTTAGGGTATTTATTAGGAACGCGTAAACTGTATGTTCATACCAAAGAAATCCCTATTAGTTCAAAATTGCAAATTCAGATAAAGATGTCCATTCAAGATGCAACAGGATTTGGTGTATTCGATGCCAAATTAATAGATTTAACAGAAAATAAGATTATTTTAGAAGGTGCATTAAATGTATTTAGTCCTAGGGAGGAAAAGTGAGTAAAACAGTTCTTATAACAGGTTCCAGTCGAGGCATTGGCAAAGCAATTGCCTTAACACTTGCCAAACTAGGATACAACATCGTTGTTCACTGCCGTAGCCGAATTGAAGAAGCAGAAGCCGTGGCTCAGTCTGTTAGAGATTTAGGTCAAGATGCTCGCGTATTACAATTTGATGTGAGTGATCGTCAAGAAGTCGCCAAGCAATTACTTGAGGATGTGGAAAATTTTGGCGCTTATTATGGGGTAGTATTAAATGCGGGCTTAACAAGAGACAATGCCTTTCCTGCATTAACTGATGATGATTGGGATAGCGTTTTACGTACCAATTTAGATGGCTTTTACAATGTATTACATCCTATTATGATGCCAATGATCCGTCGTCGAAAAGCAGGTAGAATTGTTTGTATTACCTCAGTTTCTGGGTTAATTGGTAATCGTGGACAAGTGAATTACAGTGCCTCAAAAGCAGGAATTATTGGTGCGGCAAAAGCTCTCGCAGTTGAGTTGGCAAAACGTAAAATTACGGTAAATTGTGTTGCTCCTGGATTGATTGATACAGATATTTTAGATGAAAATGTCCCGATTAATGAAATAATTAAAATGATCCCTTCTCAAAGAATGGGTAGCCCAGAAGAAGTCGCTCATGCCGTTCAATTTTTAATGGATGAGAATGCGGGCTATATTACGCGACAAGTCATCGCAGTAAATGGTGGGCTTTGCTAACAAGCGGTAAGATAAACATAATTTTTTGCAAAAGGATAATTAAGTGAAACGAGTTGTTGTAACAGGTATTGGTGGAATTACTGCCTTTGGTCGTGAGTGGTCAGAAATTAAAGCGGCTTTTCAACGCAAACAAAATGCCGTTAAGTTTATGGATTGGGCAGATCAATTCCCAGACTTAGAAGCACAATTAGGTGCCCCAATATCAGATTATCAAGTGCCTAAGCATTGGACTCGTAAACAATTAAGAAGCATGGGTAGAGTAAGTCACCTATGTGTTGATGCTGCAGAACAAGCATTACAATCTGCCAATTTATATCACGATGGACAAATTGATCCGATATTAAAGGATGGGCGAATGGGGGTTGCATGTGGTTCCTCAACAGGAAGTACAAAAGATACTCGAGATGTAGGGGAACTCTTAATGACGGGCTCTTCAGACAACTTTAGTGCTAACACTTACGTCAGAATGATGCCACATACCACTGCGGCAAATATTGGGATTTTCTTTGGTTTAACAGGTAGAGTGATTCCAACCTCTAGTGCTTGCTCATCTGGTAGCCAAGGCATTGGATATGCTTATGAATCTATTAAATATGGTTTGATTCCAATGATGTTAGCAGGAGGAGGTGAAGAATTTTGCCCATCTGAAGTGTATGTGTTTGATTCTTTATATGCAGCTAGCCGTAAGAATACTCACCCAGAGAACACGCCACTTCCATACGATAAAAAACGTGATGGATTAGTTATTGGAGAAGGGGGCTGTATATTCGTATTAGAAGAGCTAGAACATGCTTTAGCTCGAGGAGCCAATATTATTGCAGAAATTGTGGGATACGGTGCAAATAGTGATGGTAGCCATGTTACCCGACCACAAAAAGAAACGATGCAACGCTGTATGGAAATGGCACTAAAAGATGCCAACATCACACCTCAGCAAATAGGCTACGTAAATGGGCATGGTACCGCTACAGAACAAGGCGATATTGCGGAAACATTAGCTGCCGAAGCTGTATTTGGTCATATTCCATTGAGTTCACAAAAAAGTTACCTTGGTCATACACTTGGGGCTTGTGGTGCTTTAGAATCATGGTTCTCTATTGAAATGATGCGAGATGGTTGGTTTGCACCAACAATTAACCTAGAAGATATTGATGAGCGATGTGGCAAAGTGGATTATATACAAGGTGATGGACGAGAAATCCAAACAGATTATGTCATGAATAATAATTTTGCATTTGGTGGAGTGAATACCTCCCTTATTTTTAAGCGATGGGTTGGGTAAGTTATTAAATAAGATAATTACAAAAGTAATTTGTAATTATCCCTAACATAAAGTGAGGTATATATGAAAAAATTGATTATTGCAGTATTTGGTGCCGCCAATCAAGGAAAAACAAAAACACTAAGAGGACTGATTAAAAACTTGAAGAAGAATAAAATAAAATTGCTTAAGGAATATAAAATACATAGTAGAGATGATGTTGCTATTTTTGACTATAAAAATATTAAAATTGGTATTTCAACATCAGGTGATAATGGTAATGAAATAAAACATTGGGTTGATGATAAACTGATTAAAGAATATAACTGTGATATTATTGTTACAGCCTCTAGAACTAGAGGAAGCTCTGTTAAACAGTTAAAAAAAAGAAAAAAGACTCATAATATAGTATGGATTGAAAAATTATATAATCCTATCAGAAAAATAAATGAAAAATTAGATGAAAATTACTTCAAAAAGCTCACTGCACTAGAAATAGAATATTTAACAGATTACATTCTAAATTATGCTATTAGATAACTTTGATTTGAATATAGTAGTTTTAGTAAATGCATTATGGTTTTTTAGTTCTTATAATTAGATATTATCTAAACAGGCATAAAAAATAATTACTTACTACACATATTAAGTTTTCATAATTTTTTAAAATTAAGTTAGAATATCATTACTTTATTTCTTCTATTCAAATAATCAACTCATGAGTAATCCGGCCTGTCATTTTTCTTTCAATATAAGCCAATGGAATGTCGTTTGTAATAAAGCATTAAGTACTGAAGATTGGAAGCTAGGTGAAAATCATTGGTTTGCTATCTCTGATTTAGCTGAAGAGGTTAAACCTAAATTAGCTTTTTTACCTCCCATTAAACGCAGACGTTTAAGCGATTCTGCTAGATTATTTTTTGAGGCTGCATGGGAATTAACAGACAATGAAAGTAATTTACCTGTAGTTTATGCTTCTTTAAATAGTGAAATTAACCGTAGTTTTTCATTATGGCAATCACTTTTAACTGACGGTGATGTCTCCCCAACGTCATTTAGCTTATCTGTTCATAACGCACTCGTTGGACAATGGTCAGAAATGCGACAAGTAAAAAACGAAACGTCAGCAATTACTGCAACAAAAGATAATTTAGAAATTGCTATCATGGAAGCTTATTGCTTATTAAACGAAGGACATGAGAAAGTACTTGTCGTTATCGTAGAAAATCCATTAAGTAAAGATATTGAGGTTCAACCTGTAACAAGACATCCTTTTGCTTATGCATTGGCGATGATCATTGAAAAGGGAAATGACTACCAACTCAGTTTATATGCAAATTCATCTCACCAATTTGAACACTTAAATTTTGCAGATAATGCATTAACGTGGATAAAAAATACCTACTTAGCTCAAAGCCACTGGCAAACCCCGAATAGTCGAGGAGGATATTGGCAATGGCAGAAAAATTAGATTGGATAAGGCGATTTCTAGCAACACTATTTGGCTTTATTTTATTTGGTATCGTGGGCATTCTCTTTTTGATTATCCTTTATCCATATGCAAAAAAATATCCCCATCAGGATTTAGCCACTCAATTAGCTGGTAGGAAGATTGTCAGTAAAACATGGCTATTTTTTGTAAAGTATCTAACCCTTGCAGGCATATTAGACGTCACCTATCACGGATTTGAACGCCTAGGTAGAGAAGGCCAACTTGTTCTAGCAAATCATCCTTCATTATTAGATGTCGTACTCATTTTTAGCCAAGAGTCTCGTTTTAACTGTATTGTGAAAAAAGATTTAATGAAAAATCCTGCGATGACTAGCCCAATTAAAGCATGTGGATTTTTGCCCAATACAGAATCAGAAGAATTGTTGGAACAATGTGATAATATACTTAAAAATCAGTCACTTTTATTATTTCCAGAAGGAACCCGCACTGGATGGGATGGCGTTGTAAAATTACATCGGGGAGCAGTATCTATTGGTTTACGTAGTGCTAAAGTTATTACACCTATTGTCATAAAAATGTCACCGCTTAATTTTAAAAAAGGTCAACCTTGGTATAAAATCCCTTCACGAAAAATTCATTATCAATTTATTGTAGGTGAAGACATCGATCCTAAAGTATGGCTCGCTGAAAAACCATTACCAATTGCATCTCGTAAATTAAATGAATATTTAGAGCATTATTTCAATTTACATTCAAAGGATTAAAACATGGAACTTGAATTACAATTAAAGCAATTAATCATTGATAGTTTAGCACTCGAAGATATCAATGTTGAAGATATATACACGGATGCTCCATTATTTGGCGATGATGGTTTAGGTTTGGATTCTGTTGATGCGTTAGAACTTGGATTAGCCATACAAAAACGTTTTGGTTTACAATTAGATAGTCAACAACAAAATCTTCGTGAACATTTTGAAAGTGTTGCAACATTAGCAACGTTTATTCGTTCTCAACAAGTTTAAGGAAGCAATATGACAGAACAAGAAATCTATCAGATATTAGTCGATGCATTAGGTTCTCTTTTCGAAATCGATAAAGAGCAAGTTACTCTCGAAACCAATTTATACGAAGATCTTGAAATAGATAGCATTGATGCGATCGATTTAATTGATTATATCAAGCGTAAAACAGGATATAAGTTACAAGCTGAAGATTTTCGCAATGTACGTACAGTAAATGATGTCGTTGAGGCTGTTAAAAAAATTAGTCAGAATGCCCAACAATAAAACTGATGGAAAATAAATTTTTAAACAGCATACAACTTTCTTTAAATAATCATAATTTAATTTCTGATTGTTATATTGCATATCATCCTCAGAAAGCAGATTTAGTCGTTTGGGCTGAATTGTCGGCAGATGGAATTAATCTTTTCCGAGAAAAAGGACGTAATGCAGTTATAGAACAATCAAAAACTTATCTTTTAAAACAAGAAGGCAATCTTACTATTCCAGAATTATGGTACTTTATCGACAAGTTACCTCGAGATCATCAATCTCATGTTGACCTTGTAGCATTTGAAGAAACATGTACCACAGAGATCGTTGATCCTATCTGGATAAAAAAAGAGTATCAAGATGAGCAACTTGTCTTAAAAGGTAAGGTACCAATTGATCTTACTTTTTTTAAAGGACATTTTGCGGGTTTTCCTCTTGTTCCTGGCGTTATCGAATTACAGTGGGTAAATGATCAAATTACTGAATGTTTGGGTGTACAAAAAACAATTTTAAGAGTGGATAATCTTAAATTCCAAAAGTTCTTACGTCCAAACGATGATATAGAATTACACTTAACATGGCAGCCTGAAAATAACAGAGTTATCTTCCAATTAAAGACAGATAATGAAATGTGCAGTAGTGGCCGAATATTATTTTGTGATGAATAAACTTCGTCTAGTCGTGACAACCTTATTAACGCTAACCAGTGTAAGTTATCCAATTATTTGGGTATTGGCCAATGGTCAAACCTACATACTTCATTACTTACTCTATGTCATGGTGGTGCTTTGGGCTATCAGAGGCCTCTTGCAAGCAAAAGGCATATATCGATATTTTTCATTCTTTATGAGTATTTTGTTGTGTATTGTTGCTCTTACTCGAACAACATCGATGATGTTTTGGTATCCAGTGTTAATCAATATGGTAATGCTGATAATTTTTAGTTCGAGCCTATTTACCTCACAAACCATTGTCGAACGTCTAGCTCGATTAACTGACCCTAATTTACCGCCGAAAGGGATCTTGTATACTCGAAATGTGACTAAAATTTGGTGTCTATTCTTTGTGTTTAATGGTGGAATTACCATTGTATTAATCTTACTAAAAGAATATCAATATTGGGCAGTTTATACTGGCGTTATTTCATATATTTTAATGGCATTATTAATGTTGACTGAGTGGCTCATTAGACAACGAGTGATGAAGAAGAATGGATAATTATCAAAATAATTTATTAGATTGTACTCACTTGGTTGCGCTCAATCCAAAATGGAGTCTTATTGATTTTTCATCTCGAGTGCAACAAATCCGCCAACAGCTAGAACAAGATAAAATTCAAAAAGTCGCATTATGGATTGAGGATGCAAGCCAGTTTACTTGTGTGCTTTTAGCCTGCTTAAATACAAATTGTACCGTCTTATTACCTCCCAATTTACTACCAGAAAATAAGCAATGGATCGATGAAAATGCAGATGTGTTCATCACATCCACTCAATTCAACACCTATGGTATTTTGCAAAAAATTGAGCAAATCCAACCGCTTGTAGATAAAAATAATCCAACAGAAATTTGGCTAAAAACCTCCGGTAGCAGTGGTAACGCAAAAATCATAAAAAAAACAGCTAAACAAATGTGGAAAGAGGCTGAAATATTATCTCAAATACTTCCATTCGATAGAGGGAATCATATTGGGATATTAGGTAGTGTAAGTGTTCAGCATTTATATGGATTAACTTTTCGCATATTTTTAGCGATAGAAATGGGGTGGATATTAGGTAGAGAGCAATTACAGTATCCAGAATATTTGATTGCAGAAAGCTATCACTATCCCCAAGTTATTTGGATTAGCAGCCCCACATTATTAACAAACCTAAATATAGATAATATCAAAGTGAACAATCTTACTGGGGTTATTTCATCTGGTGGCGTATTACATAACCATATTGGTAATCATCTTAGAGAAAGATTACAAATTCCACTTGTTGAAATTTATGGAAGTACTGAAACTGGCGCAATTGCATTCCGCCAAGACGATCAATTATGGCAATCGTTACCTGAATCTACAATTGGTTTAAATAATGATGGCGTCTTATGGGTTGAATCTGCATGGATTAGTCAGAGAGAGCAAACTGCTGATGCTATTGAAATTAATCAAAATGGTTTCCAACTCCTTGGTCGATCAGATCGCATTGTAAAATTAGGAGATAAACGTGTCTCTTTGGTAAGAATTGAACAAGATTTATTATCTCACCCTTGGGTGATTGATTGTTATATTGCAATACACCCAGAAAAACATCGCCCTGTTGCTTGGGTGGCATTAAGTGAAGAAGGAATCAATACCCTTAAGCAAAATGCTCGAAAAGATCTGATTGAAAATTTAAAACAACATCTTATGCAAACTCAAGAACGCTTTACTTTACCTCGTTTTTGGCGGTTTTGTTTGAGACTTCCTCGCAATAGCCAATCCAAAATTCAGCGAAAAGATTTTGAAAAAGTCTGCTTTGCACAACAAGATGAGATTAATTAATGAAAAGCCAATTTAAACCTATTGCCATTATTCCTCACTATAATCATTCAGATACGATTAGTGCAGTCGTTGATAAATTAAGAAAATTGAATCTGCCTGTGTTAATTGTGGATGATGGGTCTAAAGATGAACACAAGATGGTGTTATCCATATTAGCAACACAAGAGGATATAAGTGTAATTTATCGCGAACAAAATGGGGGAAAGGGTGCAGCCGTAAAAACGGGCTTGTTGGAAGCATTCAAACAAGATTTTACTCATGCACTACAAGTTGATGCTGACGGGCAACATCGTATCGAAGATGCTGAGCTAATGCTTACAAAAAGTGAGCAGTCATCTACATCTTTAATTTGTGCCAATCCAATCTATAGTGATGATGCGCCTAAAGCTAGGCTATATGGTAGAAAAATAACTAATTTTTGGATCGCAATTAATACACTTTCTTTAGATATTCCCGATGGTATGTGTGGATTTAGGATTTATCCATTACAGCAAATTATGCCTATTGTGGAAAAAGAGAAAATTGGTGATTATATGGATTTTGATACGGAAATTTTGGTTAAAATACATTGGCGATATATTCCGATGATTTGGATAGATACGCCCGTTAAATATGAATTAGGTGGAGTCTCGCATTTTCGTGGTTGGAAAGATAATTGGTTAATTAGTAAAATGCATGCAAGATTATTTTTCGGCATGTTATTTAGATTATTATCAGGTAAAAAGGTATGAGTGCAGATCACTGGGCAAAACAAAATGAAAGAGGCACTCGTTTATTTCTAACAATTACACGATTAATTGTTAAATACTTTCCACTTTATATTATTCGATTAGTGACTTTTTTTGTGGTGAGTTATTTCTTTCTGACCGCCAAAAATATGAGAAAAAATATTGCAGAATATCAGCGTAATTTAAAAAAAACTTATCCCAATGTCGTACTGCCTAAATTCTCTGTTTTTCGTCAATTCCTTAATTTTGGGGAAGCGATTACTGATCGTTTTGCGGTTTGGCAAAAAAAGATAAATTTTAACGATATAATTATTGATGATTTAGACAATCTTCTTCAAGATATGGAAAAAGAAAGCCAACGAGGACAAATTTTAATTTGTTCTCATTTCGGTAATATTGAAGTTTGTCGAGCATTAGCAAATAGTGGACAACATAAAAACTTTAAATTAAATATCCTAGTCCATAATCATCATGCTCAAGAATTTAATCGTGCTTTAGCTGAAGCGGGTGCTGATGAATTATCCCTTATTCAAGTTGAAGATCTTGATGCACAGAAAATGATAGAACTTCATGAACGAGTTGAAAAAGGTGAGTGGATTGCCCTTGCAGTAGATCGTATTCCTATTAGAGGGGATAAAATAGAATCTATCGAATTTTTAGGTCAAGAAGCTGATTTTCCCCAAGGAGCATGGCTACTAGCAAGTATCTTAAAAGTTCCTATTAACACGATTTTCTGTTTGAAAGAGAATCGCCAATATAGATTAAAATTAAGACGCTTTTCTGATGGAATTACGGGAAGAGGAGTTAATCGACATAAAAATATTAGACAAGTAATGCAACGCTATGCAGAATTATTAGCGAATGAGTGTAGAGATAATCCTTTACTATGGTTTAATTTCTATGCATTTTGGCACCACGAAAATTAATTAAATTACTTTATCCCCAACTAAAATAGGAGTCCTTTATGAAACTTATTAAAACATTTGCTGTAACTTTAAGCGTAATTTTAATTGCAGCTTGTGCCCCCACAGATACAACACATTATTATTCTATTCAAGATGCATTAAACTCTCCACAAGCCAAACAAGTATTAGATCCAAATATTAAATTATCTTTTGCTAAACAGGCTTCAGGTAAAGTAATTCAATCAGGATTAGTGAGTAATAAGAAAACGAATGCAGTAAACAAGACAGACAAAGAGGCTTGTGAATGGGCGTTTTTATCTGCAGTAAAGCAATTCCAAGATACAGCAAAAGCTAATGGTGCAACAAAAGTAGGTAATCTTGTGAGTTACTATAAAAAGAATACTTATACTAGCTCCACACAATTCGAGTGTCATACAGGAAATATTATTGGTGGTGTTGCATTAAAAGGAGACATCGTTAAATAATTTATTAAAGCGGTAAGATTTTACAAATTTTGTAATTAATCTTACCGCTTGTTTTATTTGAGATTATTATGAAAATAAAAAAACATGTTTATGCTCATCATAGTTCGGAATATGAAATCCCATTCTTTGATGTAGATTCAATGAATATTATGTGGCATGGGCATTATGTAAAATATTTAGAAATGGCACGCTGTGCTTTTTTAGAAGAAATTAACTATACCTATGATGTAATGCGTGAACAAGGATACGGATGGCCTATTGTTCAAATCAATTTAAAATATGTCAAACCCGCATTATTTCGACAAAAAATCAGAGTAAATTTAGCTGTTGTCGAATATGAAAGCTGTATTCGAATTGATTATGTAATCGTTGATGTTGCTTCTGGAAATAAATTAACAACGGGTTCAACAACACAGGTTGCTGTTGATATTAATAGTGGAGAAATGCAATTACAAACTCCTCAATCTTGGCGTGATGCCATTGAGCATTACCACTCATTTAATCCAAATAACCTATGAAAAAATATATTATCAGTTTAGTTTTATTCTTATTTTCTTCACTCTCTTTTGGCTTTTCACAAGGAGAATTATTTGAATTACTTCAAAAGCCGAATAATACACAAGGAAATTTTACACAATCTCGGTTTTTAAAGGCACTAAATAATCCAATCATTATTTCAGGCGAATTCTCACTGATTAAAAATCAAGGTCTGTTATGGCATACTCAAAAACCATTTGAAAATTACCTACGAGTGTCTAAATCAGGTATCAATCAATGGAATGGAAAAAGTTGGGTAGAAAATAATAAGCTTGGAGAAAATGAACAAGTCTCTCTATTTTTAGGTTTACTTTCTGGAAATACCGATGCCTTAGCAAACCAATTTCAACTATCTCTACAAGGTTCAGATACTCAATGGCAATTAACATTAACACCCGAAAGTCTACTAATGAAACAAATTTTCACAGAGATCGTATTAAATGGAGATCAAGTTGTTAAACAAATTGAACTGAAAGAAAAACAAGGTGATAGAACACTTATCCAATTTAAAGATATTAAATTGAACGCACCAGTTTCTGCTTTTGCTCAAAAAGCATTACAACCGTAAGAGAATGGGTATGGGAAAATATTTAACATTATATCGTTATTGTTATGGATTATTTTTATCCGTTATTTTAGTGTTATTTTTTTCCCAACTTAGAACAGCATGGTTACAAACAGACTTAACACCATTACTACCACAGAATCACGCTTGGACAGAGATTCAAGAACGAGCAGATAAAATCCAAGAAGAAAAATTTAATAAAAAAGTGATTGCTTTGGTAGGTCATAAAGATCCAGAACGGGCTTTTTCACTCGCTAAACAAATCGAAAAGACTTGGGAATCAAGTAATCTATTTGAGCAAACAAATAATATAATCACTCCAGATCTTGAACAATTAAAACAAGAAATTTCACAATTAAGTCTCGCTATCTTACCTAAAGCAATTCAAACTCAACTAATTACACACCCAGAATCCTATTTTAGAGAATATGCAGAAGAAATTATTAATCCTTTTCAACAAAGTAACTTGCTATCATTAGATCAGGATTGGCTAGGATTTGGACGATTTGCTCTACATCAATCTCAACTGCAAAGTGCTATACAGTGGGATGCAGACACCGGCATGTTATTTGTCAAAAATAACGAGATAACTTGGGTGCTATTACAAGGTGATTTAACGCAACAGGATTTAATCAATCCTCAAACCAATATTCTTAATTTAATTGCAGATAACGAAAAAAGAGTGACTCAACAAGATGGGCAATTTCTTGTCACAGGCTCTGCTCTTTTTGCAAATGCCACAAAACAGCAGGCAGAACAAGAAAGTACAACAATGAGTATTGTTGGCATTAGCTTAACACTATTACTATTACTTATTGTATTTCGTACTTTTCGAGTGCTTTGGTTATTTACGCCTATTTTGGTTGGAGTATTAGGTGGAATAGTCATTACTGTATTTACAGTTGGGCATATTCACATTTTAACTTTAGTGATTGGAACCAGTCTTGTTGGTGTATTGATTGATTTTCCACTCCATTGGTTAGCCTCATCATTATTTCATCAGCATTGGAATGGGCAAAAAATGATGGAAAAATTATGTTTTCCATTTTTTATTAGCCTTATCGTAACATTAATTGGTTATATTCTGTTAGGTGTGACCTCTTTACCTATCCTTCAACAGACAGCCTTATTCTCTGCTACTGCCCTTATTTTTTCCATTCTTTTCACGTTACTTTTCTTACCTTTAGGATTTATACATTATCAATCAAAGAATTACCATATTGCATTACCTAATTTATCTTTAACCATAAATCCAATCATAAAATGGAGCTTGGGTTTTATCCTCTTTTTAGGTGTAGGATTGGGAATATATAGAAGTGAATGGAAAGATGATATACGTCAATGGGTTGCTTTACCTGAGCCATTATTATTACAAGCTAAAAAAATTTCAGACATTACTAAAATGGATTTAGGTTCACAATATTTTCTCCTCATTGCTGAGAATGATCAAAAATTATTAGAACAAGATCAGGTATTATCCAATACATTAGCATCTTTAAAACAACATGGAAAAGTAGATTCATTTCAATCTTTAAGTCAGTGGATACATTCTGAAAAAGCTCAAAAAGAATTTATTGTGCAATTAAATAATAAGATTAAACAATCTAATTATGCTGTATTTTCTGAAATTGGTATTCCAACAGAATATATAACAAATGCAATACAGTCTCTCCCAGAAGCCCCTATTATCACATTGACTCAAGCATTAAATACTCAAATAGGCCAAGCATGGAAGACATTATATTTGGGGGAAATCGAACCAAATAAAGTAGCATCAATCGTAAAATTATCAGGAATGAAAGATATTCAACTTATTCAATCATTAGAAAATAGTGTAGATATTTACTGGCAAGACAAACGTTCTCAAATGAACAATGCTTTTGAAAGAACACGTAATGAAGCGGGATGGCTCAAATTACTTTCTTTCCTTTTTGCAGGGTTATTATTGTGGAAGATTTTTGGAATAAAAAATGCCCTAAAAATGTTAGCAGTTCCACTTACCTCAATTATTTTCACCATTGCTATTTTTGGCTGGTTTTCATTACCAATTACATTATTCACAATGTTTGGTTTACTCTTAGTATCTGCAATTACGCTTGATTATACGGTTTATATGAAAATGGTTGACGAGCCTTTATCTGCTAAACACACAACAATTACATTAGCAGCAATAACGACTTTAATTTCTTTTTCTTTATTAGGTATAAGTACTACTCCTGCAATAGCAAGTTTTGGGCTAAGCGTGAGCATGGGTATTTTATTTAGTTTATTCGTTTTATTTAAAACATTACGCTAATAGCAAAAGGGCAAGGAAATGGAACAATTTGATGTTGTTATTATCGGAGCTGGACCAGCTGGCTCAGTATCCGCCTCATTACTTAAAAAACAAGGTTTAAATATTTGTGTACTAGAAAAACAATATTTTCCTCGTTTCGTTATTGGTGAGAGCTTACTTCCATATTGTATGGAAATTCTAGCAGAAGCAGAATTAGTCGATGCAATTAATGCAGAACCGAGTTTCCAGTTTAAAAACGGTGCCGCATTCACATGGGGAAACCGATATACCTATTTTGATTTTACGGATAAATTTACACAAGGTCCGGGGACAACATACCAAGTTCGTCGAGGGATTTTCGATAAAATTTTAATTGATGAAACAGAAAAAAAAGGTGTGACAGTTCGCTTTGGACATCAGGTCATTGCCTTTGATAATAGTGGTGAGCTTGCCGTTATCAATGTTAAAAATGAGCAAGGTGAAAATTATCAAATTTCGGCTAAATTTGTACTTGATGCAAGTGGATATGGACGAGTCCTACCTCAATTACTTGATCTAGAACTCCCCTCTCATTTACCTATGCGTATCGCTCATTTCACACACATTGATGATAATATTGATGATACGGAATTTGATCGCAATAAAATTTTAATTACAACTCACCCTAAATACAGAGATGTATGGCTATGGTTAATTCCATTTGCCGATAATCGTTGTTCCATTGGTGTTGTTGGATTACCAGAAACATTATCAGGAGAAAGCGAAAGTGTTTTGAAAAAATTTGCACTAGAAGCTCCGATGTTGAAACGCATTTTATCCAATGCAAATTGGGATAATGAAGTGCCATACCGTCAGATTAAAGGTTACTCAGCCAACGTAAAAACCTTATATGGAAACCACTTTGCTTTGTTAGGTAATGCCGCAGAATTTCTCGATCCTGTATTTTCTTCTGGGGTAACAATCGCATTACATTCTGCACGTCTAGCAAGCCGATTAATCACTCGTCAGCTCAAAGGAGAGCAAGTGGATTGGCAAAAAGAATTTACTGAACCACTTATGATTGGTGTGAATACATTTAGAACTTATGTAAATGGTTGGTATGATGAATCATTTCAGAATGTGATTTATGCAAAAAATCCCCAACCTGAAATTCGCCGAATAATCTCATCAATCCTAGCGGGTTATGCCTGGGATGAGACAAATCCTTTTGTCTCAAAATCAGATGCTCGATTACAAGCACTGGCGGAATTATGTGGAGTAGCCACACAAAATTAAACTTATCCGGAAATAAGCGGTTAGATACTTATTTTTTACTAAAATTTAATATAGGCTTTGTTATACTTATATATCAAGATAATAAAGTGATAAGGAGTATTCATTCTGAAGATAAAATTATCACTATTGTGATAAAACTCTTAATATAAATAAAAAATGGAAAGAAGAATAAAAATTAGAGGGATAATTTATATTTAATACTATACAATTATCCCTTTAAAATAGACGTCTGTCTTAATACTAAAACTGCGAGTTATTCTAGTATAAAATTTGTAAACACTTTTAGCTTTGTTTTTCAACTTGATTGAATTCTAATTCAACTGGTGTTGCACGACCAAAAATAGAAACTGAAACTTTCAAACGACCTTTTTCATAATCCACTTCTTCAACTGTACCATTAAAGTCTGCGAATGGGCCTTCAGTAACACGAACTTCTTCACCTGGTTGGAATTCTTTTCTATGACGTGGCTTATCTGCCGTTTCTTGTAATCTATTTAAAATACGATCGGCTTCACGTTGTGTAATCGGTGCAGGTTTATCTGCTGTACCACCAATAAATCCCATCACGCGAGGAACACTTTTTACTAAATGCCAAGTCTCATCATTCATTTCCATTTGTACTAAAACATAACCAGGAAAGAATTTTCTTTCTGTTTTACGGCGACGACCCGCAACATTTTCTACCACTTCTTCTGTTGGCACTAAAACTTCACCAAACTGATCTTCCATGTTATGAAGTTTGATATACTCACGCAATGTCATTGCAACTCGAGCTTCGAATCCCGAAAATGCTTGTAATACATACCAACGTTTTTTTGTGGTTTCTTTTATCTCTACTTCTTCCATCTTAGAACCTCAAATTTGTTAAGAATGTAACAACAGATACGATAACTGAGTCAATACCCCATAATATTAGAGCAACAACAACACAAGCTGCTAATACAATTAATGTGGTTTGAGTTGATTCTTGACGATTTGGCCAAACAATTTTTCTCAATTCATGACGAGACTCTTTCATAAAACTGATTGCTTTTTGGCCTTGGTTTGTAATCGCCGCAAAAGCAACTGCAGCAACAAGCAATACAACAAGTAATAAAACTCTAACGATCAAGGTGAAATGACTTGCAAAATAAGCATTTCCAATAGCAGCTACAGCAATAAGAACAATAGACAGTAGCCACAAAACACTGTTTACGCCTTTACTTTTTACACCCTTATTTTCAAGCTGCTGAGGGGCTTTCTTTTGATTTTCTTTAGACATAGACAACCTAAAATTTGTTAATAATCGAGAACGTTTAATTTTTAAAGCGTGCAATTCTAGCATTTTCTGCTTTCCTTGCCACGATCTTTTATCAAATTTCTGCTATTTACTTAAAATAATAGGGAGAAAAAGTAAATAATTACGCCTTAGATAATAAGCCAACCAGAATATTGATAATTTGTGGATAAAAATCAGTCTGTGTTTTTATACCTTTAACTTTGAGAACAAATCTTTGTAGCCAAGGTAAAAAATAGATTTGAACAAATTCTTGTTCTAATTCTTGATCAGATGACTCAATAATCTTTATAAGTAGCTCTATATACACGCACAAATGATCACTTGGTTCATGTGTTTCTTTATTTACCTGTAAACCAAACTCGATTAAAAGGTCATCCAAAAAAGCGAGATTCTTACTTAACTCAACTTCATCTAAATAAACTGATGCATAAGGCAAAGCACTTACTTCTCCATCCAGTAAAAAAAGCTGAGTATAATCTGCCGCTAACTCTAAATGGGAAAACTCTCTCTCTTTTATATCAGATAAAGACTGTTTAATCCCCTTTATTTCTTCACTAAAGCCTTGCTGAGCTAAAAAATCAAAAAACTCATCAAAAGAACCATTTTGATATTGTTCCAATTGTTGTTTAGACAATTCGTGACCAAGCACATTGCTTAGCCACGAATAGACAAATAAGCGTTCTTCACTTGTTATTTCAATCATAAAGTTATCTCTGTTGGTCCTTTGAATCCTGTTACCGCAGGAGCAGAACCTTCATATTTCTCTACGTTAACAAGACAGGTATTCGCTGATACCGCTTGTGCGAGCATTGATGAGCCAATATCAAGTGTCATCGTATTAGGGTCACCATAGGTATCAATAGAGCCAATTTCTTCATTTAATGGTGAATACCATGCACCTTCTTGTAAACGTACAACACCCGTAGGGAAATTATTCGAAACGTGAGCACCAACAATCGCTTGTCCACGATCATTATAAACTCGTACTAAATCACCATGTACAATACCTAAACGTTTTGCATCCTCTGGATTCATAAATAACGGCTCACGACCTTGAATTGTGTAAGTATCGCGTAACTCTTTTGATTCACAAAGCTGAGAGTGTAAACGTTTATCTGGGTGAACTGATTGTAACCAGAAATCAAATTTATCTGATTTAGGACCACCATGAGAGCGCTCTACTTTTTCGAACCACATTGGATGCCCTTTACAATCTTCATAACCATAGCTTGCGATAGTATTACTGAAAATCTCAATAAAGCCAGATGGTGTACCTAATGCATTTAATTCAGGATCTTCTCTGAAATCTGCATGGCGTACCCATGGTTTACCTTCTGGGAATAATACGTATCCTGTTTTCCAAAACTCTGCAAATGGAGGCATTTCAAATTTACCTTCATTTTCTGCACGGCAATCTTCATACAGTTTTTCAACCCACTCCATTTCACTCATGCCACGAGTATATTCTTTTTCTTTACCAAAACGGCGACAAAGCCCACGGAAAATATCAAAGTCAGAACGAGAATCGTAAAGTGGATCAACCAATTTCTGCATGGCAATCACACCACGGCTACTGTAAGAACCATAAGCATCAATATCATTACGCTCAAAAGGTGTACATGCTGGTAAAACAATATCAGAGAAACGACAAGTTGCTGTCCAACTATAATTGATAGAAACGATAGTTTCCAAACTTTGGAAAGCTTTTTTCATCTTATTACGTTCAGATTGGCGATGCCATTGGTTACAACCAGTAAAGATTGCCATTTTTAATGGAGAATAAACAACTTCTTTACCATTAGCATTAATTTTTTGTCCTGGATTTAATAAAGCATCCGTTAAACGAGCAACAGGTATAGATGAACTGTAACCGTTGTAATCGGTATTTGGATATTTTTGTGTTTGTCCTTCATCTAAATTTAATGGGAAAGATCCTGGCATTGCTGCACCAGACTCGGGCACACCAATTGAACTGTAGTGGTGAGCATAACTAATACCCCCGCCTGGTAAACCAATTTGTCCTAACATAGAAGCAAGTACAGCAGCCATCCAGTAAGGTTGTTCACCATGTTGCTGACGTTGAATAGCCCAACCTAAAATAAGCTGAGTACGTTTACCCGCAAGCATACGAGCAAATTCTCGAATCTCATCAGCACTGATACCGCAAATTTCTGATGCCCATTCTGCTGTTTTTGGTTTTTTATCTTCAGTTTCACCCAATAAATATGGCACAAACTTTTCAAAACCAACGGTATACATATCAATAAATTTTTTATCGTATAAATTCTCAGTATAAAGTGTGTGAGCAATAGCTAACATGAAAGCAACATCACTTAATGGATTAATATATTTATACTCTGCACCAAGGTAGTTTTGTGTCTTACATTTCACTGGGTCAACACAAACAACATTGACTTCTTTATTAGCAACTTTTTGTTTTAATTGCTCTAAATACTTATAAGCTTCATGTGTTTCACAGTTCCAACCCACTTGTAAATTCTTAATTGGATCACTCGCCCAGAAAATAATATTTTCACTCTCTTTTAGGATAATTTCCCAAGATGTTCCTTGTGAATAAACTTCCGTTGAACCCAACACATAAGGAAGAATAACTTGTCCTGCCCCAGTCGAATAGTCTCCACTGGTACTCACACTATTTCCATGCATTCCAATTGCACGAATCATATGGTTACCACAGCTATGGAATTGTCCTGTCGCACGCCAGCCAACGTTTGCAGTATGTAATGCCCATGGGCCGTAATCTTGCTGAATACGCTCTAATTCTTCATAAAAGAAGTCTAAAGCCTCATCCCAAGTCACACGGACAAAACGGTTATCACCACGTTCTGCTGTGTTACTATTGTGACGTTTCTTCAACCAATCCAAACGAACCATTGGATAGCGAACACGTGATTCACTATAAATTAATCCTTTAATACCATTGATCATTTCTGTTGGATATTGGTCATATTCAAATGGTTTTATTTCTTCTACTCGACCATTTTGAATTTTTGCTCGAATCGCACCCCAGTGCGATCCAGTAATTTTCCAAGCAGTCAGATCTTCACCTTCTTTTGCAAATGCTTTTTGAGGCACAAGGAAATTTGGCATGGTAAATGTAGCTGCCATAACGGACATATTTTTTAAAAATTGACGACGTGATTGTTTCATATGATTTCCTTATTCAGCGTGCTGTTCAAAATCGGAAGAATGAAGTTGTAAGTAACGTAAAACTTCTTTACCTGTTTGTTTATCAATATTGGTAAAACCAACCATTCCATTGAATAAACCAATCCAAGTATTTGAATCAAAATGCGCCACTTCTGGTTGTCTATGACAAGTACTACATTGTGTTTTATAAGTATTTTCTGCATCTGCCCAAATTGGTTTAATGTCTTCAATTAATGAAGCTTTTGGTACCCACACTTGCATTTTTACATTCTGCCAAGTTAAACCAGTAAGTGGATCTTCTTGAGTAGCAATCACTTCAAATTTTGGTTCTGTTTGCATAAATTCTTTGCTTAATACCGCATCAGTAATATTTTTACCAAATTGATGATACCAAATTCGTCCAAAGCCCTTATTTTTACGCCACATAGTTAATTCAACTAAATCCGCATCTTTACCAGACTTAACAAAAGTCACAGGTACCGCTGTTTCTAATTGACCGATGTTGCTAGACATTGCTTCGTCATTAAATAATTTAACATTTGCTTTGGTAAAGTAGGTTTTATCTGCACTTAATGAAGAAACCACTAAATTATCAAATTTTGATGCTGAGCCTTTAGATGCTTTCATTTCTGGTAAATGGTGAGCAATACCCTTATGACAATCCATACAACTTTGATCTCTTTCCGCAGCAGGTATCATCGCTTTTTTAGCGAGATCTGACATATTGTCAAAGTCCATTCGTTCATAACTATGGCATGTTTTACACTCTTTTGAACCATTAGCAGCAAAACGCGCCCACTCCCTTTCTGCCATTTCTTGACGATGTTCTTCAAAAGAACCTTCCTCGTCATATTTTCCAGTGAATTCAGCAAACACTTCTCGCATTGCTTGCACTTTACGTGCAAATTTAGGTGTTTTTTCGTGAGGTAAATGGCAATTAGAACAAGTTGCAGTAACACCTGAACTATTTGACCAATGCACAGTTTCTTTTAATTCCGCAAGCGGTTGTTCCATTGAGTGACAACTCACACAGAACTCTTCTGTACTTGTGCTATCCATCACATCATTAAATGATTGCCAACTGATCGCACCCGCAATAAAACCTAATGTCACTAAAATACCTAAACCAATTTTAGCCGAAGGTTTCATAAATAAATTTTTAATAAATTTGAATAATTTCATAATCGCTCCATTTTGGTTAAGCTGTTGGCAAACCAATCACAAACATCTGTAATAGCCATACAACCAGACCATACGCTCCTACACAAGCAAACATTAAAATAGGTAGTACTACACCGATTAATGCAACAGTTTTAATTACATCTTGAAACAATGAATTTTTCACTTGTTCCATAAATCCCCCTGAAAAACAGCTCTAAAAAATAAAAAAGTAATTACACATATATTATTCTTCACTATACGTTAATTCATTCTTTATTAATTGATAATAATCAATAAACACTCCATAAAGAACAAATAACTCACTTACCTGGTATAATATTTACACAAAATGATAATTATTTTTATGTTTTAAAAATGTGAATTTTTTGTTATTTTTTAATAAGTTACTATTTAAAAAATCAAATAAAAAAAGATACAATATTAATACTTATTTTACTTTCAAAATTTTTAAAAATTCCCTAATAACTAAGTCTATATTGGTGAAATATTTAGCCTATATTTTTCTTTTCCCTTGATATTTGAAAAATCACCCCTAGATCTGCAAACAGTTTTATAAAAATAAAAGGATTAAAGATGACAACAATCGTATGCGTTCGTCGTAATGGGAAAGTTGCAATAGGCGGTGACGGTCAAGCAACATTGGGAAACTCAATAGAAAAAGGTACGGTAAGAAAAGTTCGCCGTATGTATAAAGATCAAGTTGTAACTGGATTTGCAGGCTCAACCGCTGATGCTTTTATTTTGCGTGAATTATTTGAGAAGAAATTAGAATTACACCAAGGGCATCTCATTAAAGCCGCCGTTGAATTAGCCAAAGAATGGCGTTCTGATCGGGCATTACGTCGCTTAGAAGCGATGATGATTGTTGCCAACTCAAGTGAATTCCTACTTGTCTCTGGAAGTGGCGATGTTATCGAGCCAGAACAAGACGTACTAGCGATTGGTTCAGGTGGAAATTATGCAAAAGCAGCCGCTCTTGCTTTACTTAGAACAGAGAACAACCTTTCTGCTAAAGAAATCGTATCAGAAGCCCTTAAAATTTCAGGTGATATTGATATTTACAGTAATCATAATCACGTTATCGAAGAAGTTTAACTAAGATAAGTTTAAATCAAGGAATTTGCAAAAAATCGGAAAAAAGTGACCGCTTGCAGATTCTATTTTGAATACTTGAAAACTAGGTATTCAAAGAAAAAAAGATAAAGGAATAAATTATGTCAATGACACCTCGTGAAATCGTATCAGAACTTGATGCACATATTATCGGACAAAACGAAGCAAAACGTGCGGTGGCAATCGCATTGCGTAACCGCTGGCGTCGTATGCAATTACCAGAAGAATTGCGCCAAGAAGTGACTCCAAAAAATATTTTGATGATCGGACCAACTGGGGTTGGTAAAACTGAAATTGCTCGTCGTTTAGCGAAATTAGCCAATGCACCTTTCATCAAAGTCGAAGCAACTAAATTTACTGAAGTGGGTTATGTCGGGAAAGAAGTTGATTCAATTATCCGTGATTTAACAGATGTTGCGATCAAACTTGTCCGCCAACAAGCCGTAGAAAAAAATAAATTCAGAGCAGAAGAAGCTGCAGAAGATCGCATTTTAGATATTTTACTTCCGCCGGCGAAAGATCAATGGGGAAATTCTGAAGAAACGGAATCGAATAAAACTACTCGTCAAATTTTCCGTAAAAAATTACGTGAAGGCTCACTTGATGACAAAGAAATTGAAATCGAAATTTCATCCCCTGTGAGTGTAGAAATCATGACTCCACCGGGTATGGAAGATATGACTTCACAACTTCAATCTTTATTTGAGGGTATGTCGCCTAGTAAAACCAAAAAACGCAAAATGAAAATCAAAGATGCGTTTAAAGTATTAATTGAAGAAGAAGCGGCGAAACTGGTTAATCCAGAAGAGTTAAAACAACAAGCGATTGAAGCAGTTGAACAACACGGGATCGTATTTATTGATGAAATCGATAAAATTGCTAAGAAAAGTGGCAATAGTGGTGGCGATGTTTCTCGTGAAGGGGTACAACGTGATTTACTCCCTATTATCGAAGGTTCAACAGTCAATACTAAGCACGGTATGGTAAAAACCGACCATATTTTGTTTATCTGTTCAGGGGCATTCCAAGTGACTCGCCCATCTGATCTATTGCCAGAATTGCAAGGTCGTTTACCAATTCGGGTAGAATTAAAATCACTCAACCAAGCTGACTTTGAACGTATTTTAACAGAGCCAAGTGCCTCATTAACCTTACAATATCGTGAGTTAATGAAAACAGAAGGTGTGGAAATTGAATTTACGAAAGACGGTATTAGCCGTATTGCTGAAGCTGCGTTCCGTGTGAATGAAAAAACTGAAAACATTGGGGCAAGACGCTTACACACCGTGTTAGAACACTTGATGGATGATATTTCATTTGATGCGAGCGAACGCTCAGGTGACAAAATTGTAATTGATGAACAATATGTTGCTAACGCTCTAAATGATGTGGTTGAGAATGAAGATTTAAGTCGTTATATCCTGTAATCGTTCAATTAATATAGCGGTCACTTTCTGCAAAACTTTTGCAAAAAGTGACCGCTTGTTTTTATTAAGCTCTATCTAATGACATTGCCAATAATGTAATTGGATGCAAACAAGTTAATTTAGTGGACATATCTATTTGCCATTTACAGGTTTCACATTCTGAAATAACAAAATCAAATCCGCCATTATTAATATTTTCAAACAATGTATTACCTATCGCTTGGGAAACATCATAGTTCTCAGATTTAAAGCCATAAGTCCCTGCAATACCACAACATTGTGAAGGCAACATCACAATTTCTAGATCAGGGATATGCTTTAATACCTCTAATGTATAAGGAGCCCAACCTGCTTTATCAACGTGACAAGCAGTGTGATAAGCAATGCGTAATGGCATTGATTTAAAGCGAGGTTTTTTGCCTGCATTGAATAATTGATAAAGATATTGTGTCACGATATTCATATGAGGACGAACCTTGGCATTATCCATCCCTAAAATATGATGATATTCATCACGTAAATTCATTGTACAACTGGATGATGTGCCAACGACTTCGATTTCTTTATCAACGACTTTTTCTAACTCTTTTAAATTAAATTTTGCTAATTTTTTTGCTTTATCTGGGAAACCATTCACCGATAAAGGCAAGCCACAGCATTTTTCTTTTTCAAGAAGAACGACCCCAATATCCATTGCATTAAAGACATCAATCAGATCTTTTCCTAACTGTGGATTATTATAATTCACATAACATCCATGATAGTAAGCAACTTTTTCTCGGTAGAGTGATTGACGTTCCGCCTCTTTTTTCAAATACCAATTTCTAAAAGAACCGAAAGAGTACTTAGGTAATGTACGATGACGGCTAACATTCAGTGTTTTTTCCAGTAAAAAACGAGTTGCTTTCAAGCCAGTAATACCATTTACAATCGGGGCTAATGGCGTATTTACCTTACCCATTAAATCGGTATTACTGAGTACGGCATCACGTAATTTATGCATCAAAGGTTTATTCTGACGATCAAGATGATTATTTCTCGCTCGGACAATTAAGTCCCCAATTTTTACATCCGATGGGCAAGCCACTTCACAACGTTTACAGTTAGTACAATATTTTAATGCTTCATCATAAAGCTCGGCACTTTTTAGACGTAAACGCTCGCCATCAGGACCCGATTGTTTTGGTCCCGGATAAAATGGATTTTGGCGAGAAACAGGGCAAACAGCAGTACAAGCCGTACATTTGATGCAACTTTCGAAAGATTCATCTATTCCGCCATGATGATGAATAGCTGAAGCGGATTGCATTTGTTGCTGTGCACTGTCAATTAATTGTTGAAGATTCATTTTGCACCTCCAATTTGTTCCGCTACATACAATGCTGTTACCACAGCAATGCCTGAACCACAACCAAGTTCTAAACTATCCGATCCACCAATAACATTACCGATGGCATAGAGATTATCCATAAATTGCCCCGATACTTTGACTTGGCAATATTCGTTGATAGCAACTCCTGCCGATTGATAAGGCTGAGGCGCGGAAAAACGTTGTGACGTCCAAGACAAGCGGTTAGATGGTTCAAAATTTTTGTAACCAATAATGTCTGAATTAAATACAGGCTCATATATCCGTTCAAATTCAGCAACTAAGCCATTACTGAAAAAACTGCCTGTCGCCAATACAAAATGTTCAGCTTTAATCGCATCATTTGGATGCAAAGAAGTGAAAATTTGACTGACCTTACCATTCTCAATATCTGCTTTAACCGCTTTATCGCCATTCAGCATTAGACCACCTAACATTTCAAAATGGCTACGTAATTGCTTATGTTGTCGAATGCCTAATAATGATGGAGGTAAAGTCGGTAATTCAAAAATGGCTTTGCCCACTTTCTCTTTTAATATATTAAAGAAACCTTGATCATCTAACCCAAAGCAAGCAGGTAAGAAAATCGCCTCTGCATTTTTGCTCGAATCTCGAATTTCTGTAATTAAATCTCTAAAGGCTAGTTTATGCTCCAATAATTGGGCGATATTCACACTTCTAAATTCTCGTGCGTTATCTCGTAGCTGATCTAATTCAGGAATATTGAGATAGCCTGTCGATAATTCACAATGGGCAAACTGTGGATTTTGTTTTAAGTTTTCCGCTAATAATTGTGGTTGGAAATCGTGATAGCCTTCAATCCCTAAAATCGCGATAGATTTATGCGGAAAGGTTTCGCTATTTTGTATAGTTGGTACACTGTTTGGCGATAGCCAACTACCACGCAATCCGCCTAAAGGCGTAACGCGAAAATGGTTCCCTTGAGTTGAACCCTCTAAATCTAAATTTAACGTTTTGGCTAATTTTTCAAATTGTTGCGCTTTTTCTAATACTTTTTCCGCCCCAATTAAACTATAGGGGTGTTCAGGTAACTGTTGCTGTAACAATGGATAAGATTTGCAAAACTCATTCACAATCTCACCGCTTGGTAAGCGACTCAATAAGTCCATTGAACCTGAAGAGAAATCAATTGCTGCTTGACCATTGTTGATGATCACACAACGTTTACCTTGTTCTTGTAGCGTAATCCCACAAGTTAATCCCGCAAGACCGCCACCAATAATTACGACATCAAAATTCATTGTTATCCGTCCCTTGCTGAGCTTGTTGATCAAGTGGTTGAACATCGTTTAAACCAAGTAGGCTGTAATAGATCCAACTGGTGAAATCGGCTTCTCGAATAGCATCCCCCCACGCAATAGGTTCAATTCCTCGCCAACGCTCTTCCATAAAAGAGGCTAATTGGGTGGTTGATTGACGAGGTGTAGCAACATCAAAACGAGTCATTAAACCCGCAGCACGACAGGCACAAAGTTCAGCTTGACAAGTCCCCATTCCCACACGAGTACGGCGACGAAGATCGACTAAATTATTAACACTTAACTCATCCACGGCATAACGAACTTCACCCGCAGTTACCGCTTCACATTCACAGACGAGAGAACGGTCTAAACGCTCTTTATCAAGTAAGCGTGTTGCACGAGAACCGTGACGATATACGGCAGAGTAGCGAATGGTACTTGGCAATGAAATGACTTTATTATTGGTTTCTGCTCGGCTTTCACTTGAACCCGGTAAGACATTTTCAGCAGTCACACAGCGGGCAGATTTGTTTAATTTTTTGCAAACGAGATCGGTCGCCCATTCAGCCATTAGACGATAAGTCATTAATTTACCACCAGTGATAGTGATAAACCCATCTAGTCCATCACGCTCTTGGTGATCGAGTAAAACAATTCCTCGGCTGACATTACGTCCTGAAGGATCGTCATCGGCAGCCACTAATGGACGAACACCCGCATAAGCACGTAAAACACGAGTATGGCGTAAACTTGGCGCTAATTTTTCACCTTCTCTAAATAAGATATCGACTTCTTCTGGCGTGACTTCCATATTATCGATTTGATCGTAAGGAATACGACTTGAGGTAGTACCAATCACACAAATGGTATCACCTGGTACTAAAATATCGGCATCAGCAGGGTTACGGCAACGATTGATAACCATTTTGTTGATACGATGCCCCATAACTAATAAAGCACCTTTGGCGGGGAACATTTTGATTTTTAAATCAGCATATTCGGCAATACCTTGTCCCCAAATTCCACCTGCATTGACCACGACTTCGGCAAAAAATTGACGATCGACTCGATTTTTGTGATCGTAAACATTCACTCCAATCACTTTACCACCTTCTCGGATCAATCCTTTTACTTCGCAGTAGGTAAAGACTTTAGCTCCATTCTCTGTTGCATCCATCATATTTGAAGCAGTTAAGCGGAATGGGTCAATAGAGCCATCAGGCACAACCACCGCTCCAACTAGATTGGGATTAACGGAAGGTTCCATATATTTGGCAAGTTTAGGATCGATAGCAATCGCCTCAATCCCTGAAGCTGAACAAGCATCTAGGAATGTTTTTTGATAAGCAAGATCATCTTCAGGCAAGGTAATGAATAGACCTTCAGTTTCATCAACACAGTGACGAGCAATTTTACGTAAAATCTTATTCTCTTCGATACACTCCGTTGCAGATTCTCTGTCTTTTACTGCATATCTTGCACCACTGTGTAGTAAACCATGATTTCGACCAGTTGCACCAGTCGCAATATCTCGACGTTCGAGTAAAATGCAATTAATACCACGTAAAGCACAATCACGAGCAATCCCCGCTCCCGTTGCACCACCACCAATAATAATCACATCTGTGGTTTGTGGTGAAAAATCGCCCACATTTCGATATATTTGAGGTGATATAGTCATAACCTCCCCCACAAAAAATGTTTATAAAAGAAATAAAATTGGATTAATTTTATCCAAATGAGCATTTTCGAACAAGAAAATAAATCATATAATGTGAAATAGATCACTATTCTTTATTCTTTTATCTTTTTTAACATCTAAAACACATTATTTTGTGAGTATCTTCACAAATTTAAATAAAATTTCTGATGTTTTTTTTTCTTTTTCGCTATGATGTTAGTCGCTTTATAAAAAATACAATCACAACCCTTTGGAGATTACTATGTTTGGTCCATTTAAACCGGCTCCGCATATTCCGGAGCTACCAAAAGATAAAATAGATCCCACTTATAGACGGCTGCGTTGGCAAGTTTTTGCAGGGATTTTCTTCGGCTATGCCGCTTACTATTTTGTTCGTGCTAATTTCGATTTAGCTCAAAAAGGGCTAATTGATGCAGGAATGTATACAAAAACTGATTTAGGGGTTATTGGTACTGCTGCTGGTTTAGCATACGGACTTTCTAAATTTATCATGGCGGGGATGTCTGACCGCTCAAATCCGAGAGTTTTTTTACCGTTCGGTTTACTACTTTCTGGTTTATGTATGACCTTAATGGGACTTGTTCCTTGGGCAACATCAAGCATTCTTGTAATGTGGGTAATCATCTTCTTAAATGGTTGGTTCCAAGGTATGGGATGGCCTCCATCAGGAAAAACAATGGTACATTGGTGGTCTAAAAGTGAACGTGGAACAATCGTTTCTATTTGGAATACTGCTCACAATGTTGGGGGGATGGTTCCAGGTGCAATGGTATTACTAGCAAGTGCATTATATTTCAGTAACCACGGCGTTCAAGCAACGGCTAAAGATGTATGGCAACAAGCTTTATACTTCCCTGGTATTGCTGCGATGATTGTTTCTGTACCGATTTTCTTAATCATGCGTGATACACCACAATCTTGTGGTTTACCACCAATTGAAAAATAGCGTAACGATTATCCTGATGATTATGACGAAAAAACTTACGAAAATGAATTAACAACAAAAGAAATTTTCGTAACTTACGTATTAAAAAATAAATTATTATGGTACATCGCAATCGCTAATGTGTTTGTTTATCTAATCCGTTATGGCGTATTAAAATGGTCACCTGTTTATTTAGGTGAAGTTAAACATTTCAATATTAAAGGAACAGCTTGGGCATATACGATTTATGAATTAGCAGCGATTCCAGGTACATTAATTTGTGGTTGGGTATCAGATAAAGTATTTAAAGGTAAACGTGGTTTAACAGGATTAATCTTTATGGCATTAACAACAGCAGCAGTTGTCGCATATTGGTTAAACCCTGCAACACCTGAAGCGGAACTCGCACAATATAAAGTATGGTATGAAAATCCATATCAATTAACAGACTTTATTTTAATGACTGCAATTGGTTTCTTAATTTATGGTCCAGTAATGTTAATTGGCTTACACGCCCTTGAACTTGCTCCGAAGAAAGCAGCAGGTACAGCGGCTGGATTTACAGGTCTATTTGGTTATCTCGGTGGTACTGTTGCAGCATCTGCGGTTGTAGGTTGGGCAGCAGATAGATTTGGCTGGGATGGCGGTTTTTATGTCATTATTGGTGGAGGGGTAATCTCTGTATTACTTCTACTCATTGTGACGATAGAAGAAGCTAAGCATAAAGCAAAACTTGAAGACCATTACGGTAAATAAAATCTAATTTAAAAAGGAAGAATGGTCATTCTATTCTTCCTTTTTTTATATCAATTACAGGAAAAAATTATGAAATTAAAAAATATTGCACTCAGTTTAATTGGTATTGCGGTTTTAGCAGGATGTAGTAATGCCATGAATCAATCATCAACACAACTCTCGGATAAAATTGTTATTGCCCACAGAGGAGCAAGTGGTTACTTACCTGAGCATACTTTGGAGTCTAAAGCACTAGCTTTTGCACAAAATGCAGATTATTTAGAACAAGACTTAGCAATGACCAAGGATAATAAATTGATTGTTATCCACGATCATTTTTTAGATGGTTTAACGGATGTTGCTAAGAAATTCCCAAATAGGGCAAGAAAAGATGGTCGCTATTATGTGGCTGATTTTACTTTGAAAGAAATTCAATCTCTTGATATGACCGAAAACTTTAAAACAGAAAATGGCAAACAAGTTCAAGTCTATCCAGATCGTTTTCCTATGTGGAAATCGCATTTCAAAATTCATACTTTTGAAGATGAAATTGAGTTTATTCAAGGTTTAGAAAAATCCACAGGTAAAAAAGTAGGGATCTATCCTGAAATAAAAGCCCCTTGGTTACATCATCAAGAAGGGAAAGATATTGCGCTTGAAACATTAAAAGTACTTAAAAAGTATGGCTATGATTCCAAATCTGATCCTGTTTATCTACAAACCTTCGATTTTAATGAATTAAAAAGAATCAAAACAGAATTATTACCTCAATTAGGAATGGATTTAAAACTTGTCCAACTTATCGCTTATACGGATTGGAATGAAACCGAAGAAAAGGATAAATCTGGTAAATGGGTAAACTATGACTACGATTGGATGTTTAAAGATGGCGCTATGGCTGAAGTCGCTAAATATGCCGATGGTGTAGGTCCAGGCTGGTACATGTTAGTCGATGAAGAAAAATCTACTCCGGGTAATATTATTTATACACCATTAGTTAAAGAATTAGCTAAATATAATATGGAATTGCACCCATACACCGTACGTAAAGATGCCCTACCAAGCTTTTTTACTGACGTAAACCAAATGTATGATGCTTTATTAAATAAAGCTGGAGCAACAGGGATATTCACTGATTTCCCTGATACTGGTGTAAACTTTTTAAAGAATCAAAAGTAATACCACAAAAGAAAGTAAATGATTGGGTAAATATGTGTATATATACTATTTATCCAATCATTTTTATTACTACATAGATATCTTATCTATTATAATGGAGCTATGTTTACTAATAGAATAGTGTATGTCTATGAAAAAATATTTTATCCTTAGCTGTGTAATGTTATCAGTATCTAGTGTTGCTTTGGCAACATCAAATGATATTACCTCACAGCAATACAAATATAAAAAAGAAAAAGTTGATGAAATGTTGAAAGATGTTTTGAAAACAGAACATCAATTAGTGCCTAAGTATTGCCGTTCTATTGCCATTTCAAATGTTTCTAAAGAAGAATTATCAATTGCTATTCCTGCAATAAAATTGGCTGTTCTTGCTAATTCTACCTCAAATGAAAATGTCATCATTTACTTAGATAAAAACCAAGAAGCATTTGAGGACATTAAATCTTTATTATCAAATTACCCTGTTAAAATTGATATTTATGAAAACAGCGATGAATTAGTTAATAAGGTTATTGAAAGACAATCAGATGAATCAAGTTTGGATGAACGTAGATTAGCAATCATTACAAAATCTACCAAAATGAGAGAAACATTAGCTAGTACAATAAATAGTCTAGGTAATAATCCTAAAAATATTATCATTGATAATTTTGCTTACCTTTATAACACAACTAGATCTGAATACGATAAACCTTCAGAAGAAGAAATAAAACGTGTTTATGATCAAATCAAATAATCCCTAACCTTGGAGAATCCATGAAAAAGAAGTCGTTACTTATTGCTATTCCTTTAGTTGCTGCAGCTGTTCTTGTTGGTAATTATTTTACCAAACAACCTGTTGAAGTGAATATTTTACACATCAATGATCACCACTCTCATTTAGAACCTTCAGAACTTGATTTTGTTATTGATAATAAAAAAACAAAGGTAAAGATCGGCGGATACCCTGAACTTGTCAGTGTTATCAAAGAATTTAGAGAAAGTCACAAAGATAATACTCTTGTGCTACATGCTGGAGATGCTATAACAGGTACACTTTACTTCTCTTTATTTAGAGGATCTGCAGATGCGGAACTAATGAATGAAACTGGTATTGATTATTTCACGTTAGGTAATCATGAATTTGACGCAGGTAATGAAGGATTAAAAAAATTCTTGGACTATTTAAAAATCCCTGTTCTTTCTGCAAACGTAATCCCTCAAAAAGGGAGTATATTAGAGGGCTATTGGGAACCCTATGCAATTAAAGAAATTAATGGTGAGAAAATTGGTATCATAGGATTAGATGTTGTAGGAAAAACCAAAGAATCTTCAAATCCAGGTAAAGACATTGATTTTACTGATGAAGTAGAAACAACACAAAAATACGCTGATATATTAAAAGAGCAAGGTGTTAATAAAATTATTCTTCTATCCCATGCAGGCGCAAATGGGAACTTTAATATCGCTCAAAAAGTGACTGGTGTAGATGTCATTATCACTGGCGATACTCACTATCTCTTTGGTAACGACGAAATCAAAAAGATGGAATTACCCGTTGTTGCTGACTACCCAACAAAATTTATGTCTCCAGCTAATGAACCCGTTTACGTTGTTGAAGCTTGGGAATACAGTAAATTAGTTGGTAATCTCAATGTAAAATTTGATAGAAATGGTATTGTTGAAGAAGTTGTAGGTAATCCTGTTATTCCTTATCATTTGGATTCATCATTCACTCGTAGAGATGAAAATGGAGAAAAATACACACCTGAAGGTGAAGAAAGAGAAGCTATATTAGCAGAATTAAATGCAACAAAAACATTCCAAGTCGCGAAAGCTGATGAAAAAGCGACAGAAATTTTAAATAAATTTAAACAAGAAAAAGAAATATTAGGTAATCAATTTGCAGGTGAAATAGTGGGAAGTGTAATGCCCGGCGGTTCTGCAAATAGAATTCCTAGTGCTGAAAATCCTCAAGGTTCTATTGCAACTCGATTTATCGCAGAATCTATGCTAACAAGTATGAGAAGCTATGGGGCACATATTGATTTAACCATTCAAAACTCTGGTGGAGTAAGATCTGATATTGAACCAGGCAAAATGACTTATAATGATGTCTATACAATGCTTCCATTTGGTAATACCTTGTTCCTATTAGAAATGAGTGGCGAGGAAATTAAACAAGTCCTTGAAGATGCAATTAACTTTGCTATGAATAAATCAACAGGAGCGTTCCCTTATACCGCAGGACTACGCTATGAAGCTAATCAATACCCAAATGAACAAGGGAAACGTTTAGTGAAAGTTGAAGTTCAAAATGAAACAACTGGAGAATTTGAACCAATTGACGATTCAAAATTATATAAAGTTGGAACTAATAGCTACATTGCTGGCGGACAAGATGGTTACTATACTTTTGCGAAAGTTGTTGAAAAACGTGGAGGAGAAGATACTTATCTTCCAGATGCTGAAAACTTTATTAAATTCTTAGAAATCAAAAAATCTGTAGAATCTTATAAAGACTCAAATGCTATTTTCCACTTTGATGCAGAAAATCCTGTGACTAAAAAATAAATAAAATAAGCGGTTAGATTTGCAAATTATTTTACTAATCTAACCGCTTGTTTATGAGAAAAAAATCACATCTGACGATGATAATATCTCAATCCATGTTCTTTTTGTCTGGCTGAGCTGAATGCTGAAACGCGTTTTAAATAACCAATGACACGTGTTCCATAATCAATATTTTTAGATCCACAGCAACTACATTGTTGAAGCGTTCTTTTATCTATATGCTCACACTCATTACAAATTGTAATTTTGACATTGATACAGAAATAGTTACAACCTGTCTTGGCTGCAATATTTAACATTGAACGATAGCCTGTTTGATCCAGAGCCTCTTCTAAATTCAAATGTAGAGCAGATCCTCCATCTAAGAATTCAACAAGTTCTTTTCCATGTAATAAAAATTTATCTAATGCGTTGGTGTTATCATCTTCAACGACATAAAAATAGGAATTGTAACAATCGCGAGGGACACTATATCCATCTTCTTTATCCCATTTGGCATTTTTTACCCCTAAGTTTTCAGCAGGGACAAATTCCGTATTAAATTTAATTCCGTATTCTTTACTTGCTTGTTGATTAGCTGAATAGATAGTGAATAATTTATTGCGAACAAAATCGATATAATCTCGATTATAGCCTACTTTGATTCCTCTAAATTCAGCAGCTTCCGCCATTCCATTAATTCCAATCGTCAAAAACTGTTTGTCTAAAGAGATAAACCCTGCATCATAAACAGGCAACATGCCAGACTGTAAATACTCTTCCATCAACTGACGATAAGCATATTGGTACTTATGTATTTTCTCGACTTCCGTTTTAAGATCTCGACCATCTTGTTCTAAGCGGTTCATATTGATCGTAATGACATTAATTGAGCCTGTTGCCACTCCGCCAGCACCTAATGAATAAGAAAAACTGTGATCGGCAATTTCATTACGTAAACGACAACAAGAGGCCAAAGAGTCGGGATTATCTGATTGATAAATAAAAAATGAATTGCCCTCAGAAAGTGATTTAGCCAGTTTATCCGCAAATACACTATCTTTGCACTGCCCATTTTCAGTCAACATAGCCGCAGTTACCACAGGGAAGGTGAGGATTGATTTACTCCGCTCTTTATTAAACCAATCCATGAAAAAGTCCTGTAACTTATCAACACTTTGCCAATTAGGTGAAGTTAAATCAGGGAAAACAAAATTACTGAAAATGGCAGAAAAATAGTATTCATCGTAAATAGATATATTCCAAAAAACGCTCTGATAACCACGAGCTGCCGCAGGCTGATTAATACTATAAACAACTTGTTGTAGGCAACTTTCAACTTCCTTGCTATGCGTAACAAGATAATTATCGCCATAATCTTTACGTGCAAAGTAATCAAAATAAGTTAAAAATTCTACTGTCGCTACGGCGCCAGCAAATTGAGAGCTAATAGCAAAAACAAGATTGATAAAAGAGCCACAAAATGAGGATAGGTGCTTAGGCGCTTTTGATTCGCCACCTAATTTTGTTAAGCCATCTAGCAAGAAAGGATAAAGCGTCGCTGAAACACAATAAGGTTTTAAGCTTGTTTCATCATGCACATAAATTTCATGAGCTTCGATTTGGCGTAAATATTCATTTGCAAGGGAATCATCAAATATTTCTGCAATTTTTTGGCTAACTTTATTTCGATTTATCTGAATGAAAAAATCTTTCATTAGCTCATTTTCCATTGTTGCAATATTTTTTTGATTTACATTTGCATTTGCATCCAATTTTGATCCATCCGCTGCATTCTTAGCATGAATGTATTGTTCAATAAATTGTTGCTTGCCTGAAATTTGTGATGAATCAAGTCTGATCACGATTATTTACTCCTACAAAAAAGGTGATTAAGTACTTCGCCTGTTTTCAAATGTATAAACCGCTGATTCGTGGTTAAGCTGTTTAATCCTCCTCGTTCAGCAATCCAACGTCCAGTTTTAATATAAGTCAGCTTTGACAATATATAATCTGGAATTTGCTCTTTTTCCAATCCGGTATAAAGACATGTATTTAACCCTCGTTGTTGTGCTATGGTAAGCAGAGAACACAATTCCTCAGGATGCCATTCCCCCCCCATAAATAACACACAACTAATTAGATTTTGATAAAGAGTCAGACGTTCTTCAAAATATGGCTCAGATAGTAGATGACCCACTCTACTATCCCAACTATAGGCGCTATGGCAACCTTTACAGCCTAATGGGCAACCACTAATAAGAAAAGCTAAAGAAACTTCATTCGGTACTTCTTGCCAAACGATATCTTCAGAAACAAACCGCATATTAATATAATACTATATATTGTGTATGATATTAAATTTAACACAATATATAGTGTTTAAAATAATAAATTTTGAATATTTTGATTTTAATCAAATAAAGTTTTTATTTAATAAAAATGATTTGAATAAAATATTATAAGAATCAAAAGGATATAGATAACCTATTGAAAATAAAAGAAATTAAAGAGTAGTAATTAAAAACAAGCGGTTAGATTTGCTAAAAATTTTGCAGATCTCACCGCTTATTCATACAACAACTAATAAAGAGATTATCTTCCTAAATATCTATCCCAATCTTTCCAAACGGGTTGTAATCCTTTTTCAATAAGCACATTTTGAATTTCCATAGGACTTCTTTCATCATAAGGTGAAAACTGATCCAATTCAGGTTTAGGATTAGCATAACCTCCTGGTTGAGTTTTTGAACCTGCACTAATTGTATTAATCGCAATAGGTACAACATTATCTCTGAAAGTCGGCGATTCTCGTGTAGACAATGAAAGCTCAATTTCAGGAAAAAATATTCTAAATGCACAAATAACCTGTAATAGCTGTTTATCATTCATCACAGATGCAGGCTCCATACCGCCAGTACAAGGGCGCAAGCGAGGAAATGAAATAGAATAACGACTCTTCCAATAGTGCCGTTGTAGATAATTTAAGTGTTCTGCTAAAAAGTACAAATCAGTTCGCCAATCATCAGATAAACCAAGCAATGCACCTAATCCTATTTTATCCATCCCAGACTTAGCTAAACGTTCCTGAGTATCTAACCGGTACAGAAAATCTTGTTTTTTACCGCGTAAATGGTGTTTAGCATATTGAGAAGAGTTATAGGTTTCTTGATAAACCAGTACACCATCAATTCCTAAGTGTCGTAATTCTTCATATTCTTGTTGATCTAAAGGTTGAACCTCCATCAATAATGAGCTGAAATGCTGTCTTATTTTCGGTAACATTTCTCTGAAATAATTCATACCAACTTTGGGTTGATGTTCCCCTGTTACCAATAATAAATGCTCATAACCTAATTGCTTAATAGCCTGACATTCTGCTTCAATTTCTTCCGCATTGAGAATTTTTCTTTTTATTTTATTGCTCATTGAAAAACCACAATATGTGCAATCATTTGAACATAAATTTGATAAATAAAGCGGTAAATAAAAAGAAACGATATTCCCAAAACGCTGCCTTGTAAGTTGCTGAGCCTTTTGAGCCATTTGCTCTAAATAAGGCTCAGCGGCAGGAGAAAGCAGTGCCATAAATTGTGATAAATTTGGTTTTTCAGAAAAAAGTGCTGATTCAACATCTTGTTTAGTTTGGCTACGTAATGAAAGAGATATATCAGTCCAATCTAATGTAGCCCAATAATCAATGAATCTAGGATAATTTTGTTTCATCATTCTGCCTCATCCAAAAATTTTGTAAGAGGGCTAGTTGCTTGAGCTGTATTACTAATTTTTCCTAATCCTGATAGATATCCCAAGCGACCTGCTTCTACCGCTAATTTAAAAGCCTTAGCAACTAAAATAGGATCTCGTGCAACAGCCATAGCGGTATTTACCAAAACAGCATCAGCCCCTAACTCCATTGCTTCTGCTGCATGGCTCGGAGAACCTATTCCCGCATCTACCACAACAGGTACTTCACTTTGTTCTATAATAATCTGTAAAAACTCTTTTGTTTTTAATCCTTTATTAGAACCAATTGGTGAACCCAATGGCATAACAGCAGCACATCCCACTTCTTCTAAGTGCTTACATAAGACAGGATCCGCACTACAGTAAGGTAAAACAACAAAGCCTTGTTTAACTAAGGTTTCTGCTGCTTTTAATGTTTCAATAGGATCAGGCAACAAATAACGCACATCGGGGTGAATTTCTAATTTAACCCAATTTGTATTTAGCGCCTCACGTGCTAGATTAGCGGCAAAAATAGCTTCTTCTGCTGTTTTTGCCCCAGAGGTATTAGGTAAAAGCTTAACGCCAATATCAATTAAAGGAGACAAAATATCGTCATTTTGTTTATCTAAATTAACTCTTTTCATTGCCATTGTGGCTAATTGAGATCCTGATTCAGCGATACTTTTTATCATTAATGATGAATTAGAAAATTTTCCTGTTCCCGTGAACAATCGAGAATCAAATGTATAATCGGCAATCACTAATGAATCATTTAAATTTTTAATATTATTTTTCATATAATTATTCCTATTAACCACCCGCAATCGCTCTGAATACTGTTAATGAGTCATTATCTTTTAATTGATAACTTTCCCATTCAGAACGAGGTAAAATATTTTGATTAATTGCTATCGCAAGACCCTGAGGATTTAAAGATTGTTGTTCAATTAATTGAGCAACAGACAGGACCGTTAATAATGTGATTTTTTCACCATTAATATAAATATCCACAATAAGTATCCTCTTATTTAATTAATGATTAGTGCAGCAAATTTTGCACTTTGCATGACGATGCAAATTTAAGGTTTGCCAAGTTAAATTTTTCCCATCAAACAGCATCAATTTCCCCGCACTTGATACAGGTAGATTTAATAAAACCTTTAATGTTTCTAGTGCTTGTAAACACCCGATAACACCAACAATGGGGGCAAGAACGCCTGCTGTTTTACAATTTAAATTGGGTAAATCTTGATCAGGATACAAACAAGCATAGCAACCTTGTTCTTTATAATCCGTTATTGTAAGTAGTTGCCCACTTAATCCAATAGCGGAACCAGAAACAAGCACTTTATTCAATTGAACACAAGCTTGATTTACCTGATGACGAGTTTCCATATTATCGGAACAATCTAAAACAACATCGACCTTACTCGCCCAATAAATGAGTTGTGTTAAATCCAATTTACGAGGAATAGCGATAACATTAATATCTGGATTAGTCGCATTAAGCCGTTTTTTCGCTGCTTCTGCTTTTAGTGAATAAATATCTTCAACCCCATACAAAATCTGTCGAGGTAAATTACTTATATCCACCTTATCAAAATCAGCCAAATAGACTTTGCCAATACCAGATCCCACTAAATATTGCGCAACGGGAGAGCCTAAACCTCCCAATCCAACAATTAGTACAGATTTTTTCTTTAGAAGGTTTTGACCTTCTATTCCACATTCTTGTAATAATAATTGTCGGCTATAACGCATAAACTCTTGATCAGAAAGCGACAAATTACACCTCTCTTAAACTACTCATATTTTGAAAGTGATGGTTAATTTACTCACTCTAATAAATTAACCATTTAAATAAAGTAACCGTAGTTAAAGCAGGTTCTGGCTTTGATGATAGATCTCACCGCCTTTTTGTCTAAACTTCTCTGACATCTCTTTAAAGCCTTCAGATTGAGTTTCAGTTACATTAACTACCTCAATATTTTCTAAGCCTTCAGCGTAATCTCGTACTTCTTGAGATATCTTCATTGAACAAAATTTAGGACCGCACATTGAACAGAAATGGGCAACTTTTCCAGATTCTTGAGGTAGGGTAGCATCGTGATAGGCTCTAGCGGTTTCTGGATCTAGAGATAAATTAAATTGATCTTCCCAACGGAATTCAAAACGCGCCTTAGACATAGCATTATCTCGTATTTGAGCTGCTGGATGCCCTTTAGCTAAATCAGCTGCATGAGCGGCAATTTTATAGGTGATCAATCCTTGTTTAACATCGTGTTTATCAGGTAAACCTAAATGCTCTTTTGGTGTAACGTAACAAAGCATTGCACAACCAAACCAACCTATCATGGCTGCTCCAATCCCTGAAGTAAAATGATCATACCCTGGTGCTATATCAGTGGTAAGAGGTCCTAAGGTATAAAATGGTGCTTCATAACAATGTTCCAATTCTTCAGTCATATTTCGTTGAATCATGTGCATTGGGATATGTCCTGGACCTTCGATCATCACTTGAACATCATATTCCCATGCAATTTTTGTTAATTCACCTAAGGTATATAATTCTGAAAATTGCGCTTCATCATTTGCATCTTGAATAGAGCCTGGGCGAAGTCCGTCACCTAATGAAAGCGCTACATCGTAGCTTGCACAAATTTCACAAAGTTCACGGAAATTTTGGTATAAGAAATTTTCTTTATGATGAGATAAGCACCATTTAGCCATAATAGAGCCACCTCTCGATACAATCCCTGTTAAACGTTTGGCAGTCATCGGCACATAGCGTAATAATGTGCCTGCGTGAATAGTAAAATAATCAACGCCTTGCTCTGCTTGCTCAATCAACGTATCTTTAAAAATCTCCCAAGTAAGATCCTCAGCCACACCATTCACTTTTTCTAATGCTTGGTATAATGGAACTGTACCGATAGGAACTGGGCTGTTGCGGATAATCCATTCACGAGTCTCATGAATATTTCGTCCTGTGGAAAGATCCATAACCGTATCAGCTCCCCAGCGAGTTGACCAAACTAATTTTTCTACTTCTTCTTCAATGGAAGAAGTCACCGAAGAATTTCCTATATTGGCATTGACTTTAACTAAGAAATTTCGACCAATAATCATTGGCTCTAATTCTGGATGGTTTATATTAGAAGGAATTATTGCTCGGCCCGCTGCAACTTCCTGACGAACAAATTCAGGTGTAATTTCTTTCGGAATAGTTGCCCCAAAATTTTGTCCAGGATGCTGTTGTAAAAGCACTTCGCTTTTTACACGATCTCTCCCCATATTTTCACGAATCGCGATATATTCCATTTCTGGTGTAATAATTCCTTGGCGAGCATAATGTAATTGAGTAACAATCTTCCCTTTTTTTGCACGTTTTATTTTACGTTGTAATTGAAAACGTAATTCATCCAACGTTTTATCCGCTAAACGAACTTGGGCATATTCAGAACTTGCTCCATCTAAATATTCCGTATCATTACGTTCTAAAATCCAATTATCCCGACAAACAGGAATCCCTTTAGTTACATCAATATTCTTGCTTTCATCTCCGTAAATACCCGAGGTATCATAAATAGGAATAGATTCGTTGAATTCATATTCAGGATGATCTTTATCTCCCCCAATTAAAGATGGAGTTAAATGAATTTCACGCATTGGTACTTGAATATCTGATCTAGATCCCTGTAAATAGATTCGTGAAGAATTTGGGTGCTGGTACCCTTTTAAATCCTTGATAAAATTTTGAGCAGATGTTCTTTTTTCGCGACGAGTTGTAATGTTTGACATAAGCAAATACACCTTCTAATAGATAATCAAAAATAAATAGGTAATTTTGCTTGTGAAGTGAATGGAACGGCTGCCCAATAGATATACTAAGGCAGTAATAAGAAGAAAAATACAGCGATCTTATTTGAAAATTAAAACTTGTTCCCTACGCAGATATTAACCTAACAGGTTCGACGGATCCCTACAAAAATAGATCTCAGCTCTGAAAGCACTCCGACAAGTGGGAATGAGTGTAAAATAATTTGATGATATATACAAATATATTTTTTGTACAATGAAGTAGATTGGTACGTCCTACTGATATCTTGAGCTATTGGATTAGGGCCAATTTCCTTAATAGATAAGGTTTCCCATTATAAAAGTACACGATTTAACCAAATAAATATGTGGATAACTCATTTATTTTTTGTTTTTATCTTGGGATCTATTCAATGATAACTGATGTAAAATTTTCTTCTGTGGATAACTAAGCTATTTATCCACAAACTTATTCGGATCTTAAGCAATGTTCTCTACATAGTTATATTAATATAACATTTTGATTTTAATGATTAATTTCTATTTATTCTTTAAAAATTGTTAGCCTAATAATAATCATAATAAAGATCTATATATAAAGATCTTATATTATTTAGATCCTCTCATTTCGATCCAGAAAAAGATCTTAAATAGCTTTTTCAAGATCCTCGTTTTTCAGGTAGAATTTACTTAGATTTTTTAGAATTTTGAAAGGCAATATATGATTTACAATGAAATATACGATGTTATCGTTGTAGGTGGAGGCCATGCAGGTACTGAAGCTGCTCTTGCCCCAGCTAGAATGGGTTTAAAAACACTTTTATTAACACATAATGTCGATACACTTGGTCAAATGTCTTGTAATCCTGCTATTGGTGGGATCGGTAAAGGGCATTTAGTTAAAGAGATTGATGCAATGGGCGGGTTAATGGCGAAAGCGACAGACTCCGCAGGGATTCAATTTAGAACTTTGAATAGCAGTAAAGGTCCAGCTGTGAGAGCAACTCGTGCTCAAGCTGATAGAGTGTTATATCGACAAGCGGTCAGAACAGCATTAGAAAATCAACAAAATTTAGATATTTTCCAGCAAGAAGTTGTTGATATTTTGATTGAAAATAACCGAGCAGTCGGTGCTGTAACCAAAATGGGTTTAATCTTTAAAGCTAGATCTGTTGTATTAACGGCTGGTACGTTTTTGGCGGGTAAGATCCATATTGGTTTAGATAACTATGCAGGTGGTCGCGCAGGCGATCCAGCTGCAACTATGCTTGCATCAAAATTAAGAGATCTTAATTTACGCGTTGATCGTTTAAAAACAGGAACACCACCAAGATTAGATGCGAGAACAATCGATTTTTCAGTGTTAGCACAACAACACGGTGATACATACTTACCAGTGTTTTCATTTATGGGATCGGTTGATCAGCATCCTCGTCAAATTCCTTGTTATATCACACATACAAACGAGCAAACCCACGATCTTATCCGTAATAGTTTAGATCGTAGCCCTATGTATACAGGTGTTATTGAAGGTATCGGACCACGTTATTGTCCATCTATTGAAGATAAAGTAATGCGATTTAGTGATCGCAATAGCCATCAGATCTATTTAGAACCAGAAGGGTTAAATACGATCGAGGTTTATCCAAATGGGATTTCAACCAGCTTACCTTTTGATGTGCAAATGGGCATCGTTCACTCAATGAAAGGCTTAGAAAATACTCGTATAGTGAAACCAGGATATGCGATTGAGTATGATTATTTTGACCCGCGTGATTTGAAACCAACATTAGAAACTAAATCAATTGATGGTTTATTCTTTGCAGGACAAATCAATGGCACAACAGGTTACGAAGAAGCGGGCGCACAAGGGTTACTTGCTGGTATCAATGCAGGATTGCAGGTACAAGGCAAAGAGGCTTGGTTCCCAACTCGTGATCAAGCTTATACAGGTGTACTGGTTGATGATCTTTGTACATTAGGTACAAAAGAGCCTTACCGTGTATTCACTTCTCGTGCTGAATATCGTTTGTTACTTCGTGAAGATAATGCGGATATTCGTTTAACGCCAATTGCTCATAAACTGGGATTGATTGATGAAGCACGTTGGGCGAGATTCAATCAAAAAATGGAAAACATTGAAAAAGAGCGTGAGCGTTTAAAACAAATCTGGGTACACCAACAAACGGCAAATCTCAGTGAAATTAATGCGTTATTGAATACGCCATTGACTCGAGAAGCGAGTGGTGAAGATTTATTACGTCGTCCTGAAGTGAGTTATGATGCTTTAACTCAAATTGAACCTTTTGCCCCTGCTTTAGAAGATAAACAAGCTGCAGAACAGGTAGAAATCGCAATAAAATACCAAGGGTATATTGAGCATCAATATCAAGAGATCGAACGCCATAAACGCCACGAAAATACGTTGATTCCGGCTGAATTTGACTACGATAAAGTGGAAAGCTTATCCAATGAAGTTCGTGCTAAGTTAGTAGAGCATCGTCCTGTTTCTATTGGCCAAGCTTCTCGTATTTCAGGGATTACCCCAGCGGCAATTTCTATCTTATTGGTCGCCTTGAAGAAACAAGGCATGTTAAAGCGTGGCGAATAATCAAAAGGAAATTGCAAAATGTTAGCTAAATTAGACCGCTTGTTATCGCAAGCGGATATATCTTTGACAGATCAGCAAAAACAGCAGTTAGTCGATTTTGTTCAATTACTCGATAAATGGAATAAGGCGTATAACTTAACTTCGGTGCGTGATCCTAATGAAATGTTGGTTAAACATATTATGGATAGTCTAGTTGTAAGCCCCTGCTTACAAGGTCATTCCTTTATTGATGTAGGAACAGGACCTGGATTACCTGGTATTCCTTTAGCGATAGCTAATCCTGATAAACATTTTGTGTTATTGGATAGTCTTGGTAAGCGAATCCGTTTTATTCAGCAAGTTTTACTGAAATTAGGGATTAAAAACGTAACGCCAGTACAAAGCCGAGTCGAAGAATATACAGACCAACAATTTGATGGTGTCTTGAGTCGAGCCTTTGCTTCATTAAATGATATGGTGAATTGGTGTTATCACTTACCTAATGAAAATGGGCTGTTTTATGCACTTAAGGGCGTTTATCATGATGAGGAAATATTAAGTATTGAAAAAGATATTCATGGAATTGATGTAGTAAAACTTGATATACCTCAATTAGTGGGAAGTAGGCATTTAATATTGTTGAAAAAATAAGTAATGTCTGTAAAATATACAGGTCTAACCAGACACAAAAAATATATAAATTTTTAACACTTATTATATAGATAGAGGTTTTTTTATGAAAAAATTACTCATAGCTCTAGCTGCATCTGCAGCTTTCTCAGGATCTGTTTTAGCTGCAGGACCAACATCTTATGGAGATACATCAGGAAATATCACTTTATCTGGTGCTATTAAAGCTGTTACATGTTCTTTAGTTCCAGGTAGTCAAGATCAATTTAAACAATTTGATGAAGTTACAGATCTTCAACTTATTGCTAATCCAGAAATAAGTAAAAGAACTATTAATATCGAAACAAGATGTAATGTGGATGCTATAGAACATTCTGTAAAATTAAAACCAACATCGGGATCGACTGATAATAATGGATATCTTCTAAATACCTTTGAACAAGATCCTGCTAAAGGCGTTGGATTTGCTCTTTTAAATGCAGAAGGTAAAGAGATTAATTTAAACAATGAAGATGAGTTATTAAGTACAAAAGATTCTATACTTGATGATGGTGGTGTTACTCATACGTTTTATGCAGTCTATAAAATTTTAAACAAAGATGAGTTATCTAGCGGTAATGTAAGAGCAGTTCTTCCTTTCGAAGTTGTTTATAAATAATCATTAATATCATCCCCAATATTTATTGGGGATGTCTTTTGGATCTATTATGATGAGAATTATATTTGTACTATTCTTTTGTTTCTTTAGTCTTTTTTCTCAAGCCAGTGTAATTGTTTATGGTACAAGAGTTGTTTATAATTCAAATGATAAATCAATTAATGTTGAATTACAGAATGAAGGAATAAAGCCTTCATTAGTTCAGGTATGGATTGAAGATGAGAAGAAAAATACTAAAGTTCCATTTATAATAAGTCCTCCTGTGTCAAGAATTGAACCTAATAATAGACAAACATTAAGAATTAGTTATACAGGGGAATCTCTACCTAAAGATAGAGAAACTCTTTTCTATTTTAATATGTTTGATGTTCCTCCTAAACCTTCTGAAAACGAATTAACAAGCCCTAGTTATTTACAATTTGCTGTTAACAGTAAATTAAAACTCTTTTTTAGACCAAATAATTTATCAATGACAGTTTCTGAGGCAAGAGAAAAGGTCGAATGGGATTTGGATGGAAAATATATTGTAGCTAATAATGTTACTCCTTATTACATAACGTATAGCAGTATTTTGGTAAAACAAGGTAATAGAACTTATAAAGCTAAGAATGCCGATATGATTCCCCCTTTTTCAAAGATGAGATTTCAAATGGATACGACAGTAAAAGGTTCAGCTCAGGTAGAATGGAACATTATTGATGATTTTGGTGCTCATAGAGAAGGTGTTTCGTCTATTAATTAAAATGTAAGGTTTTTTGGTGTATTTTAAGTATTCTCTATTGTTTTTGAGTTTAATTTATTCTGTTAGTAGTTTCTCTGAAGAGTTTGAATTCGATGAAAACTTTGGAAGTTTTGTTTCAGGACAGGATGTTGATTTTAGTCGATTCAAATTTGGTAATCCCATACCTTCAGGTGAATATATTGCAGATTTAGAAATAAATGGACAAAATAGAGGAACTTTATCTATAAAATTTGAAGATAAAGGTGTAGATGTAGAACCTATTTATGGATTATGTTTAACATCTAATCTGAAAAATGCACTAGATTTAAAGGATAATGCATTCATCTATAATAATTCTGAACAGGAATGTATATCTGCTGTTGAGGCCATTCCTTCCGCTGATATTCAATTTGATATATCAACCCAAGTTTTAAAAATTACTATCCCCCAAGAATTTATTGTTTCTCGCCCCAGAGGATATATATCCCCATCTCTACTTAATGATGGAGTTCCAACTGCTTTTGTACGTTATGATGTAACTTATAATAAATATGATAGTACATCTTATAAGACATTAGGCTTGAATGCAGGTCTTAATTTATTTAATTGGTCAATTAGACATAGAGGAAATAAATATTGGGCAGATCAACAACAAGGAAAATATAAAAGCTCTTATTTATATGCTCAACATGAAGTTCTTCCATTACAAGCTCAATTTACGATGGGGGATTTCTATGTAAATGGGAATTTTATTGATGGATTTGGCATTAGAGGAATGCGTATTGCGTCTGATGAAAGAATGTTACCTTCATCAATGAAAGGTTATGCACCTGTTGTTAGGGGTGTTGCCAATACTAATGCTCGTGTGGTTGTTAAGCAAAATAATCATATTATTTATGAGTTAAGTGTACCTGCCGGGGCATTTGCTATTGATGATCTATATCCTTCTGGTAGTGGAGATCTTACCGTTGATATTATTGAATCTAATGGTCAAATTCATTCTTTTATAGTTCCTTATTCTGGTGGAATAGATTTAGTTAGAAAAGGTCAGGTACGTTATCAATTCTCTGTTGGAAAATATAGAGTAGATAGTCGTACTTTAGGTGATATGATTTATCAGGGTGAAGTTCGTTATGGGGTTTTAAATGGGTTAACTCTGAATTTAGGCAGCACTGGTACTAAAAATTATCTTTCCAATGTGGTAGGTGTATCGTTTGATACTCCAGTAGGATACTTGTTAACTAAATATGCATTTAAAAAAGTAAAAATTAATAAAGAAAATAAGAAATTTTCTAACAAAGAACTTACATTATCTTATGGTTTACATTTACCAAAATTAGATACTTATATATTAATTTCTGGCTTTCAATCTTTTTCACCTAATACTTATTCATTGAGTGATGTTGTTTATCTCAATAATACAGATTTACAACGTTATTTTTATAATGATAGATTACATAAACAATATTCTTTCTATATTAATCATAGATTAGGCGATAACCTTGGTAGTTTTTATTTTTCAGCTCAGAGAAACTTGTATTGGGATAATGACAAAAGTACAGAGTATTATTTAAGCTATGGAAATAATTTTAAACAACTTCAGTATGAAATAGGATATAAACAGTCCACTAATAGAGAGAGTGGATTAAAAGATAAAGCATGGTATGTTAATTTATCAATGCCTTTAGGTGATTCTATTTCTGCGCCAAGAATTAGTTCATATTATACTCATGATAGAGATCATAATTTAAGAACTTCTCTTTATGGGTATATGGGAGATAATGATCAAATTAATTATGGGTTATCATTCGATAGATATGCTTCTCAATCAAGTTACTCTTCATATCTAGGGTACAAAAACCCAATGGTTTCTTTAGATTTTTCTGCAACAAGGGCTAATAATTCAACACAATATAGTTCTCGTGCTAGTGGTGCTATAGTTGCTCATCCTCATGGTGTAACCTTTGGGAATGATATTAGTGATACCTTTGCTATTGTCAGCGCAAAAGGTGCCTCAGGTGTTAAAATTAATTATTCAGATAATAACCGCTTAGATTGGTGGGGAAATGGTATTGTTCCATATCTTTCTCCTTATCAGGTTAATGATGTTAGTTTGGATCCAAGTAGTTTACCAAACAATATTATTTTATCCTCTACGGGTAAGAAAATCATTCCTAGAGCTAATAGTGCTGTTCTAGTTAATTTTGATGTAGAGTCATCAAATTATTCTATATTTGATATTGTCTTACTTGATGGAAGTACCCCTCCTTTAGCTGCAGAAGCTTTTGATGAAAAAGGAAACCTAATAGGATATGTCATGCAAGGTGGTAGATTATTTACTCAACTAAAATCTGATTCAGGCGTCGTTAATATTCGTTGGGGAAATAGTCAGAATCAACAATGTGCTTTCCAATATGATTTGGACAATGTTAGCAGTATGGATTCTGAATATAAATTATATTCGGAAGTTTGTAAGGTAGGAGAATAAGTATCTATGGTTTTAAAACAAAAATACATCAGTATATTTGTATCTTCTCTTGTTGGTTTTTTTACTGCGACTACAAATAGTTATGCTGACCAGTTTATTAATGAAAATAAAATTATTTCTTTTGGTAATTTAAAAACATATTACTATAAAGAAAATTTTATGAATAAAGAAATATTTCGGACTGATAATATCAATATAGGGGATAACTCTATCCTATCCATCCAGCATAATAATATTAATTTTTGGAATAATAATGGAAAAAATTATATTCAAACCGATACTGATGGCGTCTATGTTTCTTTAGAAATTAATGGATATGATTTTTACTCAGATAACCAACAATCATGGCTAAGTAGTATAAAGGATAATATTTCATTAAAAGTTGGGGTTTTGATCGATAAACCCAGTGAATCTCATATAAACGCTTTTAGTTTAGGTCATTTGAACTTAAGTAATGGACAGCGTATTGATATTACAATGAATTCTTTTTCAATAGATGTGATTAGACATTCTTGTTCATTAAAAGAAAACATCCAAAATGTTAAGCTCCAGAACATTACTTTGAGCCAGATAAATAATCAACATGAGGTTTTTGGTGGTAATTTTAATTTATCATTAGATTGTGATGACGGTGTTTTAGTCACAGCAATGGTTACTGACAATAATAATCCAGCTAATAATACTAGTATTTTGAGTTTATCTAGTGATTCAACAGCTAAAGGTGTTGGGTTAAAGTTATATAAAGAAAATTATCAGCTTATTAATTTAAATCAAATGTGGATTTTTTCTCAAAATGATCCTTCTCCAATATCTAATTTTTCAGTTAAATATGTTAAAACAGGCAAAGTAGAAGCTGGTTTTTTACATGCTACAGCAGTATTCTCTTTTGATTATAAGTAGAAACTATTAGAGTTTTAGTACAAATTTATGATTTGAATAATCTTTTAAAAAACGTATAATTAGCGAGATTTTGCTCATGTAACTTTTGGTTTTTGTACAGTGTGGCAATCGTTTACTTTTTGATTCTTTTTGTAAAAATTAGGTGAATATGTCCACTGTTATTAACCAAGCAAAAAATTTCCACAAGAAAGCGTTAGGAATAGAGGTTGTTGTCTTTTTTAGCCTTTTTCTTTTTTCTTTTTTGTGGGTAAGCCTAAGCAGTTCTCTCTCTCTCTTTCTTGGTGGAGTAGCTGGATTGTTACCTCATTTATTGTTTTTTCTTTGGTTTTTTTCAAAAAAAAGTCAGAAAAATAATAATAAAATGGTTGTTCTGTTTTGTGGAGAAGGAATAAAATGGGGGTCTACAATCGTATTGATAGTCCTTTTTTTCAAACTCTTCATTGATATGAATATAGTCGCTTTTTTTGTCGGTTACTTTTTTACTTTATTATTGAATAGCTTGCTACCAATATATTTAAAATTTCGTGCAAAATAACTCTCTTTTAATTTCAAAAGGATGAACTATGTCTGGTCAAACAACAACTGACTATATTAGCCACCATTTAACATTCCTAACATCAGGGGATGGTTTTTGGAGTATTAATATAGATACTTTGTTCTTTTCTATTTTATCCGGTGTTTTATTCTTGTTTTTCTTTTATCGTGTATCGAAAAAAGCGACAACAGAAGTTCCAGGAAAATTTCAATGTTTTGTTGAAATGATTGTCGAGTGGGTTCATGGATTAGTGAAAGATAATTTTCATGGCTCTCGTGATTTTATCGTGCCGCTTGCGTTAACAGTATTTTGTTGGGTATTTGTAATGAATACGATCGACTTAATCCCTGTTGATTTTCTTCCTCAAATAGCTGAAATGTTTGGGGTTGGACACTTAAGAGCTGTTCCTACCGCTGATATGAATGCAACTTTTGGTATGGCAATTTGTGTATTCTTTCTTATTATTTTTTATACCGTTAAGTCAAAAGGCGTAAGTGGTTTAGTGAAGGAATATACGCTTCATCCTTTTAATCATTGGGCATTTATTCCTGTAAACTTCATACTAGAAACGGTAACATTAATTGCAAAACCAATTTCTCTTGCACTGCGTTTATTCGGTAATATGTATGCGGGTGAATTGATTTTTGTCTTGATTGCTGTGATGTATATGTCGAGTTCTTTTGCCGTTCAAGCAATGGGAATTCCTTTACATGTTGCTTGGGCTATATTCCATATTCTCGTTGTTACTCTACAAGCTTTTGTATTTATGATGCTGACAATAGTCTATTTGAGTATTGCTTATAACAAAGCAGAACACTAATTTTTATTTTACTTAAACACGGGTTCATAACCCTTCAACTTCAATTGGAGAAAAAAAACTATGGAAACTGTAATTGGTTCAACAATCATTGCTTCTGCTATTTTAATGGCTTTCGCTGCTTTAGGTACTGCAATTGGCTTCGGTATTTTAGGTGGTCGCTTCTTAGAATCAGCGGCAAGACAACCTGAATTAGCTAACTCATTAATGACTAAAATGTTTATCGTTGCAGGTCTTCTTGATGCTATCGCAATGATCTCTGTTGGTATCGGTTTATATTTCGCATTCGCAAATCCATTCGTTGCATTATTGGGCTAATATAAAAACATTATTTTCCACTATCAACGAAGGAGGATGTTGTGAATTTAAATGCAACATTAATTGGTCAACTTATTGCGTTCGCACTATTTGTGTGGTTCTGTATGAAATATGTTTGGCCACCGCTTATCAGTGCAATTGAAACTCGTCAGGCTAATATTGCTGATGCGTTAGCAAGCGCTGAAAAAGCGAAACAAGAGCAAGCAGATACTAAAGTATTGGTTGAGAAAGAACTTGCTAAAGCGCGTGAAGAGGCTCAACACATTATTGATTTAGCTACTAAGCGTCGTAATGAAATTTTAGAATCTGTTCAGGCTGAAGCTGAAGCTGAAAAAGCAAGAATTATTGAGCAAGGCTATGCTGAAGTTGAAAGTGAGCGTAAGCGTGTTCAAGAAGAGCTTCGTCAAAAAGTGGCTGCGTTGGCTGTTGCTGGTGCAGAAAAAATTGTGGGTCGTTCAGTTGATGCTGCGGCAAACAATGACATTATTGATAAGCTAGTTGCAGAACTATAATTAAGGGGGGCAGATGTCAGAATTAACTACAATAGCTCGCCCCTATGCTAAAGCAGCTTTTGATTTTGCTTTAGAACAGAGTCAGTTGGATAAATGGCAAGAAATGTTGCAATTTTCGGCTTTAGTTGCTGAAAATTCAGAAGTGGTAGAGTTTATTAGTTCTTCACTTTCTCCAAATAAAATTGCAGATATGTTTATTGCAATTTGTGCCGAACAACTTGACCAATATGGGCAAAATTTCATTCGTATTATGGCTGAAAATAAACGCTTAATTGCGTTGCCTTCGGTATTAAACGCATTTCTTGAATTACGTTCAGAACACGATTTAACTAAAGATGTTGAAGTGATTTCTGCAACAAAATTAAGTAAAGCACAAAACACCAAAATCGCCACTGCGATGGAAAAGCGACTTAATTGCAAAGTACGTTTAGTTTCTCATGTCGATAAATCATTATTAGCAGGAGTTATCATTCGTTATGATGATACTGTTATAGATGCAAGTAGTCGTGGGCAGTTAAATCGTTTAGCAACAGAGTTGTGCTTGTAAGAGGAATAAAAAATGCAACTAAATTCTACAGAAATTAGTGAATTGATAAAAAAACGTATTGCCCAGTTCAATGTGGTAAATGATGCACAAAGTACAGGGACAATCGTTTCAGTAAGTGATGGAATTATTCGAATCCATGGCTTGTCTGATGTAATGCAAGGTGAAATGATTGCATTACCCGATAATAGATATGCGATTGCATTAAACTTAGAAAGAGATTCTGTTGGTGCGGTAGTAATGGGTCCTTATGCTGATTTAGCAGAAGGAATAGAAGTTAAATGTACAGGTCGTATTTTAGAAGTACCAGTAGGTAGAGGATTACTCGGTCGTGTGGTAAATACTCTAGGTCAGCCTATTGATGGAAAAGGTGAGGTTGATAACGATGGTTTCTCTCCGATCGAAGTTATTGCACCAGGCGTTATTGAACGTCAATCAGTAGATCAACCAGTTCAAACTGGATATAAAGCCGTTGACTCAATGGTTCCAATTGGGCGTGGTCAGCGTGAGTTAATCATCGGTGACCGTCAAACTGGTAAAACAGCACTTGCGATCGATGCAATTATTAATCAACGTGATTCAGGTATTAAATGTATCTACGTTGCAATTGGTCAAAAAGCGTCAACTATTTCAAATGTAGTACGTAAACTAGAAGAACACGGTGCACTACAAAATACTATCGTTGTAGTGGCATCAGCGTCAGAATCTGCGGCATTACAATATTTAGCACCTTATGCTGGTTGTGCAATGGGTGAATATTTCCGTGATCGTGGTGAAGATGCATTGATTGTTTATGATGATTTATCTAAACAAGCGGTTGCTTACCGTCAAATTTCTCTACTTTTACGTCGTCCACCAGGTCGTGAAGCTTTCCCTGGGGATGTTTTCTATCTTCACTCTCGTTTACTCGAGCGTGCATCACGTGTAAATGCTGAATATGTAGAGCGTTTCACTAAAGGTGAAGTAAAAGGTAAAACAGGTTCATTGACAGCGTTACCTATCATTGAAACACAAGCTGGTGACGTATCTGCATTCGTTCCAACTAACGTTATTTCGATTACAGATGGACAAATTTTCTTAGAGTCTAATTTATTTAACTCAGGTATTCGTCCAGCGGTTAACCCAGGTATTTCAGTTTCTCGTGTTGGTGGTTCTGCACAAACTAAGTTAATTAAGAAATTAGCAGGTGGTATTCGTACCGCACTTGCTCAATATCGTGAATTAGCTGCGTTTGCTCAATTTGCATCGGATCTTGATGAAGCAACAAGAAAACAACTTTCTCATGGTCAAAAGGTAACAGAGTTACTTAAACAGAAACAATATTCTCCTATGACTGTTGCTGAATTAGCATTATCACTAGCAGCTGCAGAATATGGTTTCTTAGATGATATTGAAGTTGAACGTGTAGGTTCATTTGAATCATCTCTTTTAGAGTATGCAAATGCTCACCATGCAGACTTTATGAAAGAGCTTACTCAATCAGGCGATTATAATGATTCTATTAAAGAAAAATTGACTGAAGTATTAAGTGATTTCAAAAAGAACAGTTCATGGTAATTCCACTTTAGCGGAGAAATAATATGGCAGGTGCTAAAGAGATAAGAACCAAAATTGCAAGTGTTCGTAATACGCAAAAGATTACCAAAGCGATGGAAATGGTTGCGGCATCTAAGATGAGAAAGACGCAAGATCGTATGACAGCGTCTCGCCCTTATGCAGCAACTATCCGTAAGGTAATTAGCCATATTGCAAAAGGAAATATTGGTTATAAACACCCGTTTCTTACTCCTAGAGAAGTTAAGAGAGTTGGGTATTTAGTTGTATCAACAGATCGTGGTTTGTGTGGTGGATTGAATGTTAATTTATTCAAATCAGTATTGAATGAGTTAAAATCACACAAAGCAAATGATGTGACTGTTCGATTAGGATTGGTTGGTAATAAAGCTATTTCATTTTTCAATCATATGGGAATTGAAATTAAATCTCAGATAACAGGGCTAGGCGATACTCCAGCAATGGAAGATTTACTGGGTACAGTTAATGGGATGGTTAATGCTTATCGTGAAGGCGAAATTGATGAACTTTATATTGTATATAATCGTTTCGTTAATACGATGTCACAGGTACCAACAGTCCAACAATTATTACCATTACCAACAATGGAAGATGATGCTTTAGAAAGTAAAGGTACTTGGGATTATCTTTATGAACCTAATCCAGAGTCATTACTTGATAGTCTATTAGTTCGCTATTTAGAATCTCAAGTATATCAATCTATTGTTGATAATCTTGCATCAGAACAAGCTGCTAGAATGGTTGCAATGAAAGCGGCTACTGATAATGCGGGTAATTTAATCAATGAATTGCAGTTGGTGTATAACAAAGCTCGTCAAGCGAGCATTACGAATGAATTAAATGAAATTGTTGCGGGCGCCGCTGCAATTTAACGAAAATATATAGAGGAACGGTAATGGCAACTGGAAAAATTGTACAAATCATCGGTGCAGTCATCGACGTTGAATTTCCGCAAGATGCAGTACCAAAAGTTTACGATGCATTAAAGGTTGAATCAGGTTTAACACTTGAAGTTCAACAACAATTAGGTGGAGGCGTAGTGCGTTGTATCGCATTAGGTACTTCAGATGGTTTAAAACGTGGTTTAAAAGTTGAAAATACAGCCAAAGCAATTCAAGTACCAGTGGGTACTAAAACGTTAGGCCGTATTATGAATGTATTGGGTGAGCCAATTGATGAGCAAGGCCCTATTGGTGAAGAAGAGCGTTGGTCTATCCACCGTGCTGCACCAAGCTATGAAGAGCAAGCAAATAGCACAGAACTTTTAGAAACAGGTATCAAAGTAATCGACTTAATTTGCCCATTTGCAAAAGGGGGTAAAGTTGGTCTATTCGGTGGTGCGGGTGTAGGTAAAACCGTAAATATGATGGAGTTAATCCGTAATATTGCAATTGAGCACTCAGGTTACTCTGTATTTGCTGGTGTAGGTGAGCGTACTCGTGAGGGTAATGACTTCTACCACGAAATGAAAGATTCAAACGTACTTGATAAAGTATCGCTTGTTTATGGACAAATGAATGAGCCACCAGGTAACCGTTTACGTGTTGCATTAACAGGTTTAACAATGGCTGAAAAATTCCGTGATGAAGGTCGTGATGTATTATTCTTCGTTGATAATATTTATCGTTATACTTTGGCGGGAACAGAAGTATCAGCATTGTTAGGTCGTATGCCATCAGCGGTAGGTTATCAGCCAACATTAGCGGAAGAAATGGGTGTTCTACAAGAACGTATTACTTCAACTAAGAAAGGTTCTATTACGTCTGTTCAAGCAGTATATGTTCCTGCGGATGACTTAACTGACCCATCTCCAGCAACAACCTTTGCTCACTTAGACTCAACAGTCGTATTAAGCCGTCAGATTGCTTCTTTAGGTATTTACCCAGCGGTTGACCCATTAGATTCAACTTCAAGACAGTTAGACCCATTAGTTGTTGGCGAAGAACATTATAATGTGGCTCGTGGCGTTCAAGGTATTTTACAACGTTATAAAGAGTTAAAAGATATCATCGCTATTTTAGGTATGGATGAATTATCTGAAGACGATAAACTTGTTGTTGCTCGTGCACGTAAGATCGAACGTTATTTATCTCAACCATTCTTCGTTGCTGAAGTATTTAACGGTACACCAGGTAAATATGTTCCATTAAAAGAAACTATTCGTGGCTTTAAAGGCATTTTAGATGGTGAGTATGATCACATTCCAGAACAAGCATTCTATATGGCTGGTTCGATCGATGAAGTGATTGAAAGAGCAAATAAGATGTAATTGTTCTTTGAACAAAGGAGAACAGAATGGCATCTCAATTTGAATTAACCGTAGTTTCTGCAGAAAATGAAATTTTTTCTGGACAGGTAACAAGTGTTCGAGTATCTGGGATTGATGGGGAATTAGGTGTCTATGCAGGACATACTCCATTACTTACTGCAATAAAACCAGGAATGGTTAAATATAATCTTGCAGATGGTAAAGAAGAGTTTATCTATGTATCAGGTGGTTTCCTAGAAGTTCAACCAACAGTTGTTACAGTATTAGCTGACACGGCTATTCGAGGTGAAGAACTTGATGAACAGCGTATCTTAGCTGCGAAACGTAAAGCTGAAGATACACTTGGAAAAACAAGTAACGCAGAGTTGACTGCTAAATTAGCTAGAGAAATTGCGAAATTACGAGTTTATGAACTAACTAAAACACAATTATCTAATAGAAGATAATTGTTGTAATCTCATAAAACGCTTTAATCGAAAGGTTAAGGCGTTTTTTTTACCTATTTTTAAAGGACAAATAATTATGACGACAATGAAAGATATTGCACGCATTGTGGGCGTATCCCTTTCAAAAGTCTCCCACGTTGTAAACCAATAAAAAGAAGGTTCAACTCAAGGCAAAATTATTACTGGTTTCTGTGTTAATGCTGTGGGCGATACCTTTAATGGCGGAGTAGTTACTGGATTGCTTGAAGGTAAAACTCTTGATGAATCTATCCGCTTTGCTCATGCAGCCGCAGCCCTTTCTGTTACTAGAATGGGCGCAGAAACTGCAATTCCAACTCGCCAAGAAACTGATCAGTTTTTGTTAGAGCATAATTAGTTTTCTTGCACCGAACTGTACTTTTTAGATCTCTTGTTAAAGTATAGAAAAAGTACAATTTTTGTTGTTTATTTGGAATAAAATCCCTTTCTTATAATTATTTCAATATTATAATTATCTCAATTTCTATCTGCTTTTTATTGTCCATAATTAATCGGTTAAATAAGGAGGTATGTATGTTTAAACAACTGCAACAAGTCGGTAAAGCATTTATGTTACCTATTGCAATTCTGCCAGCAGCAGGTTTGTTACTAGGTATTGGCGGTGCATTATCAAATACAGCAACAGTACAAGCTTATCCTGTATTGGATAATCCAACCTTACAAGGCATTTTCCAAATAATGTCTGCGGCGGGTAGTGTCGTTTTTGCAAATTTAGCCTTGTTGCTTTGTGTCGGTTTAGGTATAGGTCTTGCAAAAAGAGATAAAGGCGTAGCTGCATTGGCTGCGGTAGTGGGATATTTGATTATGACTGGCACTATTGCGGCATTGATTCCATTATTTTCCCCTGAAACACAAAGTATTGATACTGGTGTAATTGGTGCATTAGTAATGGGGTTGATTACTGTCAAATTACATAACAAATACCATAATATTCAATTACCTCAAATTTTAGGGTTCTTTGGCGGTTCTCGCTTTGTGCCTATTGTTACTGCATTCTCTGCTATTTTCGTTGGAGCGGTATTCTTCCTTATTTGGCCAACATTCCAACAATGGTTAGTTTCGGCAGGTAAAGGGATAGCTTCAATGGGCGAAGTGGGTACATTCTTCTATGGTTTCCTAATGAGATTAAGTGGTGCGGTTGGCTTGCACCATATGATTTACCCATTATTCTGGTTTACTGAATTGGGAGGAACAGAAGTTGTTAATGGTGAAACCATCATTGGCGCACAAAAAATATTTTTTGCTCAGTTAGCAGATCCAAATCATCAAGGCTTATTCACTGAAGGAACGCGTTTTTTTGCAGGTCGTTTTGACACTATGATGTTTGGTTTACCAGCGGCTTGTTTAGCGATGTATCATACTGTGCCTAAAAAACGTCGTAAACAGATTGGTGGATTATTCCTTGGTGCTGCATTAACTTCTTTTATTACTGGAATTACAGAACCTATCGAGTTTATGTTTTTATTTGTGGCTCCGTGGTTATATGTTTTCCACGCATTCTTAGATGGGGTTTCTTTCTATATTGCAGATTTCCTCAATATTTCTATCGGTAACACTTTCTCTGGTGGTTTTATTGATTTCTTACTATTTGGTATTTTACAAGGTAATGCGAATACAAACTGGATTGAGGTTGTCTTTGTTGGGATCCCTTGGGCAGCTCTCTATTATTTCTCATTCTTATTCTTGATTCGTAAGTTTAATGTAATGACTCCAGGTCGAGCTGAAGAGCAAGAAGAAGTGGTAGAACAACAATCTACGTCATTAACTGAAAATGCACATACAATTATCCAAGCATTAGGAACAGAAAGTAATATTGAACATGTGGATGCATGTATAACTCGTTTACGTGTTTCAGTAAAAGATGTTAAATCAGTTGATAAACCTAAATTGAAATCAGTGGGTGCTATTGAAGTATTAGAAGTAGGTGGCGGTGTTCAAGCTGTTTTTGGTGCCAAAGCAGTCTTATATAAGAGTGAAATAAATCAAATATTAGGAAAAGATGACTAAGAGAGCCATATAAGCGGTTAGATAATTGCAAACTTTTACGAAAATCTGACCGCTTGGCGCAATGAAAATCGTCAAAGCGAATTAAATTTCATCATACGGCATAAAAATGAAATTTTTTTACAAAAAGGGCTTGTAAGAGTTTTATTTTACTCTATAATACGCCCCACACAACGACGCGCTGTTGTGAAAGATTTAATGCAGTGCGTCGTTATTTTTTGCTCTTTAACAACATATCAGACAATCTGTGTGGGCACTTGTTGATGATTGATTTTAAAATAAATTTAATTTTGAAGTCTTAATAAGTGTCTATAACTTGAAAATTCATAAAGAATAATAAAGCTAGAAAACAGTTATTGAGCGATTGAACTTTTAATTGAAGAGTTTGATCATGGCTCAGATTGAACGCTGGCGGCAGGCTTAACACATGCAAGTCGAACGGTAACAGGGAAAAGCTTGCTTTTCTGCTGACGAGTGGCGGACGGGTGAGTAATGCTTGGGAATCTGGCTTATGGAGGGGGATAACTACGGGAAACTGTAGCTAATACCGCGTAATATCTACGGATTAAAGTGTGGGACCGCAAGGCCACATGCCATAAGATGAGCCCAAGTGGGATTAGGTAGTTGGTGGGGTAAAGGCCTACCAAGCCGACGATCTCTAGCTGGTCTGAGAGGATGACCAGCCACACTGGAACTGAGACACGGTCCAGACTCCTACGGGAGGCAGCAGTGGGGAATATTGCACAATGGGGGGAACCCTGATGCAGCCATGCCGCGTGAATGAAGAAGGCCTTCGGGTTGTAAAGTTCTTTCGGTGATGAGGAAGGCTATTGTTTTAATAGAACAGTAGATTGACGTTAGTCACAGAAGAAGCACCGGCTAACTCCGTGCCAGCAGCCGCGGTAATACGGAGGGTGCGAGCGTTAATCGGAATGACTGGGCGTAAAGGGTACGCAGGCGGTGACTTAAGTGAGGTGTGAAATCCCTGGGCTCAACCTAGGAATTGCACTTCATACTGGGTCGCTAGAGTATTTTAGGGAGGGGTAGAATTCCACGTGTAGCGGTGAAATGCGTAGAGATGTGGAGGAATACCGAAGGCGAAGGCAGCCCCTTGGGAATATACTGACGCTCAAGTACGAAAGCGTGGGGAGCAAACAGGATTAGATACCCTGGTAGTCCACGCCGTAAACGATGTCGATTTGGGGATTGGGCTATAAGCTTGGTGCCCGTAGCTAACGTGATGAATCGACCGCCTGGGGAGTACGGCCGCAAGGTTAAAACTCAAATGAATTGACGGGGGCCCGCACAAGCGGTGGAGCATGTGGTTTAATTCGATGCAACGCGAAGAACCTTACCTACTCTTGACATCCATAGAAGAACGCAGAGATGTGTTTGTGCCTTCGGGAACTATGAGACAGGTGCTGCATGGCTGTCGTCAGCTCGTGTTGTGAAATGTTGGGTTAAGTCCCGCAACGAGCGCAACCCTTATCCTTTGTTGCTAGCAGGTAATGCTGAGAACTCAAAGGAGACTGCCAGTGATAAACTGGAGGAAGGTGGGGATGACGTCAAGTCATCATGGCCCTTACGAGTAGGGCTACACACGTGCTACAATGGCGTATACAGAGGGAAGCGATATAGCGATATGGAGCGAATCTCAGAAAGTACGTCTAAGTCCGGATTGGAGTCTGCAACTCGACTCCATGAAGTCGGAATCGCTAGTAATCGCGAATCAGAATGTCGCGGTGAATACGTTCCCGGGCCTTGTACACACCGCCCGTCACACCATGGGAGTGGGTTGTACCAGAAGTAGATAGCTTAACCTTCGGGGGGGCGTTTACCACGGTATGATTCATGACTGGGGTGAAGTCGTAACAAGGTAACCGTAGGGGAACCTGCGGTTGGATCACCTCCTTACCAAAGAAATCGACATAGCGAGTGTTCACACAGATTGTTTGATGTAAAGAAGCAACGAAGAAGCGATTCATCCTGTGGGTCTGTAGCTCAGGTGGTTAGAGCGCACCCCTGATAAGGGTGAGGTCGGTGGTTCAAGTCCACTCAGACCCACCACTCAAGAGCGAGTGAGTAGGAGAATTGAAGAATATTGGGGATATAGCTCAGCTGGGAGAGCGCCTGCCTTGCACGCAGGAGGTCAGCGGTTCGATCCCGCTTATCTCCACCAAGATATTCTGCTTGTCGTTAAAGTTAAGTGTAATGGTTGATTAATTATTATTAAGTTAATGATTTTGGATTAATTATATTTACCTATAGCGATAAACGTCGTTATTTCTGTTCTTTAAAAATTGAGAAACAAGCTGAAAAACTGAAGAGACTTTCAAGTCCGAGAGGATAAGAAGAAGTCTGAGTAAGAATAAAATCTTGTCTGAACAAAAGCAGGCAAGTATTAGTAGACTTGCATAAGCTTTGAGTTTTTTATTGTTATTTAATTATTATTTAATATTAATGATTAAATTGATTTAAAAATACTTGAGGTTGTATGGTTAAGTGACTAAGCGTACACGGTGGATGCCTAGGCAATCAGAGGCGAAGAAGGACGTGCTAATCTGCGAAAAGCTTGGATGAGTCGATAAGAGGCGTTTAATCCAAGATATCCGAATGGGGAAACCCAATAGGTGAAGAACCTATTATTACTGAGTGAATACATAGCTCAGTAAGGCAAACCGGGAGAACTGAAACATCTAAGTACCCCGAGGAAAAGAAATCAACCGAGATTCTGTGAGTAGCGGCGAGCGAAAGCGGAGAAGCCAGTTAGTGATAGTGGCAGAGTTAGGAGAATGAGTTGGGAAGCTCAGCGACACAGGGTGATAGCCCCGTATCCGAAGACCAGGCCATGGTACTAAGCTAACGAAAAGTAGGGCGGGACACGAGAAATCCTGTTTGAAGATGGGGGGACCATCCTCCAAGGCTAAATACTCCTGATTGACCGATAGTGAACCAGTACTGTGAAGGAAAGGCGAAAAGAACCCCAGTGAGGGGAGTGAAATAGAACCTGAAACCGTGTACGTACAAGCAGTGGGAGCAAGTTTATCTTGTGACTGCGTACCTTTTGTATAATGGGTCAGCGACTTATATTTTGTAGCAAGGTTAACTGAATAAGGGAGCCGTAGGGAAACCGAGTCTTAACTGGGCGAGTAGTTGCAAGGTATAGACCCGAAACCCGGTGATCTAGCCATGGGCAGGTTGAAGGTTGGGTAACACTAACTGGAGGACCGAACCGACTAATGTTGAAAAATTAGCGGATGACCTGTGGCTGGGGGTGAAAGGCCAATCAAACCGGGAGATAGCTGGTTCTCCCCGAAATCTATTTAGGTAGAGCCTTGAGCGGACACCTTCGGGGGTAGAGCACTGTTTCGACTAGGGGGCCATCCCGGCTTACCAACTCGATGCAAACTGCGAATACCGAAGAGTGATACTCAGGAGACACACGGTGGGTGCTAACGTTCATCGTGAAGAGGGAAACAACCCAGACCGCCAGCTAAGGTCCCAAAATCTATATTAAGTGGGAAACGAAGTGGGAAGGCTTAGACAGCTAGGATGTTGGCTTAGAAGCAGCCATCATTTAAAGAAAGCGTAATAGCTCACTAGTCGAGTCGGCCTGCGCGGAAGATGTAACGGGGCTAAAATATAGTACCGAAGCTGCGGCATCAGAATTTATTCTGTTGGGTAGGGGAGCGTCGTGTAAGCGGATGAAGGTGAATCGAGAGGTTTGCTGGACGTATCACGAGTGCGAATGCTGACATAAGTAACGATAAAACGAGTGAAAAACTCGTTCGCCGGAAGACCAAGGGTTCCTGTCCAACGTTAATCGGGGCAGGGTGAGTCGGCCCCTAAGGTGAGGCTGAAAAGCGTAATCGATGGGAAACGGGTTAATATTCCCGTACTTGTTATAAGTGCGATGTGGGGACGGAGAAGGTTAGGTTATCAGGGTGTTGGATATCCCTGTTTAAGCCGTTAGGTGGAGAGACTAGGCAAATCCGGTCTCTTATTAAACACCGAGAAGTGATGACGAGACTCTACGGAGTCGAAGTAACTGATACCACGCTTCCAGGAAAAGCCACTAAGCTCTAGCTTATAATAAACCGTACTGAAAACCGACACAGGTGGTCAGGTAGAGAATACTCAGGCGCTTGAGAGAACTCGGGTGAAGGAACTAGGCAAAATAGCACCGTAACTTCGGGAGAAGGTGCGCCGGCGTAGATTGTAAGGGCTTGCCCCTGAAGGTTGAACCGGTCGAAGATACCAGCTGGCTGCAACTGTTTATTAAAAACACAGCACTCTGCAAACACGAAAGTGGACGTATAGGGTGTGATGCCTGCCCGGTGCTGGAAGGTTAATTGATGGTGTTATCGAAAGAGAAGCTCCTGATCGAAGCCCCAGTAAACGGCGGCCGTAACTATAACGGTCCTAAGGTAGCGAAATTCCTTGTCGGGTAAGTTCCGACCTGCACGAATGGCATAATGATGGCCAGGCTGTCTCCACCCGAGACTCAGTGAAATTGAAATCGCCGTGAAGATGCGGTGTACCCGCGGCTAGACGGAAAGACCCCGTGAACCTTTACTATAGCTTGACACTGAACATTGAATTTTGATGTGTAGGATAGGTGGGAGCCTATGAAGTAGGAACGCTAGTTTCTATGGAGGCGTCCTTGAAATACCACCCTTTAACGTTTGATGTTCTAACGAAGACTGCGGAACGTGGTCTCGGACAGTGTCTGGTGGGTAGTTTGACTGGGGCGGTCTCCTCCCAAAGAGTAACGGAGGAGCACGAAGGTTTGCTAATCACGGTCGGACATCGTGAGGTTAGTGCAATGGTATAAGCAAGCTTAACTGCGAGACAGACAAGTCGAGCAGGTGCGAAAGCAGGTCATAGTGATCCGGTGGTTCTGAATGGAAGGGCCATCGCTCAACGGATAAAAGGTACTCCGGGGATAACAGGCTGATACCGCCCAAGAGTTCATATCGACGGCGGTGTTTGGCACCTCGATGTCGGCTCATCACATCCTGGGGCTGAAGTAGGTCCCAAGGGTATGGCTGTTCGCCATTTAAAGTGGTACGCGAGCTGGGTTTAGAACGTCGTGAGACAGTTCGGTCCCTATCTGCCGTGGGCGTTGGAGAATTGATTGGGGCTGCTCCTAGTACGAGAGGACCGGAGTGGACACATCACTGGTGTTCCAGTTGTCTCGCCAGAGGCACTGCTGGGTAGCTACATGTGGAAGAGATAAGTGCTGAAAGCATCTAAGCACGAAACTTGCCAAGAGATGAGTTCTCCCTGACTATAAGTCAGTAAGGGTTGTTGGAGACTACGACGTAGATAGGTGTGGTGTGTAAGCGTTGTGAGACGTTGAGCTAACACATACTAATTGCCCGAGAGGCTTAACCATACAACCTCAAGTGTTTTTTCGAAAAAAACTATGGAGAAAACATAAGAGCGTGTAGAAGTTTACTAAGAAAAGATACACAGACTGAAAGAAGTAGAAGGAAGTCAAACAGAAAGACAGCTTGTTTTAAGATTTTAAGACTAGGAAGAGTAAAGAAAACCTAGAAAAGAATAGAAAGAAAAAGACAGACAGAATAAGACGGAAGTCGTCAACAGGATTATCCTGATGGTCATAGTGCAGTGGAACTACCTGAACCCATCCCGAACTCAGAAGTAAAATGCTGTCACGCCGATGGTAGTGTGGTGATTCGCCATGTGAGAGTAGGTCGTCATCAGGGCTTTATTAGGAAGAACCGTAGGTTAGCGATAACTTACGGTTTTTTGCTTTTTAGCTTTTATAAAAAGTGTTTGGGAAGATCTGATAAATTACAAAAGATTATAGGCAACTAACCGCTTCAGGTTCGGTGTAAATGGATAAATAAATTAGAAAGCTATTTGTGGATAATAATGTTCAGTAAGTCTAACAAATTCTTTCAGAGATATGAGGGGTATCTCTGGAGATATAGTTGTTAATCCCCTTGCAGTAATGTCATTTTCAAGTAGGAAAATATTATCAATAGATCTAAACACTTCCGTGTGTTTTATGGCAAGTAATACACCATCTTGCCATAAAACAACTGCGTCTTTTTCTGTGAGGAGATCGAGAGTTTGTTGTAATTCTTCTAAATCATAATATGCTTTGGAAAATGTATAGAGCATTGATGTGTACCTCTAGAAAGTAAGAATTTTGTCTGATTTCTTGAGAATCTCAAAGATAGTTGATTTTGTAACAAAATTAAGATTGGATAAAATCCATTCTGCTTCAACTAGACCTCGTTTTTCTATATCTGATTCACATATAAAGCATTCGTTTAAATCATATAATTCAAGTAGCTTAAATGTTGATATGTGATCTTTTTGAAGTATAGCTTTTGGATCTTGGTTTGCGATTAGATTAAAAATCCCATCCTGTAAAAAACAGATAGCAATTTCATCTTCTTCACAATAAGCACTTGCAGCGAGAATAGCATCTAATCCTTCTCTACTTACAGCACTTCCAAAAGGTGGTTGAGTAAATAGTACAGCAATTTTATAGTGATCTTTCATATTATTAGAATGTAAGTAATCTATCTGCTTGTAGCACAGCTTGGCTAAATTCACCTAATCCTGCTAATGTAAAGTGATTTGCAGTGTTGGTTTCTACAATACCTCTACGCTGAGCTGCTGATATGCAGAGGTTAAGTGATAAGCGGTGAGTTTCTGCTAAATTTTTCCAATTTTCAACTAAATTAACTTCATCATTGGCTGGATAAACGAGTCTATTTGCGTTGCTAACACCATCTTGAAAAAAGAAAATTTGGGTAATTGTATGTCCTTCAACAAGCAATTCTTCGGCAATTTGATATGCTAGATAAGCACCTTGATTGCCATAAACACTATGTTTTATTGCTATAACATATTTCATCATTCAATATCCTGTTTTATTTGGCGGATATAGAGATAAACAGTATGTCGAGAGATATTTAGGCGTTCAGCAACTTGATTAATAGAGTCTTTGATATCAAAAATTCCTTTTTCAAATAGATTTATCACAATTTGCCTATTTTTATTATTATTCGCCACGTGTTTATCATTTTGGATTTCTTCAATCGTATTTTCTATTGTTTGCATAACTAAGTCTTCAACAGAGCTTGCAAAGTTAACTTGATCGTCTGATTCTTGTGGGGCAATAAATGTTGATAAAAATTGTGATACAGGAACGTCTAAATTAATATTGATACAAATGAGTCCTATCACGTGTTGTTTTCCATTGCGAATTGCTATGGTGATGGATTTCATTAAAACGCCACCTTTTGAACGAGTAAAGTATGGTTTCGATACACTATCCGTCCGCATATGGTGAAGCGACCACAACGCTCTATCTGTGATGGGAGAGCCTATTTTTCTATCCGTATTATGTCCATTAACGATATAAATTGCAGAATGTTCAAGAAATTCTAATGAATGTAAGACAATCTCACAATATTCACCAATAAGTGCGGCAATGCCATCTACGACAGGAAAATAAGAGGCAAGTATTGCATGATCTTCATCAGAGAAAGGAGTAAAACTAGATGCCATTATTCTATCCAAAATAGAAACGGAAAATAGTTTGCAAGCGGTTGGATAACTCCATTATTTTGCAATACTATTTTCCGTTTAAATAATATTATTTATCAGTTGGTTTAAAATCTAATAATTCAATTTCAAATTTAAGGGTTGAATTCGCTGGAATTTGTCCCGCTTCACGATCGCCATAACCTAATTCTGGTGGAACAACAATTTCCATTTTCCCACCTTTTTTCAACATTGGAATGGCTTCAATCCAAGCTGGAATAAGTTGATTTAGTTGGAATTCGATTGGCTCACCGCGATCATATGAACTATCAAATACAGTACCATCAGTTAATGTACCTTTATAATGAACTTTAACTGTATCTTCAGCTTTTGGAGAATCTCCTTCACCTGCTTTTTCTATTTTATAAAGTAGTCCAGATGTTGTTTTCTTCACACCATCTTGCTTTTCATAGTCAGCTCTAAATTTATTGCCTTCTTCTATAGTTACTTTATCTTTCTCAGCTTTGATTGTAGCTTCTTTTTCTTGTAGATAATTATCAAGTGCTTGAAGTTGTTTTTGCAGATCCTCATCTGTTAATTTACCTGTTTTTTTAATGGTATCTTGTACTCCAGCTAAAATTTGATCTTGATCGTAAGAAAAAATATCTTTTTGTGATTCGATGACACCTTCAATATTTTTCCCCATCAGAACACCAACAGCATATGATGATTCATCGATAAATTTTGTATCAGCATCTTCGGCAAGAGTAATTTGTGAAAGAAACATTGAGCTTGTTGCAAAAGCAAGTATAGATAGTTTAGTTTTTAACATAAGATTTCCTTTAAAATAGTGTTAAAACAAAGGCAGATAGGGTAAAGTGTATTCCTTCTTTTCACAACCTTTTTATTTATAATATGCAACCAAATCTTGATAATATTTTAGCTTATATAACTGAATTGGAAACAAAAATAGCATTCCAAGATCAAACAATTGAAGATCTTAATCAAGCTTTGATTGATCAGCAATTTACTTTGGATAAGTTACAAAATCAATTTCGACATTTGGCTGAGAAATTGAAAAGTATGCAACCGAGCAATATTGCAAGTCAAGCAGAAGAAACTCTACCGCCACATTATTAGGCAAAATAACTTATCATTTGTTCAATGAGGTTCGATTTTAATTATGAAAAAATATGTTTATATTCTTACAGTACTTGGGATTTTGATTGGGGTACCAAATAGTAATGCAGTAGAAAAAGAAAATAATGCAGATATATTAATTAATACTCCAACTTTTAAAGATGGACAAGGGTATTATTCTTATAATGAACCTTTAGATCTTATGTTACCAAAGGATGGGAGAGTATTAATACAGTATTTTTATCAATATGGATGTGAGTTGTGTCTAAATGCAGATGATTACTTAAAGGCATATGTTGGTAGAAATTCAGATAAAGTAATATTAAAACGTTCTCCATCTTTCCTAGGTGGTTCAGAGTTTACTGCTAAAATGGATGCAACTTTTTCTGCTTATGGTCATAAAGAACTTAGTGACAAATATTTATTTGATAGTGCAGATAAAAAAATGAGAGAAAATTTAATTGAAGATAATGAGGCAATAAAAAACTGGTTGATTAAAAATAATGTTGATATTCCTAAATTTTATGATTTATTTTCTTCATCATTAATAGCGCAAGATGTGTCCAAAGCTAAAGCACTTTATCAAAGCTATTATTCTCCTCCGAGATTACCAATGGCTATTCTTAATGGGAAATATATTTTAATGAGTAATACATTATATAATGATGATTATACATATGCAGTGTTAGATTTTTTGGTCGATAAATTACAAGAAGAAAAGGAAAAATAAATCATGAAGATAGGTATTATTGGTGCTATGGAACAAGAAGTAACAATTTTAAAAAGTTATATTTTAGAGCCAAAAGAAATAGAGATAGCAGGTTGTAAAATTTATGAGGGGAAAATAAATAATATAGATGTTGCATTGTTACAGTCGGGAATTGGTAAAACTTCATCAGCTTTGGGTACAACTTTATTATTAACATTAACTAAACCAGATATGGTTATTAATACGGGATCTGCTGGTGGATTGTCAGCTTCATTGAATGTAGGTGATATCGTTATTTCTAGTGATGTTCGCCATCATGATGTTGATGTCACGGCTTTTGGGTATGAAAAAGGTCAATTACCGAGTAATCCCGCTGGCTTCTTACCTGATGCTCAATTGGTTGATATTGCCATTAAAGAAAGTGAAAAGTTTGGGTTAAATGCTGTTAATGGATTAATTTGTAGCGGTGATCAATTTATTAATGGGGCTGATGCTATTCATAAAATCAGAGCAGATTTCCCCGATGTTGTTGCAGTAGAAATGGAAGCTGCATCAATTGCACAAGTATGCCATGCTTTTCATGTTCCTTTTGTGGTTGTAAGAGCAATTTCTGATGTAGCAGATAAAACATCACATTTATCTTTTGATGAGTTTCTCCCTTTAGCAGCTGAAAAATCATCAAATGTTGTACTAGCTATGCTGAATTGTTTAGACTAAATTCCTTTTTAAGAGGTTGATATATACTTAAACTTTGCAAATTTTTACGTATATATCAACCTCTTGTTGTCGCTTTATTGTCACAAATTTTGTACAATTACCCCTTTTAATCTATGATTTTATAGATTTATTTTTGATTATTTATTGAGATTTTTTATGGAGTTAACACCAAATATTGGTTTTATTAGTTTAGGTTGTCCAAAAAATTTGGTTGATTCTGAACGAATATTGACTGAACTTCGCACTGAAGGATATAACATTATTCCTAGTTATGAAGGTGCCGATCTAGTTATTGTCAATACTTGTGGGTTTATTGATAGTGCAGTTCAAGAATCATTAGAGTCTATTGGTGAGGCCTTAGAAGCTAATGGAAAAGTGATTGTTACAGGATGTCTTGGTGCGAAAGAAAACCAAATTCGTGAAGTGCATCCTAAGGTTTTAGAAATTACAGGTCCACATAGTTATGAAGCTGTGATGAGCCATGTACATAAATATGCACCTAAACCAGAATATAATCCTTATGTGAGTTTAGTGCCTAAGCAAGGCGTTAAATTAACACCAAAACATTATGCTTATTTAAAAATATCAGAAGGTTGTGATCATCGTTGTACATTTTGTATTATTCCATCAATGCGAGGTGATCTAGATAGTCGTTCTATTGTTCAAGTTTTAGATGAAGCTAAACGTCTCGTTGACGCTGGTGTTAAAGAAATTTTAGTTGTATCGCAAGATACCTCAGCTTATGGTTTAGATAAAAAGAAAGAAAATAAAACGAAGACTGTTTTTTGGAATGGAATGCCGATAAAAAATGATTTGTTTACTTTGTGTGAGAAATTAGGATCATTAGGCGTTTGGGTTCGTTTACATTATGTTTATCCATATCCCCATGTGGATAATTTGATTCCATTGATGGCAGAAGGAAAAATTTTACCTTACTTGGATATTCCATTACAGCACGCAAGCCCTAAGATTCTTAAAGCCATGAAACGCCCAGGTTCTATTGAAAGAACTTTAGAAAGAATTAAAAAATGGCGTGAAATTTGTCCTGATCTTACTCTTCGGTCTACTTTTATTGTTGGTTTTCCTGGAGAAACAGAGGAAGATTTCCAATTATTATTAGATTTTTTAAAGGAAGCTCAGTTAGATAGAGTAGGATGTTTTAAATTTAGTCCCGTTGATGGTGCGGTTGCAACAGATATGGAAGATCAGGTTTCTGAAGAAGTTAAAGAGGAGCGTTATCATCGATTTATGCAACTTCAGCAAGAAATTTCAGCAGCTCGTTTACAACAAAAAGTAGGTAAACAACTTGATGTGATTGTAGATGAAATTACGGAAGAAGGTATTATAGGGCGCTCTATCGCTGATGCGCCAGAAATAGATGGATTAGTTTACATTGATAATGTTTCAAATAGCTTAATTTCTGTGGGACAGATAATTAATGTAAATATTATTCACGCAGATGATTATGATCTGTGGGGAACGTGTTAACTTAATTAAAGGAAATGATTATGTCAGAAAGTAAGCAACCAAGTGTTATTCGTTTTGAGCAGGCAGTAAAGTCAAGAGATCATGAGAGAGCTTGTTCAGAGTTATTACATATTTTAAGTCAGTTAGATACTAATTTTGGTAGCATTCAAAATATTGAAATAGATTTTCCTGATCAGTTAGAAGGATTGGATCAAGATAAAGTTGTACATTTATGTACCCGTATGGCTGTTGCAATGACCTCATTATTTACCGATCCTGAACTATTTATCTCTGATGTAGGAACTAGACGATTTTTGATCTTACAACGTTGGATTGCTTTATTATTTGCAAGTTCTCCTTATATTAATGCAGATCATATTCTTCAGACATATAATAGAAATCAAACGAGAGATAATCCTAAAGAGATATTTCTGGAAAACACAAAAGTAGCTTTAAATAAGTTTTGTATTTTGTATTTGCCTGAGTCATCAGTATCTTTAAATTTAGATGCAATGTGGGAATTAGACTCCACGTTATGTGCATCTTTATGTTTTGCTCTTCAATCACCTCGCTTTATTGGAACTCCTAATGCATTCTCAAAAAGAGCTGCTATTTTACAGTGGTTCCCTGAAAAATTACTGGAAATTCAGAATTTGAGTCATTTGCCGAGTAATATTTCTCATGATGTGTATATGCATTGTAGTTATGACATAGCACCAAATAAGCACCTTATCAAAAAATCACTTAATCAAGTTATTCGTGGCCATATTACTGAATTGGGATGGAGTGATCGAGACGTTTCACATATAGGATATAAAAATGGTAAGCCAGTAATGGTTGTTTTATTGGAGCATTTCCATTCAGCACATTCTATTTACCGTACCCACTCAACCTCTATGATTGCAGCAAAACAACATTTCTATCTTATTGGTGTAGGTAATGAAGCTGTAGATCAGGCTGGAAGAGATGTATTTGATGAGTTCAATCTTATTTCTGGCGATTATATTCTAGATAAATTGAATTATGTTAAAGAAATTTGTGAAAAGTTTGGTGCGGCAATTTTATATATGCCAAGTATTGGCATGGATTTAACATCTATTTTCATTAGTAATACAAGATTAGCTCCTATTCAAGCTATTGCATTGGGACATCCCGCTACAACTTATTCTAATTTTATTGAGTATGTTATTGTCGAAGATGATTATGTGGGTTCAGAAGATTGCTTTAGTGAGAAATTACTTCGTTTACCTAAAGATGCCTTACCTTATGTACCATCAGCATTAGCACCTAATTCTGTAGAATATAAATTACGTGAAAATCCAGAAGTAGTAAATATTGGTATTGCTTCAACGACGATGAAATTAAATCCATATTTCTTAGCTGCATTGAAAGCTATTCGTGATAGAGCCAAGGTTAAAGTTCACTTCCATTTTGCTTTAGGTCAATCATTTGGCATTACTCATCCTTATGTTGAGCGTTTTATTAAGAGCTATTTAGGTGATTCAGCAACAGCACACTCACATTCTCCATACGATCAATATTTAAGAATATTATATCAATGCGATATGATGCTTAATCCATTCCCATTTGGAAATACTAACGGTATTATCGATATGGTTACTCTTGGATTAGTTGGTGTTTGTAAAACAGGTCCTGAAGTGCATGAACATATTGATGAAGGATTATTTAAACGTTTAGGTTTACCTGAATGGCTTGTTGCAACTACAGTAGATGAGTATGTTGAACGTGCTATTCGATTGGCGGAAAATCATCAAGAGCGCTTATCAATTCGTCGTCACATTATAGAAAATAATGGATTAAAAACATTATTCACTGGTGATCCTAGCCCAATGGGAAATGTATTCCTTGAAAAATTAAAAGAGTGGGCAAATGCTAATAATGTCACTCTTGATATATTACCTTCTGCTGACAACAAAAAAGCTAAGCCGACTAAATCAAAGGTAACAAGAAAGCGTGTTAAAAAAGAGGATTCACAGTCAGTAGATAAGAAAAAAGGCAAGGAATCGATCAAAAAAGATAGTGAGAAAGTTTCCAAAACTGCTGATAAAAAGACTGTTCGAAGAAAAAGCTCACCACTTAAGGATGCAGTAAAAAAGCTAAAGAAAGATAAATAGTTATTTATTTATCATAAATTAAACCCCATAAGCTAAGATAGTTTATGGGGTTGTTTTTATTTAGATTTTATATATAGGATTATTTTATTTCCAGCATATTTCCACAAAACAATAAATGTGATTGTTATGCCTATTAGGATTGGTGCTAATGTCACTCCCTTAACTGATAAGTAGTAATGAATACCAGCAACAATAATTGCCACATAGGCTAATTGATGTACTTTGAACCAATATTGACCCAATGATTTTTTAATATAGGGTAAAGACGTCACTGACATGATTAATAGGATAATAAATGCTATTGCACCTAAAATGAGATACGGACGGGTGGTTATCTCACTAAAAAAGAGTGATAGATCTAATCCCAGTTCCAAAAATAAATAACTCGCAACATGTAACACAGCCCAAGCAAAAGCCCACAGACCTAAAGGGCGTCGCAAAATTTGATATTGATTCTTTTGGATAATTTGTAACACGATACCCAGTAGGAACATGATACAAAAAATAATAATGGCAGTATATCCTAAGAAATGTTCTATTTCTTTTATTGGATCCGCACCAAAAGTGGTTTCATCACCAATCCATAATACGCTAGCAAGCCATATTAATGGCAATAAACAACCTAAATGGATAAGTATTCTTAGTTTCGTCAGCATTAATAATTTACCTTCAAATCTAAATCTTTATAGAGATGAGCGACCTCTTGCTCATAACCATTAAACATTAACGTAGGCTGACGTTTTACACTCAGTAATCCGCCTGAACCAATAACTCGTTCAGATGCTTGTGACCAACGAGGGTGATCGACATTAGGATTTACATTGGCATAAAAACCGTATTCTTGAGGAGCAAGTTTTTCCCATGTTGTACGAGGTCGAGTTTCTGATAAAGTGATTTTGACAATGGATTTAATACTTTTAAATCCATATTTCCACGGTACGACAAGTCGAATTGGCGCACCATTTTGTGGCGGTAATGTTTTGCCATAAAGCCCAACAGACATCAGTGTAAGTGGATTCATGGCTTCTGCAATAGTAAGTCCTTCAACGTAAGGGTATTCAATCCCACCGCCAAAGAAATGATTTTTTTGTCCAGGCATTTGTTCTGGATCGTGTAAGGTATGAAATACCACATATTTTGCACGACTTGTTGGTTTTGCTTTAGCAAGCAATTTATTGAGTTCAAACCCAATCCACGGAATAACCATAGCCCAAGCCTCAACACATCGGAAACGATATATTCTTTCTTCAAGGGCAAATTGAGTAAAGAGTTGGTCATAATCTAGTGTAAATGGATTTTCAACTTCGCCACCAATTTCTAATTTCCAAGGGTCGACTTTAAAGTCTTTTGCATATTGTGCAGGCGATCCTTTTTCAACGCCAAATTCATAGAAATTATTATAGCCCGTTACTTTATTTTCTGGTGTGAGTACAAGATCACTTGGTTTGTCTGCTTTGAAATCAAGTGTTGATAAGTTTTCTTGCTCTGTTGCAAAGCTCATTTTAGGTAAAGCGAGGGAGGCTGCGCCTAATCCTAATGCGGTAATAATTTTACGTCTTTGGTAAAAAATATCTTCTGGCGTTATATCATTTTCTGTTAATTTTCTCATCGCTTTTCTCCTTTTGTTCAGAGTATAATCATTATATTAGACGAGATAAGATAGAAAATCTTACAGATTTTTTTAAAAAAAAGAAAAGTAATATGCAAACAGAAAACATAGATGGTTTGAGGAATATTTCTCCCGAACAATTAGAAAATATCCGTACGCAAATGATTAAATTTGCTGTGCTACAGCTTAAAGATGTTGATTTAGCTGAAGATGTTGTACAAGAGGCTTTTTTGAGTGCTTACAAAAACATAGACAGTTTTAAAGGAAGTGCTGCACTAAAAACATGGATATTTGCTATTTTAAAAAATAAAATTATTGATTTAATTCGTTATAAAAGTCGTACGGTTACGGCTTCAGATATAGATGATGACGATGACACAAATGCTTTTTTTGATGAAAAAGATCATTGGAATTTAAGTTATCATGAACCGAATGAATGGAAAAATATTCAAAGTAGTGTGCATAAAAAACAATTTTGGGTTATTTTTGAAACTTGTTTAACGGTATTACCCGCTCATCAAGGACGAATTTTTATGATGAGAGAATATTTGGAGATGGATAGTCACGAAATCTGTCAGGAATGTGAGATTTCTACGTCTAATCTACATGTCATTCTTTATCGTGCGAGATTACAACTACAGTCTTGTTTATCAAAAAATTGGTTTGAGGAAAAATCATGAAAAACTGCAAGGAAATTACCCAATTGGTTTCACTAAGTAATGAACAAAAACTGGCTTTGGGGCAACGATGTGAAATCAGTATTCATACTTTATTTTGCCCTTATTGCCGAGCATTTAAAAAAAACAATGCTCAGATTCGACAATTAATGCAACAATTTAAACAAAAAGAAGAGGAATAAAAAATTCCTATCTTCGCTTCTTTTGGTATATTACTTTTCTTTTGCTCGTGATAATCTTCTTCTGTACAATCAATAAAAAAGTGAACAGGAGATATAGATGAAAAAGTTTTTCTTTATGGCAGTATTAGCTAGTTTTATGTTAACTGCTTGTGGTGTAAAAGGACCACTTTATTTCCCAGAACAACCATCAGAAACTCAAACTGAATCGTAATAAGCGGTTAGATTTCTTTAATCTTTTACATTTTCTCTCGGATAAATTATGGATTATTTTAACTATACAAATCAGCAATTATTAGTCGAGGGTGTGCCTGTAGAGGATATTGTATCTGAATTTGGAACCCCTGCTTATATCTATTCCAAAGCAACCTTGGAACGTCATTGGCACGCTTTTGATAAGGCTTTTGGCGATCATCCTCATTTAATTTGTTTTGCTGTGAAGTCAAATTCGAATATCGCCATTTTAAATTTAATGGCTAAGTTAGGTTCAGGTTTTGATATTGTTTCACAAGGCGAGTTGGAGCGAGTACTAGCAGCAGGTGGTGATCCGAAAAAAATCGTATTTTCAGGCGTTGCAAAATCTTATGCAGAAATTGAGCGAGCTTTAGAAGTTGGGATTCGTTGCTTTAATGTAGAGTCAATTCCTGAATTAGAACGGATTAATCAAGTTGCCGAAAAGCTTGGTAAGATTGCACCAATTTCATTACGAGTGAATCCCGACGTGGATGCGAAAACGCACCCTTATATTTCAACAGGGCTAAAAGAAAATAAATTTGGTGTGAGTGTAAATCAAGCAAGGGAAGTTTATCAACTTGCGAAACAGTTACCGCATATTCAAATTGTTGGAATGGATTGTCATATCGGTTCTCAGCTAACAGAATTACAACCATTTTTAGATGCAACAGATCGTTTATTAGTTTTAATGGAACAGTTGCAAGAAGATGGTATTACTTTGCATCATTTAGACTTAGGTGGCGGATTGGGCGTACCTTATCATACCGAACAACCCCCTCATCCGAGCGAGTATGTTTCAGCGTTATTGGATAAATTTAAAGATTATCCACAACTGGAAATTATTTTAGAACCGGGTCGAGCGATTACCGCCAATGCGGGCATTTTAGTAACCAAAGTGGAATACTTAAAACAAAGTGAAGATCGTAATTTTGCCATTGTTGATACAGGTATGAACGATATGATCCGTCCTGCTTTGTACGATGCTTATATGCAAATTATCGAGGTAAACCGATCGCTTGTAAGGGAAGAAAATACCTATGACGTGGTGGGCCCTATTTGTGAAACCTCCGATTTTTTAGGTAAACAACGCCAATTAGCCATTGCACAAGGCGATTTAATTGCGGTACGGTCTGCGGGCGCTTATGGTTCAACCATGTCTTCAACTTATAACTCTCGTCCACAAGCAATGGAAATATTGGTGGATGGAAACCAAATACATTTAATCAAAGCACGTGCTGAATTTTCTGATTTATGGCGTTTAGAGCGACTGTTGCCCGAATCATAATACCCATTATATTTATATCGTAAGCGGTAGGTTTATCCCGATTTTTTGCAAAAAAAGAGACTAATCATACCGCTTGTAACTGCTCGAAAGAGCAGTTTTATTTTTAAGAGAATCAATATGTTAAATAAAGTTTCAAGTAGTTTGCTTTTACCAAGTGGATTACAGCTGTCGGATTTATCCAATACCCTTGATCATTTTGCAACACGTAATATTGATTATGCGGATCTCTATTTTCAATTCAGCCAAGATGAAAGTTGGTCGCTAGAAGATAGTATTATCAAAGAAGGTGGATTTTATATTGATCGTGGCGTTGGCGTTCGTGCAGTTTCAGGCGAAAAAACAGGGTTTGCTTATGCGGATCAAATTTCACTTACTCAACTCGAGCAATGTGCAATGGCAGCCCGTAGTATTACCCAAGATTCTGGTAAATTAGCCATTCATCCTTTCGTGGAAACAAAAGCAATTAAACGCTATGCATCAGTTAATCCATTAGACACTTTAAGCCGTGAACAAAAAGTGGAATTACTGCATTTAGTTGATAAAGTGGCGAGAGCGGAAGATCCACGAGTGATTCAAGTTAATGCCAACCTATCAGCAATCTACGAAGAAATTTTAGTGAGTGCAACCGATAGTACTTTAGCAGCGGATATTCGCCCATTAGTTCGTTTATCAATTTCCGTATTAGTAGAAAAAGACGGTAAACGTGAGCGTGGTAGTGCGGGAGCAGGTGGTCGATTTGGCTTAGATTGGTTCTTAGAGCCACACATTACAGGCGATAGTCGAGCAGTGCATCTTGCGAAAGAAGCTGTACGCCAAGCCCTTGTTAATTTAGGTGCAGTAGCAGCACCCGCAGGTTCAATGCCGATTGTGCTTGGTGCAGGCTGGCCGGGAATTTTACTGCACGAAGCAGTTGGACACGGTTTAGAAGGTGATTTCAACCGTAAAGAATCTTCACTGTTTACGGGTAAAATTGGACAACAAGTCACTTCTCCACTCTGTACTATTGTTGATGATGGTACTTTAGCTAATTTACGCGGTTCTCTTACGGTAGATGATGAAGGTGTGCCTTCTCAAAAAAATACCTTAATTGAAAATGGTATTTTGAAAGGCTATATGCAAGATAAACTCAACGCACGTTTAATGGGCGTTGCGCCAACAGGAAATGGACGTCGAGAATCTTACGCCCACTTACCAATGCCAAGAATGACAAATACTTACTTGCAAGAAGGTAATGATGAGTTTGAAGCTATGATTGAGTCAGTGGATTTTGGCTTATATGCACCACACTTTAGTGGCGGACAAGTGGATATCACTTCAGGTAAATTTGTTTTCTCAACAGCGGAAGCCTATTTGATTGAAAAAGGTAGGATAACCAAACCAGTAACAGGTGCGACATTAATCGGTAGTGGTATTGAAGCAATGCAACAAGTGTCTATGGTCGGTAAAAATATGGAACTCGATCTTGGCATCGGAACTTGTGGAAAAGAAGGGCAAAGTGTACCTGTTGGGGTAGGGCAACCTACAGTGAAACTCGATAAAATTACCGTTGGTGGACGAGGGTAGTTTTTTAATTTGCAGTCTATATCAATAAAAAATGGGGCGTAAGCCCCATTTTTGTTATCTAATTTCTAATCTAGAAATGATTCATTACTCATCAGCATCTAAGCCAGCATTTAATAATGCAGCTAAGCTTTGAGTTGCTTCATCAGCAACAAGATTTTGTGTTTCCGCTTCGATTTCTTCAGCAGTTGCAAATGCAGATACTGGATCTACTGGTGCTTCAACCACTTCAGGTGCTACACGTTTCTTGTTACGATTTTGATGGTAAGCAAAACCTGTACCCGCAGGGATTAAACGACCTACGATAACGTTTTCTTTTAATCCACGTAATTCATCACGTTTACCTGCTACCGCAGCTTCGGTTAATACGCGAGTTGTTTCTTGGAACGATGCCGCAGAAATAAATGATTCTGTTGCAAGTGATGCTTTAGTAATACCAAGCAATTCACGTTCAAATTCAACTAATGGTTTACCTTCCGCTTCACGTTGGCGGTTTACAATCTTCACGCGAGCTACTTCAACTTGCTCACCTTCTAAGAATTCAGAATCGTAAGCTTGAGTGATTACCGCTTTACGTAACATTTGACGTACGATAACTTCGATATGTTTATCGTTAATTTTTACCCCTTGTAAGCGATAAACTTCTTGAACTTCATTAACGATATAATCTGTTACTGCGTGTACGCCACGTAAACGTAAGATATCGTGAGGTGTTTCTGCACCATCTGAAATAATATCACCACGTTGAACCATTTCGCCTTCAAATACGTTAAGCTGACGCCATTTTGGAATCATTTCTTCGTATGTTTCGCCTTCTGCTGGAGTGATTAACAAGCGGCGTTTTCCTTTAGTTTCTTTACCAAATGAAACGATACCTGAAATTTCTGCAAGAATTGCTGGCTCTTTCGGTTTACGAGCTTCAAATAAGTCAGCAACGCGAGGAAGACCCCCGGTAATATCTTTAGTTGCTGTTGATTCTTGTGGAATACGTGCTAATGCTTCCCCTGTACCGATTTCTGCGCCATCGCTTAATGTTACGATTGCTTTACCTGGTAGGAAGTATTGTACTGGTGTGTCATTAATTAAAATGTCATTACCTTTTGCATCCACTAATTTCAACGCTGGACGTAAATCTTTACCTGCTGTTGCACGTTCACCGACATCTTGAACTACTATTGATGATAAACCTGTAAGATCATCGGTTTGACGCGTTACTGTTAAGCCATCTACAACATCACTGAATTGAATGAAACCACTCACTTCAGACACGATAGGCATTGTATGTGGATCCCAGTTTGCAACTATTTCACCCGCAGTCACTTCTTCGCCATCGCCTTTCGATAATACTGCACCGTAAGGTACTTTATAGTTTTCTTTGGTACGACCGAATGCATCAATGATCGTTAATTCAGTATTACGTGAAGTTAATACGATCTTACCGTCTTTATTGGTCACTGATTTCGCATTAGCAAGTTTTAATGTACCCGTATTTTTCACTTGTACGCTTGATTCTTTGGCTGCCGCAGATGCCGCACCACCGATATGGAACGTACGCATGGTTAACTGTGTACCTGGTTCCCCGATAGATTGTGCTGCGATAACCCCAACGGCTTCACCTTGGTTGATTAAGTGTCCACGAGCAAGGTCACGTCCGTAACATTTCGCACATACACCGAAGTCTGTGTTACAGGTTACTACTGAACGTACTTTGATTTGATCCACAGATTCCGCATCAATCACATCACACCATTTTTCATCAATGAGTGTATTACGTGGAATTAATACTTCTTCTGTACCTGGTTTTAATACGTCTTCTGCAACCACACGACCTAACACACGATCACGCAATGCTTCTTTAACATCCCCACCTTCAATAAGGGCTGTCATTACGATACCTTCGTGTGTACCACAGTCATCTTCAACGATAACTAAGTCTTGTGCCACATCAACTAAACGACGAGTTAAGTAACCTGAGTTCGCAGTTTTTAACGCCGTATCCGCCAAACCTTTACGCGCACCGTGGGTTGAAATAAAGTACTGAAGAACGTTCAGACCTTCACGGAAGTTCGCTGTGATTGGTGTTTCGATGATTGAGCCATCTGGACGCGCCATCAATCCACGCATACCTGCTAACTGACGAATCTGTGCCGCAGAACCACGCGCTCCAGAGTCTGCCATCATAAAGATACTGTTGAATGAGGCTTGTTTTTCTGGGTTACCTTCACGGTTGATCACTTCTTCTTGTGAAAGGTTTTCCATCATCGCTTTAGCAACACGCTCATTCGCTGCCGCCCAAATATCGATCACTTTATTATAACGCTCACCCGCAGTGACAAGACCCGAGTTAAACTGCTCTTGGATCTCAGCAACTTCTGTTTCTGCTGCTGAAATGATACTGTATTTTTGCTCAGGTATAACCATATCATCAATACCAACAGATGAACCTGAACGTGCTGCATATGCAAAACCGGTATACATAATTTGATCAGCAAAAACAACAGACTCTTTCAAACCTAAACGACGGTAGCTTTCATTAATTAATTTTGAAATTGCTTTTTTACCTAATGTCTGGTTGAACAATTTAAATGGCATACCTTTTGGTGCGATCATCCACAGGATTGAACGTCCAACGGTAGTATCGATTAAGTTTGTTGATTTAACAAATTCACCATTTTCATCTTTAGTGTATTCAGTGATACGTACTTTAACGCGAGCGTGTAATTCTGCCTGACCAGTACGATACGCTTTTTCAGCTTCACGCGGGTCTAAGAAGTACATTCCTTCACCTTTCGCATTCACTTTTTCACGTGTCATATAGTACAAGCCTAAAACAACGTCTTGTGATGGAACGATGATTGGATCACCGTTTGCTGGTGAAAGTACGTTATTGGTTGACATCATTAACGCACGAGCTTCTAACTGAGCTTCAAGTGTTAATGGAACGTGAACCGCCATTTGGTCACCATCGAAGTCCGCATTGAACGCCGCACAAACAAGAGGGTGTAACTGAATCGCTTTACCTTCAATCAACAATGGTTCAAACGCTTGGATACCCAAACGGTGAAGTGTTGGTGCACGGTTAAGTAGAATCGGGTGTTCACGGATAACTTCAGCAAGAATATCCCATACGATTGGATCTTCACGCTCAACCATTTTCTTCGCAGCTTTGATTGTTGATGCAATGCCACGATTTTCTAATTTTGAATAAATAAATGGACGGAATAATTCCAATGCCATTTTTTTCGGTAAACCACATTGATGTAGACGTAAGTATGGACCTACTGTGATTACAGAACGGCCTGAATAGTCAACACGTTTACCTAATAAGTTTTGACGGAAACGACCTTGTTTACCTTTGATCATATCAGCCAAAGATTTTAATGGACGTTTGTTTGAACCTGTAATTGCACGACCACGACGACCATTATCTAATAATGCGTCCACAGATTCTTGTAACATACGTTTTTCGTTACGCACGATAATATCTGGTGCGATTAAGTCTAATAAACGTTTTAAACGGTTATTACGGTTGATTACACGACGATATAAATCGTTTAGATCTGAAGTCGCAAAACGTCCGCCATCGAGTGGTACTAATGGACGAAGATCGGGTGGAAGTACTGGTAATACCGTTAAGATCATCCATTCTGGTTTGTTACCAGATTGCATAAATGCTTCAAGTAATTTTAAGCGTTTTGTGATTTTTTTACGTTTAGTTTCAGAATTTGTTGTTTGCAATTCTTCACGTAACATTTCGCATTGGTGATCTAAATCTAATTCTTTGAGCAATACTTGGATAGCTTCTGCACCCATTTTTGCTTCAAATTCATCGCCCCAACGCTCTTCCGCTTCCATAAATTGTTCTTCGGTTAATAACTGATTTTTCTCAAGATCAGTCATACCTGGTTCAATAACAACATAAGATTCGAAATAAAGTACACGTTCAATATCACGTAATGGCATATCTAAAATCAAACCGATACGAGATGGTAATGATTTTAAGAACCAAATGTGTGCTACTGGACAAGCTAATTCAATGTGTCCCATACGTTCACGACGTACTTTAGTTTGTGTAACTTCAACACCACATTTTTCACAAATAACACCACGGTGTTTTAAGCGTTTATATTTACCGCAAAGACATTCGTAATCTTTTACTGGTCCAAAGATTCTGGCACAGAAAAGACCGTCACGTTCTGGTTTGAATGTACGGTAGTTGATTGTTTCTGGTTTTTTAACTTCACCGAAAGACCACGAACGGATCTTATCTGGCGATGCTAAACCAATCTTAATTACATCGAAATCGTCATTTGATTTTGATTGTGCTTTTAAAAACTTAACTAAGTCTTTCACTTTTTTGCCCCTAGTGAGGTTAAAGTTTGCTTAAAGCCTTGTGGCTCTAAACGAGAAAATCTGGCTTTGCAAGCGGTGAGTTTTGTAAAATATTTTGCAAATCTGACCGCTTGCGATACGTGTTAATTCCAAAGGAATTTAACGTATTTATGCTTCGTCCAACTCCATATCGATACCTAATGCACGAATTTCTTTCGTAATAACGTTGAAAGATTCAGGCATACCCGGTTCCATATAGTGTGTACCATCGACGATATTTTTATACATCTTAGTACGACCGTTCACGTCATCAGATTTCACAGTTAGCATTTCTTGTAGAGTATAAGCCGCACCGTATGCTTCTAATGCCCATACCTCCATCTCACCGAAACGCTGACCACCGAATTGAGCTTTACCACCCAATGGTTGTTGTGTAACAAGACTATAAGAACCAGTTGAACGAGCGTGCATTTTGTCATCAACCAAGTGGTTCAATTTGAGCATATACATATAACCAACGGTTACTGGACGCTCGAATTTTTCACCTGTACGACCATCATATAACGTAATTTGACCAGAAGTTGGTAAACCACCTAATTCTAATAATCCTTTGATTTCATCTTCGTGAGCACCATCAAATACAGGTGTAGCAAGTGGTAAACCTTTACGGAGGTTTTCTGCTAAACGTAATACTTCTTCATCAGAGAATGTATTTAAATCTACACTTTGAGCACCGTGGCCTAAGTCATACGCTTTTTGGATATATTCACGTAATTTAGCGATAGATTGTTGTTGTTTGATCATCTGGTTGATTTGATCACCGATACCACGAGCTGCTAAGCCTAAGTGAGTTTCTAAGATCTGACCGATGTTCATACGAGATGGAACCCCTAGTGGATTCAATACGATCTCAACTGGCTGACCGTTTTCATCGTATGGCATATCTTCAACTGGGTTGATTTTTGAGATAACCCCTTTGTTACCGTGACGTCCCGCCATTTTATCACCCGGTTGGATTTGACGTTTCACAGCAAGATATACTTTAACAACTTTTAATACGCCTGGTGCAAGGTCATCGCCTTGGATGATCTTATTGCGTTTAACTTCAAGTTTACGTTCAAATTCTTTACGTAATTCTTCGTGTTGTTCCGCAAGTTGCTCTAATTGATTTTGTTTAGCTTCGTCATCTAAAGTTTGCTCTAACCATTTTTCACGAGGTAAGTTATCTAATGTTGATTCAGCAACACCACCTTCGATTAATAGGTTACGAACACGTGTGAATAAGCCTGCTTCTAAGATTTCTAACTCTTCAACAAGGTCTTTCTTCGCATCACGAAGTTGCATTTCTTCGATTTCTTTCGCACGTTTATCTTTTTCTACGCCGTCACGAGTGAAGACTTGAACGTCGATAATCGTACCTGATGTACCATTTGGTACACGTAAAGAAGAATCTTTAACGTCAGACGCTTTTTCACCAAAGATTGCACGAAGTAATTTTTCTTCTGGTGTTAATTGTGTTTCACCTTTAGGGGTAACTTTACCCACTAGGATATCGCCACCTTTCACTTCCGCACCGATATAAACGATACCAGACTCATCTAATTTACTTAATGCTGATTCACCGACGTTTGGAATATCTGCAGTGATTTCTTCCGCACCAAGTTTAGTATCACGCGCCACACAAGATAATTCTTGAATATGAATAGTAGTGAAACGATCTTCTTGTACAACACGCTCAGAGACTAACATTGAGTCTTCGAAGTTATAACCATTCCAAGGCATGAATGCCACACGAATGTTTTGACCTAATGCTAATTCACCTAAATCTGTTGAAGGGCCATCTGCTAAGATTTCACCACGTTCAACTGGCTCACCTAATTGCACACAAGGTAATTGGTTGATACAAGTGTTTTGGTTTGAACGAGTATATTTAATTAAGTTATAAATATCGATACCCGCTTCACCCGCGATAGTTTCGTCTTCATTAACTTTAACAACGATACGTGACGCATCAACATATTGAATTGTACCACCACGTTTCGCAACAACCGCTACACCAGAGTCAAGTGCTACAGCTTTTTCGATACCTGTACCGACTAATGGTTTATCCGCACGTAGTGTTGGTACTGCTTGACGTTGCATGTTCGCACCCATTAAGGCACGGTTCGCATCATCGTGTTCAAGGAACGGAATCAACGCTGCCGCAACAGAAACTACCTGTTGTGTAGAAACGTCCATATAGTGAATTTCTTCTGGACGATATAAACCAGACTCACCGTGTTCACCACGACAAGTTACATAAGTATCAGTAAAGCGGAAATCGTCATCTAAGTTTGAGTTAGCCTGAGCGATAACATAGTTACCTTCTTCAATTGCTGATAAGTATTCGATTTCTTCTGTTACTTGACCATCAACCACTTTACGATATGGCGTTTCTAAGAAACCGTAGTCGTTAGTACGAGCGTACACAGAAAGTGAGTTGATCAAACCGATGTTTGGACCTTCAGGTGTTTCGATTGGACATACACGACCATAGTGAGTTGCGTGAACATCTCGAACCTCAAAGCCTGCACGTTCACGAGTTAAACCACCCGGGCCTAATGCAGAAATACGACGTTTATGTGTCACTTCTGAAAGTGGGTTATTTTGGTCCATAAATTGTGAAAGTTGTGATGAACCAAAGAACTCTTTCACTGCTGCTGAAATTGGTTTCGCATTGATTAAATCTTGTGGAGTTACGCCATCTAAATCGCCTAATGAAAGACGCTCACGCACTGCACGCTCAACACGCACTAAACCAATACGGAATTGGTTTTCTGCCATTTCACCCACAGAACGGATACGACGGTTTCCTAAGTGATCGATATCATCAACTTCACCACGACCATTACGGATCTCGATTAATTTTTTCATCACACCGACAATATCATCGTTGCTTAAAATTCCTGTGCCCACGCCTTCTGGAATATCAAGAGAACGATTGAACTTCATACGACCTACCGCAGAAAGATCATAGCGGTCAGTTGAGAAGAACATATTGTCAAACAAGCCTTCTGCTGCTTCTTTTGTTGGTGGCTCGCCTGGACGCATCATACGGTAAATTTCAACTAACGCACTTAAACGATCGTGAGTTGGATCCACACGTAATGTTTCAGAAATATAAGGACCGTAGTCTAAATCGTTTGTGAATAATACTTCGATTTCGTTATAGCCAGCTTGAGCAAGGTTTGCCAACATTTCTAATGAAATTTCCATATTCGCAGGGCAAACTACTTCACCTGTTTCAAGATCGATATAGTCTTTCGCAGTCACACGACCAACAATATATTCTGTTGGAACAACAATTTGAGTAATATTATCTTTTTCTAATGCTCTAATATGACGGGCAGTAATACGACGACCATTTTCTACATAAACTTTACCATTCGCTTCAATATCAAACGCAGCAATTTCACCACGTAAACGCTCTGGTACAAGGGTCATCAATAATTGATTATCTTTAATTTCAAAATGAATTTTATCGAAGAATAAATCTAAGATTTCTTCTGTTGTGTAGCCTAATGCACGTAAAATAATCGTTGCTGGTAATTTACGACGACGGTCGATACGCGCGTAAAGATTATCTTTTGGATCGAATTCAAAATCTAACCAAGAACCACGGTAAGGGATAATTCTTGCGTTATAAAGGACTTTACCTGATGCGTGCGTTTTACCTTTGTCTGAATCAAAGAACACACCTGGGCTACGGTGTAATTGTGAAACAATCACACGCTCTGTACCATTGATAACGAAAGTTCCGTTATCAGTCATCAGTGGGATTTCTCCCATATATACACTTTGTTCTTTAATATCTTTTACAGTACCTGCCGCGGCTTCACGGTCGAAGGTAACTAAGCGTAATGTAACGCGGAGTGGTGCAGCATAAGTTGTACCACGAATTTGACATTCACGAACATCGAATGATGGTTCGCCAAGTTCGTATGAAACGTATTGTAATTCAGTTGAACCATTGTTACTTACAATTGGGAAAACTGAACGGAATGCCGCTTCTAAACCTTGTTGTCCTTCAGGGTCTCTTTGAATAAATTTATCAAAAGAGTCAAGCTGAATTGTTAATAGATAAGGTACATTAAGAACCTGTGAGCGTTTGCCGAAGCTCTTACGAATACGCTTTTTCTCGGAATATGAGTATGCCATTTTTAGATAGCCTCTGATTTTTCTTTTTGGTTGTTGAGTTCACAAACCGCCTTTAAGACAGGCAGGAAGTGGCATTATAAATGTGTACGAGGTGTCGTTTTCCGATTACCTAACAGTAAGTCAAAAATCACTACTTAAAGCGGTTATTTCGGGGGGGTATATTACTAATCTTAATAAAATCAAAAGATTAGGATAAAAATTAGAATAGATTAAAACGACAAAATCTACCCGTTTCTTTTAAGCACAAAATGGCTGATGGAAAAACCACCAGCCATCTATCCTTAAATAAGGATTTACAAGTCAATCAAAAATTATTTGATTTCTACTTGTGCACCAGCTTCTTCTAAAGCTTTCTTAAGTTCTTCAGCTTCGCCTTTAGATACAGCTTCTTTTAATGTTGCAGGTGCTGATTCAACTAAGTCTTTAGCTTCTTTTAAGCCTAAACCTGTTGCACCACGTACTGCTTTGATTACAGCAACTTTGTTACCACCAGCGTTTGTTAATACAACATCAAATTCTGTTTTTTCTTCTGCTGCTTCTGCTGCACCACCAGCTGCTACTGCAACTGCCGCTGCTGCCGCTGAAACACCAAATTTTTCTTCCATCGCAGCGATTAATTCAACGATTTCTGATACTGATTTAGAAGCGATAGCTTCGATAAGTTGTTCGTTAGTTAATGACATAACAATCAATTCCTAAAATAAATAAGTTAAACGATTTAAGAAGTGCTTTAAAATAAATTATGCAGCTTCTTGTAATTTGTCGCGTAATGCCGCAAGAGTGCGAACAAGTTTGCCTGCCGCAGCTTCTTTCATTGTACCCATTAAACGTGCAATTGCTTCTTCGTAAGTTGGTAATGTTGCTAAGAATTCGATATCTTGCAATTTACCTTCAAAGGCAGCACCTTTAATTTCAAACTCTTTGTTTGCTTTTGCAAAATCTTTAAGCAAACGTGCAGCTGCACCTGGATGCTCGTTAGAGAATGCAATAAGAGTTGGACCAGTAAACGTATCTTTTAAGCACTCATATTCAGTGCCTTCAACTGCACGACGTAATAAAGTATTACGAACAACGCGCAATGAAACGCCTGCTTCACGAGCAGTTTTACGTAACTCAGTCATTTTATCTACTGTTACACCACGAGAATCCGCAACAACAGCAGAAAGGGCACCTTTAGCAGCTTCATTTACTTCAGCAACAATTGCTTGTTTGTCTTGAAGATTTAATGCCATTGGTTTTAGCTCCTGATACACTCCACAAAAAACGTGGAATTTACAAAAAATCTCAAAAAAGCGACCGCTTGTTACACAATCGTCTTTTGAGCCTAAGGTGTCCAGAAGCAGAGTATTCTGTCTGTTCACCATCTACGTAGGTTTGTTGGATTAAGAACTGACTTACTATAAATAATGAGTCAATTCACCTACGGTCTTGGATGGGGCTTGATAGGCAAGCACCATCAAAAATTCACAGAAATTTAATAAAATGATCTGCGAGGGCGAATTTTACCTATTTATGAATGCAATGTAAACTAGTTTTGTCTTTATTCCGCAAGGATTTTATTATTCCACCGTCACCGCTTTCGCTAAATTTCTCGGTTGATCAACATCTGTTCCTTTAATTAAGGCGATGTGGTAAGAAAGTAGTTGTAACGGCACTGTGTAAAAAATAGGGGCAGTAATTTCATCTACTTTTGGCATTACTATCGTTTTAAATCCTTCCTCTTGATTGAACCCTGCGTCGTGATCAGCGAATACATAAAGCTGTCCGCCTCTTGCTCTCACTTCTTCAATGTTAGATTTCACTTTTTCAAGTAAATCATTTTCAGGCGCAACAACGATTACTGGCATATCGTTATCAATTAATGCCAAAGGTCCGTGTTTCAACTCTCCCGCTGCATAGGCTTCTGCATGAATATAGGAAATTTCTTTCAGCTTTAACGCAGATTCCATTGCGATTGGATAAAACTCGCCACGTCCTAAAAATAGGGTGTGATGTTTTTCCGCAAAATCTTCCGATAATTTTTCAATTTCTTTATCAAAGACTAATGCACTTTCAATTTGTGCAGGGAGTCGTTGTAAAGCTTGAACGATATGTTTTTCTTGTTCATCAGATACATTACCTTTTAAACGTCCAATTACCGAAGTTAAAAGTAATAAGCAAGTCAGTTGGGTTGTAAATGCCTTGGTTGATGCCACGCCAATTTCAACGCCTGCTTTTGTCATAAAGGCAAAATCAGATTCACGTACGAGCGATGAGCTTGCGACATTACAGATTGTCATTGCTGACATAAATCCAGAAGCTTTAGCTAAACGCAATGCAGCGAGTGTATCTGCTGTTTCGCCCGATTGAGAGAGTGTAATTAAAAGGCTATTAGGGCGAGTAACGAATTTGCGATAACGGAATTCTGAGGCAATTTCCACATCACAACTTACTCCAGCGATCGACTCTAACCAATAGCGAGCGACCATACCTGCATTATAAGATGTACCACAAGCGACAATTTGGATATGTTCTACTTTTTCCAAAATAGCTTGAGCATTATTGCCAATGGAGTCGATTACTACTTTATCATGAGCAATACGACCTTCTAAGGTGTTACGAATAGCAACAGGCTGTTCGAAGATTTCTTTCTGCATATAGTGGCGGAAAGGACCTTTATCCGTTGCATCTTGCTCAAAGTTTCCTTCGTGAACTTCTCGCTTAACTTCTTTACCTTCGTGATCAAAAATATGTACATCACGACGGGTAATTTCAGCAACATCGCCTTCTTCAAGATAGATAAAACGACGAGTGACACTCAATAATGCCAAAGGGTCAGAGGCAAGGAAATTTTCGCCAATCCCCAAGCCGATAACTAATGGGCTACCCGAACGAGCAACGATAAGATGTTCGGGTTCATTGGCATTCATTACTACTGTGCCGTAAGCACCACGTAATTGCACAACGGTTTTTTGTACCGCTTCGAGTAGAGTAGATGAGTTTCTAGATTCCCATTCAACTAAGTGAGCGATAACTTCCGTATCTGTTTGCGATTGGAATTGATAACCTCTTTGCTGAAGGATTTCTCTTAATTCTTCGTAGTTCTCAATAATTCCATTGTGGACCACAGCAATATTGCCTGAACGATGTGGATGAGCATTAGTTTCTGATGGTTCGCCGTGTGTTGCCCAGCGAGTATGTGCAATCCCTGTTCCACCAATTAATGGATCTTTTTCAATGGCTTCATCAAGTGCTTTCACTTTGCCTACTCGACGTACAATTTGCATCTCTTTTTGTGGGGCTAAGATTGCCACGCCCGCTGAATCGTAACCACGATATTCTAGACGATGTAAGCCATTTACTAAGATTTCCGCAACATCACGTTGTGCCACAGCACCAACAATTCCACACATAAATTTACTTTCCTTTTTTTATTAATTGCTTACATACCATAAGGGTTATACAAGCGGTTAGATCTTATTCATATTTTGCAATAATGACTTCTACGCCTTGTTGTGTAATTTGTTGCACAACCTCAGGCGAAATTTCCTCATCGGTAATTAACTTATCTATTTTTTGCCATTCCAATTCAATGTTTGGCATTTTTCGCCCAATTTTTTGGGATTCGATCAGCACGATAACTTCTCGAGAAACCTCAGCCATCACTTGGCTTAAACCAATTAATTCATTAAATGTGGTTGTCCCTTGCGAGAGATCAACGCCATCCGCACCAATAAACAATTGGTCAAAATTGTATGAACGAAGAACCTGTTCAGCGACTTTCCCTTGAAATGATTCAGAGCGAGTATCCCAAGTGCCACCGGTCATCAATACCGTTGGTTCACATTCAAGCACAGTTAATTCATTAGCTAAGGCAAGTGAGTTAGTCATAATCACCAACCCTGTTTGATTCAGCACTTTAACTAACGCACCTGTTGTGCTACCCGTATCAATAATGATTCGGTTATGCTCTTTAATTTGTTTCGTTGCTGCGTGAGCAATAGCTATCTTTTGTTTCGAAAGATTTTCTGCTTGGTCTTCTATCATTTCTTTGGGGATTTTTATTGCCCCGCCATATCGGCGTAATAAAAAACCACTTTCTTCTAATGCCGTGAGATCTTTACGAATAGTGACTTCTGAAGTTTCAAAAAGAGTAGAGAGTATTTCAACACTCACTTCCCCTTGTTCTTGCACCATTGTTGCAATAATTTGACGACGTTGTTTTGTGTTTCGTTTTGGCATAATGAAATAAAATAAGTTTTGAATCGAAATTTAATCGCATTATATAGGTAAAAAATGAGAATAAAAAGGGAATTTGTGTGTGGAATAAATAGAATAAGGCTCTCTAGAGTATAATTTTAATCAAAAATTGATGAAAAATAAGGGGATTCTATTTGGCAAGCTATATAAAAAAGATTAAAGTAAAATCTGATTTCAGCTAAAAGTGAGGTATCTCAAATGAATATCCCATTCTGTTTACCAGAAAACATTACTCCCGAAGATTTTTTGCAAAATTATTGGCAGAAACGACCGCTTCTTATTCGTAATGGATTACCACAAATAGTGGGTTTATTTGAACCTCAGGATATTATTGAATTAGCACAGGAAGAAGACGTCACCTCTCGCTTGGTAAAAACTTATCAAACGGAAGAAGGCGAAAAATGGTCTCTCAAACGTAGCCCATTATCTGCGGAAGATTTTGATGACTTACCTGAACGCTGGTCGGTGTTAGTGCAGAATTTAGAGCAATGGTCGCCTGAATTGGGTGCATTATGGCAAGCTTTTAGCTTCCTACCTCAATGGCAACGTGATGATATTATGGTGTCTTACGCACAAGCGGGCGGTTCTGTGGGTAAACACTATGATGAATATGATGTGTTCCTCGTGCAAGGCTATGGGCATCGCCGTTGGCAATTAGGCAAATGGTGTGATCCAAGCACTGAATTTCAACCTAACCAACCGATTCGTATTTTTGATGATATGGGTGATCTTATTTTAGATGAAGTGTTATCGCCGGGTGACGTGCTTTACGTTCCTTCTCGCCTTGCCCATTATGGTGTCGCACAAGATGATTGCTTAACATTTTCATTTGGATTGCGTTTCCCAAATGCAGCCGATTTACTCGAAAACTTGTGTAAGACCTTAGAACATCAAACGAATATTATGGCAAATTCACAATTTACCGTGCCATTTAGACTTTCACCACAAAATCAACCAACTGCATTGCTCGATCCGCAAATGGTGGCAACACTCAAAACACAGTTGATTGAATTATTACAACATTCTAATCAATTTGATGAACTCTTTACTCATAGTGTCGCAATGGCGGTAAGTACCAGACGTTATGAGCAATTAACCGAAGAAAATGAGTTTTATCCCGATGAAGTCCAAGAAATTTTGGAGGCGGGCGGTTGGGTTCAACAAGATGCAAATGTGAAAATTGTTTATACGGAATCACCATTACGTGTGTACGTAAATGGGGAATGGATTGATGAACTCAATGACGCAGAAGCAAATTTATTGATCCGCATTGCTAATGGTGATGCAGTTTCTTGGAATAAATTAGCCTCAAAAGTAGAAAATCAAGATCAACTCGAACTCTTATTAGACAGTTTATGTGATTGGTTAGATAGTGGCTGGATTTTACTCGAAGAAGGGGAATAGCGCCTTTGCGATTGATGATTGATCGCGTAAAATTTCGGTTTATTTTTAAGAATAAGGAAAAATATGGCTTGGGTACAAATTCGCTTAAATAGCACAGACAAGCAAGCAGAATTAATCAGTGATTTTTTAGAATCTATCGGCGCGGTATCGGTGACTTTTATGGATAGTCAAGATACTCCGATTTTTGAGCCTCTACCGGGTGAAACTCGCCTTTGGGGAAATACGGATGTAGTCGCATTATTTGATGCGGAAACCAATATGCAAGAGATTGTAGAGCAATTACGCAAGAGCCAAATTGTTGACGAAGATTTTGCCCATAAAATTGAGCAAATTGAAGATAAAGATTGGGAACGTGAGTGGATGGATAATTTCCACCCTATGCAGTTTGGTAAACGTTTATGGATTTGCCCAAGCTGGCGAGAAATTCCTGATCCTAATGCGGTCAATGTAATGTTAGATCCTGGTTTAGCTTTTGGTACTGGTACTCACCCAACAACTGCACTATGTTTAGCGTGGTTGGATGGTTTAGATCTGACAGATAAAACCGTGATTGATTTTGGATGTGGTTCAGGCATTTTAGCTATAGCTGCCTTGAAATTAGGGGCAAAACAAGCGATTGGTATTGATATTGATCCACAAGCCATTTTAGCCAGTAAAAATAATGCCGAGGCAAATGGTGTAGCGGATAGATTGCAGCTATTTCTTGCAAAAGATCAGCCAGAAGGATTGCAAGCAGAAGTTGTTGTTGCCAATATTTTAGCGGGTCCGTTGAAAGAGTTAGCACCTCAAATTACCACCCTAGTTAAACCGGATGGCGATTTGGGATTATCTGGCATTTTAGCAACCCAAGCGGAGTCAGTATGTGAGGCTTATCAACAACATTTCACATTAGATCCTGTAGAAGAAAAAGAAGAGTGGTGTAGGATTACAGGAAGAAAACAGTAAAAGATAATAAATGGCAATACTTAAATTATAAGAAGTATTGCCATTGTATTATTGATTATTTAGATACATTAAAATCTTTTAAAGCATCTTTATTTTCTAGTTGTGCACATCCACTCCAACTACAGTTTTGTTGGGTCGCTCCAAATACACCATTGTATCCTTTTTCATTTCCTTGAGTTTGATAGAATGTACCTCCAATATCTATTCCATTAGTTCCATAGAAAGCACCTTTTGATTCAACTCCATGATAGTTGCCTGAGAACGTATTTCCTTCAATATTACCCCCGAAAGTAAGTTTATTTGTACCATTTTCTTTTACATCAACTTTTACTTTCTTATTGGTTATATCAACAATAGCTGAAGTATCAAGTTCTTTATAGTTTTGATCTTTACCATAAAAAGCTGTACCTAAATATTCCCATATACCTTCTTTTGGTAATGCTCTAAGTACTTCAGTATTATTATTTTTTCCAGCCCAATAATAGCTGAATGGAGTATCAATTTGTCCTTGTACTGGTGTTTGATGTCCTTGTACGAATAATGTTATTTTTCCATCGTTATCTTTAACATATCCATATCTTAATTGAGCAAAATTATCATCAAATGCTCGTTTAGGAAGGCTACCAACTTTTCCTGTTACGTTATCTGAACGTATATCATAAATGTTATAGCTATTTTGATCCTCAGATCGACGATTTGTAATATCTTCATTAGAGAATAAAGTAATAGGTTTACCATCTATTACTAACTCATTAATGTTATTAGATGTTTCTAGATCAATATTTTGTTGAGTGAATTTGCCATCTTTAATTGAAATAATTGCACCAGATAGATTACTTCTTCCTCCATTTGTTCCATTATTATTAACAAAAGTCTTCTGAATTTCACCAATATTATTAGAAATCATATCTGACATATTAGCCTTATCATTAGCAGCTTGTTCTTCAGCGGCTTTTTGAGCAGCAGCTTCTTCAGCGGCTTTTTGAGCAGCAGCTTCTTCAGCGGCTTTTTGAGCAGCAGCTTCTTCAGCGGCTTTTTGAGCAGCAGCCTCTTCAGCGGCTTTTTGAGCAGCAGCCTCTTCAGCGGCTTTCTGAGCGGCAGCTT